>NZ_CAXBKP010000060.1:0-1645 GCF_963976445.1 uncultured Gimesia sp. | reverse complement strand
AACCGTGTGCTCGCGCGCGACGCAGACTAAGCATCATCCCGATGGCCGAGAGGCGGTCAAGACCGGATTATTCAGTATCCAGAGGTATTTTCAGCAGTGAAGATGACGCATCAGATGAGATAGGGGGGGGGACGGTAAGAGGTAGACGAGCCGCAGACGCTGACGTCAGCCTGGTCACTCAGGTGGAATCCGAAACATACAAGGGTCCAGGATTCGATGGTCTTGAATCCTGAACCCTTTGGGTCTCCCTGATGGTCTCTGTTGCAGCTTTGGACCAGTGGAACTTAAGTTGCTCTGTCTATTGTGGTCTGTTTTAGAATGCTATTTTGACATTTCTTTCAACCAGAAAAAGACGGAATCGCCAATCTGCTGGTATCCATTGAGATCAGGATGCACGGCGTTATTTTGTCGCACGACTTCCTGCGGGTTGCGCGAATTCAGGGGTCCTTTTCTGGTCGGGTAATTATGTACGCAGTTCAGATTTAAATTTGTAGGTACGAGGAAAATATTCTGATCCGCTTTGTCTTTGTAAATTTTTGACATCAGTTCGACCACATATTGCTGGTTTCGTTTGTATTGCCAGCGGGTCAGACTGCCATCATAGGGATTGCCGAATGCATTCTGAGTCGCAGCCGGGGGCACTGGTAACATGAGGCCGATTTTCGTTTCTTTGCTGTAAGCCTGGATCATATCCACTAAGGCACCCACGTTTTTCAGCATCGTGCCGGCAATCGTTTCGATCGTCTCATCGGAGGCGGAATAGACATCGTTCGGTCCGAGAAATATTGTCACGACATCCGGAGCTTTACCATCGTTAAACTCTTTGCAATAGCGAGGAAAATCAAATTTGGGTTTCCCCTGTTCGTCGGCATATAAAAAAGGGCTACCCCGTTCTTTATGATCTCCGGTTCTGGCTGTTTCCTTGAAAAGTGTTGCAAAACGAAGTGCGGTCCAGCCGGAATAACCTTCATGTCGAACTTCAGGATCATTGTTCGGATTATGAGAACCAACGAATTTAAGCTGAGGTCCTTCGAATTTTTTACTGAGTTCCAGTACGTGTCTGGCGTAGATTGAACCATGCGTCAGACTGTCGCCGATCATCAGCAGGCTCAAGGTTTTATCTTTTCCAGTTGCTGCAGGCACGACACGGAGTCTTGATTTTTGTGAAGAAACAACCTGATTATTCTGGTCAAGAATTTTCAGTTCGAATGCATAATCGCCGATTTCTTTTTCTTCAGGCGTATATGTCCAGCGATCGTTTTGTAAAAATCCACGGTTACAATGCACATCGAAAACATAATTCGCGGGGTTAATGGCGAGCACAACATTGTCAAAATAAACATTGGTTTCAAGGCCGGGGACAGCATAAATGATGGGAGGCAGAACCAACCTCAGAGGATTCTTCAGACCGGATTCGCTTTCGGTTTTGGCTGCCGGTTTTGTGTTATCATCGGCGGACGAAACATGACTGAAAGCAAACAGGCTTAGCATAAAAAAGAGAATTAAATAAGGTCGTGGTTTCATACTGATTCCTGTAATACAATGCCGGGACTGAGATTGTGAAAATCGTGTTGTAGAAATTGTTCTTCCCCACAAGCGGTTGGACTATGCAAACTTGATTTGAATCAATCATCATACCAGTTTG
>NZ_CAXBKP010000059.1:0-1960 GCF_963976445.1 uncultured Gimesia sp. | reverse complement strand
CCTGTGAGTTTGAACGAAACCAATATTTGGTAGGATTGAGATCGGCGGGAGTGATTGATTCATTCTCAGGTGGACCCTTATTCCTGTTTTGGAGAATATGCGGAACAACCTTCTGAGGATTTCCACTAAAATCCGTTCTCAGGAATTACTTGATCGAAAGAAGAAATTGAAATCCTCCACCAACGAACAAAATGCCAAATCCAATCACAATGAGTCCTCCAATTCTGTTTGCCACAGGTCTATGATACGGGTTACCGCTGAAATCATGGGCTGTCCCGGTCAACAATGCATAACAACCAATTAAAACCATAGCGAATCCACCGATGATCATCGAATATGGTTTCACGCCGTGAAACCAGTGGTCAGCTGGAATCATCCGTTGTACTTTAAATGAAACTACTGACAATACGACCACACCTACCAGGAAATTCCACCCTGGTAACGGAGGGACAGCGTTTCTGTACTCCTGGGCAGAGTCTGTTTTTTCAATGACGAAGCCGGGAAACAATCCGATCTCGAATGCCTGATATTTCCTGCCCTCATCGTGAATAATCTCGGTCTCTGGCTGGATGTAGTCCTGCTCAACAAATTCTTGGAGTTCGTGATAAGAATAGGGGCCTGCGAGCAGACCCTGATCATCAAAACGCCACTCTGGCGCTTCTCTGTTTTCGGGGATGATATATTCGGTCATGAAATTCTTTCTTTTTCATTGTCAGGTTGGTCAATTTATACTCCTCTGCTCTATTTACAGTAGCTCTTCAAGACAGGGGAAGAAACCGCTCATTGCGTCGAAGCCAGAGAATTGCTGTGATCATGAACGCTCCTTCGCACAGTGCGATAATGAATACAAAATAGTCGATCAACTCGACTGCCACGGTTTTTGAAGCGAAGGTGTTTTGGTCAGACATGGCCATGAGCACAATCAAGCAGAAAATCAACAGAAGCAGGGCCGCAGTGGCGACCACGATACTGAGGATAATGATCGTCGGCCCGGAACGGCGCAAAGCTCGAAGACGCATTCCGCCAATGAACAGTGAAACTGTCACAGCCATTGAGGCAAGCATTTCAAAAAACATTGCTAACGCTTCCACACCCACCAGAGGAGCGTTTTCCCCTAAAATGGTTCCGCTGATTATTTGTGAAACGACATAGAGGCACCATAAGCAGGGAGAGATCAGGAGCGTGTAGAGACAGATCCCGTTTGCCATGGACGGCAATCTCTCGTTGGTAAATAACGGTTCGATTCGATAACTTTGAACAGGTGGGACTGGGGGAACTTTCAATGCGGAATCTTCAGTTCCCGATTCAAACTCATTCCAGTCAGACAGTGGCTTCCATACCCTCTCACCTGCTGAATAGGCATAGTCAGTTGAACGGATTCTGTTTGACTTCAAAGCATCACAGATTTCCTGGTGGGACAGAGGGCCTTCCGCTTCACCATTCTTCGCCAGCCACCAGAGTCTCTGAGTACTTTCAATTGTTTTGTTGCTTTCTTCCTGCATGGAACTTACCGATCCTTTTCTATTTGGTTTGGTTTTAATTCTGTGCTCGTACAGAGCTGATGTAGGTTCGCCTTTTCTGTTTTGAGCACTGTTGATTTACGCTTTGAGTGATTATCGTGATGCATCTGCTCCCTGGATGGATTTATTGAATGCTGCGAATCAGAAATTCCAATATCACCAACTGGAACGGTTGAAAACTGACATATCAGCAGTCTGCCCACTGCCTGACGATATCCGTCAACTACTTGGACTAACTTACAGCAACTTAATGATACTTATAGTCCGTGGTTCTATCGTCACTGTCAAGTGTTAAATACCTGCATGGCAAAACGAGCAGATATTTTGGTGAGATTTGGACTGCGGGTCCGGAAACTGCGCAAAGAGCAAGGTTACTCGCAGGAGAATTTTGCGTATGCTTGTGAGCTGGATCGGACCTACGTCGGCGGGATTGAACGGGG
>NZ_CAXBKP010000058.1:0-3640 GCF_963976445.1 uncultured Gimesia sp. | reverse complement strand
CTAACAAAAATCAGCTGAATCAGTATCAGCAAAACTGAAACTAATTCAAACGACTCAAGTTAACTGAGAGAGGCATCTTAACGTTGTCTCCCAGGAAGTCAACCGACTGCTACGCACTAATTTAAGACAATCCTATTTTAATCTTCGCAAAGGGTTTCAGCCACCAATTCCTGACTTAACATCTCACACCAAACCCCAACCGTTCTCCGCAACCCCTAACCAATAAACAAGATACAACAAACCTGCTCCCCCTCGTTGCGAAAATCCATAATAAATGGATCAAGCCAAGGGGAGCATGCCAAAACAATTACTCCAGATTAGTAATAACGACACGGTCAATTTACTAATCTGAAGGATGGCAGATTGAGACCCAAATATCCACACGTGGCGCGACAGGTGTGAAGCTTCAGGGTTACCCGTAACGTTAGCCCCACTTTCACTACAAGATGAAGTGCCGAGGAGCTTCCGGATAATTCCTTTCCCAGTCCCATCCGGCAGTAGAATTTATTCTTGCTTTACTGATCTGGGTAGTTCAACGAGTCGGACAATCGTCTGCTCTGTATAAAATGAACTTGACCGGCTCCCGCTAATGTGGAATCTACTTTCTTTTAGTGTGTCGCGCGCGAGGCGAAGAAAACGAGCACTGGAATCGGTGTAACTTGTGCGACAGGTTCACCTGAATCGTCGTCGTTTTTTCCAACTCTTCACCGGAACTCACGGCACCTCTTCCCGATGGCCACCAGTTTATCAACACACTTCGACACGCTCTGGACTTGGTAAGACAGCCCTTCGTCAGTGGTTCACTGCACATCAACCACTCATCAACAACCCAATCCCACTTGACCAGCCCACGCCATTGAGCAAAATCAGTCAACATCAAGAAAAAATGTTTGAACCAAATGTTTGAACCAAATGTTTGAACCAAATGTTTGAACCAAATGTTTGAACCAATAGAAACAGCAAAGCAAAAAGCACATGAATAATCCCCTCTCCTAAATCACAAACAACAGATCCCGATTGAATAACCACCGTTCAGCTCGCTACGACGACAATGATTCCAAGTCACCAAACCATAATACGAATCGGCACCGGTCAGGAAAGGGGAACCTCAGAGAGGGAATTTTCAGAAACACAAGTCTCTTTGTTGAGCCGAGGTCTGCCGCAGGGGCGGGTGGTGCTTTCCAGAGAAAGTCGGACAGCTGTGTTGCTGATCCATTTGTCATTGCCGAAGGGCGTGCCTCGGACGATACATTTTCGGATGGCGGCCAGCTAGGCATCGGACTGTGATTTTTCACCAGCTCTCGCCATTGTCGTGGCAACGGTGATTTCTTGAGTGTTGCCAGCCATTCCGGTGCGGCCTGTTTCTGCTACCGGACTCAGGCGGAGCCGTACTCCCACTCCTCGGCTTTCGTGACCAGATTCGCCCGCAAGGGGTTGCGTTCCACCTAACGCATGATGGTCAGTAAATGCTCGTCTGACTGAATCGGGAACGACTTGAAGCGTCCCTGGTAAAGGTGCCCCGGGCCGCCGGTCGCGTAGTGGGCATGCCAGCGCATCGTATGCGTGACGGTGAGCAGCCGGAAGAAGCCCGTCAACCGGGTCTCCGTCGTGGGACGTACGACGAAGTGTCAGTGATTGGGCATCACCGACATCGCAAAGATCGGCAGGGGATTCTTCTGCCACGTCTCCTCGACCACCCGCATAAACGCAGCATAATCGTCCGGCTTCTCAAACAGAGTCAGCCGCGCAACAGACCGGTTCAACACATGAAACACCCTACCAGCAGGACAAATTCGTTTGGACCTAGGCATAACCAAAGCCTAGCAGAAACCAATGAGAATGAAAAGTAAAAAAAGTCGCCAGTATCTTGGATACGAGCACTGTTGGACCTGTTTTACAGGTAAGACGTTGTTGGTTTATATTGATAAGAGCTCATCCCTGATGGCCATCAGGGATGAGCTACGACTTTGTAGATCGTCGAGTCCTTGGTGCATTTCGACACCGTGGGTCAGCTGGATCGCAGAGCCGCATCGTTGGTTTTTGAACCCACTTGTGTTTGGCTGAGCACATAACCGGTCTGATGATCGAGGGCCGATAGCAGGTGAACGGCACGCTGATGTTTCTGGAGTGTACCACACAACGTTTTGCCATCGATGGAAACGGCGCGTAACGTTTCGTCATTCACTTCGATGTCTGGAAGTTGGCTGGTCCATTCGCGAATGGACTGTTCAAATTCCTCAACATTAATCACTTTGAATAGATCGGCGTAGCAGTTCGCACAGGGAGGTCGCCATTTGAAACCGAACTGTAAACACCGGTCAGAAAACGTAGCGCCTGCCGGTTGAAAAACCTAGCGCTGGTTATGAAAAGGTTCGTCCGATGTGTGGCTTGGAGATTCGGACGAAGATTGGGTCCTTATCTTATTTCGTCTCGTTTGACTTCCCGCTTGAGGTTTTTGTGCGTCGGCGTTTCGCGTCCTGCAGTCGGTAGCTTTCCAGGATATGGCAGCGATGCGTCAACCGATCAAGGGTCGCTCCCGTGAGACGTTCACTGCCCAGCACCTCGGTCCAGTTCTCAAACGGCAAATTAGTGGTCACGATCAGGCTCATCCGTTCGTAGGCGGTGCTGATCACATCGAGCAGAAGTGAAGCCTAGAATCTGGTTTCTGTCTGGAATCAATCGCGTAAGCACAGCGAGCCGGAAGCCAGAGCAGTTAAACGGTAATAGGTGTCTTGATTTCTCCCGTCTGGCAATGGTCAGGCGGGAGAGTCTTAATACTACAGAGGGTTTGAGAACCGTAACTTTTAAAGAGTGACGATGGGAAGTCGAGGTCAATCAATTTTACCAACGAAAATCTCGATATAGCCAACAATAAGTTTTTCAAAAAAAATACTATTGTCGGCACACCACTGTAAAGGAGCATAGAACGAAATAATCTGGTCCTTATATTGTGATTGCACCATAGTTCCATCTGGGTTGGACAAAAAAACATTGACAGGGCCAATACTCAAAACATAAGCCACCAACAGTACGGGAATGGCATACAAAATGGGAATGGCATAGCCCAAAAACCGAAGGAGCATTGAGCGTTTATTTTCAGACATGGGAATTACACTCGTGAGTTCAAAACTCTAAGAAAGTGTTAAAATTTTCTTTTCCAGAAATCAACGTATTTCATGAGTAACGATCTTAGCCATGAATTGGTAGTTGCCATAATAAACACAGGAGCATAAAAAGTTTCGATCTGGCTTCTGTACTCAGGATAATAAAGGCATCCATTTACGTTGGTAAGTAACGCATATGCAGGACCAATACTCAGCACATAAAAGACTAACAAGAACGGAATTGCATAATATGCAAATCGAAGGAACTTTGATTCTTTATTCTCAGACATACGAACTACCTTAGACAGACAAAGAATCTAACCAAACTCATTTTAAACGATTGAAAGCAAAAAGTAAGAGCAAATCACAACACCTCTGAGAATCGCACAGGATGCCCTGTAACGCGATGAAATCAATGACGACTAATACCATTCGGAAACGAGACAGAATAAGGGGAATTTGGACAGAAAAAGGACAGAAAAAGGTGTCAGGAACGAATGGCACTGTCATCTTTCACTTTGTGCGTACGTTGGTCT
>NZ_CAXBKP010000057.1:0-3863 GCF_963976445.1 uncultured Gimesia sp. | reverse complement strand
ATATCGCGTATTAAATGGGAGCCTGTGGTTACCATAATATTGCTCCTCAGCCGTTGATCCTCTCTCCCCGCTTGCATAGACTCAACGCTGTTTTTTTAAAACTATGATAAGTATTGCGCTGTGTGCAGCGTCTGCGAATTCCTGCCTGAACTTCTCCCGATGGAAAGCCGTTCCAATGAAATCCAGAACTTTCGTTCCCGCGTGTATAGTGGCTGTGGTGCTGCTGGGCCTGTACTTGATTCTTCCTGTTGCCTCGCAGTCTCAGACGACTTCGCAGCCAGAGTCTCACAAAGGTAGCACCGGGAAAACTGTGTTGGACCTGGGTGCCAAAGGGGATGGCAAAACCGATGACTCGGCCACGATTCAGAAGATCGTCGACGCTGCGGTCGGCTCACTGCGATTTCCCCGCGGTCAGTATCGCTTTACCAGGCCAGTAGTCATCGATTTGACCAAAGTCGGTCCAACTTCCATTTCCGGTGATGGCACAGCAACGATACTGATGGAAGGGGCTGGCCCCGCGTTTCATTTCATCGGCTCACACAACGGAACGGCGAATCCCAAAACCGTACAACCAGTCGTCTGGGATCAGGAGCGAACTCCCATGGTTGACGGCATCGAAATCGTCGGCAAACATCCTGAAGCCATCGGAGTGGCGGCGTCGAAGACCATGCAGCTCACCATCACGCGGCTGGTCGTACGCAAGGCACTGCATGGAATTCATCTTTACGGACGCAACCGGAATGTCTCTATCGACGACTGTCATCTGTATGATAATGAAGGAATCGGCATTTATCTTGAGAAATTGAACCTGCATCAAATCAACATTTCCGACTCGCATATCAGCTACAACAAGCAGGGAGGAATTGTGGTTCGCGAGAGTGAAATCTGCAATATTCAGATCGGCAACTGTGACATCGAAGGCAATATGGGACAGGAAACGCAGCCAACGGCCAATATTCTATTCGATATATCCGAAGGCTTACTGCAGGAAGGTGCCATCTTCGGTTGTACAATTCAACACACGCACGACGCACCCGATTCGGCGAACGTAAGGTTCATTGGTAATGGTGTTCAAGACCCACGCAAAGTGGGTAACTTTGCGATCGCCGATAATGCGATGAGTGAAGTTTCCGTCAATATTCACCTCAAGCACGCCCGTGGCATCACGATAACCGGTAACACTCTCTGGGAAGCGTACGAACACAATTTATTGGTAGAAGATTCGTCTTACATTGTTCTCGGATCGAATCTACTGGACCGCAATCCTGTCTATCGGGCGCAAACAAAAAACGCAAACGTCTTCAAGGACTGCACCGACTGCACACTTAACGCGCTGAATATCCTGGCGACCCAAGGTGTTCCTGCCGGTCTGATTCTGGAAAACTGCGCGAGAATGAACATCACAAACTGTTCGATCCGCCAGTGTGAAAACGGCGGCATCCTGATGCAGAACGTCAAGCAGTCCCGTATTTCCGACTGCCTCATTACCGAAGGCAAAAAAAACTTCGCAATCCGGATCACCGGTGGTAAAGAGATTCAGGTTACCGATAACCTGGTGTCAGGTACCGTCGAATTCGATCAGGGAACCGTAGCGTCCAATAACCTGACCGTAGATTAAACGGCTGTATGACAGCAGGAAACCGACAGAGTAAATAGACGCAGCCCGGGCGGGGTAGAGCCTACCACGTGGCTACTCCCTTCCCCAGAGCAGGGTCCAGAACGAAAGGCCCAGTAAGATGGTCACGAGATGCAGCTGCAGACCTTCCCCATACAATCGCAACATCCCTCGTGTTACGGCAGGATAGTCGTCAACGATGAAATTGCACCGATTCGCAACGGGCGTGAATTGAAAACGGAATTAGACTGAAGATCTATGAAACTAAAAAAGGACAACTAATGTTAAGAAATGCCATACAAAGACAACCCGTTCTCACTTGTTCCGTCGTTTTGATTATTCTGATTGGAGTCAATACTGCGTCGGCACAACCGGACAAGACAACGGTCGCATCCAAAAATGAGCAACCACTCGTGCGAACAAATCGGGCACAATTGACGCTGGCGGGAGCTGAGCGGGCAATTATCGCGAGTCGCAGGCAGGCGGGCGCGATGAGCGTTCAGGTCAACATTGCTGTCGTCGATGATGGCGGACATCTATTGGCATTCGCGCGCATGGATGGTGCTAGACCAGGAAGCGTTTATACGTCGATCACTAAAGCGACATCAGCGGCAACCAAACGAGGGCCGACCGGTCCATTGCCAAACTCAGATGCCGTCAATACGCATCTGAGTCTGGCTGTTGAGAACGCCGCAGCAGTCAGTGGCGGAAAGTTTACTACTCTAAAAGGAGGTATTCCGATCATTTACGACGGACAAGTCATCGGCGCGATCGGTGTGGGCGGTGCCACTGGCGAACAAGACGCAGAAGTGGCAGCAGCTGGTATAGCAGAACTGGCAAAAAGTTTTGAGAGTGTCATTAACTCCCAATCATCGACGGAAGAAAGATCCCTCTTCGGCAAATGGCTGATCGAAGACATTGAAGGTAGGGGTGTGATCGACAATGCTCAAACAACAATTCAGATTGCTGAAGACGGTTCTGTAACTGGCAACACTGGAGTGAACCGATTTATAGCCAAGGCAAAACTTGGCAGTCTGAACATTGAATTTGAGGAAAGACCAGTAACAACGCGAGCCGCCGGTCCACCTGCGTTGATGGACCAGGAGTCTAATTTCCTGATTGCGTTGCAGAAAACGAAAAAGTACCACATCGACGGGAAAGGCTTGCTGCACTTGGTCGATCGGAAAGGGAAGACCGTTTTGCGAGCTTCCACGGTAGAGTAAAGTCTAGCGGGTAATGAGAATCGAATAGTACGATAAGCTTCCAGCCTGCCATTAAATTCAACTCCTGTCAGGTTGGAAGCCCTGTCGATCTTTTCAGAATTTCAGATATCAGTATATGTTGTCGTTTTATTCCTTGTGAGACAGAAGAGCCTGGCAAACTCAAGCACTGTCCTGCCGGGGCTGAAAGATACTGATATCGGGCTGACGGTTATCACCGGGCAACAGCTTTTTGATCTGGCAATACTGCTTGATGGCTGAAGTGTGCCTGCGCTGTGCGGATTCAAGGCGTTTCATCATCAAGGTGCTCTGGCCTGCAGTTCTGTTGGTGGCATCAGCATCGACTCTCAGCAGGTAATGCAATTCCAGCCAGGTCGATTGAATCACTTCTGCCAGCATCTGATCAAAAATATGAGTTGATCCGTCCAGGATCTCATCCTTAAGGACAGTCAGTTTTTTCTTGAGCGACTCTTTGAGCATACAGTCGCCGTTCGCAATCAGTGTGATCCAGGCCGACTCGGATATTTTTGCAACGTCTCCGATCTTATTCCAGATTTGTGGTCGCTCATCCAGAAACTGTTGTAACTCTCTGATCGCTTCAGGGGCGCCTTGATTAGCCTTCCCTATTAAAATATTAAGAGCATCCCAATCTGCTTTCGTTGGATATTTATCCTGTGATTCAGTCATTTGACTTTCGTCTCCTCCATTCGTGTCCATTGTGTAGATAGTGCCCACTAATGATCAGGATCGCCTTGAACAATGCTGTGGCTAACTGTCCTAATTCGGCTGTAGGGGCACTTGCACGCTCAATCTGATGTATTTTGGTTTCCCAGTGCTGTTGGTCTCGTTGTTGTTTCAGACGGCGTTCCTGATCCTGACGCTCGGCGCCCGTCCCCTTTTTTCCGGGGCCTTTGTAGATTTTCACAGTTTTGCCATCAACGCGTTGGCTTTGGTAATAGTACTTACGTCCTCCTTTTTTCACGTCCCAGCCCATAAAAATCCTCCATGAGAGTTGCACTACGTTTTTT
>NZ_CAXBKP010000056.1:0-4051 GCF_963976445.1 uncultured Gimesia sp. | reverse complement strand
GGATCGATTTGCAGGCTGCAGATTCGCTGAGATATCTCTCAGAAATTGGTGTTCTCGTCGACTCTGAAATTCTGATCCATCATATTTCATCCGAGGTCAGTGTGATCACGTTGGATACTTTTCAGGGGCGATGTGCGATTGGACATGATGTTGCAAGAGGGGTGCTTGTAAAGCCCTGCCACTAAGTTAATATCATCCCTGTTTTGATCTTGGCAGATCTTACTAATTAACCTAGGATTCAACACCCTTATTCCCTCTCTGGATGTATGGGGGATATGCATTGATTACACGGTTTTCGCTGCCTTTGTCGAAAGTTTTTAGACTAATCGACAGAACCAGTATTATTATCCAGTTGTGATCAAGCGGCAGCACTTCGCATGTCGATGCTAGAAGTGCTTGTCTTGTATGATTACGAGGGATACAGGATATAAAATCCATTGATTGCTTGAGGTCTATCTAAAGTCTTTCAAGCCGGCAGAATGCTGTAAAACTTTTTTTCGCTAAGATGTGTGATGAAACTGATTCGCTTGTTCATGATCGTTCTACTACTGCAACCCTGCCCGGTCTGCTGGGGACATGGATTTGCTGCGCAGGGAGAATCAGTTCAGCACGAATCCGGTGACTGCAAAGCTGTTTCCACAGCCTGTTTCTGTTGTGCTCGGTGGAATCAAAGACAGGGAGTCCAGCAGCAGTTGCCGCTGGATGAAGAACATGAATGTCCCTGTACGTGTCATGTTTCTGACGAAATATTTGCCTCTGTTGGGCCGGTAGTGCATCTGGAAAGTTGCACCCATCCGGTGACGTTGGTCGTTAATCTGGATCAGTCCTGCCGCTTCGTAACTCATCTGAATGACGTAGCGAATGACACTTCACAGGCGGCTGTAATACTCCCACTGCGCTTATAAATTTCTCTCGGGCTCGCTTGCCTACTGGCAGTAACGGTCACTAATTGTCCACAGCAATCTTGCTGACCGTCTCTTTGAATTCAATTCTGATTCAAATGATAACTGCTGCGCCTGTGTCTGTTTAAATCAGACTGCATTTCGCTGCTTCTGCGCGCAATTACAGGTCGAGCCCATTACCTCTTTTTGCAGATCAAAATCGCAGCATAATCAACAAACAGGTAAGGAAGTTTATAATATGAAGTCTCACACTTTTTTAAAACTGTTCAAAAATAATGGTATTCGTCTGCTGGCCGCAGGCACTCTTCTGGTTTCCATGTCGAATGTTTCCCCGGCTCAAAATACGCCCCGGGTGGCATCATTGAGCAAGGCGGAAGCATCACGTGCTTCCGCAGCGGAACAGAATAAATACACGTTTATCATGTTCTGGAAAGACCAGGATACAACCACCAAAAGCATGTGGAGCACACTGCAGCAGAATCTGTCCGACAAAAACACAGCGTCCGTTGTGGCGGTTAACACCGGCGATCCCCAGGAACGCAAGATTGTTGAACAGTATGGAGTCTCACGCGCGCCCATGCCGCTTACGCTGGCAGTTGCTCCCAATGGGGCGGTCACCGGTTCCTATGTGAAACAGATCAACGCTGACTATATTCAGCAGGCATTCGTATCCCCCGCCAAATCCCGGTGCATGTTGAATCTGCAGAACCGTAGAATGGTGCTACTGTGTGTGAATGCCTCAAATAGTACAGGAATTCCCAATGGGGTTCAGAATTTCCAATCGATGCCCTGTTACAAAAACGCGGTTGAAGTAATTACCGTCTCACAATCTGAGCCGACCGAACGCGACTTTTTGAATGAACTGAGAGTGCCTGACTCACAAAACTCGTCTGTCATTTTTATGGCACCTCCTGGTGTGATGGTCGGGAAGTTCAACAATAGTGTGACCAGCCAGCAGCTGATTGCCGAGCTGAAAAAAGCTGGAAAAAGCTGCGGCGTGGAAGGCTGCAAACACTGTAAATAAACCATTGCATCATATACTTTAAGGAGGTCTCTCATGACAATGAGAACAATAATCTGGAAAGAAATGAAAGAGCGTCCTACGGCGCTGATCGCCAGCCTGCTGGCAATCATTTTGAGTGTGACAGCGCTGGTAGCGATCCGCAACGTTACAATTTTCTCAGAACAGGAGGTTGCTGGTAAACTTGACGAACTGGGAGCGAACGTACTGATTCTCCCCGAAGGCGTCACACTGCAGGATTATTATGCTGCAGACATGCACAAGGAAACCATCCCAGAAGAACACGTGGCTGAACTGGCACTGGCGGGACTGACCGGAGTGGAAGCGATTACCCCCAAACTCTGTGTCCCCACCAAACTGGACGACCGCAACGTGATTCTGACGGGCATCCTGCCACAGTCCGAAATACAGAAGATGAATGCCTGGTCGGGAGGCGGCATGCTATTCAAAAAGCATGAAGGTTGTAAAGCTAAGATTAACGTGGCTGATGAAAATCTGGACGCTCCAGACTCCCTGGCAGAACGCAGGGCTCTGCAACACCTGAATCAATCTGAAGTTTTGCTTGGTTCTGATTTTGCCGCCAGTAAGGGACTGAAAGAAGGGGACCAGCTCCAACTTCTGGGGGAAACGTTTGAGGTACTCAGCGTGCTTCCCTCGACGGGGACCGTCGATGACAGTCGGGTGTTCGCCCACCTGCATACCGTGCAACGGCTGTCAGGAACAGGACCGGTTGTGAATATTATTGAAGTCATGGGCTGCTGCGAAGACGTCGCTAACGGATTGGTAGGGGAGTTGCAGTCATTACTGCCCGGTACCAAGGTGGTGACGATCGCCAATGTGGTCGAAACTCAGGTTTCGATTAACCGGATGATGACAAATCTATCGTACCTGTTCCTTGCGATTCTGGTGGCCGTCGGTGGTGCGAGTATGGCGAGTGCAAGCTTTGCGAACGTCATAGAACGTCGTCGCGAAATCGGCACGCTGATGGCTCTGGGGGCCACGCCGAGATTCGTCACGCAGTTGTTCCTGGCAAAAGCGGCTCTGCTGGGCCTGGCCGGGGGGATTAGCGGTTATGTTTTGGGAAGTCTGATAGCAGTCTTTCTGGGACCTGTATTTGCGAGTGTAGCAGTGTTTCCAGTCCCGAGTCTGGCAATCGTTGCCTCTACGGTTGCGGTGCTGGTCACTCTGGCTGCCAGTTATTTTCCGGCGCGCCAGGCTTCCCGCCTCGATCCCTGTCTCTGTTTCAAGGAGGTATAACTAAATGTTAAAGTTAGAATCTGTTAAAAAAGTATATTGTAAGCAACAGCACGAAGTGGTCGCGCTAGACTCGACCTCTATTGAAATCGCGCGAGGTGAGTTCGCTGCGATCATCGGTCCCAGCGGGAGCGGAAAAACGACGCTGCTCTCCATGCTGGGGGCAATGTCGGCCCCTTCTGAAGGCCGCATTCTGCTCGACGACGTATCAATTTATGATTTGCCGATTGAGCAGCGCGCTGAAGTCAGACAGAATAAGATTGGATTTGTCTTCCAGACATTCAATCTGGTGCCTTATCTGACCGCGATTGAAAATGTTCAGGTCCCTATGATGCTGTCACAAAAGTTTAAAACAGAGCAACAGGAGCGGGCGGAGGAATTGCTGGGCACGGTTGGGCTGCAGGATAGACTGCATCATAAACCGAGTGAACTCAGTATTGGTCAGCAACAGCGCGTCGCACTGGCTCGCATGCTGGCCAACGACCCGTTGATCATCCTCGCTGATGAACCGACAGGGAACCTTGATCCGGAGACCCGTGATCAGGTTCTTGCTTTCCTGCGGCAATTCAACGAGGAAGGTCGCACGGTCATCATGGTAACACATGATTTGTCTGCTGCGGAGTGTGCCCGCAGAACTTTACGTCTTTCTGAAGGTCGCATCCAGGCAGGTTCAGACCAGAATCTGTTGAAAACAGCTTAAAGAAAGACTTTTATTGGACGGTCTATCTCGAGCTCTCTCTTACAAAGAGAGGGCTCGAGAATCGGCCAACGAGAACATCTCAAAATTATACGTTGGGATGGATTATGAGATTAGAATTATCAGGTTCAGGAGAACTGTGATGCATGGAATGCCGGAAAAGTTAATTAAACTCAG
>NZ_CAXBKP010000055.1:0-6061 GCF_963976445.1 uncultured Gimesia sp. | reverse complement strand
CCGTACGCACGGTGGTGTGGGAGGACGGGGGGAGAAATCCCCCCTCCTACCCGATAAATCCTAAAGCCGAATTCACGAAATATTCTTAAAGCGGTGTTTTGTTAAGGTTTTTTGATGCGGGAGACAGCGGCATGGGTCTCTGTATTGTCTGTGAGGCTTTCTTGGTGAGGTATTGATCGGCGTCTTGTACGTCTTTTTTAAGCTGAAATTCACACATCCCAGATTCCAGCAGGGGGTGGATTGGATTCATCCTGATCCGTCTGGAAAATCGAAAAAATTTCAGACCAGCTCTTCCCAGTTTTTACGATCGCTTCATTAAAACTTCGAAATGGGATTGTATAAAGGACCACGTTTCACAACCAGGTTTTGAAACGGACTCGGCTTCACCAATAAGGCAAGGCTATTTTCTTTGCGTTCTCCATAGTTCATTTTCTTTTCTCACAAGGAAACATGATGTTGTTCACAAACAACCCACCGAAGCGACGCTCAGGGTTTACCCTGATCGAATTGCTGGTCGTGATTGCGATTATTGCCATTTTGATTGCTCTGTTGCTGCCCGCCGTTCAGCAGGCCAGAGAAGCCGCCCGCCGATCGCAGTGCAAAAATAACCTGAAACAGATTGCGATCGGCATGCACAACTATCATGACCTGCATGGCGTGCTTCCTTTCGGCTGGGATCAGCGCGGTGCTTCCTGGAGTGCCATGATTCTGCCGATGATTGATCGGGCCAATATTTATAATACCTTGATTTTTCAGGAATCTGGCGATGGTAACTGGGACTCTGGTTCCGCCAATACCGACGCCGCAGCGACTCATATTCCTGTGCTGTTCTGCCCCAGTTCTCCGATCAGGAAGCATTACAGCTTCAATAATATCACTAATCGTGCTACCGCAAGTTACCTGGGAAATTCCGGATCTGAAGCTAGCTCGGATGACGCTTCGACTAAAGTATCGGGGACCAAGTCTCTGGAAGAAGTAAGTCAGAACGGCTTGTTTTTTGCCTGCAGTAGCGTCAGTTTGATTGATATCAAAGATGGAACATCCAATACCTTCATGTTGTGCGAAACACAAACGGACCCGGAATTCGGCAAGGATGGTCAATCGATGGATCACTGGGTGATTGGCTCACCGCAAACCGATCCCTGTGGTTGTAATGGCAGTACCGGAGGCTCTGAGTTCACCGAGTTTGTCGGTTCTGCGTATCCGAAGATGAATGCCCGCCGTACCGACCCTTCCGCCAGTGGTTACATCATGGAACTTTCTTACGGCAGCTGGCACGTTGGTGGTGGCCATATGGCATACGCCGATGGCTCGGTCCACTTCATCTCCGAGAATATTGATAAAACCGTGTACCAGGGACTGTCAACCCGTTTTGGCCGGGAAGTGATTTCACAGTAAGCATCCGGAATTATTTTCCGGTGAATATCAGATTTGAAACAACGGTCATGGGGTCATGGCCGTTGTTTGCGATAGTCATTTTTTTGTTATTAGGGTGCGTGAGCATGAAACGATATAGAATTGATTCCCGGTCTGTCCTGTTCTTTTCGCTGTTGATTCTGACTGCCGGCTGTGGTGGTTCGATTAATGCTGACTACAGCAAATTGGATCTGGTGGATGTATCAGGCACGGTCACCCTCGATGGTCAACCGTTATCCGGTGCGACTGTTGCCTTTGAAGCCGGTGATGGAACATTTTCATCCGGTGTGACGAATGAAAGTGGCGACTTCAAGCTGATGTTCAATTCCGAACAATCGGGTTGTTTGACGGGGGATAAAACCGTACGCATTCAATTCAAGGGGGATTCTGAAAATCCGGATGAAGAATCGGAAGAGGAAGGGGGGACATCAACCCAGCCGCAATCTATAATTCCTGAACAGTACAATAAAAAATCAACGCTCAAAGCCTCTGTGGACTCGAGTCATACTACATTTGAGTTTGATCTCAAAAGCAAACCGTAGGCCTGAAAAACATTGTCATAAGACTTTGAGAAAGTGGGGATTCGATTCGGAGATACGGGAATCCGTCAAATGCTCGATGATTCCCGCGATGGCCCCTTCCTGCTTACTGCCTCGGGCACGTTGGATTTGGCAATCTCGAAATGAAGAAGCCAGTGCCTTGGTTTCCGTATTTTCGATCAGACGATCAAAAAACGATGCGTCTATATCGAACATGCGACTGTGAATAAACAGCGTCTGTGGGTTGAACAGGTTGATCACGGTCACCAGCGCAAAAGCGAGTTGATTGCAGACACTTTCTAGTTCTTCAGATACATTCAGCTCGCCCGCTTGAACGAGTTTAAGAATCTGGTGAATGTCGATATCGCGACCGATACGTTTCGAAACCAGCCGCGCCAGAGCGGTGTCGCTGGCGACTGTTTCCAGACAACCATAGCGTCCACAGCCACACTTCACACCTTCAGGATCCATCGGTAAATGTCCAATTTCTCCTGCAAGGCCGCTGCTCCCTTTAAGGAGCCGGCCTTCAATGAATACCCCCAGGCCGATTCCTGTGTTCGCATCCAGCATCGCGAAATCATCAATGTCGCGCGCCAGGCTGGCGTGCCGCTCGGCGAGACAGAGCGCATCCGTTTCCTGCAGCACGACGCATTCTAAACCGGTCCGTTCAGATAAGTCTTTCCGGATATATTGACTATTCGTAATCGGTACGTTCGGCGACAGGATCGAGCGCCCCTCGTGTGAATCAAGCAGGCCAGGCAGGCTGATGCCGACTCCCCAGGTTCGAACCCCATTTGTGGATTTGAGTTTGTTGATTTCTTCGGTCACCTTGTCAAGCAAGGCTTCATAGGTATCGGGAGTCTTAAATTCGATCTGGGTCTTCTGCCGAATCTTCCCATCCAGTCCAGTGGCGACAAGGCAGCATGTGGAAGCATCAATCACCAAGCCAAAGACCTGCGCGGTTTCTTCTGCCAGGCGTAGTTTTTTCGCAGGACGCCCGCGCGAAGTTGCTGCTTCATCAAATTCCTCAAGCATCCCTGATTTCAACAGAGAAGAGACCGCCTTGGAAACGGTGGGTGCGGTCACGCCCGATAATCGCTTGACTTCAGCACGGGAGCTCGGGCCATTCGACCGCAACACGCGTATCACCATTCGCTCATTCATCTGACTCAGTAATTGGGGTTGGGAAGAGACCAACGTTCTCATGGAGTTCCTCAGTATGTAAGTTCGCAAAAATGGATAAAGTGATTTCAGGCAAGAATGTCATACTTCATACGGCCGCCGGCATCCGTATTGTTTTTGTATGCGATCAATTTTTACGGCGCTCCCTGTTTCTCGGGTAGCATTCCGCCATCCTGGTCACGTTGCAGTAAATGGCTTTCAGGCGGCGATTTCAAATCGAAGGCGGCTCCGGAATCGCCGTCTTTTAATAAACCCCGTCGCGTAGTAATGAGGGACAGGCTCCCTGAAGCGTTCTGCTTCTGAGGGAATTCTACACACTGAATGGTCAGGAACGGCACGACCTTGGTTTCGAAATCAGACGGGCGCTCAGCCGTTTCGCCTGGCTGAGTACTACAGGCAGCCAGGCAACTGGTGAACAATAATCGGAAAATGATTCGGCAATGCATTGTGTGTACTTTAGAAAGGGGGAAGGACACAAATGGTCAAAAGAATGCCTTTAGCTTACAGCTTTTTCTTTATTAGTCAACGACGTTTACAAAAAGCTGCTGCTTCTTTTTTCGATGGGTGAAGTGGATGTTGTTTCTGTAACATGAATGGGCGAATGTGGTTACGTCTTATTGTTTCTTGGTTCAGGCCTCTACTCGATGAGCGGGGTACTGATACAAGCTGTTCTCGAAAACCTGCTTCAATGACGCACAAAGGATTCTCTTCAGAGTAGAGTTACTGATCCAGTTTCTCGATCCGTTGAATGTGCCGTCCCCCTTCAAAGGGAGTTGACAGCCAGATTTCAATGATTTCATACACATCGTGCATTGAAACCATCCGCTCGCCCATGGCGATCATGTTGGCATTATTATGCATCCGAGCCAGACGGGCTGACTTTTCGTTCCAGCAGACTGCACAGCGAATGCCCTTGACCCGATTGGCGGCGATCGCTTCCCCGTTACCGGAACCACCCAGAACAATCCCTCGATCAAATTTTCCCTCAGCAACCGCTTTGGCAGCCGGAATAATAAAGTCCGGGTAATCCACCGACTCGGTCGAATCAGTACCGAAATCTTCTACCTGATAGCCTTCTTTTGTGAGGTGTTCAATGATCCGGCGTTTGTAACGATAGCCGGCATGGTCTGAAGCAACTACGATTTTTTTGACAGGTTGTTCTGAAGGAGCTGGTGAAGACATTCGGTTCAAATTCTAGAGTTAATAAAAAAATAAGGGTTGCGCTTTGAGTGTCTTTCAGGCTGACCCCGTTGAGGCATATTTCCTCAAGCAGAGTCTGCATGGCACTCAGAAACGCAGTAATATCAATGTGATCGGAACCGGACTGTCGTTATTTTCCGATCCGATAGAGTTGCGTCTTAGTGCGAATTAACAGTGTATCACCGGCGACGGCATAGGAAGCCAGTGTCGGTGCTTTCAAGTGATTGCGGCCGATCTCTTTGTATTGCTTGCCGGCAGCGATCACCGTGGTTTCGCCTTCTTCGCTTTGAAAATAAATCTTGCCATCCGCATGCAGGGGGGAAGCAGAGTAGTTGCCTCCCACGCGTTCTTTCCAGATGAGTTCCCCTGTTTTGGCATCAAAACACTGGGCAATCCCTTTATCACTGACCGCATACAGTTCGTCACCCACGACGAGCAATGAAGGCGTGTGCGGAATCTGGCTCTTGTTCGACCAGGCCAGGTGGGTGTCAGTCACATCCCCTTTGCCGTCCGGACGAATCGCCAACAGTGAAGGGCGGTCATAACTGGTGGTGACAAAAATCAATCCATGACTGAAGATCGGGCGGGGGATCACAGAGTAACCCGAATAATTCAGATGCCAGATCTCTTTGCCGTCTTCCGGGGAATGGCCGGAAATCACATCGGTTCCCGGAGCCACAATTTGCTGCTTGCCATTCACGGTAATGAGTAAAGGGGTTCCGAATGAAAACTTTTTGCGGCTGTCAACATTGCGATCAACCTTCCACTCGATCTTGCCCGTATTACGGTTTAAAGCGGCGATAAAGTTCTTGCCTTTACCATCACAGATAATAATCAGCTTGTCATCGACAATAATCGGTGAGCCACCAGTACCGTGCTGCATTTCATATTTGAGTTCGTCAGTTTTCCAGAGTTCTTCCCCGTCCAGTGTCAGGCAGGCGGTGCCAAACGTTCCAAAATGAACGTAGATCACTTTGCCGTCGGAAATCGGGGTCGGGCTGGCGTGGCTGTTCTTTTTATGAATCCGTTGTACGGTCTCTTTGGTTTCTTGAAAGACCTCTTTGTTCCAGAGGACTTCCCCCGTCTCCAGGTTGAGGCAGACCACACGCAGAGATTGTGCGGGGAGTTTTTCGGTGTCTATCGGGACCGCGGTTGTCACATAGACTTTGTTGTCGACTACGATTGGAGACGACCAGCCTACGCCGGGGATATCCGATTTCCAGAGGACATGCTCGGTAGGGCTCCATTCAATCGGCAGGGATTTCACTGTAGAGTGACCCTGTCCGGTCGGGCCGCGAAACTCAAACCATTCTTCCGCCATCAACTGCTGTGATGATAGATAAGTAACAACTGATAGAACGCAAAGGGTGGTAAATTTGAAAACGCTCACTTCAGCAAGCCCTCCTATTTGAGGCGGTGGATCTGTACTTATGTTTAAAACGCTTTTAGTGATGGACTAATTTTGTCAGAATACAAAGTGTCTGACAAGGTATCGGGCCTATTTTAACAGCCTGGAATGTTAGATATTGTTATGTCCCAAGAAGATTTCATTAGGAATTCAAAATTTTCGGAACGTAGTTCATTGACTCTTTGGAAGGGATGGCTATGATGAGCAAACCTGATTCACTTCCGGTGAGCGAAAATCTTTCGCACACAGGATTTAAATCAATGATCTTTGACAAAATGGTTGGTGGCCCCAAATTTTAAGAGTGGAAGCCGGTACG
>NZ_CAXBKP010000054.1:0-7137 GCF_963976445.1 uncultured Gimesia sp. | reverse complement strand
TGATAATCGTACGAGTGCTCTGACAGTTTCCCGTTGCCTTACGACAACACCGAATGTAATTCGGTGCGACCCGGTGATCTGAAACAAAAACAGGCAGGTCAGAAACAATGTTCTCACCTGCCTGGGTTCATCTTTTTAATCCGAGTCAATCCTCTGCGCGGCTTCCATCGCCGCACATTTTCACAACTTTCGGATCGAATCGGGCCACAGTATCCACCAGATCCTGCTGTTCCGCCATGACTTCCATGATGTTTTTATACACGCCTGGAACTTCATCCGCGCCAGCAGAAATCACAGTGATTCCGCGTTTCGCCAGATCATTTCGCACTGCATTCCAGCGATATTTATCCTTTCCTTTTCTACGAGACATACAACGCCCCGCACCATGCGATGCTGAATTCAAGCTTGCTGGATTTCCTTTTCCACGCACCACAAACGCTGGATCGGCCATCGAACCGGGAATCACACCCAGTTCTCCTACAGCCGCAGGAGTTGCCCCCTTGCGATGCACGTAAACTTCCTTGCCATCATGCTCTTCCTTCCAGGCAAAGTTATGATGATTCTCAACACCGGAAATCACCTTACTTCCCAACAGCTCAGCAACGTTCTGATGAATCACCGCATGGTTCGCAGCCGCATACTCGCCCATCAGATTCATCGCCGCCCAGTATTCCTGACCTGCTTCCGAATCCATTTCCAGCCAGGCCAGTCGGCCCAGTTTATGATGACGTTTATGCAAACGCGCCTGTGCGATGGAAGAATACGTACTGCACACCGCAGCACCGACGCCCCGGCTACCGCTATGACTCAACAGCGCCACGTATTCTCCCGCTTCCAATCCCAGTTCGGCGTCCGCTTCTGTGAAAGTCAACACACCAAATTCGACGAAGTGGTTACCAGATCCCGAAGACCCCAACTGCTTCCAGGCGCGGTCCTTCTTCTCACGTGTCACTTTTGAAACCGTCCAGTCCTGATCCATCACTCCGTGATGCTGCCGTTTTTCATGCGCAACACCCACGCCGAATACGGTTCCCCGATTCAACGCATCCACAAACTGGTGTGGCTTCTGATACAGCGCAGCAACGGAAATATCCAGCACCGACAACTTCATGCGGCACGCAATATCCACACCCACTGCGTACGGAATCACCGCATCTTCCAATGCCAGAACTCCGCCGATAGGCAGACCATAACCGATGTGAGCATCAGGCATCAAAGCCGCACCCCGTGCAGAAGGAACATGGCACGCCAGGTCCATCTGTGAGAACGCACCTTCATCGATGCCATCCTTACCCCAGGTCTGGTACTTGATTGGCTCGAAGACTTCTTCTTGATTATCTTCAATCAGTTCCAAAGCCAACTGTCGAAAGGACAGATCTTCCAGAAACTCTTCAGGTCGTGCGACCACAGCTTGAACCAGCTCCTTCAGTTCTTTACCTCGTACCTTCCCTGCACCGGATCCTTTTCCGTTTGCTTTTTCTTCGGCTACTTTGTTCTGAATCGCTGTTTTCGCTGTCTTCAAACAATATTGCGGAACACCGATTTTCAGCAACTGTCGAGAATTCATCTCGCTTCTCCTTAGTAATCAACTTTAATCCTATCACGATTTGTTCTCAGTGGACACAAGCAGAGTTGGCAGGTTCCCCTTTCTTGATGAATACCGAACGAAAACGAACAACCTGCTCATCCATTTCATACGACGTCGAGACTCCATGTGCGTGCCCCTCCGCCAGAAGGCTTCAAATTTAGTCCAACAATAACGCACACTTCAACGTAAAATCCACAAGCGTTCGTACTCACCAAATTGATTCAAACACAACCAACCATCGCAGGACCAAAGTGATGTCAGAACCACCCTGAAATCCATCATTATTGCGCAGATCAGCGTAACTCCAACCCTGACCGAAACATTTGATTCACAACAAGATACGGCAAATTCTAATTATCGACGTCTTGCAAAGGCTTTTGGCGATGATTAGAATAAAGAGATGAACCTGAATTCGGGAACCACAGCTCTGCTCCTCCGTTCCTGAATACACTACCATCCCGCCTGCTGAGTCATGTGGCTCAGCTACCGCCGCTGCAAACTACTTGGCTTGTCGGTCGGACAGGTATCACCAGAGATTCATTGACAAGTTGATCTTGAGACGTCACCGCTCCAGGTGGCTGAATATCCACTTGAAAATTACTATCCAGAAGGTGAATGTCATGCTTCTTGTGTGTTTGAGCAAGCGCTGTTTCCCTGCTCTGTTCCTGACTCTTTTCTGCTGCTCACTGAATCAGGTGCCGGCACAGAATTCTGATAAAGTCTCTCCTGCGAAAATCCGTTCGATTCTCTCGCAAAACTGCTTTCAATGTCATGGACCAGATATAAAAAAACGGGCAGCCGATCTGCGATTTGATACAAAAGAAGGCGCCTTTGCTGACCTCGACGGGCACAAGGCCATCGTTCCCGGCAACGTCAAACAAAGCGAACTCATCACCCGCATCACAACAACCGATGCCGACCTCAAAATGCCGCCAGAAGAGAGTGGCAAAGAATTGACGGCCGAAGAAACAGCCCTGCTCAAACGCTGGATTCAGGAAGGCGCTGTCTGGCAGGATCACTGGTCCTTTGTCACACCGAAAAAAACACCCGCAGCCCCCGTCAAACAAGCGGACTGGGCTCAGACTCCCATTGATCAATTCATTCTGTCACGACTGGAAAAAGAAGGCTTAAAGCCGTCTCCCGAAGCAGACCGACGGACTCTCATCAGACGCGTCACGTTCGATCTGACCGGCTTGCCCCCCAAACCGACAGACGTCGCAGCATTTGTGAACGATAAGTCTCCCCAGGCTTATGAAAAAGTAATCGATCGCCTGCTGGAATCACCGCAGTACGGCGAACACATGGCTCGCTATTGGTTAGACATTGCCCGCTACGGCGACACGCACGGTCTGCACCTGGATAACTACCGTGAAATGTGGCCTTACCGGGACTGGGTCATCAAAGCCTTCAATACGAATCTGCATTATGACCAATTTGTAATCGAACAGCTGGCCGGTGACTTGCTCCCGAACGCCACAATGGATCAACAGATCGCCACCGGTTTTAACCGTTGTCACGTCACCACCAATGAAGGGGGCTCCATCGCGGAAGAAGTCTATGTCCGCAATGTCATCGACCGGGTCGAAACCACCGGCCAGGCTTTCATGGGCTTAACACTGGGATGCGCCGTCTGCCATGACCATAAATTCGATCCCTTCACAAAAACCGAATTTTATCAGATGTTCGCGTTCTTCAATAATCTGGATGGCCCGGCCATGGATGGAAACATCAAGGACTCCCCCCCTTCATTAAGAGTCCCCAACGCCGCACAATCAAAACAACTCAAAGCGTATCAAGATCAGTTGGTAGCCTTGGACCAGCAGGGAAACAACCGGATCAAAGCCAACGAACCGGCATTCCAATCCTGGCTGCAATGGAAACAGCAAATCCAGAAAACCGGCAGCGATCCGAACCTGTCAACTCCTCTGCCCGGCGGATTACTGGCTTCATTTAACCTTGACGAAAAAGAAGGCACCTCTGGTGTCGATCAGACCAATCCGAAAAACAAAGCGACCGTCAAAGGCAAACCTGCCTGGACCGCTGGCAAATTCGGAAACGGCTTCCAATTCACTGCCGCAAATTATCTGGATCTGGGTAAGACCGGACAATTTAACAAAGCCACTCCCTTCAGCTTTGCGATCTGGGTCAAAACCAATGGCAAAACTTCTGGCCCCATTGTTTCGAGCTTAAATCCCAATTCACGGGAACGTGGCTACGATCTGCAAATCACAAATCGCAGTCTCAGCGTGCGGCTCATCGACCGTTGGCCCGGTTATGCCGTTCAGGTCCAGACCAAAAACAATGAAATCAACCCCAACCAGTGGCATCATGTTTGTGTGACTTACGATGGCTCAGCCAAAGCACAAGGCGTCGCCGTTTATGTCGATGGCAAATCTTCTGAACTGACAATCTCTTCAGACTCGTTCAAGAATACGACGCCACTGAATTCCGCCACACTGCTTCTGGGACACTCCAGCACCAAAGCCCATTTGACCAACGGGTTCGTTGACGAATTCCGAATCTTCGATCATGAATTATCTGAAACCGAAGTCAATCAGGTCTTCTTCGACAAACAGATCAACCCGGTTCTGCAACTGGCGGCTGAGAAACGCACACCACAACAGACCGATTTATTGCGGCAGTACTACTTGAATCAATTCGATTCGGAATACCGCAAAGTACTCGCCCAAAAAGTTCAGGTGAAGGCACAGGAAGAAAAACTGACACAGTCTCTGCCTACAACCCTGGTCTTCCGCGAACGGAAAGCGATCAAGGATGCTTTTGATTTGAAACGAGGCCAGTACGATCAGAAAGGGGAGAAAGTCGCCCGAAAGACGCCAGCGCAATTTCCCAAAATGGCAGCCGAATGGCCCGTCAACCGCCTGGGACTGGCCAAATGGCTGGTCGCTCCCAACCATCCGCTGACCGCGCGCGTCGCCGTGAATCGCTACTGGCAGCAACTGTTTGGTATCGGCATTGTGGAAACGAGTGAAGACTTTGGCAACCAGGGAGCGACTCCCGTTCATCCTGAATTGCTCGACTGGTTAGCTGTCGACTTCCAGGAACATCACTGGGATATCAAACGTTTTATGAAACAAATCTTACTGTCAGCCACCTATCGACAAAGTTCGAACGTGACTCCTGCCCTTTACATGAAAGATCCGAAGAACCGCCTGCTCGCTCGCGGACCACGTTTTCGTCTCGATGCAGAAACGCTTCGCGATCAGGCATTGGCAGTCAGTGGTTTACTCGTCCCCACGGTCGGCGGCCCCAGTGTCAAACCACCACAGCCGGATGGCCTCTGGCACGCCGTCGGATATTCCGGTTCGAATACGGTCCGCTTTAAAAAAGATGCAGGTCCCGACAAAGTCTTCCGTCGCGGCTTGTATACCTTCTGGAAACGCACTTCCCCACCACCGGAGATGTCCACCTTTGATGCCCCCAGTCGCGAAGCCTGCACGATGCGCAGAGAACGCACCAATACGCCACTTCAGGCATTATTGCTGTTGAATGATCCACAATATCTCGAAGCAGCTCGCGCACTCGGTCAGCGAATGATGAAAGAAGGGGGTAAGTCTCCCGAAGAACGCATTCAATTTGCTTACACACTGGCAACAGCCAAACCGATGGCTGAGGCAGATATGAAACTCACTTTAAACACATTTCAGGACATGCTGAAACACTATCAATCAGATCCGAAAGCGGCAACAGAATTGATTGCCGTTGGTGAATCCAAACCTGATGCAACCTTGAACCCACAGGAACTGGCTGCCTGGACCATGGTGGCCAATCTGATCCTGAATCTGGATGAAGTGCTCAGCAAAAACTAATGACATTGATGAGGGAATTCTCGACTGAACGAACTCTGGTCTAAATAGATAGCCCAAAATAGAATCAACAGAAATCACAAGGTAATGTCATGAATCCAATTCAGGAACGTCTCTCACTTATCTCCCGACGCCATTTTTTCAAAACGGGCGGATTAGGGCTCGGTACGGCTGCACTGGCCTCGCTGGAATCAGGTCACCAGCCATTACAGGCGGCACCTGCTGAAATGAAGGCCGCCGGAGGACTGCCGGGAATTCCGCACTTTGCTCCTAAAGCCAAACGCGCCATCTATATGTTTATGGCAGGTTCTCCTTCGCAGATTGACACACTCGACTATAAGCCGGGACTGGATAAACTGTTTGATAAAGATCTACCCGAAGAAGTTCGCAAAGGACAGCGACTGACCACAATGACCTCTGGTCAGTCCCGGTTCCCGCTGGCACCTTCCAAATTCAAATTCACAAAACACGACAACGGTGGTGAAGGAGCCTGGGTCAGCGAACTCCTGCCACATACCGCCGGAATCGTCAAAGACATCGCCATCGTCAGGTCACTCTGGACCGAAGCGATCAACCATGACCCCGCCATCACCTATATCTGCACCGGCAACCAATTGCCGGGCCGCGCCAGCCTTGGTTCCTGGTTGAGCTACGGCCTGGGTTCCATGAATGAAAACCTTCCCTCATTCGTTGTCTTAACCTCAACCTGGTCCGGTCGTCAGCAAGCGCAAGCACTTTATAACCGCCTGTGGGGCAGCGGATTTCTGGCCAGTAAATATGCAGGCGTTTCGCTCCGCTCGAAAGGCGACCCTGTTCTGTTTCTGTCCAACCCTCCCGGCGTTTCAGCAAAATTGCGACGACGGATGCTGGATACATTGGCAGAAATAAATCAGAACGAATTCGATGCCATCGGTGATCCCGAAATCCAAACACGGATCTCACAATACGAAATGGCCTTCCGAATGCAAACGTCCGTTCCCGAACTGACCGACATTTCCAAAGAGACCAAAGCCACACTCGACATGTACGGCCCCGAAGTGCATAAGCCCGGCACATTCGCGTATCACTGTCTGCTCGCCCGCCGCATGGCAGAGCGAGGAGTACGGTTCTCGCAAATCTTCCACAGAGGCTGGGATCAACACGCCAATATCGCGGGCGACTTACCCAAGCAATGCAAAGACATCGACCAACCGGCCGCCGCGTTAGTCAAAGACCTGAAACAACGGGGCATGCTCGATGACACGCTGGTCGTCTGGGGCGGAGAATTTGGTCGCACCGTTTACTGTCAGGGAAAACTGACACGCGAAAACTACGGACGCGACCATCACCCGCGCTGCTTCAGCATCTGGATGTCAGGAGGTGGCATCAAACCTGGTCTCGTGCATGGGACCACCGATGACTTCAGCTATAACATCGTCGACAAACCCGTGCATATTCACGAATTCAACGCCACGATTCTAAAATGTCTGGGGATCGATCACAAAAAACTCAGCTACAAATTCCAGGGACTCGACCAACGCCTGACCGGCGTCGAAGATCATCACCCCGTCAATGAAATTCTAGCGTAAAGAAAAAATATAACAGGCCGAGAGCAGCGATCAGGAGATCACAGAAAAGAAGACCCATTGTTTCATGCAAGCTCCATCTTTATGAGCGGAATGGCGCTAGCCGAATGGTACTTACTTTACTTTTTTTATGTTGAATCAGAGTCTTTTTTCCGAT
>NZ_CAXBKP010000053.1:0-10548 GCF_963976445.1 uncultured Gimesia sp. | reverse complement strand
TGCCGTTGCAAAAGAGACTCGTTGTTGGCATGGCAGACGATGCATTTCGACGTCTCGATGCCGGTGACCGATGTGTGGCATGCGGCGCAATTGTTTTCCAAATGCGCATGAGCGGCCGACAATTGGCCGGGTTCGGCCAAGCGTTGCCAGGTTGCGGGTTGTTTCAGCGCAGATTCGCTCGACGTCATGATCCACAGAACGACGAACAAAATGCTTGCAACAATGTAGATCCATTTGCTTTTCATGTGTCATTTCAGCCCTGCTTTTTCTTCTGTCGCTCACGTACGAGTCTGATTTCCACTTTCAGGCGATCTGACTGACTGCTCAGAATATCTGCCGCGGAACCATTCCCGGATTTATGTTTCGCCTCGGCAAGTTTCTCCAACTCACTCGCCAACTTAATAGATCTCTCCAGCAGCTTGATCCGCTCTTCATGACTAGTGGCGAGTTCGAGTTCCACCAGCAGAAGTTGCTGGCTCGCCTGTATAATAGTCTCCAGACCAGTTTCTCCGTTGCGATAAGCTTCTGTTTGTAATTTTACAAGTTGCGAAAGTACGAACTGACGTTTCTGTAAAAGTTCGACGATGGACTCCGCGGTTGCAGACGTTGGTTCGTTGCTGAATGAACCAGCCGGCCCCGCGGTCAGAATCGTCGCAATAAAGAAGCCGGTCACAAATTGATTAAGTAGAAGCGTCGTGTTCATAGATTCTCTCCTGGGAACATGTCAGTTAAAGGTTATGACGACATAAACCACCTCAGACCAAAATAGATCGCGAAGTACACATGCAGAGCCAACAGTCCGTACAAAATGAACGAAATTACGATGTGAAACTTGAGCCATTTCCCAAACCACATTTTAAATTCCTCATGGGTTGCAATGGCGTACTCGACATCGGCAATGGCTTCGGCCAAGCGAACCATTTCACGGGGTGACGAAGCAGCGGTATCATTTGATTGCGGCGAGGATTTCTCCGGAAGAAAAAAGCCCGCAGCCAGTCTGGAAAAGAAGCCAGCGAAGGCACGGATCGTGAGGGTTTCCTGGGGACGATCCGCCAGCTCTTTCTTAGTGTGATCATAAATCTTTACCAATTCACCAAGCTGGGCATTCTTCTCGCGGATTTCCGTTGAGATCTGTTTCATTAGGTATCGTCCCATAAAGCCGCTGACCACGACCAACAACATCATCGCCATCAGAGCGACACCAAGTGGGCTTTCGTACTTGTGGCCGCTATGAATCACTACCAGGATCGGTCCAGTGACTCCCGCATAAATGTGCCATGCCAGTAGCGTCCGCATGGATGCGTACTTTGTCACAGCTTTCTTGAGCCGTTTGACGCGTTTGATGATCATATAAGCGAGTGGCACGAGCATCAGTAGCGCACCGGTCACACCAAATACCCCGCCCCACGAACTACCAGCGAATCGCGGCGATTCGTGAAACGGGAATCCTAGCCAGGTGATGAGCATCAATACCACCAAACCAGTCACTACGATTTTTTCACGCTCTTTCATCTTCTTACGCTTCTACACTTATATTGCCGGTCGATTTTGCTTGACACGCAAGGATTATTCCGGCCTCTTTGTCTTCCGGTTCCAAGCCATCCGCGACTTCCATTGTAACTTTTCCTGATAAGAGTTTGACTACGCACACCCCACACGAGCCAACCCGACATGAGTATTCGATGTCAACATCTACGCGCTCGGATGCCTCCAAAACGGTCTCGTCCTCGTGAAATTGTGTTGACTTACCTGACTTGCTGAAGGTCACCGTTCCGCCTGTCTCAGCGATGTCCGTCTCAGCCGTCTTCGCTCTTTCTTTGGCCCGCACTTGTGGCTTCTGTTCGCCTCCGAAATTCTCGGTGTAAATGCGCTCCGCAGGCACTTTGAGTTCCACCAGCATTTTCTTGACTGCATCCATCATCGCAACCGGGCCACAGATGTGAATCCGTCTGGACGTAATTTCCGGCACCCACTCGGCTAGTAAATCCCGCGCTAGCCTACCCTTCCGATAGCCATCTATGTCTTCTTCGATGCGACTCATAGCAACGAAAACATGCAAATTCTCATGTTGCTCCTGAAGCCGCTTTAGTTCGGACTCAAAGATAAGATGCTCCGGGTCATGGCAAGCCACAATGAGGTAGATGTCACCACCCCAGACCATGTCCGTCAGTGCGCGAGTGACGCTCATCATCGGCGTAATCCCCACACCACCAGCTATCAACACAATGCTGTCTGCCTCTTTGCCGGTGAAGAAGAACTTGCCACTAGGGGCCTGCACCTCAATCGTGTCGCCAACTTTTAATTCGTCATTAAGATATCGTGAGCCCGCGCCATGCTCTTCCCTCTTGACCGTGATCTCGCAGTAGTAACCCTGGGTTGGAGACGAGGAGATCGTGTAACTTCGCCTGATCAGTTTTTCGCCGACCGGCAACGTGAGCGTGAGAAACTGGCCCGGCAAATAATTAAAAGGGATGCCGCCCCCATGGCAGGCGACCAGCCGAAAAGTTTTTACGTCGGGTGTTTCCTGGTTGATGCGGGCCACCCGCAACCGGCAAAGCTTCTTCTTACGAATCGACAGGAGACCTGCTGAGATATCTGGCCGATCAGTTAATTCCTCGTCGCTGGGGCAAGTCTCTTCCGAATCTTTGCAACAGTCGGCAACGGTTGCCGACTTATTAGAATCCTTCGAGGTTGCAGGATGCTCAGATTCAGTCGGTGAATCAGATGTTAGACTGGCCGAGGGAGGAACCTTCGTCGTACTGGCACCTTCGTTAGCCGACTCGGCTGTGGTCAGTTTCTCAAGCAGCGCCGATGCACGACGCATCTTAAAGAAGTACATGGCAATCATGGCGGCAGCGAAGACACTCAATACAACCATCACCCCTGTGTGAAAAGGCGTCATGCCCCAGAGCCGCCCCCCCGTCGGTTCCGCACCTGCAGGTGGCAGCAGGTTCATCTCGCGCTTAAACCATTGTAAAGCGACGTTGCGGGGCGATTTGCCCTCGGCGATCGCACGGTGAGCAGCCAAACCACTTTCAAACTGTGTCAATCCCTCGCGCATCTTGGCCGTGGCCACTTGCATCGCAGCGAAATCGTCGGCCGGTATCGTGTTGGTCAGTTCGTCAAGCCCAGCGGCTAACAGTTTCGTGCCTTCCATCATCCGCTGGTGGGCTTCCTGTTTGATCACGGCCCGTTCTTCCATGGGCAGGTCGGGCAAGTCCATCAGCTTGGGGTACAGTTCTTTGGGCTTGGGCGCGCCCATTTTCTCCATCATTCCACCCATGCCGCCACCCTTCCCACCTCCCATCATTCCACCACCCATACCAGGACCTTTGCCCGCCGGTCCTGCTTTACCTGTTCCAGACTGTCCCGGATGATGTTTTTTGTGCTCTTCGGGAGACACCTGCCCGTAGGTGAGTGACGTTACCATGAACGCAAGTCCGAGCACAGCAAGAAACGGCACACCGGTCCAAGGGATTACCTTAAAGTTCAGAATTAAGTCTTTGCTCATGCTCTCTCCAGTCACTCTCACATCAGCCGTCATAGGGTCGATTAACTTACGCTGGTCTCGTTCTCATCGTTAATTTGAGACGATGCCGTTCGAGAAATATTGGCTGGTGCCTTGTGACTCAATCGCTTCGCTAATTCGGTTCAATCCTTGAGCATAGGCTGCCGTTCGCATATTGATTGCATGATTTGTCATCAGTTCGTATATCGCATTGAACTCCCGAGCGATAATGTGCTGCAAGCGATCTTGTACTTCATCTTGCGTCCAATAATATCCCGCACGGTTCTGAACCCACTCAAAGTAACTTACTGTAACACCACCCGCATTAGCAAGAATATCTGGAACCACGAACGTGTTTCGTTTGACCAAAATCTCGTCAGCAGCGTTTGTTGTGGGGCCATTGGCGACCTCGACAATCATTGGCGCCTTGATTCGGCTGGCGTTGTCAGCGGTTATTTGATTCTCCAGCGCGGCGGGAATCAGAATATCCACACCCAATTCCAGCAGATCGGCATTGCTGATTGACTCGCCCGTGGCTGGATCATTTGTGGTACATTTGCACTCGGACTCGGCGTCCCCACAAACGGGACAATCGCATACCGATCGATCACTATAGACGCCACCAACCATCTGGCCTTTTTGTTTGAACTTGATGGCCCGTGGAATATCAAGTCCTTCGGCCCGATAGATACCACCTCGCGAATCGCTGATGGCGACGATACGGTACCCGTCAGCATGTAACAGTCGTGAGACGTGTTGTCCCGCATTTCCGAATCCCTGAACGGCAACACAGATGTCGGTTGGCTGCCAATCCTTCAGCTTCTCCAATTCCTTAATACAATAGTATGCTCCACGGCCCGTCGCGTCGTCACGCCCTAGGCTACCGCCCAAAGGAATTGGTTTGCCGGTGATCACAGCCGGTATACGTTGGCGATGAATCTTTGAATATTCATCCATCATCCAACCCATGATCATGGCGTTTGTATACACGTCCGGGGCCGGAATGTCAGTTTCTGGTCCAACAAAGTCTGCGACTTGTCCGATAAATCCGCGGCTCAGCCGTTCCAGCTCCATCCGTGAAAGTTGTTTTGGGTCAACAATCACCCCACCCTTTCCGCCTCCAAATGGGATGCCCACCACGGCACACTTGCAGGTCATCCAGAAGGCCAGCGCCTTTACTTCATCCAGAGACACGCCCGGGTGAAAGCGGATGCCGCCTTTTGTCGGTCCACGTGTGTCGTCGTGTCGGACACGATATCCTTGAAAAATCCGTAGCGAGCCATCATCCATGCGAACCGGTATTGAGACCTGCAGCACAGCCTTGGGGTGCCGCAGTCGCTCGATTGCCTCTTTATCAATTTTTGTGAATTCAGCTGCCTGATCAAGTCGACCAATTGCGTCCTCAAAAATTCCGTTAACTACCTGTTTGGCCATCGTTACTACCTCTTGAAATTATGTCTGCTATAGCCTATACAACGCTGAATGATGACTCGGTGTAGAAAGCACCAGTCTTCTATGGTTTCTTAGATGCTGCTTAGTATGACATTCTTCAGAATGTAGTCGTTTTTTTTCTTCTTTTACGGCCTTGGCAGCACAAGCCCTCCACGGCCAGTAATAATGGAACCATGATCCTGTCCCAATTGATCCCCGGTGATGCACGGCGCATCATATGTATTTAACAAACGCATAAACGTTCTCCAATTCCGGAATCTTGCTCAACACGCCATGAGTTCGCGTCCGTGGAAATTAACTCAGCGTCAGTGAAACGGCATTTCGTTGATTGATTCGTGCTCAGTGGCTGCACCCATTTGCTTCGTGGCTACTGTGTGGCGGGCATACCATTTCGCTGCCGGATAGGCGGTTAATCCGTGACTGAATACACTTAAAGCCACCGTCGCCATGGCTACTGCGAAGATCTCCTGCCGAGCAGGGATGGCAATTTCTTCCATCAGCACCAATGCAAATACAATCGATGCAACTCCGCGTGGTCCGAACCAGCCGACAAACAAACGTGTTTCCAGTCGCAGCCGTGTTCCCACAAGGCTAACTGCCACAGGCAGTATCCTTAGCACAGTTAACCCCATAATACTGTAGAAACATCCAAGAAATGTGATGTTGGCAAAGGCCAGCGGCAACAGGACGGCACCAAAAACTAGAAATACCAGCAAAGTTAGTAACTGCCCTTCGGTCTCTGCGAATTCGCGAACAGCGCCGCAGAGTGCGCGCGAGACGTTTCCGACGGTCAGTCCTGCACAGAAGGCCGCAATGAAACCGTTGCCGCCGACTAACTCGGCTGCACCAAATGAGAGCAGTGCCAAGGCGAGTGTCGTGAGTTCGAGAAACGAATGACTGATCCACTCGCGCCGTGACGCATGCTCAATCAGTTTACTCCCGACGTAGCCAACTCCGATGCCGACCAGTGGACCAAGGCCGACTTGCATCGCGGTAAAACGAACCCAATACGCGGTCGACTCTGGATGCTCAGCCACACGTGCGCCGCATAGAAAGATCAGAAACAGAGGTAGACATAGCCCATCATTCAAACCACTTTCGACACTGATGCTTTGGCGAATTCGAATCGGTACTAATTTATTCGTGACCACAACATGGGCCAAAGCGGCATCAGTTGGCGCCACAATCGTCGCCAATACAGCGGCCTGCCAAAAACCCAGTTCTTGGAATAACAACCAAGCGATAAGGGTACCGAGCGCAATGCTAAGCGGCAGCCCAATCGTCAGTAGCCGGACCGGCAGATTATGTTCCCTGTACAGCAATTTCAGGTCAATCCGCGATGCGTCTGTGAACAGCACGATGACCAAAGTCAGTTCAGCAAGTAAATATATTGCGTTGTTTGGCAATTGAAATTCGAGTAGGCGAAAGCCCGCATCTCCAATCAACAGACCGAATAAGACGAAGACCATCGGTGCTGTGATGACACTCTGCCGCAATCGCGCTGAAACAAGACCGAAGAGAATAATTCCCAAGGCGATAATGGTGATAGATTCTATATCCATGAACGATTACCCGATGCATCGCAGTTGCATTGAACGGTTGGGATGTATCAGTAACAGATGGTTGTGCGGAACAGATTCCCATTCCGACTCCTCGAGGAGTGGCCCAGACGCAATGATTACCGAAGATACTCGGTTAGATGGACGTGTTATTGAGACGTCCAGAGTGATCTCGACCTCCATGTAAAGGACGAATCGGCAGATAGCGAATTGGACTCCCACAGGTCCCTATACAACCGTAGGGCAGATTGAAATCCTGCCCTACGGTGACAGCTTGGTGCAATTCTGACCCTCACGGTCAGATTAAGTCTTAACTATTTCAGGTTTCTTTTTGCCTGGTTAGTGATGGTGTTTAGAACCGCTGCCAGGCTTGGTCGCACAGACAAACATCGCGTCATCACCGCACTTCGAGCAAACATGGTTCACTTCTTCGTTCTTTCCTTTGCCTTTGCCGGTACCAACAACAGTGACACTACCGCCACAAGCGGCACATTTGTGCTTTTGGCCAATAGTCAGCATTTTGACATGCGATTTGTCCTTAGTCACATGCTGGACCATCACATGCTTGCACATGCTACACGCCATGGCAATCGAGTCTCCCGGTTTCAGAGCTTCCGCCTCTGCTTGGGTCTTGATGTGGTTCATATGGACCGCATGATGCCCATGATGAGCATCATGTTTTTTGTCATCTGCTTGGGCTGCAACGGACCACCACACCATCATCGTAATGGCGAGTGTAAGTCCCGAAGTGATGCTAAGCTTGCTGATGAGGTTAGTTTTCTTTGTCATGAGCGTAGCTCCTTTAACTAGTTAGTTGAGGTTAATCATGGTTTTTCTGAACGTATATTGTGAGTGTGCTGTTTTTCGCCTCTCCTTTCATTGCCCAATGTGTGCAGGAAGAATCATACGACATCGACGAATCGATTCATCGTGCCGAAGTCATTTGGAACACATTTGGGACATTCATCCGATGTCTGGCAGTTTGGCTCACAGCACCACTGGCCGTCCACGACGAACTTATATTCATACCTCCCTGGTGGTAAATTCAATTCGGAATTCCAGTTACCTTTGCCGTCCGTTGTCATAGGTGTAGCATCCATTTGCCAGTCATTGAAAGTACCAGCCAAAAATACGACTTCAGCGTCTGGTGCATGGCATTTTAACTTCGTCGATTTTGTTTTTCGTTTTGACATAAATCTGTTCCTTGTTACATTACAAGAGGTTTTTTCGTCGAGAGTCTTAATGTTTCCGGAATCCACTTGGGTGGTCTTTTCCGCAGAGGTGATGCTTTGCTTCCCACCCACAATTAACTTCCCGAATCAGACCTGGCAGCATTTAAAGTTTTGGCGGCATATATGAATCGCTATAGTTGGATGCCGTGACAAACGATTTATTTGCTAAACGTGATATCGTGCCTCTACTTAACAATATTCTGCTCGTGGCAAATTACACGTCGTCGTAGCGGTGGTTATTGTGGCGATTGTTTGTATTCTTCATCTTGCTTTATAAGAAATTTGGTAACTATTTTAGACCTTTTCCCCCGTGAGTGATGACTTAGTTCTATTCGCGCGTACCCGTCGTCTTGTGATCTGGAGACAAGTTTCCGACGAGCGATTGTCGTTGTTCGTCTGTGAGAACCCTGGCTGCTTCACCGACGGCTCGGATGTAAGCGATCCGTTTGTCACTTCGGAGTTTTTCGATTTCACGAATCTTGGTCTCAATCTTGGCCGCGGCGGGCGTATCGGAACTGGTTAACACCCAAAGTTCCTGCTCTGCCTGCGAAATCCAACGGTCAAATGTGGCCTGACCCAACAACACCTTTTCCTTGATTTGATTCAGCTTTACTTGTTGTTCTTGAGTCAACGTGATGTGCTGTGAATGGTCGAGAAAAAAACTGGTGGCGCCAATATGATAGATGTGCGATGCGCCGGCAAACCCAGGCAATGCCGACGGCATCTGCATCTGCCCCATGCCTTTCATCTGTCCCATCATCGCCATGCCCGACATTCCACTCTTGCCCTGCATCCCTTTCTTCTCACTCATCATCCCCATTCCAGACATTCGCTGCCCGGACATCGATGCCATGCCCATGCCAACTTTTTTTTCCATACCTTTACCCATCATGCCCTTCATCGAACCGCTTTGCATTTCGGAGCCCATTTTGCCATCGTGCTTTTGCTGTAACGCCATTTCGAGTTTCGCCACTTTAGTTTGTAAGTCTCGGAATTGTGCGGCTAACGATTGGTCACCGGTGGTTGACTTGCCTGAAGTGTGATTCGTGTGAGGACTACCTTTCGCTGTAGAACTTTGTGCGCGGACTGTCCTCAAACTGACTAAACTCAATAAGAAAAGGACTGCGACCAAAGTCAAAACAATTTGAAAATTCTTGGTCCTTGTGGCGTAGTTCATTATAACGCTCCTCATTCAACTGATTTTTAACTGAGAATCTAGACGGAAACCTCTTTTATTTCTGATTTTCGAGCTTCGCCTTCGTGTTATCATGGTGTCTTTGGCAGCATCATGTTTGTATTCCGCATCAATCTATTTTAAGGCCAGAGAGAACTTGCTGTCGTGAGCATTGAGGATGGTCGCTTTCTAAGCCATTTCCTCTTCGGCCTTTAGCAGCAATCGCTGGAACGAAGTGCGAGCGGCCTTGCCTCGACTCTGACAAACAAAATCAATGAAATCTTGAATTTCTCATCCGTCTAGATCCGAAGGCACCAAGGAAGAACAGCAACTTCCTTGGTGAATCCCCTCTCGTTTGCAGGTATTCAATTTGTCAAAATATGAAATAATGCTCTCCTTCATTGTCTGTAAGGATCGCCAGTATTGTTGGAGAGATCACAAACACTTACTTTTTTGGTGTGGTTTCCTTCTTACTATTGGCTAGTTCCTTAATTTCGAGTTTACGCATCAGCGCTGCATGCTCAGCCATCGCTTTTTCCAACTCTTTGGTGATGTCACTGCAGCATTTCATCCCAGCAGTTCGATCGAACGTGTCCATCTGGCATTCAGCGTGTAGTTTCTTGTGTTGTGCTGTTGCATTCGTTAGATGGTCTTCAATTACCTTTAAGCTCGCCAGGACTTCTTTATCTCCGGCGTACTCTTTGCGGATCGTGGCGAGTTCCTTTTTCGTAGCGTCGATATTCCGCGCGAGTTCTGTGGACTCTGACCTTGCCAGTTCTGGGTCGATGGTTTGAGCATCACGAGTATAGTAATAGAGGTCACGAGAATAATCTCTCGCGTGATTCATGTTGCGCGATGAACGGAAAGTGCTCGACCCATAGTGAGGCTTTCCCATATATGGGCGCGATCCCGGCGGGGCAAACGCCGACAGATCTTTTGACAATATCGCAGGCGCGACGATAGCAAAACAGATTCCTGCTAATAAGAGACGTGAGTGTTTCATGATCTTCTCCCAAAAATATTTGAAATGTTAAATTGAACGCTATCGCTGGTATTGGATGCGTGATGATACCGGTTTCTTCACGACTTACTTTGAATTTGTAAATATCAGCTTTTTTTAGCTCACTTTGAAGAAATAGTGACCTGGCAACATTGAAATATAACTGCGGGAGAATTGGTCCATTTGGGTTGGCATAATCGACAGAACGAACTTAAAGGGGCCATTCTATTTATGTAATGAATCGCCTCCCCTGATGATGGAAGTGATTGAAATGTAATGAGTTCAGATTCAGATTGGAGATTTTCATCTCACCAGTTTCTGCATCGATTACATGATAGAGATGCAAGCGTAACCTCTATTGACTCTATGTCTGATTATGAAGATACTCCCGCAGTCTACCCAAATCTTTAGCATCTACATTTTTGCGACACATCCTGAAAAGATTGACGATTTCCAGATAGTTCGCCTGTAGTTCATTTCTGTATGGACCGATTTAAATGGATAGAAACTTCCTCGCTGACACAGGGCAGCAGAGAATAAAGGGTTTTTCTTTCATGTGGATGACTAATACAATCACGACTCGCATTTTGATCTGTCTAGCTATGCTGACAGTTCCATTGCAA
>NZ_CAXBKP010000052.1:0-11664 GCF_963976445.1 uncultured Gimesia sp. | reverse complement strand
GTGCCTAATGCCATTACAATAGCTCCGACCCACCACGGAATAGAAAAGTAAGTTATCGAACTGGCTGAACTCATGGGCATAGCCGCTAGAATAGCGAGCAGAAGGGTAACCATACCAACGATGATCACGCTCCAGTGAAGATATCGCCTGAGTGCTTCAGAACGTAAGCGCCCCGTAAACAACACGTGGGCAATTGGTGGAATAATCGTCAAAGCCACGATGACTGATGCAATCAAAGCAAACGTCTTAGTAAACGCCAGTGGTTTGAATAATTTGCCTTCAGCACCGATCATCGTAAATACGGGTAAAAAACTGATGACAGTTGTAGACACAGCCGTTAGCACAGCGCTGGCAACTTCACGCGATGCATTAAATATGACTTTCAAACGGTCTTCGTCTGGATTAGCTTCATCCAGATGTTTGAGAATATTCTCACAGAGAATGATCCCCATGTCGACCATCGTTCCGATGGCGATGGCGATACCAGAAAGCGCTACAATGTTTGCGTCTACGCCGAAAGTTTTCATCCCGATGAAACACATCAGCACGGCGAGTGGTAATAGAGCACTGATCAACACAGAACTCCGCAGGTGCATGACACTGATCAGAATGACGATGATCGTAACTAGAATTTCTTCAGTGAGCGCGGTATTCAGCGTCCCGAGCGTCTCATAAATCAATCCTGTGCGGTCATAGAAAGGGACCACAGTGATCTGACTGATAGTGGCCCACTCGGGCCACTTGTTGCGGTCCAGGGATCGCAAATGCTGAACCCATGCCTTGTCGTTCATTAAATCGTTTTCATAGGCATCGAAGCGATGTGATTTGGCGTACTGCGTGATCTCCTTACGCGTTGTTTTCTTGAAGTCAATCAACACCTTAGTTGGCAGCCCCGGTGATACCTCGGCGATCATTTTCTTGACGTTCTTGATCGCCGCTAGAGGGTTGTAACCATAGCGGACTACGCATACACCGCCAACAGCTTCTGCACCTTCTTTATCGAGCGCACCACGCCGAATCGCTGGCCCCAAAGTCACTTTCGCAACATCCTTGATCGTGATGGGGACGTTGTCGTGAACCTTGAGAACCGTTTTTTCAAGGTCTTCAACTTGCTTAATAAAACCCAAGCCACGAACGACGTATTCCGCTTTATTCAACTCGATCGTACGTGCACCGACATCTACGTTCGTCATGCGAACGGCATTAAAAACATCCCCCAGGCTTACCTTGTTTGCTCGCATAGCGTCGGGATCGACGTCGATTTGATATTCCTGAATAAATCCACCAATCGAAGCGACTTCACTGATACCTTCAGCCGAATTCAGTGCGTAACGAACATACCAATCTTGCGTGGTTCTTAACTCATGGAGGTCCCAGCCTCCGACAACATTTCCGTCAGGATCGTATCCTTCTAGTGTGTACCAAAATATTTGACCGAGGGCAGTTGCATCAGGTCCTAGCGTTGGTTGAACGCCTTCAGGGAGCGTTCCTGTGGGTAAACTGTTGAGCTTCTCCAGAACTCGCGTGCGGGACCAATAAAACTCGGCTTTTTCGTTGAAGATCACATAGATCGTTGAGAATCCGAACATCGAGTAACTGCGGATCGTCTTGACCTCAGGGAGGCCGAGCAAGGCTACTGTGAGCGGATATCCAATTTGGTCTTCCACATCTTGAGGTGAACGTCCCATCCACTGCGTGAAAACGATTTGCTGGTTCTCGCCGATGTCAGGAATTGCATCGACCGGCACTGGATCGCGTGGCAGGCTACCCAAATCCCAATCGAATGGAGCCACCATCGCGCCCCAGACGAGGATTACAATCACCATCAACAAGACAACCAGCTTATTGTTCAGGCAGAACCAGATAGTCTTGTCGAGCAAAGAATGCGGGTCAGGTGCTAGATTGGGATTTTCGGAATCGGCTACCATCATTTTTCCTGTTGACATTCATGGACAAGGATGCCCTACGGTTGTTTGTGACTATGTCCCTTATGGTCGGCGTGAGATCCCTGTTTTTCTTTGTCGATCGGGATCAAATTGACCCGATCCGCACACTTGAGCATTGTGGCTCCGAAATAGGGATTTCTGACTTGGTCATTGTTCTGGAGCCAAATCGCTCCACGACCCTTAAATGCCATCGGGCAATGTAGTTCGTAGAGAGGCCGCTTATTTCCTACTCCAAATGTTTTTACAACGACCAAGACTTCTTCTGAAAGCAAAGCGAACGCCTTTCGCATCGTTTTGATGTCTTTCGCCCCGATGAGTTGGTCTGCAATCTTACTGAGATTGCCATATTCTTTCTTCCAAACTGCTAAGGCTTTCTCTTTCAGATGCGATGTTTGGATCGTACCGAGTACCTGACGTAACTTAGGACCTGTTGCCAATACGCGTTTTTCGTTGTCCGATGCCAAGGAATTTTCTAGTACAAGATAAACGTCTAACAACGGCAACAATTGATTCTGAAACTCGATAGGTACGTCGATCTTGATGATCGCTTGCTGATGGTTGCTGTGGGTCATACCAAATTGCTCGCGAACTCGCTGAACGTGTCGTTTTAGTTGAAAGTAAATCCGATCAGAATCTTGCAACGACGCGACATCACGTCCTTCAACTACGTCATTTGATAGTAACATCGAAAATTCACGCCAAAGCATTTCTACATGGCCTGTAAGTTGTTTTTTGTTGACTTTACTCATCACCACTCCCAATTGTTCAAAGGCTGCACGAATTTTCGCCAAATCGGCTTCCTCAACAGCCGTTGTGACACTATTGAACGCATTTAATACTGCGTCGAGTTGTGAACGAAACTGGGAAGGTAACATCATTTTCTGGCCTTTTGTTTCACCCTGCTGCGTTTTTTTTCCGCCCTTTGCGCCACCATGATCATGCCCGCCGCCGCCACCTCCTTCGGGTGTCATCATTGACGGCTTGGCAGAAATTTGCAGAGCGCTGTCGAGCTTGAAGTTACCGTTGGTGACGACAAGGTCTCCTTCCTTTAGTCCGCTTCGTACAAGGTAGTACGCGCCTGCACGCGGGCCTAACACAATTTCACGTCCTTCAAATGTTGGTTCTTTGGCCGTGGGAATTTCGACATAGACAATTGCTCGTGTGCCGGTGACTAGTGCAGCCGATACTGGAATGACAAGTGGTTTCGGTTTGCTTTCAGGATTGGCCATAACGTCTCCTAACGTCTCGGCACGAACTAATGGCATTCCACAGATGTCGCAGTTTCCAGGTTTGTCCTTAACAATTTCAGGATGCATAGGACTAATCCACTTACCTGCAAGATCGTTATCGAGCACACGCCCTCCAGAAGCGAGCTGCGAACGTACTATGGCACGTACAAACATTTCCGGCTTGAGCTTGCCATCCTTGTTGGGCACATTGACTCGGACTTTAACCGTCCGGGTATCCTTGTTCAACACGGGATCAATAAACGCGATACGTCCCGTAAACGTTTCGCCTGGGTATGCTTCAGTTGTAAACTCCACTTTTTGTCCGTAGTGGAGCCAAACCAAATCAGATTCATAGGCATCGAGTTTGACCCACAGCTGATTCAGATCAGCGACAGTATAGATTCGGTCACCAGTGCGCACGCGGTCGCCCTCTTGCCGTAGCTTATCGATGATGACGCCACCAATCGGTGAGAAAATGGTGATGTGGTCGGTCGGGGCACCACGCTTTTCAATGTCTTTGATCTGTTTGGCTGACAAGCCAAGAAGACGGAGTTTTTCGCGTGAGGATGCGACAAGATCAATTGGCTGTACAAGTTTTGTGGAAGAAGAACGCTCGCGTTTGTATTTTAATGCTTGAATCAACTCCTCTTGAGCAGCATATAGCTCTTCACTGTAGATATAGACTAAATGGTCGCCCTTCTTGACTTCGATACCGGTGAAATCGACATACAATCGGTCGAGGCGGCCAGAAACCCATGCCGTGATATATGAGAGTTTTGTCTCGTCAAATTCGACTTTTCCAACCATACGTATTTCAGCTGTGACATAACGTCGCTCGACAGGTGTGGTCTCGATCCTCATCAACTTCCGCGCAGTAGGGCTGATTTTGATCGTCCGCATACCGCCTGCAGATGTCGTGACGGGCACCAATTCCATACCGCAAATAGGACACTTACCTGGACCATCGCGGCGAATCTGGGGGTGCATCGAACAGCTCCAGATTTGAGACACATTTTTGTGCTCTGTATGAGTCTCACCAGATTTGGCTGGATTGACCGTCAATGAACTTTCTTTCATTGACCATGCAATGCTGAAGCCGATTACCAGTAGAACAGCTGTCTGCCCTATCCACAACTTGCCAGTATGTTTGCCGTAGAAGCGACCCCACCAGTTAACTTGAAAAGAGTTTTCCATTGTCGTCCTCAGTTTATTACGGGCTGCTGCTTCTTAATTTAACCACTCAACTAATTTGTTGACTTCTTCAAGGTCACGTGCTCCGATCAATGTGATGTGACGTGATCCTTTTTTCCAGCTGGTAGCGATTTGCTCATCTAGTTCAACCAGTAAGCATTGCTTATCTTTACAATATACTGAGATTTTAGGCCTGTCCCCAAACCATTCCTTAGATTCTTCATCATCATGCTCAAAAATAGCCAGAGTGCTGCCATCGCTTCGTTTGCAGATAGATTGCACACAAGTGCAACACGGCATCTTCATGATATGAGTTGATTCGAGCGTATATTCAGCAGGCAGACCTTTGGCAACAGATGGCTGATATCCAATGTGCTCGGAAGCTTGATTAGGATCAACAAGTTGGTTCTTATAATTCGCGAGCAGAATCTGTTGAGCCGTATCAGGATCACGAGGAAATTCGTCAAGATAATGCCCAAACTCTGCTGTAAAGTGATCATGTTTGCCATGAGCAAACCATGACTGATAAGTGAACCAGCCAATTCCAGCAGCAACGAAGATGGTTGCTGCTAATACAAATGACCTCGGCACTGAGAACGAAAACCGACGATCGTTATCCACCGGTTTGGTGCCGGGATCTTCGCAAATAGATTGTTGGTTTAGCTGTTGATTGATTTGATTCCAAATTTGTTGAGTTGGCACGTGTTCGCTGAGATCGCTAGACATACGCGAGAGTTTCTCGAATCCAGCAAGTTCTTTTGTGCATTTTGAGCATGAGTTTATGTGTGCCGATACGTGAGACTTTTGGTCATCGGCTAGCTCACCGTCATAGTAGGCGGAAAGTAATTCTTGAACTTCGGAACAATTCATGTTACGGCTCCCAACCCAGATCAGCAAGGTGCTGCTGTAATTCGCGTCGTGCGCGATTCAGCCGTGATCCGACGGTTCCTTCTGGAATTTTAATTACCTCTGCGATTTCGCGGTATGACAGACCTTCAACTTCACGAAGTACGAAAATCGAAAGCAACTCTGGTTCGACTCTAGATAGAGCCTCGTCCAAAAGTTCCTTATGTTCGTTACGTTCAAATTCCGGTTTGTGTTGGCTCATCGGTTCATGTGAAAGATTTTGGAAATTCCAACGACGTCCTTTACGCAGGTGTTGAAGCCCTTCATTTATAGCAAGTCGATAAAGCCAAGTTTGAAACTTGGATTGAGCTGCGAACTGGTCAATTTTACGAAATAGTTGCAGAAAAACTTGTTGTGTTACATCTGCTGCATCTTGTAGCCCAACCGTGCGAACCATGAGCCTGTATACCTGCCTATGATACAACTCATATAGACACTGTTGCGCACCACGTTCCTTAAGGCGACATCCTTCCAATATACTGGCGTCGACTTCAGTCGCATCGCTTGCATCATTCGGTGTTGTTGTATGTTTAGATGCCACAGCCAGAGAGTTTCTTCATGGGATTTCAAAAATTGAGCATGAAATAAAATGTGCGTCTTTATTTATCTCAGGTTTTAAGCAAATTAATGATTATCATTGATCTAACAGCTAAATAATGAGATATATCTTCAGTATTGCAGCGTAGCACACTGACTTATTCAGGACAACTAAGTCTATTAATCATGTGAATTTTACATTAGGATTTACGCTTTCTTTCAAAATATACGTCTAATTAAGATGAGTCTAAGGGGACTTTCAAATCTTTGCTAGCTAATTAGGTCCGTTGAGACAGAATTACATTTCGTAAATCATCTAGAAAAAGAATTTGGATTTTCATGAAGAAACTGTAGTGAGTTGGTATCTAAGCTAAGGAGCTACAAAGTCGTTTTGTGGACATGACTGTTTTCGTTTCTAAGATATACGAGGATTTTGATGAAGTACTTGGTTCCTTTCAGTCTCATGATTGTCACTTTGATTACATTTTCTCTCTCTGGTTGTGGTTCTGATCCTATTAAACCTAAACCAACCAACTCAAACTCTTCTTCTCCCGATGATGGCCACGTTGACCACGACCATCACGGCATGAGCGGACAAACCGACATGGAAAAAATGAAGGCCGCGCTTGCTAAACTATCTACTGAAGACGCAGCATCAGCAGAGAAACAGCATATTTGCCCCGTCTCAGGTAAAATGCTAGGCGTGATGGGAACACCCAAAAAAGTCGACGCTAACGGTCAGCCAGTATGGATTTGCTGCGATGGCTGCAAAGACAAGCTGCTCAGCAGTCCCGATACATATCTCGCTAAGTTGAAAAAAGAATAGCCGAGGCATTAGCTTTATTCTTGATTAAGGATTATCGCCAACCAGGGTTAAAGGGACTTGAGTTTAGGTGCGTGAAGATAGCCCTTTCTTCATGAAGTCACTGATTTGTAGTTCTAATTAAGAATTATTTTATGGCACGCGGTGAAGAAATGGCGTCCCGACTGCATCGAAATGGATACTCAAGAATGATTGAGAGAGAATCAAACAAAACTAATGCGAGGATGCAGCCTTACTCGAGCGATTAAGTCCTTAGGCAATCACCACGGTAGTCGGCTGCACTTGGAGACACAACGTGAATGATCGCAGGAGTGATGTATCATGAAGCACTTCGTCCACATGCTGGTAGGCTGTGTGCTGCCGTTCTTGCTGATTTTTATGCTACCTTTGTTCGGTGTCGGCGAAGGTGTGACGATGTTCGTCTTTGTAGTTCTTATGTTCTCGTGCCATTTGTTTATGATGCGCGGACACCAACATGGTGACGACAGACAGCAAGACGGAAAGGGAGAAAATCATGCGCACTCTTAGCGTGCCGCGGTTTGGATTTGCATTGGCGATGGGATCGGCTTTATCTTATATCGGTTGTGCATTCGTGATGATGACAGTCCAACAAGATGTTGCCATTCACTTTTTCAACAGCATCATGCACGGCGTCGACGTCACCACAATCATGCGTTGGGACATGCCGTGGTGGGAAATGATCGTGGGCGTGCTGGAGATCTTTATTCTGGGCTGGCTATTCGGGTCAATCATGGCCGTATTCTACAACGTTGGAGTGAAAGAAACGAAAGAGAGCTAGCCAATGCATGATCACCAGGCATATGCCTATGGAGCTTGGGGCCTCGTTATCACAATGGTTCTAATCAGCGTATTCTTCATTGTGCGGTTCATTCCGATGCAGACGAGGCTCGGAAGGCGGTCGGGGGGAGCGCTGATTGCTTTCATCGTTGCACTCTTCGCAGAGATGTATGGATTTCCGCTAACAATCTATCTGCTCTTACATTTTGTCGGCATCCGTATCCCTTTAGATCACATCAGTGGGCATTTACTGGGAGATGTGATCTCGTACTCAGGGCTCGGCAACGGCTGGTTCATTGTGATGATCATCAGCAACATCTTTCTAATCACGGGTATATGGCTGGTGATGACCGGCTGGGAAAGAGTATACAAGTCGCAGGGCGAGTTGGTTACGGACGGAGTTTACAAGTACGTGCGACATCCCCAGTACACAGGTATCTTCATCATCACCCTGGGCTTCATGATTCAGTGGCCAACACTCACCACGCTTATTCTATGGCCCTTTGTGATCGCGATGTATGTGCGACTGGCGAAGCAAGAGGAACAAGACGTTCTTCAAGAATTTCCCCAAGAATACCGCGAGTACATGCAGCGTACACCGATGTTTTTCCCTCGGCTCATGTCGCAGCGAACTGCACTAACGAGAAAATAACATCGAAGCCACAATAGCCACTTTTGCCAGCGACTCAACGTTTAACCATCCAAAGCGGCCAGCACGATCGTCACGTCATCGTGCTGCACCGTCCCCTGTTGAAATGCAGCCAAAGCGTGTTTAATCCTATTAATGACCTCATCGAGTGACGTTTCCGGAAAATTCTCCAGCAACTCAATCAAACGATCACGCCCGAACAATGTGCCGTTGGCCCCATGGGTTTCCGTTACCCCATCGGTTACGAGCAGCAGCCGTTCACCTTGTGCGAGGTCGCACTCTAGTGATTCCCATGTCGCGTTTGCATCGATTCCAAGAATCAGGCCGGTGGATTCCAGTGCACGTCGCTCGCCAGTTCGCGACAGAAGCTGCGCAGTTTCATGGCCTGCGCTAGCGTATTCCAGTCGTCGAGATTGTACGTCGACTTGAACAAGGATTACCGTGGCAAAATCTCCTGGCAACGTGGCTTCTACAAAACGTCGGTTAACAAAGTCCAAGATCTCTCTTGGACAGCAAAGGGACTCAGCCGCCGTGTGTAATAACGACCGCAACAACACGGTCGCCATGGCGGCCGATACACCATGGCCGGTGACGTCCGACACACACAGCAACACGGTTCCGTCCGATAGTGAGATGACATCATAGTAGTCCCCGCCGACTTCATCAGCTGGCAGGAACAGGCTTGCCATCGTTAAACCGGGTATGGATTGTGTATCCGGGAGCACATGTTGTTGGATTTCGCGAGCCTTAGCCATTTGGATGCCGCGATACCTGTCAGCCGCAGTAAGTGCTTCGCTCATCTGATTGATCTCGTTGGCCAGGAACCGGAGTTCGGCCGACGAAAACGCCACAGCTCGACTGCCGAGCTTTCCCGCTGCAATCTCGCGGACGGTATTCACGAGCCGCCTGAGCGGAGTCGTTACGAAACGGAGCAACACAACGTTGACCACAATCGCGGCGACGCCAGCCAGAATCAGGAAAACTACTATTTGCCGACCGAGATCGTTCCAAACTGATCTACGGAGACGCTCCATTGTCTCTGAAACGAAAATGGTTGTTCCTTCCTGTCCGTAGTTGCCCACGATGATTTCTTGCTCTCCCACATAAGCCCGCCGAGTGGAAGATTGAGCGGCCTGTTGTAACGTCTGAATCATTTCAGGAGACGCACGATGATGTATTTCCGCCTGCAACATTGCCTCTGGGAAGACAACGGCAATGTGGTGACCCGGTGAGTCACTGCCCTGCATGCGAGCACAGACAGTATCTATGTAACTTTGCACACAATCTTTGCCGTGATGTCGCATCTGCAACACTGCTGGAAGCATGGTCTTAGCCTCTTCATCGAGAGCGATCCTCTTTTCAACCACTCGATCTGATATTTCTCGACGAAAGTCATAAACGAGGAACAGTGTCGCCAAAACCGCGAGTGGCAGATTAACTGCTAATAGTAGTTGAAAACGAATTGATCGAGTGTGAAGTGGCAATTTGAAGTTCATAGATTTTTCCTGGAATAATTTTCTTGCCAGATAAGTTTTCGCGACACACTTGCTGCAGTTTTCTTCAAGTAACGTGACAGCTAGACTGAAAAACATCGAGGCATGACATATCATCGATTCTCGTCACCAACCAGTTGAACTCTCGCTTGGGATTCGGTGGGGTCACAATCGTGACTTTCGCCGCGCGATATGATCAATCGCCTCCTTGGTATCAAGTTCGCGGGTTGAGTTACCCGTACGCACGAAGTACCATGCCCTCCCTTCATGCTGGACATACACAGGGCGTTCTGATGGCTCGATCAACACTCGGCATACGTCACCGCCGTCGATCTCCTGAAAAACCGCGTGCAGCATCGTGCACACGTCACCGCCGAGTGCGTTTTTGACCAACTGCATTAACAGCAATTCAAAGCCATCGCGGTCCTTTTTTCGCAAGGTAGCGTAGTCATCTTCCAAGCCGACAATTGATCCATCATCGGCCACACCGACCAGTAGGTCACCACCATCATGGTTCAAGAATCCTGCAATCGTTTTGACAATCACTATCTCGAGAGCCTTATTGCACTTCTTCTGACGGTGGTCCCACCGCAGCGAGGATTTGAACTCGACGACGTCACTTTCCCCCGTAGCGATGAGTAAGTGGATCGTCATCCCCAATTTCCGGTCCAGTTGAGAAACGAGGAGCAGTTTCCGCGTGATGGCACACGCATAAAGCCCCGACCCCATTCCCAACAATCCCCCGATTAGTGCAAACGCTCCGGTCATAGGCCACATTTGAGGCATGAAAGCGCTCCCGATCCGTGATGCAACCAAGTGAAGCACGCCGGATTGCGTAAGTTCGGGATGAAATTCGAAACAATAGATGACCATTGTCACGGGATGCAAAATCAAAATTCCTAGGAGAACACCGCTCAGTGTATGAACCGGCACGATCCACTTCAGCCGATCATGACGCCGTTCCGTTAGTCTTCCTCGGTTGTTAGGTTGCTCATTATGCGATAGCGCTGCTTCTCTTCGAACGGTCACCTCGGTAGCCGTCTCGGTTGATGGATCTCGGTCGAATGTGTGATTCATTTGATTTTGTCTTCCTTGCCGATAAATCTTTACGCTGCTAACGAGATGCTAATGGTGTTTGTACCAGCCGGCCCCAAGTATGTCGTTCCAAGATGTTGTCTGGTGGCACTGAAAGCATTGATCAACACGAGCGTGTGGCCGACCAGCAACGCGGGCTGAAATCATCTTGAAGTGCATCATGTAGTGACTGGGCGGTGCTTGGTGACATTGCGCGCAGTCCATTGAATTGGGGGATGGGTGTCGGAATTCGGCAATCGTCCACTTGTCCGTAGCGTGGCATTGAGCACAGTCTTGGCCAAAGAGTTGGAAATGCTGGTCATCGTTTGAGTGACAGGTGGCACAGTTGAGGACCACTTCGTCAGGCGTAATATTGGCGTGCGGTGGCACCCATAACTTCGACCAAGTCATCAATTCGCTGTTGATATCATCATCTTTCAATTGACGCAAACCTATCTTGGCCAGCATCACGTGATCCATACTTGTCGCGCGTTTTCCTCGGCCTTGATGCTCCAAGTGGCACTCTTTGCAGCTACTGATACTGGCATGGAACGACGTCGGTTGCCGTTGCAAAAGAGACTCGTTGTTGGCATGGCAGACGATGCATTTCGACGTCTGGATGCCGGTGACCGATGTGTGGCATGCGGCGCAATTGTTTTCCAGATGCGCATGAGCGGCCGACAATTGGCCGGGTTCGGCCAAGCGTTGCCAGGTGGATGGTTGCTTCAGCGCAAATTCGCTCGACGTCATAATCCACAGGACGACGAACAAAATGCTTGCAACAATGTATATCCATTTGCCTTTCATGTGTTTTTTTAGCCCTGCATTTTCTTCTGTCGCTCACGTACGAGTCTGATTTCCACATTCAGGCGATCTGACTGACTGCTCAGCATATCTGCTGCGGAACCATTCCCGGATTTATGTTTCGCCTCGGCAATCTTCTCTAGCTCACGCGCCATCTTTATAGATCTCTCCAGCAGCTTGATCCGCTCTTCATGACTAGTGGCGAGTTCGAGTT
>NZ_CAXBKP010000051.1:0-12491 GCF_963976445.1 uncultured Gimesia sp. | reverse complement strand
CCGAAAAAAAAACGCCGATCCAACATAAAAAAAGTAAAGTAAGTACCATTAGGCTGGCGCCGTGCCGCTCATTTTTTCAGTGGTTTGTCGGCAGGATTGTTTGTCATGAAACGACGTACCCGAATCTGGATCACTGCGTTCAGTCTGATGATCCTGATTCCGGTGCTCCATTTTATCTATGTCTTCTGTGTAGTTTATTTCGAGCATCAGCGAGCCAATGCTCGATTTTACTCGTATCGAGAAGTACTGTTACATTTCAACACATTAAATCTGATAGAGAGTCAGCGTGAACCCGGTTTTGAATCCTGGGAGACTGGTCATTACGCGATGGCTCCTCTGAATCGAAAAGACCAGGACGGCAGACCTCTTTACAGTTGGCGGTTTGCTGAATATCTGACCTGGCCTGTGCCCCTTCCTCACGGTCTCCCCTGGACTGCTGAGGAATATCAATACTACAGAGAATCAGTCTCGTTGTATTTGTTTTGCAATGAGGGAGAATTAGAGACATTCGTGTTCGCGATGGAAGGACCGGACACGGCCTTTGATCAAACCAATCCAACGCTAGTGAAATCATTACCAGAAGATCTGATCCTGTTTGCAGACGTGTATCAAAGTAACACGCACTGGATGCAGCCCGGGGATTTCACTGTGGAAACGCTGCCTGATGAAATTAATGTGCCAGGCGGTCTGGGATCGGAAGACTATCCTGGCTTTTTCGTCTGTTTTGTGGATGGCCAGATCTGGTGGTTGAACGAAGAAACTCCGATTGCACTTGTCAAACGTTTTTGCACGATCACTGAAGCCCGCAAAGCAGATCGCAAGATTCTGGAACCTTATTGTCGCGAGAAATACCAGGCCAATATAGAGAATCTGATGTGGGTGAAACAAACTCGTTCAGATCAAAACCAAGACTCTCATAATTGAGCGGAATGGCGCGAGCCACCGTTTTTATCGACGCACATCACACACAAACGGCGGCGAACGCCGTGCCGCTCACATTTGTTTTGAACGATGCGGGAATAAATGGATCACGCCATCTCCTGCCTGCCTCTCCCGTCCGAAAATCTTCCTTGAAAGATTGTTGCAGGTAACCACCCCTTCTTCCTGTTCCAGTCTGTGAATCAACCTCTTGGGAAGTCGGCTCTCCCAGCGGTGTCTGCCAGGACAACGACTGGTCGTTTTCACACCGGCCTGTTCGCTGCCCGGCCAATGAATGATTCAGCTAGCTTGAATCTGATTTACGAAATACTGGAAATAGGCCTGAACCTAGCCAGTTTTAACGTTTTTACGGATGTTGGCATGGGCTTTGCATTTCTATTCTACCGTGGTAAGGAACAAACCACTCACAGTAAACAAGAATCAAGAACGGAAGGAAATGAAATGTTACGCCGAAGTATAAAAGTGATGGCTGCCGCTGCAGTCTTTGGAATTAGTCCTGCGTTACTGCCTGCACAGTCTCCATTAGATGGTGTCGGTGCACAACTCGAATCCAATGCCAGCTCGAATGCACAGGTAAAACCGAACGCTAGTGCGCCAAAGGCTCCACTGGAGGGCGTTCAAAAGCAAAATGGTGCCGATGCAAAGCTCGATTCGAAAACCAAACTGAAGTCACAATCTAAACTGGATTCTGACAAAAACCTCGACAGTAAACTCGATGCGGAATCCAAAACGAAAGCCAGAGGGAATGTGAAGACTCCCGGTCTCACACCTCCGAATACAACTCGAAATCCTGTTGATACTGCTCGCAAAGCAAAACCTGCTGACGGTGCTATCAGAAAAGGGCTTCCGCAGAACCGCGATATGAAAAACAACGGTCGCGAAGGTGTGGATCGGATGCGGGGTGCTGGTGCCAAGATGCAGAAGCGTCTTAGAAATACTCCTCTGCCCCCCGATGGCAAACGTCAGACTTTCCAGGGTCAGGGAAAATTCGAGATTGATGACATGGTCCGTCAGGGAACGGCTCACCTGGATATCGACGACGCAACGCGTTCGCGCTACCGTCACCACAACGGTCACTGGTGGTACAAGACCGAAAATGGTCAATGGTTGATCGATAATAATGGCCAGTGGGAACCGTTTGACCCGGTCTCGTATCGTGAACCAAATCGTCCCATGAACCAGGAGTATTACCTGGATCAAGGGCAAGCTGACGGAGACTTCCAGACGTACTCCGACGACGGTTATTACTACGATGATAGTGACTACTATTACGACAACAACTATGGAATTCGTAACTATGGAAACCGTGGGTACAACCGTGGAAACGGGTACTCTGGAAACCGGTATTACAATAATAACCGAAATGGTTACGGTCGATTCGATGGTCGCAATGACCGAGGAAACGGCAACCGTGGACACTACAACGACCGCGATCGCTACAACAACAGCGGCCGTCGGAGTTCAGGCTACCGTGGTCGAATGAATCAAGATCGTCGTCAGGGTGCTGCGATTGGAGCCGAAATTGGTGGTTCCATCGGAGGTCGCCGTGGCGCAGCAATCGGTGCGGGAATTGGTGCTGAAATTGCTGACTAATTGAAATGGAATTGCATTAAAAACGTAAGATCCTGATCTGCAATACTCGAGAACGGATTGAAGTATTGCAATCGTTGCAGACCAACAGAAGACCCTCTGTTGGTCTGTTTTTTTATGCGCGGTACGAAGTGGAAGCACTCGATTGGCGATCTGATAATCATCCCTAATATGAGCGGTATGGCATTAGCCGCCGTTTTTGAACCAGCAAGCCTGACAAATAACCGGCACTGTCGGACAAGCCACGTCCGTTTGAATTGAACTTGAAAATCGCTAAGTATCCCAACGTTTTTCCACCACGAATAACATGCCTCTCGTGAGCGGAATGGCGCCAGCCACCGTTTGTGATAGAAGGGTCCTTGCTTGTACGTTCTCCAATGATCGAGTAGTCTAAAGATCAACTTTAATTCTAACCTGCAAGGAGTCTTCTAATGAGTGATCGAATTGTAATGCGTACCGGTGAAAGTCTTGTCGCCGGTGGTCCCCCTTTTACTGCAGCGGAGCCAGAAGTCGTCATCGGCGAACTTGATGGACCGGTGGGGACCGCGATTGCCACGTTAACCGGTGGTCAATCAGCGGGACACTCAAAAGTTTTTGCAATTCTAAACACCGATATTCAAGTGCGGCCCGTCACGTTGATGGTCAGCAAGGTCACCGTGAAGAGCAGCGCTTACACGAATATCCTGATGGGAACCGTTCAGGCAGCGATTGCCAATGGCGTCTTGGATGCCGTCCGTGCCGGCGATCTTCCGAAAGAAAAAGCGAATGATCTGGGCATCATCTGTTCGGTCTGGTTGAACCCCGGTGTCGCCACCGATGAAAACCTCGATCATAAAGCGTTGTTCGATATTCATCGCAAAGCCACCGCGCAAGCGATTCACAAAGCGATGCACAATGAACCTTCGATTGACTGGCTGCTCGAACACCAGGACGAAATCACGCACAAGTATTATCAAAAAGGACTCGACGGCACCCTCTGATGCCGTGGGGATGAATCCGCCCGCTCCTGCTTCGCTTCACCTTTATTTTTGAAAGTCCGTGAACATGAATCGCTCGCATGTCATTTCTTTCTGTTTCCTTCTCGCTGCCGTTCAAACTCTGATGGCAGCCGAGAAACCGATGGTGCTCAGCAGGACAGTCCAGGTCCCGATGCGGGATGGCGTGCTGCTGGCGACTGACGTGTATCACAGTCCCAATGTGGAACAGGCGCCGGTCGTCTTGATGCGAACGCCTTATAACAAAGGCCGCGCCAAAAAGGTGGCCGAGCGATTTGCGGCCGCCGGCTTGATTGCCGTCGTGCAGGACTGTCGCGGGAAATATGAATCGGAGGGAATTTTCTATCCCTACGATAATGAAGGGCAGGATGGATTTGACACCATCGAGTGGCTAGGAAGACAAGCGTGGTGTAACGGAAAGATCGGCATGTGGGGCGCCTCGTATGTCGGGGCAACCCAGTGGCTGGCGGCGAACGAACATCCGCCGGGGCTGGTGACGATTGCACCGACGGCAACCTTCAGTAGCTTTTACCGGAACCTGTATCTGGGCGGGGCCCTGCGGATTTCACTGATCACGCGCTGGGCGTCTGGCAATTCCCAGAGACCCGAGGGCGCCGAAGTCACGAAAGACTGGCGAGGCACGTTGTTGCATCTGCCGCTCAGCGAAGTGGATGATGAAATTGGCTGGTCGATGCCCTGGCTGGAAGGCATGCTGACGCATCCACGACACGATGGTTACTGGAACCGAACCGAAGTGACCGATGAGATTGTCGATCTAAAACTGCCGATGCAGCATATCGTCGGGTATTACGATTTCTTTTCGCGCGAATCGGTGAACAATTTCACGCGAATGCAGCAGCAGGCACACGATCCGGAAACGCGTCAGCAACAGCAACTGATTCTCGGCCCGTGGGATCACGGTTCCATCGGCCGTGCCAAAGTCGGCGATGTTGATTTTGGTAAGAACGCGGTGATTGATGCCGCCGGGGAGAATCTGAAATGGTTCGCACGCATTTTACAAGGCCACAAGCCTGAGCAAGACAACGCAGACAATCCCGTACGATATTTTTCGATGGGCGACAATGTCTGGCAGAACGCAACCACCTGGCCGCCACAGGGATTTACCGCGACACCCTTTTATCTGCATTCGAATGGCAAGGCGAATACAAGTGCCGGCGATGGTTCGCTTGATCTCTGTCCGGCGACCACCGCGGAAGCCGCCGACAGTTTCCAGGCGGACCCAGACGATCCCGCGCCCGCCTGTCCGGTCACGGAGAAACGGCCTTTAATTTCAGCGACTTGGGCCCCCGTAGATCAACGGCCCATCGAAAAGCGAAGCGATGTGCTGGTTTATACGTCAGAACCCTACACAGAACCACTCACGTTTGCCGGCAATGCACAAGCGAAACTGTTCGTCTCGGCGGATACCCCCGATGCCGACTGGGTCGTCAAACTGATCGACGTCCACCCCGATGGTTTTTCGCAAAACCTGAGCGTGGGCATTCTACGCGGCCGATTTCGAAAATCAGAACAACAGCCTACGCCCCTCAAACCGGGTGAAGTCTACGAGATCACCGTCGACCTCGGCCCGATCGCGGCACAGATCGGCAAAGGACACCGGCTACGCGTTGATATCTGCGGTGCGTATTTCCCGCTATTCGACCGGAACCCGAATACGGCAGAAGGACCGTTCGGAAAAGATTCGAAAATATCGACCGAGCACGTGTATCACGATCCAGCTCGGCCGTCGCGGATTATTCTGCCTTGTATGCCGTGAATGCCTTTTGGTCATAAATCATGACTACACATCCTGAGCGGAATGGCACTAGCTATTGTTTGTGAACCAGCAAGCCTGATAAAGAACCGACACTGTCGGACGAGCCGATCAGTGGCACACGCCTGTGTGAATTGAACTTAAAACCCTCTACTTATCACAATATTTTTCCACCACGACTCACATGCCTATCCTGAGCGGAATGGCGCGAGCCACCGTTGCTATAGACGCACATCACACTCAAACGGCGGCTCGCGCCGTGCCGCTCATTTTGTTGTTTAAGAAAACCAGATTCGATTCAGTTATTGGGAATCGGCACGACTTTTAGATTCACTTTGGAATCGTCGACGATACTCAACACGTCGCGGCAGTATTCGTGGCAGTTGATGCAGGTATTCAACGAGTGCATGTAGGAGTACGTGGCGCCGTCGAGATTTTTTTCCTCTGCCATCTTCGCCAGTTTCTGTGCCTGTTTGCGCAACTCGGTTCTGTGATGGGCATATACGGGATCTTTGTGCGACGCCCATGCGGTGGCGATGCAGATACTGCCCAGCTCGGTGGCACCGCGATGGATCTGCTCAAAGTCTTTGGTCACCAGGCCGTTGGTGATTTTCTGACTGCAGGCCAGCTTGGCCAGCATCAACGCAGCCTGCTGATCTCCTGGATCTGATTCCGTCTTACTGGTTTCTCCTGAAGCAGAAACCACGCCGGCGATCAAGAGAACGCCCGCTGCCACCATAATCCATCGTTGCGTCATGCTCATTTCTGGTCCTCGGAACGCGCGACAGGTAAGCCTGTGACGCAAAATAAAATGTCCGGTTTCAGGAGGCCGTCCCTGTTTCCTTGATCCGTACAATCGGCCTAATACTTCGTATCGGCTCTTGATGTCCAATTTCTGAAATCGATGCCCCAGAAAGAGTCAAGAATCGACTCCTGCACAGGCCAAGGGAGCGCGTTGTGTGTAGATTTTACAACGACAGCATTCATCGGAAATCCCTCCACCGAAACGTCGTCTTCTGCCGCTGCCTGTTTGTAGCGCTGAGTCCACCTTCCGTTCTTTTGAGAGTTTGCTAAAATGACGCGCGATACTTGAAGCAGACCATGTTATTACTCATTCAATCATCAATACACGTTCGTTCTCCCACTTCGACAGACCCTATTTCAAACACCAGGATTCAGTGAGCCCTCTATGAGTCAGGAAGACCAGCCGCGCATGAAGTTCGGCACGTTAGGTGGCGTTTTTACACCATGTACGCTGACCATTCTGGGTGTGATCATGTTTTTGCGGTTCGGCCAGGTGGTCGGACAGGCGGGCGTGCTGTACGCACTTCTGATCGTAGTCGCTTCGAAAACGATTACCACACTGACGACGCTGTCTCTCTCCGCCATTGCCTCGAACACGCGGGTCAAGGGGGGCGGTGCTTACTATCTGATTAGTCGTAGCCTGGGCGTTGAGTTTGGCGGGGCGATTGGTGTTGTGTTCTATCTGGCACAGGCCATCTCGGTGGCGATGTATGTCATCGGTTTTACCGAGGCGTTTGTGGGAACCTTCTCAGCCTGGGAAGGCCACTTCGTCATCATCGCGACGTTAATCAATATTTTGACGTTCGCCTGCGTGTATGTCGGGGCGGGCTGGACGATCAAAGTTCAGTATTTCATTCTCGCGATCTTAGCCGCAGCGCTGGGATCATTCTACCTGGGGGCGTTCTCCAGCTTTGATCTCGGGGTCATGCGTGAGAATCTCATGCCTCATTACAGCGAGGGGGAATCGCTGTTCACCATGTTTGCACTCTTCTTCCCGGCGGTGACCGGCATCATGGCGGGTGCTAATATGTCCGGTGATTTGAAGAATCCTTCGCGATCCATCCCGCGGGGCACACTGGGTTCCGTCATCGTGACAGCGGTGATTTACCTGTCACTGGCAGTCCTGCTAGGGGGAACGCGACCTTATGCAGATCTGATCGGCAACAACCTGATCATGAAAAATATTTCCGTCTGGCCGGTACTGATCACTGCCGGCGTGTTTGCCGCGACACTTTCGTCCGCGTTAGGCTCCATGATGGGCGCCCCACGCATTCTGCAAGCCTTCGCGCGTGACGAAATCTTCAAACGGCTTACATTTTTTGGTGCGGGAAGCGGCTCCAGTCGTGAGCCACGCAGAGCGACGGTGCTGACGTTCGTGATTGCCCAGATCTGCATTCTGCTGGGTGACCTGAATGCCATCGCTCCAATTATTACGATGTTCTTCATGATCACGTATGGCTTGTTGAATCTGGCGACATTTTATGAAGCCATCACAAAAAATCCCAGCTATCGACCTACGTTCCGCTATTGCCACTGGTCTGTCTCTTTAGCGGGCGCGGTGGGCTGCCTGGCTGTGATGTTTTTGACAAACTGGATCTGGGCGAGTGCCAGTATTGTCGTGATCAGCGGCTTATACTGGTTCATTCACTATCGTGAAATTGAGTCCCGCTGGGGCGACCTGCACAGTGGTGTGGTGTTTGAACGCGCCCGTCAAAGTTTGTTAAAACTCGAACAGGAAGCCTATCACCCCAAGAACTGGCGGCCGATCATTCTGGCGCTGAGCGGCACGGCCTGGAACCGGCCACACCTGGCGGTCTATGGTCACTGGCTGACGGCGGGGCACGGCATCCTCTCCGTTGCCCATGTTGTGACGGGAGACATCGAGGAACACGCGGAACGTCGCGAGAAGTTTGAAAAGACCTTGCGCGCCTTCATCGCAAAACAAGAGTTGCTCGCGTTTCCGGCAGTTGTGGTATCGGAATATCTCTCAGATGGGGTAGAGGCTTTGGTTCAATGCCACGGCATCGGCGGCTTGCGTCCGAACACAGTTTTGCTTGGCTGGCCTAACGATCCTCTCAAGTCAGAGTCATTCGGGTCCACGGTTCGTCTCGTTTCTCGAATGGGACGCAGTATCATCGCACTGCGATTTCTTGGCTATCGGGAAGAAGAGGGAGTTGAGACCAGTCTGGCCAGCGATGCCTGGGAGATCCCCATCGGCACGATCGACGTCTGGTGGCGTGGCAGGCGGAACGGATCGCTGATGCTTCTGCTGGCCCACCTGTTACACCAGAACCCCGAATGGCGACGCAATCGCATCCGTGTGCTGCGTGCCGTTTCCAACGACGAAGCGGTCGATGAAGTGACACGCCACATCGAAGAACTTTCCGCCTCCGCGCGGATTACCGCGGAACCGGTGGTCGTCGTTTCTTCTGATCCCGCACAGGCGATTCAGCAAACCTCAGCCGACGCGGCGGTCGTAATTCTCGGCTTTGAACCGCCCGCAGAAAGTGCTGAGTCGGCGTTCTTTGCCCGCATGGAATCGTTTGTCGGAAAGCTCCCGCGCGTACTCTTCATCGAAAGTGCCGGCGGCATGGAGCTGGAATCGTAACCGAGAACAGGGTTACTCAATCTCCCGGAACATCAAACTGAACAAAAGCGACTTCGTTATTGCGCTCAAGAAGATGTCCATCGTTCAAATGGCCTTCCCTGCTGGGCTTGATTCCTATCATCGGCCGAAACCATCTAATTGGCTATCAAGGTCTGAATTCGAAATCCGAGGAATCAGAAAGACCCGAGTCTGGTCTTCCGCAGCGACACAGAGGCGTTTTAGTCAATTAACCCATAAGCCGTTACTGTAAAATTAGTTATGGCAATTAACCAATCTCAGTTCTATCAATGGTTATGCGCTAGACTGACTTAGACCTACCTGCCGTTCTCCCGAATGTCGGCTCAATTGCAAGCAAATCGTGCTGCCATAAACATTAAACAGGGATGTTTATGAAGTATTTAACCTCAAGAACTTCATATCGCAGAAGTTGACTCATCTGCACAAAGTAATATACTGGTTATACGCTATCCAGGCAACAAGCAATGCACATGCGCCCCGCCCCACTTGCCTTTGTCGCTCACTTTCCACAGGTAATCAAATGCACCATCTGAGACAGAACTTCATCTACCTTCTCTTTCCTATTCTTCTTATCACCCCTGGTTGTTCAGGAGTGGAAGACTCCCGAGGAAAACGTGTCGCCGTTAGCGGTAAGGTGAGTTACAAAAACGCGCCTCTTGAGAAGGGTTCGATTCAATTTTTCCCAGAGAGCGGGGAAGGATTTCAGGCATTTGGCAAAATTGAAAATGGCGCCTACAACATTGATTTGGAACAAGGACCATCCGTTGGTAAGTATGTCGTGAAAATCACGGCCTTAAAAAAAACGGGAAAAATGATTGAAACAGAAGAAGGGAAAGAGGAAGAAAAAAAACAATATCTTCCCTCCAAATACAATCAAAATTCAGAATTATCAGCCGACATAAAAGCAGGATCAAACTCCTACGATTTTACTCTTGAATAGTACTCTTTGTTGTGAAGTACTCATATTTTAAATTCTATTTCATCCAGGATATCTAATGACTCATCCATTTCACTTACAGAAACACCGGAAAGGCTTCACGCTGATTGAACTGCTGGTCGTGATTGCCATTATTGCCATTTTGATCGCTTTGTTGTTGCCCGCCGTTCAGCAAGCGCGGGAAGCAGCACGACGGAGCCAGTGCAAAAACAATTTGAAACAATTAGGTTTAGCCTTACACAACTACCACGAAACACATAGTACGTTTCCCATGGGGATACACAGAAAGATCAATTCCTCTACCTGTGGTGGATCTACTCCCTGGTACTCGAGCAGGACGTTATGGGGTACGCATTTACTTCCATTCATGGAACAATCTGCACTGTATAACCAAATCAACTTCGAAGCCGGCAGCGGTTGTGACACTACCACGGGCATGAGCAATGCTGACAATGCGGCAGTCGCGAAAATAGACGTCGTCGCATTTCGCTGCCCCAGCGACCCGGGAACGCGTGCCAAAACAGGGCAAGTCAATTATGCACCGACAAACTACCTGGCCTGCTTCTCAAACGATGGTCAATCTTCCATGAATGCAAATGGAACCGAATTCTGGAATAATGGTGAATCTGTTTTGTTTGGAAATAGTAGTACACGAATTCGCGATATTCTTGACGGCTCATCAAATACGATGGTCCTGTCTGAATGCAAAGTCGGCAGCGATATTCATTATGCCAGCGATCATAGTGGGACAGATGACTGTACCCAAGGTGGTACAACGATTCGTAACATCGTGGGCATGAGCTGGTTTTACCACGCTTATATTTCCACAGTCGGCTTTAGCACCTCTATCGGCCCCAACTCTTCACAAATTGATTGCGCCGGCTATTCGGAATCAGGCAGAAATGCAGCACGCAGCAACCACATTGGCGGCGTCCATATTTTATTAGGCGATGGTGCCGTGCGATTTGTCAGTGACAGTATCAACCTGTTAACCTGGCAGGATCTGGGCAAAAAAGCGGATGGAAATGTACTCGGTGAATTTTAGAGCTTCGCTTCAGCGCATTGCATACGCGATGGCACCGAATTCGATTCGAACGCAGGCAGGTCTCCATTCAGACCTGCCTTTTTTATTTCACTTGACTCTAAAATAATATGCCATGTCGTTTTTGAGCGGCACAGCGCCAGCTGCCGTTATGAAAGGCGTTACTTATTTCCAACGGCGGCGAGTGCCGAACCGCTTAGAATGTTGTTTCATCAATGTCAGTGACGTTTTGCTTTCCGTTCCGTTTTGAGTCTGTTAAACTGATCGGTCACCCGCAACATCAATCGTGAAGCCGGATTGAAATCTAGAACTACAACACAGGAACACATCATGCATCAAAACCGTCTGAGAATATTTGTCTCATCTGTGATCGCGTTGGCGATCTGTCTGTCGCTTTCTCATATCACGACTGCTGCTGAGAAGTATGAACTGAAGGTCGTCACGGATCGGCCGGATGCGATTTATAAAACCGGTGAAACGGCCCGGTTTCTGATTTCGCTAACGAAAGACGGAAAGCCCGCCACAGGCGAGAAGGTAACATATACGGTAGATGATTTTATCGGCGGCGCGCCTGGTTTTCCAAAAGGCACGCTGACACTGGGTGTCGGGCCGGCGGAAATATCTGTGACGGCGGACAAACCCGGATTTCTGCGTTGTGTGGTACAAGCGGGCGACAAGAAAAAGGTAACGAAGATTGCCGGAGCCGCGTTTTCTCCGTTAGAGATTGGTCTCAGTCAGCCGGTCCCCGATGACTTTGATCAGTTCTGGGCCGATCAGAAAAAACAGCTGGCAGAAGTGCCTGCGAAAACGAAGCTGACTCAGGTCGATCAAGCCAATCCCAAACTGGAGTGCTATGACGTGCAAGTCGATTGTCTGGGCGGCGCTCCCGTCTCTGGTTATCTCGCGAAACCGAAAGACGCGCAGCCAAAGAGCCTGCCCGCGATCCTCTGGGTACATGGAGCCGGCGTCCGTAGTTCGTCTCTGTTGAATGCTGTGAAAGGGGCGAATGACGGAATGCTGTCGATGGACATCAACGCCCACGGCATCCCCAACGGCAAACCGGCCCAGTTTTATAAAGATCTGTCTCAAGGAGAATTGAGTGGCTATCGACATGCAGGACGTGAGAGCCGCGAGACCGTTTATTTTCGTGGAATGTTTCTGCGACTGGTGCGGGCCATCGACTTTCTCACCGCGCAACCGGAGTGGGACGGAAAAACCGTGATCGTCATCGGCCACAGCCAGGGAGGCGGCCAGGCGTTGGTCGCAGGTGGCATTGATGACCGCGTGACGTTTATCGCAACGGGAGTCCCAGCGATTTGTGATCATTCGGGCCGCGCCGCTGGTCGGATCAATGGCTGGCCGAAACTGGTCAACACACTACCCGATGGCAAACCGAATCCGACACAACTTAAAGCCGCCCAGTACGTCGATTCCGTCAACTTCGCGACCCGCTGCAAGGCAGATGGAATCATGAGCGTCGGTTTCATCGACGGCGTCTGTCCTCCTTCGAGTTGTTACGCCGCCTATAACCAGTTGACCGGAAAAAAACAGGTGATCAACAAACCGTTAATGGGCCACGCGGCTCCCGCGGACATTCACAAAGCATTTTTTGACGCGGTGCGGGAACATGTGAAACAACAGGCGAAAAAAAAATAAAAAAGCAACAACTATGTGAGCGGAATGGCGCTAGCCACCGGTTTTGATACAGCAACCCCAACACAAAAACGGCGGCTAGCGCCGAATGGTACTTACTTTACTTTTTTTATGTTGAATCAGAGTCTTTT
>NZ_CAXBKP010000050.1:0-12525 GCF_963976445.1 uncultured Gimesia sp. | reverse complement strand
CTGTTTTCCTGTGAAAACGAAAAGGTTACTGGAAGAAAAACCGCAATCAAGGCGTTTTCTCAATTCCAAGGGGCAGAGCTTAACAGCCGCTCTGGTTTTCGTCAACTTGAAAATCAGTCAAAACGATCATTCCGTAAGCTGACGAAAAAGGAACACAAATTAAAGGGGTCAATAAATGATTATATTTCCTTCCGGAAATTCCCCGTTCCACCCACATGGAAAATGCCCCTCGCAATACCAATAGGATTGACTTGCATAAAAACCTGGTGGATAAATATCCGCATATTCAGCTTCCATTGCCAAATGGAGAATATCCCATTGGACAGAGTCCTCAAATACTTCAGGCAGGTTATTTTCTTCTACTGTCGTTTTGATCTTCTTTTGAACTAAGTCTACTGTGTAACTTTTCATTTCATTGACAATATCGTTCCAACGATTAAATCTCTCTCGTGATCTTTCTATTAAGCGTTCACAATATTGATTTGCTGCTTCCAGAAGAAGATTTTCCCATTCAATATTTGAGCAGGATGCTATTGCTTTGTCCCAGGACGTGAGTACGGTAGCTGTTGAAACTCGGTCACTTTTCTGACCGACTTTTGAAAACCATTCTACAGATTCTAATTTATCCAGAGTGTTTTTTGTTCTGGGGTGCATCATCGCTCCTTATTTAAAATGAATAAGGACTACAGTTCCATCACATCCTTGCCCTCTGCATTCACGACTGCTTATCCTTCAGTTTACAATGTTCCACCCAGTGCTGCAGCAACGATCTGCTAGAGTAAGCCGTTTTACCTCAAACCTTCGCGAGTTTCAAACACACCTTGAGACTCGATGATCTAGTTTTGAAAAAACGAAGCCGGGGGCTTGAATTTTGAGTCGAGCTGAAACTCGAATTTCGATTCCGGCGCCTTGACTGTGGCTCCCTGAATGATCGCATGCGGCTTGAACAGGTTATAGACCGGGGGAATCTGTTCTTTCATCCCGACCCCACCTTGTGGGGAATCGGGAGGTATTGGAGACCCGTCCGGTTGCGTGATCTTCGAGAAGGTCACACCGTACTCCCCCGGAGGGCACCCCGGATTCGAATGATAGTCAGTCAAAGTAAACTTGCCTGCTTCATCGGTCAGGCCAAATCCTCCGTTCCCTTTCGTTTTACCAGTGGGATGAAATTCAACCATCGCACCGACGAGCGGTTGACCATCCATCGCCACAGATCCCGAAACAGGAATCATTTCAATGTCGGGACCGGAATTCGAACCCCCACAACCAGAAAGAGAAGCAAGCATGACCGCGAAAGGTATCGCAAACCCTCGAGTCAATTCACGCGTCGTATCTAAGCAAGCACTCATATCCATCCACCAGAGCTAGAAGAATCAGGATTGATTAAGAGAAGAAGAGTCCGCCGCTCACGGATCTCCTCGTCCGTGAGCGTGGGAACATCCCGGAAAACAAATTCCCAAATCAGAACTCACCGATCACCTGGTTGTCTTTGATACTGGAGAGATGGGTACGGGTAGTGGCATCGATGTTTTCGCTGATAAATCGCACAGCACCATCCGCGAGAAGGATCATACAACCTCCGACATGAGAACTTCCGGGCATACTGTAAGACCCCAGTACGCCGGGCTGTTCCGTCATCGGAGGAGTCCAGGAGCAACAGAGCCAGTAGTTGATTCCTCGGCCGTGGGCCAGATTGACGCCATTTCCCGCGTAGACGCTACATCCCCAGTAGTTACCAGTTCCATCCCGCACCTGACGAGTCGTTTCGCACACCATTACAGTATTACTAGTGCCATCCTTGATCTTCGAAATATCGGAATTGGAATTCTCTCCGAAGAGGGCTCTTGTGGTACTTCCTTCATTTCCCCACAACGCCCAGGGCCCTGTGCCGGAGCTGACACTGAACCCGTAGTTGGTCATGGCACTTCCCGAGACACCACAGCCGTAGTTGGGAGACACTGAATTGTAGGTCTGGTTGTTGTCATCACTCGGACAATTGAAAACGCCGATAACTTTTTTTGTCAGTTCCATATTAGCGGTAATGTCCGCAGACGCCCCCATCACTGTTCCCGAACTAGTCGAAGACCACCCACTAAACAAACTGTTGCGTTGGGCGGCGCTGAAGTTGAACTGATTGTAGAGAGCAGACTGTTCCAGATAGGGCAGCAGCAGCGTCCATCCTGATTGATTCATGATCGGATCTCCGGCCTGCGTCCAGACCATGGCATTGTTGGCACTCGAATAGGGGAACTTGGTGTGAGCGTCGTGATAATTGTGCAGAGCCAGACCAAGCTGCTTCATATTATTCTTGCAGGAGGAACGGCGAGCCGCTTCGCGCGCCTGCTGCACGGCAGGGAGCAGCAATGCGATTAAAATGGCAATGATCGCGATGACTACCAGAAGCTCAATCAGCGTGAAGCCTCGGGAGCGTCTCACAGTAGTTTTGGACCTTTCGAAATGGCAAAAGGAATTGATTTCCAATAAGTGACTCATGTTCTTGTCCTGATGTAGTAGTGAATGATATGAAGCAAGAGGGTTTTCAACGTGAAGGCTTGTCTAGAGGTCTTCAACAGGGGAGGGACAGAGCACAGTGTTCCAGCACATCGTTATGCAAAGAACGTGCCACCGGGAGTATCAAAAGGGGCGGTAAAAATCCCCAGCTCACCGGATACCGGACCTCGAGACATAACCTGTTTACTACGATTCACTTATGAGAACTACTATTTCGTCGTCTCAGAATGTTCGGACATTGAGACGTCGGACGATAACTTCGTGAGTGCCATAACTTTCTGAAGATTGCCAATTAATTTCGCACCAGAGATCACCAGGATCGCACGACGGTGAACTCGCCATTCCATCATTTCAGGAGAGAACCTGTGACAGAATCGATACTGCTGCCTGAGTGGGACCTTTACGAAAAGCATTAAAGCGGTCAGCGACTGTCTTGAAGTTTGTCAAGAAGATTGACGATTTTGATTCCACGTCTGGTTGTTTTTCATCATCGAGTTCAGGATTCTGAGAAACTTTCGCATGCAGACAGTGAGGGCCAGAAAGAGACTCGCGGTTGGCAAGTCGGGGGAGATTTAAGGAGTCTGGTCTTTTTTTAGAATCGCTGCCTCCCATTTTATCCCACCTCATACCGCGCATCAAAAAAGGGACCACCGGCTGGTGGTCCCTTCGAGGGTGCCTTGTTTTGTGTCGTGGGTGAATCAGTCCCAGTTTAATGAACCGGAACTTTGATATTCCGTCACTCTGGTTTCAAAGAAGTTTTTCTCTTTGGACAAGTCCATTGTTTCACTCATCCAGGGGAAAGGATTCGCAGAACCATACTGAGCGGGCAGGCCAATACGTTCCATACGGCGGTCAGCAATGTGCTGCACGTATTCGCGGAACAGGTCGCCATTCAATCCCAGGATTCCTGTTGGCAGACAATCCTTGGCGTACTCAATTTCCAATTCGGCAGCATACTTGATGCGATCAATAATGAGCTGCTGGAATTCAGGAGTCCAGAGTTCCGGATTTTCCTGCTTGATGCCATTGATCAAGTCGATACCGAAGTTCAAGTGAATGGTTTCGTCCCGCAGGATGTATTGAAATTGCTCGCCGATACCGGTCATCATATTACGACGATGGAATGAGAGCACCATCACAAAACCGGTATAGAAGAAGAGCCCTTCCATGATCAGATAGTAACCGATCAGGTTCTTTAAAAAGGCCTGTGCCCCTTCAAAGGTATCGGTCGTGAAATCGGGATCAAGAATCTCAGACGTCAGTTCCATTTCTAATTGATCTTTTTTCGCGATCGAAGGAACTTCGTGGTACATGTTGAAGACTTCCGACTCATTGAGCCCGAGGCTTTCCACAATATACAGAAACGTATGAGAATGCACGGCTTCTTCAAACGCCTGACGCAACAGGTACTGACGACTTTCGGCATTCGTGACATGCTTGAAAATAGCCAGCACAATATTGTTCGCCACCAGGCTCTCGGCTGTCGCAAAGAAACCCAGGTTTCGCATAATCACAAACCGTTCGCCATCACTGAGCTTGTCGGAACGCCACATCTCAATGTCTTTGGTCATTCCGACTTCGGTTGGCATCCAGTGGTTGGCACAACCATTCAGATAATGCTCCCAGGCCCAATGATACTTCAAAGGCATCAATTGATTAACGTCTACCTGAGAGCAGTTAATCAATCGCTTTTTATCTGCATTAAAACGGCCCTCTGCCGTATCTTCCAGTGGGGCATTCTTTTTTGGTGAAGCTGGGTTTGTATTAAGAATTGTCATCATAACACCTCTTTGAAATCCATTTTTTAATTTAAAGTGAGCATAATTTACAACAGGATAAAAACGGAGTGACTACTGGCACGCTTCACAGTCGCCATCCAGATTACAGCTCTCACCAGGAGTGATCAGGGTGGCTGCCTCCCGATCGACTTGAATATCACCTGAGGCACTTGCGTTTTTCATCCAGCGCGGCTGAATTCCGAATTTGTTGACGTCCACAGTGGATTTCTCAACCTGAGTGGCTGCCAAAGTTCGCAGATAATAGGTGGTCTTCAACCCGCGTTCCCAAGCCAGCATATACATATCATGTAACCTTTTGCCGGAAGGTTCTGCCAGATACAGGTTGAGTGACTGCCCCATATCAATCCATTTCTGGCGATGGGCGGCACATTCAATCGTCCACTTGGGTTCCACTTCGAATGCCGTCAGATAACGGGCCTTCAAGTCATCAGGAATACGCTCAATCTCTGTGACCGAGCCATCATAATACTTGAGGGCTTCCAGCATGTCCGCATCCCACAGGCCAAGGGCTTTCAAATCATCCACCAGTAAGAGGTTGACCTGAGTAAACTCGCCGGACAGGTTGCTCTTCACATACAGATGCTTATAGGAAGGCTCAATCGATTGAGACACACCAATGATGGTCGAAATCGTCGCCGTGGGAGCAATCGCCATCACGTTGCTGTTACGCATGCCGTTCTGTGCAATCGAATCCCGAACGACCTGCCAGTCAAGGCGGGTCTGCCGATCCACTTCAATCGGAACTCCCCGTTCTTTTTCATGCAAATCCAGCGTATCAATGGGCAGTAAGCCACGGTCCCACTTGGAACCGGCATAAGACTCATAACGACCACGTTCACCAGCCAGTTCAGAAGAAGCCAGAAGCGCGAAATACGAAATCGCTTCCATACTGGCATCAGCAAACTCCACAGCCTGCATGCTGGCATAGCTGATTCCCTGAGCCAAGAGAGCATCCTGAAAACCCATCAGGCCTAAACCAACGGGACGATGACGGGTGTTCGAATTACGGGCTTCTGCAGTGGGGTAGTAATTGATATCAATTACATTATCCAGCATTCGCATTGCAGTCCGAACGGTCTCTTCCAGCATTCTTAGATCAAGCTGACCATTAACAATATGCAGCTTCAGGTTGACTGAACCCAGGTTGCAGACAGCCGTCTCATCCCGCGAGGTATTCAACAGAATCTCAGTACACAGGTTACTGCTGTGAACAACGCCGGCATGGTCCTGAGGCGAACGCAGATTCGAAGGATCTTTCCAGGTAATCCAAGGATGACCTGTTTCAAACAGACGAGTCAACATCTTACGCCACAATTCGACGGCTGAAATACGACGGAAGAGTTTGAGCTCACCGGTTTCGGTCATCTTTTCGTATTCGGCATAACGCTGTTCGAATGCCTGACCATAAAGGTCATGTAGGTCGGGAACATCATTCGGGCTGAATAAAGTCCATTCGGCATCTTCGCGAACACGACGCATAAACAGATCAGGAATCCAGTTTGCCGTATGCATGTCATGAGTACGTCGTCGGTCATCGCCTGTGTTCTTACGCAGGTCGAGAAACTCTTCGACATCCATGTGCCATGTTTCCAGGTACGAGCAGACCGCACCTTTACGCTTGCCCCCCTGGTTGACAGCAACAGCAGTATCATTCACGACCTTCAGGAACGGAATCACACCCTGGCTTTGACCGTTGGTACCACTGATGTGCGAGTTGGTTGCCCGGATTTGAGTCCAGTCATTACCCAGCCCACCAGCCCACTTGGAAAGCTTGGCGTTGTCGGCAACACATTTGAAAATGTGGTCCAGATCGTCGTCGACTGTCGAGAGATAACAGGAGCTCAACTGAGGATGTAGTGTCGCAGAGTTAAACAAGGTCGGTGTTGCCGATGTAAATCGGAACGAGGAAAGAATGTTATAGAACTCAATCGCCCGGCCAGTTACATCACCATCTTCCTGAATCGCCAGTCCCATGGAAACACGCATCCAGAAATACTGAGGTGTTTCAATGCGGCGGCCATCAATGTGCAGCAGATAACGATCGAAAATGGCCTGCAATCCCAGATACTGGAACAGATGATCCCGCTCGGGTTTGAGAGCCAGAGCAATCCGATTCAAATCGTACTTGTGCAGATCAGGAGTCAATCGTTTGGCTTCAATTCCATCACTGAGGAACTTCGGAAAACGATCGACATACAGTTGATTCAATTCATTGACGTCAGAGGGAGCATTTCCCAGAGCGTCGTTATAGATAATTTTCAGCATCAAGCGTGAAGCAACCGTATCGTAGGCAGGATCGCGTTCAATACGGGTCCGGGCTGCCAGAATCATAGCACGATACAATTCTTCGACAGAAATACCATCGAAGATAGAACGCATGACTTCTTCCAGCAGCGCTTCAGAGGAACAGTCGCCTTCCAGTCCGCGACAGGCATCGGAAAGTCGCGCCAAAATGCGGGCTTCATCGAAGGGTGCCTTAGTCCCATCTGTCAGAATCACATGAAACCGGGGAGTCGTCGATTCGATTGCTTCAGACTCATCCGCCAGATCAGTAGAAGCTCGTAAAGCACGAAGCTTCGCACGATCTGCACGGTAGACAATATAACGACGGGCAATACGGTAGTGACCGCGCCGCATCAGCATCATCTCGACAACGTCTTGAATTTTTTCCACTTCAATACCAGCATCACTACTGGCTGCGGAAGCAATTTCATTGGCGACCGACTCGACCATTTCCGGAATTTCCATCCGAATTTCATCATCGAGTGGCTGATTGTCTGCGAGATTCAGTTCTGCGCGGAAAGCGTTAGAGATTGCACGACCGATCAACGAAGCATCAAAGGAAGCGGTTCTTCCCCCACGCTTAGTGACGATCCATTCTGTTTGCGCTCGAATCATTCGATTGCCTCCTTAAAATGGAATGCTAAAAATCCGGCTGCGTCCATGCTGACAGCAGCTTGTGGTATTCAAATAGGGATGTGGTGATACCAACATATCGTGGCACACAATAAGCTCGCACCAGAATGCCAGAAATGGCACAACAGAAAAGAAGGGAAACATAAAGAGACAGAGGTAGGCAGGCAGCATCACCTTGGTGCATAGACTGGCAACTCCCTTTGCTCTTAAGAACCCTCACGGATCTGAAATTCAATTTCTGAAACCATCTGAATGTGAGAGCTAAGGTTCGACCAAACACCTGAGAGACAGGTTTTTCGAGCAAAAAAGGATACCGCGTCCGTTCTGACTTGAGACAAAAACACGGCCCATATCTATTCAAAAAAACACTACTCCAAAGTCTGGCAAAACCAACTTTATCGTGCCTCAAAAAGAACCACTTGTATAGTGATTCGCTTGGGTCACTCACTCATAACACCCAATATAGTGTGTATATTTCAGTAGTCAATACTAAATGTTGGACATCGTCCAAAGATGTCAAGAATCATTAACGAGTCTCGACAAAACCCTATATTTGTAGAAACTACACACAAATTTCATTCAAATCCAATCCCGAGATCATGAAAAAATGCAAAAGAGTTCTTTCTCAATCCACTGACCGTCATACTTTAAAATTTCCGTTCATCTTGCGGGAACACACCAGCTTGAAACAAAGCAAAACAAGAAACGACAGGACTCTTCACCGTAACTTCACCGGAATTTTATCAGCAAAGAATACAGCGGCCAGCCCGGCTCACGTTCGATTTGAACCAGAAAAAAGTCGTCTTGCCAGACTTTGGATCAGCATCCAGGCAAACTCAAAGCGAGACACAACGGGACGTTTTTTCCAGACATTGAACTGCTGCCGCTCGATCTGATCCAGAATTTTCAGACCGCCATGAACAAACAGATCAATGTCAACCTGCAGTCGTCCAGGAAGCTGATTGACCAGCGGCAAACCATCCAGCAGAAACTGACGGGCGCGCTGCACTTCAAAGGCCATCAACCGTTGAAACGATTCATTAAACTCGTTTTCCTGTAGTTGCTCTACAGTATAGCCGAATTGCGCGCGATCCTCTGCAGGAAGATAAATACGCCCCATAGCAAAATCACGCGCCACATCCTGAAAGAAATTGGCAAGTTGCAGTCCGGTGCAAATCGAATCAGACCATGCCAGCGTCTCAGACGAAACAGAGCGGCCGAGATGCAGCACCAGCCGCCCCACTGGATTCGCGCTCTTTCGACAATACTCCTGAAGCTGCTCAAAAGACTGATACTCCGTCAGACGCTGATCCTGCTCAAAGGCCTGGATCAGATCATCAAACGCCTCTTGGGGCAGGGCAAATTCCTCAATCGTTGGCGTCAGGGCAACAAAAACGGGATGCAGACGTGCTACGGGTGTTTGCCCATCAACCACGGTGCCGGACACGGTGCCGGAAATCTTCTGGTAACAGGCTGCTAACTGTGACCGCCACCATGCCAGCAGCGCGAGTGAGGTCTCTGCTCCCGGAATTTCATCACCCAAATCATCGGCCCAGCGACAGAAGGCATACACGTTAAAAAAGTGCTGACGCAGCTCTCGTGGCAATGCCCACGACACAACGGGAAAATTCTCATAATGTCCCAGGGCGATCTTTCGGCAGTATTCCCCGGCCTGCTCCAGGTGGATTGGAGCATCCGTTCCCTCATAATAGGAAGAATCGGGCCCCCAGGCGGTCAATTCGTGCTCAAATACCGTCATTTAGCTGGAAGTTCCCAAACGTAGTGCTCCAGTTGATTAACAATCGTCCGCTAACTGGATATTCTATAGACATATGACTCAGCCGCATAATATGCCATCACCGTCATAAGACGGTTCGCAGAGTTCTGTTTCTTGCCGCCCGGCATCAGCACCGGCTTATTTGTCAGCCCAGCTTTTTTGTCAGCATACAGAGAAAAACTCCGAATCGACGGGCGCTTAAAAGATTCTGATACCAGCACACTCAGGGATACAAGCCCCGGGTCTGGAAATCAAGCGAGCAAACCCAATCCCGATGGATTCAAACTGAAAACGCTTCCTTTAGAAAAACGTAAAAATCATGGCCGTACCAAAAATTGCTATCGTGGGTCGCCCCAATGTAGGCAAAAGTTCGATTTTCAACTGGCTTGCCGGTCACCGCGTCGCCATCGTCGATCCGACAGCAGGTGTGACCCGCGATCGAGTGACGTACATGGTACACGAACAAGATCGCTACTTCGAACTGGTCGATACCGGCGGAATTGGTATCACCGACAGTGATGACCTGTCAGAAGATATCGAACGCCAGATTCAGGTAGGCATAGATGAAGCCGATCTGATTCTGTTTGTGGTTGATGGCTCCATGGGTCTTGCGCATCTGGATGAAGAAGTCGCGAATAGACTCAGGTTAGTTGAAAAGCCAAAGATCCTCTGCATTAACAAATGCGATTCGATAAAAACCGATGACGAAGCGGCCCAGTTCTTTCGTCTGACGAATTCACCCGTAGTCTTAACAAGCGTCAAAGGCAATCGGAACCGTAATGAACTGATCGAAGAGCTTCTGGAACAACTCCCCCCGGCCGAAGAGTTTGAAACAAGCGAAGGCGAATCGCTTTCTGAAGAACCGGAACTCAAAATCGCCATCGTCGGCCGCCGCAACGTCGGCAAGAGCACGTTCATTAACGCGCTTGCCGAATCGGAACGAATGATCGTCAGCGAAGTCGCCGGCACCACGCGCGACAGTGTGGATATTCGTTTTGAATTCGACGAAAAATCGTTTCTGGCCATCGATACCCCCGGCGTACGCAAACGCAAGAGCCTCGCGAATAATATCGAATTTTACGGCTTAACACGCGCCAAACGCAGTATCCGCCGTGCCAATGTGGTGCTGATGTTTTTTGATTCTCAAGAAACGGTTTCCAAAGTGGATAAACAGCTGGTTGCAGAAATTGATGAGAACTATAAGCCCTGCATCTTCGTAATCAACAAATGGGATCTGGGCCGCGAAAGTAAGATGACCTCTGAAAAATGGGACGAATATCTGACATCACAATTTCGTACCATGCGACACGCGCCCGTTGCATTCGTGACCGCCCGCGACTCACGAAACATAAAACAAGTTGTCAACCTGGCACAAGCCATTTACAAACAATCCCGCATTCGCGTTTCGACGGGCCGACTGAATAAAATCGTCCGGGCCGCCATCCAGAACAGCCAACCGCCGTATTCTAAAAACCGTCGACCAAAAATCTTCTACGCGACCCAGGTTGCGACCGAACCACCAACGATTGTTCTGAAGTGTAACGATGCAAAACTCTTTACCGAATCCTGGAAACGCTACCTCAGCGGCGTCCTGCGGGAACAACTCCCGTTCAAAGAAATTCCGATCAAAATCTATTATCGTTCGAAAGATCTCAAAGACGATAGTGGCCCAAGTCTGGACATGATCGAACACGACGATTTCCAGGAAGACTTCGAGCCAGAACGGTCATAGAGATCTAGCGATCAAAAGGGGGCAGGGTTTACGTTCATACGTCCGTTGATTCTCTCCCCTTTCATGTCGGGCTTTTATTGTTGGAACGATATCAGCGTCAGGTCAGCTACCAGTCCCTCGCTCGTTCCCCCATCTTGGAAACCAACGCCGCGTCTTCACGCCTGAACCTCTATCACGCCCTGCTGAATAAATTCATCTTGACTGCCTCACGCACTTCAAGATGCTTCACTGTCATGTGTGTCGCGCGCGAGAACACTACTGGTTCAGGTGAAGAAGTGAAACCAACCTCAAACTCACATCACATAAACCGCTTGTTTCAGAGCGATTTCTCAAACTCAAACGCTTTATTTTTATGCGGGCCGACACACATCCGCGCATTCCCAACATCGCCCAACCGACTCCCCACACCTTCTGACACTCACTCAACCACAGTCTGCACCATATCAAAATCCCATTCCTCTTGACTTCCTCACGCCTCTGAAGAAAATTTTCATCAACGAGACGAACATCACCAACACAAAATAGAAAGGTCCACCCGGATACACATCCAGGCCGAACGCAGCAAACAGGAAACCGATTGATCGACTCACAAAACCAGAACATGAATTCAACCTTAAAAAATGTAGGGGCGGAACCTATGTGTCCGCCCGCCGGGCGACCAGCGATCCCAATTCACTGCTGAAACGGAACCAGAATCAGCTCGCCCCCCTGAGCGGATCGGCGCGAGCCGCCGTTTCAAACAGCAGTAAGAAATTCCCACACCAGCGACAAACCAATCCTACCAGATACCACCAGCGGCCCCTCAGATGAACAATCCGCACCAATGGCTGAATGGAACAACGACGAATTGACAGGGAACCAGGTCACCCCGAATCAAATTCGGGGTTGGCGCAGACAACAGGAAACAGTCAGGAAAATCATCCGATTAAGCAGGGACTTTCCACTCAACAAAAACAGGAGACGATCACACGCTCACGCTTTCTTGTGCGATCACACTGTCACTTCCTGCTCACTACACTCGGCCCGAATTACATTCAGGCCCCCCCGTTCTTTTTCGTGTGTGTGTGTGTGTGTTCGTGTCTTTCGTGATAGTCATCAATCCAATGACAATCACATCATAGAACACGTTCCCGCAGACAGGGCAACGTTCCCGTGTGCCACCGCTCGGCTTGCCCGACGGTGCTGATCAAATGCAGCGAAACCATTCCAACCGTGTAGCCGTCCATCATGATCAGATCGCAACACCACCAGATAATTCAGAATGCATCCCCAGCCTGAGCGGCTCGGCGCGAGCCGCCGTTTCGAACGGTAGAGTGCCAATCAAATTCAAACCCACGGCAGTGCCATTTGTCGTCGACACCTTTCTGATTACCTTCTGCGCTCACACTGCCACTTCCTGCTCGCTACGCTCGGCCCGAATTACATTCGAGCCCACCCAACGCTTTTCGTGTGTGTTCGTGTTTTTCGTGGTAGCTATCAATCCATTTTCAATCACATGATAGAACACGATCCCACAGACAGGGTAACGTTCTCGTGTGCCACCGCTCGGCTTGCCCGACGGTGCTCGTTCGAATGCAGAGAAACCATTCCAACCGTGTAGCCGTCCATCATGATCAGATCGCAACACCACCAGTTAATTCAAAATGCATCCCCAGCCTGAGCGGCTCGGCGCGAGCCGCCGTTTCGAACGGTAGAGTGCCAATCAAATTCAAACCCACGGCAGTGCCATTTGTCGTCGACACCTTTCTGATTACCTTCTGCGCTCACACTGCCACTTCCTGCTCGCTACG
>NZ_CAXBKP010000049.1:0-12922 GCF_963976445.1 uncultured Gimesia sp. | reverse complement strand
CTGAGTCTGAGTCTGAGTCTGAGTCTGAGTCTGAGTCTGAGTCTGAGTCTGAGTCAATTATCACCACTTCCGCGTCTGCCATCTGCTTCGCAATCCAGGGCATGACTCCGATCCCAGATGACTGGCTTCGCCGTCAATACAATATGCTGGCAGTGTTATCCGCGGCAGAAAATACAGTTCGACCCCATCGGAAGTCGTGAACGTTCCCGAATCCGTTTTTGGCATTAAATTCATCCTACAAAGTGATCGCTAAGAACACCTTCTGACTCATTTCTCTGAACTCGAATTCTCATTCCTCTTTAGAGAATTCTCTTTGACTTCGATCTGGTTTGCATCGATCTCACGCGCCTTCTGAATGTATTCGTCTAGTTCTTCATTGGATGTCCCCTCAGGAACTTCGACTTGTCTGCCATTGGCCCCCTTGATCACAATTTTCCCCCCGTTGTGGTTGGCCAGATAAGTAAAAACCCCCGTAATTGCTGCCGACAAGACACCGGCTCCTGCTGCAATAAATGCTACGAGCACCGTTTCGAAGACATCTGCCGGACCAGGGTGTGGTCCCTCGAAATAGTAAGTACTTAGATCACGGTCCACTTTGAATTCATCAATCCCTAAATCTTCTTTTGATGGTTTGCCTTGAAATCCGGCCAGTTTGATTGTCACTTTTTCATAAGACATCGCTTCCCCTTTCGTTTTTTCATACACCCCTAAGTTCTGCCACCCGCTCTACCACACTCCACGAGCACTCAGCCAGCATCCACTAAAATATCCCCCGGTCCAACTCGCTGAAAATTTTTCCTCGTGCTCCTCCGTTAATCCCCAGCACAACACAGTATAGATGTCCCGGCATCAATCCGCTCGAAAAAATCATCAAAAAGATCCCTGAAAATTCTGTCAAAATTTTGACTCTAGCAATGGCCATCTTGATCCCCTTTGAGCGCAACACAAGAAATGAGAGGCATTACAAAATTTCCCGCCAATATGATTCACAAAGCAGCAGGCATTACTTGTAATCAATATCAGCGGGAAATCAACAACTTTCGCCCCCATTCCGCGGGCATCGGATAAACTTTTTCCGGCGGGAGAGAACGCTTCAGACTCTTGCTGCTTCCTTTCCGGATCGCATTCAGTTTGCGAACCACAGGCGTCAGGTCTTCAATGCCCACAATCCACTCATCCACAAACTCGCGTATGATGTGTCGGCTCAAACCGACCTGAATACTGAAGCAGGGCAGGGCAGCACCCCGTGAACTTCGTTCGGTATCCCACTGAATATGCACGGGAGCCTTGTTGAATTCCTGTTTCCACTGCTTTCCCGATGCATAAACCTGTTTCTCCGGCGAGGTCAGCACGCCCAGCGACAACGCGTTCTCCCAACCGGCACGTCTGATCCGCACGGCCAGAATTCGCGTCTGCCCTGATTTCTGCCCCCAGTTACTGCGATGCATCAACCACAAAAACGAAGGCTTAATCCACGTCATCCGCTGAAACGAAAAGGGCGCAACAAACTTCTGCGCCTTCAATGCAGCGTCTGCAATCTGAGAGCCATAAGCCTGATATACAACAATCGTCTCACGATCAACGTCGGCTCGAATTTCATATAAGTTAGCCATGATCACCATTTTCGGTATTAATCAGTCAGCGCTCATTACGCCGTCAGAATCGAACTCAACTCCACCTTCCGTCCGTCTGGATCTTGAACCACCAAAATCCGTCGCTGCTGGAATTCATAGCGGGAAATGATATCGATCTTCACACGATCCAGCAGTGCGTCGAGTGATCCCTCTACCGACAGCCGAAACCCGAGCCGCGTCTGATCAACGGCTGCGCCCAGTTTTAAGGGATAGAGTTCAAACACCAACTCCCCCAATTCAGCCGCATAGTGGATCGGCCCCGATTTATGCTGTTCTCTCAGGAAGGAAAAACCGAGTTGCTCATAAAAGATTTTACAGGTTTCCAAATCTCGACAGCGCAGCACCAGCAGGTTCAATTCGATTTCCATAGAGTTCCCCAACATCCAACGGTGATAGACACCAGCTGAGACACAACATTCAGACCAACGTTCGCCTTATTTCAGGCAAATGTGCAGAGCGACTCATAGAGATCGAGCTGGTCCTGAAGTGACTGTCCGTAATTCGGCCCGGTCTCCTCAGCATAAACAGAGAAGGCTCCCTCTCTCGCCGCCTGCAATCGAGTCAGAATCCAGCCGACTTCACCGTCAAACAGAGTCAGATCAAACTCTACCAGATCGCATTCAGGCGATTCTTCCGGGGCACGTTGATGCTGCATCATCAACCAGGCCCCCGCTGGAACAATCGAACTTCCAGTGGGTCGCTGCAACGTCTCCAGGATATCAGATGAGAGTGACCAGTCCTGTAGCAATGCCGCCACAGCAAAACCCAACAGGCGACTCCGCCAGTTCACGTCCTGTATCAACTGTAGAGCCAACCCTCGATTCAGGTCGTCTCGCAGATGACAGAACGTATCCAGACCAACCTGAAACTCCGGAGCATCAGGGGCAGGGTGGATCAGACCTTGATAGAAAAGTCCGGTTGCTTGAACCAGTTGTTCGGGAGTCATACTGGCCGCTCCTGTCTCTCATTTCTCAAACCAGAACGTCAGACGTACATGCCAGGGACTGGATTCCTGATCGAGTTCTTCCATCGCACGTAACAACGCGCGAAATTCGATGTCGACCTCGCTCATTGTAATTTTAAAATGGTCTAACGCCTCCCTGATTTCTTCCAGTGTCAACCAGCCTGGGTTGTGGAAGTAAGGCTTAGAGACGACTGACCATAAAGGACTTTTTTCTGAGTAAGGCCAGAGCGCTGTGACCTGGCCATAATGAGATCTACCCGTTGACACTCGTATTTCTGCCTCTGATTTCGAGACAAATTCATAGCCAGTCGAAAATCGGGAATCGATGTCAGCAGGTTCCATAATCAAATCATAATATTCAATTGCAACATCATAACTGAGATCAGCCGGAATTCCACGAGGCGGATACAATGCATGACGTTCAACTTCCGAGGGATCGAACTGCACACTACGCCCGTTCGCCAATGCATCGAACAAATGATAGTCCCGATTGATACAGAACTTGCCAAACAACCAGGTTTGATCGTGAGGTATACCGGAAAAACTAGGCGAATCCTCTCGATCAGTTTTTTCAAGAAACGCATTGATGTCCGTGCCCAAGATGCCTCCCTAATTACGAGTGAAGTGGAACGAGTTTTAGTTCATCCATCAGCCCCACACTCTCTTACCAGCAGGGAAAATGGAACTATCGTCTCCGCCGCGGCGGTCCATCGACGGCGTCGCTGGCTATCTGGTACAGCTTAAAGCCGGCAAATCCCAATAGTACACAAGATCCCAGAAACATCCAAACCGCGAGTTTTCTGGAATGCCCTTCCAGCCGAGACGAGTCTTCCACGCCCGGCATGTATTGAATCGTCACCTTCGGCCCCGGCGTAGGCCAATTACTGGGAACATCATCACGTTCGCTGTGCGACTGCCCCTCTTTGTCGGTAAACGTGTATTCCACAGCCAGCAGATTGCGCCGCCGCTCACGGGTTTCAAACGTTCTGGTCACCGTCGCTTCAGCAGTCGTCCCCCAGACGGCGTATTTCAGTTCCTGAAACGCCCAAAAACCCGTCACCAGAAAGGCAACGCCGGCTGCGAGAATCCATTTGAGTTTGGCAAGGTCTTCGTCTTGATCCATATTGTTATTTCTTCGGTTGATAAGTCTGGTGAATCGTATGGTAGGAGATCCGTGGCGAGCTCCTATTGAAAAGCGTCCACTTGCTTTCAATACCAGGAGACATTCGACCACAACAGCCTGAGACTGGTAACATAACCACCCATCACACAACCGTATAGTACTTCCCCTCAATTTCCAAAAGAAACAACTGAAAAAGACAATACAATCAGAACCAGAAAACCAGACAATCGCACCCCGTTATTCATGCACATAGGCCCATTCGCCCACACGTTCCAGGCTACCGCCGTAACCCTGTTCCGGATAGTTCTGTTTCGGAAAGTACAACATTTGATCCCAGTTGGGGCCGCCGCTCGGTGTGTTTACTAAAAGCCCCCACGGGTTATCTACGAAACGTTCCCGAGCCTGATCCCCGAAATAATAGACGTACTCAGGATACGCCATCATCCCTGTGCCGGGAACAGCCGGCAGGTAATCCGGCACCAGTTGTTCCAACGTCTCAGGCGGCCCTCCCTGATCTTCTGCGTAACGTTCGACGGCGTCTATCAGAGGACGGCTCCGTTCCGCGAACTCGGCCATCTGCGTCATTCGTACTTTCTGTCCCCATGCAATGCCTGTAGCCGCGAGCGGGAGATAGGCCAGCGAGAGAATCAACAGCAGCAGAGCGTCTCGTCGTGTCCGCTTAAAACAGAGAGCGACCAACGACGCCGGTATCGCCACAACAGCCGCCAGCAGCGCAAAACCATAGATAATCGCTCCCCAGAGAAACAACGTTGTCCCTACAGGAGTTGTCGAAACCCAGTGAGCGAAGGGAAAATATACGATCACAGAAACCGTAAACAAAACCAGATAAATCCGTTCTTTTTTTTTCATCTTCGAAAAGTTATTCCCCGCCGATGCCTTCTTCCTCTCGTTCCACTTCTTTCGCTTCCTGCACATGCTGCCCTGCAGGGTTCACGATCCGATCCATCGCGGCCATTCCGCCGATGATTCCTCCGCCGCCCGATCCCGAGCTGCCTTTATTACGAAACAGGTCTTTGACACACACCACCATCAGCCAGGGCATCAGCAGGAAAATCAAGATCAGTCCCACCAACACACATAGTTCCATCGGTTCCATCAATTTCCCCCCTCCTCATGATTGATAAAAAAGGGAGACACCAGTGATTTCAGCGCCCCACGTAACTGAAACACCGTGATCACAAACAGAATTTTCCCCAATAGCGCCAGGCAGCTCATGAACAAAGTCACAATCCAGAGATGCTCATAAGCCTCTGGTCCCATCTGATTCTTTTGTATGTACTCCATCAGCATTTGAAACCCAACGGCAAGCAACGAGTACATTAAAATACACAGCAATGTTGCCACCAGCCACAATTTCCCTTTGACCGACGGCCAGGAGATCACGAGGACCAGAGCCACGCTGTCAATGACAATTCCCAACAGCAAACCGATCAGATATAAAATCTGTGCTACTTCCATCAATCGAAATCCTTAAACCAAAGATTAACGAATCATTTCATGAGAATTCGATTCCAGATCGGTTGAAGTTGAAAACGCTTCCACAGCTCCATCTAGTTCCTTTGGCTCCGCCTCACGTATCGCCTGTTGTTTGCGACTGCTGCGACGAATCGTATAATTCAGCCACAACCCGTAAGGCAGCCAGATGTATTGGTTCCAGGGATCAGGCAGGAGAAAGACCAGAGCCACAAATGTCGAAACCATAATCACATAGAGCAAGGCCATTTTTTTCACAAACGCCCGTTCCCGCGGCCCGTTCGTTTGTTTAATGCTGTTCCTGGTTCCATACACGCCTCCCAACACTCCCAACAGAGTGCCGCCGACAGCACCGATCAAAACAATGGTTGCCTTGTCCATCTTGTGTCACTCCTGAAGCGGTTCAAGCTTAAAATCAGGAAAAAACTTGTGCTCCCACTCATCGCACACACGCTGATATTCTGCTTCCGCAGTTTCATCCAAACATTCTACCTTCTTCATTTTTTCCTGTGAAGAACTGTTCCACGCGATCAATACGAGATGCACTAAAAAGAGAACGCCCACGATCCCCGCATTCACAGTCATAAGACCACTGTTCGTACCAACTAGGATCCCAATAGGAAGCGAGAGGACAAACAAGAGCATTAAACCGACGCGCTCCCATTTATGATGTGATTGGACAACGTTTTTCCACAACTGCAACGAGTCCTGGTCTTGAATCACGGGATTGGTCTTTAGATAAGTTTCCAATTTCAACCTGATGGAAATCAAATTTAAGAATTGTATGACTTCTGAAACCAGAAAAATCCCCAGCAACAACGAAATGGTAGATTCATCCTTCAGCAATTCGCGTATGGTTTTTAAATATGTAAATAAATAGATAAAACACAAAAAACCAACCGCTCCCACTACAATCACTTTATGAGAGATTACAATTTTTAGCTCTTTCGGATTTTCATCTGCATTCTCTTCAGGCATATTGGAATCGTCTTTCATGATCTCCCTTTTATCAATCGATTTTGTGTATCAAAGATTGGTATTTCTTGATTCGTTAACCGGCACTGAATATTTAACTAAAAATTGGGAAACAGCCACTTGGTTTAAAAAGTGTCAACTTTTAAAACGGTCTCCCCGGTCTCGCGGGGATGAATCGCACACGGATAGAAATAGCAAAAGCAGAGGGCTGTATAATAAGCAAAATGAATTTCTGAACGACCGGCAGGTTGCGACTTCTTTCTGACAACACAGGTTCCGGCAAAACGATCCGTCAGAGATTGGCGATCCTGATCCACGCCCACCCACATCAGATCAAAAAAAATATTGAAAGGTGAGTATAAACTCAGCAACAAGCGATACGTCATTCGAAAGACGGAAGGTTTGGTTCCCCGCAGCGTGAGTATCCGGGCGCCGGTAATCCAGTAACCGACGGTGCGCACACGCGAGGCTTTAAGCACCGTCAGATAAAGCCAGATAAAAAAGACCCAGATCCAGAACACGCTATCTGTTGGATCATCGTCGGAATAGTCATCGAAGAAAAACAGAGTGAGAAACAAGATCGCAAACATCAACCCGACCAGAACAGCCCCATCCACCACATAGATCACGATCCGCCGTCGGAATCCGATATAGTCTTCAGGCGCAAAATAAACGCCTTCACCCAGAGAACGATCTCGTTGAACAGCAGGCATTTCAGGCAAGCCTTATCAAAATCAGGAAGCATCTCGACCTTATCAGAACGAGAAATCAATTTGAATCAGACTTCAATCGTACCGCCTGCACACGCAATGTGCAAACATACAGACATGACAAGATCAGGCTATACCACAGAGACTCAGAGCACACGGCACTTCACAAACAAAAACCCGGGTGCCGTCGACAACTTCCGAAAGCTTTCCGGGTCGCTCTGTTCCAGGCTTGGATCTGGTGTTCCCTCGGAAAGTTCAACCAGCGTCATTCCTGCTTCCAATAGAGGTTGCAGAATCGCTGTCAACGGTCGCCGATAAAATCCCACCTGCACCGGTCGCCCCAATGTATCCCACTCATCAACGATTTTCTCGGTCAGAAAATAATTGCCACTCGGCGAGAAGGGATAATCGACAAACGGGTGATGCGTCGAAAACACAAACAGACCGCCCGGCTTCAAAATGCGTTTGACGTCGCGAAACAGAGGAGTGAAATCTTCGAGGTAATGAATCGCTAAAGGACAGATCGCCAAGTCATACGCCGCGTCCGCTTCTTGAGGCAGTCCCAGCGCCAGATCCTGTTCGTAACAATGGACCGCGCGTCCCAGCTTCTGTTTGACCAGCGCCACCATTTCCGGCGAAGAATCAACGGCAGTCACACGCGCTCCCTGACTCAGCAGATATTCAGAGTACACGCCCGGCCCGCACCCCAGATCCAGCACCGCTTTGTTTTCAAGTTCAGGCAGCAACGCCAACAGAGAAGGGCGTTCGTAAAACGCGTTGTAACTGTTATCTCGAATCGCCGCCGCATATTCGTCGGCGTGTTCGGAATACATGGGATTGAACATGGTGCGTCAATTCCGGGCAGATGTGTGATTGTGATAAGTCCTGCGACCGTCACCTCACCTTATAACAAGACTCCGCCCCCCCATCAATCGATGAGAGCGCGGAGTCCAGATCCAATCCCAATTGTAAACCCTATGGTTTAATACTGCGCGACCACATCTTCATACAGTTCTTTTGCAATCGAACGCAGAGCCGTATCAGCCTGCTGTCCGCCGATATTAGTCATGACCACAATCGCAATGTCCTTTTTCTTATCGATAAAGATCTGCGCTAGGTTCTTGCCGTTCGAGCCGCCATGATAGAGCAAGGGATACGGTGCCCAGTCAACAGTCACCCAGCCCCAGCCATGAGCATATTTTCCTTCGGGCGGCGTTCCCGGACGGTTATCCCCTTTGATCGTGAACACAGGGGTATGAATTTTCTCCACCATTTCCGGCTTCACAATATTACAAGGCATCCGCGTCCCGTTCCCGGCGTTCCAGCCAGCCCAGGTCGCTAAATCCAGAATCGAGAGATGCACACATCCCGCGGGTCCAAGGATCATCGAATTATCGGCATTCGGCCCCGCCATATACGACTTGACCTTGCCATCTTTCTGTTTCACATGTCCCAGCGGTGCATCAATTTTCCCCAGTGATGACTGAGTTCCCAGACCGGCGGTCGTCAATTCGAACGGCTCAAAAATGCGTTCTACAATCAGCTCATCCCACGGTTTGCCGCTGGCGCGTTCAATCATCGCACCTGCAATTGTATACCCGCGATTGTTATACGCCCACGCCTTTGAAGGCTCAGCCACCAGAGGCAGCTTGACCGACTCTTTCGTCAGCCAGTACCGCTGATCATTCAGATCGCCATCGACATCAAACGAGTCTTTCAGCAGCTTCATCAGGTTTTCATCGTCGGCACGCATGCCGCTCGTATGCGACAGCAGTTGTTCCAGCGTCACTTTTTCCACGCCGGGCGCCATTGATTTTTTCAATTCGGGAAAGACGTCGCCTAGCGTCGAATCCCACTTCAGTTTTCCTTCTTCAATCAGCATCCCAGCGAGGGTCGCGGTCATCGCTTTACCATCAGAGCCCAGATGAAACTTGTCATGAATGGTGACCGGAATATCCGCGCCCATTTTGCGCGTCCCGACCGCACCATATTCGATCAGCACTCCCCGGTCGACCACTGCAGCTGCCACAGCCGGCAGATTCCCCGATTTCAGATAAGGCTCCAGCTTGTGATTAATCGTCTGTCCCAGCACAGTGTTCTGCTGCAAAACCAGACTGCCCCCGACAAAAAGCAAGGCGGCACAACATCGCATTACAGTCATTATTAAAACTCCCAGTTCACAAAACTCAATAATACAAGCCCATACAACAACACTCCGTGCTTTCTTTATCGTGAATCTGTACAGTCGTCTGTTGAATCTTCACTGAAAAACGGAAGAGATTCAAGAATCAATTACGTACGATCCACCCAGGCTTTATAATTGATTTGTCGAGTCGGGAACCTGATAACCCGTATTATCCGACCTGAAACTCAGACAATCATCCGGATTCCATTCGAGGGGTTATCCTGTCTCTGTAACCTGAGAGGTTCTACACCAGTATTCAAGCTAAATGCGTTGAGGAAATTTCTTCTGATACAACCCATTATTTGCGATGAACCACATATTCATCGCTGCTTTAATATAAACGACCATAATAATCATTAAAGGAAACCCATAATCGCTTCGCATCAGCGAGATGGAAATGAGGATCATAATTAATATTAAATAAGCCAGATGAATAGCAGCCATGAGATACAGCTTCATTACGAATCCCCCCCAAGGTGGGAAAAGAAAATAGCGACTCACGATTTCCCTTGGTTTCCAGAAAGTCGCGCCGCAGGCAGCACACTGATATTGATCTTTAGGAACGACCTGCAGACAGTTGCCACACAGATTTTCGCGTGACTGTGAAACCGAAGGATCGAAGCCTTGCTCAGTGAGTACCTTCTGAGCATTCTGAAAAGCCGTGAGCATCGCCTCACGCTCTGTTTTCAAAATAGTGGAAACAGTCAGTTTCCCACCATCTTTCAGCGCAATCGTCAAGTCATCTCTGGAACTCCAGGAATTCGTGGTTTTCAGACTATCGATCTGAGTGTAGTACAGGAAAGAAAAGGCCTGCTTCGGCTCGCCTTTACTATTCATACGGAAACAAACGATCCGATAATTCGTGAACACCATAGCCGTGTGAAGTAGTTTTTCTTTTCCCTTCGAGACAACCTGCACCTGCTCATGTTCCAGCAGTAATTCCCGGAGTACCGGTTCGATGCGTTGCACCAGCTGAAACTTTTTTCTGATCTCCCGATTAAGAAACATCCCCTCAATCCGAGGGAACACTGTCTCGACCCGGTAGTTAATCTCGGGTGATAAATGCAGGTTCAACTCGTTTAATTTCGAGATTACCCGATCAGCAGTCACTTCGGTCATCACTGGCTGCTTTCAAGAGCGGGGGACATCAATGAAATGCACAAACAATCTCACAGCCGCCCGATCCAGGTTTCCACATCCAGCACTTCACTCAGCATCATCTGCTGCGCACATAAAATCGACCGCTGTAATTCTTCTGCCGTCACGTCGCCCGCTGAATTCGACAACGCCAGCGTGCCCGTCGCATCACTCAGAAACTCAACCGTAAACCCGCGATGCACGGCCTGCCGCGCCGTCGTATCACAACACATATGCGTCATGTAACCGGCGATCGTCACCGTATCGATCTTCTGCTCTCGCAACCACCCTTCCAGTTCCGTGCCGGTAAAACTCCCCGGCAGCGTTTTCTCGATCAGCAGATCATGCGGACGACGTGCTACTTCCGAATGTAGTTCCCAACCCGGCGTCCCTTTCTGAAAGAACGGCTTTTCGGGATCAGTAAAGCCATGCTGTACCACAATCACAGGCACCTGTTTTGCCGTCGCCGCATCCATCGCCGCCAGTATCTGTTCCAGATGTCCCGCCGGATAAGTAATCGGCAGCGCCCCCGTAAAATACTCATTCTGCACATCAATCACCAGCAAAGCACGACTCATGAGACCTCCCTACAATCACCAGACCAGAATAGACATTCTTCAGAATTGCATCATACACCGTCAACGAAAGCCAGGCCACTCACAACCAGGCAATCAGCACCAACCACAATCGAATTTCGTACCTTTCGTGGTAGAAATAAATAGACGTATGCCATCCCTGAGGAAGTCGCCGTGTGCCACTGTTGGCTTGCCCAACAGTGCTGAGAATCAGCGTCCAAGCACAACCATTCGCGTCATTCCGCAATGAGCAAATCGATTACTTTCGGATTTCCTTCCATAACGAAAAACAGATCATCCATAGTAGCAGAACCGGTGATAGTAAGATCAAAATCAGAAATGATACCCAATTCCAGAAACGTGTCTTGCGATGACGGCTCTGTAACTCTGCCTCTCTAATTTGACAGTTGTATTTTTGACGCTGTTTCTCGCCTCGCCCCAAGCGTTCCTCATCAAGATCCCCAGAGGTGTCGACTCCTCCCAATGCTTCTAGAGCCAGTATAGCAGTCCACAACGTCGTGGAATCGGTTTTGGTTCCTTTCAGTGTAATGAACTGACCTCTCTCAACATTGAAACGGTCCGATTGTGTATTCCGACCTGAGGTGTGATGAGTATAAAGATGCACGTTCACAGCAGAAACACACTCAAACGAAAGATCAGCAGAAAACTCAACAGGCTCGACTGTATCCCTTCCAGCCCCCCGCACGGGCAGTGATGTGATTTCAGTCATCTTCCCGCTGATTTCGGAAAGTCGGGGCGCTCCGTCTGCAAAGTGAAATTCCCAAACATATTTTAGGATCGTACCATGACCGTCATTAAACATGAAATTTTTTCTTTCGATATCGAATATCAGTATCGGAATCCTACCCGTTCGAATTTTCGTGCCATTTCGTGCTTTTCGTGGTAGTTAAAAACAGACATGTGTCATCCCTGAGGAAGTCACCGGGTGCCACCTGTTGGCTGGCCTAACAGTCTTGAAAACCAGCGCCCAAACAACACAACCATTCGTGTCTTTCGTGGTCGTAAAATGGATTCCCTCTCAGAACTGTTTCAAATCCCCTAGATTCTGAGGCTGTGGTCGTAATCCCGCACGAATATCTTCAATCACCTGTTTGAGGTTCGCACTGATCGGGTCATCGGGCGTCCCAGTCAGAGCTTCCTCAATCGTTGCCGCCGCTTCATCCAATTCGCCCCCGATCAACAACGCCAGTCCCAAGTTGGCCACCAGTCCCATATCCCCTGGTTTCAATCGTTTCGCATGCCGAGCCGCTGCAATCGCCTCTTTCGTTCGTCCCAGCTTGAGACATTCAAACATATACTCCCGGGCCGTATCCGGATTCTCATTCTTTAAGCGATATGCATCCCCAAACGCATCGCAGGCTGCCTCTGCATCTCCCAAAGCCTGCTCCGCCTTGCCAATCAGCCACCACGCAGCACCGTTCCCCTGATTGATCTCCAACACGCACTTGAGTAGTTCTTTACCCTGCGCCAGTTCTTTCCGCGCTAGCTCTGAATCCACGGGTCTGGCATCACGCCCTACAAGACGCATATAGGGATTAATCAGATCCAGCCCCGCGCGATACAGACGGTCGTGCTCTTTAGAAATCGGAGAGTCTGCCACTCCCGAGACATCCATGATCACCTTAATATCACAGCCCGAGAATGCGACACTCTCTTGATCCTCATCCTGATTGAGTTTGCGAAAGGCAGCATCGCCCCCTTGAATCGAAACGACTTTTCCCCCCAGATTGATTACGCCATTTACCACTTCCATCCCCAGAGACCTTAACCCCTCATCCGGATCAATCCGCACTCCCACACTAAACTCACGCAGATCCGGTCCTGATTCATCCTGACTCTCATCTTCTGCCGACATCCTCACTCACTTCCCTTCTATTCCACGATATTTTTTCGTGTCATTTCGTGCTTTTCGTGGTAGTTAAAACAGACCTGTGCCATCCCTGAGGAAGTCGCCGTGTGCCACTGCTGGCTTGCCAAAAAGTGATCAGAACCAGCGTCCAACAACACAACTATGCGTGTCATTTCATACTTTTCATGGTAGCAAAACACTCCGCCAGGGTGCCACTGTTGGCTTGCCCAACAGTGATCAGAACCAGCGTCCAAC
>NZ_CAXBKP010000048.1:0-12942 GCF_963976445.1 uncultured Gimesia sp. | reverse complement strand
CGGTGATATTCGTCCGACTTCTCGCTCGTCCCGGAAAACGCGGCAGCGACGCTGAATCTTGTTGACATTTTCTTTTACAGAGGCCACCTGCCACAACAGGTGGCCTCATTTCCTTTAAGGAGAAGCCTTTCAATGAACCGATTACCTCCGCAGCGGCTCTGGATCAGGGCTGCCGTTAAGATTCGGGAGCAGTACCAGTCGCAGGCGACTGGTTTCCCCCAAGTGAATTCGCCGCCGGTGGACCAGTGGACGCGGGTCATACGATTCTCGCGGCTGTCGACGAAAGCCCAGCAGCGCCACTGGCCGGTCGCCTTCGAGCTCTGCCTGGAACAATATAAACAAAGTGTGTCCCGTTTGATTCACGATTTAACTGCCTCTCACAGTGAGCTCACAGCTGTCAAACGACCGACGGTGGTCCCGTCTCTGCGGGATCTGGTCGACGAACTCAGTTCCCTGCCAGATGAATTCGAGGATACCCGTATTGATTGGTCCGAACAGGAAATTGTCGTCCGAACCCCGGCAGTGATTCTGAGTCAAGTCAACCTGGGTGAATTTGAAATCCGGCTCCGCTGGAGTGAACTCGGTGATCCCCAGCCCTATCAGGTCATTTCTTTATCACAAACTGGCACTGATGATGTGCATCATCCCCACGTCCAGGGAGACACGCTCTGCGAAGGGGAAGGCAAAATACCCATCACCCAGGCTCTGGCAGAGGGGCGGCTGGGGGATTTCTTCCTGCTGGTGCAGCAGATCCTGCAGACCTATAACCCGGGTTCTGCTTATGTTCCCCTCGATCGCTGGTGGAATTCATCCTGCGCGGATTGCGACGATTCGATGTCCCAAGAAGAAAGTCGCCCCTGTTCCATCTGCGAACACCAGATCTGTGAATACTGCCGTCGCAACTGTACGGCTTGTGGCGATCACCTCTGTTCAAGTTGTGCTGATACCTGTGAGGCCTGCGATGACACGTTCTGTCGCGGTTGTCTCTCAAACTGCGAGTTCTGCGGCGAATGTTACTGTCGGCCCTGTCTGTCTGACCAAACCTGTTCATCCTGTTTTGAAGAATCTATGGAGAATGAAGATGCCACACCCGAAAACCCAGCCCCTGACACGCCGCCTGCTACAGCGGCCCCGTCGGAAACGTCCGAAGCAGCGCAAACGTCGTCCCCTGCGATTCAGCCCGTATGCCTGGGCCAAGCTGATCTACCTGCGTGACCGGGGGCCGACTGAAGTTGGTGGCTTCGGGATTACTGAAGCTGCCGATTCCCGGTTCGTGACAGACTTCGTCCTGATCAAGCAAACCTGCACTGACGTGACGGTCGCTTTTGATGACACGGCCGTTGCAGATTTCTTTGATGACCAGATTGACTTGGAACGACACCCGGAACAGTTTGGACGGATCTGGATTCACACGCACCCCGGTATTTCCGCCCAACCCAGTCAGGTGGATGTGGAGACATTTGCCCGTGTGTTCGGGAACTGTGACTGGGCGCTGATGTTTATCCTGGCCCGTAACGGTGCCACTTATGCAGAGTTGAAACAGGCTGGTAAATCCAAGTTAGAGAAGCTGTCTGTTGGCATTGATTTCAAACCAGAGTTCGCCGCAAGCAATCAAAGTGCCTGGGAAGCGGAGTATCTGGACTGTGTTCAAGAAGCACCACTACCACCGCTGTGGGATCTGGCCGAATGGTTTGAGGATGAGTTTGCATATTCAGAACAGTGGCCTGTTTTTCCAATCTAAGTAACTCCATTTTTTAACACTTCGAAATAGAATAAGGAGAGATCATGAATTTGGTATCCGATCGTTTTGTCCGCCAGTCAGAACTGGTTCCCAGGGAAAAACTCAAACCAATGACCGTCACGGTCATTGGGGTGGGTGCCATTGGACGCCAGGTGGCACTGCAGCTGGCGGCCCTGGGAGTACGACGTCTGCAGTTGATCGATTTCGATCAGGTTGAGCCAACTAATATTACAACGCAAGGCTACCTGGCAGCAGATCTGGGACGTTACAAGGTTGAGACTACGGCTTGTGCTGTGCAGGCCATCGATGCCAGCCTGGAGGTGGACCAGGTAATTGATCGATTTCGGCCAGGGCTCGTGACAGGAGAAGTCGTATTTGTCTGTGTGGATTCGATCAGCAGTCGGGCCGCCATCTGGCGGGCACTACGACATCAGTGTGCGTTCTGGTGCGATGGTCGGATGCGGGGGGAGGTAATACGAATCCTGACGGCCGTTGATTCGAAGTCACGGGACCACTATGACTCGTCGCTGTTTACCCAGGCGGAGGCACAAACCGGTGCCTGCACTTCCCGTAGTACGATCTACACTGCTAGTATCGCCGCCGGTTTGATGTTGCATCAGTTCACGCGCTGGTTACGAAACATTTCTACTGATTTCGATATGACACTGAATCTATTGGCTGGTGAGACCATAATAAACTGTTGAATTAAACATTTTCATACTTGTCATTGCATGAACTCCAAAGATAAATACAGGCAGGCCACCCTCTTAGGTGGCCTGCCTGTATTTTTTTATCTATCAGAAAAATTTGTTAATATCGTGGGGAAGGTTTATTACAGAGTTCCTGACTTCAAGTAGGGGCAGTAGTCAGTGATCTTCACACGATCTATGCTTTCTGCCTATCGCTTTTCGTCCACGGTCCGTCGGCTGTTGCAGATCCGACTTCAATACGCCGGCTTCTCGTTCAATCGCGTATAACTGCTGGATAAATATTAACGCCCGGTGCGCGGCTTCCAGCTGCACGGTCCGCGCATCATAAAACTTGCGTCGCGCAAATGCTTCTCTATCAACACTCCAGATGAGGTGATTCGGCGTGGTAATTGAAAGTTTGGTGGGCCGGTTACTCAATTGCCAGCACTTTGGCGTTGCCGTCAATGCCACATTAGGGCAGGTCAATATTTGGTTTCTACTACTTTTTTAGTTTCTGACCATATCAAATTAAAGGCCCAAACTGATTAGGCTGACTACCGGATCAAGATTCTAAGGCTTCAATCATCGATTCAATATTCTTTCTCCAGTTAATGTAATCTTCTCCTGAATCGGACCAGATTTCATTTAATTCAGAATCGTCTGACAACACTCGTTTGAGAGATTTAATACAGTTGGGTTTTAAGTCGTTCACCGGAAGATCCTGATTATTTTGAATCCACTCTTTAAACTCCTCAGCTGGATTATCCCGGACCTGAAACAGTAATGAGAAAACGGTTTCTGCTGCTCCCAGAATACTGGAGCAGACAAGATCATCCAGAAAACCATCATTTTGCTCGGGATTAAGGGATGAAAGCAGGAATCGATAAGGATCTTCGGCTTCATACAAATCATCGAGCCAGTCACATGTGGTATCGTCCTCAAACGTTTTGTATCCCCAGGCTCCCATTCATTTTTTACCTTAACTAATGGACGATATGGATCTGCAATTCCTGTTAATGATTGCTGAAATCTAAGCATGAAGAACGACAGGTCAATTCTGTTTCAGCCAACGTTTTATTTTTTCAAAACCCGCTCTTCGAACAATGCAAATTCTGCATTGGCTGCTTCCAGCACTGCTTCACGATATTTCGCCGGAATCTTTTTGTGTACCGTATCATACCATTTTTCGAACGCTGCTTTAGCTTCTTCAAATTCAGATTTTCCGAAGTGAACCGATACATTTTTAGGAAATTCTTCAGCAAGTAAACGAATGCATTGAAGAGAGGCAATCATTGATTGTTCGGGGTGTGGTTTGTTTATGACGGCATCCATCCCCTGAAACATACGTTCCTTAATAAAACTCACGTATGAGCCAACAGCACCAAAAGCGAAGTCATTGTCGCCGGCATCTTTTCCCCAGTATGACATGTAGTAATCTCCTGAATTCTTTAGTTTCCACCTGGAGTGCGTATGTTAAATGACTCACCTAATTCCTTTAGGAAGTCTTTCGGATCAACGTTTACCCACTTGCTTGGATCACGTCCACGGTTTTTATTCAATAATCCTGCTTTTCTCAGCTGTTCAGCAACAGGTTCTAATCCGGTAATTAGGCCTTTTTGAAGTGCAAGATCTAGCCTTCGTCGAATCAGCTTTGCTTCAATCGTTTTTTGCAATATCACGATTTAATTTGTTGGTAATGGAATCCATCGTCGTACCGGTTTTTGAACCATCGAGTCGATGTGAACCAGATCGACTTTTCAAATTCTTAGAAATACCAATGTAGTTCACATTCCCGGCATCATCAGAATGTTGATACACACTGGTACAATTTTTACCATTATGAACCAGCACACCCGAATCGGCAACGTAGTAGGTGTGTTTGACCTGGACTTCGAGGTTGTAAACGGGTTCCGGCGGACCGCGGGGGGTGATGCTGGTGACGGTTGTGATGCCGGTTAAGTTTTGTAACCGTTCGCCCACTGTCAAGCTGTCTGCTCTGACGAACTCCTGGCGATCGACGCTCCAGAAGGGGTGATTCGGCGTGGTGCCGATGGGCTTTGATTCGCCTTCGACCGAGATGTCCAACGTTTTTGCAGCTTCGTGCTGGAAAGTGCCGGTGACGATCTGGAAGCCGGGGCCCGGGTTCCCGCTGAGAAGGCGCGCTCGCTGGCCCGGCAGATCGAATTTCGCCACACGCCAAAACATGGCAGTTGGCTGAACATCGCGGAAAACGAACTGAGTACGATGACCCGGCAGTGTGTTTTCGGTCGCCGCTTCGAATCCACACGACTGTTGCGAGCGGAAACCAAAGCCTGGTCGGAGGATTCCAACAAAAAGCAGCGTGGAGTAGACTGGCAATTCAAAGTTCAGGACGCCCGAGTGAAATTGAAATCACTTTATCCCAAAATCAAATCCTGACACAGCACTAGCTTTCATTTTTAAATCAGCTTTTATTCTTTGGTTTCCCAATGTCCGTTAGCAACCCATGTCCATTTACCACCTTTTTTTAACTCCATGCGTTTATTGAGCAAACGAACCTCATATTTGCGTTTGGGGCAATACAATTCAACAGATTCTTTAGTTCTGGATGTTTCTGAGTATCTCCATAAAACCTTACCGGTAGCGTCCTGAACTTCTTCCCACGATTTATCACCAGTTTGTCGAGCAGTTACCTTGTAAGTGTCATTATGCCAACGTGGGAAGACGGCACCTTCTACACTTCCCATCACAAAGGAACCAGCCGGGAGTTCTACCATCTTCAATTTGAAGGGTTCGTTTTTCGCTACGGTTTTTTTGTTGATTGAATCGTCGTTGACACCAGTTGACCGGTCCTTGATCTGTACATTCAAATGATCTCGTCCCTTGACAGTAATCTTATCCGGAGTCAGTTGCCGATTGCCGGGGGCAACGACAAATTTGGCCTGGTCAATCAGTTCGACGGATCGGACCTTCCCAACTTCACTGGTGATCTGGATCACATCACCGGGTTGATGATTTTCGACCAGAATCGTGGCTTGTTTGTCAGTTTTGAAAATCAGCTGATACGCACCGAATCCACCAATTCCAAGTAGTAACGCTATGAGTATAAGCCAGGAGCCAACCCGCTTCTTTTGGGGGTTGGGGGCAGTTCGGGGCTCCGAAGCTGCTGCTCTCTTACGCTTAGATTTCTTAGAAATTCCTGGATGTTTCTTCTTTTGGTGAGTAGTCCTTGAGTCTGAGGGAGGGGAACCGGTGTTTTTTTTCTGAGACTTGACCGACTGTTGCAGCTGCTCCAGTTTTACAGCGACGGAATAAATGTTTTTTGGCCGCTTCTGGGGATCTTTTTCTGTCAGCTGGTTGGCTAACTTAGTGAGTATCTTGATCAGGTATTCCCGTTTAGGGTCATTTGTTTTCGATGATAACTTACTGAGTAGATACTTGAGAACGCGGCCTGTTGAATAAATGTCTGAACGATAGTCAATTGGTCCGCTACCGTGAGCCTGTTCTGGGGACATATAGCCGATTGTGCCAGCTCCGATACGGGCGGCTGATTTCCCCGACTCGGCGGCGATGGCCAATCCATAATCAATCAATTTGATTGTGCCGTCAGTCAGCCGCATTATGTTGCCCGGTTTAACATCCCGATGGACAAAACCTTTGGCATGCAGCTGTTCCAGGGCACGACACGTACCCAGCAACGCATCAATGGCTTCATCTGGCGTTCTGATTTTTTCCTGGCTGGCGAGTTGTTGCAGTGAATCTCCATCGAGCAGTTCCTGAGCCAGAAACAGACAACCGTCGTGCTCCCAGGCGTCGTGGGCTCGGACCAGGTTGGGATGCTCCAGTTGACCAGCGGTCTCCATCTCCCGCAGGAAATGTTCATAGGCGACCGGGTCATCCTGCCGAATTCCCTGTATCACCTTTAGGGCGACAGAGCGTTTCAGGTTCGAGTGCCATCCCTCATAAACCTCGCCCATACCGCCGTAGCCGATCAGCCGCAGGACTTCGTACTGCCGCAGATTGCACGGTACAGTGAGTGTTGGCTTTCGATCTTTTTGATGAATAGGGGCAAGCTGTCCCCAGATCGTCGTCGCACGATCTTTAAGCGTCTCTTCTTCGATGGCGATGCGGGCGTTTTCGAGATCCACCGGCGTGATTTTAGCCAGTTGTTTAGCAAATTCGTTGGGTGGGTCGTCGAGCTGACCGAAAACCTGCTGACATTTTTTGCAGAGTTCCACGTGATCACAGACGGATTCCAGCTGATCTCCCGGCAAGTCACCGTGGTTCAGTCGAATCAAATCCTCTTTTGTCGGGCAAGTTGTCATTTTGACCATGATTGGGTTACCAAATGTGCTTGTCCTGTTTGCAGTAATACTCCTGTGAATGAATATCGGAGGAGCGTAACACCAAAAATTCTGGGGTCAGGGTTTGTCGGTTAAATCGTCAATAAGATATTTCCTAAGTCGCCCCAAGACACGACTTTTCGCAACTCGTACATTTGCCTTGGTGGTCCCGAATTGTTTTGCAATTTCCGCCGGTGGAACTCCGTCGACCGTGTTCATATAGAACATCTGCCAGGTCTTTTCGGCGGTCGACTCCCGAACCAGTTCCAACGCCCGGGCTTTGACTTCTTCAAGTGCCTGCTGTTCTCCGTCGATCTCCTCGGCATCCTTTTGGTCACGACTAACTACGGCATCCAGTACCTCCTGCGGTGCCCTCTGGTCCTCAGTCAATGAACGGAAATAGTCTGCGGCCCGACGTTCCACGATCGTGCGAAGCCAGCCCCGAAACTTGCCTTTGGCTGCATCACGTTCGAAGTTACCGATACTTTTGTGTATTTTGGACAAGGCTTCCTGTAGAACATCGTCTTCCGCTGACGGAGGCACATTCTTTTTGCGTATCCAGTACTTCAATAGCGGCGAATACACCAGCACAAAGTTGTTCCACCGCTCCTGCGAGAACTCCTTCAAATCGAAGATCATGCTGGATCGGGTATGCCATTGAGACTGGGATTGGGATGCCAGGTTGGAATGGTTGTCTGGTTTCATACTGCCGTCACGCTCAGTCACATTTTCTCTCCCGCTGCGTAAATGCTCATACCCTCGCCCTGGTAACTATCGAAGATGTGCTGGCTGAATTGACATCTGTCCCCTAAAGGGTAACAAAGACTGCAACTGAATGCCACAATCAGAGAGTATCGCGATCGGCGGATGTCAGGATGTCGGTAGCCAACCTTTGAAGCCAGATTTAGGCTTGCTCCAGTCGTACTTTCTCAACGCTTTTGCGACTGACAGGAAGACCTCTTGAAAAATATCGTCGCATTCAGCATGCGATCGCTTGTTTCGGGCAATCCAGTGATGCACCAAAGGACTCTAAGACTGGACTAGTTCCCGCCATGCATCGAGATCGTCTTTCTGTGCACGCCGAAGTAGTTCAGAGTGAACTGTGTTTGTGCCTCTATTAGTAATCATGACAGCTCCTTTCTGTTGTGTTATATGCAGAGCGGGAACTGTGAAAAAAACCCACCCAACAAACTCCCTTAGACGGCGATTTAGTATTATCTGCTTCGGCGTTATCCAATTAACGGCTATGGATTCTGATATAGCCAACTGTATGGATGCGTGGCGTGAATTAACCCGGACTCTGAGTCCATTGGTGTATCACTGGATTGACACGGGGAATTTGTCGCCTTCAGACTGCGACGATATTTTTCAGGAAGTTTTCCTGTCAGTCATGAAAAATCTGAGAAAGCAGGACTGGAACCAGCCCAGATCTAACTTCAAAGGCAGGGTAAGAGTCATCACCGGAAGACGAGTTAAAAATCATTTCCACCGGGAAAAACGAAAAACTACTATCACGGTCGGATCGCAGGCCTTGAGGAAATTAGTGCGAGTCGCAATTCAGTTCATACAAACCAGGAAAACCCTGATCTCCCACCACTCTGGTATCAGCAAGTTGTTCCCGCAATCGAGGTCATTAAAAAGGAGGTTGAAGACACAACCTGGAATGCGTTTTGGCAGGTTACAATTCAAGAACGACGTTCTACCGAGGTTGCCAAAATCCTGAACCTTTCAAGTGCCGGAGTCCGAATGGCCAAGTCTCGTATCCTGAAAAAATTAAGAGATCTGCTCATTTTATAAGAATGGTGTTACGGCTTGGCGATGTTCCTTACAGAGATCTTTGATTTATGGTTTGAATTCAAATTGAATTTGCAGATATCCGGGACTAATCGGATATAGGACAAAATACACAATGTTATTTTTTTTTAAAGGGGTTTATCTAATGACTAGAGAGAACGAAGAGGTTCAACATGATTGACCTTTGCAGTGGGGATTCTTACCAACTTAAATTATTTCTTAGGAAGAACTCCATAGAGATTAAATCCGAATCAGTGGAACGCTCGTTAGAGCCCGTAATCAAAACTATGGACCAGTGATTTCTGAAGGAAGACCTGATGACAAAGCGAGACAAAAATGATCGTTACACGAAATGGTTGAAACGACTGGTAGAAAAACCGATCGAAATCGCCATTGATACCGAGTATCAAGATGCTCAGACACTTACCGTTCAAGCCGCGGCAAGAAACCCTGCAGGGAATATCATGGTCCATCTTTTTCATTCTCCAAGCATACCGTCTTTGCCCGACGATTTTGATCAAGAGGTATTTTTACCGACGAGTAAAGACAACAGTTATGGCAAATTTTGTCAGAAATTCGTTATCAAAAAACCATCAAAGCTCAACATTCAACTTTCACCAGTCAGGATTCTAAGAAGTTTGTTACGCTTACCACATCTCAAAGCTATTTCAAAAGCAGAAATTGAACCTCTAATTCAAGACCGGAACCAGGAATATCGAGAAGCTAAATGGGATTCTGAGAAAGAACAATGGAAACTTCCCACTATCAGGATTGTACTGATCGGACATTTCCTGACTGCTGATATCGGTCGATTGTTCGGGAGTTCATTTAATGATTCTCTCTTTCACAGAGATAGCTTCAAATCATCATCAATTCGGCTCGACAATCGCAGTAAGCTCGAGTTTATCGAAGAATACGCAAACCATACAGTCAATAACCCGATCATCGAGTACGCGAAATTCGGTTCCAATCGACTTTATCAAGTCCGGATTGAAACTCGAGATACCATGCTACCCTATGGAAAGTCAAATCTGGGCACCTTGTCGGATATATTTATCAATCAGAAGAAAGATGAATCTATCTCCAAGGCTGAAAAAGCGACGATGTTGAAGACTTTCCGTACTAAAACGAATGAAGCTTACGGTTATGCGATCGTTGACGTCGTCAACACATTACTCGTTTACGAGCAGATGAAGGAATACGACACAAATATCTATCGAGAATTTAAAGTTCCAGAAAGTAACATCCCGGAAATGTCGGCAACGATCGGAAGCCGTGTCAAAGATTTCATTATCTCGATGACCAGTCTATCTATCTCGAATTCACAAAATCTTTCGACAACAAGTGAGGTCAAGAAACTCATGCGAAAGAGCGGTGTTTCCCAATTCCATGGACAACATAGCACGAGCCGGTTCGGTCCACAGACAGGTAGATTTCACGGGGGGCTGGCATTCAGCCGTACGCCAACAACAATTTGGCATCGATCTCCGGGAATGTTAAGAGATGTCGACTTCGCGGGATGTTACAACAAGATTCTGGCGAACATGAACGTGTATTGGGGGCGTCCGATCATTCTTGAACCAGGCAGTAATAATCTAGCCCTTACAGAAGGTGTGGATATCGTTCGTAAAGTGTCTCAAGATGATGCATGGTATATCCGTGTGACTGGAGATTTCGAACATTCCGAAAATGTATTGATTCCTTCAACTCTTGAAGCGATGACTTTCGAGAACTACAGGCAGAAAGTCGGGCATGAACGGATCACTGCTCTTCTAAAAGATGTTGAAAGGTCAGAAGAAGTAGAAAACAGTGGTGCTAAATTATTTGCCCGCCGGATTGAGTCCGGTATTGTCACATACGATACCTGGATGATGATTCAAGCACTTCCCGAATCAATGCGATCGGAATACGAACAGCTTCGCGTCGAGTCAATCGTCTTTTACGATAAAAGAAGGATTGCCAAGACCGGTGAAGAGTTCGATCAATTGATTGAGGAGAACAGGACGAAAAAATTACCCTGGAATTCAGAGTACCTCGAAAGTGAAATGTCGCTCATACATAAAGAACCAATCGATCATGATTATGTAGCCTATCAATTTCCCATCAAAAAATATGCCAGGGAAATAGGAGAGAAGCGTCGCGAGGCTAAGGAGAAACATGGGAAAGGGAGCGACTGGGAGTACGTCTGGAAAATGCAGGCGAATACCATGTTCGGAGTTTTAGTCTGCAAACATCACCCAACCAACAACATTGTCGGTGGTAATATTATCGGTGCCCGAGCGCGATCTCAAGCCTATGCCATGATTCAGTCTCTGAACGGATTACAAGTCATTACAGATGGTTGTACCTATCGGCGTGACCGGATTCCTGCATGCACATTTTCAGAGTGTCTTAAAATTATGTCAGATTATCCTCTACGTCATGCGGACGAAGAGTCAGGTATCCCTTTTTACGATCCAGCGGAAATACCGGTCGATGATCGTGGTTTTTCGAACTGGTATCAGGAGCACCTGAAGCATTTCTTCGAAGTTTCCGGGAAGGAGTATGACAAATTCTTTGGTATGAACATTCTCGAACATAAAGCGACGGGGGGGGAAGGTCCGAAATCCTTTGACGCGATCGCCTGTGACGGATGTAGTAACTACATCAAATTCCTTGAGGAAGAGGATGGATTGGAAATCAAGGAGAACAAAATGCGATCATTCAGTACTACGAATAAGAATGAATACGGAGAATGGATCATGATGATCTATCCCGAAGATAACATGATAGATTTACCTCCGATTACCACAGATCGCCTACTTCTAAAACTAAAGCCGGCTAAACAGTTCGTAAAGAAAGTGATGAAAAACAATCCCAATGCCGAACTTTATCTCCCGCTCAGTTTGGAATTAAAAACTGTAAAAGTAATTAAACACATCAAGTTGTCAGCATTTATCTTCCAGACACCCAAACAGTATGAGTTGTTTACACGACAGGTTGATCGATTCCAGGAGAAAACATCCTGCGGTCTCGATTTATTGGTATTAAGACAATCTAAAGGAGAGCGTCAAAGGGGATCTATAGAAGCAGTATTAACCGAAATATATGACTACATTCAACAGGGAGGACGGGATCTTACGAAAAAATTAAATCTCAGAGAACAGCATCTGGCAGAGAAGTTACGCACAAAAGCAGCCAGAAGAAGAGAACAGGTTCGAAGATTAAAGGATGAAGCCGAAGCGGAGTTACTGACCAAGATTGATATGAATACTCTCGATAAGGCTGAAATCATCACAGGGATTCTTATTAACTCACACAACCTGAATTTAATCTTATGATCCGACTCTTGAATATCACTTTGACGGAAAAACAGGCTCTATAGCAAGAGGGTATATTCCGTCAAAATACTCCCTGAACTTCTCTTTTACAGGAAATATGAATAATGAACACATCAAAACCGAACAGCAGTCGTAGCAAAACTCGTGTACCTGAGTCGGAACGTCCCGTAGATGCTCTCAAACGGTATGGATTCATCCAATCTAAGAAGTTTGCAGAATTAGATTGCGAACATGACTGGTTGATCGAGGGGATACTTATCAAAGGTCAAGCAGGTGTGATCGGTGGGCCCGCTAAATGTCTCAAGACAGGTGTTGTAATCGATATGGCTCTCAGTCTTGGATCGGGAAAGCCTTTCCTGGGAGAATTCAATGTTCCCACGGCGTGTCGAGTAGCTGTTATGTCCGGAGAAAGCGGGAAATCATCTCTGCAAGACACTGCAAAACGGGTGTGTAAATCTAAGAAGACAAGTCTCGAGGAAATATCTAACGTGCATTGGGCTTTTACGCTGCCGAATCTGACAGATGAAGAGGACTTATCAAAATTAAGCAATTTTCTTGAGTTCAGGAAAATTAAGGTTGTCTTTATTGACCCGTTGTATCTATGCCTCTGTGGTGGAAGTAAAGTGGTCTCTCCGTCGAATCTATATGAAGTTGGTCCTATACTCGGACGGATAACTGAAACCTGCCTGAAAGCTGGTGCTACTCCCATCATCGTTCATCATAGTACCAAGGGGACTGCAAAACCTTCTGAAGACTCACCGATCACCTTGAACGATCTAGCATTTGCCGGAGTCACCGAGTTTTTTCGTCAGTGGGTGCTCCTTAACAAGAGAGAGGAATACTCTCAGGCTGACGGTTTCCATCAGATCAGAATGTCAGTCGGAGGGAGTGCAGGGCAATCAGGATGTTGGAATGTGGATGTGAGAGAAGGTGTCTTAGACAAGAACTTTCGGGGAAGAAGGTGGGACGTTCAGGTGAGGGATGGACTGGTTCCTGAAGGGGAAGAGGTTTTCTGAGACGGGAGACGTAGATTTAAAAAGTACTTTTGAAATCCGGTTATGGCGTGAATAAAAGGG
>NZ_CAXBKP010000047.1:0-13025 GCF_963976445.1 uncultured Gimesia sp. | reverse complement strand
AAGCCACTGAAAACGAACAGTCTGAGAAAGCACTCACAGAACTCGAAGCAGAACGCGAACAGCTCGCCGCGCAGCAGACAGGGCTGGACCTGCAGAAGCAGGAACTGGTAGAGCGGGAACAGGCACTAACAGAGCAATCAGAGCAACTCGAATCGCTTCGCGAAGAACTCAACCAACAGAAATCCACACTGGAAATAGAGCAGGCATCAAAAGCCACTGAAAACGAACAGTCTGAGAAAGCACTCACAGAACTCGAAGCAGAACGGGAACAGCTCGCCGCGCAGCAGACGGACCTGGAGCAGTATCAGTCAGAGTTGGATCTACAGAAACAGGAACTGACGGAACGGGAACAAGCACTGGCAGAGCAATCGGAGCAACTCGAATCACTTCGCGAAGAACTCAACCAACAGAAATCTACGCTGGAGTCAGAACAGGCATCAAAAGCCACTGAAAACGAACAGTCTGAGAAAGCACTCGCAGAACTCAAAACCGAACGCGAGCAACTCGCTGCGCAGCAGACGGGCCTGGAGCAGTATCAGTCAGAACTGGATCTGCAGAAGCAGGAGTTGACGGAGCGGGAGGAGCAGCTGGTAGCCCGCGAGCAGGAAATGAAGATAGAAAAAACGACCGACGCAGCACTCGATCAGAAGGCAGAATCACTTGAACTGGACAGGCTGACAGAACAACGGGAAGAGTTGGAGCAACTACGTGCTGAACTGAAACAGCAACAGGAAGAGTTAAAAAGTCAGTCAGAGCAACTCAATGCACAGGAACAACAAGCACCAGAGCAGGAACAAAGCAACCAGGATCAGCAGTCAACGCTTGATGAAATCTCCAAAGATAAAGAGAAGCTGTCGCTGGATCATGATCAACTGATGATTGATCGTGAAGAGATCAGTCGCCAGAGAGACAATCTGGAATCACAGCGGATACAAATTCAAAATAATCAGGGAGAACTTGAAGATCGTGAACGCATCATTCAACTTCGTGAGCAGGAGTTAGACGAGCGTGAAAGCCTGATGGCAGAAGTAGGACTGAATCCGAAAGAAATGTCAACCAGCCCTGCCTCGGAGACTGAAAGCCTGGAACCTGATTCAGCGGAAGCAGGAATACCACTGGCGACCGGTTCTCTGCTAGAGTCGTTCATGAAAGACTCATCAAGTGACGAGCCGGAAACCCACGAAGAACCGGCAGCAAAGTCTGGCAGCTTACTCGATTTATTTACGAAAAACCCTGCCCCTGAAACAATCGATTCGGGACAGACCCCTGGCCAGAATTCCGCAGAGCCAGAACAGATAATTGAGCTTGATGCAACAACGGAGCAGGAAGACACACTTGAAGCGGCAGCCCCAGATGATTCCGACTCCATCGCCGCTTACATGGAAAAATTATTGGAACGTTCCCGCGGCGAGAAATCGGGAGCTAACGGCACATCTGCATCAGCTCAGCCCAAAACCAGTCACTCTTCGACCACAGTCAATCCGAAATCAAGCTCACAAACAGAAACGAATTCCAGCCTGGTAACCGACAGCCTGCCAGGGGATCAGTCCACTTCAGCCAGCATGTCCATGGAAGAAAAGCTGGAAACATTAAAGAAAGCCCCCACTCACTCCCAAGACAAAGACGCAGTCCGTGACGCCATGAATTCCTTCCGGGATGTGGCCAACTATTCCGCCCGGATGGCAATTGCCCGGCATTCGTTGAAACATCAGAAAACCGACCTTGTGTTTAAAGGCGTGTTAATGGGGGTTTGCGTTTTAACAACCATTATTATCTTCGCGGAATGGTTCTGGGGCGCGAATAGCCTGGGAATTTTTAAATGGGCTGCGTTAGCGGTCAGCATTGCTTCTATTGCCCAGTTCCAGAGAGGCTATCAAGAGGCAAAGCGATTATTCCCAGAAAAAAAGAAACCGCTGTCAAAATTGCCAGACCAAACTGAAACAGTGGCTGGTGCTGGCATCGTAGAAGAATCGATGGAACAGGCAGAGAAATTGGAAACCGTAGCAGAACAGACGGAGACGCCTCCGGTAGACACGTTAAATAGCATCAAAGGGATTCAAGAGCAGTTAGAACAGTTGTCTGCAGAAGAGGACGAGCTACAATCACTGGAAGAACAGTTAATGAAAAGTGCCCGTTCTAAGAGCAATCGGGGCGACTCAACTACCAAGGAAGAGAACCAACGTGAGTTCTCTGATCCTGAACAGGACAAAGACCAATAACCACTCCAGATCAAGCAACATCCAACAGGAGGCGTATTAGAAAAATGATTCTTTTCTGGTGCGTCTCTTTTTTATTGGCTGCCTATCTCGGCATTATTCTTTGGAACACTCTGAGCAGTCCCCCGACGAATTTAGGGATCGTCGATCAACGCTTAAGCCCTTGCCCTGACTCACCCAATTGTGTCTGTTCCCAAGACGCGTCTCCCCCACATGAGATCGCACCCCTGACATATTCCGGTTCCCAAGCGGAAGCATTACAGCATTTAACGGAAATTCTCAGCACGCAACGCGGATGCCAGATCGTTCGTCAGGACGAAGATTATCTGCGAGCAGAATTCTGTTCGCTCGGTTTTCGATTTGTCGATGATGTTGAGTTCCTGGTCGATTCGCGTCAGAATGTGATTCACGTTCGATCTGCTTCTCGTGTGGGTTATTCCGACCTGGGAGCAAACCGCAAACGAATTGAAGCCATTCGGAAACGGTTCGCCAACAGCAACGACTGAAACTCAGCCTTCTCTTATTGAAACAGCGTCTCTGATTATGAATCAGCCCATCCCGGAATACCTTCCCAGCGCATCAATGGAAACATTACAGCAACGCAGTCGTCTGCTGCAGGCAATTCGTGCGTTCTTTGAAGCACAAGGCTACTGGGAAGTAGAAACGCCCATTCTATCCCGCGATTGTGTGGTTGATGCTTATATCGACCCTTTTACTGCCGGCTGGCATTCCGAGGAGGGATGTGAGAGTTCTGACGCGAACGTACCACCGGAAACACGCTACCTGCAAACCTCACCCGAGTTTGCCATGAAGCGGCTGTTGACGGCGGGCGCGGATCAAATCTATCAGATCACGCACACCTTTCGACAAGCCGAACGCGGGGAACGACACAACCCGGAATTTTCCATGCTGGAATGGTATCGGCTGGAAGAAACGCACCACGACCAGATGACGTTTGTTGAAGCACTCGTGCGGCAAGTATTTGAGACGGCCGCTTCCCTTTCTGATCAGAGTACACGACCGGAACTCCCCTCGCAGCCCTTTAAACGTTTCAGTTACGAAGACGCGTTTCTGAAATACGCAGGCCTGTCTGCGTTGACGTCAACGGCAGAAGAATTTCAACAGACGGCGCTGCAGCATCAAATTTCGGTTCCCTGCGATTTCGATACCACAGATTGTTTGAGTTGGCAGAACTTACTGCTGGTGGAATTGGTCGAGCCCGCACTCAACCAATGCGGGGCTGTGTTCCTGTATAATTTTCCTCCCCAGCAAGCCGCGCTGGCACGGATTCGCCATGATGACAAGCTAGGACCAGAGGGAGTCGCCGAGCGATTCGAACTGTATCTGCAGGGAATGGAAATCTGCAATGGCTATCACGAACTGACGGATGCCGCTGAATTACGGAGACGCATCGCACAACAAGCCAGCCTGAGAGAAAAAGAACATCGCCCTGCACTGCCTGCAGAAAGTTATCTTCTGCAGGCGATGGAAGCGGGCTTACCCGCCTGCGCGGGCACCGCTCTGGGTGTTGATCGGCTAGTTATGTTAGCGCTGGGAAAACAGACGCTACAAGAGGTCATCGCGTTCCCCTTTGACCGAGCCTGATCTATGATCATCAACAAATGACTGCTTACTTAGAGTCACTCTTAGAGTTTACCACTCTCCTGTAACCCGTTCTCCATCGTTTCGGATACAGAGTTGGCGAAAGAGATTGGTATCAATATTTTTGGCCATCGATTTTGCAGAACCATCGGCTAAGGCAAAATGAGCTAAATCATCGTGCCGGGAACCAAACGTGAGGTGGAACGCTTGAGTCACTTCCGGTGTCCCATCAAAATTCTGATTACCATGATATGTAGAACCGTCACTCGCTTCAACAAATCCTGATACAGCACTATGGCTGTCTGCCCAGAAACCAAAGGAAGATTCACCAAACATCAGTGTGTTGGTCTGCCCGTCTGAAATATCGTTGAGTTTGGTGGCACTGTTGTTACCAAACACCCCTCCCTGAAAGTTAGCGGTGAAAGGAGCGTAACCGGTAAACCCTTCCAGGCGTCCTCCCACTCCTCGGTAGCTGGAATACCCCAAACCTCGGGGACGGTTCGAAGGCATCGTTGCACTGGGACAAATATAACTCGCAATGGCAACCGTACTGGCGTTTTTACTGTCATCCGAAAACTTGCTTAAGTTGTAATTAATATTGACGGTCCCCTGATCCATTTCTGCCAGAATCAGCGCTTGCCAACCCCAAAACGGAGAAAGTTCCCACTCGGTCAATCGATACTGCTGGCCCGGGCCTTGGGCGGTAGCACCGCGGACAGGGAACATGACGGGTTCGGGAAATGCCACATTTGCGTTCGCGAAAGAAGTAACGGGAGCACCATTCGTATCTAACTCGGTCCCATCAATCCAGCCTGAGGGAAAACAGCGGAATGAACTCTCATAGTTGAAAGCCGCTAGACTCAATTGCTTCAGGTTATTGATGCACTGAGTACGACGGGCGGCCTCTCTTGCACGCTGGATGGCAGGCAGCAGCATCGCTGCCAGCAAAGCGATAATCGCCATCACCACTAATAACTCAATCAGAGTAAATCCACGGCGAGATGAGTGCTTGGAATTCGGAACTGTGTTGCGCATCGATAACTCCCTTAATATGATTATCGTTTCCCAGCCTGATGCAGTTGTGATGGGACTTTAATTTCAATAGTGGCTTTGCGAATGGTATTAGCTTAAGATCTATTTTCTACCCTGACAGCAACGAAGTCAATTATGAATCCGCTGTCAAACAGGCAGTTTGGCCCAGAACCTATGAACAGTTCATTATAAACGGTCAGTCAGACGAAAGCAAATAATGCCTCTGAATAACTTCCTCCTTTTTGCAGATCGGACCGCGAACCATCTCCCTGATAATATAAAAACAGCGGAAGTGAGCAGAACTCTGGCGACATTCCTCTATAACGCAATGCAGGACACTTAGTCTACCACTATTTCTTCCCCATAATCCAAGGCATCAACTTTGCCATATTGCGGGCATCATCAATGCCTCGATGATGCGTTCCCTCTAAAGGGATCCCCGCCAGTTTCAAAGCACGGGCCATTCCATGATTTTTAGGATAACCCTGAGACAGGGAAAACTGTTTTTTGAGATTGAGATGGTCAGAAGGAAAGGGATACGGAATCTGGTGGTAATGACAGTCCTGTAAAAACTGAGATTTGTCATAATCGCCCCAGGAACAGAACAGGGCCGCCTCATACGAGGCCAGCCACCCTTGGATGCGAATTATCGCTATCGGAAACAGCGGTGCAGCGGCGATGTCGGACTGCTGAATTGACGTCAGCTCAGTACAGAACTGCGTTAATTGCGGATGCCGGACCGGCTGAATAAACGTCTGAAATTCATCGACCACGGACAGCGAATCACGCTCCACCATCACCGCCCCGATTTCAATGATCTCCATCTCATTGCGGGGAACAGACCGTTGATCGCAGCACGTTGCTTCCAGATCGATGATTAAATAATACGGATACCTGGAAAAATCTTCCTTAACCTGACTCATGTTTAATTCTTTCTGTTGAGAAGACCTGCTTCGCTTCTAAGATGATTTTATGCTTGTTTTCTTATGATTCCCGTAACGACAAACTAAAACGGGAGCAGGTTCACTTCGTCCGCTCTTCACAGTCGTCGACTTCATTCAGACAGCGATAAATACCGAAATGTTCCGCCGCCTTAACACCCAGCGCAGTCCCGGCTCCAGGATCAACAACAGCACACACTGGGCCCCCCAGAGACTCATAATGACAACTTCATTCATTACCTCTTCATGAGCCGTCGCAGATGGATGTCGGTATTGAAAAATCAGATAGAAGCCTTTCATCACCAGCGTCAGAATGAGCAGACGCAACATAAGCGATGGTTGAAACGGGCATTGCTTCTCACTCCAGAACAGCAGCGCCAGATCTCCCGCCACCACCGGCAACCAGAGAGGAACAAACAGATACAAGACCAGAACCGAGGCGAAGCTGGATCCCGCCAACCTGAAGGCAACGGGCACAACCGCCGTCGCGATCACACACGCCACCAGAAACGCGACGTAAGGGGGGCGGGGCAAGTCAATCAGACGTTGATACCACCGGGTAAACGTCGGCATCGCTTCAACAAGTTTCATCGGCGGGTCCCTCAAACATAAAACGGCGACTCACTTTACGTCAAACAACTGACGTATTTCCGAAACCGTTTTCGGGCTAAATCAGTCAGCTAGAGTCAAAGGCGTGAACCAGAAAGAAATATCACGGAAAAATGAACGGTTCGCCATTTTTTAAAAATCGCTGCCAGTCCGACTTATTTCACTGGGGCTAAAGTCACTTCAACCCGCTGAATCGGCAGATGCGCGCAACCTTTAAAACGCAATGCTTCTGAATTATATCGGGCCGGCGCCATGCTAAAGCCGAAATACTGATTAGCCGCAAGATTCCGGGCATCACCACAGATGTGTGACCGGCTCTGCAGAATATTTCCACATTCATCCAGCAGCCGGGCGGTCACGCGAACCTTACGATCACCAGGTTTGCCGGGAAACACAAACGTCAAGCCGATGTTAAATTCATCATCGTGCCGACTGGTATCGAGACACCGTACCTTAGCTAGATCTGGAACATTCAGATCCAGTTTCCAAAACGTTTTTCCGGAAACCAGTAATTCACTGACATAGATGCCTTCGCTTTTACCATATGCTCGCGTCGAAAAAGGGCCATCAGCAGAGACCGTCACATCAGGCTTACCAGCCCACGCGTTATGCAAAGCAAACAGAATTAATAATGGTGCTGTCCAGAATAGACGCCGCACAGCGTTTTTTGTTTCCAATAGCGGGGCCATTCGACAACATCCTTTCTGTCTTCTGATAAAACGAAAAACTGACGCATACCGAAGTATAAATAATTTGAAACAAGATCCCAATACCGGAATGAGCTGGCCACAACAAGGCCCGTCAGCTAAGGAGATATCTAAGCGAGTTGCTGAGCGAACGTATCAGCCATCTCATGCCTTTGTAAGACAGCAGTGAAACGGCGCAAACCGGCATTTCGTGTCTTTCGTGGTAGCAAAAATCGACATCGGCATCACCGCCCCACAAAACCCAGCCAGTTCTGTCTCGTTACTCGGCTTAATAAAACTTAGTCTTGCCGGGTAAGGCGACGGGGGCGACTTGTAACGGTCCGAATGTGTATTCCGGTGGCATCAGATCTTCCTGGGAATTCCAGGCCTGTTCCCAGGTCACGCTTTTTCCGGTGTACGAGGCCATGCGTCCCATGATGGCCATCAGCGAACTTTTCGCCGCGTACTCACCATTGCAGAGTGGCGAACTAGTCCGAATGCTGTTGAACAAAGCCGCATGTTCCTGCACGTACGGCAGATCCTGCACTCCATTTTTCTTGCGGCCGCGGGCTTGGCTGTAACGCCAGGTTTTCGCACCGCTGAGTGTATTCCGATTCAAATCGGCGGTTCCCTTTTCGCCGAACACATGTTGCGACGTGTTGATGTCGGTGCCATCCTGCTGGCGACAAAAGGCAAAACAACGTTGTCCGCCGCTATATTCGTAACAGATGGCATGATGATCAAAGATGTGGCCGTAGAGCGGATCGGTCCGCGACTGTCGGCCGCCCAGCCCGAAACATTTGACCGGATATTCTTCCTGCATGACCCAGGACATCAGATCGAGTCCATGCACGTGCTGTTCCACCAGTTGGCCGCCCGAGAGCCAGGTGAAGTAATACCAGTTGCGCAGTTGCCATTCCATGTCACTCCATTCGGGCTTGCGGGGATGTGACCAGAGACCATTGATATTGTAGTTGGTCTGCAGAGTCACGATCTTTCCCAGTTGACCGTCATGAATGCGGCTGACCGTTTCCTGCATGGCCTTGCTGTAACGCAGCATCAGGCCCGACATGATCGAAAGCTGTTTCTGTCTCGCCAGTCGGCAGGTTTCCATCACCGAACGCACGCCGGGGGCATCCACGGCGACCGGCTTTTCAGCAAAGACATGTTTGCCGGCTTCGATCGCGCGTTTCAGATGAGCGGGGCGAAAGTGCGGAGGCGTGGTCAGCAGCACGACATCGACGTCGGTATTTAATAACTTTTCATAGGCATCAAAGCCGACGAACTCCTGACTCGGCTCGACGGCATACTGATCGCCGATCGATTTTTGAATCCGTGCGGCACTCGCTTTGAGTTTGTCTTCAAAAATATCCGCCAGCGCCACAAGTTGTGTATTCGAATCGGCCTGCATTGCATTAACCGCGGCACCAGAACCGCGGGAGCCACATCCAATCAGACCGACGCGCAACGTATCAGCCTTGTTTCCAGCACCAGCCCAGACAGCAGGCGCCACAGCCAACCCCGCCGCGGTCGCTGTACCCGCTTCGCGGAGAAACGTTCTGCGTGACACAGAATGGTTTTCGTCAGGGGAATGATTCTCTAAGTGATGACTCATTTCCATCGTCTCCTGGATTCATGATTGCAACAGACTTTCGCTAGTATCCAGCATGACAGAATGCAAACAGGATGTCCAGCAGAGAGGTGGAGGTGGATAAAGGAGTTTTGGAATGGGCTATTAAGGGTTATTTCACTTAGAAGAAAAATAAAATTGATGAGTAGCATTTTATTCTTTCAACTCCATTCCTCGTAAATCACCCCCAGGATCTCCGTAGCGCTTTCAATCAAAGGAATATAATGATACGGATCATCCTCTAACTCTTCAGTTCGTAGAATGAACGATTCTCCTATCCCTCCAATCGAATCAAACTGTCGTACGTGTTCGCCATTAGGTAAGTTTAACTGCTTTCCAACTCGTTTAAAAAGGTCTCCATCACTGGTCCCTAATCCTAAGATACAACCTTCCCTTTCAGAATATTCGGACGGCAATATTTTACTACCTCCTAGCAATATTTGACCTTCCAAAGCCAAAGGTAAAGCACTTGTTCCTTTAAGGCTGAATGCTTTTTCGACCTTTTCTAAAATCTTACATTTATCATCTGGAAGAGCATCTGAATCCGTTCTTCTGAAATCTGACGAATCATCCAGCAATACTCCCACCACTTTATATAACAACACTTCGTCCTTTCTCAAATGCAGCGGAGGGCACCGGCGAGTGGGATCACTAGATTCTCCTATTAAAGTTACCATTTCATAATGATTTTCCGTATGAATAACTCTTCTTACAAGATACTTTTCTTGATGCTTAGCGATTACCCAGCTTTGATCCTCTGGGATTGAATTACTAGCCTCAACCAATAAACGTGTATTTGGCCTTGCAGCAAATCCCATATTGTCAGTTTTATTAAAAAATATTGCATGGTTCCTTAACCACTCTGGAGAATAGAATTCTTCTGATTCATTTTCACTCTCATTCGACCTATCTCCTGAGGACGCAGCTAGAGAAGCAACTAAGGGTACATGCAAACTCAAGTTATATTTTTCTAGCTCTATAACAGTTTCATTTAAATTCTCAAGAGGCGGTTCTCTTCTAATCCACCTCTCATATTCTTCACGAGCAAACTCAACTAGTTTTGTTATTTTTCTCAACTCATCCTTAAGTTCATACACTTCGTTATACGTAATACGAACGGCATTGTGATGATGAGACTCGTTCAACAATCTGTAAATTTCACTGCCAGACTGAAGTGAAGGCTCTCGAATCAATTCTGTAAATACTTGGCTAGAAAAAACCAGAGCACCTTCTTTCACTCTTTCAACAATGGCAGTGTAATAATTTGCAAAAGTGGGTTTTTCTGGTAGATTATTTACCGGGTAATCAAAAAAATAACTCAAACAACTCTCAAGATATATCCTTAAAGAATTTAGGTATTCTTGAGCTGCTTGATGATCATTTTCATGTTTCTCAAAATGATTTCTTTTTTTAATTATTTGTGTAATTGATTCATTTAAAATTAGAACTTGATGATTCCCAGTAGCAGGTAATATTTGCCTGTGATCCACATTGATATCACCTGCTGCTTTACAAATATTTTTTGCAAACTCTGGGTCATTTGTCGTCAGGATAATTCTCGCATCATCTTTTACCATTTTCGAGATCGCTGCTGCCAATCTCCATTTATTTGTTGAATCGAATAACTCTTGAATATCATCTAATAAGAATATAGATAATGAACTGTGCGATTCTTTTAAGTGCATCCAAAAAGAAAACATCAATGAAATTAAGGTCGCACGAAGATCAGAAGCATTACAAAAATGATGGGCTTCCGCACTTGTACCACTAAATTTTGCGTGAATAGCTAAACTCGAATCTTCTTGAACTTTTGTAGATTCAACCTGAGGTGCATTCGTATAAGATGGTTTATACATCTCTTTTTTGAGTCGAATGGTATTATCAGACAAAGGCTGCATTACACTTGCAACCTGCTGATTTACCAATTCATCGAGACAAAATAGTTTTTCAATCTCGACCGAAGCCAGTTGATACAATCCTTTGCTATGTTCCAGACGACTCCGTTTTTGTTTTATCCCTGTTAACTTTTGCGTATGACTTACTGCATACCGAAGCGGCTCTTGTGAGGTGATAAGATTTTTAAGTACCGTCAATCGTTGCAAGATAGTTGAAAATTCAGTTACGACGAAATCATCTACCTGTGCTTCAATCGATTCCTCATTTCCAACGATAGAATCTAATGCATATTTAACTTTAGTCTTGTGAATACGAAACCACTTCTGGTATTCAAGTACCCGATAAACCTGCTTTACAGTTTGTCGCAAAATATTTTCTTCAGAAAGTTTTGTGCTGAACAAGTCTGGTACTACTGGCTCATCAAAACGTTCTAGTCCTGAAAGATGTTTTTGACAGAGTGCTTGTGTCGCAATCCTCAAAGATGACAGAGAACCTGAAAAGGTTCTAAGCACATACAATTCCTCAACGAGAGCTTTTTGAACTAACTCGCCAGGATGTTTAGGCAACACACTTTGTGCTTCAATTGGAACCGCACCTAACATTGACAATAAAGAATTGGCTGAAGCTTGACTCCATTGCTCGACAGAGTGCTCTAGATGGTGTGCTTCATTTTCTAAAAAATGTTGGATTTGATCTAATACTAGACCACCAGTAACGGGGTCTTCCAAGCCTCTCATATTTGTATTACATACCGGACACTCTTCTGAGAGTTGATACTTACCCCCTTGCTCTTTAATCCAAGAACTAAGCTTAGCATACAATCGAACCCTTGCTGTTAGTTCATCCCTCTCTGATAAACTTGATATTTCCGCTAATTGCTCTGCAAGCTGATTTAAATAAGAGATTATTTCTTCCTGAGTTTCATCTGAAATATTTTCTAAAGCAAAAAGCCTGTCTAAGCTTTTTAAATGGGTTGAATGATCTGTGAATTTTAGTAGCGAGATCGCAGGTGTTATATTATCTGTTAAGTCATTGCGTTGATTCGTATCCTCTGGATCAAATACTTCACCGAGAATTTCTTCAGCTTTTTCAAGTGCTTTTATTTGATGCGACGTGAATTCCTGAGTGAGATTTTTTAGTTCCAGTTCACATTCTATGTCGGCTGGATGAGGTATCTTGTATTTTTCAAAACGCTCTTGATTACTCTGAAAAATCCTAGCGAGATTCTCCGCTTCATTTCCATAGTCTATGTCGATGCTTTCAATTTCTTGATCGCGATCGTCAGAGAGAGCTTTATCTAATTTATTTTTTGATTTTCGTGCGTGTGTAACCAGAAGTTTTAATTCACTAAAACCTGTCAATTGAGCAATCGCACTACTAAGGTCATTTTTCTGTTCGAGCTGCAAATATGGAATCTGGCCAGTGATACGTGTGCCAATTTCGCGTGCTATAGGGATTAGGTCTAATTTCGAAAAGTCAGGTTTTTCTTCGATTATCTTTTTTCCGTTTTTCTTCCGTTGCAACGATCTCTTTAATGTCACTTCCTTCGTCATGTTTTCATTTGCAAGTATTAACTCTACCCACGTATTGATTGGTAGCTCTTTTTCCTTATTACTTTGCAATACTTCTGCAGAAGGAATTGGTGTAATTTTCGCTATTTGATATTTGCTAGATTCTGTCTTTCCGACTAAATCGTCTGAAAGCCATACATCGAAGCCTGACGCCCCATCTTCTGGCTGTTTTTGAGAACGATATATCTGGCCGGTTAAACACCAGCATATAGCTGAAAGAAGTGAACTTTTCCCTGCCCCATTATTCCCTTCAAAAACTGATAGTTTTTTTTCACACTCATATTCAAAAATGGTTGGTTTTTCTGCTACTTTTTCATTTCTATGAATTCCTCCAAATTCATTTACTCTGATTTTTTTTAAGTGCCACTTTTCTTTATCTGACTCCCTTTTTAAAGACTGAGGTTGCGGGAGATCAGGAGGCTCAACCTCAAGTTGTTTGACAATGCTTTCAACATCTTCTTTTTTATTTTGGCCGTGCCACTTCTGACGATTTTTAATGTACCAAGTTAATATTGAGCGTGCCTTACCTGAATTTAATTGCAGCACATCCCCTTTTTCCCCATATCGTACTCCGCGACCACTCACCAATTCATTACAAAGAGAATCTAAAGTATGAACTTCGAGATCGGTGAAATCTGTCTCACTTGGCATACTGAAATCAATCTATGTCAGAAACCACGAAATATGTCAGTCATCCTCATCAATATACATATCAACAATAGAACAGATAAATAAATCGCTTATCAACTGAAATACACCACAAAGTTTTAGATTCGTCATTAGTAAGGTACGTAAAAAAGCCTTACTCTGACATTTCTGTCTGAGTAAGGCTTTCATATAGC
>NZ_CAXBKP010000046.1:0-16872 GCF_963976445.1 uncultured Gimesia sp. | reverse complement strand
GATGAGGGTGCCTGAGGTGGAGACTTCCCCCTCGATGCAAGCCTGCTTCCTGTTACGGAAACGCTGTATTACTTTTTTGATGTTTAATTGTTGTAGCCGCCTCGCCCTTCCCGCACAGGAGGACGGTCGCAGACGATGTCGTTCTCGCCGTCACAGAAATCAAACTGGTCATGGAAATCGCTGCCATAGGTGTGTCCTTTATGACCTGACGCACCGGCGACATAGAAACTCTGGTTAATGCGACCAAAGGCACTCCCCACGTCTTCGAGTTCCTGATTCACGCCGTGAGCGACTTCGCTCAGTCCCACAATCATCGCCAGGACAGCAATGGTTGAGACAAGGACCAGTTCGGACGAGATAATAAATCCCGCCTCTTCATTCATCAATTGGATCAGCATGAGTTTCATGTTGATGGTCTCCATAAAGAGTTGTGGTTCATTTTTGTTTCGGGTTTCATAAAACCTGCAGGGGTGGTGAAGCCCTGCAGGCTTTCATCATCGGAAAGAAAGCACGTTTCGGGTGGTGGGGGGGGTGCCAGAGGGTGACGCGAAGATTATCGCACGTCCCACTGACCTGAGCAGAAGTCAGATTGATCGTTGAAGCTACTGGGATCGGTACAGGCTTTGTGGCCGTGTGAGTAACTCAGCTGGTAAGACTGATCGATTGAGGAGAAGGCACTGCCGACATCTTCAAGTTCATTGTTAATATTGCTGGCGACTTCCGAGAGTCCAACAATCATCGCCAGAACAGCGATACTGGAAATCAGCACGAGTTCTGCAGAAACAATGAAGCCGGCTTCGTCGTTGATCAGTTGGTTGATGATGTTTTTCATCGTTGAAGTCTCCTGGTGTTGTGATATTGTTTTGCATCGAGTTAAACGTTTCAGAGTTGATACTGGAGTGTTAAGCAAGCTGAATACCAAACGAGCCAAAGCGTTAAAAACTTTTTACAATCTGTTCAACCCAAGAAGCGTAACCTGTTGTTTTGTAAGGAGATATATATTTTCCCTGTCGGCCTTTTTTTCTATCAGAGATCGGCACGGCCTCAAAACGCAATGAGGTGAAATCACAACGCAAGACCATGGCAAGTGAGAGACATTTCCATAAAATGCTTTCATGTATAGAGTTAACGCGAAGATGCTTCGACGCAACATGGTGAGAAAACACAACACGAAAGTGGAACAGAGTTCCGGTATGCCGAAATTCGATAAGGAACCGTGCTGTAGTGGAAATCGCTCTTCACAAAAATGCCGATTCCTGATATGAACCGCAGCCGAAATAGTGGGGGTGTTGTTTCAGAATGACTGGGAAAGGAATCCCAATGCGCAAATCGTTACACCTTAAAATCTTCTGTACTCTTTTGTTCGGACTGTCGTGGACAGGCTGTCAGCTGGGTGGCGATGAACCAATAACAAGTACGCTTGGTTTTCGTGATGTGCCGACGCAAAGCGAGCCTCCCGTCGAAACAGAAGATGAGATCGAGAGTCGGCAGACGGAGTCAATGGCGGATGAGTAACTCAGTAAACTGTTGAGGTTAAGCAACCTGAGGCAGAACTATTTTCTATGAGATGCTGTGATCTAAAGAAAAGAGGCAATCTGTCCGGCAGAGTTAGCCGATGACGATACTGGATCAATTCTCGAATGACGTCCGTTTTGACGCCGGCGAGATATGAGATCAAACAATCAGAGTGAATTTGACTTGGACAAGGATGGAATAAGTCAACCAATGAACGGGCTGCGATTAATTTGGGTTCTCTGTATCAGCACACTTCTGCTAGGCACACAGACAGGATGTCAGGGACTGGCTAATAAAATGTTCCGGTTGGACAGTAATAGCCGCTCTCCTTTTTTGGGTCTGGAATTTTATACCAACAAAGATAAGCCCGCAGCCATTCAGAATGTCTCTCAGCTACAACCAGTGGAGCTGGAGCCTGCAATTCTGCAGACGAAGGCGGAAGAGCCTTCGCGGTTTTCCAAGCTGCCCAAGTGGTTGAACCCGATGTCAAAGAAGTCACAGCAGGAAGATCGAATTCCCCTGCCCCGCACCGATCTGGCAGAAAAAGAAGTGATTCTAGAAGAACCGGCTGATGACTTAGCCAGCGGCGACTTAGGATCTTCGCTGGAAGATTTTTAGACGCGATTTCGGGTAAAAGGCAATATCACCCTGGGTAGCCCCGCATGCAATTCGGGGTTGTCAAAGACAACAGGAAATTGTCAGGGCACGCGTACGATTCAGAATAAACTCACCCACTGAATTAACTGAATCAGCAACTACGGCCCTGCTCAATCGTTCTATTTCACTAACAATTTCCTGCTCGCTGCGCTCGGCCCGAATTACATGCGGGCCTACCCTCACCTATTTAATTCACTCACAGAATTAGATAGCACGATTCACCTGATCGTGAATTACTGGGATTTCTGTTTGCGACGGGCTTCTGCTTTTTGTTTTGCTTCCTCAATGAAGGGTTCCGGATCTTCTTCAAAAGCCTGTTTGCAACCGCTACAGCAAACATAATAATTTTTGCCCTGATAGCTGACCTGGATTGAGCCCGCGCCTCCGGTCACGATGCATTCCGGGCCACCACTGCCTGACTCCGCCAGTTTTGTACCTGCTCTGGTGTAGCCGACTTCTGCGAGGCGGTAATAAAAAGACTGGCCTTGATTGCGTTGCTCGAACAATACGAGTGTACGTTTTTCATTGAGCCGGCGAATGGAGATACGATAAATCGCTCCTTCCTTGTCGGGCGCTGATTCGAGAATCAGCGTGTCTTTACTTAGCGTGCCTGTATAATCGCGTGTCTTCCCATCGGGCAGCACCGTGGAGAGCAAATAGGTTTTCGCCTCTGGATTATAAGTGAGCAAAGCCGACTTGAGAAATTTGCCATCTGTAATCTGGTAAGCAATGCCGGTTGATTTTGGGTCGAATTTCCAGACCCACTCTGCTTTTTCTGACCAGGCTCCCTTACGAGAATTCCGTTTGATCATCCCCACACCACGCCAGCCACCGATTAGCGAGTTGAATTCGGCTAGCGCCTGCTTGGTTGCCTCGCGGTCTGTTTTTGCTGTCGTCGAAGAGCTGGCGGCTGGTTCTCCCTGGGCGCCAGTCGATAACCAGAGCAAAGCAGAGACACACCAGAGACCAACAATCGAGTGAGATGATATTCGCATCAGAAAGATTCCAGACTGGACAGGCAAGGCGGTTTCGCTGAGAGATTAAACACACCAATAGAGTAAACCGATCGCGCGGATTGATAATTTCTTATCGTAGCATACAAAAAAGCGGATGCAACGATCGTTCAGTAGAGATTCATCTCAGCGGGTGAGGTTATATCAGATACGATGGGAGAGGACGTCTGTAAATTGTGATGCGTCGAGCCTGGAGACCTGTGCAAACGGCACCAGGATGTCGCTGACGCAAACGTGTCTGAAGTTGGTTTGAACTCGATTCATAGGGAGCCCCAGTATGTCGCAAGTGTGTTTTAACCGGCCCAATAACAAACTGAAGATCGGGAACCAATGCTGGAAGCACCATCGAAAGTGCGTAAAACAAGGAGCTTTTATAGTGACGGAATTCACAGCACAAATAAGTTCACCTGACAAAAACAGTTTCACTCGCGCACGCGACTCATACTCCGCATGTTATCGAAGGTCGGGGTCGCGTCAAGATGCATATCCCGACCTGAATCCAGGAGATATTAAGTGCCGCGGAGACACCCGAATTTGTCAAGCCGCGTTGAATTTCTGACTGGTTACGACAATCGTTAATCAGTTTATTCACGGGTGAGTTTTTTGAATTTTTCGTTGAGGTCCTTGGTGATCGGTCCCGGATTCCCATCGCCGATCTTGCGACCATCCAGTTCCACCACCGGAATCACTTCAGCGGCAGAACCGGTCAGGAAGCATTCATCGGCAATGAAAATATCGTGGCGTGTGAACGGGATCTGTTCGACGGTAATGCCGGACTGCTCAGCCAGTTTGATCACGGCGTTTCTGGTAATGCCTTCCAGAATTCCTGCATCGATTGAAGGCGTTTTAACGACCCCATCTTTGATGATGAAGATATTATCGCCCGTGCATTCGGCGACTTCACCTTTGTGATTGAGCATCAACGCTTCCAGACAGCCGGCGTCCGTGCCTTCAATCTTCGCCATAATGTTATTTAGATAGTTTAATGATTTCACACGCGATGAGAGTGCAGCCGGATGGTTACGGATAGTGGCTGCGGTGATAATTTTCAGACCGTCAACATAGAGTTGTGGATCGTAAAGAGAAATATTATCGGCAATGATGATGACTTGCGGATTGCTGGTACGGCGGATATCGAGACCTAAGGAGCCTGCACCGCGCGTGATAACCAATCGCACGTAACCATCTTCGATATTGTTCGCAGCAACAGTTTCGTTGACGGCTTTGATCATCTCTGCTTTCGACAGGGGAATCTCCAGGCGAATGGCAAGAGCGCTTTCATACAAGCGATCAATATGTTCCTGCATCAGGAAAACTTTTTTGCTGTAAACACGAATGCCTTCAAACACGCCATCGCCGTACAGCAGCCCGTGATCGAACACACTGATTTTTGCTTCTTCCTTGGGGAGCAGTTTTCCGTCAAGATAAATTTGGAGCGACATTACAATCTGGTACCATTCTCAAACTAGGCCAAGACACAACTGGCAGGTTTTGGCGAAATTTCCATCCTGTTTTGCAATCAGAGAAATCCATTTCCGATCGAAGAATCACATGCAGTGGCTCACGCCATTGACACAACGCGAGCGACGGTGGTTCAGACGAGCAACAAGTCTGACGTTTGTCACTATGCGGGGACGGAAGCGGCCTGGGATTTCCCCAGTACCTCAATCTGACCTTCCCGCAAACGAACCGTTCGATGCGCCTGTGCTGCAATCGAATCATCGTGCGTTACCATGATGATAGTCAGCTGTTCCTGCTCATTCAAGTTGGTCAGCAGGTCCATAATCTCTTTACCGGTACTACTATCCAGATTTCCGGTAGGTTCGTCCGCCAGCAAGATTTGTGGTTTGGCGATTAATGCCCGGGCAATCGCGGCCCGCTGCATTTCTCCTCCCGATATTTCGGAGGGACGATGCTTGATACGATGCGACAGGCCGACTTTCTCAATAATCTCCAGAGCATCCTGTTTGAACTCTTTTTTGCGTTTCCAGTATTCCCATGTCGAGTAGCGGATCATGAGCGGCGAAAGCACATTTTCCAGCAGATTCAGTTCGGGCAACAGGTGATAGAACTGGAAGATAAAGCCAAAAACCCGGTTGCGAAGCTGGTCGCGGGCGTGGTCGGGTAAATCGTCGATCCGCTGGCCTTCCAGACGAATTTCCCCGACATCGGGAAAGTCCAGCAAGCCGAACAGATGCATCAGCGTACTTTTTCCCGAGCCGGACTGACCGACGATCGATAGAAACTCTGCCTTTTTGACTTCGACATCAATCCCGCGCAAAACAGGGACCTTGTGCTTGTCTTTTCGATACGCCTTTTCAACGGCAATCGCGGATAACTGTGGATGCGGCATGGAAATGGTCTCTGTCATGAATTCATACTCGACATAAACGGGAGAACGACGAGGGTGACAATTTTTCTTTGTTTGAGAACAGAGTTCTGATTCAAAGAACCCTATTCATATCGTAATGACTCTACGGGGTGGAAACGTGCTGCTTTGCGGGCGGGAAGAATACTGGCCAGGACAGCAATGGTCATGGCGCCGACTGCCACCCAAAACACCATCATCGGTTCCACATGAGTCGATATTTCCGGGAAGTAATAAATGCGTTGGTCAAACACTTTTCGACCGGTCACAAAGGTAATGAATCTTTCGATCTCGTTGATATACTTCACAAACAGCAAGCCGACGATCACGCCCACTCCGCTGCCGACCAGACCGAGTGCCAGTCCGTAAGACAGGAAGATCGACATGATGCCGTTCGAGCTGGCGCCCAGTGCTTTCAGCACGCCGATATCTCGGGTTTTCTCGATTGTGATCATGAAAAAGATCGCGAGGATACCAAAACCGGCGACGGCAATGATCATGAACAACAAGACGTTCAGGATCGCCGATTCCACTTCGACGGCTGCCAGCAGTGGCCCCTGCTTGTCTTCCCAGGTCCGCACGCGGAACAGATTGGGAGGTAAAGCTTCTTCCAGTTTGCTGACCACCATGGCGGCGTCTTCAGGATTTTTGAGTTTGATCTGAATAGACGTGACTGATTTTTCCCCACTTTCAGGATCGATCATGGTACGGACTTCCTGCAGATATTCCAGGTTACAGAATACCAGGCTGCTGTCGTGTTCGCTCATATCACTTTTGAACAGATCGACAACGGTCGCATTGAAGTGGATTGGTTCAGGAGGATGGCCGGCAGTAACCGTGCTGATTTTGACATCATCGCCGGGCTTGACGATCTGGAACATTTCCGTTTTGCCGGTATCCGGGTCTTCATAGGGAAAGCTGACAAGTCCATAGCCGATGTAGACACGTGCCTTCAAGGGACTGCCGGGATCACGCTTTTCTTCTTTTTCGAAAGCCGAACCTTTCAAACCCTTGTCGAAGGGATTGATAATCGCTTTCGATTTGTCTGCGACCTGAGGTTTTGAATCAAAGGGTGATTCCGAACTTGATTCCGAGTCGAAGTCGGGTTCGGGCAGAGGCCCGTTCGATGCCGGTTCTTCAAAGGAGATCTGTTTGTTTTCTTCAGGCGGCGGATTATGATTCCAGCGATCAACCATCCACTGGGCGCGGGTAGTCCATTCTTTACGATAAGCCATGGCTTCCGGCGAGAGTTCCCAATCAGGAACCGCGTTTTCATCGGTGTTGACCAGATATTTGGAGAGCGGTCCGACGGTCGCTTTGGTGTCGGGGTCGATGCCGATCAGGGTGACCGGCTTGCTCTGCCACTGTGAACCATATTGCACACTGAGCATGGCATAAATTTCGACGGTCGCCGTTATGCCCTCAATGTCTTTGCCCACAGCACGGTTGATGCGGTCTTTTATGTCCTGTGTGTTGGGAACACCATCGAGTGAATTCGTTTCAACGATGACATCCGCCAGAATGCCCCGCAGACGAGTTCGCATATCGGTGCTGAAACCATCCATGACGCTGTTGACGACAATCATAGTCGCGACGCCGAGCGTCATGCTGATGATACTGGCCAGTGCAATATAACGGGTTCGCAAATATCGCAGGCATAACAATGATTTGTACATACGGCCAATCCTTTGGCTGATTATTCTGTCGGCAGTCATTCAGATGAGTGCCGGACACATCCCTGGTTTACTCTGGTGGAGCTGGTTGTCCTTCGGGACGAAGCAGTGGGAAGTAGATCACGTCGCGAATCGTGTGACTGTTGGTCAACAACATCACGAGACGATCAATGCCAATTCCCAAGCCTCCAGCCGGCGGCATACCAACCTTTAACGCTTTAATAAAATCTGTATCCATCTTCGCCATCGAGTCTTCGTCCGAAAGACCCGTTAATTGTGTTTTGAACAATTCTTCCTGCAGCAGCGGGTCATTCAATTCGGTGTAGGCGTTTGCCAGCTCCATCCCCTGCACGAACAGCTCGAAGCGTTCGGCGATGTTGGGATCTCCCTTTTTCCGTTTGGTTAACGGACAAATGGACGCGGGATAATCGATCACAAAAACCGGCCCGATTAAATGTTCCTCGCAGGTGGCTTCAAACACTTCATTCAGAACCACATCCGGGTGGACATTCTCAGTTTTGATTCCATGTTGCTTTGCCACTTCGGCTACGGAAGCGGGATCATAGGGATCGCAGCCAGCGTGTTCTTTGACCAGATCATAATATTTTTTCCGCTCCCAAGGGCCGCTGAAGTCGATCGTCTGATCTTCACCCCAGGGAAGCTGCATCGTATCGCTGATCACTTTGACGGCATCGGTGACGATGGCTTCGGTCAGATCCATCATCGTCTCGTAATCGCCGTATGCCTGATAAACTTCGATCATCGTGAATTCGGGATTATGCGTCGCGTCGATACCTTCATTTCGGAAGACGCGTCCGATTTCGTAGACGCGTTCGATCCCCCCCACCATCAATCGTTTGAGGTGCAGTTCCAATGCGATTCGCATATAGAGTTGGATATCGAGCGTGTTATGATGCGTAATAAAAGGCCGAGCCGCTGCACCACCGGCAACCGCATGCAACATCGGCGTTTCAACTTCTGCAAACTTGTGATTTCGCAGTGTCTGGCGCACCGAGTCAATAATCTGACTCCGTTGGAGCATTTTATCCAGAACGCCTTCGGTGTAAATCAGATCGAGCGAACGCTGCCGAAGCAGTAGTTCGACGTCTTTGACACTATGATGTTTTTCCGGAGGCTGTGCCAGAGACTTACAAAGTACCGTCAATTCTTTGACGAAAACCGAAATTTCGCCTGTCTCGGTGCGTCGCAGGCAGCCATCGATGCCAATCAGATCGCCAAGATCCAAGGTGCCCATCAACTCCCACTGGGCTTCGCTTAAATCGCCGCGGGAGAAGAGCAACTGAATTTTGCCGGTCCAGTCTTTGATATCATAAAAGCGAAGCTTGCCCGCTTTACGACGCAACATAATCCGGCCTGCAATGCGAACATCTTCGCCATCCACGCCTGACTCTTCAGGTGCCTGAGTGCGTGCTTCGGCGATAGGAATGTGGCCGTCAAATCGCTGTCCCCAGGGGTCAAATCCCAGGGATTGGATTTTCTCTAACTTTTTAATCCGTTCTACTTCGAAACGGTTGGTTTTCACTTTGGACATTGAAATTGATTAAGTCTATGTAGGCTTTTATTTACATATCTTGACACAAGAATTCGTTCACAGTTCGAAAGATGTGTCAAAAAAGAGAATTTAAACTACTGAGAGAGGGGGGATAATGGCGAAATCTGCCGGTCAGGTCAATGGCAACCGTTTGAGAATATACATAGAGACATCTAAACCAGCAGGAAGTCATGACTTTTGATCAAGACGACTCCGGATCACAGTCCCACTGCAGTGGATCCGACTCCTGTTGGCTAGCCCCGATTTTCAAATCTGGAAACTGCTGCTGTAAGAGCTGTGCCATCTGCTCCATTGCCGGTCGCTCGGTGGCGTAGTGTCCGGGGAGGATCAGTCCCATACCCAGTGCACGGGCTTCCAGACAGGCGTGGAATCTTGCCTCCCCAGTTAGAAGGACCTGACAATCATGATGGTGGGCGTCTTTCAAAAATTCCGCTGCGGCCCCGCAGGCGATACCAATACGACGAATTCGTAGATCGGACTCCCCTACAAACTGCAGCGAATTCACCTTCAGTGCCTGCTTGATTAACTGGTTCAACTGCGGAAGTGTGAATTCTGCGGGCAACGTTCCAAATCGGCCGGCGCCTCTTTCCTGTCCGTCTGACTCATCTGATTGGGAAACGATGGGCCTGAGAACGCCGATTTCTTCCAGTCCGAGTAAATTTGCCAGCTGCCAGTTGATACCGCGTTCGGCACTGTCATATGAGGTGTGAGGACTATAGACGGCAATTTTTGCCTGAATCAGATCAAGCAGCATTTTGCCTTCGACCGATGTCGAGGTAATCCGTTGCACAGGTCGAAACAATATCGGGTGATGGCTGATGATCAGATCGACGCCAGCTGCGATCGCTTCCGCGGCGACATCCGGTGTCAGCGTTAAACAGGTGAGAATCTGATTCACGTTTTGTGCAGGGTCTCCCGTCAACAGCCCCACATTATCCCAACTCTCCGCCAGATCGGGGGGCGCGAGATTCACGAGATAATCCTGAATTTCTGCTATGTTGCTCATCTTGTATTTCTCCGGTTCTTCTGGAGAGTTTACGATTCTCACTCTGTGGGAAAATCGAGAAAGTTACTATTGCTGGATTACAAATCGGAATTGCTCAATGTATCATACAGCACTATACTTAGTGAAACCAAAGAACATGCGATTCATTTCTTCGAAATAAAACAAGGTCAGCACTATGAGTCTGAAAACACGTTTGATCGCTCTGTTTGTGATTGCCTTCGGCGCCTGCATTATTCTGAATGGGCCGGACATCCTGATCTATCTGGTAGCGCAAGCTGTCATCTCGGGAACATTTATCACAATGTGCCTGAAGAAAGAACGCGAGATCATCACTAAGCAAAATGAGGCGGAAGCTGGTTCTGAATAGCCTCCAAAACCAGGCTATTTCAAGCTCCTTTTCTTCAAAAAATTGGTTTCCCCGACATAGAGGCTACCCGCTGGGCAAGACATCTGCGGTATAAGTTGGTTAGAATAGAGAAGACCGTTTAAAACCTTCCTTCTTCTCTCTAACGATGAAATCACCGTAAGAATGCACTTTCTCAATTCCCGTTCTGTGTCTCAAAAGACCAGCCAAAGTTCTTCAACGCCGACTCGTAAAAACGGCTTTACTCTGATCGAACTACTGGTGGTGATTGCCATCATCGCTGTTCTCGTCGCATTACTGCTACCGGCTGTGCAGCAGGCACGCGAAGCAGCCCGGATGGCGCAGTGCAAAAATAACCTGCGTCAGATCGTACTGGCCTGCCATATGTATGCCGATTCCAACAGTGGATACTGGCCTCCAGCTTCTGCAGATGGAGGTGATTTCGTTAATGGGAATAAAGAACGCTGGCATGGAAAACGGGTAACCAGCAATGGAACCACGAAGTTTAAGCACCATCTGGGACCACTGGCTCCCTATCTGGAACAGAATGCGGCGATCAAAAAATGTCCCACCTTTGGTAACTTTGGTGAACATGGAACGGTAGCAAATGCGTTCGAGGGAGGCGCGGGTGGATATGGTTACAACCAGACTTACCTGGGTGGAACACACTGGAAAAATACTTATGAACTGGGATATCAGGTTCCAACAAGAATGCGCGAAATTGGCAGTCTGTCCCGCACCGTTGCTTTCTCGGATGCCGCATTAGCCCAGGGGTTCCCCGACCTGCACATTATTGAATACAGTTTCATTGAACCCCCTTTCTTTGTCGATAACTGGGGCACGCTTACTACGCCTCCCACTTTTCAAGAAACATCGGGGCGTCCGGATCCCTCAATTCATTTCCGGCACACGGGAACGGTCGCCAATATCGGCTGGGCAGACGGACGTGTGACATCCGCTGTGATGTCGGGAACCGGCACCTCTGCATACGGCGGAGATCCCAAGAAATTTCAGATCGGCTGGTTCGGCCCGATGGACAGCAACATCCTGTTCAACAACAAAGACAAACTGAATTCCGAGATGGGGGGCGTTCAGTAATGAGCGTCTCGTTTTCTTCAATTATAAACATCGGCCTGTTGCTGATGAGTCCGATTTTTCTGCTGGGCTGTGCGGAAGAGCGGCCGGCGGTGCCCCAACCCTCTGCGGAATATGTCGTGATTCTCAATGAGCAAGGATCGCCGGAAAATGTTCTGATCGATCAATTCTTCAAAAAGCAGGATCATGCCGACGGAGTGAGAGTTCTGGTCATCGATAAACAGAGCAAAGGACAGGCCCTGATTCCACCGGCCGAGTTATTAAAGCAGAACCCGAATGTCGGACGTTATCTGATTTTTAAACACGATGATCTGAAGCGTCCGTTTGACGATCTTCCTCAATAAGCGGTAACTCAAAACATCTGGATTCACACCATGAAACGCACTCAATTTCTTTTCAGCATCTTGGTATTTGGACTGTTTGCCTCATCCCTTTCTGCACAAACTGTCAAAACACTGGCAGGCACCGGAAAGCAGGGACACTCGGGAGACGGCGGCCCCGCTGTGAAGGCGATGGTCGGGGAGCCTTACGGCCTCACACTCGGGCCTGATGGGGCACTGTATGTCTGTGAAATCAAAAGCCACGTCATTCGCCGCATCGATGAAAAAGCAGGAACGATTTCCACAGTCGCCGGTTCAGGCAAAAAAGGGTATAGCGGCGACGGCGGGCCGGCGCTGGAAGCAAAACTGAATGAGCCATATGAGGTTCGTTTTGACAAAGCGGGCAATATGTATTTCGTGGAAATGGTGAATAACATCGTCCGCCGCGTGGATGCTCAGACCGGTAAGATTGAAACAATCGCAGGCACCGGCAAGAAAGGATTCTCAGGTGATGGGGGACTGGCGACGGAAGCTACTTTTTCACGACCGCACTCGATTGCATTGGATCACAACGATAACCTGTATATCTGTGACATCGGTAATCACCGTATTCGCCGCGTCGATTTAAAAACAGGCATCGTGAGTACATTTTCCGGTACCGGCGCACGTAAGCCAACTCCCGATGGTGCGAAGGTTTCAGGCACACCGCTCAATGGGCCGCGGGCTTTGGATTTCTTCAATGATGGCTCTGGAAAGGGTGCATTGTATCTTGCATTGCGGGAAGGAAACAAAGTGTATCGTATCGATTTGGGTAATGAGACTTTACATCACATCGCGGGGACTGGTAAAAAAGGATATACGGGGCATGGCGGACCAGCAAAAAAAGCAACTTTGTCAGGCCCGAAAGGGATTTCCGTCGCCCCCAATGGAGACATTTATCTGGCTGACACCGAAAGCCATACGATTCGCGTGATCCGCAAGAAAAACGGCATCATCGAGACAGCCGTGGGAGATGGCAAAAAAGGAGATGGCCCTGATGGAGATCCCACGAAGTGCCGCATGGCACGGCCGCATGGAGTTTATGTCGGCCCTGATGGAAACGTCTATATTGGTGATAGTGAAACTTACCGCGTTCGCAAGTTAACTACGGGACAAAATAAATGAATATCAAACACGCATTCTATCGTCGCTTGAGTACTCTCTCTGCCGCCACACTGCTGGTCCTGCTGGGAGGTTCGTTTGAAGTTTCTGCCGGTGAAGCCTGGCAACGTCAACAACTGGATGCCGCTTTCCGTTCGGAAGGTTCTGCCGCAGCCGACGTGAATAAAGATGGCAAAATGGATGTCATTGCCGGCGATGTCTGGTATGAAGCCCCCGACTGGAAAATGCATGAGGTTCGCAAGCCCGGAAAGTTTGTCGCCGGTAAAGGATACAGTGACAGCTTCTGCAACTTTGCTTATGACATCAATCAGGATGGCTGGACTGATTTCATTTACGTCAGTTTTCCCGGCAAAGAATTCTACTGGTACGAAAACCCTAAAAATAAATCAGGTCACTGGAAAGAACATCTAATCTGGCACAGTATCTGTAATGAAACCCCCAAATTCGAAGATCTGAATGGTGACGGCAAACCGGAACTGATCTTCGGATCACAGCCGGAAAAGCAGATGGGATATCTAGAAATTCCACCACCAGAACTGGCCACGAAAAAATGGACCTTCATGCCCATCAGCGAACCCGGCGATCCGATGAAAAACGGAACGTTCAAATATTATCATGGTCTGGGTGTCGGCGACGTCAATAAAGATGGTCGGCAGGATGTCCTGATTCCGAATGGCTGGTGGGAAGGGCCTAAAGAGCTGGGAGAAGGACTCTGGAAATTTCATCCATTTACGCTGAGCGTAAGCGGTGCCGAGCCTTCTGAGAAGATGGCTGACCTGTATGTGGAAGATCTGGACATGGATGGCGATAACGACATCATCGGTAGTTCAGCACATGCGTTCGGCGTCTGGTGGTTTGAAAATGTTTCAGTAGATGGCAAGCCGAAATATAAGGCACATCAGATTGATAAGAGCTACTCTCAAACCCACGCCATGCACTTCATCGACATGAACGGCGATGGGCAACGCGATATGGTGACCGGCAAACGGTTCTTTGCTCACAATGGCAATGACCCGGGTGGTAAAGATCCCGTGGTGATGTACTGGTATGAAATCAAACGCGGTAAGAACTCCGCTCCTCAGATCATTCCTCACAAGATCGAAGCGGGCAACGATACCGGCGTGGGCACTCAGTTTTCGATGGCCGATATGAACGGCGATGGCCGCCCTGATATCGTCCTTTCGAACAAAAAGGGTGTGAACATTCTGATCCAGAAATAAGACCCGCTGACACACGCGCAGGATAGCACTGAATCAGTCTGCTATCCTGCGTTTTTTTACGCCTTGTGTTGTTCTCGTTCGTCGAGGACCCGCTGATAAATCTCGCGTAAACGACGCGTCATCGTTTCGTGACGAAACTGATCGGTAAATCGTTCGCGTCCCGTCTGACCAAAACGGTTGCGTTTTTCAGGATCCGCGGCGAGTTCAATCAGCGCCTGCGACAACGGTTCGATTGATTCGGGTGGCAGGAGATAACCGGTTTCATCGGGGATCACCACTTCCCGAGCACCATCCACGTCGTACGAAACCACCGGTTTGCCGGTGATCAGTCCTTGAGGCAATACGCGGGCCAGTCCTTCCCAGACGCTGGTATGCACGACAATATCCATCGCATGAATTAATTCCGGCACTTGCTCGGGAGGCACCAGACCGGCGAAAATGAAATATTCTGAGAGTCCCAGTTCAGCGATGCGTTGTTCGAATTCTGCTCTGAGAATTCCATCGCCGACCAGAAGAAAGCGGGCTTGCGGTTGAACCTCGACCACTTGTTTGGCGGATTCAATCAGGTACTTGTGCCCTTTCAAATGAAAGAGGCGTGCTACTTTGCCGATGACGATGTGGTCGGGTTGAATGCCCAATTCCCGGCGGACCTCTTCCGGGGAACGCGATGGTGTGAGAAACGGTTCGACTTCCATTCCGCTGTAAACGGTGTCGCAGCGATCCTTGGTCGTGATGCCGGCTGCGACATATTGATCTGTCATCGCATCACACACACTGATGAGCCGATCACAGCGCCGGGCTGCCCATTTTTCCGCAGCAATATAAGCATGATAATGCACGGGAGACTGTCCGAAGTGAAAGGCGGCACCATGAATGGTATGCACCGTCGGCAGCTTCAGATGCCAGGACGCCGCCCGTCCAAGAATGCCGGCTTTCGAACTATGAGTGTGTACCAGATCGGGCTGGAAATCGCGGAGTTCTGTGATCAATTCCCGATACGCGCGCCAGTCATTCAACGGGCTGATGCTGCGTGTCAGATGCGGAACGATCCGTAAATCGAAACCGCCCTGCTCCGCGCGAGGGATTAACGTCCCTTCAGGCCCCTCGGTCGGCCCGGTGATGAGTGAGACTTCGTCCTGATAATCGCGATACTGATCTTCGACCGTAAAAAGCGTATTCTGCTGCGCACCGCCAATGATCATCCGGGTGATTATATGCGCGACTCTCACACGCACACCAGCCTCTGGCTGTTCTGCTTCTGACAGCGATTCAATCTCGAAATCACAATGGCTCTCATCATAGGCTCTATTGAAATGGGTCTGCCCCTTAACCGGCTGGAGGTGGCGGCGGAGGTGTTGCTGCCTGAAAATATCCTGCCAACTGAGGCACCTGACTTGCAGGCAACCAACCCGCCATGCCGGCCGACCAGACCTGGGTGGTTCCCGAAATCTGACCGCCGGTGATACCCTGCGCGATCTGTTCCAGCGGAAACGGGCCTTGGGTCTGGCCATTCACGGCGGTATGCCAGGCCACCGGTGGTGGCGGTGGCGCCATCTGGCCCGGTGCCCCCATTCCGGGAGACTGCACCATGCGATTGGCCATCGCGAACCCCATCCCCAGTCCCATGCCCTCGGCAGCTCCTCCACCAGACGGGTTCTCGGCGGCGGAAAGCATCGCTTGTCCCATCTGGTATTGCTGGAACTGGTTCATATCACCGATCACACCCATGCTGGTTCGTGTATCCAACGCTTTTTCTACCGTTTCAGGGAGCGAGATATTCACAATCAACATCTGCGGCGTTTCCAGACCGTATTCATCATCGATCCGTTCGTTGACCATTGTTTTCAGCTCGGTCGAAATCTCGATGTACTTGGAAGCGAGATCCAGAGCAGCATACTTGGCTTCACCGATCAGGTCGGCGAAGGAACTGATAATGATCGATCGGATCAGTTCATTGATCTCATTCGAATGAAACTCTCCATCGGTTCCCACGAGTTCTTTGACGAGGATCCGCGGATCATTGGCTTTGAGCGAATAGTTTCCGAAGGCGCGGAGCCGAATGGGACCGAACTCGGGGTCGCGGAGCATGATCGGATTCGGCGTACCCCACTTCAGGTCTGTGATCTGCGTGGTATTGACAAAATAGACTTCGGAGCGAAACGGACTGTTGAAGCCGTGCTTCCAGCCTTGAAGCGTTCCCAAAATCGGCAGGTTGTCGGTGGTGAGCTGATAATGGCCTGGCTCAAACACATCGGCGATTTGTCCTCGGTGCACGAACAGCGCCATCTGGCCTGGCCGCACAATTAATTGAGCACCGTTTTTGATTTCATTCTGATAGCGGGGAAATCGCCAGGTGAGGACATGCTTCGAATCATCGATCCACTCAATGATATCAACGAGTTCACCCCGTAACTTATCCATCCAGAATCCCATGTGATTTCCCCTCTTTCAGTATGACTGTTTCTTGAATCTGGCTTTGTAGAATGGCACAAAAATGAAATATGGGCAGCGAACGTGCCACGTCATTGATTGTAACCCGCCGCTAACTTTGCCCGCAATCAAAGAGATCACGGACCCACTGATAATTCTCAAATCAAAACCGTTTTGTCCGTTTACGGCCTCTGCCCCCTGTTCTTGTGACTGATTTCAATTTTTCTGAAACAGGGGCACATTCTTCAGAAACGGCACAGAAGTTGGTCAGGATCAAAAAAAACGGCAAAAACAACGTAAAACCTGATTATTCACAGGCAGATGTGGCCTGCAGGCAAATGTCTAAACGTATACATTTTTTCGGTTCTATAAATTGCTGTTGACCTGTTTTGTTGAAAGTTTTACATTCCCGCCGCGCTCTTATGGTAGAGCTTGAGACAAGGAAGTTTCGTAAATCTTCTGACGACTAAGTATCAA
>NZ_CAXBKP010000045.1:0-17979 GCF_963976445.1 uncultured Gimesia sp. | reverse complement strand
CAGCGCTACGTTTTTCGACCGGTAGGCGCTACGTTTTCTGACCGGTGTTTACAATCATCTGGCTTCTGGCTTAAATGGATGATTAATACAACGGAGACTTACCAGTGCCCAGGCCCAATTTATCTCGACAAAAAATTCATGGCGGTGAAAAGAACAGCACTGTCAACAATACTGACTCTGAACAAGACCTGAATTCATTCAACAGTCCGAAATCAATCCAAGGTGTTCGAGATGAAAACAGGCTTGCCGAGAAAATCGAAGTGAGCTCCTATGGGCATTTTTCACTGATAATTCTTGCCATATTAGGGGTTGTGCATGCACTGTACTTTGCACGAGCGATCCTGATACCGATGGCACTCGCTTTGGTCTTGTTTTTTTTGCTGGCTCCTTTAGTCCGTATCTTATGTCGCTTTCGAATCATTACAGAGTCAATTGCAGCTGGAATTGTAGTAATGACGCTGGGGAGTACCGTTGGACTGGCCAGTTATTTTCTAGCGGACCCTATTTCAGATTGGGTTGCCGATGCACCGACCACGTTCCGCAAAGCAGAACAAAAGTTGCGATTCTTAACCGATCCGGTTGATAAGATTGATGAGGCTTCAGAACAAGTTTCGAAAATCGCCTCGGGATCAGAAAAAGATGATGTCGTGAAAGTTGCCGTTCAACAGCCTGCAGTAACGAGCTATCTATTGAGCTCTACTCTAAACTTTCTGGCGGGGGCAACAATCACTGTTGTGCTGGTTTATCTGCTCTTAGCTATGGGGCATCGTATCTTGAATTCTGTAGTAGAATTGATCTCCACAGTGAAAGATAAGCGCGGCTTCATTACCATGATCCGAAACGTGGAACAGGGGATTTCACGTTACCTTCTGACAATTACGGTAATCAACATCGGGCTAGGCATTGTCATTGGAACGGTACTAGCTTTTTTAGGACTTCCCGATCCATTCCTGCTGGGAATTATGGCAGCGACGCTTAACTTTATTCCTTTTGTAGGGCCCTTTGTTGGTGCAGCCGTCACGTTTTTAATTGGTGTCGTATATCTTCCCACTCCAGCAGAAGCTGCTATTGGCCCTTTGATCTATGTGTTCATGAACGCTTTAGAAGGTAATGTGATCACACCGATGATTCTAGGTCGATCAATGAAACTTAACCCAGCATTAGTCTTTATCTGTATTGTTTTTTGGGGATGGGCATGGGGTATTGCTGGTATTCTCCTGGCAGTTCCCCTGATTGGAATCGTTAAAATTTCATGTGACCACTTCAAGTATCTCCAGCCGGTTTCGCGAATCCTGTCAGGCTAAAATCTTCAAATTGAAAATAAAAATCACGACGCGCAATTCAATGAATTCATAATCGCACTGATTCCTGGAGACCGGGGAGGATCGAGGCCAAGGAGTTGAAGGCAAATGGGGGCAATGTCGATTATTCGTAGAGCATTGGGAAGTTCGAACTGATGAGGCAATCCAGCTGTTATTAAGGGTGCCGTCGAATCTAAGCGGTGTAGAGAACCATGCGATCCCGCTTGATTACATTTCATTTTCGGGAGAGAGAATTCCTTTCCAAGGCGTACTGTAACCCAAAGGTTTCCGGTATTCTCAGAGAAACTTGTCGCAATGCGTTCGAATGCGTTTGGATAATCCTCATATTGAATTTCCCCATTTGAAGAAACCTTAGCATTGACTGTAGCTAAGTCTCCCTTCCAGACCCAGGGTGTTCCATAGCAATCGACGGCGTTTCCCTTTTTTTCGAGGGCGGGTTGAAATACCAAACGACCTCGATCTTGGGTATGGACATGAAATGCAGCTTGTTTTGAGTCATTCAATCCGCTTTCATGGTCAGACCAAATGACTTGATCAATATCATCGCACTGCAGCAGGCAGTCAATCACTTCACTGCGGCGTGCCCAAAGTTCTGGTCGCATGTAAATTTGAGCCGATCGCATATTCGGGCAAACCTTCATAGCCTCAGAGTCTCCCCATGTGTTACCCGCTTCAACTAACGGGAAATTCTTGAGCACCTCATTTAAATCAACGGCTGGGTTTTCATCCAGGTCACTTTGAGAATGGTCTCCCGTAATCAAAATAGCAAACTCATCAAGCATTTGATCGATGCCCCCTTGTGCCTCAAATAATTGTCCTAAATGCTTGTCAAAGGCTTGCAGAGTTGGAACCGCGTTTTCTGGACCTTTCGCATGGCTGTCGAAATCGTTGTTAGGAAAATAGGCCAAGGTGAAATCTGGCAGGGCGTTCTGCTCTGCCAGTGCCAGGAGGTAGTCTGCAGTGGCTTCATCATGAAATCCGAAACGACGCAATAATCCACCACGGGCATTGAGAGGAGTACCATAAACTGGAGTGGAAACAAAATCGCCAAGAAACATGTTGTGAGGGCCACGCATCTGGCTTGCAAGAGACACGCTAGGTGTTAGCTTTAGAAGTGTAGGTGTCGTGGTCGGATGCTCAACAGTTCCCCGGTACCACATGAAATTCACTACCGCATCAGACAAGAATCCGTGCTGCTCAATCCTCTCGAAAAGAGTAGGGGTTTGCAAAAGATCCATGTTCAATTTGACTTGAAAATCGTTGATGTAGCGGTCCATCCCTTCGTTCATAATGGCCGGTAAATCTGAGCCGAAATAGGCAATCCCGTCTGGTGAGGCAGTCAAACTTGAGATCAGTGTGTCCGATACAGGCATCGGTATTGCTCCAGAAGATCAGGTACGCATTTTTTCTCCATTCGCACAAGCGGATGCGTCAACGACGCGACAATATTCCGGTACAGGTTTGGGACTGGCGATTTGCCAGGAAATAGTTGAACTAATGGACGGACAACTATCCCTTAAAAGTGAGTTGGGACGTGGAAGCCAGTTTCGCTTTAATATCGGTCTGACCGTTGCAGAGCCAGATGAGATGAATGCAAAGCGAGACCGAGCCACCATAGACGAGTTACGTGGTCTCCCCGTGCTTGTTGTGGATGATAACCAGACAAATCGCGTGATTCTAGAAGAGATGTTGAGTAACTGGTCAATGTCTCCCACTTCTGTCTCCTCTGCTGAACGAGCATTAGAACAACTTACTGAGATTAAAAAAGAGGAAAAAGCATATCCGCTGGTCATTGTCGATGCATTAATGCCAAAAACAGATGGTTTCATGCTGTTGGAACGTGCTCAGAAAGAAGGACTGCTCGAAGCCGCAACAATTCTCATGCTTTCTTCTGCTGACCGTCAAATATTTAATGATCGTTGTGAAGGGTTTGGCATCTCTGCTTTTCTGGAAAAACCGGTTTCGCAATCTGATTTGCTAGATGCAATCATGACAGCTCTCAAGGGACCCCTATTAGAACAAGATCGTGCTATAAAAATCGAAGAGACAACGCAGTCTCTCAATATCTTGGTAGCTGAAGACACCCCCGCCAACCAGAAAGTAATTACAGCAATCCTCAATAAACGAGGGCACAACATAGTCATTGCGAACAACGGTCGTGAAGCGATTGAGCGTCTTCGTAGCGATTCGTTTGACGTTATGCTGATGGATGTGCAAATGCCAACAATGGACGGCTTACAAGCGACCGCATTGATTCGCGAACAGGAAGCAGAATCGAAAGATCATATCCCCATCATTGCGATGACGGCATACGCGATGCGTGGTGACCGTGATAAATGCCTTAAGTCTGGGATGGATGATTACATCGCAAAACCAATTGATGCCAAGAAGTTGATCGGTCTTGTGGAACGTCACGCAAACGAATCCGCACCAAACCGTGTTCCCCGCGACAAGCACAGTTCCGATTCGTCGGCAAAAGACGACCAGCATTCGTCACAGGCAGAGCAGCAAACGACAAATCACAGAGATTCTGTCATCGAACGCCCAGTCATCGATATGCAAGCGGCACTCACACGCATTGGAGACGATGTAAAGATACTCAATGATATGGTTAACTATTTTCTTGAAGACTCTTTAGGCTTATTAGAAGAGATTCGCCTGAGAGTCCAAAATGGTGATCTCGATGAAATGGTTCGTGCTGCTCATAGCTTAAAAGGCCTGTGTGCTAATTTTGATGCGCATGCAGCGATAAAGACAGCTAAAACAATAGAGGACACGAAGAAATTGAGCGATCTTTCCGCCGATGCTATAGATAAGCTTGAGATAGAACTGAAAACACTTACAGATGAGTTAACTCACTGGCAGTCGAAAAATTCTGAATAGAATAGAGAGAACGGCACAGACGTACGAATCTAACGCACATCAAAATGGTTGCGGTAGATCCAGCGGCCTTTCTCGATTTTAATAAAGCTCCCCATTGCTTAACCACATCAATTGCTCTGTAAAATGTAGCCAGCAAGGACTGAGACGATGTCTTCAAAATCCACCATAGCCGATATATTGCGTATCATTTTGGCGATCATTCTGCCGCCTGTTGGAGTTCTGCTTCAGGTTGGATTCGGAATGCATTTCTGGTTAAACATCCTCCTCACGCTATGTGGATATGTCCCGGGTTTAGTCCATGCAGTGTGGATCATTGCGAAGAAATAATAATTGTGTTGCATTCACTGGTGATAAGTTAACATTCAGGCGGGGTCTGAGAGGCCTGGCCTGGTATGACGATGGTAGTCGGGCTGGTTCTGACAGAAAGGTTGCATGATTGAATGTGCTTTTTCCAGCGATTTGCTGGAGGGGATTAAAACACGCTGGCAAAATGTTTCTGATCCACAATTCTCCTTGCTGAATATTTATACGAATTCTATTCTGGCCATATTTGAACGTATTCGCTTAAGATAACACGGGGGGAGTGTTGTCATCGTTCCGGTGCCATTCAACGAGCAACTTACTCATATTACCTACACTGTATCTGAGCATACTGGTTTGTTCGGTAAGATTGTCACTTACAAGATCCTTGATGGCAGGTCGCGTGAGGTAAACTTGAATGTAGATTCATTCGCTGAAACAGAATAGAGTCAGGCGGAACTCGCGCTCCGCCGGGGAAGCCAGCAATTGATTCGAGGAATCAGTCAGATCAGTCTTCTGTCAGCTGTAGATGGTGCCGTTCTGCTGGATCAACATCTCCGGATTCAAGGCTTTGGCGTGCGGTTTCTCATTTTACTGCCTCCAGGTTCTAAAGTGGAAGATGCATCTTCCGGTCGAACGTATTTGTGTGATCAATGGGGCTTACGGCATCAGTCCGTCTTTTCATTCTGTCATAAGTGCGAAGGAGCCAGCGGTATGATCGTGTCGCAGGATGGTGAAGTCAAAGCGGTGAAAGTAGAGCAAGGGCAGCTTTATTTTTGGGATGGAATACTTGATTAAGTTATTCAGATGCGTCTTCAGTCAGTGGAAATATGTGACAGGCATCTCTCCGGGAATTGTGACGTGGTGTTTCGTAGTGACACACTCTTTTTTGTGGGCAGCTTTCATAAGCAGAAACGGCACCTGATTGCTAATTGCCTTGGATCGTTCTATAATTGATCGAATCCCCCATCCTCCAGGAGATGGAGCTGGGCATTAGGAGGCTTAATGTATGTTCCAGATATCTGGCAAAAGCTGTTCCGTCTGATTACTTTCCGACCGCTTCGCCATCAGGAACCTTCGCTTATCAGGCCCATAGATGAAGCGCCGCTTCGCGCCGAACTCTTTAGCATTGATCAGCTCGAACGACACGCAAAAGTCATAGCTGCATCGCATAAACTGGCATCTGGTCGGGCGCGTGACGAACTGTTACCACGGCTCGATGATAACCAGCGTGTTTTAAATGAGACTTACGATCTGGTGACTGCAGCCGCCGATCAAAATCGCCGGATCGAACCAGCGGCAGAATGGCTGCTGGACAACTTCTATCTGGTAGAAGAGCAGATCCGAGCCATCCGGCGTCTGCTGCCGCCCTCTTACAGCCGCGAACTTCCACGTCTGGCGAATGATGCAACCGCGAGCTTTCCTCGCGTTTATGATATTGCCCTCGAACTCATCTCCCATGTAGATGGTCGAATTGATGCCGACAGTCTGGATAGCTTTATTGCCTCGTATCAATCAGTCGAGACACTCAAGCTTGGCGAATTATGGGCATTACCGCTGATGTTGCGACTGGCGCTGATTGAAAATCTGCGTCGTGTTGCTGCTCGAATCGCTGTTGCAAGACGCGATCGTGATCTGGCAAACGACTGGGCGGACCGCATGGTGAACATTGTAGAGCAGAAACCGACGGACTTGATCCTGGTTTTAGCAGATATGGCACGCACCACGCCGTCTCTCTCTGGGGCGTTCCTGTCAGAGCTGACTCGTCATCTACAAGGCCAAAATCCAAACTTTGCCTTTGCGAACAGCTGGCTCGAACATCGCCTGGCCGATCAGGTTCTGACGATCGAACAGGTCGTGCACACTGAAGGTCAGGCCCAGGCAGTGGATCAGGTTTCGATTGGAAACAGTATCAACAGCCTACGCTTTTTGAATTCTAACGACTGGCGGCGTTTTATTGAAAAACACAGTCTGGTGGAACGAACGCTGGCGGGGGACCCCTCTCACATCTATGCACAGATGGATTTTGCAACACGAGATCGTTATCGGCGAGCCGTCGAAGGCATTGCGCGACGTAGCCAGCTTACAGAGTATGATGTGGCACTCAAAGCGGTGCAGTTGGCTGAGAATCATGTCCAAGAAAAACCCGAAGACCGTGCAGCCCATGTCGGATATTATCTGATCGGCCACGGTCGCCCGGTTTTAGAGTGTTTAGTCGAAATGCGTCTTACTCCTGCCGTCATGCTGGACAAGTTACGCCGCCGATTTCCACTGATCTGTTACCTGTCAACAATGACGTTGATCACTCTTGCAGCAACGTTATTCTTCTTATCTGCGGCGTACCAATCCAGTGTGAGTTGGCAGGGGCTTCTGCTACTGGCGATACCGGTTCTGATCTGTACCTCGCATTTAGGAATGGGGATTGTCAACTGGTTGTCGATGCAACTGTTTCGACCACAATCGTTGCCACGCATGGATTACGAACAGGGAATACCTTCCGAGCACCGCACGCTGGTGGCCGTACCCACGATGCTGTCGAGTGCCGCCGGGATTGAGCATTTACTGGATGGACTGGAAGTACGGTATCTGGCCAATCGAGATCCCTGTTTACATTTTGCATTAATCACAGACCTGGTTGATGCCGACTCAGAGACGCTACCCGAAGATGCGCAGCTCGTGAGTCTGATGCGAGATGGGATTGAACTCCTTAATCAGAGATATTCCCATGATCGTTCCGATATATTTTATCTCTTTCACCGTTCGCGCAAGTGGAATGCCCAGGAAGGCGTTTGGATGGGGCACGAACGCAAACGCGGAAAACTGGCTGACCTGAATGCAACACTCCGCGGCGGACAAGACCGTTTTTCTGAAGTCGTCGGCGAGATTGGGATTCTGCAATCCGTGCGATACGTCATCACGCTCGACACAGATACACAATTGCCGCGCGATGCAGCAAGGCTAATGGTAGGCACGCTCGCACATCGGCTGAATCGTCCTGTATTTGATGCACAAAAATCGCGTGTGGTCGAAGGGCATACGATTCTTCAACCACGGGTTGGGGTGAGTCTGAATAGCGCGCAGCAGTCACGCTTCGTGCAGCTCTATGCAGGCGATCCTGGAATCGACCCCTACACGCGGGTTGTATCGGATGTGTATCAGGATCTGTTTGATGAGGGCTCATTTATCGGGAAAGGCATTTACGATGTTGATTCCTTTGAACTGTGTTGCAGCAACTTTCCCGAAAATGCCATCCTGAGTCATGATTTGATTGAGGGAGCCTACTGTCGTTCCGCGCTGGTCAGCGATGTGACTTTGTATGAAGAGTATCCCTCGCGCTATCTGGCAGATATTGGACGCCGCCATCGTTGGATTCGAGGAGACTGGCAGATTGCCGGCTGGCTCTTTCCATGGGTTCGAAATCGTACTGGCCAGACTGTACGGAATCCGATCTCGGCACTTTCCTGGTGGAAGATCTTTGATAATCTGCGTCGCAGCCTGGTTTCGCTGGCCATATTGAGTTTATTACTCATTACCTGGTTTCTTTTACCGACGATGGTCGTAAACACATTGTTGTTTTTAGGTTGTATTGTATTGCTGCCTACGATTCTGGACACGCTGACAAGCCTGTTTCAGAAGCCGATTGATGTACCGTTTCGCATGCATGTGCGCGAGACTCTGCAGGCAACAGGTCGACCGCTGGGCCAGAACATCCTGTCATTCGTCTTTTTACCTTATGAATCGTATATCTGCTGCGATGCAATTATCCGCACACTGGTCCGTATGTGCTGGACAAAGCGACGACTGCTCGAATGGAAAACGGCCAGCGATTCGGAACGTGGAAGCAATGGCAGTTTGAGTGGTACCCTTTATCAGATGATACTGGCACCCGGGTTAGCCATCATCGCCTCCTTTATTCTTTATTCAAGCACACCAGAGGTACTCTCCTGGGCAGCGCCCTGGCTCGTGGTATGGTTTGTTTCGCCATGTATTGCCTGGTGGCTCAGCCGACCGATTATCAGACGAGGAATCCAATTTTCAGAATCGCAACATCATTTTCTGGAAAAGTTATCAAGAATGACCTGGCGATTCTTTGAGGAGTACGTAACGGAAGAGGATAACTGGCTACCACCTGACAATATTCAACAGAATCCCAATCTGGAGATCGCTACACGTACCAGCCCGACTAATATCGGCATGGCATTGCTGTCTGATCTGGCAGCTTACGACTTCGGCTATTGCTCTGCCTCTCAGTTACTAAAACGTACTCGCAAGACCTATAAGACACTTGATCAACTGGAACGACATCGAGGACACTTCTTCAACTGGTATGACACGCGAACGCTTGCACCATTGCATCCGCAATATGTTTCCATGGTTGACAGTGGCAATTTAGCAGCAAATTTACTGGTCCTCAGTAGCGGGTTTCGGGAACTGAGTGAAGCGAGTCTCATGCCCAAACGCATGTTTGCAGGCTTGCGCGATACGCTGCGGGTCTTATTGGATGTGGCTCATAGTATCGATGGGATGCTGATTGACGCCGACTTTCGTCGTAGAATTGAACGACAGATCGAAGTGTTGAATCGCGCTCCGGTCTCTTTGCAGGCTGCGAATGTCCTGCTGGCTCAACTGGCAGTGGAAGCCGCTGAACTGACAGCGGTAGCAGACTGCGATGTGGAACTCATGTGGTGGGCGCGTGCTTATGAGCGATCCTGTAAGGAGCACCGGGCTGATCTGTTGCATCTGGCAGTTTGGCTCACTCTACCTGATGCACCTGTGGAATGGGGAGACTCCCGTTCCGATCACCAAAGTGGGGAACTGAATCGGTTATCTGTAGCACTCAGGCATTTAGATAACGCGACAGGCTTACGAGACGTAGCAAAACTGCAAGCAACCGTGCTGCCACTGATTCAGGAGGCCATAAAGATCGCGAATGCTGAGACAAATGAATGGCTGGTACAGTTAGGAGCCACGTTTAGTATTGCCGCAGAGCGTTCAGCAGCCAGAATCAGGGCGTTTGAGGAACTGGCAGTACAGAGCCGTGACCTGGCCGATATGGATTTCGGGTTATTGTATGACTTATCACGTGATTTATTTGCGATTGGCTATAACGTCAGCGAGCGGCGACTTGATGCCAGTTTCTATGACCTGCTTGCCTCTGAAGCGCGTCTGGCCAGCTTTATCCTCATCGCTCAGGGACAATTCGGCCAGGAGCACTGGTTCGCATTGGGCCGCCTGCTGACCAGCGCGGGAAGTCTGCCGGCGCTTCTGAGCTGGAGCGGTTCCATGTTTGAATACCTGATGCCATTGCTAGTCATGCCCAATTACGAGAATACGTTGCTCGATCGTACCTATCACGCTGTCGTTCGACGACAAATCGAATATGGTCGGCAATATCGAGTCCCGTGGGGAATTTCTGAGTCCGGTTATAATACGTTAGATCAACACCGAGTTTATCAGTATCGGGCGTTTGGTGTACCCGGGTTGGGGCTGAAACGGGGGTTGGGTGAAGATCTGGTTATTGCGCCGTATGCCAGTGTGCTGGCCTTGATGGTCGAAGCGAAGGCAGCCTGCGAGAATCTTCAGCATCTGGCGTTAGATGGTCAGCTGGGTACCTGCGGCTTCTATGAGGCAGTGGACTATACTCCATCGCGGTTGCCCCCCGGCACAGAAAGTGTGACGGTGAAACAGTTCATGGCACATCATGAAGGGATGAGCCTGCTCGCACTGGCATACGTGCTGCTTGATAAACCGATGCAGCGCCGCTTTCTGGCTGATCCCATGTTACGGGCAGCAGATCTGCTCTTGCAGGAACGGGTTCCTCGGGCAACAGCGCCGGTACTTCCACACGAAAGTGAAACGCGGGCCACAAAACTTGCTTCACCCGAAGAAACGGGAAGCATGCGTGTGATCACCAATCCTGACAGTGCTGTAGTGGAAGCACATTTACTCTCTAACGGTAATTATCATGTTGTTGTAACGAGTGCAGGGGGAGGTTACAGCAGATGGCATGATTTGGCTGTGACACGCTGGCGTGAAGATGCGACTCGAGATAACTATGGCAGCTTCTGTTACCTCCGCGATGTCGATAGCGGAATGATGTGGTCTAATGCCTGGCAGCCGACGACCAGTCCAACGAAAGGTTATGAAGCGATCTTCACACAGGCACGGGCTGAGTTCCGACGTTCTGATGCGGGGATCGAAACGTATACTCAAATCAGTGTTTCCCCAGAGGATGACATCGAACTGCGTCGTGTGACACTGACGAATCGATCCGAGACGTCGCGCACGATTGAAGTGACCAGTTATGCAGAAGTCGTGTTAGCAGTACAACCTCAGGATGAGGCACATCCTGCCTTCAGCAACCTGTTTGTGCAGACAGAACTGGTCCACAACCACAAGGCGATTTACTGTACGCGTCGTCCACGCTCTGCCGAGGAGCAACCGCCATGGATGACGCATATGATGACCGTCAGGGGAGCCACGATTGGGACGCCGTCTTATGAAACAGACCGGATGCAGTTCATCGGCCGCCAGCGGACACTTGCATCTCCTGTTGTCTTCGATAACTTTGCTCCACTTTCGAACACAGCCGGACCGGTTCTCGATCCGGTCGTTAGTATTCGCCAGACGGTACTGTGTTTACCAAACGAAGCCGTCTGTATTGATATCGTAACTGGGGTCTCTGAGTCGCGGACAGGCGTCGAAGCGCTGTCTGAAAAGTATAGTGATCACAGCCTGGCTGATCGTGTATTTGACCTTGCCTGGACTCACGGCCATATCCTGTTGCAGCAGCTGAGCGCTTCTGAAATGGATGCGCAGATTTATGGCCGACTGGCCAGCTCGATCATTTATGCATCGTCTCTCAGGCGTGCCCAAACCAGTCTTCTCAGTCTCAATCGACAAGGACAATCGGGGCTGTGGGGTTACGGTATCTCAGGTGACCTGCCTATCGTATTGGTTCGTATTCGCGACCATGAACGTATCGGGCTTGTAAAGCAGGCGGTACAGGCACATGCCTACTGGCGATTGAAGGGGCTTGCTGTCGACCTGGTCATCTGGAACGAAGACGATTCGGTTTATCGACAAACATTGCAAGACGAGATCGCCGATCTGGTTGCCGCCAGTTCGGAAGGAGTACTCATTGACAGACCCGGCGGCATCTTCATTCGTCGGGGCGAACAGATGTCAGAGGAAGACCGTATCTTATTGCAGACTGTGGCACGCATTGTATTATTAGATGACGCAGGAACTTTGCAGGAACAGACAGAGCGGTTCGGGCGAACGGAGGTTTCCATTCCGTCTCTGATTCCAAGTCGTGTCCTGAAGACGCAACCTCTTCCAGATAATCCCCCTCAATATGACCTGGCATTTTTTAACGGACTGGGTGGCTTCAGTCAGGATGGACACGAATATATAACCATTCTGGCTGCTGGTCAGACGACACCGGCCCCGTGGGTTAATGTGATTGCCAATTCACAGTTGGGCACCGTCGTTTCGGAAGGTGGCAGCGCTTATACCTGGTCTGAAAACAGCCATGAATTCCGGTTGACTCCGTGGCACAACGATCCTGTCTCTGATATTAGCGGCGAAGCAATTTATTTACGGGATGAGGAAACCGGGCAGTTCTGGTCTCCGTCTCCACTGCCGAAACGGGGACAAAACACGTATGTCATACGTCATGGATTCGGCTATAGCATTTTTGATTACACGCAAGACGGCCTGACAACAGAACTGAGTGTGTATGTAGCGACCGATGCGCCCGTCAAGTTTTGTCAGCTGAAAATCACGAACCGCTCCGGACGTCCGCGGGAACTGTCCGTTTCCGGTTACTGGGAACTGGTTCTGGGTGATTCACGCAGCAAATCATCGATGCACATCGTTACAGAAATTGATCCAGCGAGTGACGCTATTCTAGCACGTAACGTGTATAGTCCCGAGTTTGGTGACCGTGTCGCCTTTTTCAATTGTAGTGAAACCAACCGTTCTGTGACGGGCGACCGTAATGAGTTTTTAGGACGTAATGGTAAGTTCGACAATCCGTCCGCCTTGCGGCGCGTGCGACTCTCAGGTCGCGTCGGAGCAGGTTATGATCCTTGTGCGGCGATCCAGGTTCCATTGCAATTAGCGGATGGACAGGAGCGGATTATTACTTTCACCAGTGGCGCTGCTGGCGGAGCCGCAGAAGCAAAGGCACTTGCACAGCAGTATCGTACAGTTGAAAGTGCGCATCGAGCGATTGAAGGCGTATGGGATTACTGGAGTCGGACGCTGGGGGTGATTCACCTGGAAACGCCCGATGCGTCGGTCAATTTCCTGGCCAATGGCTGGCTTGTTTATCAAACGCTGGCCTGCCGCATGTGGGCCCGGTCCGGATTTTATCAATCGGGAGGCGCGTTTGGATTTCGCGATCAACTGCAGGATGCAATGGCCCTGGTGTATGCTCAGCCGCAGATACTGCGAGCGCATCTGCTGCGCGCCGCAGCGCATCAGTTTCGCGAAGGAGATGTGCAACACTGGTGGCATCCCCCAGTCGGACGAGGCGTACGAACTCATTTCTCCGACGATTATTTATGGCTGCCTCTGGCGATATGCCGCTATGTCGGTATCACAGGAGACACGGGCATCCTGGACGAAAGTGTGCCTTTCCTGACATCACGCCCGCTGCGCGATGATGAAGAATCCAACTACGATTTGCCACAAATATCAGACGAGACTGGTACACTCTTTGAACATGGTATTCGTGCCATTGATAACGGACTGCGGTTCGGTGAGCATGGTCTGCCATTGATGGGCTGTGGCGACTGGAATGACGGGATGAATCTTGTCGGCGCTGAGGGACGCGGGGAGAGCGTGTGGCTGGGTTTCTTTCTGTTTCATGTGCTCACTCAGTTTGCCGAATTGGCATTAAAACAAGGTAATGAATCGCTCTCTGAGCGCTACGCACTGGAAGCGGGGCGACTACGGGGGAATATCGAGGAGCATGGCTGGGACGGTGAGTGGTATCGTCGAGCCTACTTTGACGACGGCATGCCCCTCGGTTCGTCCTCAAACGAAGAATGCCAGATCGATGCAATCGCACAGAGCTGGTCAATTCTCTCTGGTGTCAGCCCGGAAAATCGAACCAGTGTCGCAATGGAAAGTGTGAATCGCCGCCTGGTGCGACGCGATGACCGCTTGATTCAGTTGCTTGATCCCCCCTTCGATAAGTCAGACCTCAACCCCGGATATATTAAAGGTTATGTGCCCGGAGTGCGTGAAAATGGCGGGCAGTATACCCACAGTGCCATCTGGACTGTCATGGCGACAGCCGCGATGGGCGATAGTAAACGCGCCTGGGAGTTGTTCTCGTTGATCAATCCTGTTTTGCATGGCACGACACCGGAGGAAATTTCGACCTACCGCGTTGAGCCATATGTCGTTGCCGCGGATGTGTACGGTGTAGAACCACACACCGGCCGCGGTGGATGGACATGGTATACCGGCTCATCCGGCTGGATGTATCGATTGATAGTAGAGTCGCTACTGGGTCTGGAGTTGGAGGTGGATAAACTGCGTATCACGCCTTGCCTGCCGGACGAATGGACAGAATTTAAGATTCATTATCGTTTTCGTGAGACGTTTTATCATATCACGATCCACAACAATATCGCGGATACAAAAGTCTGCCGGATGACACTGGATGGTGCTGAGTTGTCGGATGATTTCATTCCTCTAATCGATGACCATCAAGACCATGAAGTCGAAATAATCATGGAATCGAAATTAAATTCTGACGAGGGAGATCTACTCTCTTAATTGGTTCAGCAGCCTTGGCGATACTATATATTATGATTTCTGTTTGGCTTAACAGCGGGCAGCAAGAATTGACCTGCTCCAAAAACGAAGGTCACGAGGGGCAAAATCAGACACGAAATCAGACACGTCAGACATGGGATAATTTAGTGGATGCAAATTGCCTGTCACTCATATTCCGGTGTAGATGCAAGGGAATCTCTGATCTGACTTCTGTCCCGAATGAAAGATTATCAGGTGCTAATCAGGTGATCCTTAGAATTCCAGTAGAATATCGCAGGCCAGTAGCAACTGGCTGGTTGAGGTACCGTCATCAAAGGCTGGCGTATCCGCAGCAGAATCCCGGATTTGAGTATCCCAGCGGATTTCAGGTCGCACCCTTAAATATGGACGTGGATACCAGTTCATTCCCAGCGTGAGGTTGTAATAACTTCCGGGAGCCGAGGGAGCCATTGGATCAAAGCCCTTCAATATACCATCATCATCCCGCAGCCATTCGAACCGGATACCGAATCGGTACTGTTCATTCATCTTATAAAAGAGATATTGTGCCAGGGAGTAAGTTTCGAAGTTATTGCGGGCGACTCCCGTCCGGGAATGGCTGGTCAGTAGATCGTGCTCCAGCATGTAGTGCCAGTTGTGTCTCAGATCTTGATTGACAATTAACGAGTAGTTCACGACGTTTGAGTCAGCGGTTGTAATTACCGTGCTTTGATCTCCACTCTGGATCGCGAAGTAGATTTGCGAATGTTTATCTGGCGAGGTCCATTGAATCGTGGAGAGATAACTGGTGGCGTGATTACTGTTCTCTGAGGTATTCCAGCCAAAATTAGGGCCGAAACGGAAGACCCAATTGTCATGAAACTTCGTTTCTGCCAGCACTCCCGTATGAGTGCCCGGTTGGAGATTCCAGCTCAGGAAGTGGGAATAAAAGAAGTTCTTGGCGCTATACAGCCATTCGTTTCCGATAGGTGAGAAAAATTTTCCGAATTTGAAACTCACTCCCGATCCATAGGGCAGGAATAGATTTCCATAAAGTTGCGGGAAAGCCAGCTTGTTGAATCGACTGGCATCGTCAGAAACGATGTTCGCGTCCAATCCATCAGATAGACCAAAAGCCGCATCGGTGCCATAGAGCATGCCGACACGTCCCCCCAGTTGAATATCAGGAGAATCTGCATCGATCTTCCGTTCTCCCACCAGATACAATCCGTTAAGCTGAAAGGCATTCGAACGGTAGTTATTCAAGACGGGGCCATTGAGGCGATCATCAGGAGAAGCGGGGTTCAATGTGACTCCCTGCTGGAAGTAACCATAGAGTTCCAGATCCAGACGGTTTGTATCTGAGAACTGGTCAAACAGTTCACCGAGTAGATGATCGGCCTGGGGGTTGGGCTCTGAACCACTGATCGAGCCGTGAGTGATGGAAGAAGAGGGGACCTGAGAGAGACGCGTTTGCAATGTTGAGTCTGTCTTGGATACTTCTGTCTGTCCGATTGCCCATTCGGGATTCAACAGCAGCAGTAACAGGAAAGTCATCACTGCCAGTAAGATTGTGACAGAGAAAAGATGATTATGGTGCTGATTCGCAACAGAGTTGGTGCAGAGTTCAGGCTGTGTCCTGTATCCTGTATCTGGAAGCATCGGTCCGTCATTTTTCAGTTACGCGATTGAGTTAATCATGACTTTAATGACTTATCGGGAATCTTGATGAGATGAGTCAGGGTAACTCCGAAAATACAGGTTATAGCGTTTAGGGTGTTCCGGAAAGAATTACGGAGGTCGATACTCGGGGACTGTTGTCGATGGACTGATGTCGATGGACTGATGGACGAGATTTCAGATTGGGTGAAAGGAAAGCCTGGTCTGATACTCAACGATGACGACGAGTTTGTGCGAGAAGTTGCGAAGGACGAGTTGGAGTCGTTGTTCTGAGTCGCATGTGAACGATTGAGGCGGACCTGGCAGCAGGAGCGCGGACATCATCACAGGTTTTCAATTTCCGTTGAGCATGATAGATTGAGCGTGACGACCGTCAGGAGTTTCGATCACAACCGCAACGCCGGAACCCTTCGCATCCAATTGGACAAGTAGTTCGCCCTCCTCCGACCAAATTGAACTGCGACCTGCTGAACGAAGACCACCAGAAGGGCGGCCAAAGTTGGCGAGGGCGGTCATCATGCGATGCTGCGATGCATATTTTCTGAGCTTCGCAGCATCGCCGTCAAACTCGGAGGGAATGACAAACATGCTCGCCAAGTAGCTGTCAGCGCCTCGCTCAGCGGCGATTTCAGCATGGGAGGGAGTTCCGATGTCGGCACAGATTGCCAAGGCAGCCTTATGGTCATGGAGACGGATCAATGGATTGAGGTTTCCCGGTTGAAATACGGTCGCTTCAGCAGACGGGATGCTACCATCGAGACTATCGCACTCAGCACTCGGTGGGAACGCCCCAAGATGATGTTTCGTGTAAAGTTCCGTGGTTCGATCTGGTAACAGAATGAACGCACCTATGTAGAGTGATTTTCCAAGCCGAATGGAGGCTCCGACAATAAGCGTGATCGCTAGTGACTCGGCCACGTCGAGAAGAGAATCCAAACGGCCATCATTATTGGAAAATGCTAATTCACCTGCCCGCCCCAATTCGTAACCAAGAAGGGACAGTTCAGGAAACACCACGACTTTCGCCTTTTCAGCAGCGGCTAGACGGGCCAACTGAACGTGTTCGTCAAGGTTAGCCTCTACGTCGCCTGCTACCGGGCAGGTTTGCGCAACTGCAATCGAACGAAATTGTGCCATGTGTTATCCTTGTCAGGGAATAGAGCAGAAATTTAGATTCAGGGTTGGCTCTTGGTATATTGCAACAGGCGGAACATCAATCTGCAAGTACATTGATGACGATTACTCTTGTGGGGTCGCTACCGTCGAGCATTAGATAACTGGAGATGATGATGGAATATAACGAATTGATTGACGAATTCCTAAAAGGACCAAAGAAGCTTCGGGAAGCAATCGCTGGAATGAGCGTGCAGCAAATCGATGCCGCTCCCATACAGGGTAAGTGGTCCACTCGGCAAGTGATTTGCCACGTTGCAGACTTCGAGTTGGTGAGTGCCGACCGAATGAAACGAGTGATCGCAGAAGATAATCCGACGCTGCTCGATGGCGACCCAGACCTGTTTGCTGCTCGACTCGAATACCCCGACCGCAAGATCGAGGAAGAACTTGATCTTATCGAGGTAGTCAGAACTCATCTTGCGAGGATTTTGCGTGGGTTGAAGCCCGAAGTGTTCCTACGGAATGGAAATCACTCAGCCGAAGGACCGATGACCTTAGCTGCCTTGATTCAACGGACGACGAACCACATTCCCCATCACATACAATTCATCAAGGAGAAGCGGGCAGAAATGAGACCATACAATCAAGCGTAATCTCCACATCGATACACAGCTTTGAGGTCCATCATTACAGTAATTTCCACACTGAAATACTCTTCCATGTGCCTAAGCACATCTGCCGCCGCCATCTTCTGTAAACACCGGCCAGAAAAACAGATTTTAACTGGGTTGCAATTTGTTGTAACTCAATAAAAAATGGCCACTTACCGATTATGGTAAGTGGCCATTGAGTGGAGGCGGCGGGAATTGAACCCGCGTCCTGTGAACCCTCAGCTAAAGCCTCT
>NZ_CAXBKP010000044.1:0-21419 GCF_963976445.1 uncultured Gimesia sp. | reverse complement strand
GCAAAAGACGCGCCAAACCGTTCACTTTTTTTGACGTTATGAGACAGCTTCTAGTATGGGGCAGGATGCCTTACTGTGGCCGAGCGGTGACTCCTTAATGGAAGACAATGACACGAATGAATACAAAGCATCTTCTAAGTCAGACCGAAAACAAAGATTAACCGATACCAAGGAGGTCATGAAAAACAGTTTTCGAGTAATGCTTCAACAACTTGTTGCCAATTGGAATTTGGAAAGCGAACGATTTAAAGTCTGGAAATCTTTAGACGAATGGCGAGAACAGCTTTGGTACTGGCTTCGAGACGGAGACAGTCATGGGCGCGCATATGCCGAGTTGTTTGGACTTGTGATCATAGACTCAGACGCGCCGCCAACAGTCTACCGAAACGAACAAGGTGAACCGGCCATTGAGATCCACTCTGTACGTCCAGCGATGCGTCGAACGATTCATGGAAACACTCGCGCTGATCTCGTCGTCGAAATAACACAACGCCGACGCGGCTATTTTGACCGTGATAAGCAAGCTGAGATGGACCGTCCTCAAAACAAGATGGCACGTAAAAAGGACGGAGAATTCAAGTATCGAGCGGGGTGTACAATCTTGATTGATCCAAGAACTCAGGAAATTAGACGAGTCATTCGCACTCCCGGAACGGTTACAGATAATCGAGAATTAGATCGAGTTCGTAAATTCTTACTTGGTGAGAATGGTATCATTGGAAATTCGTTTGATGCGGGTCTTCCCGTTAATGAAAGTAACAATGGAAATTCTCTTAGAAATGAACCTTTCGCCCTTTTGCATGACCATGAGGAGATCAAATGACATTGATGAAGGCCCCTGAAAATGGCGTTTCTGTCCGCATGTATCGACAAGGACATGGTGACTGTTTCCTGTTAGCTTTTCCACGAAAAGGTGGTGGTAATCCGGTTTATACTCTAATTGACTGTGGATACAAACCTGGGTCACAGGCTTTTTTATATGGTCATAAAATTGGTGAAATTGTGGAGCATATTGGAGAGTCGACCGATCATCACCTAGATTTAGTTGTGATTACTCACGAACACCAAGACCATGTTAATGGCATCTGGAAAAAGTCGAATCCATATTTCAAAAATTTTTCGATTGAGGAGGCATGGTTCGCATGGACCGAGAATCCGGAAGATAAGATAGCAAATCGACTGCGAAAGGATCACAAAGACCAATTATTAACTCTTGTTAAATCCAGAGAAAAACTTGAGCTAGCAGTAGGCGTTCAAGACCCGACGGTGCGTCGGTTAGATGATCTGTTGGCTTTGGAAACAGGTGGTCACAGCAAGACCATCAAACTCGCTAAGGTATTAGAAGTGGCGAACGACCCTAAGAAATCGTTGAATAAGCAGGCGATGAAGTTGATCAAAGACAAGGCTACGGAGAAACGCGGAGTACAATACTTACAGCCAAGTCAGCCGCCGGAGGAAATTAATGAAACAGAAGGAGTCAGAGCATTTGTACTCGGTCCGCCACGCAAAGAAGATTTACTCAAAGATGAGAATCCCATCGGAGACGAAGGATTTCGAGACGAGAGTCATGGTTTCTCTTTTGCATCAGCGGCGGCACTGGAAACTGAAGAGAAAGTCTCTCCATTCCGAACAACTTACTGCATTTCTGAAAATCAAGCATTGGACGAAGAGTTCTTCGAAAAGCATTATGGAGTTGATGTAAACGATAACGAGGATTATGAAAAGGAAGTTAGTCTTAACGCCTCGTGGAGACGGATTAATGGGGAATGGCTTTACTCAGCAGATAAGTTAGCACTTAAATTAAATACCGGGATTAATAACACAAGCCTTGTCCTTGCATTTGAGTTACCAATATCAAAAAAAGTGCTACTTTTCGTGGGGGATGCTCAACGCGGAAGTTGGATTTCATGGACAGATAATGAATGGAAAGAAAATGACGATGCCATTACAGTACGTGATATCTTGGCTCGAACGGTACTTTACAAAGTAGGACACCATGGTAGTCACAATGCCACTCTCGCGGGCAAGCCGAATGATGAGTATGCCAATCTTTCATGGATGGGCCACGGCTCAGCTGCTGATGAGTTCTGTGCTATGATTACTGCAGTCAATAAATGGGCGATTACAAAGAATAATCCCCCCTGGCGTCACCCTTTACCAGCGATTAAGAAGGCGTTGGAAGAGAAATGCCAAGGGCGTGTATTTCAAACTGACATCGACCAGCCAAAAAAACCCGATGGAATATCTGACGAGATCTGGGACAGGTTTTTAGACCGAGCATCATTTGAGGAGATGTATTTCGAGTATGTAATAACCGATGATTAGTTATGGCTAATAACACACGCAGTTTCAACTACTCGTTCCGTTCAAAAAGCGTCTGGACAAAAAGTTGTTTTATAAAAACATATTGAGCTGAATTCCAAACACTTAAGACTATTGCACGTTGTGATTCACTGTCTTCGTTCACGAATAATATCAGCCAATTGCGCACCATGAAGAGTGTAGTTGAACAATTGAAATCTTATCCACAACCACTTAAACCACTTTTCGCTCAAATGATTTTATCAAGCTACCGACGTGTGAAATCACTTGGACTCCATCAGGTGATATATTCTCAACTTCGCCCGGAAGCTCTCGAATCGGCGTGAGATGGTCTCGCGTTGTGTGCGAGCGGCAAGTATTGTAATACGAGGTGAACTTACAAATCAGATAGTCGAGATGCTGTTTTCCAAAAATGATGAACTTTGCCAAGCATTCCAACTTGATCGTTTCAATGAATCGTTCACATCTTCCATTCAGATTCGGAGATGCTATTGGAAGAGGGTTTGTTTCTATGCCGGATTGTTACAAAGTCTCTGTGAATTCCTTCGTATATTTTCGATCCCGGTCATGAATGATCATTGATGGTTTAACTTCCCGCCCCCTGCTCTGTTCAATGAATTTTTCACATTCGCTTTACCCCGCTAAACGGCTGATAAAAACCAAAAAGTCGGCCTGTGAATGTAATATTTCAAACCACTTCCAGATGACCTGTTCAAATACCATAGATTGCCTGGCCAGAACTTTGGAGAAGCCTTCGAATCTTGAACCTTTAGTCAGTCCACTTGAGAATTCCCCCCACATATCCCCCCACTAATACGCGTTATCCAAGCAAAAGCATAGCATTGTCAAAGTATGGTTGAAGTAAATCACCCTGAAAAACAGGCGTTTGTGAAGCATAAGCAAAGCATGGTTAAAGCTACTACGGTCTTCGGAACCGGGGGAACATCCGCCGTCATGTCGGTCTTTCCTGAATGGCCCTAAAATTGAACGTCAGTCCACATTGCGTCAATTGATAATAGGCAGAAATCTTGATACATTTAGACAGAAACATATTCTGTCTATCAATAGTTATGCGATAGTTGTAATTCAAAGTGAGAATGAGATGGAAAGCGTAATCGCTGCGTTGATTGGCGCAATCGTCGGCAGTGTAGCTACGGCGCTCTTAACGAACCGTCAGCTGCGCGTGCGGGAAGCCGAAGACAAGAACTGGGCGTACATCACGAAGTTGGCACCCGTCTTCGGTGCTCTCCTGAGTTCAGAGCTTCCCGACATGGTCTCAGATAATTCGATCCCCGGTCGATTTAAGCATGAATGGGCCAGCTTGGCTCGCGAAGGGAGCATCCTTGGCTTCTTTCAAGACAGCCGAAGCAGCGGCATTACTGCAATCGTCGAAGAGTACACCGCGCGCTTGATCGAGTACTCGAATGGAAAGCTCTCGCGACATGAGCTTGAGCAACACCGAAAGGAGTCAATCACACGAATCGAATCGCATCTTGCCGCCGTCGAGGTGTAGTGGTGTGGAAACTCATTAAACGATGGATTCGCAACGCACGATACCGACAAGAGTATCGCGCCGCCGAACGACAATCGGCCCGGATTTATCTGGAGCAATTAAACAACGGTTGCAACCCATTGATCGAGATGCTTTGGAAGATCATAAACGGCAACAACTATAAGCTAGATGAATACTACGCAAGTTTTGGCAATGCCATCGACTACCCGATTGAGTACAACATGCGAGCCCTGCGTGATGATGACGGCAAGTTCGGTACATCAACCCTCCATGATCCGAGCCGGTATGTTGAAATAAATGTTCTTGGCAAATGCCTCGCCGAGCATATTTCTATCCTTGGGAGCTTATTCTGGTGCGATGGTCCGTTGGGCCAAGATGAACAAGAAACGATCCTCTCACACATCAGGTCACTCAACAAGCTGTTGGATCCTTACAGTGAATTTACAGTGCCCGAGTCGCAACTAGCCAAATACTTAGAAGATGAGGATATTGACAGGTTGCCAGAACGGCTTGCACGCACTTGGCTCTTCATGATCAAGTCCACTCTCGAATTGGTCAATAAGCTGGTTTACACTCGTTTTATCGCATAACAATGGCATGAACGCGGAGCCGTCGACGGCGCGTTTTCAAATGGAGCATCAACCGCGGCGGCCCGGTTATGCCAGACGTTAAATGCATATGCACTATATACATCAAATAGATAAATGGGCATCAGAATATTTACTTCCTCGGCTTCAAGGTAAGAAGCTCAAAGAGGTAGATAAATTGAGTGGCGGCATGGGCGCTTACATGACGTTTGCGAACCATTACCTGACAATTAGAGTTGTTTGCGATAGAGGTGTCTTCGACGTAGAAGTAGGACCTAGTGGGCATTCCACTCCATAGGGTCAAAAAACTCAGCCGAGGCATACTTAGTTGGTAACCGTCTCAGGAAATACACGGTCTATCAACCGGTATCACGTAAAATCACCTTCGTGAATCATGAGCACCTGAATGACTGCCGGTTCAGCGTCGGCGGGTGTAGTGGGCTTCGGGGTGTTGCTTTAGCCATTGGTCCGGCAGCAGTTCTTCCAGACGATCGGTGGCGTGATCGGTGATCCGGCTCAGCACGTCGCGCAGATAGGCAAACGGTTCTACTTCGTTTGCTTTGCAACTGGCCATCAGACTGTAGTGCACGGCGGCGGCCTGGCCGCCCCGGTCACTACCGACGAACAGATAATTCTTCCGGCCGATGGCACAGGGACGCAAGGTGCGTTCGGCCAGATTGTTGTCAATCGACAAAATGCCCTCTGTACAATACCGCGTAAATCCGGACCAGCGGCTTAACAGATATTGGATGGCGGCTGCCACTGGACTTTTCGGTAACAGCGCACGCGACGTCGCCATCAACCAGTCGCGGAACTGTTCCAGTATCGGTAGCGCCTTTTCCTGTCGCAACTGCCGGCGGCGTTGCCACCAGCGTTCACGGTCTGACAGTTGTTGCAGATCTGACTTCGACAGATCGACGACCGCTTCCCGTTCAATTGCGTATAATTTTTGAATAAATATTAATGCCCGATGGGCGGCTTCCGGCTGCACGGTCCGCGCATCGTAAAACTTGCGTCGGGCATGCGCCCAGCACAAGACCTGGTGAATCCTGCCTGACCGGTACAGTTCTTCGTAGCCGGCATACGCGTCTGCCTGCAGATAACCACAAAAGTGTTCCAGAAACGCCTGGGGACCGGCGCGTTCCCGGTTCGGAGTGAAATCGTAGACGGAATACGGATGCGCGGCATCGCCGCAATAAACCCAGAACCGGCCGGTTCGCGTGCGGGAAAGCCGTTTGTCCTGGACGGGAACCGTCGTATCGTCTGTATGCACGACGCTGGATTGCAGAACCCGGCTTTTCATCAAGTCAGTCAGCGGTTGCAGTAATTCTGCGGTTTCCAGTACCCAGCGGCTCATCGTACTCCGTGAAAGCTGTACGCCGTTCCGGCTGAGAATGGATTCATGACGATACAGGGGGAGATGGTCTGAGTATTTCCCGACCAGGATCGTCGAGAGCAGGCCGGGGCCGGCGAAGCCTTTGGCAATCGGCCGGACAGGAGCAGGAGCCAGTGCTACATGCTCTTCACACTTCCGGCACGCATATTTGAAACGCACGTGCTCGATCACTTTCAGGCTGGCAGGAATGAATTCCAGCTGTTCGTGGCTGACCTCTCCGATCCGCTGCCGTGTCTGATCACAGCAGTGGCAGCGTTTTTCGGATTACGTCAGGTCATGTTCTACCCGTTCCCGGGGCAGATGATCGGGCAGCTTGTTGCGGCCGCCGCCACGACGACGATGTGCGGAAACCGCCGTGGGAGGAGGTTCATCGTCCTCGGGATCGGCTGCTTCCTCCGCAGTCTCGGGTTCATCAAACAGGCTCATTTGATTGGGGGCGATCTTTTCAGAACGGGCGCCAAACCGCTGTCGCAGCAGCCGCTCGATGAAATGTTTGAGTTGCTCGACTTCCCGCTGTTGTTCCCCCACGGTCTCACCCAGCTGGTGAATCATATCGTGACAGGACTGGACGTCGTTCGGCAGTGAAGATCGTTTCTGGTTCATGTCCCTCGTCTTAACATAATCGTTGCCAGGCGGGAACTGTTTTTTTATGAAGTCGATACTTTTTCCGAAATCTGATATCGCTTTCTGCGCTGCACGCTGGTCAGGTCGATGCCCTGCAGCAGGAGTGCCAGATCGGTGGAGGACAGTTGCAGGCCGTGAATGCCCTCCGGGCTAGAGAGACGCTGGTATGTGCCCGCTTCCAATCGCTTGTACCAGATAGCCAGGCCATCGTGGTCCCAGTAGAGCAGCTTGATTCGATCCTGTTTTTTGTTGAGAAATACAAACAGTCCCCCGTCGAGTACGTTTTGCTGTAGGTAGGCTTCGGTCATCCGCATCAGCCCGTCAAAACTTTTACGCATATCAGTGGGCACCGTGCAGAAATAAATTCGGGCCGGGAGATTCAGCATGCGCGCTGCTCCAGCGCGGCGAGCACGGTTTCGAGCGTGGTTTGATCACAGCCGTTTCCAACGCGAACGGTGGTGCCGTGTGAGAACACGATTTCAATCGGTGTGGGAAGCGGCTGGCGAGGGACCTCGATGGGCAGGAAGGATGTTGCAACTGTGTTCTCGGCATCGCGTTTTTTCAGCTCCCGCCGCCAGTAGTGGTAAGTTGGTTCGCTCAATCCCTCACGCTCACAGAAGGCACGGATCGAAAGTCCGGACTGCATGCGGTCTGAAATCGTTGTTCGCCAGAACGATTCACGGTCCGGGTTCCGCCGCTGGTCGGCACGTTGTGTTGGCTGGGATGCGGGCATTGCACTCGCTCCTGAATATGTTGGTGGTTGAAACACATTCAGAATACGACACTCGTCAAGGTGTATTTCGTGGGCCGGTTACCTTAGTTGGGGATTCGGCACTTGCCTCGTCTGATTCTTCCATCTCGGCTTTTTGAGTTTCTATTGCCAATCGGCAAAAGTCGTGAAATAGTCGACAGGGCCATCCGAATAGTAACACTGCCCATCGTCCACTTCAATTACCTCAAATTGGCCTGATATCTTCCCAGTGTAGAAGTCGTGAATGGCTTCGCCGACTGGATCAGTGCTCCATTTGTATTCCGTCATTTTTGCTACAATTCTTGTCTTGAGAAATTAGCAGGCCGATCTTCAAAAGTCGCTCAAGTGTGCGCTGATCAAGCGACCGCAAACTGTTGTCATCTCGGGAAACAAGTGCTTTGGATAATTGATCCGGTAATCTGGTACGAATAATCCGCCCGAGCCATGAATACATTGCATAGGTGCCATCATAGTCCTCGTATATAGCGATCGACGGATTTGCTATGTACACCTCTCCCATTGCGGAATCGACACGTAGCCTGAGGATCGAAAAGAAATCTTGAATTAAAGGTCCACGGTGTCTGTATGCTTGTAATCGTGCTTCATCAGACTTGATGGCGGCACTTGCTCCAGGAAATAAACTACTAATGGTTTCAATTTCTAGTCGGCCCTTAAGTGAATTCCATTCCATACCGGTTTGATTAAATGCAACTTTGTAATTAGGTAATAGTTTTGAAAGGGATGGCATTACACATGACATCAATAGACGCTCAAACTGCTCTGGTGGTTCGTTGGAAAAAGAACGTACAGAACAACGATGAGTCAGATTAGATACAGGAGGAATCATATGAGGTGAACAAAGTCGGCACAATACATGTAAATACCCAGCGAGTCCTGTCATAAGACCAAGTTCTGGAGGGCCATTTTGGACTGGAAGGCCATCTCTAAGCCGACTGGCAGAGTACTCGACGCGTCTCAACGGAGCTATTGCGAACCCAATCAATTTCGCGCGCGAAATAGTTGTTGTGACCAACTGACACTCCGATGCTTGATGCAAGGCATCCAAAATGGAAGAAAGTCCGTGACACAAAGACACATTAATATCGCTGCCACTCGATAGTAATAGTGATTCAATAGAATCCGTACATATCTGTGCGTCTTGAATAATTTCAGATTCTTGCGACCGTTTCAAAAAATCAAGGCGAGATAAGAGAATTCCACACGCACCATGACACCAAGCATGGTAAGTATCTCCCTTTTTAAATCCCCCAGAACCCCAGGTTGAGAGTAGGTTTGATATCGGTCCACGAACAGTGAGTAACCTACCATCAGTTGTGAATTGCACATCTGTCTGTTCAACTAATGGGTCTAAGATTCTTCTATCCGTCCAAATTTTTGTTTTGTTGCAAAAGAGTTTTCTTTCATATTGCAACGCCGCTCTCATTAGCGAAGGAAGATCCAACCGCCCAGTCTGGTCGAATACCCTGCCAAGAGCAAAAGCAATTCCCGAAGTGCCATGCGCGAAGCCTCCAAGTGGTTGTTCACACCAAGGCATCATTGTATGCCAGCAGCATCCATCAGGTATGAGTAGCGATCTATCAAGAATTGAGTCGGTAACAGAGTTCATGAGTTCTTGAACGCTAGAGTCTCCAATACACTGAGATAATTCTGCTAGCGTCACTAAAATCCCAGCAGTACCAGATAACAAATCGACTACTCCATACTTAGAGCACGATGCGAGTGCGCGCGTCTTTGTTGTCAAAGCTTCGACAAAAACTGGCCAACGATCAATCTGCTGCACCAATCCAAGGCGATGTGCCCCCCATATCACTCCCGCTAAACCGTTAAATAGTCCAGGCTCTGTCTTTTCAATATCTAGCGATACTAATTGCGTTAAGAACCTGTCAGCGACGCGAGAGTATTTTGTTGGTGCATCCAAGACTCGCGAAGCATCGTGTAGTGCTATTGCGATACCCGAAAGTCCTGAATATAAGTCCCATTTCAATGTGCCACATGAATCCAATCGACGAAGGATTTCCTCTGAAACGATGTCGATCGCGTCATATAACTCGCTTCCGCCTACAGAAAAAATAGACATTTCAATTACTTATCTTTCGAAAAGCCACATTCTTTTAACGCAGAGTATATTTTTTTATACATATCCACTTTTGTGTGTATGTCTTTTTCCATACATTGGATTAGTACGACATCCGGCCGATAGGTCTCACAAGATTGCATGATCTGTTCCGCACAGCGTGCCGAGCAACCAAGAAAAGATGGGGGGGGATTCAGTCCTGGGGTATAGAACCGATTCCATCGATCCCGCGCATCATTGTAGTTTTGACCACATGTACCATACAAGACGATGGCGAGTAGAGAACCGTTAGTCTTTCGAATGTGAAAATTATTAGTTATCGCCAACTTTTCATAACTATTCAAAGTTGAAAGAAAGTCATGAAATGCAAAGTGAGTACCGTTTTGTAGGGCAGCTTCAAGCGAACGAATTGACGTCCCACATACCCATATACGTAACTCTTGCTCAAGATGTGTTTGCATTACTCTTACACGAAAAGCGCTTTTTAGTTCCCTTACTAAGTCAGTGAACGGTTTTTCTATCCTTGTGTGCAGGGATTTCGCAATCGTTTTCGGAGGCGTAGCTGATACGAAACCAAACTCTATTCGTTCAGGAAAAAGTGTTGCTAACAGCTGGAAGTTACTAGCTAGGCGCTCCCTGCTATACATATAGGCCAGAGCTCCGCCGATACCAACGCGAAGTGAATTGGTTGCTGCTGCGACGGCAGCAGCGGCAATTCCTGGATTTGAACATTGATCGGGAGAATGGTGCTCCGTGCACCACAGTGCGTTATATCCAATAGCCTCAACTTCTTTTGCCAAATGAAGCAAATGCGAAACTTCGAGTGTATCAATAATTCCGAGTTTTGTGGAGGAGTTAACCTGATTCATAAGTCACCAGATTGCAAATGAGAGTTTTTATTTATCCATCTTGTTTTCCGATACATCGATGGATTGCTTGCCATTTCAGCCTGGTGTCTTCTAAGTATTTCAAGCTGATCAATTGACGCTTCTCGTACTGTAGACACTTTTATAACAGAGTTCCTATCAAAAGGGATGACCTGTGCGACTGGCGTCCCTCGCTTGAGGATGCACTGAGAACCCTCTCCACGGATAAAAAATGGAAAGTTGATAGGATGAAAATATCTGTCCGAGTCAACAATACCAGTTAATATCTCGATCGGTATCTCTGGTCTATTAAACGGAGCGGTTATTAAAAGTGAATAACCTGTAGGACTTACAATAGTCCATGGGCTAAGTAACTTCAGTGGGGGTGTTGAGAATTTAGGGTGCATCTGCCCTAGTTGCTCTTGATGGTGTTCCTCCAATACTGGCCGATCAAAATGATCTGACCATTCATAAGTGATACTACCCTCGGCTGAGCTTCCACAAGTGATTGTTAGATCTGTCCACATCGGTATGATCCACCCGGTAGTTAGAGCATCGAAAAACGGCATACACCCTTTTACTGACTTCATCCCGGGATAATTTTCCACATTCAAGGCAAGTCGTGAAAACCACTCTGGAATAAACTCAATAGACCTTTGAGGCGCTGGAAGTACTTCTGCGAGACCTTGATCACATATGAATGAAACTTCGCGAGAATCAGGGAACTCATGTTCGTCTTTATTGAAAACCATACAAAGCTCCTATGTGTGAATGTCGACCGGGTGCCTAGCCGAGGCGGCTAAGAGGCTAGAAACCAACTGACTTGGATCTTGTATCTTCGAAAGCTGTCCCCTCATATCTTCCATTGGAGTTACAAAAGGCTGAATGTAACTAACGAGAATACAGCGACGGCGTTGTGAAGTGGTGTTGGGTCGTGCAGTGTGGTATGTTCTTGCATCAAACAGGATAGCATCTCCCGGAGTAGCAGTAGCAATAATCTGCTCGTCATGCTGCAAATGCACAGATACATCAACATTGTTAATATGACTACCCCTTAGAAACGCTGTTGCACCATTTTCGGGTGAGAAGTCACTCAAGACCCAGAGTGTCTGAACAGCTAGTGGTGAAGAGGGAAAACTGACACCCTCGATCCAGTAGGGGAAATCTCTATGCCAGGCATAACGATTATAACTTGGCAATAATGAATGCGAGGCAAAGGAGGAGCAGACCATTCTTGTGCTCAGATACGAATGCCAAATTTCTAGTATTAGGGGATGCGTTAGAAGTTCTATGAATACGGGGGCCTTGATAATTAAACGGCCTACCCTCTGAGTAAGTTTGTCAAAGACTATAGAATTACGATTGTGAGTGAAGATTTCGGTGTACTCAAGTTCCATTACTATATTATCAAGAAGAACTGCCATTTTAGAAGAAATAGCCTGCCGTATGATGCATACTCCGTGCTCGCGCACGATAGCACAAGCATCACAAGGATCAGCTGTTGGAGGTAGAGAAAGATGTGAGAAATTATAATTTGACATTGAACTTAGTAACGTAAGAACTCAGTTGTTGGAAATATTTAAATTCTTCAAGTGGTAAAAAACCCAGACGGTTCATATTCATATGCAATAGTGATGAAGTAACCTGCGGATATTCGGCGAATTCGTCTGGAATGGATTCTAAAAACTCGCTATAGCGTTTCCCGTGCTGTGTACTTGACAATTCTGCTTTTGCCGACTTGACTGTGGCTTGGATTGTGGATTTCAGTCGTAAGTTATGCGTTTCCCCAACAACACGAAAACTGTGTGAATGAAACGATGAAATGGCTGCTATCGTTGGCTGTAAGTTTCCTACCTTTGCTGCGAGGGAGAGAACTGGTAGAGTCAAAGCCGTGGCCGCAAGATACTTCCGCCCTCGCCACTTGTCATAGTCGATAGTTGATGCTTCGCGGCAAAGGACAATCTGATCTATTACAAATCTACTACTCTCCACAAAATAGGCCTCTGCAGTTGATATCCATTCATTGCCGCCATACCGTTTAACTTCTGGAACGTATGGGGCGTCAATCCATAATGTGCACGAAAGGTCTAAGGACAAATTGGATTCGTATCGAAATCGAATGTGGCAATCTGAGTCGTCTTCACGAAACCTGTCCGATGAATCAAACCGATCAGCATACCTGACGAAAAACCATTTAGCATCCTTTGAATATCCCGCAACTTTGTCTGCAAGGGTATACGCGAGCCATTCTATTTGATGCTTGGGAGTTATATAGAAATGTCTTGAGTTCCATTCTGTGAATGATTGAGTTGTCATATAGTTTCCAGGTAATTTGGCATAATTCAAGCGAATTACTAGAGCTGTCAATGAATCATTAGCATGAGTTCGATTGCGTAACGTTTGTCATTACTATCAGATGCGAAACAATTATCTAAGTCAGGGATACATTCGACAATCTCCACCCAATTAGTTGCCTTGCGAACTTCTGCTGAGAGGGTATCGAGGGAAAATGGAGATAGGAAGTCCAATGGAAGAGGTTTCTTTTCGTAGTCTGTTCGCAGAAAGGCAAAACGTGGAATTCCAAAGGAATGTTGAAGTCTTTTTGCTGAGTAAAGACGTTGAAAAGTCTTATATGTGCGAGAAGACACACCACTAGAACGGCGATACTCAGATTTCTCCAGTTTGGAAAGGAGTTGTTTTGGTCGAAATCTCCAGAATCCTGGACGCACTACTACACGGCCAAATGTAATCCTAGGATGATATCTGAATAACTCATTTAGGTCGGGACAGATAGCGAGACTGCTTGCAGTAGGCTGAACTTGCGGAGCTCCCAAAGCGATTAAGGTGTCAAAGAGAAGGTCACCTGTGTGAAAAACAGTAGAAGTACAGACAAAGAAAATCTTTCTACCAGTCTTACGTATATGAAAAGAACTATTTCCATTGCTATCTAACCTGAATTCGACATCATCTCGACTCAATACTCTTTCTCGCGGCATCCGGCTACGGTAACAATACAGTTCGAGCTCGTAATCAGCTAGCACTGGCCTAGCCGTTGCGTTCATAGCGTCACATATTTTTTCGGTGCAGAGTTCTACAATCGCCGCCGAATCGTCATTGAAACTACGGAATCCTTCAAAGACTAACCGCGTCTCAAGGCTCGGTTTGATTTTGGAGTGCCTTGAAATCCACTCATGCCTTCCACGAAGTAGCCCAGGAAAACTCGCCATTTCGACAATGAGTTCGAATTGTCCATCATTCAAGTCGGATAGTTCTTTAGCGCCAATTCTTACAGATGCTTCAAAAGGCAGTAACGTGTTATCTCTCAACAGTTTCTGATCCGACACAGTCAGAGAAATATTTGGCATGCGAGCAAGAGAATGTTCATCTCCATTCGTCATCGGGTGCTGATACGCAGATCGTACTTGTTGCTCTAGACTAACCAAAACCTCTGAAAGACTTGAATCAGATGAGCGAAGCATATCCTCAACACTAAAGTCCTTGATTAAGCCTTGAAGTTCAGAAATGGTAATCTTTTTGTTGCAGAGTCCAGCAGTTTTAAAGAAAGATAAAAGTCGCTGCCTAAAGAGATAATTGTCATTTGCAAGTCGGCAGTTGCGAATTAGTGAAAAATATTGTCGAACTTCGGACTGAATTAAGTTATATGCCTTGCTTGAAATTCTTCCATCAATATTAACGAAGTGGTCAATCACTGTGCTACGTGTAGCAGAAACAGGTTCATCAACAATGGAATTAAGAAGTTGGCAAGTTTTTGTATATTCGCGACAAGATGCAGATGCAAGATCGGTGCTGAGAACCTCGTTCAGCACAGATATTTTAAATGGCAAGTCAACTGATATCTTCTGTGCGCACTGATCCAAGTGTTCTACTGGATTATCAATGGCGAAAGGCAAGTGTGATTCGGGAGACAGAACTCCCATCGATAATAACTTATGGAGAGTCGTCCAGAAGCGATCTTCGTTCTGGATCGATGCTGATTGGCTACAACAACCCCAGAGTTCTTGAGGAGTGAAGAATTCTCCTTTACCAAATAGAGAAATAGCAGAATCCAGAATGGTGGCGGTAAATCCAGTCAGTTTCGCACGCTGCAGCCGAAGTAGTCCATCGTCGGTAATAGTCCACCATTGTAGCTTAACTCCTTCTTCAGTATCACATTGCCTATAAAAAACTACTCCAGGAGAAACTGTAACTCGAAGCGATGAGAAATGGTTTATTCGACAACCAAAGATTCGTCCTAAGCGCCAAAGCATAAAACGATTAGGAGTGAGCCGATAATATCGCTCCCCAATCCGAAAAGCCGTTTTCTCACCTCCAGCTGAAACTACACCAATCCCACAGTGCGCTCCTTGTACAGATGCTTTCATTATAGATCGTGCGACAATTCTCCAGGCGGGCCTCAGTTTTTTTAGCTGTGTAAGGTGGGGCTTTGAGAGATGTTGAAGAAATGTCCCAACTTCGTCAACTGGTGCATATAATCGAGAAGCGGTAAGTGCAAGTTCAGATGAGACGGATTCGATGAAAGTGTTAAGCCGTGAGGAATCCTCTAGCGTACACACATTTTCAATTGAATGAGGATACGCAAACTGATCAAGACTCGAAATTGAGAGTGCGGGGCATCTCACTAAGATAGAAAGATGCCCCACATCAAAATCCTGACGCATTAGCAACCTTACACTAGAATTGGCCGCATTGACAGCACGATCCAGTCGATGAATTGCTATATGCCGCAGTTCCGTTGAAGTCGTTGACTTCTAACACTTCGATCTCAATCTCTTCAACACCATCGGCAAATTCACTAGCCAGATCAATTACTGTTGATTCTAGCTGCGGAAGCAATTTGTTTGGTGTTTGAATCGGGTTAGTGAGAATTTCAACACTCATCGGCGACATCTCCATTCTAGGGACAAATAACCATATGTGAATATACACATCCTGATATTAATTACAGACCCTTTAATTGTCAAGCCATTATGAAGTTAGAGCTGAATTTACCTTTGATTTCTAACATTCCAACTGGTTCAAGGTTGGCGGCAAGGAGACATCTGGACTAAGAAAATGAGGCGATTATCCCCACAAATTCTAATTCATCCGAATAGTACTACATGCAAATCCCGTAGAACTTTGACAGATATATAAATTCGGATAGGTCAGGTATGACAGGCTCTGGAATCTGGAAACCAGTTTGCTTGATATTGTTCCAATGTTTTCGCTAATCGCGGTTACATCCACAGATTCGACTCCCCCGTATGGTCAATTTATTCAGCCGCGCGGTAAACTCTTTGGCTATTTGGTTTTGGTCGCCGATTGCGAGATCAATTCTCGGCAGACTGTCACCCATTTTGGTAAAGCTAAGGGCTTTCAAGTGCAATTTCTATGGAGTGTACGTACCGCGATCGCAGAAGAAATAGAATGATCTGATCAGAATTGCTACGCCGCTTTGCGATGGTAATAGTTCAGCATACCACCAAGTCGTTCGCGGCTCTCAATCTCACCAGCAATTTGACCAACTTCCTCTCCCGGTTCAATGATCTGATGATCTAGTCCCTGGTGGTTCCGCTCTTCGTGATAATGAGTCAAGTATTCTTTAATTGCATTTCTTAATGAGTTCTCACCAAAGAATATCATTCTGTCGAGGCACTCTGATTTGAGTGAACGAAAAAATCGCTCAATAAAAGCATTCAGATTAGGAGAGCGCGGTGGCAACACAATCGGCTTAGTATCCGACTGGTTTAAGATCATTTGAAATGACACAGAAAAAGTCGTGTCTCGATCCATGATTAACATTTGCTTCTCACGCAGAAACCCTTCGTCCTCATCTGTCAGGTTTCTGGCTGTCTGTTTCATCCATATTTCGTGTGGATTCATTGTGCAACCAGCAAAATGCGCTCTCCGTGTCTTCAGTTCCATTACAAACAGCAGATAGAAGGTAACAAGGCCACCTTTCGTCCAGACTTCCACAGTGGTAAAGTCAATCGCTGCTAATACTTCCCAGTGCGCCTTAAGGAAGGTACTCCATGTTGTATGGCGTTTCCGATCAGGCGCTGGTTCAATGCCCTGCTCTTTGAGAATTTTGCGGACCGATTCGTCAGAGATCTTGTAACCTACATTTCCAACAGCATCAACAATCCGATCATATCCCCAAGTAGAATTCTCTTTTGCGATTCGAACTACTAATTGCTTAACTTCATCAGTCAATTTGGGTCTACCTGATTTTCTCTTGCCTCGATTTGAACAATCCCATTTCATGGTTACCAACTTTTTATGCCAACGGAGAATGGTATCTGGTGTAAACAAAGTACAAACTTCTTCCAGTCGCTTACGTCCCAGAATTTTCCCATTAACGGCGAGTCTCCGACGCTGGCTGTCATTAAGAAGAATCCGTTTCTTACCAAGTTTCTCTTTAAGAACCTGATTCTCAGTTCGTAGATATTCAATCACTTCCTGTTGCTCCTTGTTAACCCAACCAGCGACTATGATGAAGAACAGTTGCCAAGGTTTCAGGATAAAGGTCATAGACAGCCTAACAGTGTAAAACGGATTCTGAAAATCTAATGATCAGTCTGATTCTTTGTAAAGTCGACTCTATTTTTTAACGCTTATAACAAAAGGTAGAATCAGGAGCGAAAATATGCAACGGGATGCACTGCGAGACCAACAATTGCAGCCTGCCAAGTCACTTAAAATCCTTTTATTTTAGATCAGAATTACTTAGAATCCAGGAGTTTTTATACATATGATGTCCGTTTCCCCGACAGAGGTACTTCACGGAGGAGAAAGATAATGCGACTACCGGAAGAAAAAATCAAACAAGCTATCCTGCATCCCGAATTACCAGTTCGAATACAGGCACTCCAATACTTCTCTCGACCATTCTGTGAAGACACCACCATAATGCCGCTCGTGATCCAAGTGGTTGAAAAGTATGGACGTAAGTCATCCCTACGTTTCATCAATGAAGCTGTGAGTCTTCCGCAGACTGAATCCACGATCCAATGGTGCATGGAAGAACTACAACAGAACTTCGCACACCAGGATGAAAATCAGGATGATTATCTATATGCTTCTGCTATTTCAAACGTACTCGCCCATGCCGATCCTTTGCTTACACGAACCAGGAAGTCAGAGATTCTGGGACTTCCTGGGTTCCTGCCAGAATTCGGTTCCGCTCTTTCTGAACGAGCCCATCTGCATTCTAAAGACTCAGAGACTCTGTGGAACAAACTGAGAGATTTCTGTGAACAGGAGAATGCGACACAATATCTCTCTGAAATGGACCTGCCCCACGCAAATCGGATCGTAGAAGCGTTGGGGCGTGGCGGTGACATCGTTGCTGACCAAGTTCTGATGATGCTGAATGAGAATATCGATTATTCGGAAAATAGTTCAAAGGCATTGATGCAGGGATTTGTCCTTCGTTTGGCGGGTGAACTGCGACTGACAGCGGCGGTCCCATCATTGATCGAAGCACTCAAGGAAGATGATGACTGGTTCAATGAAGAATGCCAAAGAGCTCTCATCAGAATTGGTGGAGGTGATGTTGCCAAAGCTCTCACAGCTGAGTTTTCCACTGCAGAATGGCATTTTCGACTCTATGGTTCTAGTGTACTGGAGCAATTACATACCGACCTTGCCATCCGAAAGTGCATCGATCTTTTCGAAGAGGAAACCGATGAGACGATCATAACACATCTTGGACAAGCGGCGCTCTCACATTTTTCAACAGAAGCTATTGATCCGGTGCGGCAGTTCATCTGCACAAGTGAAATTGATCCAGAGATTCTTGATTTGCGAGAGAGCCTCGTTTCAGTTTGTACCGTCTTAGAGATCAAATTTCCCGAATTCGAAGAATGGAAGAAGGACAATGAAGAGGCTGAGGCACTCCGCAAGAAACTTTACCAGGAGAAATACGGAAGTTTTTTTGGTGTGTCAGATGACTCGATTTTGGATCTAATAGCAGACACTGATGCCCCCGATGCTGATACATTAACTCAACCAGCGTACGTACCAAATACAATCATAAGGCAAGATGCCCGAATTGGCCGGAATGATCCCTGCCCTTGTGGAAGCGGGAAAAAATACAAGAAGTGCTGCCTGAAAAATTCTAATGAAACTTCACGGCTCAATTGAACACTCAACCAATTATTTAGTTCCTGCGGCCTATGAATCAGCTCGCCTTCTAGGTTAAGTGTAGTGATATCATAAGAATATGATTTCTTTATTTACAGATCGACTGAATAACTGCAAAGAACATTTACAACAAATCTTCCAATCGCCTTGCTCCATGAAGAATTCGGATCACTTGAATTCCATTTTCCACCTGTTCATAGAAAATGACATATTTGCCGATCGGAAAACAGCGAAGGCCTTCACGGTATTGTTCTTGTAGTGTCCCCATTCCAGGATGCGCAGCCAACTTCTTTAATAGGTCATTGATCTTTTGGACAAGTTTATCAGCAGCAGTCGTATCATGCTGTGCGATATAAGACCAAATACTCAGGACATCTTCTTTTGCCTGACGGGTGCGTATTAGACGTGGCATTACTCAGTCTTTGCAGCGTGACGAGTATGCGCTTCTTTGAGGATTTCTTCAACATCCCACTCTTCAACATCACCGGCGTCTGCCTGGTCGAAGCCAATTTGCAATTCCCGACGGAGTTCAGCTTCAATCCAATGTCGAAATTCATCTTGTGATACTAAGACATAACATTTTTGCGATTGATCATCTTCTATTTTGAGTGGACGATCTGGTTGCTGGTGTAATGCCTGCCGCATTTCTTCTGTAATTTTAGGAGCCATATTGATATTCTACCACAAAATGAGCCTATAAGAAAAATGGGGCAACGAATACCGGCAATGAACATTACCCTCACTTAACTTAATTATAACACCTATTCACCCCTTAAGCTACAGTTATGTTCTTCTAAGATTTCATCATATCATGGGTCTGATGATCATATCCGATCACTTCAAGCTGCATTCCGCTCAAATGATTTTACCAAGCCACCGATGTGTGAAATCACTTGGACTTCATCAGGCGACAATTTCTCAACTTCTTCGTTTGGAATCTCTCGAATCGGTGGGAGGTGGTCTCGCGCTGTATGCGATCGGCACATGTTGTAGTACGTGGTGAATTCGGAGACCAAATGATCCAGATGCTGTTTTCCAAAAATAATAAACTTCGCCAGGCATTCCAACTTGATCGTTTCAATGAATCTTTCACATCTTCCATTAAGATTCGGAGACGCTATCGGAAGCGGATTTGTCTTGATGCCGGATTGCTGCATAGTCTCAGTGAATTCCTTTGTGTATTTCCCATCCCGGTCGTGAATAATCATTGCCGGTTTGATTTCTCGCCCCCTGCTCTGCTCAATGAATTTCAGAGTTTGTTCGCAAACCCAGGCTGATTTGGGATGTTCCGCGGATTCAGTGGCAATCGCTTCGCGTGTTTGTAGACAGAGAAACACCATCAGATACAAAATACGAACGCCTTTTGTTGTCGCCGATTTGATTGAGAAGCAGTTACAGTCCAAAAACATTCCACCGAGCTGCTTGGGTAACTCATTTCATAAATCGGAAGTGTGATCCAAGTGGAGTTCAGTGTCTTCTTCCTTCAAGATATTCCGTACGGTCTGTCGGCTAATCTTCTTGATCCCCAGTTTCCGAAGTTCCCCAATAATACGAGTGTAGCCAAAACCAGTTTCAATGGCGATTTTGATGACTAACTCACGTAGTTCTTGAGGTTTCCTTTTACCACCTTTCGGATTCTTCGGCTTAGGTCTGCCGTTCCTCCCGTCTCGAACCCATCGGGCAAATGTCGCTGGGCTGACAATCGAAATCAGTTCCTCAATGGCTCGACCAAGAACCTTTCCATACTTCAACAGGGTTTGGCGTTCTTCGTAAGTTGTATGGATTTACTTCGGTAGTCTTGAACGCAGAATCGCATTCTCATATTTTAGATATTCGACATACTTGACCAGTTCGTTATCGGTGGCTGAGGCGATTAAAGCGAGTAGTGGGTGGAAAATTCTGCTCATCGGTGTATTGTCGGTATGTGGTAATTATGGAAGCGGTTACACATTCGTTTTACCCCGCTGGGCTGCTGAGAGAAAACAAAAAATCAACCTGAGAACGTGAGATTTGAAACCACTTCCAGATGACCTGTTCAAATACCATAGATTACCTGGTCAGAAATTTGAATAAGCCTTCAAACGCTCGAACCTTTAGTCAGTCCGCTCGAGAATCCCCCCCACTTATCCCCCCACTAATACGCGTTATCTAAGCAAAAGCAAAGCATTGTCAAAGCGTGGTTGAAGTAAATTGCCCTAAAAAACAGGCGTTTGTGAAGCATAAGCAAAGTATGGTTAAAGCTACTACGATCTTCGGAACCGGGGGTTGGGGGTTCGAATCCCTCCGGGTGTACTTCTTCAAGTCTTTCCAAGACCACCACTTACAAATCCAAGGCCTTCGTCATACCCACGAAGGCCTTTTTAATTCCCCCCACTTATCCCCGTATGGTCAATTTATTCAGCCGCGCGATAAACTCTTTAAATATTTGGTTTTGTTCGCCGTTAGCGAGATCAATTCTCGGCCGACGGTCACCCATTTTGGTAAAGCTGATGGCTTTCAAGTGCAATTTCAATGGAGTGTGGAGATTGAAACGAGTTCTTCGATCGCTCGACCAATAACCTTGCCATATCGCAACAAGGTTTGACGTTCATCCACAGTAGTGTGGACCTGTTTGGGAAGTCGTGAACGTAAAATCCGGTTCTCATGCTTCAAGAATTCAACATATTTTGCAAGTTCACGATCAGTCGACGAAGCAATAAGAGCAAGTAGTGGGTGGAAAATCTTGGACATCTTGGTATAACGTATTTTCTACTATTTTGGGGGAGGTAACACATTCATTGTACCCCGCTGAAACGTAGATTTTAACAGACAAAAACCACTGCTACATCCTTACTCAAATACCTGAGTACATTGCTGTGGATCAAACTCCGGTCCTCCAAACCGGTGGTCTATCTCTATGGGTACACATCCTAAAACTGTACCCAGTTTTGCCGATTTTTGCTCTTTTGTCGACTCAGGTCGCTCTTTCAAGTCCCATGATTTCTAGAATCAGCAGGCTATCCGAAAGCCATCCGAAATGCGTATTAGCTCTTTGGAACCGGGGGATAGTAACCGCTCCGTGAAATCTGGAAGGTCTGGCACATGGCAGTGACTTCAAAGGACTGCTCGTTTTCTTCGATA
>NZ_CAXBKP010000043.1:0-22234 GCF_963976445.1 uncultured Gimesia sp. | reverse complement strand
CCACCACCGACATGGGCACGCATGTGCCGCTGGTCGCCTACTGGAAAGGACACACACCGAAGGGCAAGGTGCTGAACGACCTGATTGACTTCACCGACTTTTATCCCACGCTGGCCGCGATGGCAGGTGTGCAACTCGCGAAGAGCGACCCCATCGACGGTCGCAGTTTCTTACCGCAATTGAACGGCCAACCAGGCCAGCCCCGCGACTGGGTCCTCTGCCATTATCAACCCTATTGGGGCCGCTTCACAGGCAGTCAGTACGTGCGCGATGCGGAGTTCAAACTCTATCGCGACGGACGCTTTTTTAACGTACCTCGGGATCTCACTGAGAGTCAGAACTTGACCGCAGGTAAAGCGAGCAACAAGGGAGAACAGTCCCGGCGGATCTTGCAGCAGACACTCACCACCGTTCCCCCGGCTCCACCGGTCCAAGGGGGAAAAGAAAAACAAACGCGTCCCGTTTATCCCGACTGGAAGAACATCCTGAATCCCAACGATTAAAGTATACCTTGCACATTCCATCAGAAAGTAAACACCGTGAAACTGAAGTTGCTCACACTGTTAACCCTCCTGCTGGTGCTGTCATTGCTTGTGTCAGCCCGGACCGAAGCAGCGGAAACACGCCCCAACATTGTCTGGATTCTGGTCGACGATATGTCGTGTCACTTCGGCTATCAGGGAGAGACACTGGTCAAGACACCGCACGTCGATCAGCTCGCGCGGGAAGGGGCTGTGTTCAATAACGCTTACGCGACGGCGCCGGTCTGCTCCGCGTTTCGTTCGGCTCTGATTACGGGCATGTATCAGACCACCATCGGCGCACACCATCACCGTAGCGGACGGGGCGCGTTGAAGATTCACCTGCCCCAGGGAATGCAGACGGTTCCTGAACTCTTCAAAAAAGCCGGTTACTATACGACGAACGCCAACCCGGAAGGGACGCGGCCCGGCAAAGAAGATTATAACTTTGTTTATCAAAAGTCGGACCTGTATGACGGCTTTGATTGGACGAAACGCGGCAAAAGCCAGCCCTTCTTTGCGCAATATCAACTGCAGGGCGGAAAACTGCGCAACGTCGATCGCTGGTATGACGAAGTCAAAACCGGTCTGAAGACTTTGGTCACCGCAGAAGAAGTCACACTGCCCCCGTATTACCCGGATCACCCCGTGATTCGCGAAGACTGGGCCGCCTACTTGAACTCCGTCTCTTATACCGACCGTCAGGTGGGCCGCATCCTTGACAAATTGAAACAGGAACACGTACTCGACAATACGATCGTCTTTTTTCTGACCGATCATGGCATCAGTCATGCACGCGGCAAACAGTTTCTGTATGAAGAAGGGCTGAAGATTCCGTTCGTCGTCTGGGGACCCCAATTCGTGGGATCAAAATCGTTACGCGAAGAACTGATCGCGCACATCGATCTCGCCGCGACCAGTCTGGCACTCGCAGGCATTGACATTCCGGCGAACATGCAGGGACGTCCTTTATTCGGTTCCGAGGCCAAACCGCGCTCATATGTGGTGTCGGCCCGGGACCGTTGTGACGAAACCGTCGATCATATTCGCAGTGTCCGTAAAGGGAATTTCAAGTACATTCGCAACTATCTCCCCGAGCGTCCTTATCTGCAACCCTGCAAGTACAAGGACGGAAAACCATTTATGCCCGTATTGCGCGAACTTCATGCCGCCGGAAAATTGAACGCGGCCCAGTCACTGCATCTCGCCGAGACACGACCCGAAGAGGAACTCTACGATCTCACCAGTGATCCGTGGGAGATTCATAATCTGGCCGACAACGCTACTTACAAACAACAGCTCGCCGCATTTCGAAGTTTGCTCGCGAACTGGGAACTCAGATCAGACGACCGGGGCCGCTTCCCCGAATCAGAGGCCATGTACGATAGCGATATGAAACTCTATCTCGATAAGTCCCGCAAGCGAGATCCCGAGCAAGCCGCCATCTTGGAAGCTAATATTAAGCAAATGAAACGTTGGCGCGCCGCAGGCAAGTAGCAAGTAAAATCAAATTCACGATCCATATACACACAGGAACAGATCATGTCTGACCGCTGGCTGCATCGACGCGATTTTCTGGTTCAATCTCTGCTCACAGGGGCCTGCGCGCTGGGAGCCCGTGATCTGAGTGCAAAGGAAAACAAGCTGCCTCTGTTTGGGCAGGGCAAGTTTCAATATCGGCCCGTCGCGGGCTGGGGTGTCTTAGACGAAAAAACGCCGGTGAAGAACTGCAGTGCGATGGTCGTCGATTCCAATGGCAGAATTTTTCTGCTGACTGACGAAACGGCGAACAATGTCATCGTTTACAACAAAGACGGTCAACTACTGAATAAGTGGGGCACTCGCTTTCCCGGCGCGCATGGTCTGGAGATTGTGAACGAAGGTAATCGGGAGGTGTTGTTTATTACCGATCTCAACCTGAATCGAGTCTTCAAGACCACGCTGGACGGCGATATCTTGATGGAGCTGACTTACCCCAAATCGACGGGCAAATACGCCAATGAGAAAGAGTTTCGTCCCGCATGGACGTTGCACTTGCCCAGCGGCGATTTCTTTGTGCTGGATGGCTACGGCAAAGATTACATCATGCGTTACAACCGTGAAGGCAAGCTGCTGAATTACTTCGGCGGGCCGGAAGGAGGCATCGCACATTGGGGCCCGCATGGGGGAGTCATTGATACACGCGGCCCCGGCGAACCTGAGCTGGTGATTGCGATGAGCGATCAGCAGACGATCAAACGCCTGACGCTGGACGGGAAATGGATCAAAGAAATTTCTCTGCCCGGCTCAAATCCGCGCATGATTCAAATCGTCGGCGAACACATGTTCGTGCCGCACCTGGCGGACAACTGGCCCAAAGACCGACAAAGTAAAGGCTACATCTCGGTGCTCGATCGTGATTATCATATTGTGTCGAACATCGGCGGAACGGCCCCCCACTACGTCGACGGCCAACTGCAACCGATGCACCAACAAGGGGGCTTCTTCCGCCATCCGCATGATCTGGTGGTGGCTGCCGATGGTGCGATCTATGTGCCGCAGTTCGCTTCGGGAAACACGTATCCGGTCAAGCTGGTCCCGGAGACTTAAAAAACCTTGACGAAAACTCACTAACGGAATCAGTCCATGAAAAGAAGTTTTTTGATCTATTTTTTACTCATCATTGCCGCGTCGGTGTTTATTGCACCACCCGCAGTGGCACAAACAGAAGCGGCGGCTCCCATTGATGCCAGCACGCTCACCGGCAAGGTCATGGTGGGCTATCAGGGTTGGTTCAACTGCCCCGGCGATGGCGCCAAACTGGGTTGGAAACATTGGGCCCGCAATGGTGGGAAGCCCTTCGGACCCGGAAACGTCACCGTCGATCTGTGGCCCGATGTTTCGGAACTGGATTCGGACGAACGATTCCCCACGGGATTCAAACATACTGACGGCAGCACAGCGGACGTCTTCAGCAGTGCGAATCAAAAAACGGTAATACGACATTTTCGCTGGATGCGTGAATACGGAATCGACGGTGCGTTCCTGCAGCGTTTTGCATCGGGTCTATCAGCGCCCGCTCTACTGCGAAATAATAATACGGTGTTATCGCATGTCCGCGCGGGAGCAAAGGAGTCAGGACGCGCATTTGCGGTGATGTATGATCTGAGTGGTCTGAGAGCCGGGCAGGTCAAGCGGGTGCGCGAAGACTGGACCTTGCTGCGCGAACAGCAGAAGGTCACCAGCGACCCCACCTACCTGCATCATGAAGGTCAGCCGCTGGTCGCGATCTGGGGCATCGGCTTCAGCGACAATCGCCCGTATTCACTGCGCGAAAGTTTCGAACTGGTGCAGTGGCTGAAGTCTAATGGCTGTGCGGTGATGCTGGGTGTGCCATCATACTGGCGCGAAGGAACCCGCGATGCCGTCAACGATCCGTTACTGCATGAGATCATCAAAGCCGCCGATGTCGTCAGCCCGTGGACGATTGGCCGCTATCGAAATCCCGACGAAGCGTCGCGGCACGCAACCCAAGTCTGGGAACCCGATCGCCGTTGGTGTGAGCGCGCGAATCTCGACTTCCTGCCTGTGATCTTTCCCGGATTCAGTTGGCATAACCTGCACGGCGGGAAACTCGATCAAATCCCAAGGCTTAAGGGCGAATTCTTCTGGTCGCAAGTCAGTGCCGCGAAGCGTGTTGGATGTCAGATGATTTATGTCGCGATGTTTGACGAAGTCGATGAAGGTACGGCGATCTTCAAATGCAGCAACACGCCGCCCACCGCCGACGGAGCCCGCTTCAGCACGTTTGAAGGTTTGCCCAGCGACCACTACTTGAAACTCGCGGGCCGTGCAGGGCGACTGTTGAAAGAAACGAATGAAAGTTCCCCTGCGAACAAAACAACCGGGCATCGGCAGTTGATTGGCTATGGGGAAGGAGTGATGGAGCTGGATGAAAAGAACAACATCGTCTGGCACTATCAGAGGCCGGGCATCGAAACGGTTTATGATGCCTGGAAACTCGATAACGGGAACGTACTGTTTTGTCATCGGTTTGGCGTGCGTGAAGTGAATGAGAACAAAGAAACCGCCTGGGAGTTCAACGTGCCTCGCGAGAAGGGAAAGCAGGAAATCAATTCCTGCCAGCCTCTGAAAGATGGCAAGATTTTGATTCTGGATTGCGGCAATCAGAAATTATTGGAAGTCAACCGTGACAAGCAGGTGACACTATCGATTGATCTGCCCGACGGCGGCAAGAACCCGCACAACCGCTATATGCAGGCACGCAAAACTCAACAAGGCACGTATCTGATTTCGTATCGCGATAACAAAGTCATCCTTGAACTGAATGCGGACGGCAAGGAAATCTGGCGATATAAGCTGAACGAGAACGATCGCCCTTTCACCGCAATCCGCCTGGCGAACGGCCGCACGCTGATCCCCTGCATCACATCGTACCGGATCATCGAAGTCGACCCGGACGGAAAGATCACCTGGGAGCTGACCAAAAAAGACGACCTGGGTTTCGAACTCCTCTACCCCGTCGGCGTGCAGGTCCGCAAAAATGGAAATCTGGTTGTGATCAATTCCGACTATCACCATCGGAAAGGCATGAACAACGACGTGCAGGCGTTCGAAATCACCCGCGACAAAAAAATACTCTGGACATTAACCAAAGCGGATCTGGAGAAAAACGGCAAAACCTCCGTCGTCGAACGCGGCACCAAAATGCCCTCACATCACCTGTTGAGTATTCAAGTGCTGGGGGAGCCAGTGGGGTTGAAATAGCGAACCATTTTATTTTCAAAAGGTTTTTATCATGCAGCTTCCACGTCGCTCGTTTTTAAAGTCCTCGCTGGCACTCTCGCTGAGTAGGATGTTTCCGGCTTCTCTCCTGCTGGCGAAAGGGGAATCGATCGGCGGTGCGCGACCTTTGTTGAAACCCGTGCATGATCAGATCGTCTGTCCCTGGTCGCCGCAACATCCGCGCCATGATCATCAGCTGATCCTTCCGCTGGATGAAACACGCCTGATGCTGGTCTGGTCGGAGTACTATAGTCAGTCTGATAAGCCGTCTCAGAAAAAAGGGCACTCGGGCATCGGCGATCATGTCGCCTGTCAGATTACGTCGATGATTTCGAACGACCGGGGACGCACGTGGGGCAACCGGCGGGTGCTACAGCCGAATGAATGGAAGCAGAATGTGAAGCACCCCAATCTGGTGCGCCTTTCCGAGAAGGAGCTTCTGTTCTTTTACGTCGGCTGGGACGATCACGCCCAACGGAACGTCTTCTTACGCCGTTCGATCGATAACGGGCTGACGTGGGGCGAACAACGGCAGGTTTCCGAGCCGGGCTGGTATTGCTGCAATGCCGACCGGGCGTTGCGACTGAGTACGGGCCGCGTAATCCTGCCTGCACACGGGCCTTTCGCCAAAGAATATATCGGGGGTACTTCGTACAAGGGGGGCGATCTACACTCATTTGTCTTTTATTCGGATGACGGGTTCCGCACTTGGCGACGAAGTGCGAACAGCATGACTGCGAAAGGGCGTGGCTGTCATGAACCGACGATCGTTGAATTGAAAGACGGTCGACTGCTGTGCCTGTTACGGAATACGAACGAGAAAATTTATCAGAGCATTTCGAAAGATGGTGGCGAACACTGGAGTACTCCCCAGCCAACGCAGCTTCCTTCACCGGAATCCCCGGCGATTGTGAAACGGATTCCGCAAACGGGAGACCTGCTTCTGTTGTGGAATAACGTGGCTTCTCCCACTAACTGGCCACGCACGCCTCTGACGGCAGCGATTTCCAAAGATGAGGGACAGACCTGGAGCCATTTCAAAGATATCGAAAACCGAAAAACTGTGGATGCGGCTTACCCATCGCTGACCTTCGTCGGCGACGAAGCGTTGATCACCTATTACTCTCGCTCCACCAACTGGAAACGGGATTCCGAAGTCACGCTCCGGATTTATAAGACCGATCAGTTTTATGCCTGATGAAGGCAGAATGTGACTTGCTTAGGCTGTGCAAAACCATTTCGGGAATTAATCAAACGTTTTTAACTACCACGAAAGACACGAAAAAGCACGAACGGAGTGACCTGATCTCAATGCATCGACTTGATGAGTGTTTCTTTTTCTTTTCTTGACAGGGCCTTAATCGCCAGCTCTCGTTTCAGTGCTAAGCTGCGGGTGGCTTGAATTTCGTGATACACGATGCTGACGGGAAGACGACTGCGCGTGTAGCGTGAACCCGTTCCTGCATTGTGCTGTTCACATCGTCGGGTCAAGTCGGTCGTAATGCCCGTGTAGAGTGAGCCATCCGCACACTGTAGAATGTAAACGAACCAGGTTGCCGGTTGTTTCTCCGTTTTCTTTTCATCCGGGACTGGTTCTTCCCCGATTGAGTCCACTGACTCATTCATCTGGCTCACCAAATTCTTGAAGGCATCGTTAGGTGTGCCGTACCAATCAGACTCTTTAATCCCAATTGACGACAATAAATAATCATTGATCTTGAAGCCTGCTTCATGAGGCGAGAGCTGATCGTCAATCAACAGATCTTGCGCGTACTCGACAAGTTGATTCATACAACTCGTCACAGAACGATTTAAAGCTTTCCCCACCTGAACCCGGTTTTTTTCAGGGGCAATATACTTTCGAAATGCCCATTGCTGTGCGTCATCGGCGGTAAAGTCTCGAATGCATTCGAAGGCCGCTGTGGCGAACTTCTTCTCGTTGGTGACCCCTTTGCCTGGCATCACACAGGAATAAAGCGACTTTGAGTTACTGAGGAGAATATACTGACTGCGGTTGGCATAAAACAAACGGCACGACCAGTCGGCCAACGGGTTCTGATGCAAAGGTAGTGCATTCAGTTTGCCGGTTTTAATTTTCTGATTCAGTTTATGTGAGAGTCGTAAGAACATCTGAAATTCCTGCAGCTTGTCATCGCAATCAAAAAGTATGATTGCACATTTATTTTTCCAGTTCCTTGACCAGAAGCACGCTATCGGTCTGGGCAGTGGCGTCTCTTTGGAAACCTCGCTTACGAAACATGTCCAGCATGATATGATTATCTGGAGCTGTTTCTGCAACGACGCGCTGGATGCCCCATTCTCGGCATACTTCAAGACAGTGATCCGTCAGCAGCGATCCCAGCCCCAGGCCATGCCACTGATCTTTCACCAGAACCGCATACTCGGCTTCCTGATGATCGGCGTCGGCGACGAGTCGCCCCACTCCAATGAGCCGACGTTGATCCTGTTCTAAAATCTCTGCGACAATGGCGATCTCTCGATCATAGTCTACGAAACAGAACCGCGTTGCCATATCATGGGTTGTGGCCTGAAATGAATAACGAAACCGCGCATGAATGGATGCCAACGAACATTGACCCAACAGATCATGCCACATCAATTCATCTTCGGGTTTAATCGGACGCAGCAACACCGCTGTCCCGTCTTTCAGCGTCACAGCTTTTATAAATTCTTCCGGATAAGGACGAATCGCCAAGTGTGAGTAAGGTCGGATCGGTTGAACGGAGGCGCCATGATCGACCACAATCCGGGCATCAAGGGCAATCACATCCTCGGGCGTGGCCAGCAGCGGATTGACATCGAGCTCGACAATCTCGGGAAAATCAGAAACGAAGTAAGACAGTCGAATCAAGACTTCGATCAGTTGCTCAATGTTCACAGCAGGACGGCCGCGGTATCCATTTAAAAGGGGCCAAGAACGTAGCGACTCCAAAGCCCTGCGTGCCAGCCGTTCATTGAGCGGCGGTAACTCTAATGCACGATCCTGATATAATTCCGCAGCGGTCCCCCCGGCTCCCACCAGCAGGACCATACCAAAGACGGGATCTCGTTTGGCACCCACAATCAGTTCGTGGCTTTCTAAATCCGAAACCATTCGCTGGACAGTCACTCCGTCGACCTGCGCGTCAGGACGTTTTTCCTGCACACGACTCAGAATACGATCAAAGGCCTCACGTATTTCTGTTTCATTCGTAAGACCCAGTTCAACACCCCCCACGTCTGTCTTGTGGGTGATTTGCTCTGAAAATACCTTGAGCACGACGGGCAGTCCTAACTGTAAAGACAAAGCAACCGCATCGTCGGCTGTGCGCGCGACCTCCGTTTTTGTGACGGGGATGCCATACGCTTCGAGCAATTTTTTGGATGTACTTTCAGATAAGATGCCCTGCCCCTCGGTGAGCGCAGAATCAAACATCTTTCGTAATCGGGCACGATCAACGGAATACTCGACCGGTAATTCGCGAGGGGTTTCATAAAGGAGCTGTTGATTGCGCGCATAAGAGACCAGATACATAAATGCGCGGACGGCTTGTTCGGGTGTCGTATAAGTGGGGATGCCAGCGTTATTTAAGCATTCAATCCCCGCGTGAACTTTGGCGCCTCCCATCCAGGCTGTGAGCACGGGCTTTTGTGTGGATGAGATCGCTTTGATCACCGCAGTAGCGGCTCCCGGTGGATCCGTCATTGCCTGCGGCGACAAGATCACAAGCAGGCCATCCACTTGCGGATCGGCGAGTACAATTTCCACGGCTTTGCCAAACCGCTCAGGCGGGGCGTCTCCCAGGAGATCGAGCGGATTTCCATGCGACCACGCACTGGGCAGTACGCCGTTCAGTTTCTCAATCGTTTCATCTGAGAACGTAGCCAGCACTCCCTCTCGGGCCAGTAAAGCGTCGGTTGCCATCACGCCCGGACCACCGGCGTTGGTCACGATGGCCAAGCGGTCCCCTTTGGGAGTTTTCTGCCGCGCAAGCAACTCGGCACAATCAAATAAATCATCGAGCTCAAATACGCGCACCACGCCTGCCCGTTCAAAAGCCGCTTCATAGACAGCGTCGACTCCCGCCATGGCGCCCGTATGTGAAGCAGCCGCTTTCGCAGATTCCGTAAAGCGACCGGCCTTGTAAGCGATGATTGGTTTCTTTTTTGTGAAGGCACGCGCCGCCGACATGAATTGCCGTGCTTCCGTGATCGATTCGACATACAAAATGATTGCCGTTGTATGAGGATCCAGCGCAAAGTAGTCAATCAGGTCGGCGATGCCCACATCGAGCATATTGCCCACGGAAACAAAATGAGAAAACCCAATTTTTTCCTGCAGCGACCAATCCAGCACAGAAGTGCAAAGGGCACCCGACTGAGAGATGAAGGCAATATTCCCCGTCAGCGGCATATCTGTGGCAAAACTGGCATTCAACTTTGCATAGGGGGCCATCACCCCCAGACAGTTCGGCCCGACAATTCGCATGCCAGAGAATTTTCTGGCAATCGTTAGAAGCTGCTGTTCCAACTCGCTGCCTGCTGTTCCGGCTTCTCGAAAACCGGCCGATAAAATCACAATTCCCCGTATCCCTGCTTCGCCACATTGTTGAATCATCTCGGGAATCGTGCGTGCGGGGATACAAATCACAGCGAGATCGACGGCTTCAGGCAAGCCGGCAACGGTGGCATAACAGACGTGATCGCCCAACTTGTCATAGCGTGGATTCACGGGATAGACCGCGCCGGGAAACCCGCCTGCGATCAAATTTTGAAATACGGTCTGCCCCACACTCAGTGGTCGCTGGCTGGCGCCGACGACAGCGATCCGCCGGGGATGAAATATCTTTTCGAGATTTCGGATGGGCATGTTTGTTGGGCCTTTGAATCGGAATTTCGGCTTCTGTGTTCTCGGTAAATTCAGGCCGATGTCAGTTCGAGCAAATGATGTTCGATACTCTCTGCCAGCGCGTGAGGATTATATCCCCCTTCGAGCACACTTACCACACGATCACCGGCATGCACGGCTGCGATATCCAGCACAATCCGGGTCAGTCGCCCGAAATCTTCGCTCTCCAGACCGAGTGAGCCTACCGGGTCAGCCTTGTGGCTGTCAAAGCCGGCACTGATCAAAACCAGTTGTGGCTTGATTTTCTCTGCCAATCGTTCGACAGCAGATGTGAACATCTCAAAATAGTCTTCTCGGGACGTACCAAATTCGACCGGTACATTGACGGTCGTTCCCAGCCCCGCTCCCGCTCCCGTTTCGGCGGCGGTTCCCGTACTATGATAAAACGACGAACGATGAATCGATAAAAAACCGACCTGCCCGTCTTCCCAGAAGATCTCCTGCGTTCCGTCTCCATGATGCACATCCCAATCGACGATCAAGACCCGCTCAAGCCCCAATTCGTCAATCGCCAGTCGCGCGCCAACGGCAACGTTATTAAACAAACAGTATCCCATTGCCGTATCTGAAGTCGCATGATGACCGGGAGGCCGCACCAGACAGAAGGCCCGCTCATTCGCGCCTTGAACCACCTGCTCTACCGCATCACAAACGGCCCCGACAGCCATACGGGCAACCTGAGACGATCGGGGTCCGACAAAAGAATCATCCGATATATAGCCGCCCCCCTGTAGACAAAATTCTTTGACGAACCTGATATACTTACGCGAATGAACTCGCTCCAGACGCGAATCAGACACCTCGTCCCAAGACCTGCGGGGACAGCCGGCGTGGATTGCGATCTGATTGACCCGACGCACAGCAGGCAGAATTCGGGCCGGATTTTCAGGCGGATTACCCGTATCAGGTTTCAGGAAAACAGGATCAGAATAGAGGATGGTCATGGTCGTTCACTTCTGCTAAATCTCCCGGCGATCAGGTCAGGATTCATGGTGGGCAACCAGAGGTTCAAAATCGGCTTCTTGAAAATCAACAACCTCGCTCAACCAATACTTTTGGACGAAGTCAGTATGATCCGAATGAGCTGTATAGGACTGATACTCTGCTTCCGATTCAAAACGCATGGCGATGCCGAATGTGTGATTGTTCTTGGAGTTGGTCTGACGCCTGATGGCAAAATCTCGGACACCGGGAATGTCTGCCAGTGCCGAAGCGGCATCAAGAAACGTCTGTTCTTCAGGGGACCCCGGTGAATGTTTCAGCAAAAAGGTCACCGTGTGCTCGATCACGTTAAGTACTCCCGTTCGTTTAGGTCTATTCAACTACTTTTAAGAGGTGGGATTTCTTGCCGTCGTCCTACTCCGGCATTGCACATCATATCCGGCGGCCTGGAGAGGTGCAATTTAGTCTGTAGCGCGACAAAAAGAACAACCCGCGTCCCTCTAGCTGAGTCAAAAGCCTGTCTTCACTCATCAACGGTGGGCATATCCAAAAATTGAAGTGCCCGCGTTGCCGCTTTACGGATTCTTTCACTGTCGTTGCTGCAATGGTGCTTGACGAAAGCAGCTAACGCGTCTGTTGGAGCAACTCCAAAGTTGTAACCGATATCCATTTTTGTTAAATACACCGGACTCGTTGCAATGGCATTGGCGAGAAGTCGATCACTACACTGATTCAGAAACTGATAGATTCTTGCTTCTTGTGCGAATTTGATCCCAATGACAAAGTAAGCGCCGAGAACCTCGCTTAAACCATCAAACGGGATGATACTCACGAATTCCACATCGACCTTCAGTTGCTTTGCCAGGTCAATAGCTTGCTGGTCGGTGAGATTTTTTAACGCCGGCTCGACCACATCGCATAGAATGGATTCGATAACGGGAAGCGCGATTTGATCACCTTTGAGTAATTCCATGCCCGCTTCGTTGACGACAAAACAACTTGTCTGTGCTTTCCGTCTTCGATTATAAAGCGTATCCAGCACCAGCTTGTCGAGTTGATTCATGCTTCGTATTTCATCTTTCTTCAGGTGAACCGGAATATAAACCGGTACCCATTCTTTTGACCTGGGGTGAGGGGCGTATTGCTGAGTTCCGGGAGGGAAACGGAGCTCAATCGATGAACAGAAAATGTCTATTTTGTTGCTTTTATAAAGCAAACCGGGCTCACTGTTTTGCTTCAGATGAGCTTGAATGACAGGACATCTCGCTGGGGCCGTTTCACGAGCAGAAAAATCATGAATGAGAAAATGGCCAGCCCGATGGCACCGAAGAAGACCGACGTCCAGATGGGACCGATGGTGTATCCCAACCAGTTCATGAGCTGTTTCATTCCACTGCGACGGCCGGAGGCTTCGTAATTGGGGTCGGCGTCTGCAGCGAGGAAAATGAATAACCCACCGATGGCCGCGGTGACTGCCAGTGCGAAGAGGGGGCCTTGCATCACCGACCACGCATCGGCGTCTTCCTGGCTGTGTGTACCACCCAGATATTGTTGAACTGCTTCAAAAATCTGTCCCTGCTCACCTTCTTTGCCATCGGGAATCTTCTGCTTCTTTCCCTCTTCATCGAAAATGGAAAGCTGGTTCAAATCTTTGGCGTAAGTGACACGGACCAGACGTTCGCGAGACAGACAAGAGGCTTTGGATTCGGCACGGATGATGGCTGTGGCTTCTTCGGGCTGTTCGGCAAGCGTGGTCAGGAGCCGTTCGAAGGTTTCCGGTTTTTTAATATTCAGTGACCAGGAGATTCCAGTCGAGTCGATATGCACTACATGCGATTTGACGCTGTCACCCGTATTGGCAGTCCACGCTACCAGAGTCCCGTTTTCATTCGACGAATCCAGGGCAGAAGAATCGGAGGGAGCGAGTTCGTCGGAATCGTGAGTATCGTTCATGGAAGTTCAATCACTTGTTAGAGTAAACTATGTCATAAAACCCGTGCATTCGATCAACGGTTGTTCCAGCTCATCATTCATTATTTTTTATAATATCGAATTAGTAGTCAAGAAAATTATTGTGCTGGGCGACTGAAATAAGAAAACCGCTCGATATTGTTTCCCTCAATCAACGCTTAACATATTCTTCACTGACATATACTCCACAGACATCTTCTTAACAGACAAGTATCCAACAGAAAACTGATATGACAGAACGTCGCCAGAACTCACAGGGATGGGAATGCGTCAAGTCGGAGGGGCCGCCTCCCTTTGTTACGCACCGGCTGTTTCGCCACGCCGATGGCTCAATACGGGAATGGCTCTCCCGCAAGCATCGTAAAGGGTTGATGGCTCGTGAACTCGGCCTGACTGAAGCGGTCGGCAAGCTGCTGATTCGCTGCCTGTGGATGCCGCGAGAGTTGAACTGGTGGATTGGTTCTGTCTTCGCTCTGGGGGCGTCGCTATTTGCCATCGCCAGCATTCTGAGTCTCGCTCCCGATCTGGCAGCAGCCCTCTCCCTGGCTCCCTCTCAGGTGAATGCGATTTACTTTGCCGGATCGATCCCCTTCACAACAGCGGCTTACCTGCAGCTGTTTCAGGCAGCGAATTCAGGCGCACTTCCCGATGAAGATCGGGAACCACCGGGGCGTCTGAAAGTGTTCGGCTGGAAACCGGATAACGTTGGCTGGCTCAGTTGTGCGTTGCAGTTTGCTGGAACAATTCTGTTCAATTTCAATACCTTCGATGCCATGCTGCCGTCCCTTTCCTGGTTCGATACAGATCTAGTAGTCTGGATTCCGAATTTCGTGGGATCGATTCTGTTTCTGGCGTCGGGTTATCTGGCATTTATCGAAACTGGTCATCAATACTGGGCCTGGCGGCCGGGAAATCTGTCCTGGTGGATTGTGTTGATCAATCTGCTGGGTTGCCTCGGCTTTATGATCTCAGCGTTGTTGGCATTAACGCTGCCCGAACCAACTGCGCCATGGCGGGACACACTGTCGGTTACGTTTACGCTGCAAGGCGCAATCTGTTTCTTCCTGGGAGCGGTGCTGATGCTTCCCGAAACCGTTCGCGAGGAAGCAGTCTCGCAGGGTTAAACATTTTTCATGGCTCCGAAGTCTCCCGCTTTTGGGCCGCCTTCCGAATTGCTGATCGATTCTCTTTCGTCATGGGAACGTCTTTTCGGACCTGCCTTTCAAACGAGTACAATGATTGAACATCCAGCGTCACTTTGTCCTGCGGCGGATGTCCCATGCGGGTCAGAAGTTCGACGAGGTCTTCTTCGAATCGCTTCTGCCACTTGTCTCCATAGGTCTGTTTGCTGAACGCCACGATCTCGGAGGCGGGGAGTCCATCCAGCAACACGAGTTTGAACCATTCTTCACCGAGTTTGACTTCTGGTTGAGATTCCTGCCAACCCACTGCAGCGAAAGGCGCTTTCTTCGGAAATTCATCACTCAGTTGGGATAGTGCGATGATGTTGCTTTGCTTCACGCTGGCATCCACAATTTCCCATGCTGCTGCTTCCGCTTTTTTGGAGTCGCCATCATTCGATGTGACGGCAACCACCATGTTCTTCTCGGGAATGAACACTACCAGTGCGTACCACAGTGTGTTCGACCCGTTATGCCAGTACACCGTGTAGGGAATCTCCTCGCTCGGTTCTTTCTTGATCCAGCCGCAGGCGTAATTGTCGAGATCGGGGGTGTGCAGCAGTTTATATGTCTCGGCAGTGAGCAATTTTCCTTCGCCACGCTCGCCAAGCATGTGTTCCCTGGCGAAAGTACAAAGGTCGTAGAGCGTCATGTGAACGGTACCGGCGGGGCCGATGATGGGGGTATTATCTCGCTCGTCGCTTGCTGCGATTTTGCTTTGAATAAGCAAGCGGTGACCCCGTGGTTGTTCGAGTGTTGCGGCTGCCGATTTCGGCGGGCCGAACCCCACGCTTCTGAGTTTGAGAGGCACGGCAACCTCTCGTTTCACAAGATCTTCCCAGGTGATGCCGGTCATTTTTTCTGCCATCGCTCCCGCAATGGTGTAACCGACATTGGAGTAGACACGCTTCTTGCCCGGCGGATTCTCTGGCTTGACTGCAATGAAATCCAGTACCGCTTCTCGCCGTGCGCGTGTACGTTCGGGACCGCGTGCAGGTCGTTTAGATAACATGTCCCTGGGAATGAGCGCTGGTGCGCCCGCGGTATCTGTTAACAGTTGTCGAAGTGTGACCGACTTCCAGTCTTCGTGGAGGGAGGCGTTGGGAAAGGACTCGCCGATGGTATCGGTCCATTGCATCTGACCTGATTCGACCAGTCGCGCGATCATCGTCGCCGTGATGGACTTGCTGATCCCTCCCAGATGCCAGGAATCGCTGGTCTCAAGCGTCACCCCGCTGCCAACCTTCCGCTCTCCGTCGGCCACAGCAGCCACGACTTTCCCGTCGACCATGACCATCGCGGCAAGACCGACAAGTTGATTCTCCTGACGCAGTTCTGCAACCAGATTCGCCGGGGCATCGGGCCGATCATTGCTGGAATCGAATCCTCCATCTGCCATCCAGGCAATAAAAATCACCAGGAAGACTAAAATGACCACAATCGTAAATAAGCCGATCGTAATCCGAACCGGAGAATTACATGGTACCTGGAGCTCCTTTTTTGCGAAGGGCAGTCCCGGCAGGGGGATCTGATTCCCTGTGCCCTCGCCCGTCGTTTCATCGCCTAAGCTGGAAAGTAATGTCAACAACTCCTGGCGTCGCGGTTCAAGATCTACACGTACGGCACGTTGATTCAAGTAATAGATCGACGCATAGATGACAAATAGGACAAAGCCGAATAATGCCGCGGTGCCTAGAAATTCCCACCAGACACTAGCCGCTAGCCAGGAAACATGGACATTGAATGCCATGAGTGAAATGGAAGGCGGCAGTAAATACCACCAGAAAATATTGCGCAACAACCAGATTTGGTCCTCTACTTCGGTTAATAAACGCTTCACACAAGGCAGCAGTGGCTCACCTGGCTCACTGGGCTTCTGCTTGTGGCGCATGCGATACACCAGCATGAATCCGGCTGACCAAACGAGAACCGGAACTGTCAGATACCATGTCCAGGGGGAATCTGTCACGGCCCCCAGAAGAAACCAGATGGGAATCAGCAGCAATGCGACCCCAACTTCAACAAAATCGCGATAGAAAATCGTAGCACGGAAGTTGAGCTGGTCGTGCTCGACTACTTGGCGCAGTAAGTTAGCATCAATCGTGACGCGCGTCTGAGATGATTGTGCCTGCCAAGCTTGCTGAAATTCGTCAGGAGCCATCTGTTTCCCCTTTCATCAGTTCGTTCAGCGCTTTTTTGGCCCGGTTCAATTTCACGCCCACATTGCTTTCTGAGATGCCCAACACCTCGGCCATCTCGCGATAACTCAATTCATCCAGGTAGAGCAGTACCAGCGCCGCATCGGCTTTTGGTAACTGGTGAATGGCCTTGTAGAGTTGTTCAACGGTATCTCGCTGCTGCGCCTGCTCGGCTGTGCCGCCACCTTCAGTGACCAGGGTTTGTATCTCCAGCAACGGTTTTTGTCTTGCCCGACGGGGCTTATCTTTTCTGTTCCAGTTCATCGCGGTATGTAACGCGACGCGATAAAACCACGTCGCCACACTCGACTTCTGCTCGAACTTCGGCAAGGACTGCCAGGCCTGGAGCAGAATTTCCTGCGCAAGATCCTGGGAATCCTCTGTGGTCAGAGTGTAGGCGCGCGCCACTTTCATGACGGACGAGCCACGCTCGTCCAGCCAGTTCATGAACAGTGACTTTTGCTCTTCGTCCTGCAACTCTCAACCTCTTCGGTCTAATCTATCAGTCTATCACAGCTGACGCATTGATAGCTCACTTAATTCGGATAGCAGTCTGCTTAACACCATTTTGATGCAGAATCAAGCTTGTGGCAGGACCCGTTTTCCTCAATTTGAATTCCAGCGTGGCAGGGATACCACGGTAGGACCATCGAGTAGGTGAATCTGGAAAGACCTCCTGGGTGGGTTGATTGGTAATACCAACCATCAAGTGCCCATCACGATCACGGACCGTGAAAATAAAGTTCGGCGCCAATTGATATCGCCCTACCAACCGGCGGCGCTGTTTCGCATCAATAACGAGGTCATCCGATTTATGGTCTGACGTTTTGTCTGGGCCTGGTTTTACATCCTGGCCTGCTGCTTTCATTACCAACAGCATCGCCAGTTGATCGATTTCGTTGATAACGGCTGTATTGCACAACACAACGACCGCGCAGTTTAACTTACGATTAATGAAGAGTACCGAATATGATCCAGCGGTCTGACCGTTGTGCCAACGAGTCTGACCATCTTCGGCAATCATCCAGCCCAGTCCCATCGCAGGACCCGATGCATCTGCGTCGCTTTGTTGTTTCCAAGCCAATTCAATTGCTTCGCCAATTTTACCAGTGGGCGGAGTCAATTGCGCCTGTGCGAAACGCAGCATGTCCTGCATCGTTGCGCGGATTCCACCGGCGCCCGGCAGGTTTGAAAACATCCAGGGCGGTGTGGGTGAGCCAAACTTATCATGCGGCGTGGCGAATCGCTGCCTTTGATCTTTACTTAGTGAAACAGAGCAATCAGTCATTTGCAGTGGCTTCGCGATGCGCTCCTGCAACAACTGCTGATAGGACCTGCCTGCCTGCTGCGCGACCAGATACCCCAGAACCGACGCCCCCAAGTTTGAGTATTCCTGCGAAGCACCAGGCTGACGAGGCAGTTCGTATTGATTCAGGAACGCCGCTGCTTTTTTTGAATTGTAATTCCGATACGGATTCTTCAAATCAGTCAGCACTAAATTGCTGGGGAGTCGTGGCAGCCCTGACCGGTGGGTACTCAGATCAATCCATTTGATCGACCGATTATCACGCGACGGCAACCAAATCCCCGCCCGATTGTCAACGTCGGCTGCTGCATTCAAATCAATCTCACCCCGTACGACTGCATCGGCCAGCATTAACCCCGTGAAGACCTTGCTAATCGATCCGATCTCATAAAGCGTCGAGTCATTGGCTTTTTTACCGTCTCGGTTCGCGCTTCCCAAGTGTACAATTCCCAAGTGTTTGCCTTCGATGTAACCGATCGACAGTCCGTCAACGACTCGATTTTTAACCAATGGCCCAGCCGCTTTCTCGACCCATTGATCGGTCAGGTTCTGCGCCGATGCAATCGGTATTTCAATCCCGAAGTTAAAAACGATTGAAAGCAGGGTTAAAATCCAGCGCTGACCGTTCATATTAATTCCTCGCAAAAATAGAAACCTGCACCCCCTTCCTCGCTGGTGAGGGTGTAAACGCACCACATTCATGACGGACGAACCATGCTCGTCCAACCAGTTTATGAACCGTGACTTATGATCTTCGTCCTGTTAACACAAAACCTCTTTCCAGAAGTATTAGTAACTTGAGCAGACGATTCCTTACAAAAAAAGAGGAAAAACGTCCTAAGAAGAAAACAGATTGGTGTGCCCATTCTACTTAATTCTGACCAGGTTATTATGAATGCGGGAATGTTTCTGCATAGGAAAACCTGCTTGTCGCATTCGCTCAATAGCCTGGGATCGTTCGACAGACGCAAGCGTCCTCGTTCCCAGATCTGTCCGATTTCGGAGTTACTTTGGAAATACCGGAAATCGGGTTTGCCCAGCATCAGGTGCCCCGCCCGAGAAAAAGGCACGCTGGTCGGCACCTCATCCCCGGGCGGGAGGTATTTCGAATGCTGGTTTGAATCGTGGTCATCATACCGTTGTATGTTCAATGGCATGTTCCATCAACTGCGGAGTAAACCGGGGTTCTCTCTGTCTGGGAGCAACACCGACACAGCTGGGCTGTTCAATTCGTGCCTGCAATTCTTCTGCAGAGCAGCCCAGTTCGCGTTCCACCCACTGATCCGAATAAATCGTATCGAGGTAACAGGTGCCGGAGTCATGCAGAATGGCGGCACACACCTTGGCTCTCAATTCGGGAATCATTGACCGAATCGCTTCCAGAACGCCGCCCGCTGATCCCCCGGGAAGAATGGCTTCATATTTGACCATTCGCCGACAACCCACGACACAATCCAGGTCTGAGACGCGCTTCACCCCATCAAATTCTTGTCCCGCTGCTAAAGAAGAGACATGACCTGCTCCCAGTCCGGGGATTCGTCTGCGGCCTGCCAGACCACCAAACAGCGCACTGCCCTCAGCATCGACGGCGATCACTTTGGTATTACGTCCCCGTTTTTTCAGATAATCCCGGCAGCCACATGCCGTGCCGGTGCTGCTGGTTGCGACAAACAGGTAATCGATTTCACCATTCAGCGCTTCATCGATTTCCTGGATCGTTCCGTGTTCGTGAGCGAGCGGATTTTTCATATTCGAATATTGGTTTGGCCAGAAGGAATCGGGAAACTGGTTGATTAATTCCAGAACCCGGGCGATGCGTGCTTTGATAAAAGCTCCCTGCAGAGGCCGCGCGACTCGTTCAATCACCGCGCCGTACGCTTTCATAATGGCAATATTCTGTTCTTGTGCATGCGGATCGACAACACAAATCAGTGGCAGGTCATAATAACAACAGGCTTGCGCCAGACCGATGCCCATGTTCCCGAACGTGGATTCAATGATCGTCGTTTTTTTGTCGATCACTCCGGAGCGGAGCGCTTCTTCAATCATGGTACGGGCAGGACGGTCTTTGGCACTCCCTCCCGGATTGAAGGCTTCCATCTTAGTGTAAAGCTGAACGTCGTCCGTTCCCAGATAGCGGCGTACATTAATCAAGGGGGTAGAACCGATGGCATCAAGGACACCCTCTTTGGGAACTTCTTTACTGCTGTCGCTCTGTTCTATATTGATCATTGTTCTTCTCCGATATGAAAGTTACTGAATGCCCGTCAGTGTGAGCACTCTGTGTAAAAGCGAATCGTGTGCCAATGTGAGGTAAAGCACCTTTCACGACCGGACCTGCGGATTATACGGATTTTAAGCAGAGAAGAGCTGGAGTGATTGAACGCTGAGCAACCAGTCTGGTCATCTGGCTATCATGAACGGCCCCAAGACAGGATGCGTATCTGAGCTTCGGACTTTCATTGCCAGGTGACTACATGACGTCCTGAATTCTATGATGAAAAACAATCAGACGTGAAGTCAAATCCCTCTTGCTTCTGGACAAACTTTAAGACCGTCGCTGGCTCCTTTTAACTTGCCACACCTGGACCATATCATTGAACATCTTGAAATCAGGAAGTACAATTCTTCTGGTCGCATCACCTGGTAGCCTGGAATGATCGCTGGCTCATTCACATCGATTATGTTCCACATTTTTTGAGAGATAGTGCGCAACTAATGGTAGCTTCTTCATTAGACAAAGCCTTTCATTTACTTGAGGCTCTCGCTGTTGCCGATGGTGCATTGCCATTGGTAAGCATTGTGAATGAATTGGGGTACCATAAGTCAACCGTCCACCGACTACTCCATGATTTGGTTGAACTGGGTTATGTTTGCCGAATCGACAAGGGCAAATATCAGCTCACCGGGAAACTGCGCCGGTTAGCGCTCGGGAAAATCAATGACCTGTTGGTGGAAACGGCAACCCCTTATCTGCGTGCACTGAATGAGCAAACGGGAGAGACGATCAATTTGGGAGTCTTGCGAGGGGCAAATGTGCGTTACCTGCAGATCATTGAAAGCCGACACCCGCTTCGTCGTGTGGTCGAAGTAAACAGCAGAGACCCTTTCTATTCGACGGCTCTGGGGCGCGCCATCTCATGTCATCTCAGCAACCAGGATTGGGACGCGATGATGGCGCAAACGAAACTTGTGGCAAGAACCCCACATACAATCATTGATCCGGACGAGTTACGAAAAATTCGTGATCAGGCCAAACAAGATGGTTATGCGATAGAGCAAGACCAGAATGACATTGGCATCACCTGTGTGGGAGCACCTGTCTTTGAAGGAGATCAGATTGTGGCTGCCATCAGTATGAGTCTTCCGACGGCGCGGATCAATGCGGGCTCTCAACAAAATTTGATTGATGCCGTTGTGCAAACAGCAAAACAAGTTTCCGCTCAACTTTCCTCGTGAAGATCACATCCCGATCAGTCATTCAACCAGTGTAAAACGCTCCTGTTTGTGTGTTAAGCATCGAACTCTGCTCACAAAACTATCTGATTGAAGCACACCTTATTACTTTGTGAGTTCAAACTTCAATTCGTTCACGCCCTCTTCTTTGATGTCAGCGGTCAACGTTGTTTCTTTATTATATTGTGGAGGTATATATTGTTCTGGAAAGCCTCCAGGGCCTCCGCTGGGAGTCAGATTCGAATTTTCCTGAAACGCGCGAATTTCTACTTTCATTGGACCGGGACGCAATTCGCCTTTGAAATATCCATCGGCGATGTCGATCACATCGATGCGTTTCGCTTCGTTAGTACCCGTGAAGATAATCTGGCCTTTTGCTAAAGGCGTTCCCTCGAATGTGACCTCTCCGGAAACGGCATACTTTTTCGGCCCTGTTTTGCCCGATCCACAACCGGCTGCGACAACCGGGAGCACGAGTATCATGAACAGCATAAAGCGGCCGGTCGGCAAACGTCGCAGCACCTCGAACAGAGGATTCATTCTCAATGGCAAATTGTCGGTCATGGGCCCCGCCTGGATCTGGATACGATCGATTAATACAAAAAACGAACACACGTTGCAGCGTCAGTCTTAGATCCTGAACCACTGCCAGCCGCGTGTTGCCTAGAATTCGCCGACAACTTCATCGCCCGCACGGGTCCCGATAGCCCGACAGATGTTGACGTCAAGATTCTCCGAAATAAACCGCACGGCGCCATCTGCCAGCAGTCCATGCGCGCCACCTATATGCCGGCTGCGCGCATAGAGCACGACGCGGCCGCGATCGCCATTGGACGTCCGCACGCAAGGACCGTGTATCGTGTCATTCTTGCAGAAAAGAATCGCATCAGGCTGGTCGGTATTCGGAGGGAACTCTGTGCTGAAGAAAATATTACCCCCATAGTTGTCCCAGTACAGACCGCGCC
>NZ_CAXBKP010000042.1:0-26228 GCF_963976445.1 uncultured Gimesia sp. | reverse complement strand
AGTTTTCATCTGATGGGTCGAATTGAAAAACCGGCATCAATTCGATGGCGGTTATTCCAAGCTTTTTAAGGTAGGGGATTTTCTCAATGACGCCCGCAAACGTACCGCGAGCGTCATCGGTTATTCCAGAATTTGGATGTTGTGTGAAGCCACGAACATGCAGTTCATAGATCACTAAGTCAGCCCCATGACGTAGGCGTGGTTCGACTCCCCAATCAAACGGGCATCGGCAAACGTCAAGACGGCCCAGCGGTGCAGAATCTCCATTGGGTCCGGGAAGTCTCGCCGCGTCACGCTTGAATTTGGCTGGGAAGAAAATGCTGCGTGCGTAAGGATCAAGCAATACCTTCTCGGGATCAAACGCATGCCACGTGTCGGTCACTTTGGCCACCGGACCGTCGATTTGGTATGCATAGTACACCGCATCGCCTGCCTCCGAAATAGGCACACGACAATGCCAAACTGGTCCAGACTTGTTTTTGAGTGGATCAAGCTGCAGTGAGTGCCAAGGAACACGCAATTCATTTTCGAGGTACAACAGCAGTGTAACTTTTGCGGCGTTGACGGTATCAATGGCAAAGTTATATGCCTGCTCTGACTCTAACCATGTAACGCCAAGGGGAGAGGGTGTTCCTTCGGACGCTTCCCACTCCGGTCCCCTGATAGAGACGCTTGAGTCAACATCATTCACGACCGAAGTTCCGCAATGCCGACAGATTGTCTGGCTAGTGCTGTGTGACATTGGCAATCCTTATTTAGTAGGCCTATCGAACTCGCTCGAATTTAACCTGCAGATTAAGCAGATCTGATCGCAACCGATCAATTTGCCACTGCAGGTGATGTAGCGGATCTGCCTTGATCTTGGGTTGCTTTGCTTTCTCTAAAGCCAACCGAGCAAGGTCTACCGAAAGTTTCAGACGTTTCACTTCGTCATCACTTACGAGTCCTGCGTGTTGTTGGTTGACGTCTTTGGCCCACGCCAATTGTTGTTCAGCAATTGTCACATCATTCTTCACGTTTTGAAGATGGATAACATGCAAGTCATGGTCTGCTTTTGCCGTTGCGTGTTTAAGCAGCGTTTCCGTGTAGTCGACCTGATTCTGCAACCGAATCAACATCAGTTTTGAAGTCAGGTTAGGAACTCGTTGATTGGCTTTCACCGCCGTCTGCAAGTCATGCTTGGCTAGTTCCAGTTTCTTTTGGAAGAATCGAACATCGACACCCTCAGTGGCAGGTGCTGCATCCAGCGGCATGGTAAACGGAAATGACGTTATCGCGAACATGAAAGCTAATAACAAAAAGGGGACTAAAACATGTCGACGAGACTTGGTGACATCCAAAATCGTTTGGATCAAAGTATTAATTATTGTCATGGCTATTTCCTTTCAGTTTCGTGGTAGTAACAATGACTGTTTGTAGCTTTGATGCTCCTCTGGCATCAATTCTTCACTCAACTATGACTTTTTGACCGGTTCCACTCAGACCATACAACTCAACCAACGAAACTTGTTAGAATACAGGTTAGGCTGGCCACCAACCGTGGGAATCCCACGGCGTCTTTCTACTCATAGTAAGCCTTCAACACGTATTGCTGCATCATTCGCTGTGTGTTGAAGTAGGACGCGTTCAACGCAATCGCATGTCCGAGAAACTGAACTTTCGCCCGAGTTAATAACCCTTTGCCACCCGAAAATACTTGCAGTGAAACTACGTCGTGGTCTAGTTCGATGACTTGTCCCAAAGAGTTCCGACCGTCCCAGTTTTCGACAACTGCCAAGTCTCCAAAGCCCACACCAGAAGCACGGACTTTTAGAATGTCACCAACAATCACCAGGATGTTCGTATGTTTTACAAGGTCGGGAATCATGGTGATGAGGTCTTTCTCCTGCGGTCGGGAAGCTTAAGAACTCGGTCATCAGGCATCAGACTTTTCCGACTCAAGATAGAATGACGGCTGTGCGTCGAATCTCTCAGCACATTGAAGTGAGCAAAACACATATTCACTTCCATTCTGTTCGCGCCTCGCAGCCGCAGAGCCCGATTCTAATATCATACCACAAACAATGTCTTTCTTGCCGTTTGCTATTGTGATTGGTGATGCAGCCTGAACACCACGGCAAAATACAGAAGGACGGCGAAAGTGTTCGTTTCGATACACTTTCAGTAATTCATTGACCAATTGTTGCGGGTCATCATTATAGATAACACGAGCGCCGGTGTCTTTGTGACATGTTTCCAGAATGCTAAGAACCATGTCGCTGATGCCCCCGGTTCCAGTCAGCACTCCTATTAACTTTCCTTCGTCATAGGCAATCGCTAATTCACCCAGTGTTCCGCTTCTGCCTCCAACGATCACGACTATATCACTACTGTGAATATTAACGACCTCACGTCCCATCAGCCCACTGCCAGTAAAGATCAGCACGTGGTGGGCGAGTGTTGGAGAACCATATTTATAAGCATGCTCATCAAGACTAAGGGCGGGAGAAATACCGATAACGGTCCCCCCCCCCTTCTTAAAAGCTCCCTGTGCAGCAGCGAGAGGCAAACCAGGACACGCTCCCGTAATCATAATACAGCCTTCTGCAGCAATTTCTTCACCAAGTTGAGTAGCACGATCCAAAAAATGTGCTGGAATATCACTCCCTGCACCTCCCATGACGCCAATTTTGAGTGGCATCGGATCTTCACTCACAGGCTTTATGGACTGTTTCCGTTTCATAGACCTTTCCTATGTTCCAATTATTTGCAGGGACACTACAGGTAGCCACAATAAAATCCACCACTTCTTGCTGTCCCGTCACTTATACATTGGATGCACAACACCTGCCTTATCTTCATGTAAGTCGAGAAAATATCGTAAGAATCTTTACCACACTGGTATAATAATTAATGCATGTTCCAGCCATCATTCGGTTTGCAAAGACTGCTATACCTAAAGTTATCGTACTGAAAAGTTGTGATAGTCATAGCGCACATACATAAATCAAGCCATTTTGTACGTTTCGGGCCATAGAGATCTCTGCTTTGACTGCCACGTCTCATGATTTGCTAGTCAAGACCCCGGGAAACGGGCAATCTCAATTTGAAGTACCCGTTTCCCGGTTGACCGATCATTCGGTCATCGGTGATTGGTCCATACGCGTGGATCAACGAATGATCGAATGCTGGCGCGTCGATGCACCGCGTAAATACTTGTCCGGATTCCGTTTCACCGCGGCGATGCATCCCTCACAGCAAACGAAGATCGACTGACCTCCGACGGTCACGCGAATTGGCTTGCCCATCGAACCCAGCGGCTCCTGAGTCACTGGACAGGTTCGTTGCCTCAACGCGGCGACCTGGTCAGTTGCAGAGAGTTGAGCAATCCCTTCCATGCCGGCCGGGATCGACGGAGCTTGCACAGCGTTGGGCATCGCTGGTCGAATCTCTCCAGTGCCGAACGATGGAATGGGCGGGAACGCCGGTTGCCGGCTCCTGCTGTCGCTGTAAGGAGATCTCGAATCGAAGAAAGGACTCGTTGATGGTGGGACCGTTTGGCGGGGAAATCTGCTTTGAGACAGCGGGACAGAGTAGTTCCCACGGAAGCCAGAAGGTGCAGGGGCGTAGTGACCACTCGAATTTTGGTATCCGCAAATCCCATTTGAGCATCCGCCCGCGGTGGAGTAGCTGTGAGGGTAGTTGAAATTGCTTGAGTAAATGCCATTGGTGCTGCAACCGCACCCCCGCGATGGATAGGTCGAGAATCCATCGTTGGCTGAAGAAGGGACGGCCGTGGCAACGAGTGCCGCTACGGATGCTAGGGTCGTCAGGATTTTGCAGGTCATTGTTCGCTCCCAAGTAATCGGAACAGATGTTGAGAAGACGTCCAGTCGTTCATCACGGAGCGTCAATGGACCGCGTTGTCAGTATACGATGCACGCCGCGTGCCAAACGTCATCTCAGCACTGCTTTTCTCTGCTTGAAAATCCCGATCGTCCGTAAATACATAGCTCACAGAGCGGTTTCTGCATCTGTGCCAGAACAACAGAGCCCGCTGTTTTGTTGTCGTCGAATCGACAACTTTTGACATCAATTCGATCTGCCAGGACTGTGATTGAAAAATCGACCAGAACTATAAATCTCAATTCCAGGAGTTGTCATACGAATGATTTCGGCTTCATACTTTGCGCGTTGTGTTGCTGTCCGACCACCGCGTGGGGCGTCTGCTTCAATCCCCACCATTCGTTTCTCGGCAAATCGATTTCGCCACGTACCGACAGTTCGCCTGGTACAACCGAGTTCCATTGCAATGTCTTTATTCTCGCGACCTTGAGCTGCCGCAAGAATCATCTTGGCCCGTAGTACCAGTCGGGCTGGCGTACAACAGCATCTGGTTTCTGTTCTCCAGGAAGGAGATATTGTGGTCATGTATAACCTGAGCAGCCACAAGCGATCAGAAGTGCGAGAAGCGATTAAAACTATGGGAGCCGAACTGTGGTACCTGCCTCCCTACAGCCCTGACCTGAATCCGATTGAACAGGCTTTTTCCAAATTTAAATGGCTGATCAAAAGCGAGGATGAAAGGACAGTATCAAGTCACATCAGGGCGATATTAGAAGTCAGGCATGATGTGGATTCAACGGCGTACTCGAATTCGGCGGGATGGGATCGTCGGTTGTCATCAACTTATCGTACAGATCCGGCGGCAGCACTCGCATAACAGTAAACAGCCCTTTGACACCTTTATACCAGCCTTCGCGCATCCCCTGGGTTTCGCGACGATCGGTTAATTTTTTCATGTCTTCCATTGTCATCGGCATGCTATAATCATTCGCCTTTTCCATCTGCATCTTGCCAGTGTGCTTACCTTCCATTTTCATGTCCGACATTCCCTGCATGATTTGCGGATAACCGGGTACTTCGAAACCCGGATCATTCTTTTTCTGGCGAATGATGGGCCCGACTTGAGATACCATATGGTTCATCATGTGATGAAACATGTGGCAATGCAGTACCCAGTCTCCGGGATTATTGGCAACGAATTCCACATCCCGCGATTGCGCTACACCCACGATCACCGTATTTCCGGGAATCCATGCTGTTTCTGGAATGCGGCCCCCCTCGGTTCCTGTTACCCAGAAAGTATGTCCATGCAAATGCATTGGATGCTGATGCAGCGTGCTGAAGTTTAAAAAGCGAATGCGGACCCGTTCGCCTAACTTACAGACCAGTGGCGTCGTGTAAGGTCCGCAACGCCCGTTGATCGTCAGAAAGTTCCAGTCCATGGAGATCGTATTGGGAATGTGCGCATTGGGTAGCATCGAAAACTGCTGAGTCATCAATACAAAATCGCGGTCCACGGCAGGTTCAAAAGCCACTTTGGGATGAACAATGAAAGGCACCACCATGCCGATGGCTTCCTGCATCGCCACGTGAGGATGTAAGAAAAAACTACCTTCCTGATGCACGTCATATTCATACACAAAAGTCTTGCCCGGCTGAACCAGATCTTGCGTCACCGCGGGGATGCCATCCATGCTGATCGGTAATTCAAGTCCGTGTGAATGCAGAGTCGTCGGCTCTGGCAAATCGTTGCGAAAAATAATCCGTACTCGTTCGCCTTGATACATTTGCAACACAGGGCCCGGAAACTGGCCGTTAAATCCATACGCGTCCATCCAGATCCCGGGAAGCACTTCTCTACGCGTGGGAGTCGCCTGCAGATGAAACTCGCGCGCACCATTTACGATTTTCCCACTCAATGTATTCAAATCAGGTGCAATCACATTGACTGGTGGTTCCCCCGCTTTTCGCAATCCAGGCACGAGCTTCCCTCGGTCAGTCGGACTACCAACTGGGCCACCAACCCCTGGATGCATGCGGGGATACGCGCCTCCCTGACCTTGATATTCATCAGAGGACGCTCCATTTTCGGGTATCTGCCCCAGTGCGGTCCCCGCAGCAAACAACCCGGCCGTGGCTGCCGCACCATGCCTGAGAAAGTCCCTGCGGTCATTCTGAGTACCCATTAATAGGCCTTTCATTTATTTCAGTGTTGTTTTAGCTCGTTTTACAAAAGAATCATTGTCCATCAGCTCTGTTGATTATCGAGGTTTGGGAACAGCATTGATATGCCCGCCACCCACAGGAGCGGGGGGCTCGTTCAAGCCACCTGTCAACAACATACCACTAATGGCAACTTCACTTTCATGATACTTTAATTGACTCATGATATAGTCTGCCTGCAAGTTGAGATAGATCCGTTGTGCCATCAATACATCGGGCCAGGGTGCGCGCCGTTCTTTATAACTGTGATGTAGCAAGTCGTACGCTTGCTTACCTTTCGGTAACATTTCATCTCTATAAGTTTCTACGTGCTGACATGCAGTCTGATAATTTCGAAACTCTGTTGAAAGTTTGCTCATCAAAGATAATTCTAGCCGTTTTACATCTGCCCGAGATCGGTTGAGATCGGCTAAGGCTTGATCCACGGTGCCTTGGTTTTTGTCGAAGATGGGAATAGGTAACCCTACGGTGACCCCTGCTACTGAGTTATCGGTCTCGAAATTATGACCGAAATTGACATCGACCAGGATATTAGGTATCGGTTCGACGCGTTCGCGTTCTACGGTTATTTGGTCATGTTGTACACGTTCACAGGCAGCAACGATTTCTGGGCTTTCTTCTAATAACTGATTGAGCGCCGAATTCCAGTCATAAAATATCTCCGGGGGCTCAAGCGTCCCTCTAAGTGTCGTACACTGTAATTCAGGAGTACCTACCATCGCCACTAAATTTCGCCATTCCTGTTCCAGATCGTTCTCAGCTGCCTGCTGTTTCAATTGTGCGCGATGCTGATCGACTTCCGCCTGCAACAGGCCAGATTGATTCGTCTGTCCCAGATTAAGCATCTCTTTATGTGTTTGCAAATTATCTTTCGCATTCTCCAGAAGTTTGCCTTGGACTGCGAGTAACTGCTGCGCTGCCAGTGTCCGGTAGAAATGAATCCGCACGTCATTTAAGACACGCGTGTACTGGGCCGACAAGTTGGTTTCCGCAACAGCAACCTGTTTTGTCCACTTCGCGCGACTGAGTTTCAGCTTACCACCGGTGACGAATTCCTGTGAGACGAATGCCCCCTGTAATTCGCCAGCCGTGCCGTTGATACCAATTTGATCGCTGGCATATCCCACTACCGGATTTGGGTAGAGCCCCGCTTGATAGGCTGCGCCACTTGATGCTTCAACTTGAGCTACCGCCTGGACCAGTGTCGGATTATTGGCTTGTGCCAGAGCTTCTAGCTCATCCAGTGATATCGCAGCATGCTGGCCTGCATCTACATCATCCGGCCTGGGAGGCAGAAGAGGATCATATTTCGCAACTGGTAACGCGGCTGACTCTTGATGCGACACGAGTCGCGTTTCAGTCTCTGAGGTTGCATCAAATTCTGCCACCACGCTATCATCACGCACGATGGGCTGTGAAGTATCATTTTCTGCTAGGGCAGAATTTACATCTTGTTGATTTGCAACATGTCGTTCCCGGCCGGCTGCACATCCACCAAGCAAAACCATTACTAGCAAGACAGAAATAGGGCTTTTCAATTTCACCACGATCCTCCATATTTATTACGCTCTGCTCACATCCTTTGCACGCTTAGCGCAAGATATATTATCGATGAGATCATTACTATTATTTCAGGCAGATTGATTGTAATGAATTTACGCAGAATAATATGGTAGCGCAAAATAAACATCTTGTCCGACATTGGTTACATTAATACTGTTCAACTAAAGATAAAAAATATCAAATTGACAATATCGAAAATCCTTAAGTTTGCTCTCTGCTTCTTTGGTAAACAGGAGCAATATAAATTGAAACTAATCTAGCTACCAAGACAGCAAAAAAGAACTGCCCAAAAATTGCTTGAGTATAACAGGCTGTCTGTGCAGGTCCTGATACAGGAACAATGTCACCATAACCGAGAGTGGCCATTGTCACAAAAGATAAGTAAATCAGTGGTTGAAGCCCTACGCTGCTAAATGGAGAGTATTCTGCAATGGGAGATAACGATTTCACACTGAACGCGGATGAATCCATCAACAAAATCGTCGAATACCCATAAGCCCATATAAGTCCTGCAAGCAGATATAAACAGACTGCACCAATAATTGTGTCCAGTGTCACTTCGCGGTCATCAAGAACTGCGATAAGAACATGGTATGAAACGAATAAAAAGAACCCCATAATAAAGACATTATGAGTGACTGAAAATATTGACTTGCCACCATCGATATAGCCAACAACATTCAACATCAGCATTGGAATAACAAAGGCAAGCCCGACACCAAGTGTCTTATGGCGTCGGCATACCGAAACAACCGCAGTCAACAAAACGATCGAAAAGAGCAGGCAGAAGATCATCACTGAAATTCGATTAGATCCAGTGAAAGCGATTCCCACTAACAGAGAAAGAAGAGAACCAAGCAAATAAGAGAACTTGCCAAATCTTCGGCGTTCAACAGAATCATTCTTTTGCAGTATCATTGTTGATTCCGTCTCTTCTTTTTACTTCGACCAGTTGTGGTTGGTATTCAATGTAATTCGATACCGATTGGGAATGGCATGCGCAGCCTTCGTAGTAAGTATAGGGGAGCGGTGGTGGCTCGCAGTATTGACAATCAATATTGCAACCGGAATAAGTGCGGTATGCTGGTGCACAACCCGTGACGAGAAGCACTGCTAACGTCGCAATCCATCGCATTTGTTTTTTTGCCTTTTTCATTATTGGACTCCTTTGTAAGCATCTGAATGCTATGACGTCTGTCGACTTGTTCATAACAAGACATGCTCCTTACGGTAGTGGCAAAGATTGTATTCCTTCAGCCGGTGCGGGAATTGGTTCGGTTCTTTGCCCATCAAGACCACCAACCACGCGTTCCAGTTCTGCTAAGGTTTGTCTTAAGGAAGCTTCCAGGCGAAGATAACTAATCTCAAACCGGAGTAACTCCCTCCAATTATCAATCAACTGTAAAAAGTCTACTTCACCGGTGTTATATGCTTGGCCTGATACTTCCAGCGTTTGCCGAGCCTTGGGGATAATGTCTTCACTAAACAATGTGAGCAACTCTTGCTGGCTTTGTGCTTTTGTGAACAGATCCATGACTTCTTCAAGCGTCGCATCACGCAACGAATCGTACGCACGAGCTGTAGATACGGCTTTTGCTTCAGCTGACCGTACGGATGAATCTAGCCTCTTGCGGTAGACCGGCAAGTTAATTCCCGCAGTAATTAGAAAGGAATCGTTCCCGTTCGCCACTGGGCTGACGCCAGAAGAGCCAACATCAATCCAAGTTGCTCCCAATGTTACATCAGGCATATAGTCAAGACGCGCTAGGTCAAGAGCTCGTCTGTCGCGTTCGAGAACAGCCAGTTGTGCATGTAATTCTGGCCGTGCTGTTACAGCTTGATGCTGTAGCCAGTTTAAATCTTGTGGAACTTCCTCTGGAGTAACATGATCAAGTGCACGTACTTTAGTTTGTGGCGAAATATGTAATAAACGAGCCAGTCGCGCCTGGCCACTTTCGAGTTTTTGTCGTAAGCGAATCAGCTCATTCTCTACATTGGAAATTTCCACTTCAGCTCTCAGCAAATCCTGCTGACTTACTTTTCCTGTTTTATAACGTATATTGGCAACATCACGAATCTCGACAAGAAGATTTTGATCAGCTTCTGTAACTTCAATGGTTTGTTGAATGAAATAGAGTTCATAGTAGGCACGTTTTACTTTAGAAATCGTCTCTAACTCAACTGCTGCGAGTTGAGCGCGGGCTACATTAGTTTGTGATTCGGCTAATTCAGCGCGTGAACTGAGCTTCCCGCGCCAGGGGAACTTTTGGTTTACACTAAGGGCAAATTCCTGTGGTCCTGAGGCAGTCTGAACCTCCTCTGGGTAGAAGGTCATTCCTAAATTTGGATCTTGTAAACTCGCAGCTACGGGAACTTGATGGGCAAATGCTTCCATCTGTTTTCGAGCCGACTGGATATCAGGGTTTTGGTCTAATGCAAACTGAATGTATTCGTCAACGGGATGTGGACCTTCAAGATTTGAAAACACTGGGCTGACAGAATCTTCAGGATGCGTTGGCGCATAGGAAGCTTGATGAACTGATTGGGAAACTTGGACATATTCAGGATCGCGTATCTGTTGAGCGGACTTACAACCGATCAGTAAAACAAACACACTCAAGAAATAAATATTTGTTTGTTGAATGGCCATCCATGGCCTCCCTTTTTTATGATCAAAAACGACATACTACAATAACGTTATCGACAAAATTGATTTCACCAGAATAGTCATTACGACCAAATATCCTGTGAACTCAGTTTACATATTCCGGTTTTTCGGATTAGGTAGTTTTTCGATTCGGCTATTGACAGAAAGCCTGAGCTACCTCACGACATAATGACGTTCAGTTGCTCAGGCTCTCCCGCTCAGGAGTTAACCTTGTAAGTCAAAAAATCACAACAATGGAAATTGTTCTTAAAACTTATTTTGTAGCGACGCGGAATAAAGCTCGTCTATCTTACGAAGATATGTTTTAGGATCTGCTGTGATCTTCTTAGTGCATGGCGGACAGCAAACGTAAACAATTTGGCCTTCGATAATCGTCCATTTAGGATTTTTAGGAAGTTCCTTTTTCATCACAGGGCAGATACGTTGCGCTTTGGCAAAGTTGGTATGAATGGTTGCCCAATTCTGTGGGTTAATTTTTTCTTTCAAACAACCCTTACAACAAAGAAAAATCATTTCCTTACCAACTTTGACCTTGATGGGCGGACCGTGTTCTCCAAGCTTTCCACCAGTCATTGGACAGATTTTTTGGGCCGCGATTCGTAATTGATCACGTTTAGTTTGCTCCTGACCTCCTTTCGCAACTTGACCTATGCCAACAATTAATGCCGCAACAAAAAACATCCTTGCAAATTTCATGTTCTTCTCCTTCTAAAAACAGAACTTTAAAAACTAGCTTCCCGCCCGGTAGGAGGGAACTATGATTGCACCATCTGGTGCGGTGTTTACTTCTTCTTTTTCGTTATGATCAGAGATAAGTTGATCATGAAGACCAACTCGCATTTTAAATTCCATATAAGCACAATACACGGCTGGAACAATGAACGTTGTGAACGGTTCGACAAGCATTCCGCCGAAAACCGGCAACGCCATTGCACGCGCCACGTCGGCACCTCGTCCGGTCGACATCAAAACAGGCAACAGCGCGAAGATGGTTGTTAGTGTTGTCATCACGCACGGACGAATACGCTTGAGACCCGCTTCGTAGATTGCGTTTCGTAAATCTTCGATGTTACGAACGGGACGACGTCTTAATGTTTGTTGGATGTAGGTCGCCATGACAACACCATCATCAACTGCGATGCCAAACAGTGCGATGAATCCGACCCAGACTGCCGTGTTCATATCCACGCCCATGACGGCAACGGCGATCATTCCACCTGCGAACGCAACAGGAATACCAGAAAAGACAACGGCTGATATGGCAAAATTTCGAAAACTTAAATAAATGATGAGTAAGTTAACCACTAACACAGTCGGAATAATCCACATTAACACTCGATTGGCTTCAATTTGGTTCTGAAATGATCCTACAGCTTGTAACTCAAAATTACCTTCGGGAAACTTCAGCTCTCCACTTTCTCTCGCTGTTCGTAGCGAATTCATTACTGCTTCGACAGTTTCCAAGTCACCAGAAGCACCCGATGGTGAGAAGGCGACATGAGCTACCAGCCGCGCATCTTCGCTATTAATGGCACCTGGTCCCCAGGTTGTAGTTACGTTCGCTAAGCGTTTCAGCGGTACTACGTCACCTCCGTGAGTAACGACAGAGACCTTTTGCAAATCGTTGAGACTTTTGCGTACACTGCGTTCGTATCGAATCTGAATCGGGTAACGTTCTCGCCCCTCGACAGTGGTCGTTACGTCAACACCACCAAGCCCTGCAGACACGATTTGGTTCACCATCATGGTGGTCATTCCATAGCGGGCCGCTTCTTCCCGATCTACTTCAAATTCGTAGTATGGCTTGCCCATTACGATATCGGGATTGACTGTCCCCGCATTGACAAAGTGATTCTTTTTCAGCCGCTCCGCTACAGCGAGGGACGCTTTGGCCAATCCTTCTAAGTCATCACCATAAATTCGTACGGCCATCGACGCCTTGATCCCACTCTGCAACATCACCACGCGTCCTTCGATTGGTTGAAGTGGAGAGGCGGGTGTGATGCCGGGAAGCGTAGCGACAGCGTTGATTTCATCCCAAATCTTGCGTCCGTCCATTCCCTCGCGCCATTGATCTCGTGGCTTGAGCATAATGTAAGTTTCGATCATCGCTGCCGGAGCGGGATCAAGTGCGGACTCGACTCGCCCAATCTTTCCAAGTACATTTTCAACTTCAGGAATCTTTTTGATCATTGCATCTTGTGCTTGTAGTATTTCCATGGCTTGTGAAAAACTGGCTGCTGGATAGAGACTCGGCATGTAGAACCAACTACCTTCATCGAGCGCAATCCAGTCGTCTGTCTTCAAGCCTGTAAAAATATGCTTGGTGTCGACGTACCCCGGCACCTCGTTCAAGTCTGCACCAAGCATCTCAACGATCTTCTCGGCGGGCCGCAGTACCGTGGGTAATCCAATCCACGCACCTAGTCCCAGTATGATGATGATTGCAGGAAAGGAGAGCATTAGTATTTTTCGTCGAAGCGCCAGTTTTAATCGACCCGCATAGAGGAACCGTACAAACCGACTAGCAGGGTTCTCTTCCATAGAACGGATCTTCTCGCGAGTTATCGACCATCCGATTAAAAAGCCGATCACCGCTGCAGCAACCGTTGCCCACAGTAGACTTAGTGGCGTCCAATGCTCGACGTGGTCGCCCCAAACAAAAAAGCACAGACTGGCCGAGAGTGCGGAAACGGCCAGACCTGCAACCATGCTACCCCAACGCGGGATTTGCGAACTATGTAATAAGATGCGACAGAGCATTGGCAAAACAACGACTGCAACAATCAGGCTGGAGACCAGTGCGAAGGTCTTTGTCCAGGCCAAAGGCGCGAATAACCTGTGATCGCGGCCTGTCAGGAAAAACACTGGTAGAAAACTGACGATGGTCGTACTGACTGCAGTAATTACCGCAGGCACAACTTCAGCAGCCGATTCGCGAATGACTACGAGCCGTTGTGGGGGTCCGCCCGGTGAGCCTCCTGCTTCCCAGTCAGACAAACCACCATAAATGTTTTCTAGAATAATGATACCCATATCGACCATTGTTCCGATGGCGATAGCGATACCAGCTAAGGACATGATATTAGCATCGATGCCGAACGTCTTCATGGCAATGAATGACATCAACACAGCCATGGGTAGTGTAATCGCGATGACGATACTGGCTCGCACGTGCAGCAAAAACAACACCATAATTGCGATTGTGATCAGAGTCTCCTGAGCTAATGCCTCAGTAAGTGTTGATACTGTCTCGTCAATCAGAACTGAGCGGTCATAGACACCCTGAATCTTGATACCATCCAGTTCGGACTCCAAGGCCGTAATTTTCGACTTGACTCGCTCGATCACCTCGCGCGGGTTCTCACCATATCGCATTACCACCACACCGCCGACTGCCTCTTGACCGTTGAAGTCAAGAGCACCACGTCGAAATGCAGGACCGGTTTGAACTTGAGCGACATCACGAACACGAATTGGTACTCCGTCACGCGTGATAATGACCGTATTGTTGATCTGATCAATCGTTTCTGGTTCGGTTTTTCCAGACCCAATGAAACCCTTGCCACGGACAATGAATTCCATGCCACCCACTTCGACGGTCTTTGCACCGACGTCGATGTTTGATGCTTTTACTGAGTCAATAACCTTGCTAAGCGGTATGTTATGATAACGCAGTTCGTCGGGATCAACTTCAATTTGATACTGTCGCACATAACCACCAATTGATGCGACTTCTGCCACTCCATCGACGGATTGGAGCGCATATTTGATGAAGAAATCTTGCTTTGATCTTAGTTCAGCTAAGTCCATTCCTTCCGGTGATTCTAGAACGTAATAATAAATCTGCCCCAGAGCCGTAGCATCAGGTGCGAGTGTCGGTATGACACCTTCAGGGAGCGAACCAGAGACTGTCGTAAGTTGCTCCGCAACGCGTGACCTAGCCCAATAGAAGTCGACAGCATCGTCAAACGTGACTTGAACAAAGCTGAAACCAAACATACTCTTGCCGCGCACGCTCTTCGAGCCTGGCACGGCCTGCAGAGCAATGGAAAGCGGATACGTAATCTGATCTTCCACATCTTTCGGCGAACGGCCTATCCACTGCGTGAGCACGATCACCTGATTTTCACCAACGTTAGGAATCGCATCAAGTGGCACCTTCTGTGTCGAATACCAACCGTAGGCGATTAGTGCAACCGATCCAATTATGACAACGAGTCGTTCTTGGATGCTGAAATCGAGGATCTTCCTGATCATTTGACAGTCTCCTTACGTAGGCCGGAAGCAGTTTTTGCCGGATATCTTGGTTCCGCAGTACGTTCATGAACTTCCTGGGGTGTCTCAATGGACGGAAGATTTCCTTGAGGCTCGATAATCTCTGGTACTCCGATGGCTGGAAGCTCCATTTGCGGTGTACTTTCAGACGCATCATCCGCGGCGTTGGAAGTCGCAATGATGTTAAGATATTTTTTAGGATCATCCAGAAGACTTTCGCGACAACCTTCACAACAGATAAAAATTGGTTTCCCATCTACGTCGACTTTCGTGGGAGCCCCCATCGAGCCGAGCCGCATCATGGTTACCGGGCAGATACGCTGGTTTTCCGCTATGCTCCGTTCTTCAGTAGAGAGTTTTGATAGTGCTGCAATCATTTCAGCTGACAAAGCTTCGTTCATCTTTGGCTCAGCTTTGGTAGGGTCAATGAGCGAGGGATTACCTGCAAGTTGCATTTGAGAGTCGATTAAGAAATTGCCTCGCGTGGCAACTTGCTCATCTTTCTCTACACCGCTCAAAATGACAATCTGGTCACCACAAATTGGACCGAGCACAACGCGGCGAATCTCAAAGCGGCCCGGCTCCGTTTCTACATAAAGAACGCTATTACTGCCAGCCATGAGTACGGCATCACGTGGCACAACCAAGGCTTCGCCGTTAGCAATTGCCTTAGAAGTGAAGCCGAGCTGGGCAGCAGGGACCAGGTCTACACCGCATATTGGACATTTTCCGGCAGCAGACTCGACGATATGTGGGTGCCGCGGGCTGATCCACTTGTTGGCTAATTCAGGATCATAGACACCTCTCTTGATACCGTCGGAACTGGTAAGAGGAACATCAATCGTCGCTTTGGCGTAGTCTCCTGTTCGCAATAGACCGTCCTGATTCGGAATGATGACGCGAACACCCACAGTACGTGTTTTCGGGTCGACATTCGGATCGATGAAAGCCACGCGGCCAGTGAATTTCCGCCCTGGTAGGGACTGTACTACGGCCTCGACCTTTTGCCCGTACTGAATCGTTGCTGCATCTTTGGGAAACAACTCTAACATCAGCCATAATGTAGAGAGGTCCGCGAGTTTGTAGATGGCTTGACCTTCCTTCACATACTGACCTTCGACGGCAAACTTCTCGATCACCGTACCACTGATCGGAGCACACAAATGCATGCGACTATTTGCTTTCCCTGTCCGTTCAAGCTCATCGATCTGTGGAGCAGTCATACCTAACTCGATCAGCCGCTGCCGAGAGCTTTCATAAAGATTTCTACTGGATTGTTTTACGCGAGTGAGCGTTGCGGAACGACTATTTTCATAAGCTTTCTTAGCTAGTAATAGTTCAACTTGGCCTGAATAAAGCCGCGGAGAATAGACAAACGCCAGATGGTCATCCTTTTTGACGACGACGCCAGTATAGTCGGCATACAATCGGTCCAGGCGGCCGTCGACATATGCCGAAAGCGTCTTCAAAGTACCTTCGTCGTAGTTGAGTTCACCGACCGCTCGGATGGTTTGAGTCATCGGCATCGACTTCACGGCTGCGGTGTGGATGTTTGCAACGCGACGGGTTGCAGGATCAATCTGAATCGAACGTGGGTCAGTATTTCCTCCTGATGTAGACGGCACAAGCTCCATCGCACACACGGGACAACGTCCGGGCTCAGACTGTGGTGGTGTGCACATCATCGGGCAGATATATTGCATCGCCTTACCGATGACAGACCCATGATCATGGCCACCACCGCCGCCAGCTGAGATGAATCCCAATCGCTGGGCTACACCTAACCCGATGATCAGAATGGCACCGCATACAATCAGTAAGGCTGGTTGGACAAATAGTTTGATCCACCAACGTCGAGCTTCCTGCTTACGCTGAAGTGCCGTTACGGGATTCTCAGAAGGCCGGACCGCTTTATCAGTAGACACAGACTGTTCATCCGCGCGAACCTTTCCTTTTTCAGAATTGTTCATTACTACCTCGCTTGAATGATTTCAGCCAACTAATATTCCGTACGAATATGTAGTTCGCCTATGTTAATTCTCACCATAATCTTAAAGGTGAGAAAACATTTTGAGTTGAAGGAGTATTTCGAGTCGACACGCTCGTATTAGCAGCGCGCATATTGCTTGCAATTGCGCAGGATCAGATCAGCCAGCAGCAAAGAATAGCTTGACGGCGAGAAATGGGCTGAAATGAAAAAAGTGTGGCGTCCTTGGGAGACTGTCTTTGTGATCCTTCCGAATAAACGAGAAAGGTGACAGTCATGCCATCTGCGCGACGGGAAGGATCGCGTTTATCAGATGTGCGTTTTTCCACCGGAGTGGGAGGACGCTTATTCTTGACAGAACACTGGCATATATGCGGATGCGTCGGTGTCGAGCAGCAACTCTGCACTGCCTCGTCCGATCTTGTGCGACAGCATTGTTCCGATCCACATTGATTTCCTGCACCGATCGCGGGAACGACACCCGATAGGGTGACCGCTACGATTAGCACTAAAGAAATCAAGGAGTTTGTGAGAAACTGAAACATTACTACACCAGTCTGAAGAAGAATTACTCTTTTTTTATATTGCCCAGACTCACCGAAGTCAAGTCTGATGTTTGTTGCTACTACTTAAACTGCTTACGCTTACAAGCTGTAAGTACTTGTGATAATTCAATATGCACATAGTGAATTTCGTTTAACAAAACGAATAAATGTACATAGCGAAAGTTCCGCCTTAAGGATAACGCTCGGTTTTTCTAAACTTGACGTCAACTACCATAAACGAACGCGCGATTACAAAGCGCACACAAATACGAAGTCATGCACAGAGGTGCTGGATGAACCGATTCAAAGCGTGAATCGACAAAGAGATACGCAAAGATCAAGGGCAGCAAGAGCACTGGGGGCATCATGTGCTCGTCTTAAATCTTGCGACTGGTAATCAGCAGATAACGATTCAGTGGAAATTGAATTGTCGACTAATTTCTCAAGAGAATTGCTCTCCACCGGAGAGGGTGCAATGGGTGTTACGGGTTCTTTTCTTTCACCGCAATGACAATTTGGCCCACATTGACACGCAGGATCGTTGAACATTTCGCTTGAAATACAACACGATTCTTCTGCCTTTTGAGTTGTATTGCATGTTTCTTGCTTTTTTCGAACAGAACATCCGTCATTGCAATGGCAGATACTGGCACCCGTACAACAACATGCATTGGTCGCAGCTTGCACAGAGAGAACCTGGTCAGTTGGATCAAGCGTACCACAACAGTCAGTTCCCTTGGATTGTGAATCTTGAGGACAGCAGGCACATGATGCTACCGGTAATCCTTGCAAAGGAATAGAAAAACCTGCAAGACAAATCAGCATGCGTGCCGTAATTGTGTTGGTAATCCACATAATAAACAATCCTTTACTTACCGCTAAATAAACATACGGCAAGATCTATTATCTAATAGATCGGCCTACTTCGAAGAGAAATAGAGGTGAAGTCAATGGAAATTTCAAAACCATCCAAATTCTCATCCCGAAATGTAAAACATCAATATTATGGGTAAGCTGCAGGAGTATCTTCATAACAACAGATGTAGTCAAGTGCGATTATCCTTAACTCGAACGAAGTGGCGATTGGCTTGCTCAAATTGAGTGGAAGATATTTGGTCAATGTAAATTAAGCATCGATTTGTTTTGTTAGGATTAGGTTTAGAGGTCATTATCACAGCATTGCGATAAAGCAAACGATTCTATGTGCCTGCCTGGGCACCAGATATTTTATCTACCAATGTCTGCAGTCACGAGCATTGAGAATAGAGTTATGATCACAATGGTAGGGTTGCCGGGAGACAATCGGATGCACTTCCGAAAGAATCATTTCTTTAAATTAGAGTCAATGGTTGTGGCCCGCATGACCGTCCGAACTACTATTTCCTCCACCGCCAGATCCTCCACCGGTTGATCGACAGCCGTTGGCACCAACGATGAGTATTGTGGCTGCTAGCAAGACAACTACGTACAGGATTCTTGACATAATAACCTCCTTGTTGTTTGAGTAGAAAAAAAACGGAACGAGAGAGGACCGCCATATAGGAACCAATATAGTCGGCAGAACTCGCTCGATTCGGAGTCACTAATGGTCGGCGCGCAGTTCACGTACCTTGGCCAGCCATTCAACGAGATCTTGCCGAACGCGTTGAACAAGCTGAAGCAAGACACCGCCATATTCGATCACCCGGCTGACACCGGAGAACTCATTCAAAGTGGCGGTCGGTTGTGGGCACCGTACTACATACAGCCAGACGGGCAAACGGAGGCACGTAAACTGGAGCTTGCAAGTGACCAACCAGCCACTCTCATCAGGCATGGACTCGTTGACCAACACAAGATCTGGGGAACATTGGATGATTGAGCCAGCTACGTCCGCACCGACTTCCGCCCGTGTGACGCGGCAATTGTGTTCTTCCAGGACGGCTTTCAATCCAGCGTAAACTTCGTCTCGAAATTCGACAACCAGCACGCGCGGACGGATCGGCGGGTATTGGGGCACGGTCGAGATTGAATCACTTGTGCGGTGCAAAGGGACACCGATTGAACTGCGGAAATCTTCGTTAGAGAATCGCAATTCGGTCATGCTTTTAAACATTACAGATCCTTTCTGCTTATGACATCATGGATGACTTAAAGAAGTTTCGTAATCCCAAAAGATCGCCGCGGAAATCTCAACGAAGCAGAGTTCGTCAGCGTTTGGGGATCGCAATTTGAAGTCTTATCAACTTCCGTAGCAATCGTCGAAACGGGAATTCATACCCTAGATGGAGACTATCGACGGCACAACCACAACTGATCGGCGCGAGATTATCCCCGATCAAAAAGTCTTACACGATGAAGCGAGAGAGCGCAATGCAACGATCAAGAGAATCGTAATAAAGACAACGTTCTTGATTGCAGTGAATGACAGGGTGTGCAATTGGCGTCAGCATATCTGCGTGGAAATCGTCACCGCTGACTTTGTTGGGCGAATCTTCTACCGGCCGAAGAGGATTCGCAGGCAGTGAGGGATATTGCCCCGACTTGCAAGAGCACGAGTTCTCGCACGAACAATTCTCGCAAGGTGCCGTCGATAATCCATTATTGCAGCAACTGCTCAATGTGTTGCCGAATTCAGAACAGCAAGCGTGCTGCTTCTTTGTGGAATAAGGGCTTGACTGCGAATTAAGTTGATTAAGGTCCAACTGGCAACAACAATCGCACTCCGATACTGCAGCGCCTGTGGAACAAGGGCAAGCGGAAACGGGTGTCGCGGGTAGTGCAAACATCGCAACCGTCAACCAGATGATGGCTTTGGCAGCATTTTGTTGTACTCGTTTGGCGAACATCATAGGTTTCGATTTTACGACATTTTTAATAATTTTGGTGGGCTACTGTAAACATTCGGTAATTTGACTAGCTAGACTTCAACGATTATTCAGGATTTGATCGACTGAGATTATCTTCATTAATAACAAATTTGAGCAATACCAGTTTCTGAATTTGGTGAACGCTCAGCGGTTCGAGGAGGATACGTGATCGTTTTGACTTAACGCGTCGTCGTCATGACAACAACAAACTGTCAACGAGGGCTTAACTTTGTTCGCTATAAAACCCTGTGTGTCAGTTGGTTGTGTCTCTTTATTTAGAGTTGGCACAGAAAGTGTTATTTAGTCGAGTCATTAACTATCAAAGAAAAGCGTCAATGCCATTGAGGCAATCATGTTCACAAGACCAAAAGGAGATCCATTATGATACGTTTCGCACTGTTTCTCAGTATTCTCATTGCCTTGGTAGCATCCACGACAAATTCAGCACAGGCAGCTGATAACTCTTATGTTCATGGATATCTTGGCCACACTTCGTCGGGGCAAGGATACCTTTCGTCCGGATATGGTCACTCGACTTACAGGCAGCGTCTCCAGCACGGTAATGTTAACCACGGGTATTCTGCACGGGAGTATGGACACGGTTCTTTCCGGCAAAACCACATCGGTCGCGGCTATGGCTATTACGACAATTACGCCTACCCATCCTATAGTCACCGCGGTGCAGTCCAGATCATGACACCGCATCTAGATTTTCGGTTTGGCCACTAAACGGGTTATTTTAGTCAGTGCTGAAGAGAATAGCTACTACCAGGACAGGGTCAGCAGTGTCCCTTAAACTTCTCACTCTTAAGATTCTCGAAAAAGATCGATGGTAAGAAATTTTTTCAATTCATACAAACCCTGAGTGAAATTAGTAGCAAGTCGAATATTTTTAAGTCTCACTGTCATTTTGAGTTAGCGAAAATCACTGAAATCTATTTGAAATACTAACTTACTCTTTGGATTTATCTTCAAATTCCAATGAAGAATCTGGAATGGTTCTGCATCTAACCCCTCAACTGCAAAATCGCTTTGCAGTTGAGGGGTTTCTATTTCTAGTTAGATGTTCCAAACATTTTCAGTTAGTGAGAAACATGAAAGCAACTATATCAAGATGGTATAGAAAATTAACTATCAAAGCGTTTTCGCGTAAAACAAGGTTAACGATAGAAAGAATCAGAGGGCTAGATTTTATAACTGTACTACAACCAGAAGAGGTTGGATATGACTCTCAATGTGTATACCGTTCATCTCCTTCTGGTAATAAATACTTGGTTCAGTTACTAGAAGATATTGGTATTACCGATACTGATTCAATTATCGATATTGGCTCCGGAAAAGGCAGCGCAATGCGATCAATGCTTAAGTTTCCTTTTGCAGAAGTCGGTGGTGTTGAGTTGTCAGAACAGATTGCTGCTATAGCAATCAAAAATTTCAAGAAACTAAAGGAGAATCGATGTCATATCTTTAGTTGCGATGCAACGGCATTTCAGCACTATGGACGCTATAACATGTTTTATTTTTACAATCCGTTTCCGAATGATATTATGTCCAAAGTGATCTGCAAGATTAATGAGTCTACCCGAAGAAGCGATGATGAAATACTAATCATATACAATAACCCAGTTTGTCATGACTTAATCATTAGCAATGGAGTGTTCTCGAAGATCAAGGAATATCCTGATGAATGGGGAAACCAAATCTATCTTTATTCAAATAAAAGTCTAGAACGCTCCAGATTGAGTCGCTCAGTTTCTTAATGAAAAATAATCGTAGCTCGCTGTGACCTTATGGATAATCGCTGCCGGAGGTTATTCAGTGATCTGAATCAAGGGAAAGTAATCTGTTCTTCCTCAAAACGCATCCCTTTGTATTATTCAGATACCGCTCTAAATATAGAATAGGAGATAACTTAGCTTCTCGCACCCGGTCTAGATTAAGAATCGAGAATAGGGTTATAAGAATCTCACAAAAAATGCTATTTCACATGAAGAAAATGCAAGTGCGTTACATCTAATACGGAAGAGGTTAGGAGTACGCGCCTCTTTTTACAGATTATAAACACGTGGACTAGCAGGAACGTGAAAAATGGCAATCGACCCGATTTGCGGGATGCAGGTTGAAGAAACAACGGGATTAAATAGTGAATACGATGGAGCAATATTCTATTTCTGCAGTGAAAATTGCCAACAACAGTTCCAAAGCCAACAGGCTTTGGCTGCACAGCTGATTTCAAAGGAAGAGCATTCCAGCATCAGTGCCGTTGTTAGTGAAAGTCATGGGTGTTGCAATCCTGAACCAGGGTTGGAGGGGAACGCTACCACAGAACAGACAGTAACTACTAAATCTTACAAATATGTCTGTCCAATGTGCGAAGGAATCGGCAGTGATCAGCCAGGCGAGTGTCCTAAATGCGGAATGGCTTTAGAGCTAGTCAAACCAAATCTTGCAGAGACTCGCACAGCTTATACCTGTCCGATGCACCTGGAAGTTGAGCAGAATGAACCAGGTACCTGTCCAAAGTGTGGGATGGAACTGGAACCGAAGTATGTAACCGCGCTTGAGGAAGATGACGACACCGAACTTAGGCGCATGATACAACGATTCTGGGTCGCTGTAGTTTTTGGGAAATGGGGGGCACGGTGAATCAGACTGATTCGTTCCAAATGCGAGCAAAACTTGTAGGCGACCATATCTGCCATGCTGAGGAGCACTAGTTTGTTTGAAGAATTCATTCATAATTTTGCACATAACTTTTTTAAACCGCTTCTACTGTTTTTCTATATGGTTTTTTTGATACCGGTTCTGAAAGTGCCGTTTGAATTTCCTAAAACCGTGTATCAGTGTTTGACTCTGTACCTGCTGGTTGCGATTGGCTGGCACGGTGGTGAAGAACTGGCTTCGTTATCTCTGGCCGAATTTGGTCAGGCTCTGGGTTTTATGGTAATCGGATTTGTTACAAACCTTTGTATTAGTATTGCTGCTTACTTTTTCTTGCGGCGTGGCACAAAGTTACGCCAGGTAAATCAACTCAGCGTGATCTCATGAGCGGCTATTCTTCACTGGTGCGAACAATTGTTACGGTACTCGGTACCGACACGCAGTGCGAACACACCGACAGCCTGCAGGCCATGCTGGACGGTCATGTGGCCGGATTTGGGGCTCTGCCGGATTCCCAAAGTGCCACGAAGAACCGGAGAAATTGGAGATCGAAATTTTCTCGACTGACAGATCAGCTATGGGGAACCAGTGACCCTGGATATCTGAACTCCGTACTGTCCACGCTTGACGAAACTCAGTCGAAAATTGTCATTGGCTATTGGGGAACACTGCCACTGCCGGATTTGCTGGCGATAAAAAAGGCCCGGCCGGATGTCAAAGTGGTATTACTGCTGCTATGCTACCCGCTAGCCTTGTCACGGGGTGGAATTCTCCGGCAGGACTTTTATCTGCGAAGGGCCACCCGATTTCTGGATGGAATCGTGTTTCCGTCGGCCCTGACCGAGGAGTCTGTGAGTGGCCGAGTCTTTCGCACCGGCTCTCCACCGTCGGTCGTCATCCCTCCCTGCTGGCCTCGAAGCTTTCAGGCGACTGGCGAACTGCGTCCCACGGCGGCGAGTCCGAGTTTGATATTCGTCGGGCGAACAGACATGAGCAGCCCCACAGCCACTGCGGCCGACGACGTGCGTCCGTTAATGAACAGCATTCTGGATGCGGGCATTGATTTACACCATGCCCGGTCGCCCGAGACGGATGATGGTCACCCACATCGTCGCCATTTCTCACCACTTCCGATGCGAGAATTGATCGATAAAATTGGTGAATTTGATGCGAGTCTGATCGCGTATAACACTCAGGCATGTGCACGCGACGACCGTTTCAACCTGACAATTCCTGACCGATTAATCACCAGCGTGGCTGCAGGTGTCCCCGTAGCAATTCCGAGGCAGGGTTATGGTGCCATCAAGAGCTACCTGAGGGATTACCCCATGTTAGAGTTCGACACGGCAGACGAACTCGCACAGACGCTTGCTGACCGCTCGCTGGTTGCGCAACTGCGCGAAGCGGCGTGGAACTCGCGATCAAATTACGATGCGGCATACTACGGTCTGGTGCTCGCTCAGTTCCTGAATCGACTGCTTTAATAGCAACGACTATTATCAGGTGTCCGGTCGAATCAGGACGCGAGCAGAAGGGCTCTGGGGTAGTGCTCCAGGAGGGAATGATCAAAGCATCCAGGCAATCTCTACCGTCTTAATTTGAAAGCCAGCTTCAAAGATAGGAATAGTGTGCAAAATAGTATGCAAACAAGACAAGAAATCATGTTGATCAGAGCTAATTGGACTTTATGTCCCCGTGACCTAGACTTCAGCAACGTCTGTCTACGGCTTAATTGCATTTTTCATTTTCAGAAGCGGGCTGAATTAACATGGGCTACTCTATCACCCAGGCCAAACCGAGTGACGATCAGGAAGAATTGATTTCACTGATTAATAGGAACTTTCAGAAAAACGACCCCCAATGGTTTAACTGGTCTCAACGGCAGAATCCATTTGGTGAAAACCTCTGCTGGCTGGCCCGGGAAGAATCAGCCGGCAAACTTATTGGTTCTACCGGCATGTTGCGAAGGCGCATGAACTATGACGGCCAGCCGTTCACAGTCGGTCAGGCTGAAGCAATCAACATCGATAAAGCACACAGATCGGCTCAGGCAGCGCTCAAACTGCAACGTGCCTTAATCTCTCACCTACCTGAAACCGACTTTCACTTTGTGTACGGCATGACGGAAACTGCGGCGGCGGTCTTTAAACGATGTCGCTACAAACAAATCGGCACCTTCCAGCATTGGGTCAAACCGCTGCGCAGTGAATACAAGCTCAAGAATAAAATCTCGAACAGAGTTGTCAGAAAAGGAGCGGCAGCACTCGTTGATCTGGCACTGCGTCTCTACTCTCTCGAATCCAGAACATTCATGTCGCATCGCCTCAAAGTAAATTATGACGCAACGATTGATGAACGGTTTCATCGGCTTTATGAAGAGCATGCTCACAATATTATCATGGTCGAGCGCACGCGCGAATTTCTGGAATGGCGTTTTTGTCATGAACCGTCGGCTCGCTACCAGATCATGACTTTGGAGAACCGTGAGCAGGATCTACTGGGCTATCTGGTTTATGTGATTGGGGAAACCGGCCGAAATGGTGACCATGCAGCGGGAATTCAGGACTTTTTCTATCGTGACCAGAAATCATTCCAACAGCTACTGGCGGCGTTCACCCAGCACTGCCGTCAGATCGGTATGGAAACGATCGTCATGCATTATTTTGGTCGAAAAGAGATCGCGAACATGCTCTCGCGATTCGGATTCTTTCAACGTAAGTCGTCGGCCCAGGTCTTTGTGCATGACAATCCTCAGTTTAAAGACTTTCAACTGGAAGCCCTGCACGACTCCAATTGCTGGCACCTGACAAACGCCGAACGGCTATAATCGTCTCAGGAAATACACGGTCTGTCAACGGGCATCGAAAGCTATGCCTTTGAGAGTCATCTGTAACTAAACGCGGCGTAGAACCACTGTCAGTTCATCGTCGTCGGGGACGATGAGCTTCCGGGTGGTGTTTTAACCATTGGTCTGGCAGCAGTTCTTCCGGCCGATGGCGCAGGGACGCAAGGTGCGTTCGGCCAGATTGTTATCAATCGATAGAATTCCCTGCGTACAATACCGCGTAAAACCAGACCAGCGACTTAACAGATAATGGACGGCCGCTGACACCGGACTTTTCGGTAACAGCGAACGCGACGTCTCCGTCAACCAGTCGCGGAACTGTTCCAGAATCGGTAGCGTCTTTTCCTGTCGCAACTGCCAGCGGTGGTGCCGCCAGCGCCACGTGTTCTTCACACTGCCGGCACGCGTATTTGAAACGAACGTGCTCGATTACTTTCAGGCTGGCGGGAATGAATTCCAGCTGTTCGTGGCTGATTTCTTCGATCCGCTGACGCCTCTGGTCACAGCAGGGACAGTGTTTTTCGGATTCGGCCAGGTCATGCTCTACCCGTTCCCGAGGCAGATGATCGGGCAGCTTGTTGCGGCCGTCGGCACGACGGCGATGTGTGGAAACCGCTGTAGGCGGACAGCGCAGGGCAATATCTGTAATTCTCTACTGAAATTCAGAATTACTTCCTGAAGTGGAACCGCTTGTTCTGCATCAAGATAAAGTAATCTGTTTGTCCAAAAAACGTACTCATAGAATAATTCTGGTTGCGATTTAAATATAGAATAGAAAACAACC
>NZ_CAXBKP010000041.1:0-29043 GCF_963976445.1 uncultured Gimesia sp. | reverse complement strand
CGGTTGACAGCGTCAGGTCTTGACGCTGCGCGTCATGCCTGACGCACAATAAAAAAAGCCTGCGAGTCGACTCGCAGGCTTAATTGTTGCTCAGGAGCAACTAGCGCTCAATTGGAGACACACCATCAGAAGAAAGCGTGTGCAAATTCGTTGCTGTCTGCTCACACTTTCGTGTGAGCGATCTTAAAATACGTCAAGTTTGAAGTGATTCCCTTTGTGGTAGGGACGCTCACTGGGATAGAAATTGTGCCAATCCTGGTTGTATACCGGGATTCTCATATTTTCCGGATACCGGTAATAGAGATTGTCGTAGCTTCCCTGTGGTTTCTGGAAGTTCTGGGGATAGTACACATAGGGGTAGTAGTAAAATCGTTTCCAGTCAGTAGGTTGTCCTCGACCAGCCGCCATTGCATCGGAAGGCGAAAAGGTAGACGTGGCCAACCCAACCACAAACAGGAACAATCCTGCGAGCATGAGACGCCGCACCATCATAGTTCTCTCCTTGCCAATCGGTAGAATAAAGCGATCAGCCCAGCATGGGCTGTCTGTTAGCGTATCCATTCTGAAATATTCAGGATACCAATTTACTCATCGGCCTGAGCAGGGGCGTCACAACAGGAAACTTCAACATAAACGGATTAATCGTCGCAACTGGCACTGTACATGTACATTGCTTTGTACGCGAAAGTGACTTCTCAGACGAGGCGGGCCGTCGAAACCCCTTCCATAATCCAGCGATTCAGAGCCGCCATCAGTTCGGATTCGTGGCTCAGCTCAGCTTTCAATGAATTGACCGACTGCATTTGAACGCCGGTGCTTTGCCACATCCTTGCGACCAATGATGCAGAGACTGGATCGTCTGGCGCATTTGCCAGTGAATGATCCAGCAGAATCCGTTTGTTTTTCAATTTGACGCTGCTAACGTTCTGGAAGTCGGTTTTACCGAAGCGTCCCTTAAACAAAGCGGCTCCAGCAAAATAATGGGGCATCTGTAGTAACAGTTTCGTAGCGACTGAGCAGCCTGTACCTGTGCCTGCCAGATAGATTCTTTGCTCATGGATATGTAATACTTTCGTCAGCTCCTGCACCGTTTGCTGAAGCTGGTTAGCAAACTGTTTCACAAACAGGTGACTGTCGGGCCAGTAATAGCCTTTTTCCGGTGCTTTCGGGTTGATGGCAGGAGCACGGAACGAAAGTCCCAGATAGTTCCGCGTACTGATCTGTGGCATAATTTCATGTAAAGCGTGCTCAGAATCTCCATCGGGATGCAACCAGATGACGAGGGGATAAGCGTATCCAGGTTCATAATGTTCCGGCCGAAACAGGGCGACGTGCTTCAGCGGTAATTTAATCAAAGACTCAGACGGAGCAGGGGGCTCTGTCATTCGATCTTCGAGCAGAGAGGGGCTTAAGCCTGGTCTGTCGGCATTAAATCCATTTTCAATCCATTTAAGACGCTGCGTATAATCCATTCTCGTTTTACTTTCAGTGGTTGAATCTGAGGTAAGTCTTAAATGTGGGGAGTAACAGTCGTTTATTCCTGAGCCAGTTCGATGTTTGCGGGCCGTGCTGTCGTTTGTGGGGATGTCGCCCCATATACAGGCCGGTCTATAGCAGCAGCCACTTCGCTCATTGGGAAATATTTTCCGGGGCAGGCAGTTGCTTTGACATCGCGATGCCCTTGTACGTTTTCACCGGTAATTTTGTATTCTGCTTTGAGCACACCGACCAGATTTTTGACGGCGGCCAGTTGTGCTTCCGAAGGGGGGGCCTCTTCAAAATTTCCCACCAGGCAAATGCCAATCCCTTTCTGGTTGTATTTATTATTTCCTGCGTGTGCCCCATGCATCTGTTCGCGCCAGCGAAATGTAGACTCGATCGCCCCATCAGGCATCCCGTTTCCATTTCCAATCACAAAGTGATAACCAATGCCAAGCCACGAATTGCCAGATTTGTCTTTTTTCTTGCTATGTAAATCATGAATACTCTCCACGCTCCCTTTTGAGGATGCGGTATGATGAATCACGATATATTCCCACTCACGTACTTCCGCTTCGGGTTTCCAGGGATTTTGCGGCTCAATGGCGATGGTTGGTGGAGTTGTAAACAAGGGGGCCCCCGGAGGCACCGGCCTCGCAGCCAAAGGCGGATATTGAGGCATCGGTGAAGGCGAATTAATCGTAACGGGAGGCAAAGATGTCTGCTGGGTACATCCCGAAATTTTAATTGCCGGCAACATCACGACACAACACATTATAATGCCCTTCATATTGCTGCCCTCCCTGACAACCAATCTGCAGATCAACTCATTTGAAAAAGTCACAAAACCCGGAACTCATTCCGTGAACCAAATTTTCTAAGTCGGGACTGTAATTCCGAGTCGATTTTGTGTCAATGCGGGGAGAGTCGGCGGTTTAAGCGGTGCTGGTGTCAATACGGAAAAGCCCCCAAAATTTTGATTGGAAACGCCCTCGAAAGTAGAAATAAGAGTAAATTTCAGCACGTATTTTCTGCCCTTAGCCCCCGGTTGACCCATATTACGCAACAGGCACGATTTTGAGCGAAAAAGGCAGAACTTTAAAATCGGCCTGATCTAAGCGCCGTCTTTAGCCGACGAGCGAACGCGCGCAAGAGGGGAAAAGTTGAGTTACCATGCAACTCAAACCAAACACTCCCTTAGCAGACATCAATAAAGAACGCGGAGGCGGTCCAATGTTTGAACCACTCGTGGAGCTGGTTCCCTAAGTCCTCGAATTCCATCAGTCCTGATTCCGCAAGTTGCGTGATTGCCTCGCCGACCTGCAATCCCTCTTGCAACCGGGAAAGCAGGAAATACTCCGCAGGAGTCACGGCTTCGCGACGCACGACAAAATTGCGACGTGTAATCGCCAGAGACGTTGTCTGTTGCTCGGGAATAGTCGGCGCGTCTCCCTTTCTGGCATTGGTTATAAATTCATGGACGGGATATTGAAACTGCATCAGTCGAAAACAGGGCGCCATCTTGAGCCTCAGATCAGGCCAGTCTTCCGGGGCGATGGCATTCAAAGCCTCTGCTGTCAGCAGGGTTACCTGTTCGATGCCGGGACCATCAAAGACTTCGCTGTAAACACGCTCCAGAGTAGCCAGTTCAATCAGAAAATCGGTCCAGTTGACTTCGTCCTCACCTACCTCTGCAGGGGGTCTATGCTCTCTTAAAAACTGTGGGAACCGGGCTCCCAGATCTGCGAGTGTATAACTGGCGGAAGGGTATTTCTGCAGGTACTCCATACAGAATACACCGAATGCCTGCTTGCCCATCGCAGTTACGAGGGCCGGATACTCCTCGCTCAAACATTCAAGGAGACGGGCATAATAGGCGTTGGCATAGATTCCGACTCGTTCCAGACTCGTTAGTTGGCTGGAAGCGGTGATCACTGTTTCCAGCGCGTCCGGCTCCAGTGGAATCCTGCTTTGCGCAGCTTCCGAAGCGATGCCGTCTTCAACGCCGCCCGGCCAACTGATGATGGTTTGCATCCAATGTTGTATCTGTTCCAGATCACGTGGTTGATGACTCATTCGACTTCAGCCGTAATAAACGAGGCCGGATGAGGAATCGCTGTCGCAGAAGTATCAGCAACCACGGCTTCTGAAATAACCGGTTCACCTAGAGGCAAATGCGCATCCATATATATTCGTGCTTTCAGGACTTCCTGGTGTACGACAGGAAACGGCGGAATATCCGCATCCCACTCCAGCAAAGTTGAGACGCCGCCGGTGCGCTGGTGCATTAAATGAAACAGGTTCCAGACAGGATCTATTACCCGTCCGTTATGTGTATCGATTAAGTGCGTCCCACAATTGGTGTGTCCTGCCAGATGACATTGCACGACCCGTTCGGCAGGGATCGCTTCAATGTATTCTACCGGATCAAATTCATGATTTACGCTGGAAACATAAACGTTATTCACATCCAATAGTAAACCACAGTCTGCTTCTTCCGCCATGCGGCAGACAAATTCGGACTCGCTCATCGTAGAATCCTGGAATTCGAGATAACTGCTTGGGTTTTCCAGAACAAGAGGTCGCTCGAGAATTTCCTGCACGGTCCGAATGCGTTTCACAATATGGGACAGTGTATTTTCATTGTAGGGAATGGGCAGCAAATCATGCGAATTGCGTCCCGCGACACCGGTCCAGCAGACATGGTCGGAGACCCAGCGCGCGTTGACTGACTCAGCAAGCATTTTCAGTTTCTGAAGATACTCGCGATTGAGCGGGTCGGTACTGCCTATCGACAGGGAGACGCCATGCATGACGATCGGATAGCATTCGGCGATCTGCTCCAGTACATGCCGTGGCCTGCCAGCGGAGTCCATGAAGTTCTCTGAAATGATTTCAAACCAGTCCACTTCAGGCTGCTGTTCCAGAATATGGGAGAAGTGGACGGTTCGCAGGCCCACTCCCAAACCCAGATTGTCATGCCCGAGACGTGGTTTCAACATAAGTCACAACTCCCTTCCTGCGATGCGCTCTGCTTATGGGGAGATCACAGGAGTATTGCATTCTGGCTGACATGAAAAAGCAGGCTCCCCATCAAGTGAATTGATCGAGGAGCCTGTTTTTGAAGTCTTAAATCAAACGTTAGTTCTTTTTCGCAGCGGGAGCGGGACCGACTTTTTTACCCGCTTTTTCCATGCCTTTTTCAAATTCAGCACGGGCCAGTTTCCAGGCATCTTCCATCAAAGGAATATGACAAGCTCCCTTTCCTTTGCAGGAGTTCATGCCGGGGTTCGTACTGCAGCCACCCTGGCCTTTGCATTCATTTGCTCCAGCACAAGCGTGGTCAGCAACCGTAGCACAGGCTCCCAGGCCGGCACAATCATTTTCCACACCCGCGTATGTTCCTTTGCAGGTATTGAGACCACGACAGACATGAGGCTCTTTCATCAGCAGGCTGACATCTTTATCGGTCGTCTCCTCTTCTGCATGGTCATGCTCGTCCTTGGTCGAACTGCCTGCTTCTGCGTCTTCAGCAGGTGCCTTAGAGGCTGGCGGAGCTGGTTTATTACAACCGGTCATCGAACCAGCCACCATTCCGCCGAACGCAGCAAATGTCAGGCGGTTAAAATCGCGTCGATTGATCTCAGGGCGTTTCATGGATTACCTCAGAGTTTCTATTAGGGGGATTGATGAGAATTCATTTAAGGCATCAAGACTAAACAGAGATTTCCTCTCGTTCTGTGAGTTATCTCACATTTCCCGCAGAATTTAAACTGCGGATTATTGATTTCAGCCAAAATTCCCACTTCTTTTGCAGCAGAGGGTAGATGTTAACTCGCTTGCTTTTCCGTGGTTTCCCCCCGCAGGATCCTGAAGCCCGGCAGCACCTGAAGGAGTTGTGCGTTAACTCACAGATTCATTTTTCGAGAGGCACGATAATTAATTCAGACGCAAACCGCTTTCTTTATTCATGGAGGATCACCGGAATCATGTCAGGATTGAAATCGCTCTCAAGATCAGCAATGCGGGCACTTGGAATCATGCTGCTCAGTCTACCTCAAAGTCATCGTGGGGAGGCTGCAGAAGCGATCGGGCAACACTGGCCTGCCAATCAACAGATCTCTATGACACAAATCGATCATAGCACCTTTGATCGACTATTAAAAAAGCATGTGGATGCAGAAGGCATGGTCAATTATGCCGCATGGAAAGCATCTCAAACGGATAGAAGTGCCCTGCAGAATTACCTGAAGCATCTCAGCCGGGCAAATCCGCGTGCAACAGCTTCGAAACAGGCTCAGCTCGCGTTCTGGATTAACGCATACAACGCGCTCACGCTGGAGGGGATCATGCAGGTTTATCCCACATCCAGCATTCGCAATCATACGGCGAAAGTGTTCGGATATAACATTTGGAACGATCTGCCTCTGGTGGTAGGCGGAAAAAATCACTCTTTAAACCAAATAGAACACGATATTTTACGTAAGATGAATGAGCCCCGTATTCATTTTGCGATTGTCTGTGCTTCCATCGGCTGTCCAAAGCTGCGGAACGAAGCCTATACAATGGAAAAAACCGATGCACAATTGACTGCCAATGCCATTGATTTCTTCCAGCATCAGAAACATTTTCAGATCAAGCCAACCCAAAACACCATATACCTCAGCTCCATTCTGGACTGGTTCGCTACCGATTTCGGATCAACGCAATCAGAACAGCTTCGCTATATTGCTAAATTTTCCCCAAAATCTTCACGGCCCCTTTTGACTGGTCAGAATGTAACCGTGAAGTACCTCGACTACAACTGGGGGTTGAACCTCAAACCATCACGCTGAAACGGTAGAGTGATACACCTCCTACCTATTCTCGTCAAAGCAGGGGACATAGGAAGTATCTGCCGATGTAATTCTTCTACTGTTTTTCCTAATCGTTCCAAGCCTCAAATCAATTACAAAAATATGAACCAGAATATTCCTGCAAACTGAACATAGCATCAAAACGGACCGATATGTAAAGCGTGCAAGACTTTTGGGTCAATTTCATAAGGGATTATTATGCGTGCCAAACACTATCTTGTTTTCTCACTCAGTTTGATTTTCATTCAATCACTCTCCTCATACGTTCAGGGAGAGGAAATCCATTGGCAAACCAATTTGAAACAGGCTGCCCAGCAGGCACGGGCTGAAAATAAAGCCATGCTGATTCAAATTGGCGCTACCTGGTGTGGGTTTTGTCATAAAATGGAAAAAGAGACTTACAAAGATCCGAAAGTAATCAAACACGTTAATTCCTGCTTCATTCCGATTCGCGTCGACGCCGATCAGAATGCCGAGCTGGTGGAAGCCATCGGCGTCGCCGGGTTGCCCACAACCGCCATTATCACTCCGCAACTGAAGATCGTAAAAAAGATTTCGGGCTATGTCGCCGCTCCAGAGCTGGAAGGGCATCTTAATAAAATCTGCCTGGCGAACCACGAACAGGAAGCACCGCTTCGTTCGAAACAACCGATCAAAAAGATGAGCCAGAAAAAGGTCACTGCGGAATTTGCATTTAAAGGCATTTGTCTGGTCAGTATGTTGGATGACCAACTGTTGGTCGAAGGGCTGCCTAAAATTTCGTCTGACTATAATGGCCGTAAAATCTGCTTTACCTCAGTGGAACACAAGCAGAAATTCGATTCTAATCCGGATCGCTATTGGCCTGCCTTTGAAGGGCACTGCCGTGTTTCACAACTCGATCAAAATCAGTCTGTGGAAGGCGATCCACATGCAGGTGGTGTCTATCGGGAAAAGCTGGTGTTCTTCTCATCTGCCTCAGAGCGGGATCGATTTTCTTCCAATCCTTCCCACTATCTGCTGCAGAAGTAACACACAAACACCTGACAGCATTCCTCAACTTAGGTTGGAAGGGAGAGGAACTAAATTGCTGCCAGGTGTAAATCAATCAATCAGCCTGGCACGTTCAAAGTGTCAGGCTGATTTTTTTGCAGGCTCTATTGAAGCTTTTCAATCGACTGCGGTTCAAGCCAGATAAACTTGCCTTGTTGTGCGATTTGTTTGCCTTTCACACTGATTTTCAAACTCTCAAAACGTTTTTTGTAAAGAGCAGGGTGTGAATCATGGGCACCTTCAATTACATAAATCTTGCCATCTTCACTTTTCACAGCCAACCCTAACGTGTTCGGATCTTTTTTGGGGTGCACGCCATATTCACAGGCGGCACAACCGGTAGTTCCCTTGATGGAAACCAGTTGAGAGGCAGCAGCAGTGGTGCTGCTTGTACTCTGATTTTCCGACTTTTGGCCAACGTACTTCGCAGGGTTATCCTGAAATTTCTGCATCACAGCTGCACTGGGGAACTGATACCGCATGCCTTTGTAGATCGCAGTGAATTCCGGTTTTCCGGGAACATTTTTTCCGCCATCAATTTTGCACACGATGCATTTTCCGTCACAGGCCAGATCGACGTCGGCGTATTTCTGGGGCGATTGATCGAAGATGGATTTGATCTGGGAATTTGGAAACAGGAACGCTCGTCCCTGATAAAAACTGACATGATCAATCTTGCCAGGGTTCCGCACGCCGTCATGATGGGCAAAACAGACAGAGCAATCACCGTTCAACGCAGGAACATACTTTGCCGGGTTAGCAACAAACATGTTTTTGACATTCTCTGAAGGGAACAGGTAAGTCTGGCCGTCATAGACAACGGAATGCTTTGCATCTCCTTTGACGACTTTATTACTTTTGACCAGGCAGACGGCACAATGCCCATCGAGTGCGACAGTGGCTTGTTTCGACTTCTGGTTTTCTTTGGCATCAAGTCCCTGGCTGAATACAACAAGGGATGCCAGCAAGGCGGTGCTCAATACGAATCGGATCAATTTCATCGACTTCTCCTCAAAAAATAACTTGGGTTTGATGGTTTGGGATCGGGCCATTCTCCACATGATTCAAAAGACCGAACTGATATCGGGTTGATCGACGCTAGTTCGTTTCTCATCATTCATGCACCAAGTATTGCTGCGTTGCTGATCTCAATCTGTGGTGTATTTCACAGTCCCACTCTTTTTTTCATTTCTTCTCTCAAACCAAAGGCCCGGCTTGTGATGCCAAGTTCGCGCAAACCGGTATTGCATCAAATGGCCAAGTATTGATAATCTCAGCCTCTCTCCAAAACGAAAACACTTCCAGACATTTCCCAAGTCCTCTCTAACTATCCAGTTATAAAAAACCAGGTGCCTTATGTGGTGCACAAGTTGCCAGTCCGATGTGGCTGCAGAAGTTTCTACCGATTCAAAACGAGTTCATTGCGCGATCTGTGGTAATGACCTGGGAACGACGTCTGCTGCGCGAATTAGTGATAAGACCAAAGAAGCCCGCGAATTGCTGGCCCGCTGGTCAAACCGCGAAGTTCTGGACCCGTATGGACCGCTCACCAAACCAGAAACCCGGCCCCATGTTGCCACCTCTCTGTTTGATCAGCCGGTTGATCAGCCGGAAAAACGCAATCCAGAGCCGGTTCCACAACCCTCTCTAAAACAAGAGGTAGAACCGCAGTTTGAGAAACCCCTGCCACCTCCCGAATCCGTACCCGTTGATATTTACGGGCAATCCTCTGACCCAATAGAGGAAACAATGAATCACGATTCACTCGAAGACGAAGATTCGGTTACTTTTCAACAGCCATCCTTTCCTCAACTTCGTTCAGATTACCGCGACATTCAGGATCTAATTGAAGAAGATGATCAGAGCCCGAACTGGCTGGGGCTCGTTGGTCAATTAATGGCCTATGGTGGTGTTGCTGTCCTGACCATTGGAACGACCCTCGTTCTGTGGGGATATTATGGTGGACCTGCAAACTATGTTTCCACAGGCTGGCTGATCAGCACTGCCGGACAAATGCTGCTGTTTCTTGGTGTAATTACGCTCGTCTCCGCTGGCATGGAACACACTTCGACTTCAGTGAGCCGTCGTATTGATCGGCTGGGCCAACGCATTTTTCTGTTTGAACAAACCATACTTGAGCAACAGAAATCACAGAAAAACAACCGTTCGGTTCCACAGCAACCACAAGCAAACACAACCGTTTCTGAATCAACGTCGCGCAAGTCTGCTTGAGAAGCGAAATCGATCCTCATGCGTGACATCACGGAATGCGCTCTGTGCGTTACTGTTGTGCCTCTGATTCCATTGTTAACAGATGCTGCTTGAGTGATGTCCCCTGAGGTGCAGAGAAGCCACCCAGCTTGCCCCCAGAGGCGATCACTCGATGACAGGGAATCAAGACCGGAATCCGATTAGACGACATCACAGTTCCTACAGCACGGGCAGCACGTGGCGCGCCTGCTTTGGCTGCCAGCTCACCATACGTAATCTGTTTTCCATAACCGATCTGTTTCAGCGCGCCGATAACGCGGGTCTGGAATGCGGTCAACCGGGGGAGACTCAGTTCCACATCCTGGAAGTCCACATTCGCCCCTTGAAAATAATTCTGCAGCCGCGCGCATAATTCCGGATACCAGTTCACCTCTTCAATTTCATCGACAATACCGGCATGGTCGTCTGAATAGAGTTGCCGGATTGTTAGCTGAACCTCGTCTTCCGACGGATGTCCCATACAGAGCCGTTCCACCCGGTTGTCCGTCCCCAATAACCCACACCAGCCGATTTCCGAGGAAAAAATGGACAATTTAGCCGGAGGGCTGGCACCAGAAGTGGTTTTATGTTCTGTTGCTGCAACACTTTTGGGAACAGAGACAGTTCTTTGACCCATCTGAAACTCTCCGATAGAATGGCTTTGACTCGAAACGAATAATAAACGGCAATCCATTTTAGGATTTGTATAGACCAGGTTACAAGATAATAGAGCGATTATGCACGAATACAGTATGCTGTCAGATGATTATTTTACAAATCTCAATTTATGTACCGAAATGACCCTGCCTTCCTCGCGGGATACCGTTCTGAATTTTTTTGAACGGGTGCAAAAATCGTTTCCCACCATGCGGAACTTTTATAACCGGGGTGAAAGTGGTTTCATTCTGGAAGAAGACAAGGAAGAAGTCGGACAACAGCGCTGGATGTCACTCGAATCACAGCGTGTCTGCAGCGGGTATTCAAATCCCAAAGATCCGGACGACTGTTTATCGCAGCACCAACTGATGCTGGAACTTGTGCCTTACATGCTCTCCGTCAGTCCGCTTGACTGTGAAGCTCTGGATTATATCGTTGGCTTCGATTTTGCTTATCGTGGAAATCACGACGCGCTGGTTGCGGAAGCACTGGGAGCAAATCAGGCCATCGACAGCCTGCTGCAGATCCCTAACTCCCAGGCACTGAATTACGAGCCTTCGATCACACTCAGTCTGGACGATTCCTGCCGATGCCAGGCGCGACTGCACATTGAAACGCGCACAAACGCCTATCAGGTCCGACGCGACGATTATCCGGATGAGCAGATTTCCGTATTCTTTACACTAAGGCAATATGGCAGCCTTTCAGCAGACACCAAACTGGAAGACACGCTGCTGGACCTAAAAACGAAATCCGATCAACTGATGCAAGAGTATGTCATAGAACAGGTGCTGCGTCCGCTGGCACAGGCCATTTCAACGAAATAAAGAGTGTTTTATAGAAAGAGGGCTGGTCCCGTTTCAAAAACGGGAACGCCCTTATAAAGTAGTTTACATCGAGTGTGCATCCAGAAAACTTAAACATCAAAGGGGATTCCTTCGTGGCTCTATCATTAAGCGATTTTGCTCAGTCTCTTACCGTCGAAACAGCATTCAGCGTCCTGGCCGTTGCCAAACAACTCAAAGCAGAAGGCAAAGATGTTGTCGAGCTCGAAGTGGGAGACAGTCCGTTTGACAGCACTGCTTCCGCAAAATCCACCGGTATTGAAGCCATTCAAAATAATCAGTCCCACTATTGTGCTTCGCCGGGAATTCCCGAGTTCCGTAAAGCGGCTGCCGACTTTGTTTCGCGTGAATTTCAGGTAGACGCAAAGCCCGAAAACATTGTGGTTGGTCCCGGCGCCAAAGTATTCGAGCAGTTCTTCTGTGAAGCTTTTTTGAATCCCGGTGATGGCGTGCTGGTTTTCAGTCCCTATTTCCCGACTTATCTGCCCAACATCGAACGCCGCGGCGCACGCATGGTGCTGTCCGATCTCAAACAGGAAAAAAATTTCAGCCCCAACCTTGCTGACATTGAGAAATTTCTGGCAGAAGATCCCTCTCCCAAAGCAATCTTTTTGAACTCGCCTCACAACCCTACAGGAGGCGTCATTGCCGAGTCCGATCTGAAAGCCATCGCGGATCTGATTCGTGGCAAAAATATTGCCGTCTTCAGCGACGAACCCTACTGCCACATGGTCTGGCAGGGAAAACACCATTCGATCCTCGCACAACCTGGCATGATTGATCAATGTGTCTCCGCTTATACCTTCAGTAAATCCTACAGTATGAGTGGCTGGCGTCTGGGTTTCTGCGTTGCTTCAAAAGCGGTTGCAACTTCTATCGGGAAAATGGTCAACACCACGCTTTCCTGTACTCCCCCCCTGGTTCAGCTGGCGGGTGCGGCGGCCCTCAATAACGATTCGAAAGAACGCGATGAAGTCATGCTGAAATTCCGCGAAAAAGTGGTTCTGCTGACGAACAAATTAAATTCGATCGAGAATTTCCATGCCCTTGATCCACATGCCACGTTTTACGTGTTTGTGAATGTGGCTCCCGTCTGCAACGATCTGGGTATCACCAGCCATGGCTTGGCGATGTATCTGCTGGAAGGTGCCGACGATGATTTCGGGATCGCCTGCCTGGGCGGTGAATGTTTTGGAGACGCGGGCCGCGGATTTTTACGCTTCAGTTGCGCAGAACCGAATGACCGTCTGGAACAGGCCATCGACTTTATTCCGGAAGCAATTTCCCGCAAAGATCGTATCGCCAGTTATCTGGAATCACACCCGGCAGCCCGTCTGGAATCGCCTTACCCGGTTTAAGTGTTGACGTGTGATCCGTTCAGCTTTCAGACTGGTCAGGAATAGAGAGAAAACGGAACTTCAGGGATGTTATGAATCGTTATCAAGCACTGATCCGCATCGGACTCATTCTGTATTGGGTTCTGCTGTTTACCGCAACTCATATCCCGTTGAAAAAGGGAACGCTCCCACAAGGGACCGATGTGCCTCTGCACTTTATTGCTTATGCGGGGCTTTCCTTTCTGCTGACTTGGTGGCTCTCTCTTAAATGGGAAAAGCTGACTCCCAAACGGCTACTCGCCGTATTTGTGGGGGTCAGCCTGTTCGGCATGCTGGATGAATTACTGCAGGGAATACCAGTTCTGAAACGTCAACCAAGTCTCGACGACTGGGTGGCTGATACTCTGGGTGGCCTGCTGGGAATTACCTTATTCCTGCTGGTTCACAAACCACTAAAGCGATTTCTGCAGCGGTTTCAAAAGCAAGACGAGAAGCCATAAGACCAACAATACTTCGCGCCGACCTGCTTTATTCTTTTTTACTGGTCGCAGGCGTGCGCCAACGTCGCTTTGTTTTATTCAATAGTGCAATCGCACCCGCGGGTCCCCAGGTGCCGGCATAATACGGCTCGGGAGTGTGGTCTGCTTTTTCCCACTCTTCCAACACAGGTGTTACAAACTTCCAGGCTGCTTCCAGTTCATCACTACGAGTAAACAAAGTCGAATCGCCGCGCAGCACATCCATTAGCAACCGCTCATATGCTTCGGGCAGGCTTTTATGGTAGGCATCCTCAAACGCAAAATCCATGGTCACTGGCTGGATCTGATACTGCATGCCGGGCCGTTTTGTCGAGAACTTCATGGAAATCGATTCTTTGGGCTGAATCCGGAATATCAATTCATTCGGTTTGCGTTCCACCAGCGAGCAGATATCGCCGTCGCACTCGACAGTTGTAAATAGATTCATCGGAGGATGCTTAAACTGAATGGCGATTTCACTCACCCGCTCAGGCAATCGTTTTCCTGTCCGCAGGTAAAACGGCACACCTTCCCAACGCCAGTTCTCTACCTTGACTTCCATTGCCACAAAGGTTTCCCGACGAGAGTCGGCCGGTACACGCTCTTCCTCCCTGTATCCGGGAACTGCTTGGCCGAACGATTGCCCCGCCGTATACTGGCCGGCGACCGCCCATTCAGAAACAGGGCCTTTAGTCCCGGGTGTCAGTGTTTTCAATACTTTTAATTTCTCGTCGCGGATTTCCTCGCCACTGAACAGCGCGGGAGGTTCCATGGCAATTAAACACAATAACTGGAGCACGTGATTTTGTAATACATCCCGCAGTGCGCCTGAACGGTCGTAATAGCCACCTCGCCCGTGTTCGATTCCCTGAGATTCTGCCACCGTAATCTGAATGTGATCAACGTGATTTCGATTTAACAACGGCTCAAAGATCGAATTACTCAACCGAAATAACAGAATATTTTGAACCGTTTCTTTTCCCAGATAGTGGTCGATACGATAAATCTGATCTTCACTTAACAGTTCACTCAACTGCTGGCTTAGCTGCTGTGCCGATTCCAAATCGTGGCCAAACGGTTTTTCAATGACGACCCGTAGCCATTCTTCGTCCGAATTACGGGGTACCATCTGTGCGCGGGATAATGCCTGGACAGCGGGATAAAATAGCGAGGGCGCTGTCGCCAGATAGGCGACACGCTTTGGAACAATATCGCCGAGCGTTTCCCGCTCTACCGCTTCGATTGAGAATTTGAGTTTCGCATGGTCATTTTCATCAGTGATATCGACTTCACGATAAAACAACCGCTTGGAAAATGTAGCCCATTTTTCATCGGTCACAGTTCCTGTACGGGTAAATTGTGCCACCGTATCACGCTGTTCATTACGAAATTGTTCATCCGTTTTTGATCGGCGTGCGAGACCAATGATGGGCAGGTCGGCTGACAGGAACCCTTCGCTCCACAAATCATACAACGCGGGAATTAATTTGCGGGCCGTTAAATCGCCTGAGGCGCCAAAAATCAGGATGGTTGCCGTGGTCAGATCGATTGAAGAATTTGCGTTGGCCATGTCGAAACATCCATGCCTTTATAAAAGTAAAACTCTAAATAAGTGAGTATAAAACAGCCTGAGATTAGACGTTTGCCGACAGCTGTTCGATCAGGGAGTCCAGTTCGCCTTTCAGCCGCGGTAGAATATCATCATAGGAGTAACGGCCCAGCGATTCGCTCCCTTTTTTCAGATTGACATAATTGGGACCACACCAGAGTCCGAGGTCAGCATCGTCGGTTTCGCCGGGGCCATTCACCCGGCACCCCATGACGGCAATCGTAATTTTATGGTCCTTGGCATACTCAGTCATTTTTTTGACATCAGCAGCCAGATCCACAAAGACTTCGTTCTCGACGCGTGAACAACTGGGACAACTAATGATATTCAAGCCTTTCTGAGCAAAATCAACAACCGTCCGTACTCGACCTGCGGCGATATCATTTAGAATGGTATGCCCGGCTTCAATCTCTTCCCCTTTGCGATCATTGGGAACGGTCAATGAGACACGAATGGTATCCCCGATACCTTTACTGACCAGCTGCTCGAACGCCATTCGAGTTTTGATGACGCCATCAGGAGGCATGCCTGCTTCGGTCACTCCCAGATGGAGTGGAATATCGGGACGTTGCGCTGCAAAGCGAATATTGACTTCGACGACTTTCGCCGGATCGGAATCCTTAAGAGATACACAGAAACGGGTGAAGTCAATTGATTCCAGAAATTCACAATGATCCAAGGCGCTTTCCAGCATCGGAGAAATCGAATCCTTGGGATCATATTTTTCCAGTTTTGCCGGATCAACTGATCCGCAATTGACGCCGACACGCATCGCACAATCATTGGCTTTGGCGACTTCAGCAATGAAGCGGACTTTCTCCTGCCAGGGTTTTTCCGGTTCATGATGATACAGGTGCCCTGGATTATATCGCAGCTTGTTTACATAAGGCGCGATGACTTCTGCCAGCCGATAGTTCTCCTGTAAGTCGACGGTCAAAGGGACGGTCGTCTGTTTGCGGATCTCAATCAATGCCGCCGCTTCCCGTTTATTGTCGACGGCGATCCGCACGATATCGGCGCCAGCCTGCTCCAGCGAGTGAATCTGGGCAACTGTCGCATCGATGTTACTGGTTTTGGTCGCCGTCATACTCTGCACGGCAATCGGGTGTGCGTTTCCAATGACAACTGCACCAATCTTCACTTCTCTGGTTGGATTTCTTGGTAACTGCAAGTTGTTTGTTCCTCTAGAATAAAATGAATTCCTTGCTGCTCTTGAACTCACGAATTGTATGAAATCCCGGGCTTAACGTCCATTCATGAAAAAATAGTCAAAAGTCAATTGGGATTGACAGATTTTCGATGTCGATTTACAAGCCGTCGAGCAATTAATGGCATTTTATGCAACATTAGCAGATACATATAGTAGGTGGAAGAAAAATGAATCGTCAGATTGCAGGGATGCTGATCGGTTTCTGTGTGTTTAATGGGTGTGGATCCGAATCGCAACCATCTTCACAGAAAGAAGTTAAGCCAAGCCAAACCGCAGCCGCTGTACAACAGAATCCAGCCAAAACATCTGAGACAGCCACAAAAAACGAGCCTCAATCTGGAGCGGCGGTACAGGTCGCTTCGAATCAGGCCCCGATCTCAGAAGCCACAGTCAAAAAAGCAGAGGAATTCTTTGATCAGGGAATGAATTTGCTGAAGCAAGGCAAGCTGATCGATTCGACACAGTCTTTCACGTCTGCGATTAACCTGAATCCCCAAGACTCAAAATACTACTTTCACCGGGGTAGTATCTGGGCTGATCTGAAGCAGGACGCGAATGCGATCGTCGATTTAACCAAAGCCATCGACATGAGCCCGAAGAATTCGCAGTTTTTCTATACGCGTGCATTGTTTTTCATGACACGAGGCGGCGGTCAACTGGCAATTCAGGACTTTTCACGCGCCATTGAACTCAATCCAAAAGACCATCAGGCATACAACAACCGGGGACTACTATTCGCCACATCGGGTAAACTGAAAGAGGCCCGTTCTGACTTTGAACAGGTACTGCGGATCAAACCCGAAAGTTTGGATGCGATGAACAATCTGGGATTTGCCTTGATGAATCTCAATGAAATGGACAAAGCGTTTGAGGTCCTGAGCCAGGTTATCAAACTGGACCCAAAATATCTGAATGCCTATGACAATCGTGGTTTGGCATGGTTGAAACAAAAGGAGTATGCCAAAGCAGCAGACGACTTTACCCGGGCCATTGAACTAAGTCCGCAGAAGCTGAAATTCTATCGCCAGCGGCTGATGGCCTACGAAAAAATGAAACAACCCAAAAAAGCAAAAGCGGATGCCGAAAAAATTGTCTGGCTGCAAAAACTGGCATCAATCAACGAGCGGATTGTCAAGTCGCCGGAAGACACAGAATTGATCCTTAAGCGGGCTCAGTTTTATCTGGAGTCCGAGATGCGTGAATCTGCTATGAAGGATTATGCAAAGATCGTCGAACTGACCCAGGATACAACAGGGCAAGGCTATTACATTCGCGGTGCGCTTTACCTGGAAGAAAACAAACTTGATCGCTGCATTCAGGAATGCTCTCGCGCGATTACGATTCAACCCAATCCAGAAGCGTATTCTATTCGCGGAGATGCCTTTATGAAGCGTGGGGATGTGGAACATGCTCTGCGAGATTTTGAACGGGCCAAACGCATTGATGAGATTGTTGCTAAAGCATATCTGATGCGATCAAAATCATTCAAAAAACAGGGGGAACTGAAAAAAGCAGCGAAAGATTTCGAACGCGCCGTCGCGATCGACCCTTCGCTGGGTCCCGCTAAACTTTCCACAGAAAAAACAGCTGCAAAACCGATAATTCGCCCCATTGATTAGTCCTCGATACCAAGGAGCTTTGAATGAGTGGCGGGTATCTGGACGATACAGATTTTACAGACAGTCGATCTCAAACATCGGATCAACGCTCGGTTACGGACTTCCTGTTCGTCAGTTTTAACTCTCGTGTGCTTGCCTTGGATCGGGATACGGGAAAGCTGCTCTGGAACTGGAAAGCCCCCAAAGGCCGTTCGAATTATGTCTCGATTCTCGTCGACGATGAACAGCTATTCGTTTCCGTCGATGGCTACACTTATTGCCTCGATCCCTATACGGGTCGGCAAATCTGGTTCAACCCGCTAAAAGGGTTTGGATATGGAATCCCGACGTTGGCAACGGCTGAGTTTCATACCAACTCAGCGTCGGCTGCTGAGATCATCTTGCGCGAGCAGAAGAGGCAGGATCAAGGGGTTCAATAGAAGCGTTCGGCAGGAAAGCAGGCAACTTGCTTCACGAGAGAAGTTCAGCATTTGTTAGATGCCAGCGTTTAGGATCAAGAACCGGTTCAAGTTTAAATTCCGGGAATTGAGGATTGGCAAATACAAAGACTTTTGTATTTGAGTGTCGTTGGAAGAACCCAAACCGTGCGAAAAGACTGGAAACTTCTTCCCGACCAAAATAGTTGATCACAATCGATTCCAGACCAATCTGTCGACTATGGTGGCAAAACGCAGCCATCATTTGTTTTAGTGATTTCAGGTCTCGGTAATAGAAGTCGTGAATACCAGCCGCATAATCACCACTGCGGCCTGTCTCCCCCAACACGTAAACCATATACCCCAAAAGTTCCCGTTCATGACTTTCCAGAGTCATAATCTGATAGCGTGTGCTGGGCTCACGACGAAAACGCCATTCCAGAAAGTCACGCGTCCGTTCGACCATCACAGTCCCTTGGGAGTTTTCGTTAAAGAGAGTTTCAAAGCGTTCATCGATGGGTGCATCAAAATTTACTTTGTTACGGTGAGACAAAAAAGTACGAGACTCAAGCGAATAGGCACGCAATGCCAGATCGAGAACAGACGAAGCACTTTTTCTTAATACAGTAGAGCGGATTCGATCTTTGAATTTGTACTCACAGCGAATCGGCTTGACCCAGTGCTGAAACGTACCCACTTCTTTATAGCGACAACGTTTGAAGACCGCTGAAGCCGTATCGGTCATGCCATATACAAAATTGAAATCCGTTTCTGGCAAATGGGAAATCAGTGCACGCTGCAGTTTCAGCGCGGCCTGAGCAGAGCGATGTTCTTTGTCGATATTAATCGCTTCCGCCTGTCCCACAGAGAAGGAATCCCCATCATAATTCATGCGACGTGTTAACAGACCAGTAGAACCAATCAGTTGTCCAGCTGCGTTTTCTCTTGCTAACCAACAGTAGTTCTCGCCAAACGGATTTTGCTGATGAGACCAGTCGAACCAGTGAGAATCGGTTTTCTCAAAGTTCCGATTAATCAAAGATAGCAGTTCATCCTGATTGTCACTCGAGGTCGACTGAGCGATTGAATAACCCATGTTGAGAGAACCTGTTCATGCATTCTGTTTGAAGTGAAAAAGAGCTGAGTTTAACATTCATGAAGTCTAGGCCACTCTCTGAGGAAGTCAAATTAAATCAACGTTGGTTGATATTAGTTATCGAACAAGTGCGCAACCAAATGGACCGACATACAATGCCAGTCGCAATCAAGAGACTGTGTAAGAACTTACGAGAAGTTCGATGAGCCGCGCATTGGCTTCCGGAAACTGTAGTTTCGTTAGAGATTCTGCAGGAAACCAGTGAAACCCCTGCAGATTGCGGGCAATGAGATCTGCCTCACGCTGTTTAGGTCGGCATAACCAGAAATGCAGTTTTACATCCGCATGATCATACGAATGTTCTTCGTAGAGTATTTCATTGAGTGCGATGACCTCCAGGCCAGTCTCTTCCCAGCACTCCCGGACAGCACACGCTTCCGCCGTCTCCTCTGCCTGACATTTTCCCCCAGGAAATTCGTGGCATCCTGCCAGAGCTGCACCTGCAGGGCGAACACCAATCAGGAATTGCCGCTGGTGTTCGACAACGGCAATTCCAATGCGGTTTGTTTTCCGGGAATCCATAACAGCAATCCGTTTTATTCCGGGAACGATGTAATCAGAGTTGTCGGCTATCTGTGACCCGACCAAATATCATACGGCCTGCACTACTTTGGAGAACACTGGTCACAACCGCATCGACATCACGACCGACCAGATGATTAGCCTGTTCGCAGACGACCATCGTCCCATCATCCAGATATCCGACGCCTTGGGCCTGCGATTCCCCTTCTTTAATAATCTTCAACTGAATATGCTCACCAGGCAGATAGCGAGGTTTTAACGAGTTAGCCACATCGTTCAGATTGATCACATCAACTCCCTGAACGCTGGCAACCTTATTGAGATTGAAGTCGTTTGTGACTACTTTACCGCCGAGCTTCTTGGCGGCAACCACCAGTCGCTGGTCAACCGTCAATCCTTTTTCTTTATCCGACTCTTTGGCATCGTACATCGAGATATCAACAATCGGATTATTCTGTAACGTTGATAGAATATCCAGACCGCGCCGACCGCGAACGCGCCGGACTTTATCACTGCTGTCAGCAATATCCTGGACTTCTTTCAGGATGAAGTCAGGCACGACCATCTCGGAATCCAGAATTTTGGTTTCGACGACATCGGCAATTCGACCATCGATGAGTGCGCTACTATCGAGCACCAGAGGACGGCCCCCTTTTAGTTCACGTGCAAACTCAACATAAGGTACGATAAATCGGAAATCATCTTTAGTTTGCAGTAGAAAGGAAATACAGAGATACGGCAAAGTGAGCGTGGTAATCATCACAACCCCCTCTCCCCAAGGCGTTTTGGAGATCACAGGCGTCAGTGCCTGAATCAGCAGGTAACTAAGGAGCACACCGACTAACAGCCCAAAATAAATGGCTGACATGACTTCGATTCGCTTGCGACTGATGAGAAGATCCATACAGGTGACACCCTGCGTAAAGATCATTAACAGTACGAATGAGATCAGAGGATACTGATCTACGGGGCTGGGCGGATTGGAACTGACATAGGTGGCGATTGCTCCTGCGCAGACAAATGCGTAGAGCACACGGATACTGATTAACAACATTGTAAATGAGTCACTTTAAGTCTAAGAAAAATTCTAGTTATTTGTTCCCATAGACTCTTCTGTGCTAACACTCACCGTAAAACAGTTCTTCATATTCGGCAGATTCGCTCGAAAATGATCCAGAAACATTCCTGTCCTCCGGAAAAGGGTGTCAGACATCCAGAGAGTTTGGGAATGATTTTGATATCGGCGTATCAGGTTTGTCTGCATCAATCTCTACGATAAATTCCAGCTTACCTGATGAACGGATCTGGAAATTGAGACATCTGCTCATTCCAGAACCATCTTTGTTCAACCTATATACGATTCAACCAGTTAGAGAAATTTGGATTTAGATCAGGGTCTCGTCTATATCCTTCACCAAAACTTCATTTTCGAAATAAACTTCTCAACGGCAGTCTCGTTCACAGGTACCGAAGCAACAAAATCATTGTGTGATCTCCCAAACACACAACACATTGCAGCATTCATTTCTCGGTTACTTTAACGTTGAAATTCTCAGCTTTTATTATAAACCTTTACCCAAGTAGAGCATCGGAATCATCGTTCACTATACCCAAACCAAATTAGTCCCGCCACTGAAAAGGATTCGGTATCAACTGATTCTGGAACTTAATCAGGAATGAGCGTCATAGCATAAGTGCTTCTACTGAGTCCGGATCCCGATTTACTTGACAACAAACCAACTGGTATTTCTGCAATGAAACACTCCTGCCCCAGAGAAACTAGACATAGGACTACTCTTCATACTAATACATTCGATGTCGAACGCAGCCGAATAGTTCCGCAAAAATGGGACCTGTTTCATGATCTGCAGTGAATCGACAATTCAAGTAATCTCAGCTAACTGACTCACTAAAGTCATTTACCCATAAAAAATGCTCGCAGTCGTAAAGATCTGTGAGCATTGTTATTTGAATCTGGATTTCGAATTAACTGCCGGCGGGCTCCCCACCCACGGGGGGCGCGAATTTGATCTTTTCAATGTAGCGGATAATGTGTTTTCCCGAGGAATCGAGTCGGCCAGTACAGGCACTGACGGCCTTCAGCGTATATTCATAATGCAGGTTGTAATCGGCTTCGAGTTCGACTTCCATATCTTTGGTAATCGGGTTACCGGGTTTTCCGATGATCTTCAGGATCTCATGGTTCAGGCCAGCAAACACATTCGGCCCATTCCCAAGATTCACCTGCCCCAGACGAATCGTATTCAGTGAACCATCTTCATTGGCAACCAGACGGACTTTGATATCGGGGAAGATCTGAGGGTCTTCAGCAGGTTTCGAACTGTCTGTAATCGGCATGTTGACATTGAAATCCCCTTCCGGTTCAACAATATTCAACGTCAGCATAAAGAAGATCAAAAGCTGAAAAACCACATCAATCATCGGTGCCATCTGGGGCTCGATTTTTTCTGCTTCTCGGCCTGAACTGCGTAACTTCATAGGATTCTATCCTGCAATAATGAACTCTGTAACGTTTACAGAGAGTTTCAATAATCGTCGCTATTGTGTCTTTTGTGTCGCCTTGAAGGCAAACTTTGTAAAACCACTTTTCTGAGCAAGTTTTATCAGATCCTGTACCAGCCCCGTTTTCACGAGAGCATCGACTCTTAGGATCACAGGAACATCTTTAGGATCCTGATTTTTCTGCTTGTAAATACGTGCTTCCTGCTCAAACTTCGGCCCGAATTTTAATACCGGAATTGCTTCACCGTTATAAAAGATATACGCTTCGGGGTCGGTAATTTCGCCTGCCTTATTACGTTCAAAACCGATGTTCAAAACCAGTTCATCAGCCGCCTTGACTTCTGGTGGTTTTGCCAGCGAGTCGGAAGGCAGCTTAACACGCTCATCCGCCTGGATCTGCTCAAAATTTGTAATCACCATGAAAAACGCGATTAATTGAAAGACGATATCAATCATCGGCGTCATATCAACGTCAGCAACCGCCGCTTTATTTGATTTGATTTTCATTGAAATACTCTCCTCTCAAACAAGGTTCTTCTCCATCATTCACAGAGAATAAACCTGTTTGATCGTTTCTAAAACTATTTGCTACTCGCAGAGAATCGGTTCATCAGACTTTCGCTGATCATACCGACTTCCAGTGAAAAACGAGCAACACGGTTTCGCAGAAGACTGTAGAAAATCATCGCAGGAATCGCGACTGTCAAACCTTCCAGCGTCGTAAACAAAGCAGTGGAAATACCATCTGCCAGTTCTGAAGGCTTGGGAGAGGTTGCGGAATTCGCAATGGTCTGGAAGCTCAGAATCATACCGTAAACAGTTCCCATCAGCCCGATCATCGGAGCAATGGCACCAATCAACGCCAGATAGCTCAGTTTGTGTTCCATGGCCATGTTTTCATCTTCGCCGACTTCCTGCATCCCTTCGACCGCTTCAGCGTAGCCTTGATTTAACTTACTCAGTCCGGCTGCTAAAACTCGGGCAACAAACGAATCATCACTTTTTGCCAGTTCGTAGGCACCCTGGTAATCTTTATTGTTGATCTTTTCTTCGAAAGCACCAATCAGCTCGGGGGGCATCAGGTTATCACGACGAATCGAGAGTACATTAGCCATGATCAGAGCAACCATCAAAAATGAAATCAAGAGCAGGATCAAACCAAAGAAACCAGAGGCTCGGATCATCCAGGATAGAAAGCTTTCGGTTGCTGCAGGTGGGGCAGCGCCATTACCAGCAGGCGCTGCTGCTGGTGCCTCTCCCGCTGGTGCCGCTTCACCCGCTGGCGCTTCACCGGCTGGCGGTGCTTCGCCTGCCACAGGTGCAGCTTCATCCTGATACGCCCAACTATTTGTGTTCAAACCAAGTGGCGTAAAAACGACTGCGCAAAGTAATAATATACTTAGGCTACGATAAGCCAGTGAAGTCTGATTCCGGTCCAAGGAATTCCCCATCATCATCGTTGTGGTCTCCGGTCTACTGAAAGGAGTGTTAATCGTGGATCTCTTGCTATCGGACTGGGAAGTCTTTTCTCAAGTGACCATTATTATTTATAGGTCAAAATTGTATTGTAAAGGGTAGACTTAACGAATCTGCCCAGCAATCTGACATTCGCGTCAATTTCTCAGCTTCCTGCGGCTTTTTGTGTCCATTCGCTATTAGGATATTGCTGTTGCAGGACAGCACGGGCTTCGACACCGCGTTCCGGTTTCTGAACTTTTCCCCATAATGTGGATAAGTGATATAACGCTTCGGCATGAATGGCAGGTTGCGACGGGAATAGAACATCAATGTGCAGATAAGCAATCAACGCTTCTTTGGCTTCCCCTAGTTCTCGATAGCAGTCCCCCTTGCGTAAATAGGCTTCTGCCAGAAGTGCGGTTTGCTGGGGATCAGCTGCTTTAATAATTTGATCAAGAACCGTAATCGCTTCTTTCTGTTTACCTTCTTTTTCCAGGCACAAAGCACTTCCCAATTGAGCGGCACGTTTACTGGCCTGCTCCTCTGGTGCTTTGGCATCCATTTTGGCAACCGCATCAAAGCCGGCTAGCGCCCCTTTAATGTTTCCTTGTGCCAACAGAACGCGTGCTTTTAGATTTTTGGCGTTCATCTGGGTGCCTTTCCAGGGAGAACGCTCCAAAGTTCCGAACTCTTTATTCGCAGCTGCGTAATCTTTCTTAGCGAGATAGGCTTCACCCAGCAATTTCGTAGCCGCGTAGAACTGATAATGATCGCCATTGGCTTTGATGAAATCAGTCAACATCTTAATAGCATTGTCCAAATCAGCCACGTTTGACTGTGCGCTTTTAGCCGTAGCCCGGGCAATCATGAACTGCAGGTCTTTTTTGAGGTTGGCACTGCCACTGGCCTGTGCCTTCTTATACTCTGCAAGGGCGGCAGCGTAATTCCCGTTCTGTTCCTGATTCCGGGCAATATTCAATTGGGGTGGTTCACCTTCCCAACGAACGCGTTGAACTTCATTCGCGGGAATTTTGACACTCTTTGCACCTCGCTGCAAAGTCAGTTCCGTTTTTGTATATCCCTTGACATCGCCTAGCTGTGGGCTGGTGCTGTTATATTGATAAACCGTATCGGCGGCTTCAAGTTGGGAAACTGTCAGAATTTGTAAACCTACCAGTAGGATCAAACTTAACCAGATCGGGTGTTTCATTAGTTTACTGCTCCTCAACAATAATTTAGTCTCATCACAGATTGATTAGGTTGTCTGCCCGAAGGAAGTCAGGCATCTTTGGATTCACTATCCAGACGAGGCCGTGACTGTTTTTGCTGTTTCGCCTGTGCGGCTTTTTTCTTGGCAATCGCCGCTTTGCGGGCCGCAATTTCTTCCGGCGACATCTGTGCCAGTTTAGCTTTGCGAGCTGCCATTTGTTCGGGTGTTAATTTTCGTTTTTCTTTGCCAGAGTCACTTTGTTCTGGTGCTTTTCTCCGTTTTTCATTTTCAGGTTCTACTTTCGTGCGTGGTTTATCGGTAACCACGTTCGGCAGCGCAGATTTTGCCGGTTCCGACCGACTTGGTTTAGGAGCTGGCGCTGGTGGCGGAGAAATATCCGAAGGCATCGTGACGTTTGAGGCAAGCTGATACGACGGACGTCCTTTTTTCCCAGGCTTCAACCCGAAGAAATAAAACGCAGCAGCGCCACCAATTCCCAGCACAATCACGACCAGATATATCATGGTATTCGAACCGCCTTGTGTCGGTGCTGAAGCTGCTGACTGCTGTGCCACTTTCTGCTGCGTATTAGCGGGTGTTTCTGCTTTTAATTGTCCTGCTCCATTTGCAACCACGGTGTCCGTCGCAGTCTTACGCCGTTCCAAATCAACCGGATCTTCGCCCATGTCGGTCTGAATTTGTCGATACAGTTGATTAAACTTTTCCCAGACATCGTCTGGTAAATCGACACTAATCTGACCAAACACATTGGTCTCGTATTTTACTTTTTCCAGTTCTTTGGAATCATTGACGGCAATTCCGTATTTATGACGAGACTCAATTTTATTGAATTGAGCGTCGTAATACATTTTCTTCAAATCATCACGCCCCGAAGAAGTCGCGGATGTCTGTAACAGACGGGTCAGATAAGCCCAGCCTCGAAGCAGGGCACCCCCTTCAAGAGTCGTACCATTAATTGCTTCCAGATATTTTTTGTGTGAATCCCCCTGACCACTGCCGGCCCAGTCCTGTAAAATGGAAGCTGCTTCAAACTGTACTTCAGGGGATTTGTCTTTTTCTTTGAGCACTGGCGTTATCAGTTTCAAAGCTTCTTCAAATTCGCCTTGCTGCCGTTTGCAATTAACCAAACGCAACGTAATCCCAACCTGGAAATTTCCCGGAATAAAATCACCGGATGCTTCTTGACGTTTCTGAATTTCCTCAAAGGCGGCCGCTGCTTTATCAAAGTAACCTCGAGCGATGGCGGGATTCTCACTGGCCCCTTGCCCCATTCCGTAATAGGTTTCACCGATCCAGACCAGTGAACCGTATGTCTGATCTTTACGTTTGAAGATATCGGTCAGGAAGGTTTCCAGCGACTTACGGACATCGTTGATACGCTGGGTATCACCGGCGGCTTTCAAACGCTCAATTTCTTCAGTAATTTTTTCGCCCAACTGGCGATACATGTCGGTAATCGATTCGCCACCCGAGCCCGATGCAGACTCTTCCAGTTGTTTCATCGCTTTGCGGGCCAGATCGATTTGCTGCAGACCAATATAAGCACGCAACTGGAGTTGATAGACCAAATTGGCGAACTCACTACTCTGAACCCCTTTCGCAGGCCGTTTCTTGCCTTTGGCAATATGCACGGCTTTCAATACGGAATGAGGATCTTTTGTCAGAATATCTATGGCTTCCTGATAGTTGCCTTTATTGAGCGCGATCTGTGCGAGCGATGTTTTGGCCGCGGTCAAATTTTCCGGAGTCTTCGCAGTGGGCGGAATTGATTTCTGCGTCGCAGTAATTCCTGTCTGCAAGTGTTTTTCAGCAAGTTTCTCCCACTGATTCACATCTTCCGGTTTTGCTTCGGAACGCCGTGACATTGTAGTCAGATAACTATTCCAGTACGCCTGACCTGCTCTGATTTGTGCATCCACATATTGAGGTGCCGTCTTCGGAACTTGCGAATACCATTTGGCTGCTTCTGCCGGCCGTTCGGTCTGGCTGTAAATGTTGCCCAGCTGAATTCGTGCATCATTCGCACGGTCACTATCGGGCCATTTGGTAGCAATTAAATTGCAGATTGTTTCCATGTGCTGGTTATCAACATAACGCTGTTCCTGGGGCGCATCATTGTAAGCCTGCAGATAACCTGCCAACGCCAGATAAGCCGCATCCAGCGCAATCTGGGCACTATCTTTGTGATGATGATTAGCAATGTATTCACCTAGAATCGCACATTCGTAACTGTGTCTCAGATTATAATAGGTATAACACAATAGAAATCGGGCGTGATCGAGTTCCTTAGGATCGGTTTTCCCATCGGCGAGTCTGAGAGCAATTTTCAGCAGGCGAGCGGTTTCTTCCATAAACTGACTCAGTTCGACCTGTGCTTTCTTTTTATCCGCAGGCGACTTCGCAGCAGCGACCTTTTCCTTCAAGGCTTTGGTCTGTTTGACGCGGTCCTGCCCCAATCCGTAAGCAGTTTCGAAATCTTGGGGATCTCCTCCGGAATTCCCCTGCAGCTTCGCATTGATGCGACCTACCATTAAACGAGAAACATCACGATACTTACCCCGGAACGCATTTACAAAGCGGGCATTCGTTAACGCCTGTCGCAGAATCCGTTCCTGATCATTTTTTTTCGTTCCCTCCACATTCGCCAGCGATTCCTGAGCAAGTGCAAGTTCCCAGGTAATTCCCTGACCGATCGATGTTCGACTTCGCGCTCGATTTTCTCTCAACCACTGTTCGGCTTCGTTAATAACCAGTTGGTAGTCTTTTTTCTTTTCATCGTTCAGACAGATGAGTCGAAACTGCAAGATATTGTCTTTTAACTGTTTAATCGGCTGTGATTTTCCGGGATGGCCAAGCAGTTCATTATAGATTCCCAGAGCCCGCCCCAGTTCACCTTGCTCCTCAAAACATTTCCCCTGCCACATACGGGCATACAGTCCGCCTACCTGACTTCGATAGCGTTCATGTATTTTGGCATATTCTTCTGACGCATTTTTGAGCAAGCGATTAAAGTCGGCACTGCCAGGGTCATAGGTTTGTGCTTCGATGTAAGTACATTGTGCCAGATCGAGCTGGGCACTCATGAATTGAATTTCTGCTCTGGCCCGGGCCGCGTACTTTTCCGGTTCTTTCTGCTTATCAATGAATGTCGCTGGAAATGATTTCCAGGTTTTTTCGTGCAGATTGTAAGCTTTTTGAAAGATTGACCGTGCCTGTGCCACCAGCTTGCGAGCTGCTGTCTGAGACTCTTTTTTCTTGACTTGATCAGAAGTCTGTGATTTGCGAATTTCGACTTCGGCTTTCTCAAGAATAATTTTTCCGCGTTCGGTGTTCGCCGTTCCTGCTTTGGTATGACTGGGACTTTGCTTTGTGAACAGTTCGAGTTGCGCCAGTGCCTGATTCAGTATCTCTTCCTGATCTTGGGGAAGCTTCTGTGTTCGCGAGAACATCATCAGCGTCATAGCGCGTTCGAAGGGAATCAACTCACGAATTTCTTTGGGGGTCTCTTTGTCTGCCTCAATCTGTTTCAAATAGTCCAAAGCGGTATCGTGATAGTTTTTGTCCCGCAATCCCTGCACGAATTCGAGGTACTGCTCTTCTGCATACGTGGGGGCAACGAAAGTCATAATCGTAAAGAGACTTACGATCGAAACAAAATGGAATAGACGCATATTATAAATTCCATCGCTAATGAACGAATGAACCAAAATCGTAACAGAAAGGAGTTATACCCACGAAATCACGTAATCGAAAGAAGCCATACAGAATGGACACACCTTGGCATACATTATACCTACTTCGTTTACTAAATGTTCGCTGACAGATTGGTATTTTCTGCGAGAGGTAATTTAACCAAAGATGTGAGAGAACCTTTCTTTACAGAAGATATCTTTTAAATACCAGCATATCCCGACGGAAAGGTCTCTGCAAGAAAGATGCCGGGAATCGTTGATATTTCCAACTGTTCAATGCATGATTTGATCGGTAACCAGTATTGAATAACGTAGTCTCACCAAGTTTACTACGCCACTGACCAGTAAAAAGTTGACGGTGCTTCATTTCCGCTTCAGAAATCGACACCAGGGAATTAAGAATCGCAAAGTCAAATTCCCATCAACTTCGAATTTGACGCTGGACTCTGATGTCTATATAAAGAAGGTCAAACACAGACTAAGAAATGAAGTCAGATAATTGATTCAACCGGAGAGGTGGCAGAGTGGCCGATTGTGCCGGTTTCGAAAACCGGTGTACCGCAAGGTACCGGGGGTTCGAATCCCCCTCTCTCCGCTTATCAAACTGACCAAACGCGCTAAGTTGTTGATTTC
>NZ_CAXBKP010000040.1:0-31924 GCF_963976445.1 uncultured Gimesia sp. | reverse complement strand
TTTATCCATTCTCGACAGGCTCATAGTGGATTGCAAGCCAAACGCTTTCCCGATCGGCGGCTGTCGCTTCCACCCGATGCCGACAAAACGCAGGAATGTTCACTGCATCCCCGGGAACTAGCGTCCGTCCCTCCGTTTCCCCCTCAAATCGCAGCACCGCCGACCCTGAGAGCAAAACCACCCATTCCGTATGCTGTTGATCATACCACTGCCCCTCCCGCGTCGCCTGCCCGGTCGACACAATCCGCTCCACCCGAAAGGCCTGGCCGCGAAACAGCTCCTCAAACATTTCCTCACCCGGCAGAGTCGAAAACGGAGTCAATAGATTATTGATTTCAGGAACCATCGTCGCTGCCTCGCTGCGGTCAAATAGAAAATGGAGTGGATCAGCGTGTACTTTAAGCGTCTAGAGACCACACAACAACCGATTCCCCCTGCCGACGGAGCCTTCTATGAAAAATCACTGGCGTCGACATCAATGAAGCAATATTGAAACGCGATCTTGTCAACGGCTCGGTAAAGTAATTTGATTTCTACAAAATCAACACACAAATCCGACGCCTGTGTGCCACTGGTGACTTGTCACCAGTGCTTGTGATTCACCGTGCCTACCTTCATTAAACTGAGTATAAAGTGACAACTTCAACGTAGCGACGGCACCTGTGTGTCCGCCCGCCTCTTGAAGTTCAATTTAGTTTTCACCGTGTGAATGGGACCAGTTGGAGCATTCTCAGATCGTCACGCAGCCCCCCCTGCCCCTACGGGCGGACACATGGGTCCGCGCCCTACGGAAACGAATCGGTAGTCTGGTTCCTGATTGTCTGTCTGAACTGCCACTTCCTGTTGCCTGCGGCAATACCGGATTGCATCCGGCACCACCCTGCTGTTGTGTGTTCTATAGATGCCACACAGGTTTCAATACAGGCGGATTCCCTCCCGCACATGTTCTGGTATTGAGCTGTAAATCCCATTAGAATATCGATAGTCGGGGACACCTTTGCGGTAACAGTTATCAGAAGTTTTCATCGGAAAATCGATGACGCGCATCCCCGCTCCTTCGAGGAGACGCTGAGCTCGTTTCCCGGCTTTCGTATGAGGATACTTTTGAATCAGCTTACTCAACTCCAGGTGAACCCGAAATAAACGGCACGATGCCAGATCTTCCTCCAGGTGTCTGATATTTTCTTTGGTTTTCAGATCCGGCGCAGTCTGATTTGCATCAGATCTGTCAGTTTTTGAAGGGCCCGCCTGTTCTGCAGTTGTCTGACGAGGTTGATCCGACAGGCCTGTCTCTTCTGACAAACCGATGAGCATCAGAGACAACACTAGAATAAAAACAGAAAGCATTCTTTGCATCTGATTCACTTTCTCTTCGAATGAATTGGATGGGACCGAATCCAATTTGGTCCGAGCGCAGCGAGCAGGAAACTGACACAGCTCAGCTTCCACCAAAGTCTAATTTTGGAAGTTCAACTCGTGAATACGGTGAGCGAGGCGGCTGGCAGGAATACCATCGATAAAGTAAATTCGGGGCCCAAGTGAGAAGGGGGATCTGACTTTCTGATTCTCAATATCCAGAAGTTTTTGAATCCGTTTATCTTCTGTTTTTCCGCGATACTGCTCGCGCAGACTTACCGCGCCTCGCTGTGCCTCCCAGAATTGATACGGATGATATTTTTCCACAAAGAGTCGCTGACCTGAGTTCGAATTCTGCTGCAGATCAATTCGCCCGCTGGTCACCAGACTAGGCTTTTTAGCAGACACAGGAACCTCTTGCTCCGGAGGAACCGTTTTCTCTGCCTCATCAGACTGCACCTCTGCTTGAACCAGGCTGACCAGAGCCAACAACATTCCTGCCATCAAAATGAAATGTCTTCTTTGCATCTGTTCTTCTCATCCTTGAGGTGACAAAATTCAGGTGTCTGCTCGAACTGGGGAATTTTATAACAGAACAAATTCGACGACAAGCCCCATTCCAACTATCATTTCAACGCATCTCCTGCTGGGCTTCCATTTCGAGTTGATGCACGATCGCGGATGTGGTTTCGACAATCGCCACAGCGGGGAAGTGCTGTTCGAACCATGTTCGATATCTCTTACCATTCCAAACCTTCAGCAAAATCGCTGTTCCCTCCCAGGTCGATATGTACTCCCGCCAGCACCATTCATCCCAAGGATGCGCCTTCTCTTCCTCAAGAAAAACCAAAACCTGTTCTCCATATTCAGCGTCATCCGACCTGGAAACTGGTGACAGCGTTTTCACATCATCGGGAGTCCACCAGGCATGGGTAAACCCCCAACCCATGGTGGGGGCTTCAATGATCAACGTCCCGGTCTCACCCGCATCCAGACGACGACGAAGTTTCCGCCGACTGAGCGTCCGCCCGTCATTCCACATGCTGAGATAGAACAGTCGTTCTCCCACGAAATTACTGCAAATCGCAAATAAGCCAACCACCATCAGCAAAGGCAATACAAACAATCCGATCAAAATCCCGAAGGGTAACGCGAAGAGATAAAGCGGGATGCTTAACAGTTTTTGATACCACGGCCATTCCCAGAATTCTCCCGTTTGTGACATCGATAACTCCTGATCACAATCCGATAAACGATTCACAGACAATTCCAATCATAACAACTCAAACGTTGTTTGAAATAACGAAACAATTTTTTGAGAAACTCCGAAACACATTCAGTCTGAGCGCAGTAAGCAGGTTGGGAGTGAAATGTTTCTAAAGAACACAACGGACTAATGCGCAAAAAAAACGTCCAGAGAAAATCGATTCCCTGGACGTTTATGTTTTACGATTCGATGCTGAGCGGCTTAATACTCTCCCACGACGTTGCCATCGGATTTATGCCCCAGATCCTGCCAGGTGGCGAGGTTAATATTTTCCGAAACAAACTGGACTCTACCATCGCAAAAGAGAACATGCACTCCTCCAACGTGATGACTGCGGGCTCCCAGCAATGAACCACTGCCACTACTACGGGAGCATTCTACGAAATCCGAGTTTGGCCCGATGAGAGTTGAATAACTCCACATATGCATTGAATTACCCCAAAACCAGGAATACCCCCGCTCGCTTTTGGTGGCTGTCCCTATGCAAACGGGGCCCGGTTGCACATTTTCCCGCACATACAGATACCCCACGATGCACTCAGAAACCATCATCGTATTGGAAGCCCCATCCGTGATGTCACTGATTTTGGTGGCACTGTTGAGAAACATCACAGAATTTCCATCGTTCGCATGCCGGGCTCCTCCGGCATTATAATCTCCATAATTGGCAGTACATGTGACATAATTTGTCGGGCCGTAATCTAATTTTTGCGTTGTGCTGCGATCTCCGGGATCGCTGGGACAACGATAGACGGGTAACTCATAGTTCATGACTTCGGTGTTATCAGGACCAGCGTTTCCCGGACGATGAGACCAGTCAATCTTATTGTACAATGCGCTTTGGTCCATATATTGTAAAATTCTCGCCTGCCAATTGATCTGACTGGACGTCCAACCGCTGATGACATCACGAACATGGGCTGAAGGAAACCGTAGTGCCGTGTCGTGATAGTTATGTAACGCCAGCCCAATTTGCTTCATGTTGTTTTTGCATGCATTACGACGGGCCGCTTCTCGCGCCTGCTGTACTGCCGGCAATAAAAGGGCAATCAAAATTGCAATGATGGCAATCACCACCAGCAATTCAATCAAAGTAAATCCCTCTCGACGTTTCAAAAATAATGATTTCATGATTTCGAGATACCTAAGTCATTTATAAGAATAATACAAAGTTTCAAAACAGCACGAATAATAAACACTACTCAGAGTCAAGTGAAAAACTGGCGTTATTCTCGCCTGATTTGACTTCATATTTGAGCGTAGACTCTGAATTATATTTCGCAGGCAGATACTGCTTCAGTATCTCGATTTTCTCACCGTCTAATTCCTGAAACTTCCCTGTTTTTTGGGAGGCATTGATGAGAATTTTATTCGGGCCGACCGTAGGACCCTGAACTGTATTCAGAGAGTATATTCCTTTTGAGATGATCGCCAGAACGGCTTTTCCACGAACTCGTTTACCAGAGGAATCAACGTCAGGTATAAATTGAATGCTCCCCTCAGGAAGAGGCATTCCGTCTAACGTCACGATTCCCGAAACCTGAGCCCGTTCAATTTTTTCAGCAGAACTGTCAAAGCAACCGCTAAGACTCAACGCGCATAAAATCAGAACAGAATAAATAGAGTCGCATATATGAAACATTGTGTGCCCGCATTTCAAATGACTCGATAGAAATTAGGTGGAGACCTAAAATGTTAATGAGCAAATGAGGTTGCTCTTAGTTTCAGAAAAGACTGGCAGGCAGAAATTGAACAGGAAGACAAATAGTCCTCCAGATGAATTTCTGTACCAAGTGTTAAACCTAATTTGAAAACCACCCTTATGTCAACTGTAAATTTGCGTTAAACCACGTCCACCTTACTGAAATCGAGCAAGCAGTAATCGAATTCTGATTATTTCTCGCGTTGCCCAGAAGCTACAATGCGTACACACGAAATAGGGTGGACTTCCTGAGATCGACTTTGGGGAAACGTCGTGAAACTGAGTTATACCCCCTACTTAAGTACCTTGGCTCTGTTTCAGATCTGAATAGCCCCTCCATCGAAAAGCGGAACGGTCATCGAAAAGTTTTCCCGGTAAGTCAGTTTTTGCTCCTCAAGAATTCCAATCGCAATTTGTTCGCCCATTCTGAGCGATTCAATGTAATCAGTAAAGTAGTGCACCCCCGCCCAGTCACGGCCGATGCTGATATTGGAGGCGAGTTTATTCAGTTCTCCTTCCACAGTCAGGGCAACAGGCTGGCCATTTTCGTCCACAACATCGACATCTTCAAGCTCCTCACCATCCTTGATCGGCACAAATGCTCTCATCGCATTCGAACCCGCAATGGCCAGCGGATGCTTATGATCAAAAAACGCTTTGAGAATGGTAACGCACGCACCAGCAACCGTCGCATGGCCGGCTCCATAAGCGGGATGCATCGGCGAGCCTTCACAGAAAGCCATCGGCAGCAGATAATTGCTTTTCGGCAAATGTTTCTTATCGACTGGATTTTTTTTCGCCACTAAATTAAGAATCGGCTGTAGTTCGGAAACCATCTTCTTAATTTCAGGAACACCGACTTCACTATTTTTATGCTTGGCCAATCGAGCCGCTAATGCCTCTGGCCTCAGGCGACGATGAATGTTGAACTTCTGAAACCGGACCGCCTTCAAGGCACGCGTCGCGACTTCGGTCAGCAAAGACAGAATGTGCGGGCCTCCAAAATGCGCAAACCCCTGCTGATGATCCCGAAAATCGTCCGCTTGAAACGGAATGCCTGGATCGAAAGGAATCCCATTGCCCATCAGTATCAGGCAGGCATTCAGATACGACTCATACAGCGCATCGTAATGCACATAAGTCGCCAGATCTCGTGGCGTCGTGATAAATCGCCGCTTTCGATTTTTCTTGTAACACTCGAGATCACTGAGATTCGCCCCCTGTTGAACATCAAGCCATTCATTCCAGGTCGTCATATGATCGTCCCGCGGCTTGGCAAACCGCACGCGCTGATCAATCGAAACTGCACCGTAAGAGATGAATCCATCTTTGGGGACTCGCTCTTCGTCCCGAGAATTGATCCCCCCCGTTCCCGCTAACAGGAACTGTGATAGATAAGGCCCGATCTCGTCCCCCGGAGTAATCCCCCGAAAGGCATTCTGGCCATGCAACTTGCCTCGTTTGCGACTGGCTTCATGAGCAGTCAATCGACAACAGTCAGCGTCTTGAAACCAGCTCAACTTATTCAACAGCGTCAACAGACCTTTGACAGTCGTATCAGGACTGGCACTGGAATCATCACTAAAGCGAACCTCCCCGGTCAGATCGACAATCCTGGTAAATTCAACATCTCTCAACAATGCCTGGCAATAAACCTCGCCCATCTCGGCGATTAACTCTTCGCTGCCAATCACAGGCGCAGGCGGCATCGTGACCGCTTGCGCATCTGGTCCTTCCAGATCGAAGGTCTGCCCGGCTCCCTGACTTTCCCAGGCCCGAACTTTGGCACAGTGTTCCTGTGCTTTTTTGGAACGCCAGTTTGGATGCGCCGGATCAAAGCCAATCGGCCCCAGGCGGGTCTCTTTGAAGTCGCGGGGGTCCCCGGTATCGATGGCGAAGACAAATTGCTCGAAATCACTCGGATCAACCAAACCCGTTTTGATATCGTGAGGTAAGCCTTTGGTAAAACTGGCCAGATACGATGGCTTGGAATTCGCCGAACGAAACTTCTGCTCATCGCCATTCGCGCTATGACGCGGATGAGGACGATGTGCTGCCAACTCTGCAGCCGAACTACGAATCGCTTGTGCTTGTTCTCTTCTTGTCTGCTGCATATCACCGCTCCTGATTCAATTCCAGATCTACCCTGACAGGAGAAATCCCATGTCTTCCCCGCCAACCTTGATCAGATATCTCATTAAAAGGCCCACTTCTGAAATTTCTCAGAAGCAAAGAGACACTCTTAATCTGATAACCGAAAAAGCAGCATCCAGCAGATCAGGTACTTTGAATTTAGTGGTAAATCAGTTTTAAATAGCAGACTGAGAGGCAAACAGCCATTAGTCACCCATCCTCTCTGGCCTTGGTTTCAGCCTCTGCTGCTTCTCCGTCTTTTTCTTCCACGTCTTTTTTCTTCTTCTTGAAAGGCAGGGACTCTTTAATCGACTCTTTCACCCCTTTGACTGCCCCTTTCACGAAGCCTTTTGCTGCATTGGCTGAGGTCTCCTCAATATTCTTCTTAATCCCTTCCCCTGCTCCTTTGAAGTTCACCGCGATACCCTGAGCTTCCACATCATCAGCGGTATGGAACGTTTTGTCACGCCCTGCAGAAGTAACTGTAACCATCTCGGCAACGCCACCTTGAGAATAACTGAGAACCAGAGGAGTCCCCCAAGGGTCTTTTTCTTTAAGCTCCCCCTCTGAAGCTCGAATGTAAACGCCACTTTCAGTTGTTTTTTTATCATATTCTTTCGTGATTCTCTTCACCTGGCTTAAAGCCTGTTCATTTTTGGGGTCGCTACATCCCAGCAAACAGAACAAAGAAATCATCAACATGAAAGTGGTAGTTGCAACTTTATTGCATTTTTTAAGTCTTGTGGATCTCATCAGCCAGCACTCCTGCTTCAGCAAATGGTTACGAGGGAACTAATGCTCACAATCGTAGCAATCTATTAGAATAGATGCAAAATGAATGGACAGATAAGTGAGAAATAGAGTTAGCAACGCAACGATCTAGGATGCAGCATTTCCCAAATCGAGCGCGTACTGCGCCTGATAAAATCGAAATCAAAAACCGGAATTGCCCTGTTACCGAACACCAAACAATCGTAGTTTGTCTGGGTTCCTCAGGGCGTAAATGCCGCTGATGCTCCCTGCGTCCAATTTAAAATGGAACGCCGTAGCCGGCGCCCCCGCTTCGCGCACGATCAACCCGGGGGCTCCGTTAAACCAGCTCACATTGATCGTCAATCGATTGGCGTCCGCATCTACAAAATAAGGGTGCACCAGTTTCAGGAAGAAGCGGGCAATCAAGTCTGCCCCTTCCAGAACTTTCCCCGATGCAGTCGCTTTCCCCCCACCATCCAAATGAAAGGTCGCATCCGTTTTCAGCAGCGCCACCAGCCGATCAGGCTCCCCTGCTTTAAATGCTTCCGTGAACGCATTAATCATTTGCCGATGCTAATATTGGAGGCCAGTTTAATCCGTTTTCCTTCCACGGTCAGGTCAGGTCAGGTCAGGTCAGGAGATTGGGAGCGAAATCTTCTGTTCAGATCAAATCGCACAAAAACAATTGCGCCAATAAAAAAACAGCCCGCGAATTGATACTCGCGGGCTGTTTCTGTTTGTTCTGAATTCAAATCAGACTTTGATTAGAACTCGCCGATGACGTTGCCATCAGCTTTATTTCCCAAGTCCTGCCAGGTAGGAAGGTGAACATTTTCCGAGATAAACCGAACAGCGCCATCACCAAGCAGTGCATGAACCCCGCCGACATGCTTACTGCGTGCTCCTAACAAAGCCGTTCCGCCGGTGCTTGAACCACATTCCTGTAAATCGGAATTAGGACCGATCAAAGTGGTGTAGCTCCATGTCCACATCTCTCGTGCATAGAACCAGGAATAACCACGCCGTTTCTGGTCAGCAGTTCCCGTACAAGTCGTTCCCGTCGCATTCACACTGGAATAAGGATGGGCCACGACACACTCTGCAACGAACATCGTGTTAGAACTTCCGTCTTCAATATCCCTCAGCTGAGTCTTGCTGTTCATGAACATCACAGAACGACCATTGTTCTGAAATGGGTTCCCACCGGCCGCATACCCGCCCGTATCAGCAGTACTCGTAACATAGTTCGTCGGACCATAACCAGTTAGTCCTGTCTTGCCACGGTTACCGGGATCACTGGGACAGCGATAAGCGGGCAGTTCATAATCCATCGCCTCGATATTTACGGCTGCCGTATTGCCGGGCGTCGCACTCCAGTCGATCTTATTGAACAGAGGTGCCTGATCCATATAAGGTAAAATACGGGCCTGCCAGCTGATCATGCTCGTGTCCCACTCATTCACGCCTGAACTGGTGGGAGCGCGAACACTCGCGGGCGGAAACGTCCGAAACGTATCGTGGTAGTTGTGCAGAGCCAGGCCGATCTGCTTCAGATTGTTCTTACATGTGGATCGACGGGCCGCTTCCCGTGCCTGCTGTACTGCAGGTAACAGTAGTGCGATCAGAATCGCAATGATGGCAATCACCACCAGCAACTCAATCAAAGTAAACCCTTGACGCCGCTTCAGAATTAATGCTTTCATAATTGGAATAATCCTATATAAAGAGAATACAAAAGACTCAGTGAGATCGAGAACCGACTCAAGAAAATGTTATTTTGATTCCAACGCGTAGTCGGTAGTGTTCTCGCCGGCTTGAATTTCGAACTTCAGCGTGGAGTTAGAATTATATTTGGCAGGCAGATATTGCTTCAGGATCTCGATTTTCTGACCGTCTGACTCCTCGAATTTACCTGTTTTCTTCACGGCACTGATCAAGACTTTATTCGTGCCCACAGTGGGTCCCTGACCCGCTGCCAGACTATAAGCCCCATTGGTAATGTTCGTTTGAACCGCTTTTCCACGAAGCGGTTTGCCAGAAGCATCCGTATCAGGAACAAATTGAATCGTCCCCTCGGGCAAAGGCTTCCCTGCATACGTAATCGTACCGGAAACCGCAGCTCGTTCGATGTGTTCTGCAGATCCGCCAGAACAGCCGCTGACTATCAACGAACAGAAAATGATCGCAAAATGTGTGGATCGCAAAGAAAGAAACATAGTGTGCCTGCATCTTAAAAATTGGGTTTGACAACCCAAGTTCAATCAAAAAACTCGGATGGAATAGAGAGAGGAACGGGAGAAAATCAAACTCTCAGCCTTTCGCCACATACTTGTCATACGATTTAACGCAAAGAATACGTGATTGAATACCTGTTGAAAATCAAATCGGGAGAATTTTCTTAACAAATATTCGTATTGCAACGTCGAGCCTAACTTGTGTCCCTCCCCTATGTCAACTGCAAATTTGAACAAGCTAGCCGCCGCCAGCCTCAATTTTGGCGAGAAACATGTGAACAGAAACACCCATGGTAACACCAGAAAGAGACAGTCTGTTCACTCATTGCAGGCTTCGCCTACCAGCACAGACTTCGGGGCAGGTCGAACGCAGTTTACGGTTTGAGATCAAAGTCGAATGAGTTGGCACCTTCTTTGATAACAGCCTGCAAATCGGTCGACTGTTCGCTCTGGAATTTCTGGGGAACTTCACTCAGTACGTCTTTCAGTTCCGGGTTCCCTGATTCCGAAGGGGGCGCATCTCCCAGACCGGCAGACGTGAAATAAACGCGATAGTCGCCAGCAGGAACCGCATTTGGCAATTCATAGGAACCATCTGCCTGCAAATCAGCATAAACCCCAGTCCCTGTCGTCGACGAAACAAAATTGATATGGCACTCTGCCAGTGCCTTGCCATTCACTTTGACCGTGCCACTCGCCGTTCCCGAAGGGACAGATTCCGTACCACCTCCACAACCACTCAGGAAACTGAAGGATGACATCCATATCATCAGGAAAATCCATGTCCTGACAGAACTCTGGCTGATCGCCAAATTTGAAAATGGATACCCTGTGGTGCCTCTGAAAAAAAACGACATTCCGTATTTCCCCCTACGTTGATTTATCAAAAACAAACAGCCGATGCATTCATAAAAAACACATCGGCTGTTGCTTACAGTTTGAATGCTTACACAATGCTGGAATTCGACATAAATTAGAATTCGCCGAGAACAAGATTATCGTTTCTCATGCCTAACCGACGGTACGTTTCGATATCAACATTATTCGAAATGAAACGAACGGCACCGTCTGTCAGTAAAGCATGAATGCCGCCCACGTGCTCTGATGTCAGCGGGTTATTCGGCGTGTAGGTTTGATTCCCTCCCGCTGGTGCTGTCCGAGGATTGGGATTGTAGCGAATCGTATTCACTCCGGTCCCCCAGCTTGACAGCCCCAAATGGCCGGCCCAGCCGCCATAATAATTACTCCGATAATCTTTGTTATCTACTAGGCCTGAGTCTTCGCCGATGATCATTGTGTTCGAAGTACCGTCTTTACAATCACGCATCCGGGAAGACTTTCCAATCAACATTAGCCCGTTATTACACCAATTACCCCCATAGATGAGACTGCCACATCCGGCATTGTAGGGAGCAACGCCAGCATAAGAACCACTGATGCCCACATAGTCCATCGTCATGCCGGTTTCTTTACCCAGTGCAGCATTCGGCGAAGTCTTGCCATTATTAGAAACCGGACTGCCCCCTGTGTAAAAAGCATCTGCTGTGCTGGAGGGACACTTATAGACGGGCACATAATAATCACTGAGCACGGCGTTCTCGGTATTATATCCAGCAGCCGAATTTCCATTTCCGGAAGCAAAGCCGTGCTGTGAACTCGCTGCTTGAGTTAACTGATTGTAAGCGGGTGCCTGATCAATATAAGGCAAGATCGAAGACCGCCAGTTGGCCCGATAATAGCTCGTTTGTGAACCAATCGGAAACGCGCGAAACGTATCGTGATAATTGTGCAATGCCAACCCGATCTGCTTCATATTGTTTTTACAAGTCGAACGGCGGGCCGCCTCCCGCGCCTGTTGCACAGCAGGTAGCAACAACGCAATCAGAATGGCAATAATAGCAATCACGACAAGCAGCTCAATCAGGGTAAACCCTCGTCGCTTTCTCAATAATTTCAACATGGCACATGCTCCGGAGTGAAAAAAAGTCGGAATGAAAATAAGGCAGGAAATTTCTTCTTTGAAGAGTAAAACCTATCTACATCAGATTTTAACACGCTCCGGAATGTGACAGCTACGATATTTACCTTTATTTAATAAAAAAGACATACAAATAAATGTATACACCGAACAAAGGACCCACATGTACCTACACATGCACATCCCTTGATTTGTCGCACTATAATGATGAGTTTCAACTCAAGAAAATTAGTGGCTTCCAGGCACTTCAATCGTCACCAAACAACTTCAATTTGTCTGGATTCCGTAGCGCATAAATGCCGCAAATTCTGCCCTGTTCCACTTCGAATTGAAACGCGGAAACCAGTGTTCCCGCCTGAATGATCATCAATCCGGGAGCACCATTGAACCAGGCGACATCGACCCTCACATCATCCGCTTTTGCTGCGATAAACGCGGGACGCACTGCCTTTAAAAAGAACCGGGTAATCAGATCGGCTCCCTGAACGACCTTTCGCGCAGCAATCGCTTTGCCGCCCCCGTCGGAAATAAACGTGGCATCTTCCTTCAACAGCGAAACCAGTTCTTCCGTCTCTCCCCGTTTCACCGCGTCCGAAAATGCGGTCAGCATCTGCAGGTGTTCGTCGCGGCTCTGTTCTGCCTTCAACGATTTTCGCCCCAACTTCCCACGTGCCCGACTCGCCAGTTTTCGACACGAACTTTCACTCCGCTCCAGAATCTCGCTGATCTCATCAAAACGATACTGAAACAGATCGTGCAGAATAAAACTGGCCCGCTCAGACGGAGAGAGCTGTTCCAGCAAAACCAGGAGCGCCATCGAAATCGACTCGTCCAGCTCCAGTTCCTCTTCCGGCGTATTTTCATTCGCCAGAAATGGTTCGGGCAACCAGGGACCGACATACGACATCCGCTGCACACGGGCGCTCTTGAGATAATCCAGCGCCAGCCGCGTAGCCACTTTCATCAACCAGGCGCGCGGCACTCGAATCGCCGCCTGATCGGCGTCCAGCCATTTCAGACACGCTTCCTGCACGATGTCTTCCGCTTCCACCCGCGAACCGGTAATCCGATACGCCAGACCAAGTAGTGGCTCGCGACAAGTTTCAAATGTCTCTAAGGCAACTGAAGAATTCACGGCAAGACATGCTTTTCTATTAGACTCGGAATCGGTTAGACCTGAATTTCAATCAAACGGCAGCGATTCGCATAACCGGCGGCGCGCTTGATCGTGGGAAAGACTTTCGCAGTCGCGATACAAATCCCCAACTCCAGCAGTGCCCCTCGATCAAAGCGGGACTGAATCCGCCGCTCAAGCGCCGAATCGATCTCACTGGAACTAGCCACCTGCACGGCGAAATCATACAAATCACGCAGTTCCTCCGAAAGCCCATCCCCCCCCTGCAATACCGCTTCAATAATCTCACGCGAGACATGGCTCTCCAAAGCAAACCGGACATTCAACTGCAGGCACTCGCCACAGTCTTCCACCTGCATCGCCGCCAGCTTCGCGATCCAGTAGGTCTCTGGATCCAGCTGCTCTTGATGGCAGGCCAAAGGCTTAAACGCCACAAACTTCGCATATCCGTCGGGTGATTCCACCAACAGTTCCCGCAAATACGTACTGTCATACTGATACCGCGTTTCAAACTCGTCGATCTCTGATCGATAATCCACTTCACTCATGCGTCTGTTCCTGTGAAAAATAAGTTCGTTCAAAGGAATGACGAGTGAGCAACACGAAATGTGACCAACTCAGCCGAATAAATTCAAATTCGGGAAATGTTATCCATAGAGGTCCGCCAGCGCTGACGTCAAATCGGGAAACGAAAACTCGAACTCCTCGTCCCGCAGACGACTCGAAACACAATAACGACCATACAGCGCCAGCTCCGGGTCCGTCCGCATCAACAGCGGCGCACCAATCCGCACCATCCAGCTTGCCGCTGGTAACCCGATCGGCATCTTGAGCGCCCGCCGTAATTCGCGCATGAAATCGGCATTCGAAACCGGTTCCGGAGCCGTCGCCAGATAAGCCCCCTGCATCGTTTCGTCGGTGATCGCCCGGTAAAACAATCGATTCATATCCTGTGCATGAATCCAACTCATCCCCTGTTTGCCACTGCCGACCGTGCCCCCCAGTCCCCAGCGAACCAGCTTCGCCAACCGCTGTAAGGCACCGCCGTCTCGTCCGATCACAAAACTGGTGCGAAGAACCACCTGCCGCATCTCTGGCAGTACCGATTGCGCAAATGCGGCTTCCCATTCTTGAGCCACAAAGGGAGCCAGCCCATAACCGAAGGCAGAATTCTCATCGCAAACGCACTCGGGCGGATCACCATACCGGTGCGCTGTCGACATCTGCACCCAGACGGGAGGCGGCGATTCAACTTCGTGCACCGCCAATCCCAGTACGTTCGTCGCTTCCACGCGCGAGCGCAGAATTTCATCACAATGATCGGGAGTCTTGATGCAATCCACCGTCCGCCCTGCCAGATTCACAATCGCGGCCGCTCCATCCAGCTCACTGACCCACGAGCCTACCGAACGGGCACTCCAGACCACATGCCGCCACGCCCCCTGTTTGTTTGGCGCATGCCGCCCTAACAACACGACGTCAAAATCCAACTCAGTCAGATAACACGCCAGGTTCAACCCCAGAAACCCGGTCCCCCCGGCGATCACAATTCGTTTCTTCGGTTCCATACTGATTGACTTTGTACTAAAGAAGCCTGCTGCATTTAATATCGAAATGATTTACTCAGCGTGCAAGTGATGATCTTACGCCGAAAGACACAACTTATAGAAACGCCTCATCCGGATTCTTGTCTTTAAAGTTCGCAGCAATTTCATTGGCTGTTTGCGATTCTGAATAACACAACGAACTGTAAGCCCAGCTGCGCACTTCGTAAAACGGACTGTCTAGCTCATGCTTCAAGAATTCGATCGCCTCGGGTTCGATGGATTCGCCAATCAACTCAACCAACCGTGATCGCATCTGTTCTTCGGTTTCTGCTTGCGCCAACGCAAGCAGTTCAGTAATCACTTCACCCACCCGGCCCTTGATGGAATGATAGCCTTCCTCGTACGTTAATGAATCTCCGCTTCGCAGCTGTTGAACGAATTTCTTGAATTCAGATTGATCCATTTCATTGCGTTTCTAAACTTCATTATCCCATTCGAAGTGACCTGTAAGTCTCGTTTAAAACATTTCGTACCCGGTCACAAAATAGATCATCGAATCAACAATCAGCGCCAGACCGACCAGAACCAGCAAAATGGGCATCACAAAATTACTGATGCCGACCAGCCAGTCATTGATTTTTCGTAATATTTCCTGACTCTTCTGACCAGAAGTCGCGCTCAAAACAGGAACCAGAGCAAACGGCACTGCATAGAGCACATTGTATCCCGCTAACACAGTCAGTGACGTCATCGGTGTCAGGTCGGCTTTCAGAATTTGATCCAAGGCAGCGAAATAAGGCAGCGCGAAAGGCAAGCCCATGAAATTGACAATCGCCCCCAGGCCAACCGCCGATAAAAGCGTCAACGTGCGACTCTCTTCCGCCTGTTCTTTTTTCTCTGTTTTCCAGGACAGGAAACCAACCCAGAGAAGAATCACACCAATCACAAAGCCGATGATGTAATCGATCTGTTGTGGATTCGACAAGCGGTTCGAAATCGATTCTATTCCAATCGCGATCACCACGCCTGCTCCAAAATAAGCCAGCGTATGCCCCAGCAGAACAGCGCAGCTATTCACCACAGGCCGATTCGTCCCCGCCGCATAGACCAGAAAGGCGAATAACACAGGATTGACGACATCCGCAATCAGAATCGGAATCAAAGTCATCCACAGCTCAAACATAGACTCACATCCTTTTGAAGCCTAACACAAACACGCGATCAAGCCATAAGGCACAGGCATTAATGAACGTCTCGACCAATTCTGTTCAAAACGTGAACCTGTTTCTTGTCGTTCAAGCATTTTTGCGTTGACCGATTCAGCATCAGACTCAACGCATCCGCTCATGCATAAACTCAAACGCCCGCTGGTAAGCGGCATCAATCAGTTTCGGATCACCGCCCGCCAGTCCGTGTTCCGCACCGGGAATCGTCACCAGTTCATGCTCGACACCATGCTGCCGGAACTGTTCTGCCATCAACGTCGACTGCTCGTAAGGCACGTCGGTGTCTTTCGTGCCATGCACCATCAGTGTCGGTGGATACGCTTTTGTCACGTTCTTAAGCGTCATATACGGATAGAATTTTTCGGGTTCGCGATGATGATCCCATCCCGCAACCGCTTTCGGCCAGATCCCCTGCTGACGACAATATTCGTAGAAACCGCCGCGTTGTTTTTTACTCTCCCGCGAATCCGCGATCGGCGAATCGCTAACCTGCGCGTAGGCTTCTGCCTTTGTGAATTTCGTTTGATGACGCTCATGCGGGCTCGGCTTACCGATCCAGTCACCAATCAAATCGCCATAACCCCAGAACGGAACTAAAACCGTCGGTCGCGGCTTCGCCCGATAACCGGCGATCATCGTCATACAGCCCCCCGCTGATCCACCCGAGACCGCAACCTTGCTCGTATCGACGTTGAACAGCTCCGGCCCTTTCTGATGCAGCCAGGTAAAACCATCTTCCAGGTCGGCAATGATTTCCGGCAGTTTCGTTTCCGGCGCCAGACGATAATCAAACGACACCACGGCATAACCAGCGCCCAGCATATCCTGCAACACGCGACCACTCACGCCGCCGCGATGCCCGACAATCAACGCCCCGCCATGAAACCAGACCATCACAGGTCGCGTCTTGTTATCGTCGGCCCGATGCACGTCGGCTTTGATCTCCAGATTGGCGACCGTTTTATAAGTGAATGTTTTCACTTTTGTTTTGGGTGGCTTCGCATTGCTGACTGCAGGCAGATACAACGCAGCCGCTCCCGCGGCACTGACTCCCAACATCTCACGACGATTCATCATAGCGGACATGCATAGTTCTCCTGAAGCAAGGATCGTTTCGATATCATTCCACGATACCAGAAACAACACGCTGCGAGCAAACCGGAAACGGCGATCAAGCAGAAAAACAGACCATCAGCACGACCAACGCCACCACGGCCAGAAACATGCTCCAGGCGGTCTGCTCTGAAATTCGTTCAGGATTGCGCCACCACTCCTTTAATGAACCCAGCCGATGCCACAACCAGAAACCAGCGGGCACCGTCAGCAAACCAAAGCCCCACATCACCCACAGAGGCGTCCCCGTTTGGAGCATCACATCACAATCGCCAATTCCCTCCAGCGCACCGCCGGCGATCTAAGCACCGTTGGCGATCAGACAGAAGCCGGCAAAGAACTGCACCAAGGATGCCAGAGACCAGCGCAACCCGTTTGCTGCCAGATATAATCCCAGTGGGAACAAAACACCCCCAAGTGGTCCGGCCCAGACCACCACTGCCGGATAAGGATTTGCCGCTAGATCCGTGCGTGAAATTGCCAGTGGATGCAATACCACGCGAGTGATCTCACCCCCGGTTACCAGACCGCCGCTCACATGCCCCAGTTCATGCACGCCCATCATCGCCAGCCAGCAGCCGAGCAGTAACGAAACGCAAAACAGGAGTTGGTAAAACCGCGGCAAGCTCACACCACACTGCTCCCTAATACGACACATTGAGAATTCTGCCAAACCCACAATCACTTAAGTCAATACACAGAAAACACTTAAAGATTGTAATGCATAGAAAACCTGATCAGACTTCAAACTCACTGTATTCTTCAGAAAAGTCACAAAATGTCGGGTGACAGAGCCCGAAGTCGGCTGTTATGATGAAGATCCAACCTTTTTTAGTTTCCTTTAGTTTCAACCGATCAAGAAGTTGTTCATCATGCTCAACAGAGTTTTTCTGAAGCACACGCTCTCCCTCTTTGTATTCCTCGGTTTCTGTGGACTCACTGGTTTCCCGCTCTCAGGCGAAGAAAAACAGGCCCCACCCAAAGCGGCCACCCCCGCCGACCAGCCGTTGATTCTATTCATGATCGGCGAAGAAGGCTACAAGACCGCCGAAAGCCTGCCGGCGTTTGCCAAAGCACACCTGCAGCCGCTCGGCTTTCGCACTCAGTTTATTTTTCCTGACAAAGACGATCCGAATTCCTTCCCCGGACTGGAAGCCCTCAAGGAAACCGATCTACTGTTCCTCAGCGTCCGACGCAAAACACTGCCCGCAGCGCAGATGAAACTGATCCGCGATTACCTTGCCGCCGGCAAACCACTGGTCGCACTCCGCACATCCAGTCACGGCTTCTCCCTGAGTAAAGGCAAACCCGCCGACGGCTACGTCGAGTGGAAAGAGTTCGACACAGAAGTCCTGGGCGGCGAATATGACGGCGACTTCGGCAACAAAACACCCACTGATGTGACAACTCAACTGCGGGCCGAGCAGAACCCGATTATGGCCACCGTCCGCAACAAACATTTCCGTAGTGAAGGTTCGATGTATAAGAGCATCAACCTCAAACGTTCTACCAAAACCCTGCTAAAAGGCCTTGCCAATGTCGACGGGCAACCGGTTCAGATGCCGGTCGCCTGGACGAACACCTATAACAAGTCACGCGTGTTCTACACCTCGCTCGGACATCCCGGCGATTTCAAAAACAACACCTTCACTCACACTCTGGTTAACGCCATCTACTGGTGCCTGAAACAGGAACCGCCTCAGGTCGATGTCGCCGGCAAAATCACCCGTGACCGGTTCAAGAAGAATGTGGCTGCCAACGATCAAGTCGACAAGGTGATGAAAGCGTTCAAAGGAAAAGGCGAAGTCGGCGATGAGTCCGATCCAACGCCCCCCGAGCAGGCAGTCAAACTGTTTCAGGTCCATAAAGATTTTGAAATGGAAAGCATCGCCGCCGAACCGGAAATTATGCAACCCCTCTACATGAGCTTTGACCATCGCGGACGGATGTGGGTTGTACAATACCTGCAGTACCCGTTCCCCGCTGGCCTGAAAGTGGTCAAATATGATCAATACCTCCGCGCCGTCTTCGATAAAGTTTCCCCGGCTCCGCCAAATCATTTCAAAGGCGCCGATAAGGTTTCCGTTCTCGAAGACACCAACGGCGACGGCACCTTCGATAAAATCAAAGACGTCATCACAGGCTTGAACATTGTCTCCGCCGTCACCGTCGGCAAGGGAGGCATCTGGGTTTTGAATCCCCCTTACCTGATGTTTTATCCCGACGCCAACGGCGATGATATTCCTGATGGCGATCCCGAAGTGCATCTGTCCGGCTTCGGTCTGGAAGACACTCATTCAGTCGCCAACAGTCTCAAGTGGGGCCCCGATGGCTGGCTCTACGGAGCGAACGGCAGTACCACGACAGGCACCGTCAGCTCCAAAGCGACCAAAGGCGTGCACTTCAAAGGGCAGATGATCTGGCGCTATCACCCCGACAGTAAAGTCTTCGAAATTTATGCAGAGGGTGGCGGCAACACATTCAGCGTAGAGATTGATTCCAAAGGCCGCGTCTTCTCAGGCACCAACAACGGCAGCACCCGCGGCATGCATTACGCACAAGGCGGATACGCTCATAAAAACTGGGGCAAACACGGCCCGTTGACGAATCCGTTCGCCTTCGGTTATTACGAACACATGCGACACAAAGGCTACCAGGAACGGTTCAGCCAAACCTTTTCGATTTATGAAGGCGGAACCTTCCCTGCCAAATACAATGGCGCTGTCTTCGCCGCCAACTCGCTACACAATCGAGTGATGGCCAGTAATCTAATTCCCGATACATCAACATACCGCACCGAAGACATGCCGCCGATCGTGCTCACGCAGGATCGCTGGTTCCGCCCTGTGGACATTAAAGTCGGCCCCGATGGCAGTGTTTATCTGGCCGACTGGTACGACAGCCGCCTGACGCACGTCGACCCGCGCGACAACTGGCACAAAACCAGCGGCCGCATTTATCGGTTGAAACCAACGAACTTTCAGCCCATCAAACCGTTCGATCTCAGCAAGCGAACCAACGCCGAGCTGATCGAAACGCTGGGCCATTCCAACAAATGGTTCCGCCAGAAAGCCGTTCAGGTCATCGGCGAACGCGGCGATCAATCGATGGTTCCCACACTCTTGAAAATCGCCAAAAGCGAGAACGATGACCGGGCACTCGAAGCCCTCTGGGCGCTGAATCAACTCGGCGATTTTGATGAACAACTTGCGCTGGAACTGCTGGGACACCGCGATCAACACATCCGCCGCTGGACCATTCGTCTGCTCGGCGATCAGCATCGGACATCAAAGTCATTGACCAAATCAATGGTGGAACTCGCAAAAACAGAGCCATACGCCGAAGTCCGTTCGCAACTGGCTTCGTCCGCCAAACGGTTCCCTGCGGAATCAGGGCTCGCGATCACTGCCGTCCTCCTGCAGCGCGAAGAAGATCACGCAGACCTGCATATTCCACTGCTTTTATGGTGGGCCATCGAAAGTAAAGCGACGTCTGACCGGGAAGCGGTCCTGAAGCTGTTCTCCAAGCCAGAGTTCTGGCAGGTCAAGCTGGTGCAGGACTATATCCTCGAACGCATTATGCAACGCTACGCAATGGAAGGCGGCGAAGAAAACTATGCCATGTGTGCCAAGCTGCTTAAGCTGGCGCCTGCTCCCGCACACAAAGAAAAGTTAATGGTGGGCATGCTGGAAGCATTCCGCGGCCAGAAAATTGACAATCTTCCAGAAGCGCTCAGCAAAGAACTCGCAGAGTATCAGAAAACCCTGGGCGAATCCGATCTCGCGCTGGCGCTGCGTCTGGGCGACAAAGCCGCCACCAGCCGCGCTTTGAAAATCATCGCCGACAAAAACGCCGATCGGCCAACCCGCTTGACCTATATCGAAATTCTGGGACAACTGAAAACCAAGTCAGCTGTTAGCCCGCTGACCGCGATTCTCTCTTCAAGAGGCGCCGACACGCATTCGCTCAAACGAGTCGCGCTGCAGGCGTTGATGAACTTCGACAATCCCAGTATCGGCAAGAATATCCTCGCCCGCTATCACAGCACTCTGCTCGACGAACATGACGTACGAGGTACCGCGCAGCGGGTTCTGGCCAGCCGCAAAGCCTGGAGTAAACAGTTTCTGAGTGAAGTCGATGCCTGGCGAATCAAATCCAACACCATTCCTTTGGATGTCGTACAGCAAATGGCGCTGCACGATGATCCGGAAATCAAAACCAGTATCAAAAAGCACTGGGGTAAAGTGCGTGGCAGCACGAACGCAGAAAAACAGCAGGAGATGAAACGCGTTGCCAGTCTGGTCAAACAGAGAGGCGGTCAGTTTTCTGCCGGAAAGGTTCTGTTTAACAAAACCTGTGCCGCCTGCCATACGCTGTATGGGGAGGGAGGCAAAGCGGGTCCGAAACTGACCGGCTACGAACGGGATAACCTGAACTTCATGCTGCTGGCGGTCGTCGATCCGAGTGCCGCCATTCGCGAAGAGTTCACAAACTTTCTGATTGTCACCGAAGACGGACGGACCGTCACCGGTTTGATCGATGAACAGACCACGAAAACCATCACACTCAAAGATGTCAAAGGTCAGACCGTGCTCATCAATAAAGCGGATGTCGATATCCTCAAAGCCCTCGATCTCTCATTGATGCCTGATGGCCTGACCAAAAACCTGAGTGATCAGGAAGTCAAAGATCTGTTCTCTTACATCATGAGTCGTACCCCCAACGGCGGTAAATAAGCCGCCAGCGAAGCGGGCTGCTCCCCTCGGCCCTCTTCGCTTTTTTTCACTCTGTTTTTACAGACCTTGACCTGCGATCTTTAGTTGGTCGGCGCGGGCTTGCCGAAGCTGTATTAACAGTTCCACAATCGCATTGTGTGCGTGATACGTCTGGCTGATCACCAGCGATTGACTTTCTGCCACCTCTGAGATCGTGCCCCCCTGTTCATTGACATACCGCTGCGGAGCAGGGCCTGCGCCTAAGTCCCCTCCAACACGCCGAGGCGTTTCCGACTTCCAATCTCCCAGATTCGCATTGCGGATCGCGTCAGCTAAGACACGATAGTCATCAGGACCAGAACGGCATAAATCGCCTACAGGATAAACCCGGGTTTTCAGCATTTCCGCTGCTGTGCCTTTTGTCATAATCAGAATGAGGTCCCGATCGACAACATAGGTCAGATCAATCGGATCCAGAATTTGGATCAAGGCATTTTTCAAAGAAATATCCTCAAGACTGGCATTAATCGGCTCATCCACGGAAACATAATCGTCTTCCAGATCTTTGCTTTGAATCACAATGGGCACATTGTGCAGCGCACTAAAATAAGTCATCACTTCAGTGAGTGGGATCTCTGGAAAATTCCCCTCTGTATCGGATCGTAACTCTGCTTCTAACTTCTCTTCGCGTTTCGTCAACGCCGGGTAAATATTTTGTTTCGCCTGCTTCTCTTTGGCGATCACTGCTGGTTTCGACTGAGAATCCTGAGTAGCCTGCTTCTCTTCCGCATGAACGGGCATCACCAACCAGCCCACGCTCAACAGACACGCGGCAACCATCACTACGCCATTTCTTCTGTTCTTGAATAACATTGCATTCTGCATCGTAGTCTCCTGTTTCCGTTATGCTGGTCTCTTCATCGAACAGACCAGCGTCGAACGAACTATTAACAAAACATGGTTAGTTTAAGGCGCGTGCCTGACGGAGCTGAGTCAGGAGTTCCACAATCGCATTGTGTGCCTGATACGTCTGGCTGATGACCAGGGACTTACTTTGAGATACCACAGAGATGGTGCCGCCAGCTCCCTCCTTATAAACGGGTGAACCAAGACCTCCCCCTAAGCCTCCACCAAGTCCTCCACCACCAACTTGAAATAAACCTTGGCCGCCACCACCAGCAGGAACTCCACCGGGTCCACCAAGCCCCCCCGCTTGACCGGGAACGGCATGCATGACTCGTCCGCGCCATTGTCCCATGCCTGTATTTCTGATCGCAACTTCCAACGCGAAATAGTCTTCAGGAGTTTTTCCAAAATCGCCCACAGGATAAACACGCGTTTTCAGCATGTTTTCCGACTTCAGAATCGTGGTAATGATCACAACATCCCGGTCGACGACATAAGTCAGACCAATCGGCTTCAAAATCAGCTCCAGCACTGTCTTTAACGAAACCTTCTCCAGAGAAATGTTAACTGGCTCATCCAAGGTCAGCCCTTCTTCCCCCAGGTCGTTTGCAAAGATGACAATGTTTACGCCGATCGAATCCTCATAGAATTTCATGACATCTTTCAAAGGGGCATCCACAAAATCTGCTTCCACATTCTCTTTCAATTGCTCCTGAAATTGTTTTTCGAACTTCGTCATTTCCGGAAAGAACAATGGCACGGCCTGCTGCGCTTGATTTGAGATGAATCCCCCCGGGAGCGGCACGACGTTCGGTACAGACGGCTTGTTCGCCTGAGCGCTCTTAACCTTCTGTTTCTCTTCCGCATTAGCAACCAGCATCAAGCCGGTAGCAGCCAGACCGAAAATCGTCGCGACAAAGAATTTCTGTTTCAAAAACCGACTCATGATAGTCCCCCATGTGTAATAAATTTCGAAATTGACAACAGGCGCAACTCAGTCAACGTGGCAGAATCAGATTATTTTACTGATGGAACTGCCTGATCTTTGCGTACCTGTCTGAGCTGACTTAATAATCCGACAATTTTTTCATGTACCCGATCCGTATCATTCACCACGAGTGCTTTACACTGGGGAACGACAGAAATACTTGTGTTGACGGATACCGTAGGCACGCGTTTCTTACCCGGAGCTCCCAGTACCAGATCACTCACCGGAGAATACTTCGATCTGGATCGACTTGTTAAGACGCAAGTTTTTTCGATCACACTTTCCAAAGCCTGGTAGTCGTCGGGCGTCTTGCATAAATCTCCCACCGGATAAATACGCACCTTGAATGTGCGGTCTGCCTCTTCCTGCGTGGTAATTTTGAGAACTTCACCATCTACAACATAAGTCAAACTCAGTGGTTCCAAAATAATATCCAAGGCCGATTTGAAAGGAATGCCAGACAATGAAACGTTGATCGGCTCGTCTGCGGTGAGACCCTCTTCTTCCAGGGCAAGGCCACTGAGAAACATATTGATGCCATGTTGTGACTGGAGTGAATTCAATGCTTTCGATAAAGGGACATCCGGAAAATCGCATTTCGTGTTTGCATTGAGCGCTGTTTGAATGTGCTGCTCACGTATTGTCAACGCCGGATAAAATGGCTGTTTGATCTCATACTTCTGCTGTGTAACCGCTGGTTTCGCTTCTTGAACCGTAAATTTCACCGGCCAATTGCTGGTTTTAGTCACTGTTTCCTGCGACTTCTCTTCTGCATTGGCTGACACCACAAGACCGCCGACAGCCAGGCAACCGATTGCCATAACAAAATGTTTCGTTCTCAATATCCAAAACATCTGAACTTCCTTTGCAAAATGAAATGACACAATTTCCTGCAGGCGAACCTGATACTTCCCATTAATATAAACCATCAGCGCTCTCGACTCAGAGAACTGATGCCTGTTCCATAACGGCAGCAGAGTAGAGAAAGGAATAAGAAATGAATGTTCTCGAATTGAATGAATGGCTTCTCTAAAAAATGAGAATGCGCCTGCAGTTTCTCAATGAAAAAATGACTCAGTATTTGAGCGAAATGAAACGAGAAAATAAGCTTGAGAACATCAGCGAGATATAGCATGAAATGATGAATATCCACTGATGGTAAACAGTCCACTTCAATGTGTCAACTTTTTTTCTTAGATGAGAAACAATTGATGTGGCACAATCAATCAATCGTGGGCTGTCAATGATTTCCGCTCTGCCACAAATCGTTTGAGAATCAGTAGAAAACCAGGAACGGTCAGTAGAGATCCCACGATCAGAAAGCCCCAGCCCGCGCCGACCGGGCCATAGTTTTTCCCCAGATACCAGACCAGCAGCCCGGTAATCAGTTGGCACGTGGTATTTAAGACCAGAAACGGCTCCTGTTTAAAGGGGCGGATATACGCCATCACGCACTGGGAGATATGTATCGGAACAATTGCCAGAGTCAGCAGCACCGTCGGATAGAGCGGCAATATTCTGCCTTGCACTTTCTGAACCAGATTCCAGACAGGCTCCAAAGCCTGCCACGCTGCCGGCAGTTCAACGCCTTGGATCGCTTGCAGCATCCAGACTACCAGACAAAAAACGGTCCCCCCTGTCAGCAGAACCAGTGTCGAAACCTGAAACAGCCGTCGAAAGACACGGTTTAATTCAGGAATGTCATTTTGCGAAACCAGTATGCCGAAGAGTGGTGCCCGCGACAGCAGCCAGGCATAGGCGGCCAGTTGCAGTGTGATCAAAGAGGTCCACGTCATCCCCAGTTGCCCGGAGACCTCGGCCCCCTGGTAGTTAAACATCAGAGGAATCACAAAGGAACTCGTGAAGTAAGCCGCCATCGCCTGAATCGCCAGCTTCCAATGCAAAGGCCAGATCTCTTCCGACCAGTCGACCTGGGGACCGGGGTGAGGTTGCAGCAGTGAAAAAAAGAAGTGTCGATAGTGAATGAAAATGATCCACAGTTCCCAAAACAGTCGCACCGCCGAAATCGCCACACACGTCCACAAGCCAGCACCACTGGAGATACAAATCCAAACAACCAGCGTACCCATGATCCCCTGCAGCGCACGATATCGATTCGTCACTGCAACTTGATTACATCCATCCAGTAATGACAGACAGGGAACCGCAATCAAACTGAGCGCCGTCAACCCCACCGCACAAAACCAGGGCGCACGCCAGCTCACATCGGGCGCGGGTTGAGACGACAGGAAAAAATAGCCTGCCACACCAATGGCCCCCACAAACAGCGTCCCCGCGACGGCATACCATTTTACCACCAGCGACGCCAGACTGCGTAAACGCGACAGCGCCGACACATCGCCGGTCAAATAACCCCGTTCATCAATTTCTAATTCAGACCATTCGTGGCTGGCCAGATACAGTGTAACGACCTGCATGCCCATCTCGACAAACGTCTGTAGCGCAATCAGCGCACCAAAGTTGTAATAGAAGCCTTGTGTTTCACTGGAAAAAAACGCGACGATCAACAGCAGTGTCACGGGGCCCGAAAGAAACTGCCAGCCCCGATTCACCAGCGCATAAAACACCGCCCGGTTGACTTCCATGCGGTTCAGCAAGCGACGGGGCCAACTGCGTCGTTGTGGTTCAGGTTCCCGCTGTTTGGTCATGCTGCCTAAATCTGCTCTCTAATCGAATTCGATGTCAATCTCAACCAGTGGTCCCTGCCTGTTCTGAAACCGCCCGCATCAGATCTGCTTCTGTCTGACACAATTGCTCTGGTGTATCGGAGATTAACAACACATTCACCAGTCGCACTGTTTGCCCGTTTATTTGATCGGGCGACGTGGCGATCAATCGCGTTCCCGAGTCCCCTTGTTCCGAGACACATCTTAACCAGTTTGAAAAGCAGATACCATACGACTCTTTCCAGGGAAAATGCAGCCAGCTCGCCTCTTGATTCGGCTGCAAAAAACGTGAAAACCCCAATGCCAGCCGCCCCATCGTATACCGGGCATTCACATCTTGAATGGGGCGCCACTGCAGTTCCCCGCGCTCGTCTAAAAACTGCATCGCATCAATGCCCAGCGGACCGAAGTAGCCTGCCTGCTGCACCCGCTGCGCCACACGTTGCCCCACTTCGATCACAGGTTGCCATTCCTGCAAGGTTTGTTCATCAACGGTGATCCGGCTCCCCCGATATTGCCCCCGTTCATCAGACAGCAATCGTGCCTGCCCAATCCACTGAGGCTTCTCCTGTCGGGGAATAAAAAACTGCAATCCCGCCTCTGCCGTCCGCTTGACCCAGGGTTCCACAAACAGAGGCTGGCCTTGTGAAAACCGTTTTGCAGCCCAGCCTCTTACCTGATCGGATAATGGCATTCCTCGCCCGAGCATCCGCTCGCGAGCCGACATGCTGAAATTGGCTTTGACTACCCAAGCGTGATCTCCGCTCTCTTCCTGTGCCTGCAATTCACTGACCGCAGTCTCCAGCTCATTCAGAGTTTCAACCTGTCGACTCCCCGCCAAGGCCAGCCCCCACTCCTGTTCACAGGCAAATGAAAACGTGCGCGCATTGACGGTCTGGACCGCGGTGAGATCGGGCATTTCAACTTGAAACCCTTTTGAGTCAGCAATCTGCAAAACGGCGTCTGACCAGCCCCAGGGAACGAATTCCAGTTCGGCAGCCTGTTTCCGAGTGGGCCATTGATGGATGAATTCCACACGCGGCAAGCCAGCCTCGCTGAGTTGAGTCATAAAACCTGTTGGAATGCTTCCAGGAAGAAAAATCAGATCGCCCTCTTCCGCCAAGCCGATCCAGCTACTGGCGAGCATCGCATTTAAAACGGGAGTCGCTCCCCCTGGCGCAGCATAGGCTTCATTGACCAGTTGATGTTCAAAATCAAAATTGCCCAGAAAGAAACGTCGCATTGATCAAGTCATCGTTTTCAAAAATCGAATTTCCAGTTTGAAGATTCAGATTATGGTTGAAATCTGAACGGGGAAATCTGTTATACTATGTCATTCCTGCCAGAACTATCCTCACACGCTTTTTCTCACGAAAGTCAGCCTGATGCCCCAGTTTAGAAAACGCTTTGTCACTCTTCTCGGACTTTCGATTGTCGTGCTCAGCGTAATGTGCCCTTCCAATCGCAGTCAGGCCGCTGGGAATCCACAAGCAACACCCCTGCAGATTGCAACATTTGAATGCGATATTACGCCCCCCATCGGCAGCCCGCTCTGTTATGGACATGTGGCCCCCGCAAAAAAAGTGGTTGATCCGCTGAGTGCGCGAGGCATCATCATCATCGGCTCTGAAAAACCGATTGTTCTGCTGGCACTCGACTGGGTTGGTGCCAATAATGGCGCACAAGATCTCTGGAAAAAGAAATTAGCCGAGGCACTCAATACCACGACAGACCATTGTGCCGTGCACTGTCTGCATCAGCACGATACACCCGGTGTTGACATTTCTGCGAATGCACTGCTGAAACAGCAGAACCTCAACGGCATCATGTATAACGAAGCCTATCTCGATGATGTCATACAGCGCACGATTCAAGCTGCGAAAGAAAGTTTGAAAAAACCACAACCGGTCACCCACGTCGGCACCGGCAAAGGGAAGGTCGAACAGTTCGCATCCAACCGCCGCATTCTGGGTCCGGATGGTAAAGTAAATATCGTCCGCTTTAGTTCCTCACGTAATCCCGCCGCCATCGCGGCTCCGGTTGGCACAATCGATCCCTTCGTCCGGTTGTTAAGCCTGTGGAACAAGAATCAGCCCATTGTGATTCTGAGTTACTATGCCACACACCCACAAAGTTATTACGGTAAAGGAGGCGTCAGCTGCGACACCGTCGGCCTGGCCCGTGCCCTGCATGAAAAACAGACGCCCGGCGTGTTGCACGTTCACTTCAACGGTGCCGGCGGTAATATCGGCGCGGGAAAATTCAATAACGGCGATCCCGAGAACCGACCTCTGCTGGCACAACGACTGGCAGCCGGCATGAAGCAGGCCTGGGAAAGCACAGAAAAAACGCCGATCTCTGCAAAAGATGTGAACTGGAAATCAAAACCCGTCCTGCTCCCCTTACGGGATACGCTGAATGAAACAAAACTGACCGGCATTCTAAAAAACCCCAAGGCCCGCGTAACCGATCGCATCCGGGCTGCCCGCGACCTGGATTATCTCAAGCGCACGCAAGCTGGAACCACGATAGACATCACACGACTCAAAATCGGCCCGGCCCAGGTCGTTCACATGCCCGGTGAACTCTTCGTGGAATATCAGCTTGCCGCACAGAAAATGGCACCCGATGATTTCGTCTGTATGGCAGCGTACGGCGATCAGGGTCCCGGCTACATCGGCACCAAAATCTCCTATGCTCAGGGCGGCTACGAAACTGGCCGCGTCTCACGCACCGCCCCTGAAGTCGAAACCGTCTTAATGCAGACACTCAAAGAACTGGTCACGAACAAAGATTAATGAAACCCCTATTTGATCGATGTCGTGTGGCACTGTTGGCTTGCCAACAGTGATTAGTAAAAGCGTACCTGAAAAGTAAACCGTAGGGGCAGTACCCATGTGTCTGCCCGCCTGGCGAAACTCAACTCTGTATTGCCCAACGAATGGAACCAGATCAAACCCGCGTAAGTTGATCATGCATATTACACTGTCCCTGCGGGCGGACACATGGGTCCGCCCCTACCGCGGAACGGGTGGGAACGTTGTTCTAAGATCGAACCTGCACCGTCGAACACGGCACCTATGCAATTCAAAAGACACCCCCCTACTTCGTTTTCGAAGGCCGCGACCACTTGATCCGGGAAGTATAAATCCGGTTGTTACTCCCATATTTTTCAATGCCGATCGGTTGCATCCACTCAGCAACGACAACCCACGTTTCAGAGGGGCTGATATCGACGACGGCAAAGTTCCCCATCCTCGCCCCTTTTTCCGGTACGATAATCTGTTCCGTCTTGCGAATCACACGTAGCGTTTTCGGATCGACTTCCGCCATGAACAGCGGAGCTCGATGACGAAAGACATGATCGTTATTTGCCCCGCGTCGTGTATAAACCAGAAACAATTTCTCACTGTGAGCCACCCAGTGCTGCTGCGTGTTATAGTTGCCCAGTTCCTGACCATCATCGAATTTCCAGACGATCGGTTCGGAATAATTCAAGCCATCGTCACTGACAGACACATAGCCTTTTTCATCATTCCGCATCGTCAGATAATACTTATTCTGAAACTTCGTGAGCGACGGCTCATACAAACCACGTTTCACGGGAATCGTGTGCGCGCTGCCATGTTTTTTATAGGTCAGTTTTTCGCCATCAAAGTCACAGAGCACCACCGCCGAACTATATTGTTTCGCAGTTTTTGTCTTGAAATAAACGGGCAATAAAATCGTGCCGTCTTCCAGATCCACACGCTGGGCCGAACCGGCGCCGCAGTTTTCAAATTCAGGGCGATCCGGCATCTTCATCGTCGCCCATTCCGACCAGGTATGATTGTCCTGATCGTAAACCGAATACGCCACACTCCGTTTGCGAACGTGCATCACTTTATTGTGTTCGTAACGCACCGAGTGACCGGTCCCCAGTAGTTTTTTTGTCTTTGCATGCCAGCCGGGAGTAAAATCACAGATCGCAATTTCTCGCGTGTCCGACAATCGGCGGCGTGCTAACGTGTCATGCTTGATCGGCCCCACCCAGTCTTCCCCATCGCTGGTTCGAAATTCATTCAAAGCATAAAACACATCGGAGCCGGTGAGTAATAATTTTTGCGTTGTCAGCACCACGGTCGCAGGAAACGGCCCCGTTTGGGGAATGGCACCAGCGCGAGCCTGAACCCAACAGGTCTTGCCATCAAAGCCTTCGGTCACCGTTCGCAAATCGACATCATACGTGAGCGGCTGCGATTCCTCGGCGGCGGTAGCGAGAATATTTCCGACAGACAGTAAACTAATCGCGACACAAACAGGAATGAACTTTTTCATGCGAGCCTCTTTTTTAATGACAAGGAAGTATCTCTTTACCATAAGCAGATTGAGCACCCGTCTCAATACCAGAGCAAACAATGTTGAAAAAGAGATCTCCGTAAATAAGATTGCATTTTGCGCGAAACCGAATTTAAAATGATCGTGCACCGGCCATTTTATGATGAACCAGCAATTCTTTTCATTCCCTTTCCAGGAACAGACAAATGCGAACATGCACTCTGATCGCTGTCTTCTATTTGATGCCTATCGCCACCCTGACAGCCGCCGAGTTGGACTGGATTCAAGTCAGCAAAGACGGAAAATCATTCGTCACCGCTAAAGCGCAGCAACCGTTTGTCCCTTGGGGATTTAACTACGATCACGACAGAGAGGGACAACTTCTCGAAGATTACTGGAACACCGACTGGAAAACGATTGAGCAGGATTTCGCCGAAATGAAACAGCTCGGCGCGAATGTCGTCCGCATTCACCTTCAGTTCGGCAAATTCATGTCGACCCCCGACCAACCGCGTGCGGCAGCATTAAAGAAACTGGGAGACCTGCTGAAACTCGCCGAACGCTCGGGCCTGTATCTCGATCTGACCGGGCTGGGCTGTTATCACAAGCAGGATGTCCCCCCCTGGTACGATCAACTCAGCGATGCGCAGCGTTGGCAAGCCCAGGCGAATTTCTGGTCCGCCGTCGCGAAACAATGTGCCAACAGTCCGGCGATTTTCTGCTACGACCTGATGAATGAACCGGTGGTGCATGCAGGCAAGAAACAAGGGACCGACTGGCTCGGCCCTGCATTTGCCGGCAAACACTTTGTGCAACGCATTACACTCAGCCCCGATGAACGGTCGCGGCCCGAGATCGCAGCTGCCTGGATCGAAACGCTGGTGGAGGCGATCCGCAAACAGGACCAACGGCATTTGATCACCGTCGGCCTGGTTGACTGGAGTCTGGAACGCCCCGGCCTGCAGTCCGGATTTGTTCCCCAAAAAGTAAGCACGCATCTGGATTTTATCTGTGTGCATCTCTATCCTGAAAAAGGGAAATTGGATGAAGCTCTCGAAACGCTCAAAGGGTTTGACGTCGGCAAACCGCTGGTGATTGAAGAAACCTTCCCACTCAAAAGTTCGCCACAGGAATTCGAAGCGTTTCTCCTGAAATCAAAGCAACACGCGGAAGGCTGGATTGGTTTCTACTGGGGTAAAACGCGCGAGGAATACGAACAGGGCAAAACAATCCGCGATGCCATCATGGCCGATTGGCTCAAGTTCTTCAAAAACAACGGCCCCCAATTCAAAAGAGAGCAATAAAGAGTCACGGGTAAGCCCAAATGCACATTCGGACCGAGCGCAGCGAGCAGGAATTTGACAGTGCGATCGAACAGAGAAGTCAGAGCGTGAATGCGACCGTTAATTGAATAGAGTGGGAACAACCAATTTGAACCAGATACATGCCCCGTCAATTTCCCGTGTCTGCGACAACCCCGAATTACATTTGGGGTTACCCGGTTATTTAAACGTAGGGGCAGTACCCATGTGTCTGCCCGCCTAACGAAACTCAACTCTGTATTGTTCTGCAAATGGGTCCAAATCGAACCTACGCACGTTGGCCATACATTCCACCCTAACCCTGCGGGCGGACACACGGGTCCGCACCCTACGACAACACGGCTGGGAAGGTTTCTCTAGAATCGGAATAGCACCGTCGGACAAGCCGACCGGTGACACACGCGAGTCTGATTTGGTGTGCGTCAAAGAAATGATTTTTAACACGGTATTTTCGACAATACACGAAACCGGGTAACTCCGAATTACATTCGGGGTTACCCGGTTATTTAAACGTAGGGGCAGTACCCATGTGTCTGCCCGCCTAA
>NZ_CAXBKP010000039.1:0-33472 GCF_963976445.1 uncultured Gimesia sp. | reverse complement strand
CGTCTCTGTCATAGACCAACGTACGCACAAAGTGAAAGATGACAGTGCCATTCGTGTCAGGAACCTTTTTATTGACTTTCCAGTTCCATCGTGTTAAAATCAGTGATTATGGGTAGACCAAAACGCGCGGCTCAAGCTGGATCTATTTATCATGTGCTCAATCGGGCGAATGCCCGGATGACGATTTTTGAGACGGACGGAGACGACGCCACGTTTGAGCGGATTTTGTCGGAAGCCGTCGCGCGGTTTGAGATGCGGCTGCTCAGCTATTGTGTGATGCCCCAGCATTGGCATCTGGTCGTGCATCCCAAATCTGTAAATGAGGCCAGCACCTTTTCCGTGACCCGCCAGGCGTTCGCCCCGGTTCTGATACCGAGATTTGTATTCACCGCAGCTCACGCCGTGCGACTGATATGAGCCGCTTTCTTTAGCGTCAAATCATGATGTTCGCGGTCGATTAACGCCTGTGGTTCGGTGGATCCCCGGTCCAGTCGTGGAGATTGTCCCATCGCAAGAGTACCGGCTCTGGCCATGTTTACCAGGGGCGTTTTATTCACGCTTGGTGTGGGGTGTTCCTCTCTCATGCTGCCTGCGCTATCTGGTAGGATTGGGTTTCCGTTGGGTTTCCGTTGGGTTTGTTCCCGTGTTCTGGTTTGAAACGGCGGCTGGCGCCGTTCCGCTCAAAGTGGGAGGCGATATTGGTGTGTCACGTTGGTTTGTGGTTCCATTCAAAGAGTGTTATGGAATCGGGCTTCACCAGGCGGGCGGACACATGGGTCCCGCCCCTACATTTTGTGGATGAATTCATGTTTTGGTTTTGTGAGTCGATCTGTTGGTTTCCTGCTCGCTGCGCTCGGCCCGAATGTGCATTCGGTCCTACCTGGGTATGGAAGAAAAAAATAATGTTATTGATGCAGATCATCGTGAACGGCGTGAGGGAGTCAATAGGGAGCTGCTTATTTTGTTTACGATCTACATGTGATCCACCAGGAAGCCTTAATGAAGTCACGGGAGGTCTTCGCGAAGCATTACGAAGTCGTTTGAAAAATGAGGGGCAAGTGTGTCGTGGTTTGGAAAATCTTGCTGAAACGAATGGGTTTTATGGTGCTGATTTTCGCAGTGGTTCAGGAACCTCAGCTGAACCAGTAGTGTTCGCTCACGCGCGCGAGGCTAATAACGCATCATCATTCCGATCGGCGTGATGCGGTCAAGACAATTTTATTCAGCAGGAAGTGATGAATATTTAGCAGTGATGATTCTGATCCGGTTCGAAACGTGCTGTCTTCTGAAGAGCGAAAGCAGGAGAATCCAAATCGGATTCATGTCTGTTGACGATGATCCCACAACGTTTTTTCAAGACAGCAGAGGCGTTTTCAACGTTGTTTCTGATACAGATTTGACAAGCCTACGACTCCTGTACCACCGGTTCCAACTCACGAACTGTCGTCTCTTCCTGGCGTGGGAAAAAGCGTTTCAGTTTCAGAAACGGTTTTTCGTAGCAGTACCAACTGATTGTCGCTAATGCCAGGATGAAAACGAGTGCGATACAGAATGTGCAGACAGCTCTCCAGCCACTGATGTCAATCGCTTTCCAGTGTCTCAGATAAATTTGATTCAGGGGAATAAACACGACCATCTGAAACAGGTAAATCGCATAACTGCGATTCCCGAAGTACCGTAACACGCCAAACTCCAGAATGCGTTTCAGAGGAGGAACCGATGACGGATTCATCACCACGAAAGCAATCAACAGCGCGTAGATCGCGGCAAAGAGAGAATAACCAATCGTTTGACTGCCGAGTCCCTCGCCACTGAAGCTGCCATCAAATATCACCACGGCAATCAATGCCAGGCCTGCGATCACCAGACAGGGTATTTTAAAACGCTCCAAACGCTTCGATTGATCTGCGTCTCTCAACCAGACTGCGATCAAGGCTCCCGCGCACAATGTATCGATTCGAAAAACCGTCAGCGTATAAATGGTCATCGGATTAACGCCCTGAAACGTGGCAATACACCGAGCGAGAATCGCGACCAGGATCATTAAACCACAAAACAGGCTCAATCTGCGCCGGTTGAGAAAAAAGATTACAAACGGCCAAAGCAGGTAGAACTGTTCTTCAATCGCCAGAGACCAGAATGGTTGCAGCACTGTCGCTGGCATGCTTCCACTAAAAGCAGATCTCCAGTTTTGAAGATACAGCCAATACCAGATTTGGTTAGTTAAATCTGGTATGCACCAGAAAAGTACCAGGATCACGCCGTAATAGAGGGGAAATATTCGCAAGGCACGACGCAAGTAGAAGTTCCGATAGTAATGCTTACTGTCACGTGTATCCAGCAGAATCCCGGTTATCAAATATCCCGACAACACAAAAAACAGATCCACACCACTCCAGCAAAAGCTCACCACTTGGCGATAAATACTCCCCACAGGCGTGGTCGCAGTAATAATCAAACCACCGTGAAAAGCAAGCACCATCAATATCGCAATCCCGCGAATCCCATCCAGGGCAGACACGTGTTTTGCAGAAGTCACAGGTTCAAAAGCAGGAGAATTCATGGTAACCAGAGAATGAAGAACGGTATCGGAGATCGGGCCGAACTGATTTTCGAACACTCGCCCCCCCAGACACAACAGCCTCTCGCTAGAAAGCGATTCAAGCTGCTAACTCTGATCGGGTCTTAACGGTTCTCATGATCGTAGTGCCGACTGTATTCGCTGGACCTCGTAGACTACTCCGAAATTTTTACCGAGATCTTCCCACTGTTGTCGGCAAGCGGTCGCGCGTTTTGCGCTGCGACTGCTCAGCTATTGTGTGATGCCCAATCACTGGCATCCGAGTGAAGATGGTCAGCTCTCTTACTTCACAAGTTGACTGACACTGTCCCACACCTTGCGCTGGCACGCTCATCGAAAGAGCATCGACCCGACGACTACAGCCAAGCTAATTGCGGAGCTTCCTGAACTCGGAGAGTTGAACCGGTAGAAGATTGCTAATCTCGTCGGCTTGGCTCTTCTCGTTCGGGCTCGCGAACTGCCGTCTCTTCCTGGCGTGGGAAAAAGCGTTTTAGTTTCAGGAACGGTTTTTCGTAGCAGCGCCAGCTGATTTCTGCCAGCAGCAGAATCAGGATGATGGCAATACAGAAAATGTAGACATCGCTCCAGCCACTCGTATCTCGAGCTTTCCATTTAGAAAGATAAAGCTGATTGAGCGGAATCAACACCATCATCTGGAAAATGTAAATCGCATAGCTGCGATTTCCAAAGTGGCGTAACAGACGCCGTTCGAGAACCCAGTTCACCGGCCGCATCCGAGATGAATGCAGCATCACCAGCACAATCAAGAGCGCACTTGCGACGGCAAACAAAGCATAGCCGATTGTCTGACTTGCCTGCCCGTCAATATAAAAACCACCATCCCAGAGAATGACGGCAATCAACGCCAACGCACACACTGCGAAACAAGGAAACGCGGCACGACTCAAACACGCCCGCTGTTCGCTGTTTCTAATCCAGACCGCGATCAAGGCTCCCGCACACAAAGTATCGAGTCGAAAAACCGTCAGCGTATAAATAGTCAGCGGATCAACGCCCTGAGTTTTAGCAATGCAGCGTGCGACCAGCGACAGCAGAAACAGTGCGCCGCAAAACAGGCCAATAGAACGGCGGCTCAAAAAGAAAATTACAAACGGCCAGAAGAGGTAGAACTGTTCTTCAATCGCCAGCGACCAGAAGGGCTGTACCACCATCGGCGGCGTGCTGCCTCCGAACACCGGTCCCCAGTTTTGCAAATACAACCAGTACCAGATTTGATCGGGAAAATCCGGATTCTGAATAAACAGCCAGAGGATCACGCCGTAGTACAGCGGAAATATTCTCAAGACGCGGCGGGCATAAAAGTTGCGAAAAAAATGCGGGCTCTCTCGGGCATCTAACAGGATTCCCGTGATAAGAAAGCCGGACAGTACGAAAAACAGATCGACGCCACACCAGCAGGAACGGGCCACGATATCATACATGTGCCCTGCCGTTCCGGAGCCGACAATGATCAAGCCGCTGTGAAAACAGAGCACCAGCAAGATCGCGACGCCACGAACCCCATCCAGGGCAGGCACATGTTTCGCAGAAGTCACAGGTTCAAAAGCAGGAGAATTCATGGTAACCAGAGAAAGAAGAACGGTATCGGAGATCGGTCCGAACTGATTTTCGAACACTCGCCCCCCGGACACAACAGCCTCTCGCCAGAAAGCGAATCAAGCGGCTGTTTCCGATCGGATCATAACGGTTCTCATGATCGTAGCGCCGACGATGCTCGCTGCCTGTGGCAGATTACTCTGAAATTTTCACCGCAATCTTGCCACTGTTGTCGGCCAATTCATGCCATTCATCGCGGCACCGCAGGAAGAGTTTCCCACTGACGGGCGCCTCAAAACGGCCCGACTCTCCCAGCTCAAATTCTTCACTGAGTTCGTATTCATCGTCCTCTGTTTTAGTCAGAACAATACCAACCAGAGCCCCCTGCCCTTCGTCACTGCCTTTCGCTGTCACCGGCTCAGTATCGCGGGCTGTTTTCCATTCTCCGTCTGCCGAAAACTGATATTCCGTCTCTGCTTCTACCAGAGTTCGGGAGGCCTGCCAGCCTTGATTTGCTTCAATCTTCGAGGCCAAAGGACGAACCGAATTTGGTTTGCGGAATTTCGTTTTCCAGTCCCATTGGCAGAGGTCACAACGATAGCCCTGATCAAAGTGTTTCAGGAAAAACAGATACTCGAACGAAATTTCCCGCGCCATCGAACCATACGTCTGATTAAACGAAGCCGATTTATTCATCAACAGTCCCAGCCCCAGTGGACGAAACCGAGCTGCGTAATTCGGGTTCGTCGCCAGCAGATGACACAAGGCCCACCGCCAGCAATAATTCTGCCAGGAATCGCCGGTCGTTTCCCTGGAATTGACAATCTCATTTAAGCTTTTGGGTTCGCTGCGTTTGATATAATCAATCACATACCGTTCACAGCTCACAGAAAGAGGCTGACCTTTTTTGGGGACGACCTTCCAATTGTTTCCCATCTCGGCCATGCCTTCGCTATACCAGATGGGCCCCGTTCTCCCAAAGTTCTGCGCACAATAAGCGTGTACCGCTTCATGCTGCGGCGTTCCTCGAGTGGCAGTTGCATACACAATCGATTTAGCGGCGACAATCTGCCTGCCACGATAGGTGGTCTGGCTCATCGTCACACCGCCGCCACCCGCCACCGAGCGAAGCCCGGTTGGATGCAAACTGCGGGGCGGCCAGTTCACCAGATCTTTCACCACATAACACTCGATAACTCTGCGATTCGGACTGCCCCAGTAAGTCGAAATGATGACCAGCATCTTTTCCAGCCGTTCCAGTAAGTCCCGCGCCTCAGTCGGGGGCAGATCGGTATGAATCAGAAAATTTTTCGAACGGTAATCAGCGGGGGACAACTGCTCAGCAACGTCATTGCCTTTCCTGTTTCGTTTTCCCTGTGCCTGAAGCACAGAAACCGAGCCTGTCATTAGACAGAGGGCGAAAACCAAAGCGCCGGCTATCATTTTTCTGTTGAAAATATCGAACAAATCCACAGACGATCATCCTTACTAATTGATTCAGCCCGGCCTCGTGAGTTCCTGAAAACCTCTGAATGACACATTATTTTATCTTAACACGCCCCCATGGCAAAAGAAATTGCTGCCTGAAACAGGCGAGAACGCATCCCAAACGCTTGATATGTCTGCTCTACCCCTTTACTCTAAAATGAAACCGTTTATAAAGAAGGTTTAGTTTGTTGGTCATTCGCATAAATAAGTGAGAGGTCTTCTCCATGAAATATCTAACGCAAATTCGAGTCGGTTTTCTACTGTTTTTGATTTCCGGTGCCGCTTTATCGCAGCCAGAACGCTGTTTTGCTGGGGACGCACTCTGGAAAGCCGGTTCTGCCAGTGTAGTGATCACCCCCGAAGAAAACCTCTGGATGGCCGGTTACGGCGGCCGCAAGGCACCCGCGGATGGCAAAATCCACGATCTCTGGATGAAGGTCCTCGTGATCGAAGCCCGCGACGGACATCGCGGCGTGATTGTTTCCACAGACACACTCGGTATTCCCCAGTCGATCTACAACAACGTCTGTGCGGCTCTCAAGGAAAAATTCGATCTTGATCCAAGTCAGATCATGCTCAACAGCTCACACACGCACTGCGGCCCCGTGTTACGCGGTGCCTTGCATGACATCTATCCGCTGACTCCCGAGCACATTAAAAACATCAACGACTATTCGGACAAACTCGAACAAAATCTGGTCAAAGCCGTCGAAACTTCGATCAAAAATCTGGAACCCGCCACACTCTGGTCCGGAGAAGGATTTACCAGTTTCGCCGTCAATCGCCGCAACAATGTGGAATCCACTGTTCCCAAGCTCAGAAAAATCGATGATCTTAAAGGCCCCGTCGACCACAGCGTCCCCATTCTGGCCGTCAAAGATAAAGACGGCAAACTGAAAACCATCGTATTCGGCTATGCCTGTCACAATACGACTATGGGAATCCAGAAATGGTGCGGCGACTATGCCGGTTTTGCCCAGTACGATCTGGAAGCCATGTTTCCGGGAGTGACCGCCATGTTCTACATGGGCTGCGGTGCAGACCAGAACCCGCTACCCCGCCGAACACAGGAACTGGCAGAATCCTACGGCTCACGCCTGGCACACGCCGTCGCCGATAAAGTTCGTCTGCCGATGGTCGAACTAGACCCCGAATTAAAAACCGAACTTGAAATCATCGATATCAAACTAGGCGACGCCCCCACCAAAGCAGAACTTGAAAAGCTCGCCGCCGGCAATCCCAGTTCGTATCGAACCCGCTGGGGCTCACGGCTGCTCAAACAACTCAACTCGGGCAAACCGTTCATTACCTCGTATCCGTTTCCCGTCCAGGTCTGGCAGCTCGGTAAGACGCAACTCTGGATCACCATCGGCGGCGAAGTCGTCGTGGACTATGCATTAGGAATGAAGAAAGAGTTTGGCGCTTCCACCTGGATCGCTGGCTACTCCAACGATGTCATGGCCTACACCCCTTCACTACGAGTCCTCGAAGAAGACATCCCTCCCCGCAAATCGTCCCGCTGGGGTTATGAGGGAAACACATCGATGGCCGTCTATGGTTTACCCGCCCACCGCTGGTCCGAAGAAATTGAGGACAAAATTGTCGAAAGCGCCCGGCGACAGGTCAAAAAGGTCCGCAATGGAAAATAGACCCGGTCTGCGATAGAATCTCCTTTTCGATCCCGACTTTTACGGCCAAACGCCAGCTTCTAGGGATGTTTTGCGTTTTTGACGGCCCTGCTGTTTGTCGATCGGGATACGACTCCCTAGAATACAGCATATTCAGATCTGCAAAGAAACTTAAAAAAGCACAGGTTCGCTGTAGCAACCTGAATTTGAAATTTATCAATTATACGTAGCACTGAGGAGAGATTAATGGCTTCCGGAAATCCTTTTGGCGCGGAAGGTCAATTCAAGGCAGCTGGTAGTGAGTTCACTTATTACCGCTTACAGAAACTCATCGATGATGGCATTGGGAATATTGAAGTCCTGCCCTATTCGATTCGTGTGCTGCTGGAATCGTGTCTGCGAAACGTCGATGGTTTCGTGGTCAATGAAGCTGACGTCAACAATCTGGCCAACTGGAGTGCCGAATCTCCCAATCCGGTAGAAGTTCCATTCAAACCCGGTCGGGTCGTCCTGCAGGATTTCACAGGCGTACCTGCTGTCGTTGATCTCGCAGCGCTGAGAAGCGCCATGGTGCGTCTGGGCGGCGATCCTCAGAAAATCAATCCTCTTGTCCCCTGTGATCTGGTCATTGACCACTCGGTGCAGGTTGACGAGTTCGCTACCAAACTCTCACTGCAGCACAATGTCGAAAAAGAATTCGAACGCAACCAGGAACGTTATCAGTTCCTCCGCTGGGGACAACAAGCGCTCAACAACTTCGGTGTCGTGCCTCCTGCTACCGGAATTGTGCATCAGGTGAACCTGGAATATCTGGCCAAAGTCGTCCTCACCAAAGATGGCGTCGCCTATCCCGACAGTCTCGTCGGAACCGACAGCCACACCACCATGATCAACGGCCTGGGTGTTGTTGGCTGGGGAGTCGGTGGCATCGAAGCCGAAGCCGTCATGCTCGGACAACCCATTTACATGCTGACCCCGGAAGTCGTCGGCTTCAAACTCAGTGGAAAACTTCCCGAAGGTGCTACCGCGACCGACCTCGTTCTGCGTATCGTTCAGATGCTGCGTGAGCACGGCGTCGTTGGTAAATTTGTCGAATTCTTCGGTCCCGGCTTATCGAACATGAGTTTGGCAGACCGAGCCACGATCGCCAATATGGCTCCCGAATACGGGGCCACCATGGGTTTCTTCCCCGTCGACGACGAAACGCTGAATTATATGCGTCGTACCGGGCGGACCGATGCCGAAGTCGAGCTGGTCGATCGCTACTACAAAGAACAAGGCATGTTCCGTACCGACAGCTCGCCCGAACCACGCTTCACCAGCCAGCTGAAACTCGATATTTCTACCATCGAAGTTTCACTCGCCGGCCCCAAACGTCCGCAAGACCGGATCGCTCTGACCGATATGAAATCGCACTGGCACAGTGATCTCAGCAAAACGTTCGGCAAACAGGACCCTTCCCCTGTCAATGTCGCTGTGAAATACAATGACCAGGATTTCAATCTGAAAGATGGTTCTGTTGTCATCGCCGCCATTACCAGCTGTACTAACACCAGTAACCCCTCAGTCATGTTGGGTGCGGGACTCCTGGCGAAAAAAGCCGCTGAAAAAGGGCTCACACGGAAACCGTGGGTCAAAACCAGTCTGGCCCCCGGAAGCCGCGTCGTCACCGATTACTTGGAAAAAGCCGGCCTGACTCCTTACCTTGATCAGCTAGGCTTCAACTTGGTCGGCTACGGCTGCACCACCTGTATCGGCAACAGTGGCCCGCTGCCCGCGCCGATCTCCAAAGCCATCAACGACAATGACATCGTCGCTGCAGCCGTCCTCTCCGGAAACCGGAACTTCGAAGGCCGCATCAGCCCTGATGTGCGTGCCAACTATCTGGCCAGCCCGCCTCTCGTCGTCGCATACGCCCTGGCAGGTACCACTGATATCGACCTGACTACCGAACCACTGGGGCAGGATCAGGATGGAAACGACGTCTTCCTGAAAGACATCTGGCCTTCTCAAGCAGAAGTCAACGCCACCCTCGAATCGTCCATCAATCCTGAAATGTTCCGTTATGAATATGGAAAAGCGACTGAAGGTTCTCCCGAATGGCAGGCCATCAATGGTGGTGACGGCGACATCTTCGCATGGGATGAAAACAGTACCTACATCCAGGAACCGCCGTTTTTCGTCGATATGCCCGAGACTCCCGCACCTATCAGTTCCATCAACGGAGCACGCGTGCTGGTCTCTGTGGGTGACTCTGTCACAACCGACCATATTTCCCCCGCCGGTGCGATCAAAGCCGATTCACCCGCCGGAAAATATCTGCAGGAACATGGCATCACTCCCGAAAACTTCAACAGCTACGGCAGTCGCCGCGGTAATGACCGGGTAATGACTCGTGGTACCTTTGCGAATATTCGGCTCAAAAACCTGCTCGCTCCCGGAACCAGCGGTGGCGTGACCACATATCTGCCTACCAGCGAGCAGACTTCGATTTACGAAGCTTCACTCGAATACAAAAAAACGAACACACCACTCGTCGTCCTGGCCGGCGGCGATTATGGCATGGGCTCGTCACGCGACTGGGCTGCCAAGGGAACGTTCCTGCTCGGCATCAAAGCGGTAATCGCAACGTCGTTCGAACGAATTCACCGTTCCAACCTGGTTGGCATGGGCGTTCTACCATTGGAATTCCGCGAAGGGGAAAGCCGCGAAGAACTCGGGCTGGATGGAACAGAAACGTTTGACATTGAACTGGACGACAACCTGAAACCGGGTCAAGCCATTCGCGTGACCGCCACCAAAGAAGATGGCACGCAAGTTCTGTTCACAGCACAGTGTCGCGTGGATACTCCCGTCGAAGTCGAATACTATCGCAACGGCGGCATCCTGCACAAAGTACTTCGTGATCTGGCTCAAGCCTGATCACCAATTTGATGAACTCTGCATATGAAACCGATCTGATTGTCGAGGAATATCTGAATGGTTCCCGCATCGATCGGTTTCTCAGCCGTCATTTCAGAAGTTATACGACGCAGCGTCTGCAACGCATCGTGCAGGCCGGTTTCGCCAAAGTGAATGGCGCACCGGCTGGCCCGCTGCAGCGCGTCTTTTGCGGACAACAAGTCAGCATCGTCTTGGTCGAACCTCCCGATAAAACCTACGATCCTGAAGCACTGCCACTCGAAATTCTGTTTGAAGATGCGTGGCTGATTATCGTCAATAAACCTCCCGGTATGATTGCGCATCCGGCAGGAAACATCCTCTCGGGTACCGTCGCCAACGCACTCCAGCATTATCTGGATCAGCAAACAGGCCTTCGCAGTCTGTTACGACCAGGCATTGTACATCGGCTCGATCAATTCACCAGCGGAATCCTGATCGTCGCCAAAGAGCATTTATCACATCGCAACATCTCGATTCAGTTTCAGAAGAATCAAATCAGTAAAACCTATCTGGCGATTGTACGCGACAACCCGGAACAGGATGCATTTGAAAACAGTGCCGCCATCGGCGAACACCCCACACAAACCGGCGTCTGCATGTCGACACACCCTCAGGCACTGCGTGCCAAAGCAGCATTCACGCGGTTTGAAGTACAAGAGCGATTTACAAATCATGCTCTGGTACGCGCGTTTCCCCAAACGGGTCGCCTGCATCAGATTCGCGTACATTTGGCCGACCTGGGGTTTCCGATCATTGCCGATAATTTTTACGGCAACGATGAACGACTTCTCGCAGACTTGGATTTGATCAACAGACAGGCACTGCATGCCGAACAAATTGAGTTCGCGCATCCGGTTACAGGTCTGCGGATGAAAATAACTGCGGGAGCACCTGATGATTTCCATCAGGCGCTCGAGCGGCTACGGCGTACCTGAACGTTCCACAAAAATGTAGCAGTCTAAGATCAAATGATTCTCGGTCCGAATGGCCCTTGGAGAAACCACAAACAACCCGAATTCGAACTAAACCTCTACTGTTTCCGGTTCATCCAGCTCAGTCTGTTTTGCTTCCTCAGCTTCTGCTGCATCCGAATTCGCTTTGATGATTTTGGATTCTTCAAACAGACGATCCAGACTCATTTTTTCGAAGGCATCAAAGGCGGCAACTTTATAACATTCTGCCATCGTCGGATAATTAAAGACCGCATTTCGGAAGTATTCAATCGTCCCGCCGAGTGACATCACGGTCTGCCCGATATGCACGATTTCGGTCGCGGCTTCACCAATCGCATGGATTCCCAGAATCTTCAATGTTTCCCGATTGAACAGAATCTTCAACATCCCGTCTCGGTCGCCGGAGATCTGTCCCCGCGCGATTTCCCGATAACGGGCCGCTCCCACTTCATAAGGAATATGCTCGTCGGTCAACTGCTGTTCCGTTTTACCGACCATTGAAATTTCAGGAATCGTAAATAAACCATAAGGCATAATATCAAACGCCTCAAATGGTTCGTTGAACGCATTACATACCACACGCCGCCCCTGTTCCATCGACACACTGGCTAGCGCCGGGAAACCCACGATATCGCCGGCCCCGTAGATATGTGGCACCCAGGTCTGATGCTCTTCGTTGCACCACAGCCGACCGCGTTCATCCGGTTCCAGACCGGCTGCCTGAAAGTTCAATTCTTCTGCATCACCAACCCGTCCGACAGTATACAACACCGAATCGGCAACCAACCGCTTACCGCTCTCGGTCTGGACGGCAGCCATCGAATCGGAAAACCGCTCGATACCAACCACCTCTTCTCCCATCCGGAAGACCATTCCCAATGAGCGGGCATGGTGGATCAACGCATCGATAATTTCACGATCACAAAATTCGAGCAATCGTTCGCGGCCATCCAGGACTGTGACTTCGACTCCCAGAGTCGCAAACATGATGGCATATTCAATTCCAATCACACCGCCGCCGACGACAATCATCGATCTGGGGATCTCTTTCAGATCGATGATTTCGTCGGAATCGAAGATTGTCTCACCATCAAAAGGAATGTGCGGGGGACGTGAAGGCTTGGTTCCCGTTGCCACCAGAATATAATCGCCGTATAATTGTTTATGCCCTGTTTCACAATCCACTTCGACTTCGTGAGGGCTGATGAATTTGGCCTCGCCAATAAAGATCTCTACCCCATTACGTTCCAACTGATCGTGTATCACCTCCAGCTCATGTTCTGCAACATCAGCCAGTTTCAAACGCAGATCCTGCATAGTGATCCGACGTTTCTTGCGGTATCGTTTGCTGTAAACATCACGATGACGATAACCGGTCAGATACAGAATGGCTTCACGCATCGTTTTCGACGGGATCGTGCCGGTGTGCAGGCAAACGCCACCCATCCCCCGAAAATTGCGTTCTATGATCGCAACCCGCTTTCCGAGCTTCGACGCCGCGATCGCAGCTTTATGTCCGGCGGGACCACTTCCAATAATCACAATGTCGTATTTCATAGTACCAATCTCTGTGTGACCGATTTAATTCCTCAACACCGGATCTTTCAACCGCAATGTCAATCTAAGAAGTCTGGATAGACTTTTCGGGTAAACAACCACTTCTTTCTTCGTCCTTCAGATCATTTAGAGAAGATATAAAGATTGAAGCAATCCTTGAAACAAGCTATTTTGCGTATATGATGCTGGTTATATTGATTGTCTAGCTCCAATAAATACCTCACCACCGGGGGAATTCCTCCCGACAGGAACAAAGATTGCTCCTGTCTCTCCTGAAAACTGTTCCGCGTTATGATGACCAACAAAGGGAACTGCTGATGAACCATCTAATCCGTAAAATCTGGGATGTCCCTGAACACGAACACACGCCTTACGAAGTCTTTCAGAATCGCAAAGCACATCGCCGGGAATTTTTGAAGCTGATGGGATACGGATTGGGAATCGCCGGTTTTGCCGATCTGCTCTCTGGTTGTGAACAGGCCACGCAGGAAGAAATCGAAAAGGCGGGTGCCGTCGCGCCACTGCCGGAAGCCCTGCAAGGGGTCTACCCGGCCCCCCACAATGACGCTTTCAAGTATGGCCGCCCCGAAACGGTAGAAAAGGAAGCAGTCGAATTCACCAACTTTTATGAGTTCACAGGCCCAACGTCCAAAGAAGCCTGGAAATATGTCTCGAAATTCGAGACCACTCCCTGGTCAGTCACCATCGAAGGAGAATGTGCCAAGCCGCGCACGTTTGATATGGATGATCTTTATAAAGAGATGAAATTCGAAGAGCGGGCTTATCGTCATCGCTGTGTTGAAACGTGGGCCATGTGTGTTCCCTGGACCGGCTTCCCCCTGGCCAGTTTATTGAAACTGGTCGAGCCTAAGGCAACCGCAAAATTCGTCGCCTTTGAAACCTTCGATAAACCCAAAGAAGCCCCTTACATGGAATCAAGCGGTTCCGGCACATGGCCGTGGCCTTATACCGAAGCGTTAAGCATCGAGGAAGCCATGAACGACTTGGCGTTTATCGCGACCGGCCTGTATGGAAAGCCGCTGCTGAAACAGAATGGAGCCCCCATTCGGCTCGTCGTTCCCTGGAAATACGGTTTCAAGTCCGGCAAATCAATCGTGAAAATCAAACTCACTTCCGAACAGCCGGCCACGTTCTGGAATACCGTCAATCCCAATGAATACGGTTTTGTCGCCAACGTGAATCCCGAGGTATCCCACCCTCGCTGGAGCCAGCGCACCGAATGGATGCTGGGAACCGAAAAGCGATACGACACCAAAATCTATAACGGCTACGGCGAGTATGTTGCCGGTCTGTATAACAGCTAAAACAGCTTGAAAATCTAAGTGCTAAAGAGTTAATTCATCTCTCGCGAACGAAACAAATCGTCGTAGGGGCGCCCGCCTGGTGATGTGCTGTTGTTATAGTTCCTGTGATAGGACCGGAGAAAACTTCGCACGTCCATTCGCTTTCAACGTCGATACCGCGGGTCGCCACACAGGGCGACCCCTACATTAAATGAGTGGGGATTGATCAATTTTGTGCAATAACAAAGCCGGGTGAAGAAAACTTCACCCGGCTTTGATGTTTTAAATTGTCATCGGTCGACAACAACTGGTTTAGTCATCGGAGGTGAACATCATCACAATCCGCAAGACATAGAAGAACAGTGTGGCAACAGAAGCAAACAACGCCAATGAAGCCGACACATATTGATCGGTCGAATAGTGGTGCAGAATATTTGATGTGTCATACAGAATGTAACCACTCAGTAACAGCACCATTGCTCCCGCGAACAGGATTCCTAGAGAGAAGCCGAAGAGCGATGCGCCAATGGCGATCCCGATCGCTGCCAGCATGGCAATCGTCAGGAAACCACCCAGAAAGGAAAAGTCTGCCCCGGTCACAAACACGTAAGCAGTCAGTCCGCCGAAAATACAGAGCGTAATGATCGCCGCGACGGGAATGACCGTTGGATTAGAAAAGTGAGTCGCGATATAGAGAATCGGGACAAAGATCAGTGCTTCGGCAACAATATACAGAGCGAGGCCCGCGTATTGTGTTCCCAACGATCTTGCACTGGAAGCCATCGAACTGGCGATCCAGCTTGCCGCCATGAAAGCGACTAATACCAGCCACCAGTTTCCACCGATGGCCCCCATCATACCTTCCACCAACGCTTCGTTGCTGAACAGGATAAATTCCAGTCCCATGAAGGCCAGAATCGCACCAAACAGGTGCATGTACGTTTTACGAATGAAAGTGGCACGCTCAGAAGCAATTGCGTCAATGGCAAACATGCCGCCACCCGCCGTTGTGTCCTGGTCGTAATAATCAGGATTTAAGTTGTTCATTGACAGTCTTCTCCAGTATGTGGGATGGGATGTTCCAGACGAACACAGTTTGGGTTTTCAATTCTATTTGATCTCTTTTAGCCGTTGCACTGCGGCTGAATACCGTCAGGCACGATAATTATAGATTACGGTGCACATAATTCAAGTACCAGTCGATCTCTTTTCTGCTTTGCAGTTCCCGCTGTGACTGACTCTCCTGCTCTAGCAACCGGCGGTTTCGTTGTGCCTGCCTGCTAGTTTTGTTATTTCATTAAGATAGTCTACGTTAGAGAATCCATAGAATTATAGAAAAATAATGTGAAACCCTATGAAATATTTGATGAAATGAATGATTTAACTTCGAAAAAGAGCGACAAAAAGTGGGAATTCTGGATTGATGTCGGTGGGACATTTACGGACTGTATCGCGCGGTCTCCGGATAATGAATTTACTCCTTTTAAGACTCTTAGTTCGGGCATTACCAAAGGACGAATTCAGCAAATCTGCGATCCGACCACGATTGTCGACCCATCCCGTAGCGGCGACCCGGCAGAGTTCTGGCAGGACTATCAAATTGAATTTCTGAATGAAGAGGGACAACCCATTCATTCGGCACAAGTGACGACCTTTGACACTACAACCGGCACACTCAGCTTCTCGAAGCCGCTGCCCTCGACAGTTAAAGCGTCAGTAGGCTACGAACTCTCGTCAGGAGAAGAAGCCCCCGTTCTGGCGATTCGCTGGATCCTCGGCCTGAAAAAGTCAGACACGATTTCCAATGTCAGCGTCAAACTCGGAACGACGCGAGGCACCAATGCTCTCCTCACCCGCAACGGTGCCCGCACTGCGTTCATCACCACAAAGGGATTTGCCGACGTCCTGTTGATTGGTAATCAGGATCGGCCGCGTCTGTTCGATCTGGTCATCCATAAACCGGAGCCCTTGTTCGAATCAGCCGTGGAAATCGACGAGCGAATCACCGCGGAAGGAACCGTACTCCGCGCTCCCATTCCTGAAACCATTCGTCAACAACTAGAGCAACTGAAAACCACGGGGGTAGAATCGCTGGCAATCTGTCTGCTGCATTCCTTCGCCAACCCTGACCACGAAGAACTGGTCGCTACCATCGCTGCCGAAGTCGGCTTTGATGAAATCAGCGTATCCAGCCGCCTCTCTCCGTTAATCAAAATCGTCTCTCGCGGCGACACGACGGTTATGGACGCCTACTTGAATCCGATCCTCAAAGATTACATCAAAAATCTTCGTGCACCACTGCAGAACTGCGATCTCAAACTGATGACATCCGCTGGCGGCCTGGTTGATGCCATGCATTTTGTTGGCAAAGACAGCATTCTGTCCGGCCCCGCGGGTGGCGTGATTGGTTTTTCTCGTGTGGCAGAAGTCGCCGGTTTCCCGAAATCAATCGGCTTTGACATGGGGGGGACCAGCACGGATGTCTCGCGATTTGATGGCGTATACGAGCGCGAATTTGAAACTCGCAAAGCGGGCGTACGAATCGTCGCCCCCATGTTGAGTATCGAAACCGTCGCCGCGGGTGGCGGGAGTATTTGCGGCTTTGATGGCATCAAACTGCACGTCGGCCCCGACAGCGCGGGTGCGAATCCAGGCCCCGCCTGTTATGGACGAGGCGGCCCGCTCACCGTCACTGACCTGAATCTCTATCTCGGCAAAATTATCCCCACGCGTTTCCCCTTCGCGCTGGATCGCAGTGCCGTCGAACAGCGACTTACTCAGCTCTGTCAGGAAATCGCCGCGTCACCGATGGGAAAAACCTACACGCCGCTTGAGATGGCCGAAGGCTTTCTGCAAATCGCCAACGCCAACATGGTCCGCGCCATCCGCAATATCTCTGTCGCTCGCGGCTATGACCCGGCTGACTATGTGCTGGTCAGTTTCGGTGGCGCCGGTTCGCAACATGCCTGCGCCATTGCCCGCGCGCTGGGAATTCGTGAAGTTCTGATACACCCCTATTCGGGAATCTTAAGTGCCTTTGGCATCGGACAGGCTGATGTGAGGCGGTTTGGACAGCAGTCGGTGCTCAAACCCTGGTCTGCTAAACTAAAGCAGGAACTGCAAACTCGCTTTGAACAACTCGATCAAACTATTCGGGAAGAAGTCCGCGCCGAAGGAATCCCTGACGAACGCATTGACGAACCACAGCATTCTCTCGAAATGCGTTACCTGGGCACCGATGCCACGATTCAAATTCGTTGTCAGGCAGGTCTGGATGAACTGTCTGCTTTCGAGCAGGAACACCAGCGGCTCTATGGCTACACTCACAAAAGTCGGGCCGTCGAAGTCACCGCACTGCGAACGGAAATTGTAGGCAGGATGGAAGAACCAAACCTGCCAGCCGCGGAACTCGTTTCGCGAATTCCCACTCCGCTGGAAACAACGGAAACCTGCTTTCAGGGAAATCTCCAACAGTCGTCCGTTTATCTGCGGGATGAATTACAGCCGGGTGACCGGATTTCTGGCCCCGCCATCATCTGCGAGGCGATTTCTACCGTGATCATCGATCCCGGCTTCGATGCTGAAATCTTAGCCCGCGGTGAAACCTTGATTCGCGAAACAGCCAAAAACACAGGCACGCATCACGGCATCAGTACCGAAGCCGACCCCGTGATGCTGGAAATTTTTAATAATCTGTTTGCTTCCATCGCCGAACAAATGGGAATCACGCTGCAAAAAACTTCGATTTCCACCAACGTCAAAGAACGTCTCGATTTCAGTTGTGCCGTCTTTTCCGCGACTGGTGATCTCGTCGTGAATGCGCCGCACATTCCCGTGCATCTGGGCGCGATGAGCGAAACCGTAAAACGCATCATCGCCGACAACCCGGACCTCACCCCCGGCGATGTCTTTGTCACCAACGATCCTTATCGCGGCGGCTCGCATCTTCCCGACGTCACGGTCATTACCCCCGTGCATCATCCAGAGACAAACGAGCTCCTGTTCTTTACCGCCAGCCGCGCACATCACGCGGAAATTGGTGGGATCGTACCTGGTAGTATGCCGCCCTTCTCGAAAACATTAGCTGACGAAGGCGTACTAATTCGCAATTTCAAACTCGTCGATCATGGGGTTTCGCGGGAAGAAGAGCTGCGCACGTTACTCCAGTCCGGCGAATTTCCATCCCGCTCGATTATTGATAATCTGGCTGATGTCTCTGCACAGGTCGCCGCCAACAATTGTGGCGTGACACTGCTGAATGATCTGGTTCGCCGCTACTCTCTGCCGGTTGTCCAGGCCTATATGATTCATATTCAGCAGGCCGCAACGCAAAAGATGCAACTGGCCCTCGATCAGATTGAAGACGGCGTCTATTCCTTTACCGATCATCTGGATAACGGCGCGCCGCTCTCGGTGGAAATCACCATCAACGGAACATCGGCCACCGTCGACTTCACCGGAACCGGCCCGGTACTCGAAACGAACCTAAATGCCAACCACGCGATTGTGAATGCGGCGGTCCTGTATGTGTTCCGTTGCCTGATTCAGGAAGACATTCCACTCAACAGCGGCGTATTAGCGCCCATCGACATTATTCTGCCCGAATGTTTTCTGAATCCCCCCGAGCGGGAAACGCCGGCGGAATGTGCGGCGATGGTTGGCGGCAATGTAGAAACCTCACAACGAACCGTCGACACACTGCTCGGCGCCTTAAACAAAGCAGCCGCCAGCCAGGGTACGATGAATAACCTGACGTTCGGCGATGAGACCTTCGGCTATTATGAAACGATCTGCGGTGGCAGTGGCGCGACAGCAGACCATGACGGCACCGATGCCGTACACACCCATATGACCAACACCCGGCTTACCGATGCCGAAATCATCGAACGCCGTTATCCCGTGCGACTCCATGAATTTTCAATTCGCAAAGGATCAGGAGGCGCAGGACAACATCGAGGCGGCGCTGGAATTATCCGCCGGATTGAATTCCTCAAGCCCTTAAAAATCTCGCTGATTTCCGAACGCCGCGGTGAATTTCCTCCGTTTGGTCTGGCAGGAGGAACCCCCGGTCAAATTGGAGAAAACCTGCTACAGAAGGCAAACGAAACTTCCCAGGAATCACTGGGCGGCAAGTTCTCTCTTTCCGTCGAAGCTGGCGATACGCTGACCATCAAAACACCCGGCGGCGGCGGGTTTGGAAAGCCGAAATAAAAAGAGCCCACTCTACATTTTGTTCACTGAATTAGATCCGCGACTACTGATCTTTGGAGCAGGAATTACCCGTTTCACAACATTTATTGCGGAAATCTGCTTTGAGATTTTCGTCGCGAGGCGGTAAGGTGACACTTACCGTTTTTGATTAAGAAATCAGATCGCTAACCGTTTATTAAAGATTCAAAGAAGGAAAAGTACTGTGTCCGAAAACCGTCGCGCAGAAGTCGATGCCGCGTTGGCCGATGTTGATTTTGAAAAATTCAACTATCAGGTCGTCTTCGAAACCTCAAAGGGAACTATCAAGATGGACCTGTATCCCGATGTCGCACCGGGACACAGCCGCAATATTATCGGCTTGACCAAGATCGGCTTTTATGACGGCATCATCTTCCACCGCGTAATCCCCGATTTCGTCGTTCAGGTCGGCTGTCCTGAAGGAACCGGAACCGGCGGACCAGGTTATACGATTGATGCCGAGTTCAATAACCTACCTCACGAAACCGGCATCTTGTCGATGGCTCGTACGAATGATCCGAATTCGGCCGGATCGCAGTTCTTCATCTGCCTGGGACGCGTGCCTCATCTGGATAATTCCTACACGGTCTTTGGCAAAACCAGTGATGCGGATAGCGAAGCCGTCGTTCTGGAAATTGGAAACGTCGAAACCAATCACAGCGATCGTCCGCTGGAAGATGTGCAAATCATCTCATCTGAGGTCATCGCGACTGAAAAGTAGATACGATGAATGATATTCGTTCTTCTCTGCAAACAGGCGCACAAGTGCGACGGGCATGTCGTGAAGGAACCATTACCGGGCAAACGTCGGGGCTCGCCCCCGGCTTTGCTCAGGCGAATCTTGTAATCCTTCGTGAACAAGACGCCTCTCAGTTTCTCGAATTCTGCCAGAAGAATCCCAAACCCTGCCCGCTGCTGGAAGTCACCAAAGCCGGTGATCCCGGTCCTCACCAGCTGGCGAAAAATGCAGATCTGCGCACTGACCTGCCTCGTTATCGAGTCTGGAAGCACGGAGAGCTCGTTGAAGAACCGACCGACATCAATCATCTCTGGCAGGACGATCTGGTTTCGTTTCTGATTGGATGTTCGTTTACGTTTGAATCTGCGTTGATCGAAGCGGGGCTTTCCGTCAGACACGTCGACCTCGGCGTAAACGTGCCCATGTATCGCACGACGATCGCTTGCGAATCCGCCGGAATATTTTCGGGCCCGCTGGTCGTTTCCATGCGTCCCTTCAAGCCGGCCGATGCGATTCGCGCCGTGCAAATCACCGGCCAGTTTCCCGCCGTGCATGGGGCTCCCGTGCATTTGGGATTCCCGGAACAATTAGGTATCACCAATCTGGCACAGCCCGATTTTGGCGAAGCCGTTCCGGTTGAACCGGGAGAACTTCCCGTCTTCTGGGCCTGCGGCGTGACTCCTCAAGCGGTGTTGATGCAAGCCAAACCGGAATTCGCGATTACCCACAGCCCCGGTTGCATGTTCGTTTCGGACCTCAAAGACGAAGACCTGAAGGTTTCGTAACAAGCTGAAAACAGCTAAGGAAAGTGTTACCTATGTATGCGAACGGTGCTACCCATGTGTCCGGCCTAAATAACAAGCCGAGCGGTGGAACGCTGTTTTCTGTTCGAGGTCGGGTGCCGCTCGTGACTAGCCAAGAGTGCCGTTAACAGAAGATCAAAAATGCGATTTGAACTCGGATGACTCATTCACAGTCGCTTCTTGATCAGGCAAATGCACCGAACGGATGCGACAGTTTTCCCACATCAGGGAATAAACAAAACAGGGCTCACGATCAAGGCTGAAAGCAACCGGCTGGCTTTCCCAGAAGCTCATCAGATTGCCGCGCGGCGGGTTCGTATAAAGACGACGCTTGCAGTGCGGACAAACCATCCCGTAAGGAGTGGCTTGATCTTCAGCACATTGGTGCTCCAAACAAATTGTCTTCTTTGGTTCGTTGCTCATACATGGCAATTATATCCGGTGGAGGAGACTCCTCTCCAGCTTTTTTTCTGTTTCGCGCTACGGAATGTTCTTAAATCGAACGACAGCCCCACCTTTTTCAAGATATTACGTATGCTTCGAAACCCGACCATTCCCTATAGTCCATAAAACCGCTCCAAATATCATGATTCCATCCTGACTCACAGGCAAGCCTGCCCGATTCCTGTAGTCCAGCCCCTTGAATCATCGCATCCTGGAAAGCAGTTTGGTATAAAATAAAGGTCTGACTTAAAGTTGCTCATTTGTTAGAAGAACCACCCGTCCTTCACCTTTTTTCAATACAGACTTTGGTACACGATTCATGGCAGTCAACCTCTCCGAACAATTAAAGGGTGTGCTCCCTCCCGTTATCACTCCTCTGACCCCGGAACGCAGACTCGATCCTGACTCGGCAGAATCGGTGTACCGCTTCATGCTGAAACAGGGCGTCCATGGGATATTTCTGTTTGGAACTTCGGGTGAAGGTCCCCTGCTACGTGATGACGATCGGCGACAGGCGACAGACATCGCCGTCAAAGTCATCCATGGCTCTGTTCCGCTTCTGGTTGGAGTCATCGCGCCAGGTACTGAGCAGATTATCGAACAGGCTAGAGTAGCCAAAGAACAGGGGGCCGACGCCATCGTTGTCTGTCCCCCCTTCTATTTTCCGGCAAGTCAAAAAGACATGCTCACCCATTATCGTACTATTCGTGAATCCGTTGACATCCCGATTTTTGCGTATGACATTCCCGTGATGACGAAAGTCAAAATTGAAATGGATACGTTAATGACTCTGGGAAAAGAAGGCACCATTATCGGCGTCAAAGATTCCAGCGGCGATGCGGTCAGCTTCCATCGACTGGTCGCCAACAAACCGCCGGGAATGAAACTGTTTACCGGAGCCGAAATGCTGGTGCATGCAGTCGTACTGGCCGGTGCAGATGGAACCGTTCCCGGACTGGCGAATGTGGGTCCGGAGCTGTTTGTCAAACTGTATGAAGCGGCTGCCGTGAATAATCATGCAGAAGCGGTGCGACAGCAGGAAGCCATCGTCCGGCTGTTTGAAGTCTTTGTCTGCCCCGACGGCACGATGAATGTAGGATATATTATTGGAGCGATGAAAACCGCCCTGCGACTTCGGGGTGTCATCGAGCATGATACCCTGTTTCATCCGTTTCCGGCCTGCACTCCAGAACTGATTGCACGTACGCAAAGGATTATGGAAGAAGTAGGTTGTCTGTAACAGATCGAGATGGTGTATCTCTTTATTTCACTCCTAGAACTGTTGAAACGAATTAAAAATCATGAGCGGAGTTTTAAACAAACGAGCGTGCCGACTGACAGAACACCTGCTGGAAAACTCGGGTGAACTGAAAGTCATTCCGCATGCGTTGGAGAATGGCGCAATCGTAGTCGATTGTGGAATTGAAACTCCCGCCGGAATCCAGGCCGGATTAATGCTGTCTCGCATCTGCATGGCAGACCTTGGTCAGACCCAACTCGTTCCGGGAACTCTGGAAGGCCAGCCTCTGCCGTATCTACAGGTGCAGACAGACCATGCGGTCGAAGCCTGCCTGCTGAGCCAGTATGCCGGCTGGAAGATCGATGTCGAGAAATTTTTCGCCATGGGTTCCGGGCCAATGCGGGCAGCCGCGCAAGTAGAAGACCTGTATCGTACCCTCGCCTTTGGTGAGTCACCGGAAAAAACGGTGGGCGTGCTCGAAGCAAATTCACTCCCTGGCGTGGCAGTCGTTGAAAAAATTTCGAAAGCAACGGGTATCGATCCCCGAAATATCATGTTGCTCGTGGCTCCGACATCGAGTATCGCCGGTAATATTCAGGTTATTTCCCGTTCGGTAGAAACCGCCATGCACAAACTCTTCGAATGCGAGTTCGATGTGCATCGCGTGCAAGCTGGTTTCGGATCAGCACCGCTGGCACCGGTTGCCCACGACCATCTGATCGGTATCGGGCGCACCAACGATTCCATTCTCTACGGTAGTGCAGTCACACTCTGGGTCACCGGCGATGATGAATCGCTGCAGGAAATCGGACCTGCGATCCCTTCCAACTCGGCTGCCTGTTTCGGTAAACCGTTTCTGGAAGTCTTCAAAGAGGCCAATCACGATTTCTATGAAATCGACCCCAGTTTTTTCAGCCCGGCAGTGGTTAATTTTCAAAATCTTGACACGGGTAACGTGTTCCAGTTCGGGCAAATGAATACCGAACTCTTACGACACAGTTTCGGTTTCTAAGTTTCTACGGACCTCTTTTTGACGGAACAGTTTCGTGCGGATCGCCATTCTGGGAAATCAGGGCAGCTGGTACTGCGAACAACTGCATCAAGTCGCCCAGTCTCGTGGACATGACGCACGCAAAATCGAATTCCGTGATCTGGCCTCGCTGATCTCGGGAACTGCTCCAGAACAATGTTTCAGTTATGACGCCGAGCAGAACCAGATCGAATTGAATCGGTTTGACTGCCTGATCATCCGCACGATGCCACCCGGCTCCCTGGAACAGGTCATCTTTCGCATGGACTTATTGGGCCGACTGGAACAGGCGGGCGTCACCATTTTCAATTCGCCCCGCGCTATTGAATGTGCCGTCGACAAATATCTGACCACCTCCCGTTTGGCCGCTGCTGGCTTGCCTGTTCCGGCGACCGCCGTTTGTGAATCGTCTGAAGCGGCGATGCAGCACTTCGAACTTCTAGGAGGTGACGTCGTCGTCAAACCGCTGTTCGGTTCAGAAGGACGAGGCATTTTTCGCATCAGCGATCCCGATCTCGCCTATCGTTCCTTTCGGACACTGGAACGCACGCAGGCGGTGATTTATCTCCAGCAATATATTTCGCATCCTGGTTATGATCTGCGAATTTTAATCCTGAACGGAAACGTCATCGGCGCCATTCGGCGGCATGGCCAGAATGACTTCCGTACCAATATTTCACGTCAGGGACAGGCAGAACCTTATCAACCTTCTGACCGGGAAGTGGATCTGGCCCTCCGTGCTGCAGAATTAACACAAGCTACTTTTGCAGGCGTTGATTTGCTTTCACCCTCCGAGGCCCCGGAAAACCTGTCTCTACTGGAAGTCAACGCCGTTCCGGGCTGGCGCGGCTTCCAATCTGCCACAAATATCGATGTGGCCACGCTGGTGATTGAATATCTGGAGCAGAAACGAAACAATACGACTTCTACATAACTAACAATTTTGAGTATTCTGAAAAGATCCTAACATGGAATTAAACGCACTGTTAACCGCCCTGCAAACGCATCTCCCCGAGGTACTCCGCTGGTCCGGTGCCATCGCCAAACGTTTGCGACACTTCAATATCGCCGTCGAAAACAAAACGTCGGGAAGTGCTTTGACCGATGCGCTCACTCTGGCCGATCTGACACTGCAGGAATTAATTGTCGCTGCCCTGCGTGACCGTGATCCGATCTTTCAACAATGCCGTATGGAAGCAGAAGAGAAAACCGGAGACCTTAACCGATTTTCAGAAGAGGCGCCTTATGTCCTCTCAATTGATCCCATTGACGGTACCAAACAGTACCGCGATAAAACAGCCGACGGTTATTGCGTGATGATTCACCTGCGCGACAGTGAAACCGTTCATTATTCACTGGTTTATATCCCAGAAACCGGTGACCAGGGAACCTGGGTCGAAGCCGTTAACCAACGCGTGGTCTGTGGTCCTGATGATTTAAGCCGCCCCGCCCGTGAGGTACTGGATGCGATGCCCTCCATCGATCCCAAGACGCGCCCTGATTCTTCGCAGATCTATCTGATCGGATTTCAAGACGCAGACACATCCAACGCGCAGCTTGTTACAGAAGCCGGCCTTACGGGAGTGCCTCCGGAAGAAATGCCGGGAAGTATTTACGATCACCTGGCAACCGGCGCCTTTGGTGGCTCGTTGATTCATACTCCCAACGTTTATGATTTCCCCGTTTCATTACACATCGCTCGCATTCTGGGAGGCGATGCCGTCTGGGTGCATAATGGGGAATCGGTAAATTTCCACGAACATTGGCTGGATGAACGAGCCGACATGTTACGTCTGCCGGGAATCACCGCCTGTAGTGCAAACCCGGAGACACTGAAAACTCTCTGCGAATTGGCGAAAGACTGGAGTCCGGTTCGTTACAAAGATTGAACAGGATCTGATACCACAGGCTTGGTGGCTTCCACAATGATACCACCGAGCTTGAGGAACTGATGGATCGGCGTAAACCAGTGTTGCTCTTTCCAGGGCAAGCCTGAATCTTCAAACGCCTGCTTCAGTTCCACCCGATTGTAGGTGCGACATTTCCAGGTTCGGCTGTTTAACATGCCGGAGAATTTGTCTTCTGTCGCCAGCAGGAATAAACTGCCTCCCGGCTGTAGCACGCGATAGATTTCGTTAAGTCCATCCCGGGGATCGGCAACGTATTCCAGCACCCAGCCGCAAGTCACACAATCAAACGATTCATCACGAAACGGCATCTTTGTCAAATCGGCTGAAAGATAATTAGGCCGCGGGCTGTCCATCCGGGTTCTGGCGCGTTTGAGCATTTGATGGGATAAATCGCAGGCAACCAGACGTGCCTCGGGATGAGTTTCACGCAACAGGTGTCCGAGAATCTGCCCTGCCCCCGATCCAATGTCCAAGATGCTGCGAAATTCCGTCACGTCAAATCGCCGGGTCTTGATAATCCGACCGACGAGCGGATCGTGCAGAGATAATTTACTCGCCAGATACAGCACAGCTCCCGCGGGACCATCATAAAGCTTACGCGTGGTCGATTGAAACTGGTTTTGATCAATTTGATCTCCACCACCAAATTCAATCAAAGATCGCAAAGATTTCTTTAAGCGTAGCCGTTTGGGATTGGTTTTTTCAGGAGTGCTTAATGGAGCCATAGATTGTGATACTTGTGAAACCTGGAGAAAAATTTTGTCGAAACGAAAATGAATTTCGAAGTCTATTCGAAATCATCTTAACCAACGGGTCACCAAAAATCGTGATGATTTCCCGAATTCTTAAAAATCGCTAAAGAACACATTCTTCATAAGCATCATAAATGCTCCAATCATAATAACTTAAGAGGGGGTAATATTCCAGCAGCTTGAACAATGCAATTTCGCCGGGTATGATCACTCGTATTGAGACAATTTCAAATCAATATTTACTAAGCAGTTACTCTTAAATCGTAATTCGTGGCGGGACAGAAATTCTTATCTTTTTAACCGTTGAATTGCGCCAGAAACTCAATTTCTACGAGAAATTTAAGGCTCAAATTGTTCATGACCGAACGGATCAATCTAAAACAGACTGATGACATCCGCGATGTGATTCATCTGGCAGTTCAATACCTGGCAAAAGGCGGATTAGTCGCCTTCCCTACCGCCACGGCCTATGTGATCGCAGGTCAGTCTCTCAATGCCTCGGCTATGTCGAAACTACGTTCTTTTTCCCAGCCTGATGAACCGTTGGTCCTCTGTGTCAAAGGCTTTGATGAAGCATTGGATTATCAGCCGGAAATGGCATCCATCGGGCAAAAACTGGCAAAACGCTGCTGGCCTGGTCCCGTCGTACTAGAAATGGATCGCCCTGGTTCGGACAGTCTATTCTCTCAATTGCCCGAAGATGTTCAATCGCAAATTTGCCCCCAAAACCGGATCAGACTAAGAGCACCCGCACATGAAATCATTTTCCAGACCTTGCGGCTCTCCCCGTCACCACTAGTCCTGTTAAATGAACAGGCGAAATATCAGACAGCTGACTCCCTCATGGAGGATTTCGACGGTGAAGTTGCGCTGATTATTGACGATGGCCCTTCCCGATTTGGTGATCAATCCACCATTGTCTCCATCACCGACAATCAATGGAGCATCCTGCAACCGGGTGTCGTGACCGAAACGACACTGAAACGACTCTCCAGCGAAATTTATATGTTTGTCTGCACAGGCAATACCTGTCGCAGCCCCATGGCCGAAGGTCTATTCCGGAAAATGCTTTCCGATAAGCTCGGCTGCCAGGAAGATGAATTATCAGATCACGGTTTTATTGTCGGCTCTGCGGGACTGGCTGCCGCTATGGGGGCCCCCCCCAGTCCGGAAGGAGTGACAATCCTTGCTGAACAGGAAATTGATATTCAGGCCCATGAAAGTCAGCCTCTGACGGAACGTTTACTTGAGCAAGCAGACTATCTTTACACAATGACACAAGGCCACCGTGCTGCAATTCTGGCAGAGCGTCCCGATCTGGAAGAGTCGGTGAGACTACTTTCCCCCGAAGGGAAAGATGTTTCCGATCCGATCGGAGGAGGCTTTCAATGCTATGTCGAGTGCAAAAAAGAAATTGAAAAATATCTGCATTCGATAGTCGCCCAGATCCACATTTCAGAGAACTAGCAGCCTGTTTTCGAAACCCCCTTCCTGAACAGATTGTTTTTTCAAACAAAAAAATCGATATCTGCTACAAGAGCACTCTTGCTATAATAGACTGTAAACCATTACCCTTTACGAATATGAAGATACTGTTAACCCCTCTCTCACCAGAATGCAAAACGTGTGTAGCAGAAGCCTTACCCGCTATGTTACAACGCACCTTTGAAGCCACAGTTGAAGCCGCCACAGTTGAAGCCACAGTGTTGGGGGACAAGACTTGACAATGCCAGATGCGCATGAGAGCAGGGCTCATTCAGATTCCAGTTTCGATTTAATATCTATACAAAAGAGTTTCGATGAAAATTGCAGTTGCCAGTGATCACAGGGGTTTTGCTACCAAGGTCAAAATCCTCACACTTTTAAAACAATTAGGACAAAAAGCTTTCGATTATGGTCCTGACGACGGCGAAAGTGTCGATTACCCGGACTATGCGATCAAAGTGGCCAAAGCCATCACTGATAAAAAAATCGACCGCGGCATTCTAATCTGTGGTACCGGAATGGGAATGTGCATCGTCGCCAATAAATTCCCCGGGGTACGCGCCACTCCCTGCCACGACGACATCACCGCGCAAATGAGTCGCCTGCATAATGATTCGAACGTACTCTGCCTGTCTGCCGACCTGCTCGGCGACCGACTCGTCAACCGAATGATCGAAATCTGGCTGAAAGAAGAGTTTGAAGGTGGCAGACACGCCCGGCGACTCGAAAAATTGAGCAAAGTCGAAGAAGAAAACATGCCTCCTCACTAGGTTACGTCGCCTTCTGTGAGTCTAAACGCATATCCTCTTCTCTCGGCCCAGCCTCCAACTGGCAGTCCTATCCCAAACCAGAACAGTGGGACACCGTTTCATTGTCCCCAGATCCCAGGATCGGAATCGGCAAGATATACCGCGGTAGTCATGGAATTTCCCTTTCCGATTCCTTTTCAAACCGATCAAATCTCTGTATCGTCAACGAAGAGGAATCAGGGAATTTTTGACTTCTTTTCTCAGAGTAGAAGCTGTTCACGACCTTTGAGCAAAGAAATAGAACAGAGGGTTTTGCAAACATGGATCAGAGCAACTTAAAATTCACCAAAACTCATGAATGGGTCAGCGTTGACGGTGAGGTGGCAACCGTTGGAATCACTGATTTTGCCGTCAATCAATTGACCGATCTGGTTTTCATTGAACTTCCGGAAGTCGGCTCAACCTGTGAAGCCGGCAAAGTATTTGGGGAAGTAGAAAGTGTGAAAGCCGTCAGTGATTTATATTCTCCGGTCAGCGGAGAAATTGCTGAAGTCAATGCGGCACTCGTAGATGATCAGGCACCACTTTCTGACGATCCCTTCGGCGCTGGGTGGATCACGAAAGTCAAAATGTCGAATCTATCCGAGTTGGATCCGTTTATGAATGCAGACGCATACCAGAAGTTCTGTGAGTCGGAAGCACATTAAACAACTTTTCCGCTCCTGAAGCAGTTGTCCATTGTCCGATCACATCGGACTACAGACTGCTGAATCAGAGAATTTCTTTCCGCGCTCGAAATAACGGTAAAATGAGAGTTCCAACATCTCTCCCGTGACTATAATCAAAACAGTTGAATCACCAACGTCTTTAAAATCACGCTTATTAGCGAGTGAACCGTGCCTTACCTCTTTAACACACCAGAACAGCAGCAGGAAATGCTGCAAGCCATCGGCGTTGACTCTCTGGAAGCTTTGTTTTCCACAATCCCAAAAGAGCTGCGTCTGGATCGTCCCCTGAATGTTCCACCAGCCTTAACTGAAATGGAATTGCAGGCACATGTCTCGAAACTGGCGGCAGAAAATGTCGGACCAGGCTCGCGTATCTGCATGCTGGGCGGCGGGGCCTATGATCATTTTATTCCTGCCGCCGTCGATGAAATTGCCCGTCGGGGTGAATTTTATACCGCCTACACTCCTTACCAGGCGGAAGCCAGTCAGGGCAGCCTGCAGACCTTTTTCGAATTCCAATCGCTGATCTGCCAGTTAACGGGCATGGATGTTTCAAATGCCAGCCTGTATGAAGGCGGGACCTGTGTCAGTGAAGCCGCCTTTATGGCGATGCGGGTCACCAAGCGCCACGATCGTGTCGTATTACTGGGATCACTGCATCCAGAATATCGACAGGTTGTGGAAACTTATTTGAATCACTTGAACTGCGAAGTCGTCGTGGTTCCTTGCGTCGATGGATCTGTAGATCCGGCCGACGTCGATGCGGCGATGAACGATCAGACCGCATGCCTGGTCATCCAGCATCCCAACTTCTTCGGGACACTGGAAGAAGCAGAACAACTGACAGAAATCGCCCACAAGTATGGCGCGCTCTCTGTTGTTTCTTACGATCCGATCAGCCTCGGAATTTTGAAACGTCCCGGCGATTACGGTGCCGACATCGCTATCGCAGAAGGGCAATCACTGGGAACCCCTCTGCAATTCGGTGGTCCCTATCTCGGACTGTTTTCCTGCAGTGAAAAGTTCGTCCGCAGAATGCCCGGCCGTCTGATCGGCCAAACCGTCGACCGCAACGGTAAACGTTGTTACGTATTAAACCTGCAGGCACGCGAACAACACATTCGCCGCGATAAAGCCACCAGCAATATCTGCAGTAACCAGGGATTGATCGCGATTCGCGCCGCCGTTTATCTCTCACTACTCGGAAAGCAAGGCATTCGTGAAGTCGCAGAACTCTGCTGCCAGAAAGCACATTATGCAGCCGAACAACTTTCCCAGATCGAAGGTATCGAACTCCTCTTCCCGGAACGTGCCTTCTTCAAAGAATTTGTCTTAAGCTGCTCAGAGGGGGCCGACTACCTGCTCCGCAAAGCACGTCAGGCTGGTTTTGACCTGGGACCGGAACTCTCACGGTTTGAAGGGACGGACGGCTCCGGCGCTAACCAGACCGGTGTCCTCGTTGCAATCACAGAACAAAGAACACGGGAAGAAATTGACCGTCTGGTGACGGCCCTTAAAGCGTAGCATCCGCTTCACAAACACCTTAACACGTTTCACTAGTCCAGATATTTCGAAACAACAACCAATACCATGCGAAATCAATTGGCCACCGAATCATTGTTTGCTCTCTCCCAACCCGGCCGGCGCGGTGCCCAGTTTCCTGAAGCGGACGTCCCAGTCAAACCGCTGAATGAACTGCTCCCCGCAGCAGCTCTGGCGACAGAACCCACAGGACTGCCTGAAGTCACCGAGCCCGATGTCATTCGGCATTTCGTCAACCTGTCAACCTTAAATATGTGTGTCGACACCCACTTCTACCCGCTGGGAAGCTGTACGATGAAGTACAACCCCAAACGGCACGAGCGACTGGCGAGCCTGCCGGGAATTGTTGATTTGCACCCCTATCAAAACCCTGCTGACCTGCAGGGTATGTTCGCTCTACTTTATGAAACACAGGAAATGCTGGCGGAAATCTCAGGCTTGCCTGCGGTATCTCTGCAACCTGCCGCCGGTGCCCAGGGCGAATTTACGGCCCTGCTCACAGCCAAAGCCTACTTTGAAGATCGTGGCGAAACACGGACGAAAGTTCTGTTTCCTAACAGTGCACACGGAACAAATCCCGCCAGCGCCGCTATTGCCGGGTTCGACTGCGTTCAACTGGCAAGCAGCAAAGGCGGACTCGTCGACCTGGACGACCTGAAAGCCAACCTGGATGATCAGACAGCCGTCTTCATGGTTACCAACCCGAATACACTGGGACTCTTCGAAAAAGACATCAAGCAAATCGCGGAAATGGTTCACGAAGTCGGTGGGCTGGTCTATATCGACGGCGCCAACATGAATGCCATCCTCGGCTTCACACGCCCCGGTGATTTCGGTGGCGACATGATGCATTACAACGTTCACAAAACCTTCACCGGCCCGCACGGAGCCGGCGGCCCCGGATCAGGCCCTATTGCCGTTCGTGATTTTCTGGCTGACTTCCTGCCCGGACCAGTCATCAAACGCAATGAAACAGCGGGGGAAGGCAAAGACCAATATGTTCTGGAAAAGCCATCCAAATCAATCGGACGCATCCGCACTTTTTATGGAAACATCGGAATCCTGGTACGCGGTTATTGCTATCTGAGAACCCTGGGGGCACAAGGCTTGAAGGCCGTCTCGGAAAATGCCGTTCTGAATGCCAACTACCTCAAAGCAATTTTGAAAGATGTGCTCCCCGTTCCCAACGGCGATCTGTGCATGCATGAGTTCGTCGCCTCGGCTTCAAAAATCAAAGCCGAAAAAGGGATCACAGCGATGGATATCGCCAAACGTCTGCTCGACTTTGGTTTCCATGCCCCGACTGTTTATTTTCCACTGGTGGTCTCTGAAGCAATTATGGTCGAACCGACGGAAACGGAGTCCAAAGAAACGCTGGACGCCTTTGCCGAATCTATCCGGAAGATCCTGCAGGAAGATCCGGAGTTTCTACATCTGGCGCCTCATAGTACCGAGATCAGTAGACCGGATGAAGTTGTGGCGGCACGTCACCCGATTCTGCAATGCTGCGAGCCTCAATAGGCGGCTGGCATATTCCTCAACTTGTATCGCTCTACAGTCTGGTTCCTGGCATGACACATTCTTCAATCCCGGATCACTGTCGTCTGATCATTGAACCGGCTCCGTTAACGGGCAGCTGGAACATGGCTGTTGACGAAGCGCTACTTGAGTCAGCCGCGGAAAATGGGCTCTGTTCATTACGCTGGTATCGCTGGGATCAACCTACGATCTCCCTCGGCTATTTTCAGAATAATGAAACCAAAGATCAAAATGAAACCTGGAAAGGTCTACCTCGGGTACGCCGCCTCTCAGGCGGAGGCGCCATCTTACATCACCATGAATTAACGTACTCCTTCGCGGTTCCAGCAAATCACCCTCTCTCTCAGTCACCACCCGATCTTTACCTGACAATACATCAACCACTCATTGATGTTCTGGCTACTCATGACCTGCAGGTCGCTTTTCGCGGGGTTTCATTCAAAGCAGAGTCAGAACCGTTCCTCTGCTTCGGGCGGGGTGATGAACGGGATCTCGTGTATCAGGGGAATAAAGTTCTGGGAAGCGCACAACGACGAAGACGCGGTGCAATAGTCCAGCATGGCAGTCTGTTACTGCTCACCTCTAAATATGCCTCCCATTTTCCAGGCCTGCTGAACCAGCTTGAGCAAACCAGCCTGTACCAGGAAGATTTTCTATCCCAATTGGCGAAGGAATTCTCCCAAGCCATTGCCCAGGCCATCAAACTGCCTCTTGAGTCTCAAAAACTGACTGACGAAGAATTGGGACAAGCCCGTCAACTGGAAAAAGAAAAATACTCCCGGGAGTTCTGGACGTCTCGCAAAAAATAAGCTTATTGGTTAGTGGTGTTAGAGTTATTAAAAGCAAGCGAATATTTTCTGTTTATTAATAAATCATTTACACAACGGATGTACCTTTTATCTTTATTGACATCGCACCATCTGCCTGATAGCGTTAAGTATGTAATACATGCTTTTTATCCAGTTATCTTTAGTGTTACGGAAAATAGTAGTGGATTTTTACTTACGATGAGGTGAGTCAAACCACACAATGCGGGCCACTTGAGCATTGTAATTTGCTCCATTCATTTCAATGACGAAAAGTTATTTCACTCATTTCTGTTTCTTGTTCATTTTACGTTTCTTTTCTTCCAAACTACTGAACCAAATGAAAACAAGTCACACGAGATAGTATGGCGAGAATCCTCAGCCATACTATGTCCCAGAACTCTTGGCATGTTCTGTATGAAACCTATGGAGTGAACGATTTATGTTGCAGCTTTCGTTGAAGGT
>NZ_CAXBKP010000038.1:0-39763 GCF_963976445.1 uncultured Gimesia sp. | reverse complement strand
GAATCCCCCTCTCTCCGCTTATCAAACTGACCAAACGCGCTAAGTTGTTGATTTCAATAACTTAGCGTTGTTTTTTGCGCGACCCAATAAACCTCCTGGTGCACAGTTGGTGCACACATTGTGCACAGGAGGTTTTGATGAGACGACGCAAGAAGTCTTCACAACGAAAGCGCATCGGATGCGTTTCGTACTATCTTCATCACGGTGCCTGGTTTCTTTACTACCTTGAATATCAAGATGGAGTGAAGGTACAACGACGCCACAAGGTGGCTGACACTGAAGAAGAAGCCGCACAGATCGCAGCGCAAGTGAATGCGCAATTGGCTTCATCCAGTCCGACACCGTTTTCCTTTACGTCTGTCAGTTTCTCAAAACTGCGGCAGGCCTTTCTCAATCACCATGAAACTGTGGTGAAGTCCTCTCCGGCTACGATCAGGCGCTATCGATCGGCAACCCAGCATCTTGAAAACTATTTCAACGAATGCTGTCGATCTGACCTGGCTCACTCGATCCGGGCAGACCAATTTGTGGCCTGGTTGAGGAAACAGAAGATTTCCCCCAACGGCCATCCCAATACGGCCAAACGGACACTTCGCGATAAAGGGCTGCGTTTCATTTTGGAAGTTTGCCGGTCGGTCTATATTTACGCCGCCCAGCAACGGTTTCTTCCTCCCACTTTCGAAAACCCGTTCTCGAAAATCAATCTGGAACGGATGAAAATTGAAGATGCCAAACCCATCTTTGTCTTCGATGCTGAGGACGAATTGCGTTTCTTCCAGAAAGCAGACGACTGGACGTTCCCCATTCACTTTATTCTTGCCAAGACAGGATTGAGGTCGGGCGAACTGATCCATCTGCTGATTGAAGACCTCGATCTGGAAAACGGATGGCTGCATGTTCGCAATAAGCCTGAGCTGCACTGGAAAGTCAAAACCAGGCGCGAACGCTCTCTGCCCTTAATCAAGGAAGCAGTCGCCGTCTTACGTCGGGTGATAGGCGATCGAACATCGGGTCCTGTGTTTATCCGGCACCAGTTTGACGCCTTCAGTTCGCCTTTGGGGAACCTGGATCAGATTGAGCTTCAGGAACTGCTTCAGCAACGGATTGCTCATGCTGATTCGGGGAGTGTGCTCACTCTATCCCAAACCATGGAGGAGAAACTCGCCAGATCAGTCTGGCTAGAAGCCGGCGTGATTCGATCGGAGCGTGTGCGGAATTCATTTATTCGTACTTCCAAGTTGGCAGGCCTGAAACAGTCATCCTGCCCCAAAAGCTGGCGGCATTCTTTTGCCACATTGCTTCAGGATGCCAACGTCGATCCGCTCATACGCCAGATCACGCTCGGCCACAAACCGAGCGAGGACGCCCGTAGTGGCGGCCTGGGCATGACAGGCGTCTATACGCACACTCGTGCCACAACACAGAGACGTGAGATTGAACGCGCATTGCGCCTCTGGCCCCAGTCTCTCGCTTATGCGAGGCAATGGGCCAGTGCTAACAAAGTGTGACTCTAAACAGACTGACTTGCTTTAAACACATTTTAAAAAATAAATATCTAATAAAAACGGAGTGATAAACAATGAGCTTTAGAGAAGAAGTTGAACTTGTACCACGGAACGGTTACACCCTGGTCGTTGGAATTCCTGGGCGTATTTCTGGTTGTGCAAACCAGAAAGAACTCAGTCTGGATGATCAAGTTGATCATGGAAAACAGGTTGCCCATGAAATGTATGATGGAGAGATTGAGTTCAGGACGATCACAACCAAGGGAAAAGGTGAGCGACTTGACCGTCCAGAACTTATGGAGATTGAGAACTGGCTCAAATCAGATGAGTTGGATTTATTAATCGTCGAAGATCTTGGTCGCCTGGTACGTGGTCCGGCAGCCCATCGGCTTTGTGGCATTGCAGTCGACCATGGAACCAGAGTGATTTCACCCAATGATTTTATTGATACCAATAATGAAAATTGGGAGGACGATGTACTTGATGCATGTAAAGAGCATCTAAAACACAATACGCATACATCTCGTCGATTGAAATACAAACTGATGAATCGGTTTGAAAAGTTCGGAGGTGCCACTCCTTGTCCTGTCGCTGGATATATCAAGCCTGACTACGCCAAGTCGTATTCAGATTGGGCCAAGGATGAAGATGCAACTGTATTCATACGCAAAGGTCTTCAAATCCTCAAACGAACACTCAATGGCGAAGCCGTTGCGGAATACTTCAATGAAAATGGATTTTCACCAGGCCCCTATTGCAGAAAGGAAAAATGGGACGGACGAATGGTATTACGTTTCTACCGTAACCCGATTATTAAGGGGTTCCCCCAACGTGGAGAAAAGCATTGCATCAAACATCATGAAACCGGCAGGAGAATCTCAGTCCCCAATCCGAATGGCCCCCGTTACCGGGAAGAACCTCATCTGGCATTCTTCTCTCCTGATGAAATTAATCAGGTTCTCGAAGCGATAGCTGAAAAAAATGCTTATTTTAAACGTAAGAAGAACCAAAATGGTACTGATTCAAGGCATCGCGTTCCCAAGAAACGAACCCGGGCTTTTGGCCAGCATGCCACTTGTTTCTATTGCGGCTGTCATTACGTGTGGGGAGGCAACGGAATGACGGATAACCTGATGTGCTCCAATTCCCGCGAGTGGCACTGCTGGAACTCCATTGGGTTTAATGGGCCTAAAGCCGCACAAAAGCTGTTGAAGGTGATTCTGGACAGCCTCACGACTCTGGATGAAATTGATCCTCAGTTTCGAGAAATTGTGCAGCAGGCTCAAGCTGGTGGTCCTGAAAAGCTCTTTGCCCGTGAAAATCAATTAAATCGGGAAGGGGAAGAAATTGCACGTGAACGCGATAAGCTCAAAAAATTGATCAGAGAGATGGATGACTTTGATGGTAATTTTCTCTCTGAGATGCTCTCTGATTTAAAGGGTCGAGAAAAACAGTTATTACTTGACCGGAGGGCATTGGAGCACTCGAGATCCCGGCAACTTGATCTTCCGAAATCTACCTTAGAGCTCAAGGGAATATTGCAGAATCACCTCGAAGATGTCGATATCCACTCTCATGAGTTCGGTGACTTGATCCGGGAGCTGGTTCCAGAAATCCAGGTCTACCTGGTACGGCTCATTGACGGCGGTCATCTGCTGCCTCGTGCCAAGATCCATCTCAATCTGGCCGGAAGCATTCCCGATGCGGCCGCATCTCCAGAGTTACAGCAGTTACTGACCGGGGAACTGACTCTGGATCTCTTTGAGCCTCCTCAACGTGAACTGATCCGACCAGAAGCCGTCAAACTGGCTGCCGCCGGTCTGGAACAGCGAGAGATCGCCCGTCGTCTGGAAGGGAACCCCACCCAGACCGCAGTCTGGAACGCCTTGAAGCTGCATCAGCAGATGCTGGAACAGGGACTTTCAAGTCCTTATGTATTTCTAGAAGAACCGCCTGACGACTATAAAAAACTTCGCAGGCATAAGAACAAAAAGTATTCTTTTCAGGCGAAGCCCGGTTATCAGCGGACCCTGCTCTGAAAATGAATGAACACTCTAATTCCTACCCCGACCCCGGCAACTTGCCGGGGTTTTTTAATGCGCTATCTGAAAGGAACGATTTTGAAGACCAGGCAACCTAAAACTAAAAAGCGTCAAGAGCATCAACCTGGGCCAGTCCTGCCGGGAAGCCCCGTCCATCGACTATTACAGCTGCTGGCCAAATCGATCGTCAAAAAGTACGAGCCAAACGGCACAGAAAGGGATCGCACGAAAAACTAAATTTTGGCCCAAACCGTGTCATAATAGATAGGGGAGAGATTAGCTATTGAATAAGTGATTAAACCATAGTTTTTCCTGTTGACTAGAAAAAGAGTTCATAACAAAAAGGGCTGAGTGTCCCCTTAACAACCGCAATCAGTAATTCGTTCCGCTAATCATGCTCATTGACTTGAAATGAAAACAGAATTCAATGAAAGGAGATCGATGTTACAGAGACAAGAAATCATGTTGATCAGAGCCGCTTTGCAGTTCTGGTATGAAGAAATGGATCTTGATGACGCAGAGATGTTCGCGATCTATGCTGGTGTCCCCAAGATAGTGCCAAATTGGGGAGAGGAAGACATCCAGCGGTTGCGTCAAGAGTTACTGGCAGCGCGACTACGGTATGCTGTGTGCCAGCATGATGCAACTGGCGTAAAAAGTCCCCGCCTGTTTATTACTCCGGAGGCTGCCAACCAGGCGATGGCCGATGCTTCTGACCAACTGGGAGTCGTCCTGGTTACTGAACCAGAGGTCTAAGTTCCCTCAAACCCCATCCATCAGTTCCGCCAGGCTGATTTCGAGTGTATCGGCGATCCGTTCGATATTCCGTAATGAAAGATTTCGTTCTCCCCGTTCGATCCCGCCGACGTAAGTCCGGTCCAGCTCACAGGCATAAGCAAAATTCTCTTGAGAGTAGCCTTGCTCTTTGCGCAGTTTGCGGACCCGCTTTCCAAATCTCATCAATATGTCTGCTCGTTTAGTCATACGAGCATTTAACACTTGACAATGACGATAACACCACGGATTATAAGTATCATTTTTAAGTGTAAACTTGGACAAATAGAATATCGCTACACAAAAGTATTCTTTACTGAAAGAGGAGAAATCAATGTTACAACCATCGGGTAAAAGAAACTGCGCCATCGAAAGCATCATTTCGGTGAATCAAATATTTGCATTTGTATGCGTGATACCATTGGCTCTCACACTTTCGGGATGTGGCGGCGACACAACAGCAAGTAACCTCCCTAAATACTCAACCCCCTCCAGTAAACCCTTGCCTGAAGAATACCGAGTGCTTGCTTCACACCTCAGTATGGAGATGAAATCTGATCCAGGCCATTTTCGGGATAATCGCGAAATAGCGGAAATCATGGCGGATGTACAGTCCACCTTATTAGACTTACGTGAGATCAAATCGAACGATAAAGAGATTATGTATCTTTCTGATCAAGTCCAAAATGCGAATACCTTGTTCTTGCAATGTATTAACAACTTGAACGCCCTGCCAAAGCCTGCCGATGAGGGAACACTGTTTGTGGGTTCGATGCTTGATGGATTCTTTGGTAATTTTTTGGGTAGTTATCACCGTGGCCTTGATGCAGAGGCGAAGCAGAATGCTTTAAATGTAGAATTACAATCAGCTATTGCCGCGGTCGATCAACTTGAAGCAGCGCTACTGTTGCTTCCCAAAGTTGCTGAAAAGTATTCGGCAACCTTAAGTTACTTTAATGGTCGTGTCGCAGTCGATTTTAATGAATCTTGGGGAAACTCCGGACCAAATGATTGGCTTGTACTTCAGAACCGTGGGGAAACACTTAAAGATTGTACCATTGTGGTGCAATTGACTGGGGCAAGCGGAAAGGTTCGAAAAAACGTACATTTCCTAGAAACATGGCCATCGAATACCAGCATGTGGGGGCGGTATCAAAGCGGAGAGGAAGTCTTGGGACGAACAGTGGAAAAGACGACTGTCACACACGTGCAAGAATTGGACATTACAATCTATTCACCGCAGTTTGCCACCCAGATTCATTATGTTTATCAGGGAGCGGAAAAAGACAAAGACATTACACATATTTGTAAAGACCTGAGTTTTCAGGGGGCTTACCAACCTTACGAATCAGGGATTATCTGGGATACACAGCGTGGTGCTCAATTCACCTTGAAAGGAGTTTCATTTCTTCCAAAGTGTCGCGTTGATGTTACGTTTCGAAAAGGAGACGAATCGAAAAGCTGGTACTGGAATCATGATTCCTGGATGAAAGGAGAAACAAAACAGTTTTCTTCACCGAAGGGAGGTTTGTCATTTGATCCAGACAGGGTTGATTTCGAGGTTTCTTTTCCCAATACAAATTACAAATACAAAACGACTCTCACTGTCGACCTTAAATCTGGGAAATGAATTGAACCCCAAAATAACTTCAAGCGATTTTGTAAGAAGTCTGATATCCACCAGCAGACGTCGTATAAATGGTTTTGTTAATACGGTGGTCTGAGAATGGATAAGTGGGCTCCACGTTTTAGGGCCTTTAGTTTCTGACTGATTACCATGAGCACTTTTCAGATTGCCATTTTAAACCAGTGGAATCACCGGCCACCTAAATTTTGGTGAAAAACGTGTCATAATAGATAAAAAAACAGACAAAAAACCAGGAATTATGACAAGCTGGAAAATTTAGATCTCAGATACCCGTGGTGATTCTTATCACACTATCGGACGAGTCCCAAAAACCTAAATTTTGGCCCAATTCGTGTCATAATAAATAGGGGATGGATTAGCTATCGTTGCTGGCAGCCGATCTCCTATTCAAACTCGTCATCAGTATAAACGCCCCGCATTACACAGGAATGCGGGGCGTTTTGCATTTTCACCCCCCTATCGGAAAGGAGAATTGCTTGGAATCCATAATTTTAACGTTCGTCTCTGTCGCCCTGTTGCTGGCAGTCATCGCTTTTATCAAGGAGCGACGACTGCGTCTGGCGCTACAGGGTATTCTCAGACATTTGATTCATCGCTGGAGAGCACATGGAAAAACAGACACTTCGAATGACAGTGACGCTGATCTTGCTGACCGGGACCGGCTGTAGTTCTGACGAAAACGCCCGTGTAGCCGAACTGGCCACGCAACAACTGGAACGCCAGTCCGAGCAGAACCAGCGGATGGCAGAACTCCAGCAGGAAGTCGCCTCTGGTTCACGTGAGCTGGTGGAAGCGGATGCCAGGTCCCGGCAGGAGATGGTCACTCTGCAGCGCGAGATGCAAACCGAGCGAAACGAGATCGGTCACCAACGGGATCAACTGGAGGCAGAACGCCGCGAAATCGCTGACCGCCGTAACCGTGATCCGATTATTGCGGCGGCGATCACCAGGGTGGCCATGGTGGTCGTCAGTCTGCTTCCCCTGCTGATCTGCTGGCTGTTGCTACAGCAGAAGGTTGAACCAGCAGACAAGAATGAGATCACAGAATTACTGCTGGATGATCTGGTCTCAGCGGATCCACGCCTGATGCCACCTGCTACATCAAAGTCAGACAAACTCCGATTAACGGATTTACCCCAACCACCTGATACTCCATCAACAGAAAGGGAAACCTGAGATGTCACATATTGTCACGATTCAAACAGAAGTCCGCGACGCCGAGGCACTGGGCCTGGCCTGTCGCCGACTCGACTTGGGAGAGCCCGTTCACGAAACCGTTCCGTTGTTCAGCGGGGAAGCCACCGGCTACGCGGTTCGTCTCCCCGACTGGCGGTATCCCGTCGTTTTCGACGTCGGTCAGGGACAAGTCCGCTACGACAACTTTGAAGGTCGCTGGGGAGAGCCGGCCCAGCTCAACAGGCTGCTGCAACATTACGGTGTGGAAAAATGCCGTCTGGAAGCGCGCCGGAAGGGACATTCCGTCCTGGAGAACCAGCTCAGCGACGGTTCCATCAAACTCACCATTCAAATCGGAGCGGAGCATTGAAAACCATCAACATCATTTTTTCTACCGACGGTCAGTCTCGCATCGAAACTCGCGGCTTTACCGGCTCCCAGTGCAAAGACGCCAGTCGGTTTCTGGAAACGGCGCTGGGGAAAGTCTCCTCGGAACAGCTGACCGCCGAATATCATCAAACCGTCCAACACCAACCCAACCATCTAACACAGGAGAATTAGCTTTCGCAAATCAACAGGTTCAGGTCTTGCCTGAACTAATTAAAGAAGATCACCATTCAGTGCGTGTCTTAGTGGTCGTTGAAGGAATTCATGACATCGAATTCCTGACACGCATCTCCACTCTCTTACATACCGATGATCCTGCTCTACCTGATCTTGCCACGATGGAGCATAATAGAGAACTCATCTTTCTGCCGATCAGCGGTCATCCTCAGGCCTGGATCAGGAGACTGGCTCCTCTCAACCTGCCAGAGTTTCATCTGTATGATCGCGAGCAGTCACCGGTCACAGAACAACGTCAGCAAACAGTCGACACGATCAATCAACGTCATCGCTGCCGCGCCATGTTGACCAAAAAGCGGAGTCTGGAGAACTATCTGCATCCGCAAACCATTCAGGCCGTTGCTGGTGTGGCATTGGATTATGGCGATCATGACTGTGTGGCAACCGTTGCGGCGCAACGGATATTCGAAAGCAGTCATGGCAATCCTAACTGGAAACAGCTCACCAAGCGTGCTCGGGTGCGACTGACAAATCGAGTTAAGCACTGGCTCAATACCAATGCCGTCGAACAGATGACAATTCGTCTTCTACAAGAACGTGATCCAAATGGGGAAATCATTTCCTGGCTGGAGTCAATCATCCAACTGGCGGAAACCGCTTAGGCACAATTCACACCTTAATTTTCTTTAAACCATCAAGGAAACATCTATGTTACTATCAGAACGTCTGGCGGAGAACGTACGCGCCTGCTTCACCGGCATCTGGATTCAGAGCCATGAACACGATGAGGCATTGCTGGAGATGGCCCGGCTCTGCCACACTGAAGACTGGCGGTTACTCTCCTGGGACATTGATCGGGGCCTGCAGGGGACGGAACTCGCTGAAGACCGCGATACGTCGCTTCTCGATCCCCTGGCAGCCATCCACTGTCTGAGCAGTCAGGCCGATCCAGATCGTCCCACGCTGCTGGTCCTCAAGAATTTTCATCGGTTCATCAATTCTCCGGAAATCATTCAGGCTCTGACTCAACAGATCAATCTGGGGAAACAAGCACGGACATTTATTGTCATACTTTCCAGCCTGGTCCAGATCCCCACCGAACTGGAAAAACTGTTTGTCTGCCTGGAGCATGAGCTCCCTGATCGAAGTCAACTGGAAGAAATTGCCCGCAGTATCGCCACGGAATCGGAAGAATTGCCGGAAGGACTTGAGCTGGAGCGTGTGCTGGACGCTGCCTCAGGTCTGACCCGTAATGAAGCGGAAGGGGCCTTCAGTCTCTCGCTGGTACGACATAGCCGCATTGAAGCCTCAGTCGTACTGGAACTGAAATCCCAGACACTGCTGAAAAGCGGACTGCTATCACTGCATCAAGGATCGGAGTCATTCGCTGGACTGGGCGGTCTGGAAGCCCTCAAAGCCTTTTGTCTGCGGGCACTCCGTCCTCGGGAACAGGCTGTTACAGCTGTTCTCCCCAGAGGTGTCTTACTGCTGGGAGTTCCGGGAACCGGGAAAAGTGCGTTTGCCAAAGCACTCGGTAGGGAAATGGGGCGTCCCACACTGACACTGGATGTAGGAGCATTAATGGGCGCGCTGGTCGGGCAAACGGAGGAGCGAACGAGACGAGCTCTCCGGATCGTCGATGCCATGCAGCCAGCCATCCTGTTCATTGATGAAGTCGAAAAAGGCTTGGGAGGTGCTGCCTCTTCCGGTCAGTCTGACAGCGGTGTTTCGACACGCATGCTGGGAACGCTGCTCAGCTGGCTGAACGATCATACTTCAGACGTGTTTGTGGTCTGTACCGCCAACGACATCTCAAAACTGCCGCCGGAGTTTGTGCGGGCTGAACGCTTTGATGCACTGTTCTTTCTGGATTTACCGGGAGATGACCAGAAGCAGGCCATCTGGAGGTTGTACCGAAATCTGTTTGAGCTTTCGTCCGATCAAAGTTTACCCGACGACCGGCACTGGACCGGTTCAGAAATCCGGGCCTGCTGTCGACTGGCGGCGCTGCTGGAAGTTCCTTTGATCAAGGCCGCTGAAAACGTGGTTCCCGTGGCGGTCACTGCCGCCGAATCGGTGGCCCGTTTACGACGCTGGGCCAGCAGACGTTGCCTGTCTGCAGAACAGCCGGGCGTGTTTAGCAACGACGAACGTTCCGGCTCCCGTTCACGCCAGAATCTCTCACACGATCCCCACAGAAACTAAACCATACTCTATTTAAGGAGACAATATGACCATGACTGCTATTGATGAAGTTAATACCCGCACCGATCCCATTGATCGGCTGCGATCGACGATGTGTGCTACGCGCATCAGTTTTGAATGGTTTGGCACACGCAAGTCACTGACACGTGACCAGAAGACTCAAGCTGCCGAATCGTTTGGTGCAGAAGGCACCTTCCTGAGTGCCGGCAAGAAACTGTTGGATACGGGACATCCCCGTTTCCGGGCCGTGAATGCGGTCCGGCAGCGGGTGCGCTCGTACTGGACTTCCATCAGTCTGCCTTTTCCGGAACCCGGCATACGGTTATTGCGCCAGGATGCCCTGACTGCTTTCCAGGAGCAGATGCACCAGTTTACAGAAGAGCTCAACGAAGCGGTTTCAAACCTGGATGAACAATACCTGTCCCTGAAGACAGCGGCCCAAGAGCGCCTGGGCAGCCTCTTCAATGACGACGATTATCCCGTGAGCATGATCGGTCTGTTCGAGGTTTCCTGGGATTTTCCCAGTGTCGAACCGCCCGATTATTTAAGGCAACTCAATCCGGAACTGTATGAGCAGGAGTGCCAGCGGGTGCACTCGCGGTTTGAGGAAGCGGTCAGGCTGGCGGAAGACGCTTTTCTGGGTGAACTGTCACAGTTGGTGTCGCATCTGACAGACCGTTTGAGTGGCCAAGCCGATGGCCGGCCCAAAGTCTTTCGTGATTCCGCCATCGGAAACCTGCACGAGTTCTTTCAACGTTTCCGCTCCCTGAATGTGCGTTCCAACGAGCAGCTGGATGTTCTGGTAGCGCAGTGTCAGGGAATTGTGCAGGGCATCCGGCCCCAGGAATTGCGGAAGCGCGGCGAACTCCGGCAACAGGTGGCTTCTGGGCTGTCCGGAGTCCAGGCAGCCCTGGATGGTCTCTTAATCGACCGTCCTCGACGACAGATTATTCGAACTCCCAAATGAGGTGATTCACATGAAACTTTTGATCTCACCCAAAGGGAGGGTGCACTGCGTTTACTCAGAAGCCTTTGACCTGGCAACCCTCGGTCGACTGACCATTTCACGTGGCTCTTACGTCGAACCGAATACCTCCGGTCAGTGGTTGGTGGACCTGTCCCCCGTGAACGGACCGCGACTGGGACCATTTGCGCAGCGGAGTGCTGCCCTGAAAGCCGAAACGGACTGGCTGGAGCAACATTGGTTGTCTCCAGATACCAGTTCCTGAGAAGTGACTACTTAATTAACGACTGGTTTGCCCCGGTCTTGCAGGTTTGTTGCCCGCAGGACCGGGGCTTTTTTTGTTTATACATTTTTATTTCGAAGGAGACAACTGATGAAACAAGCAGACTTAAATCGGGCGGTTGCCCTAGCAACCGGCGAAAGCATGTCGACGGTGAAGCGTTTGGGTTTTTTACTGGCAGAGCCCGATGAAACGGTTGATCCGGATTCCGAAACGTCGGGGCCCTATGTGATCGACTGGGATGAACTGGAATCGAATCGATTGAATTCCGAGCGACAAGGAGCACGCCATGAACCCGTGGTGGCCTGATCTTCAAACGAGCGAATGCTGTCGAACTGTCCCAGAGGACCTCAGTGCACGATCCAATTCGCAGTCAACCCTGCGGCAAATGCTGCACGCCGGTCGCATCAAGGGACGTCGTGGAGTGAAAGGTAATACACGTCACAGGAAACGACGTCGCAAACGACGGCTGCTCACATAAACAAACATTGTGCGTTTTTAACCAAATCTAAACCAAAATAGAAAGCCTTTTATGAAACTTTTATTGATCAACAACGATGGCGGCGGGTTCGCCGATTATATCGATGTCCCCGCAGGAACCACGGTCGCACATCTCTTTGAACAGAAGATGGGGGATGCGTCAGCTCGCGACTACCTGATCCGCGTGAATCGACAGCCTTGTCCTCCGGACCAACAGTTACAGGACGGGGACCGGATTTCGATCACTCCCACAAAGATTGAGGGGGCGTGATCCCAGCTGTTGAATTTCCACAGGCTGTCGGGGCTTCGTTCCCGGCAGCCTGTTTTGAAGTCACTTTTTTAAAAGAGGAGACCATGAAATATCCACAAAAACGATTCTGGCGGGCTGCCAGTCGTATTTATCACTGTCTGGTATCGCAAGACTCCGCGACACAACTAAAACTGCCTTTCGAAGACTGGTGGCACTCTGATCGATTGATTCGGAAACGTCAGCAGGCACAACGCAGAGGTTGGGATTTGGCTGTCTTAAAACTGGAACGAGAACTGAAGACAGGTGTTGCTCAGTTAATTCAACAACTGACAACTCTGCACCGTGAATTGTCGTCGGATTCACTACAGCAGCAGATCTCCTCTGTTGGGGAAATCTATGCAGAACTACTGGCTATAGAGGAAGAATTCGGAGAGCTGCAGCTAGATCTCCGTGCGCAGAGTATTTCAGTCATCACAGAACGAATTGAACTGGAAGGCGTCTACCTGGGACCCTTTGAGATTTGCCTTGTCTATGGAAACCAGAACACTGATGGATCACTCCATTACCGGGTGATCGCCAGAGACCCCAATCCGGCAATTACCAATGACTGTGTCACACATCCCCATGTTCAGTCGGAAGTCGTCTGTGAAGGAGAGGGACAGACGGTAATACGCGGGTCACTGAAACAGGGACGTCTGTTAGATTTTTTCACAATCGTGGCCAGTCTGTTGCGGACTTATAACCCCGACAGCCCCTATGTGGCACTCGATGACTGGGACAGTGTTGAATGTACCGAGTGCGCAGATGTGATCTCAGCCAATGCACAGACACGTTGTGACAACTGTGAAATCACACTCTGCTCAGAGTGTGCCCGGGATTGCTCGGACTGTGAATGTCCATTTTGTCATGAGTGTTTGTCGCACTGTGATAGCTGTCACGGCAACTGCTGTTCGTCCTGTTTAAAGCAATGCATTCAGTGTCATGCCGACTGTTGTCAACGTTGTTTACTTGAAAATGAAAGGTGCTCTGATTGCGATGCACAAGAAATCGAAGAAACGAATGAAGAAAAACAGGAAACCCATACAGCAGAAGCAAACCCGGTTACCGCAACTGCGATTCAGCCCGACGGCCTGGGCGAAACTGTTGTACCTGCGTGATTATGGAGACACCGAAGTCGGTGGCTTCGGGATTGCTGTTGAGGATGATCTGCTGCTGGTGCAGGACCTGCAGCTGGTGGAGCAGACCTGCTCGGTGGCACATGTGGCCTTCGACGATGAGGCGGTGGCCAACTTTTTTGACGATCAGGTGGATGCAGGTCTGCGTCCTGAGCAGTTTGGTCGGATCTGGATTCATACGCATCCGGGCGACTGTCCCTTGCCTAGCCAGACCGATGAACAAACCTTTGATCGTGTCTTTGGTCGATCCGACTGGGCCGTGATGTTTATTCTGGCGCGGACAGGGCGAACATATGCGCGGTTGAAATTTAATGTGGGACCCACGGCTGAGTTCGAGATCCCAGTGAAACGGGATTACTCCCAAACATTTGATGGATGTGATCCAGAGCGTTGGGAGCATGAATATTTAGACCATGTGCATCCGCAACACAATCGTCGTCTGGCCCAGTCTGCTTTTGACCTGGTCACAGACTTTGATTGGGAAGAAGACTGGCTTTTTGCTGATTACGAATTGAAAGGAGGAAAGATTTGAATACATTAAATGCTACTACGGATCGTTTCCAAAGACAGAGTGATCTGATTCCGGCAGAACGGCTTTCTCAGGTTTCTGCAACAGTGATCGGCGTGGGAGCCATTGGTCGTCAGGTGGCCCTACAACTGGCGGCCATTGGGACACCGCGGATTCAGTTGATTGATTTTGACACGGTGGACTTGACCAATATCACCACTCAGGGATATCGAGCTCAGGATCAGGGACAGTCTAAAGTGGAAGCGACAGCCAGAGCCATTCAGGAGCTTGATGATTCGATTCAAGTAATGGTGACTCCAGATCGTTATCGTGCGTCAGTTCCTGTGGGAGAGGCTGTCTTTTGCTGTGTCGATTCTATCTCTGCGCGGGCGGCGATCTGGCGTTCTGTATCCTCTCACTGCCAGCTATTTGTAGATGGCCGCATGCTGGGTGAAGTGATTCGTGTCCTCTCAGTGGATGCCAACAACAACAACAACAACAACAACAACAACAACAATCATTATGAGTCGACTTTGTTTCACCAATCTGAAGCACAAACTGGTAGGTGCACCGCACAAAGCACGATTTATACTGCAAACATCGCTGCAGGTTTGATGTTGCACCAGTTCACACGCTGGCTACGCATGTTACCCATGGATCGTGACATCACAGTCAGCCTACTCGCAAGCGAGTTGATTCTGGGTCCTGATCCATCTCGAGAAATGTAGAACGTACTAAAGCTTCCGCCGCTGACTTCAGTTCAACATTACGGTTTATTACCGCTGCAATAATGGGCTGGAACTGTCTTTGGCTGGCTTCCAGATAACGTTCTCGTAACTGGTCGAGATGGGTGTAGTTGGTAATGGCTGCCTTGCTGACAGCATGTCCCATCAAGTACTTCCGATAATATTCTGGCATCCCGGCATTCATCATGGCCGTGCTGAATAGATGACGGAAATCTTTGAGAGTTGCCTTGGCTGGCCAGGATAGCTGGCCAGCCAGGCGATGAAACTCATTCTCAATATGATCGTATTTAATCCCACCTGCATCGTGGAGCAACTGATCCCGTATCTGCATTCCTTGCTCTGCAGTGATATTTGCAGTCTTCTGACAACGGCGCGAATATTCTTTTGTTAGCTGCTCCAGCGACTGATCTAATAAAGGCGGCTGTTCAGAACCTTCAAAAACAGCACGACGCCGAATCAACAATCCTATTTCTATATTTTCAGAGCCACCCTCCAGGATCGCCCGGATCGGTTCCAGCAAAGGTAACCTCTTATCACGCCTGCCCTTTGTCGTATAACTGATTTGGGGTAGGCAAATCACTTTTAACCATCCATCTGAAGTCAGGTTTTCCCGGAAAAGAAAGCAAGGTTCCGAAGCCCTCAGACCATAGAAAATCAATAACACAAACAGGTGAAGTTGGTAACTGTCGCACTTTTTCAAAAAATCAATCACCATTGGGATTGTAATGTCGGGTTCCCCGAACAAATCAGGGGCAACCGAAGCGGATTGACGAACTTTTCCCTGAAAGGGATTTCGGAAGCCTGATGGCATCAGATTTCCACGATCGGGGTCGGCCGCCCAGATATACATCCCCCGGACCACATCCAGTACGTAATCAGTCGAGGACATTGTCTGTTTCTGCGTATTGGGATGCCCATTGGAAGAAACCTGCAAATTCTTCAAGTATGTTTGAAGCTGTAAAACCAGATCACGATTGACATTAGTGATAGATGGGTATGCCGTCGTTATCAGCGGTTGTTGAATAAAAGTATGATAATGCTCCAGAGCTGAAGCGTATCGTCTGACTGTTTTCGGAGCGATTTCACCGGCATCGGCTCGACGTTGTAAGTGATTTTGATAGAGATCGAGTAGACTCTGGTGCTTTAGTTTTCCTCTCCCCAAACCAGATGAGCGAAAGTGTTTAAGACGCTCCTCAATTTCCCGGGCGCGAAAGATAGCGGTCACCAGATCACCGTCGATCCGTTCTGATAGATTTTTCTTTGCAGCAGGGTCCCAGAACTGAAGCCGAAAGTAGTCGTTTTGTCTATATATACGTACCTTTTTAGGTGACTCAATTCCGTCCGGGAAATTCTCGATGCGAATCCAGCGATGCTTGGCTTTATATTTCTCACACCAGGTCGAACTTTTCGCAACAGGTTTCAACTGTTTCTGGGAAAAGTCTTCTGGTTGGATGTCGTCTCTTTTACGAACCATGTTACGTGTCTTTAAACTGACCTTTTATTTTTTACGAATAAGTTTTCTTCCGATGAAAACCTTTCTGGTGGGGTCAGTATAAAAATTGCCGTTCACAACTCGCTTACAAAACGTCACAATACTTGTAAGAGTTTGAGCACAATTTTTAATGAAAGAACACGCGTTTGTAGGAGAGGTACAACAACGTTATGGATTCATGGCAATTAGCAGTACGAAGATACCTGGATATTCTCCCGCAGATGGACAAACCGAGGTCTGAATTTCCCAAGGCTAAACTTAAGGCCTGGCTTAGGAATGACGCCTGCCCTGTTATTGAAGAATATAGCCAACGTCTAAGGTTTAGAGAATGTGCTAACTGGCCTCTGACCACATTGATGCCCGGAGCAGAAACTTCGGAACGTCAAATAATCGATTCGCTGGAACAGGTCATCCTGGAATGCGCTAAAACCTTAACCCAATTAACTAAGAAAAAACTGGTTCGTAAATACCTGGAGGACCAGAATCCTTCCCGAGAGTACGTTAGCGAAGAGACTATCGAGATAACTGCTGGAGAAACGACTTGTGTGAAAAGAAGAATTGGTAATTCCAATGATTTAGAAATTGTCCTGTCTCAAGTTGAATATCTGTCTCAAATCAGCGACTTGTCATTAGTAAACAGTTCAGATTATTTTGCCCCAGTACAGGAATTTTCTAAGGATGTTGATGAAAAAAAAGTCCAACGTGGTGAACTTATAATTGCATTTAATTATGAGTTGGACCCTGTGGGAAATTATATGATCCGCTGTTTGCTGGAACGGGCCCGGCAATGGTATGAACTTTTGTCTAAAGCAAGATGCATGATCAAAAAAGCCATCAAAGCAACTGGACGCCCCTATCAACTGTTAGTCGATCAACTTGAAAACGAGTGGAAGAAACTGGAGGCGGACTGGTCGGAATGTCAACATTTGTTAAAAAGTGGATTTGAAAATCGCCTTAGGAACTCTGCAGTCGTACTCACTCAAATCTACGCTGCTTATGGACTGAAACCTGAACTGGACTGGTTATCACTCCCTGACAAAATCCTGAACCATGGAATTGAGTCTATTAGAAGTAGGCTGACTACGTTCCTGAATAAAGAAACAACCGACCGGGTTACTCATGCCTTGAGTGACATGAAAGATCTATATGGAAAAGATGAACAACAAACTGATGCCGTAGAAAAAGTAATTGCGTCCGGCGGTTTGGTTTTAATCAGGGATGCTGGAAAAGTTTATTGGAAAAAAAAGATCATTTTTCACAAACTCAGCGGTATTTCATGGAAGTTTCTGTATTCATTGGCCAAAAAAGCAAAATATAGAGCACCTGTAACTGAAAAAGATTTATATCCCAACGATTCAGTTTCTAAAGCTACAATGTCAACAAACTGGAAGCGTTTAGGTGAACGCCTGCCCGATTCACTAGTTGATCTGGTTCGTCCTGGTATTGAGACTCGATCCTACATACTCAGGTTAGATTCATCAAAAATCCATATTTTTGAAAAGTGGTAGCTCTAGTTTAAGTGAAAAAAACTGCTGCCGAAATACATTACATTCGAGATCTTGATAACTCAGTTCGCATATCATACTTTTCGCTGCCTGTCGCCTCCCCGTGCTATAGAGCCACATTATCTTTCTGTCTAAAAAAATTCTGATGGGGCAGACAGAGGAAGCTCAGCCAGTTTCCAGCACGGCTTATAATAATTCTTCCATCTCTTCCTGCTCTCAAAGAGATCGCCTGCAACGCTGCTGTTGCTTTGTTGGCAGCAACTCATCTGATGATTGAACCCTGTTTGGCTGACTTCTAAATCTTCATCCAATTCGGGCTCAGCGCTGTTTCTTGCGCCCATCCAAAATTTCATTTTCTGAATTCGGCCCCAAACTCTTACAAATATCTTTCCCCTTTGTAAGAGGTTTGTGATCGCCAGGTTCTACATTTGAGTCTGGAGAGGCATTCCAGACTCCTTACTTTCAAGGAGCATACTATGAGTGACTCTATTAACGAACGAACCAACACAAATGTCGATCTAATTTCAACACCTGAAAAGCTGGACAGAGTGGCAAATCTGATTGCTGAAGGAGAGTTTCCCTTTCCCACTGATATTCCACCTGATCAGCAGACCATATTAGCTGCTGAGGTAAGAAAAAGACGGCATCAAAGGTTGGTCAAATTTATCTGTCGGTTGATTGCCAAAGAACTGCATCAACCAAAAAGTCCTTTGAAAGGAGGCACCAAAAATGAAAAAATTCAAATTCGATCATCAATCCCAGTACAGGGTCGTGATTTATTTGAGAATGAGTAGCAAAAAACAAAACCAGCGTTCACCTGATCAGCAGGAATATGAAATCAATCAGGCACTGAATCGAATGGGGTTGACTTGGATCGTAGTAAAAGTGTATCGCGATGAAAACAAGAGTGGTCGGTATGAAAGAAAACGGTCCGGCTACATGCAGATGATGCACGATATCAAAAGTGGCTTAATGAAAGTAGATTTGATATTAGTAGATACGGCTGAGAGATTTGGTCGGTTAGATAATTTTCAAGCCATTCGTGACGAACTACAAAAAAAGCATGGAGTACTGATTCTCACGGCTGAATCATCTTTTGCTGACCCTACAACCCCACAGGGTAAAGCTTATGCAACTTTCGATTCCTTACGTGCTTCCGAGGAAAATCGGATTAAATCTCATCAGGTTGTCCGCGGAAAACGTGACCAGGTTCTACTGGGTTTCTGGCCGGGGGGGCCTAAACCTTTTGGGTATGCCATCGTTCCAGTCTTTGAGGAACGAAATGGTATTAAAGTAAAAATCGGATCAAAGCTGGAACCACTGTCTGAGGAAGTTTTAGTGATCCGAATTCTCTTTGAACATGCTGACCAGACGGGGTATGGACCAAATCGACTGACAAGGTATTTGAATGAGCATCCTGATATTCCGGATAAGTTCAAACCATTTAATAGCCCAACTGTCGGGAGATGGCTATCACAGTCATTATATCATGGCGAAATTCTTTGGAATGAACACTGCACTGATGTCGTGGATGATGCTCGCACTATTGAAAAGAATCCAGAAGAAGACTGGATTATCGTTCCGGGGTTCTGTGAACCTATCGTTCCTGAAGAACTGTGGAATTCAGTACAAGCAGTCCGGAATTTGCGTAAACGACCTCTGAAGAAGGAGCAGGATCAGAAATTGATCAAACCTGCTGCTCCGGGTAAGTCACTGATCTACCCACTCAGTGGCCTAGTTCGCTGTGGTACTTGCGACAGTTCTATGCGTCCGATTAAATCTGGCGGCCAGAGTAAGACTGGAGATACCTACACCTACTATGTCTGTCCTCGAGGCATAGATCAGAATTGTGAAAACAGAGCATACATTCCGGAAAAATGGTTGCGTGAAACGATCTTCAACTGGATAAGAGAGCAGCTTTTCCCGGACATAGAAGATTGATCTTCAGTGTCACTCTCACAAGGGGGTACACAGATTGAATTAAGACTTATTCAAACATCTTTTGTATTTGTGTGCTCCCCTGTTTTACAAAATTAAAAATATTTGAAATGTTATGGAGAATATATCATGAATCTAAACAATATCGAAAGTTTAAAGTGGTTCCAGGTAATAGTAGGAGAAATTAAAGCGGAACTGATAAAGCTTAATGAGAGCGGGTATAATGTTATCCCCGCACTGGAATCCGAAAAAAAAGATCTGGAAGAAAAACAGGAAGGCTGGTTACTTTCACTCAGCAGACGGGATCTTTCGCATACGCTACGGAGCGTCCTTGAGCAAAAGATTGAAGAAGCGACTCAAGCTAGTCAACAAATCGAATACAAAATTGAAAGGCTGGTGGCAAAACAAACAATACAAGACCAGCTCATTGATCCAAAGCAAATAGTAGAACGTTTAAAAAACCTTGATGAAGTGCTCCAGTCTGGGAATGCCTCTTTAGTGCATATGGAACTTGCTCAGCACATCGATAAAATAGTCTGTTCCCCCGATAAACGCGTATGCCTGCGGGCCTGTCGTTTAGGGGCACTGACTGAAGCTCTGCCGCATCTTACAGACGCTTTAGATACACAGCTTACCTGCTCGGAAGCAGAGATGAACGATGTAAAGGTCAAACCACGCAGGCGCGCAAGATTGAAAACTGAATATGACTCTACACGTGAAGATCTGGAATCTTTAGCATACTGGGTATCAGATCCCAATCGGTTTGAAGGTTTGGATGATCGTTGGTTCGAAGAAATTGAGTTTCAGGTCCCCACAGAGACTTCTTGGTATCAGATTCACGCTTCTGACGTCTTTCATCGACGTCAGGAAGCAGAGTTGCCGTATGCTAAACTGGCCGATGAATTCGGCGTCACACCTCCTACGGCGCGGGCAGCTATTGAATATTATCTGGATACCCATCCTGAAGCAAAAGATAATGTCAAGCTTCAGTGCGGTGGAAAGCGGCCGCCTAAGTTTGACCTCTCTAAAATAGGCCCTGAAGCGCGACCTTTATGGGAATCCGGTTGGTCAAAGTTGAAACTGGCAGGAGAGTTTGGCTGCTCACCTCCTACCATCGACAAGGCTTTGGAATGGAGTTACGCGCAGGATGGTCTTTCTATGCCGACGAAGGCAGAGCTACAGAAAGCAATATCCGTAAAGGCTCGAAAATTACTTGATGAAGGTAATTCCCTAGAAGAAATAAGTGACGTAATAGATTGTTCTGATGTCACAGCACGCCGTTATTTGAAGATGTCTTTTGAAGTGGAAGGAAAGGCCATGCCTGACCTGCGCCGTAAATCTTCGGGAACATAACAGGACACATGTATTGTTTCTTAGAGCATGATCCAGTCATCGCAATCAGTGAATTACTTTTTTTGAGGGTTATTCTATTTGCCTGTTTCATCGGTCTGGAGGCAGGCAAATAGAACAGCCTCACTTTTACCTTTGTATCCTCAGGTTGAGCCTCTGCATGGCCTATGAGCGGGCGATCAACATTGCCAATTATTTATATTTGGATCGATCCTGTCCAGATGCAAACGGGGCACTGATCACATGTAAAAGGATGTCACGGACGAAATGAAGTATCTGTAAGATAAAGCGGAAACGTAAAGCAACGCATCATGTCATGGGGCTGTCCTTGAGGGCAGCCCCTTAATGCTTTTTTTTATCTATGCCGCATTCGGCGTCAGTGGGCACGAATGGCTGGCTTCTTAGGTCAAGAATGTAATCTAAGCTGCATCCAGATCCCTGGTTCAATTTATCCAATCTTCTGGATGCATTGACCGCAAAATAGGGGACTCGAAGGATTAGGAGTCGATTTTGACGATTCTAGCAGACTCTGAAACATTGACCTAAATCATTTAGCTGACAGTAGATGAAGTTCTCTATTGTCGAGTGTAAAAGTTTGCGTTTTTAAACCGTACCTAGTCATATATGAGGGAGAATAAGAGAACCATTTCCTATTAAGTTATTTTTCTAAAAACCCAAAGCTCTCAAAACTAACGGTAAAGAAAACTGTCAGTTACGATTCGCAGTATCTTCTTTTTCCAGAGAAGATAAACAGCGATGTCCATGCATTGTGGTAAGATTCTAGCCAGTTAATTTGTGCATTTAAAATTCATTGTTTCACTTGATTTCATAGCCATCAACCGTAACATATAGACACACTAAACGCGGGGATAGTCACACATTATTTCGAGGCTTTTCTTGAAGCAATATTTGATGCCCACAACACGAAAACTCGTTTAGTACCCGCAGCTTTACAAATCATATTCTTCTCAAGTATCGCTTCTTGAGTTGAACTATATACTCGGTTGGAAAGTAGATGACAGAGTCGAAACCCCACATTTGCATAGGTCCTATTTGCCAAGGTATTGGTTTCTGGGAATGGACTGGAAAAGAGCTGGGGGATGAACTATTACAATACTTTGATATCGAATTTTTTGCAGACTCAATTCCTCATTGTGACCTAGCCATTGTTGTTAAGTATGACTTTCCGCAATTGATGGAGACAAGACCTTCGGATATCCCGGTTATTTATTGCCCTGTAGATTGCTACGAATCTGCGCGTGACATAGACCGTGACGGGAACAATCTGTTTCAATGCCGACAGATCATCACGCACTCTGAATCGCTCAGAAAATATTTCAATACATATGCGCCCGTAGAATATCTTGATCACCACCTGCGATTCATTTCGCAATCACTTGGCCCCAAACCAGAACACGGGCCAATTCTATGGACGGGTATTCGTTCGAACATCCAACCCCTAGTTGAATGGATTAACCAGAATCCCTTGCCCCGCGAATTATGGATTCTCACTAACCTGGATCAGGGATCAACAACAGTCTCTCCAACCAAACTAGGTTTTAATGGAGCTTCTACAGTTCGCATTGAGAACTGGACTCCCAAGAAACACGTTGAGTGGGCCAGACTCGCTAACAGTGCCATCGACATTAAAGGAACTGACTTCCGGGCCAGACACAAACCCCCAACCAAAGCCCTCGAGTGTCTCGCCTCTGGTTTGCCACTGGCTATGAACTCCGACAGTTCAAGCGTCAGACATTTAGCCAAACAAGGTTTTGAGGTAGCATCGGTCGAGGATCAGGAATTCTGGTTCTCTAATGAATATCGTAAGCGTACGCTTGAATTTGGGGCTGAGTTACGCAAGAGACTTTCTCGGAAAAACATCGGCAAGCGTTTCAAAACGATCCTTGATCGCATTTTAGATGATGAATCATCTAAACACATAAAACTAATTAATATCTCGCTTCCTTCAGAAAACGTTGAGACTCATCCCCCCGAACATGAGAACGCAAACCACCAACGATCTGTATCCCATCAGCCCCAGAAAATCGCCATCGTCAGTTTTCTGTATAACTGGCCGTCGACGGGGGGCGGCAATATTCATACCACCGAATTGGTCCAGTTTCTAATTCGTGCTGGTTATAAGGTGCAACATTTCTGTGTGCGCTACGATCCCTGGCAGATCGGCCAGATTGAAACCGGTGCCCCCATACAAAGCCGTACTTTGAATTTCACAACAGACGAATGGAAGGCGAATACGATTCGAGACCGTATTCGTAAGACCGTTCGAGAATGGGAGCCAGACCGTGTGCTGATCACAGACAGCTGGAATTTCAAGCCACATCTGGCAGATGCCGTCAATGAGTTTCCTTACTTTCTACGGATGCAGGCTCAGGAATGTCTCTGCCCCTTAAACAATTTGCAAATGCTTCCAGGGCCTCAAGGCTTAACTAAATGCGAAAACAATCAATTTATCAATCCGGAATCCTGTTTTAACTGTTTGATCAGAAATCAATCTGGCGAACTTCATCAACTCGAACGTCAGCTCAGTGGAGTCGGATCGACTGAATACAATGAACTCCTGCAGCAGACATTTCAAAATGCGGAAGCAGTGCTGGTATTGAACCCCACTATTGCAGCACAATACGAATCATTTTGCGATCGTGTTGAAGTCGTCACTTGGGGAATGGATGAATCCCGATTCCTCTGGCCAGCACCTGTTGACGAACAGTGTCCCTCGGAAATCAGTAACTCCATAGTTTCAATCATCTTTGCTGGACTAATCCATGAACCGATCAAAGGGTTCCCTGTTTTACTGGCAGCTTGTGAACAGCTCTGGAAGACGAGGCAAGACTTCGAATTGATTGTCACCTCTGATCCACCTCTGGAAAAACATGAATTTGTCAAATATGTGGGCTGGCAGTCACAAACAGAACTTCCCCGCTGGTATGGACACTGTGATCTCTGTGCCGTGCCAACCGTTGTCCCTGATGGCCTGAGTCGGACCTCGGTCGAAGCGATGGCCTGTGGCCTACCGGTCATTGCCAGCAATATCGGAGGGCTCCCATTTAGCGTTACTAATCAGAAAACAGGCCTGCTCTGTCAACCAGGAGATGTCAGAGACTGGACTAGGAAGCTGAATCAACTGCTCGATCACCCGAAGCAACTAAGTGCCTATGGAGAAAATGGAAGAAGGCAATTTGAAGAACGATTTCAATGGAAGGATGTCATCCAGCGCGATTACCAACGACTTTTCAATAAAACGAGACAACCTTTATTTAAATAATGATGACTTGGAAAGGATCTCCTTGGCGCATCCCGCACAACAAGAATTCTGCCACGAGGTAAAGCTCCGATTCCCACAGTTATTTCAGGATACACGGGTTCTGGAGGTCGGTTCACGCAACATCAACGGTTCTGTGCGTGATGAATTTCTTAATTCAGATTATATCGAAATTGATGTAGAGGCAGGTCCTGGTGGTCTTTTCTTCAAGACGTGCGCAGATGAAGGGCGCAAGGAGCACGGGACCACACGCACAGGAACCCGCTATGTTCCTGATGCCAACTTCGATCAAAATGTCAGCCTGCCTTTATTTCTCTCCTGGATCCAAGAAACGATCTTTGAGGAACTCTATATCAAACATAACCGAGAGGCTAGCGATTTATATTGCTATGCCATCAAAGCACAATAGCTTCAACTCAGTGAGGAACACCGTGAATATTAAGCGTATCGCTCTCATTTTTGACAATCAGGCACGTCCCGAAACCACTGGTTTTTACTGTCGTCGTGCATTAGGATATTTAGCGGAAGTGGAACACTTTCTACCAGAAGAAGTTCCGGAAATCCCCGCTGATCTGTTTGATCTGTTTCTCAATATTGATGACGGCTTTCGATATCATTTACCTGAACATCTCAGACCAGCTGCCTGCTGGGTGATCGACACACACATGGATTTCCCCTGGTGTCTGGAAAAAGCGTCTCGCTACGATTTTGTATTTGCTGCACAGCAAGATGGGGTCAGAAAATTCCAAAACGAAGGTATTTCATCCGCACAGTGGTTGCCCTTAGCCTGTGATCCGAAAATCCACCGTCCCTATCAGTTGGAAAAACGATTTGATTTTTCCTTCGTAGGAAACCTGATCGGCCAGGAGCGATGTGACTTACTTAACACTCTCGTTCCAAAATATCCGGACCACTTTATCGGTCAGAAGTATTTCGAAGAGATGGCCCATATCTATTCTGCCTCACGCCTGATCTTTAACCGCAGTGTTAAAAATGACATCAACATGCGTGTGTTCGAAGCATTAGGTTGTGGCAGTCTGTTGCTCACCAATGACCTGACTAATAACGGACAGTCTGAACTGTTTTTAGAGGGACAGCACCTCGCCACCTATACTTGTCCTGAAGAGCTGATCGACAAAGTAGACTACTACCTGAAACATGAACCAGAACGGGAAAAACTTGCCCGGCAGGGACACGAGTTGGCGTTTTCTCAGCACACGTATCAGCATCGTATGCAGACATTACTAACTTCAATTGAAGAGCGGCAATCAAAAACCAGCGTTTCAATGAACGTGCTAGCTTCCTCTCCGGTGAATTCTTTGTCAGTAGAATCTTTTCACACAAATTACCATATTCCTCTGCCGGAGAAATCTGTTTCAGCTTGTTTGCTTTCCTGGAAACGTCCTGACAATATCGGTCAAATCATTTCCCATCTGCGGCAGTATCCGTTCATCGATGACATCTTGATCTGGAACAACAATTCGGAAATACATCTGGAAATCGAAATGGAGGGTGTACGCGTCATTCAAGCAGATCAGAATCTGGTCACTTATGGACGGTTTTTATGCGCTCAACAGGCTCAGCATCCAATTATTTTCACGCAGGACGATGATTGCATTATCCACAACATTCCTGAATTGTATGAAGCTTTTCTGGCCTCTCCCGATCGGATTACCCACGGACTCAAGCATTCCCACTTGTTTGCAAATGCAGAGAACGGTTTTGGGAAGGCACAGATGTCCCTAGTGGGCTGGGGAGCTTTTTTTCAAAAAGATTGGGTAAATGCATTCGATGCGTACAAAGAGAAATACGGTGTCGATGAACTCCTGGTCCGAGAAGCGGATCGTATTTTTTCGTTATTGCTGAATCGTCGTCACCAATCATTGTTAGCGGAAGTCACCGATCTGGATGGTGCTAGTGGAGAAGAAGCGCTTTCGGTTCGTGAGGATCACATGGTCCTGAGCGAGAAAGCCGTGAAACGGGCGCTCTCGCTATTGGGAAGTAGTCTCAATAACCAGACCATAGAACCAGAAAATGGAGATACAACTATTCCTACACTTTCTCATAACTCATCCAAACAGGACCGTCCTTATTTCGAATTTCCTCGTCCGGAAGTCGTGGCCTTAATTCCTTCGACAGCACAAACAATACTGGATCTGGGATGCGGGACGGGACGGCTAGGCGAATCGGTCAAACTGCGTCAATCATCGCAGGTCACGGGAGTTGAATTAGATCCGCTGGCAGCACAGGACGCCCGTAAACGTTTGGACCGAGTCGTTCAACACGATATCGAAATGCTCTCCCATGAATTTTCTGAAGCAGAATTTGATTGTGTGGTTTGTGCGGACGTACTCGAGCATTTGAAATCTCCGGAACAGATCTTAAGGCAGATCGCCAATTGGTTGACTTCAGAAGGAACAATTGTCGCCAGCATCCCCAATGTCAGAAATCAGAGTGTGCTCGCCGGGTTGATTGAAGGAAACTGGACTTACGAACGCGCAGGCCTGTTGGATCAGACTCATTACCGTTTTTTCACGCGGCGTGAAATCGAAAAGCTGTTCTTCCGCGCCGGTTACCAGATCGACCAACTCCAGATTGTACCAGGACCGGGTTACCAGCAATGGCAAGAACAGGGATACCCGGGCAAAGTTCAAATCGGCAGTCTGCACATTGATGGCCTCCCTCCTGAGGAAGTCGAAGAATTCTACGCCTATCAGTATTTGATTACCGCTACCAAGCGATCGCAACTTGATTATGGCCTGACTTCGATCATCATCGTCACACACAATCAATTGCCCTACACGCAACAGTGCATCGACAGTTTAAGAATGCGAACCGATGAGCCGTATGAACTCATTCTGGTCGACAATGGGTCCACCGATGGTACCCCCGATTACTTCAACTCACTTGCTGACCCCCAGGTCATCTTAAACTCTGACAATCAAGGTTTCCCAGCAGCCGTGAATCAAGGTATCGCAGCCGCCTCAGGAGAAAATATTCTGCTGCTGAATAATGACACACTGATGACCACGGGCTGGTTACACCGTTTGTTAGTGCGACTGTATTCTAATAAAGAAATTGGTATCGTGGGTCCCATGTCCAATAACATCAGCGGACCTCAGCAGATACCGGTAACTTATACGGATTTAGCCAGTCTGGATGGTTTCGCCTGGGACTGGGGAAAACGACATGATCAGCAATCGCTGGATGAGTCCAGGCTGGTCGGCTTTTGTATGCTCTTTAAACGAGAGCTGATTGACAAAATTGGGACACTCGATGAACGCTTCGGCATCGGATGCTTTGAAGACGATGACTATTGTCGCAGAGCCAATGCAGCCGGGTACCGTACCGTGATTGCCGCCGACTCGTTCGTACATCACTTCGGCAGCCGCTCTTTTATCGGATCAGATGCTGACTTTACGGGGATCATGCAACAAAATGAGCAGAAGTATCACGAGAAATGGCAAACTCCTGTCGAACAAAAAGAACCACCTCAAGTCACATTGGAAACTGACAAACCCAAATATCCACATACGCTCTCACTCTGCATGATTGTCCGCGACAATGAAGATACAATCGGCCCCTGCCTGGAAAGCATTCGTCCCTGGGTGGATGAAATCATCATTGTTGACACCGGCTCGAAAGACCGCACGCCAGACATCTGCCGCGAGTACGGTGCCCGCATGTTGGTATTCCCCTGGTGCGATGATTTCTCAGCTGCACGCAATGAGTCTGTCAAACATGCTCAAGGAAAATGGATTTTTTGGATGGACTCCGATGATACAATCACGGAAGAATGCGGCCGAAAACTAAAAGAGCTGGCGGCACAAGATCATCCCGACCACCTGCTCGGGTTTATTATGCAGGTTCACTGCCCCGGTCCAGAAGATGACGTCAGCATGACAGCCGTGGATCATGTGAAGCTATTTCGTAATCTTCCCGACTTACAGTTCGAGCATCGAATTCATGAGCAGATTATTCCCGCTATCCGCAGACGGGGAGGCGAAGTCACCTGGGCCGATATCTACGTAGTACATTCGGGGTCTGATCATAGTGCTGAAGGACGAAAACGAAAGTTAGAACGTGATTATCGGCTCCTCGAACTGGATAATGCCGAACGTCCCAATCATCCCTTTGTCCTGTTCAACTTAGGAATGACATACGCAGACGATAAGAACTATCCGAATGCGATCAAATATTTGAAACAGTGTTTGGAGGTCTCTCATCCCAGTGAATCTCAAGTCCGCAAAGCCTATGCAATCTTAGTCAACGCCCTTTCTCAAAACGAGCAACACCAGGATGCCTGGAACTACTGCTGTCAGGGGCTGACACACTTCCCCGGCGACAAGGAACTTTTGTTTCGGCAAGCGATGTTACACCACCACTTTGGCCGGTTAATAGATGCCGAGAAAACATACCACCGCGTGCTTCAAGAGCAGACAGATCGCCACTTTACAAGTATCGATGTCGGTCTGTGTGGTTATAAGACCCGGCATAACCTCGCCGTTGTTTATGATGAAATGGGAAAGTACGAACAAGCGGAAGAGCAATGGCGTCTCATCATCGAAGAAATTCCGACCTATACCACCGCTTGGAAGTGCCTGGGGGAAACTCTACTCAAGGCAAATAAGTTAGATCAGGTCGAACAACTGGCAATGACAATGCGTGGTCAGGTCGAACCCCGTATCGATGGTTTTATTCTCTCTGCCAGGCTCTTAGAGCGACAAGGTCATCCGGATCGAGCCATTGAATTACTGGAAAACAAACTTGAACAGAAACCACAAGAACTGGATCTGTTGAGAGAACTTTGTCGACTACACTTTGAGCAATCTACGCCAGAAGACTCTCTGATTGTTTTGCAATGTTTAGTAGAACAAGATCCTCAAGATGCTTCGGCTTTTCATAATCTGGGAACTACCTATCTACAGCTAAGTCAATTTGAAGAAGCAGTAACTAATTACAGGAAATCACTTGAAATAAGACCAAATTCTGCGGGAACCTGGAATCTCCTCGGCCATGCTTATCAGAACCTAGGTGACTCCTCTAACGCTAGAAATGCTTGGCAGGCGGCATTACGGATTAACCCCAATCATGTGGAATCAGCACGGTTACTAAATTCGTAGTAGACTGCCAGAGGAATACCTTGGACGTCTGACCTTCCCCCCGTTTCTTGATCCATGCGGAATGTGAGAAATTTTGTTATTCTTTCATTTTAAAAAGGACCAGATCTATGAAACGAAAACGCTACACAGAGGAACAAATCGCTTTTGCACTACGGCAAGCTGAGTCAGGAACCGCTGTCGTTGAGGTGACGCGCAAGATGGGTATCTCCGAACAAACGTTCTACCGCTGGAAAAAGAAGTTTGCCGGGATGGGAGTCGCTGAAGTACGCCGCCTGAAGCAACTCGAAGAAGAAAATAAAAAGCTGAAACAACTTGTAGCTGATCTCAGCCTGGATAAAAAAATGTTGCAGGATGTCGTCCAGGGAAAAGTATGAGGTCCGATCGTCGTCGAGTAGTGGTGAAACGGTTGCAAGTCAGTTATGCCGAAAGTGAACGTCATGTTTGTAAAGCCTTGAACTTTCCGCGAGCCAGCCACCGTTACCAAAGTGTTCGAGACGAGCGGGCCAAATTACGAATCCGGTTACGTGATCTTGCCAGTACCCGTGTGGATTTCGGTTATCGGCGGTTACATATTTTCTTGTTGCGTGAAGGATGGAAAGTAAATCATAAGCTGGTTTACCGACTTTATATCGAAGAAGGCCTACAAATGCGTCGAAAACGTCCACAGCGGAATCGAAGTTGTCAGGTCCGAGTCACGCGGCCGAAAGCCAGCTGTACTAATGAGAGTTGGAGTATGGACTTCATGTCCGACCAACTGTTTGACGGGAAGCGATTCCGGCTGTTAACGTTAGTCGATAACTTTAGTCGTGAGAGTCTGGCCATTCGGGTCGGTACCCGGATGACGGGAGATGATGTCGTAGCAGCTCTGGAGCGAGTCAAAGAGGTTCGGGGCTGTCCTCAATCGATTCGCGTGGATAACGGTCCGGAGTTCATTTCGAAGAGCCTGTGGAATGCCCCCAAAAGTTGGTCCAGTGTTATGAGAGTTCGGGTTAGGTTAGTAAATCAGCAGTGTGACGCTGGAGTGGAGGGAGAGAGGGAGCCGGAGGCGGAATCTCTCCCGGAACGGAAGCGGCACACTGCGACGCAAATTTGGCGGGTGTCTGACCGTCTAAAGAACTGTGTGGACGACGTTGGTTGTACATACTTCGCCACTCGTCAATCACGGTCATCGCTTCAAAAATCGTTGTGAATTCTTCGCACGCTAAACATTCATCGCGAAACCGACTGTGAAAGCTCTCAACGAATCCATTCTCCCAGGGACTGCCAGGCTCGATGTACGACGTCCCCACATCGATTCTCTCCAGGAACTTCCGCAAGGACTTTGAGATAAACTCCGGGCCGTTATCGCAACGTATAAATGCCGGAACACCGCGAATGGCGATCAAGTCAACCAACGCCGCAATGACATCATCACTGGTCATCTTGCGGCTCACGCTCAAAGCAATGCACTCACGAGTATACTCGTCAATGATCGATAATATCTTGATGGCGCGACCATTGGTTGTACGATCAAAGATGAAATCCATTGACCAGACCTGGTTCATTCGTTCTGACTTTCGACGAAGAATGCCGCCACTGGAATCACCCAAACGCTTGCGTTTCTGCTTCTTTCTGGGCACTTTCAAGCCTTCCTGTCGCCAAAGTCTGTAAACTCTTTTAAAATTGATCTGCCAGCCTTCACCTCGAAGTAAACGAGTGATCTGGCGATAGCCAAATCGTGGGAACTCTCTAACCAACTCCAGAATTCGAGAGATCAATCGAGATTCCTCTTCCTTGACCGTGGGAACGTACCGCTGTGTACTCCGAGGCTGGTCAAGCAATTCACACGCCCGACGCTCCGATATCGAACACGTTTGTTGAACGTGCGCGACGGCTTTACGTCGTCGAGTCGGGCTTAGTAGTTTCCCTCAATGGCCTCTTTGAGAATGCGCTTGTCGAGCTCCGATTCCGCCAACATCTCTTTGAGGCGGCGGTTCTCAATTTCCAGTTCTTTCAACCTCTTAGCCTCGTCGGATTTCATGCCGCCATACTGTTTCTTCCAACGCAGCCACGTCGATTCTTTGACTTCCAGTTTCTGCAAGACTTCTGGCAAAGTTTTACGTGCTGCCAACATCGCTTCTCCTTCCTGCAACAGTTTCACAATCTGCTCAGGCTTACGTCTTCGTCGATTCGTCATCAGAGTCTCCTTACGACCATCATCGGTCTACTTACTCTCATAACAAATGGAGCAGAAAATGGGGAGCATGCCACCTGGACTGGTGGGCTTACTTCAACAAGGTAACTCTGGATTTCAGTCGGCTTGGAAAACCGACGGATAATGCGTATATTGAATCGTTCAATGGGCGAGTTCGCCAGGAGTTTTTAAACCAACATTGGTTTTTAAGTTTGGCAGACGCTCAAGAACAAATTGACCAGTGGCGGTTGGACTACAACGAAAACCGCCCACATAGCTCACTGGGAAATCTGACCCCGGTGGAGTTATCGGGTAGGAGGGGGAATTTCTTCCCCCGTCCTCCCACACCACCGTGCGTACGGTTCCGTACACGGCGGTTCCCTTTAACGCTGCAGCTCTTGTACTTTATCGATGAGGCACACGAGACCAAGTTGACTCAGTACACGCGTTGGGACCGCCTGGTTCATGTGGCTCGCGCCAGCATTCCACCAGGGACCTCGGCCATTCGTCGCGCTGATCCACGCCCGTTGGGGCGTGAGACCACGGCGAATCAGTTGCTTCTCCCGAGTTTTAACCCGTTTCCACTGCCGCCACAGGATGACACGCAGTTTACGACGCAGCCATTGATCGAGATTCGCAAAGATTCCCCGCACTTCTGATTTCCGGTAGTACGCCACCCAACCCGTCAGTACCGGGCGCAGTTCGCTGATCGTACGACGCAGGCTGCGTCCCCGACCGGAGCGGAACAGTTCCCGCAGGCGCTCTTTGAATCGTTTCACCGATTCGCGGGCCACCTTAAATCGAGGTTGGAAGTGGTGCGTGAACGAGTATCCCAGGAACTTGCGGTTCCAGGGACGCCCTACCGCGCTCTTCGTCCGGTTCACCACCAGACGAAGTCGGCGAGTCAGGAAACCTGTGATCGAAGCCAGTACCCGTTCCCCTGCGCGGCGACTACGAACATAAATGTTGCAGTCGTCAGCGTAGCGGACAAAGCGATGTCCCCGTCGTTCCAATTCCCGATCGAACTCGTCGAGCAGGATATTGGATAACAGCGGCGAGAGCGGTCCCCCTTGCGGGGTTCCTTCGCTGCGTGGGCTGACGACGCCCCCTTCCATGATCCCTGCCTGTAAATAGGCTCGAATCAGTTTCAGGATGCGTCGATCCTTGATCCGTTGTGCCAGACGTCCCATCAGTACATCATGGTTCACGCGGTCAAAGAACTTTTCCAGATCTAGGTCGACAACCCAACGTTGGCCGGCTGCAATGTGCGCTTTGGCTCGATCCAGCGCCTGATGGGCGCTACGACCCGGACGGAAGCCGAAGCTGCTTTCCGAGAACGTGGGATCATATAGCCGCGTCAGCACCTGCAGCAGTGCCTGTTGGATCAGTCGGTCCATGGCCGTTGGTATGCCCAGCATCCGCATCCCTTTCCCTCCCGGTTTGGGGATTTCCACCTTCCGAACGGGATCAGGACGATAAGTTCCGCTGAGCAGTTCCTCCCGAATCGCTTCCCAGCGCTGGCAACAGCGATCCCACAGTTGATCAACAGTCACACCGTCGACGCCGGGGGCTCCCTGATTACGAACCACACGCCGGTAAGCAGTCAACATGTTTTCTCGACTGAGTACCTCCTCTAAAGTAAAGAACGCTGGTAGTCTGATGGGATCAGTCCTTGCCGAGTCCGTTTGACGCGCAGACGACTTACCCTGGGCGGTTCCGCCGCCTGCTCTCGGTCGTTGCTCAGGCATCTCAGCCTTCGGTCTGCGTCTGTTATCGGACATCGAAATTTCTGCATCAAACAGGTTAAAAGGTTCGGCCCTTCACGCCACTCAATACAGCGCTACTATGGCCTCGGCTGACTTCTGGAACGGCATCGCGACTCCTTGCAGAGGCACTAGCCAGACGGCACCGTTTCAGATCTCTCAGGGTAAGACGCGTGACTTTCCTCCCATATACCCGCCACATATACGCCGATTCGATCCAGATGACATCGGGCTTCGAGTCTTACAGCCCTCTCGCCCATCCAACCGGCGCCTCATATGTGATTCGTGTTCCTCGGGCCAGGAGTTTGCCTGCTGCTTCCTTCAGATCCCACCTCGCGGTGAACACCCTTGCAGTTCGGCTAAGAGTTCCTGTCATCAAGGCCTCCATCGGGACTTACACCCGACAAGTCACTTCCCGGATCGCTTTCGCTTACCGGTTGACAGCGTCAGGTCGTGACGCTGCGCGTCATGCCTGACGCACTGCGAAAAAATCATCCTCGGCGCGCCGAGGATGATTTACATTGGATTTCTAACATTCCAACTGGCTCAAGGTTGGGGGCAAGGTCAACACTTAGATATGATTACCGTATTCAATGAGCTGTGGTCTACTCTTCATTGCGCGAACAATTGCAGGATCGACCATAAATTTGTTTCCATTCCAATTTGTCCAAAAGGGAAATTCATTTCCGTCTGGTAACTGATTGTGAAAGTTTCCCCGATCTGCTGCCCAAATATCGCTTATATACTTATCTTTAATTTGATGCCCGCTAGGATTTGTTAATTTAGTCATTGCATAAGAAAATACAATTTCATCAGAAATATTCTCTACACCTAATGCATTTCTCAAAAAATTATATCCTTCCCAACAAGTATCATAAATTTTCCCCCACTCTTCACGCATAATCACAAAGAATCCACTATTCAAATTGTATATACTTTTCCCATCCATTTCCTTCTCTGCCCAGATACTAATCATATTTTGCAGCGAGACACCTCGCCATCGCAAACGACTGGTTTTATCGCTTGAGAAAGCTTCATCGTTGATTTTAGCTTCCACGGAGAAGTGGAGCGGATCAGCTAACCGCAACATAGTACGAACAGATTCTTCTGTTGGCTTACGAATAAAATAATTATCCGCATCTAAAAAGACATAGTAATCATAGTCATAATCTTTAAGAGTTTTCAGGACCTCTAACTTGAGCATATCCCCTGATCGGTAAAATTCGTGGGTCTCACTTCCAGGAACCTTAACGCCATGGTCGGTCCAAATATGAAAATCTTCTTCTACACCAACAGATCTGGCAGATTTGACTAGACTGCGGAGCATCGCATATTGATGATCATTTCCAAATCCTATTGACCAATAACAAAAACTGGGCGTATGAGGAACATCCTGCTTAAAAATTAACCAACTTGAATAATTCTCAGGAGTAGTTGCAAAATAACGAAGACGATTATTTCGGACAAATTCGTCCACCGCTTGAATTACACCGTACGTTACATGCTTTGAGTCTCTAACGACATAATCGTGCCCAGCGAGAATACCACCAACTCGCACCTTTGGGTACCAGTCTTTAAGATCTCGCTTAACAGCTTCATAGCTATGGTCAGCATCAATATAAACATAGTCGAAGTAACCGTCCGGGAACTGACTGGAAACTTCGTAGGAATAACCTCGAATAATTTTCCCACGAGTTCCATACTTCGCAAACTTTTTGCGAACATCTGCTTCCAACTGATTCTGTTTTGCTTGAGAATATCCGACATCATTTTGGCTAGAGACATCTCCAGAATTCCAAGAGTCGATTCCAATAAACTCACTCGGTTTACTTCCTTGAACAATTTGACTTAGATTACTACCTGTACGAACACCAATTTCGCAGACATGGTGATTCAGACCAACACGGTATAACATCTCAGGAATTTTGTCACGATGTTCCAATTTTTTGATTTGATCGAAAATAGCTTCTACAGTGTTATGCTCTTGCCAACAAGGAATCCCAAGCCCTCGGCGAATGATCTGACTGATAACCATTGAACTTCGAAGTACAGTATTTTTAGGCAGTTGCTTAAACCACACAGGGAACATTGCATTGTAAAGATAAGCCAGCAGTGTGTCACAGCGAATATCACAATCTGCTGCACTCAATTCATCGAGTCTGCGATGATCAAAGAATGACCTAAATCGACTTGGATGGATTGGAATACCAATTCTAAAGTCGTACTGATAATAGGAATATTTTTTTGTCAGCGGCCATAAAATATTATAACCTAATTCGGTCCACTTAAATTTTAAATTGTTATGCCGAGATTGGATTAGCGCGTCCATGGATTTAATATATTTTTCAAGAAGAAGTGAACCTGCTTTTCCACCAAAGAATCCATTGGAGGGTCGATTTCCAGAACGCCCACATCCGATAAAATCCGAACCGGACTCTTGAAGACGTTCCATGACTGGTGCGAGATCTTTCAAGACAACTATATCATTGTCTAACCATAGTCCTCCATAACGGTGGACGAGAACTGCTCTCAAATAGTCAGCTTTATGTGCAAGGCATTTTATATCATGCCACTCAGGAAGGATGTCTGGAACATATTCTTGAATATTTTCTGGAGTAACGCGAACAATTTCAAAATCGTCCGCACAGTGATGATGCCAGGTTTCTTCGCATAGATCGAGGTATTCTGGGCGAGTATGATTTTTCATCGTCTCCCAATATGTCCAGATTGTATGTGTTCGAGTACGTTTTTTTTGCAGGTTAACATGTAGAAGTGTGGTACCTCTATATTCAGCCAAAGAGTCAAATTCGTAACCTGAAAATGATTCAATAATAGATTTGTGAAAATGAATAATCTTACTATTATTTATTTCTGGAGTTGCCTGGTTATAGCCTGATACAAGAATCGTTTTTGATGCAAACCGCTTAAGACGTTCGACAAATCGGTGGTAATCAATCGGATCATCAAGATGAATTAGAACATCGAGGCAAACAACCAGGTCAAAAGAGCGATTGAAGTCTGATACAAAAAAATCCTCACAAGAGACATTAAGCTGACCCGACTGTGCTTTTAGTTGGTCAATTGCAAATTGCGAAGAGTCGATGCCGACATATTCAATATCAGTAAGATCCACGTGCTTGATAACATACTGATCTCCGCAACCAACATCTAAAATGGATTTCGGCTGATTACTTGCGATTGCATGCTTAATCGCGGCGATTTTTTTCTCTGCACACACACCTCGGGACCCATGCCCACTATACATTCCTCGCGATTGGTAGATTTCGTCCCAGTTGAGAATCATTCAAAAACCCTATAAATAGTGGTAAATAATACATTTATTCAGAAATCAATGATTGCTCATCCAACAAATCGCTTCAACAGGTAGCGCAATTGTTTGTCGTATGAGTCCAACGAAAGTGACGATCGCCGAGTTTGTACTCGGATGAGATCATCCAGGGTGTGCTCCACTGGGAACAAGGATTCCAAGTCAATTACTTTCAAGCGTCCATCCGTGAAAAGAAAAGAATCCGGAGTCAAATCCAGCATGAATAGATTATTCTCTGCAAGGTAATCATAGAACTGAGAGAGTTCGTCGGCTGAAAAGCAACCATTTTCTTGCACATATTCCAGTTCTATCCATTGAAAACCATTCTCCGTACCGCTATCAAGCAATTGAGGAAAGAAACGAACACCTTCCAGTTTTCTGTACATTTCTCTTTCATGAGACAGATCTGTTTGGATCCACGTGTGAGTATTACCGGTATTGATTTCTCGCTTAACCACAGTCGTCTTCTGGTCACGTTTTATTCGAAACACGCCTCGTGAGCCAACCAGATTTCTTTCTTTTATGCTCCGGTAATCGCTCCCATTGCAACGATTAGAGCCATACCATGTTTTTCGTGTGCGATGACCGCTGCCATAGCGATCGTTTGTTTCGGCGATTTCTTCGAGTTGCCAGTAAAATGCAAACAAAAGATTAAAACCGTATCCTGCTCCGTCCATTTCAATATATGCATGAGGATATGCCTCCGCCATTGTCTTCAGCGTCTGAACTTTCTGTTTGCCTAAGTGGTGTAAAACAGAAAAACACAGGGCGATGTCATAGTCGTAAAAATTGTGCAGGCTTTCTACTGATAACCCATCATGAAAAAATTGAGGTTTATTCGGAAAGCTGTTAGTCCTGGCCAAAAAACGGCATAATTCGACGTTATCCCGGTCGCTATCAACTCCAGTCACTTGATGGCCGAGCTTCGCTAGCTCAAAGCAAAAAAAACCAAGGTTGCATCCCCAGTCAATAATCTTCAAGGGTTTATCACCAAACACCGACTGCAGATGTGCTGAAATTGCTTCACTTCGATCAAAGCACTTCCTTCCACAGTTAGATAGAGTCTCTTCATAACCAGGTAAATTGATTGGTTGATAGTTAAACCAGGTATAGGGACGCCCTCGCTTCGCCTCCTCGTGATAGCGACGCAGAATTCCCTCTTGAGTCCAATTACTCATTTTTCTCCTCAATGATAGATTATATAGAAATTAATGTAAAAATGATTTTAATTATTTCTTCTCAATGTCTCCCATTGCTCAAACACGTATGCCCACGAGTCCATAGCAGGTTGCAGCCCCCATTTTTTTTGAAGTTTATTTAGTGCGGCTAATCGCATTTGATTTCGCTCTTCAAGTTCAAATGCACAACGAGATGCCTTGTAGACGAATTCACGTTCGTCATTACAAAGCCAGCCTGTCACACCATCTTCCACTTCCAGTTTCCAACCACCTCGATTGTCAACAATCAAAATTGATCCAGAAGCCATTGCTTCAAATCCAACACGGGGCAGATTTTCGAATGTATCGGTCGACATGATGATTGCTTCGCATTGTGCATAAAAGGCACGCTGACTTATCGATCCAGGTGGGAGAATACTGATGTACGACTCCGGACATCGACCGATTTTCTTTTCAACCTTTGGTCCCCAGCCAAGAATCAAGCCTTCTTTAGCTACTGGAGATGTCATTGATTCGTAGATCCAAAGTTGTCTGTAATTAAACTTATCCCCATCATCACGAGAGATTCTTCCAAAACGAAACTTGTCCTGCAATCGGTTATCGATATATGGAAAATCTTCAGCGTGAAAGTATGGTACGAAGTAAAGCGGACGGTAAGCCCCAAGGCCTTTTAGTTTCGGACTAACCTTTTCAAAAGAATGTTGTGTCTGATAGAGATGAAAATCGATAAGGCCTTTAGACTGGGCTTCGACTTCTTTATCAAAATTCCAGGACATACAATTGACAAACGTAGTCGAACGTGCATAACGCTTGATCAATTCAATGTGCTTGAGAAACTGACCATTACAGAACGAGATACAGTGCATTCCATCAAGAGAGGGCCAGTCGTTAGCCTGATGGTAAACGCACCCCCGTTTTTCCATCTGCATTGCCTTCAGATTATCATCAAGAGGTCCAGTCGGGCAAATGTGAACTTCAACTCCCATTGCCTGCCAGCAATAAATTTGATGGTCGAGTTCTGTATCTGCACCACCAACTCTGCTGGGATGCCCAATTATACAAAGTACATCAATCATAAATCATACTTCTAACTAAAAGTGGATTACACAAAGGAAGAGAAATTAATCCAGTTTATTTACTCCAAAATATTCTTAACTCTAAAAAATCATTTTCGGAAAGAAACAACATTTAAGCTGGTAGAGAAGATCAGCCAGCATCATTCTGATTTACTGTTATTCAAAGCATTTAAGATCCAGTGGATGATTTTCATTTTAACGACTTATTTTCAGTAAGGATTCATCTTCAAACACTCACAGAATGTACCGAAAGTCTTCAACAGAAAAAGTGCATTTTGTTTACACAAACGGTTCTGGGATGGCTGAATTCAGTTGCTCAACACATAAGTATTGAGGCTACTCAAGTCTATACATTTACACCCACCCGTTTCTAAGTCGACTTACTGACTTTTTGATATTTCTTTGTCCATACTGCCAAGACTACGCATTGCACAAAAATATACGAAATTGCATGATAATTTGTAATAGATAATCAGTGAAATAACTCATTTTGTACTTCCGATTAGTATTGATTAGTTGATGACAGACCAATAACATCACACTTCTGTACATATAAACCATGGGTATACTGCAACCATATTATTACTCGGCCGGCAAGAAATACTTTAAGTCATCCTAATAATGAAAAGACAATTGTCTACTACAATGGGTTAGAATCATATGAGCGAAAATCCTGCAGACTACAAATGGCAATTAGCCATAGCTGATCAAGTCCGTATTTGGATGAACGGTGCTAAGAACGCCCTTTCGAAGTTTAATGGTGAATACCAGCTAGCTTTACGTGAACGCGGCCTGAAAAGCTGTGTCTGGGAGTCACCTTTCATTCCCAAGCAACAACTCTATAGAGCAATTTTTGTAGCTAACCAAACAAAGAATGGAACGTTTGAGGTCTGGTTTAAACTTGCGGGGGATATTCAAGGTCCTGAATGGACTGCATTCAACATTTGTGATTTATCAAATTCCATTTTATTAAAATTGAATTCAAATTTGCCTGCAGATAAAGTAATTGCAAATGGTTGGCCAGAATATATTCGAGTGTCGTTTTCTGAATCAGATTCAACTCAAAACTCTTTTTATATTGCACCAGAGTTGAGCATGGGAGCCATGGCTATGCTCTCCAGCTTGGGGACTTATGGCTCTTCAGGTAGTCCTTCATCGTCAAGTCCTTCATCGTCGAGCCCTTCGTCGTCGAGCCCTTCGTCGTCGAGCCCTTCGTCGTCGAGCCCTTCGTCGTCGAGCC
>NZ_CAXBKP010000037.1:0-42035 GCF_963976445.1 uncultured Gimesia sp. | reverse complement strand
TAGGATTCCCAGCCCCAGTTGTCGGCGAAGTCTTTGACTTTATCTTCGCTGCGGGCACAGACGGCCTGCAAAACGGGGGTGTGTTCTATATCAAAAAACTTGCCGACTTGTCGATAAGCATTGGAGTGGGTTCGTCCCATGAATCCGTAGCCGATCAGACCGACGCGTATTGGCTTGGTCATTGGTGTGACTCCTTGTAGATTTTAAAAAACAGGTTGAAAATGAGAGAGTAAAGGGAGCGATTACGACCAGCCGTGGGCGTCTCTGACATTAATCATGGCTGACAGAATATCGTTCCAAGTCTGTGGATTCATCATGACTTCATTCGAAAACATGCAACCATCCCAGCAGATATGCTGAAACTTCTTTGTGGGGGTTCCGTTTTCATCATGTAGCCAGTAGCCGGCTCGTTTGGTGATATCAAGTTTGCCGTTGGGATCCTTAGGCAGGCAGTGTCTGCCGGTCTTATCGTGTGATCCGGTGCCGTGAACGGTACCATCATTCTGAGCCACATGGAAATCAATCGTCCAGGGACGCAGGGCATCGGTCAGGGTTTTGTAAGCGGCATCGAAAGTCGCTTCATCGTTCCAGTCGAAGTTTTCCGGAAGGAGACGGTCTTCGGGGGCGTTGTAACCCATCAGGTAGAGCAGGGTATGCGACATGTCGGCCTGAAAGCCCAGTACGTCTGGTCGATCAACCAGTTCCAGCAGTTGGACCATTCGTTTCCAGCTATGCATGCCTCCCCAGCAAATTTCCCCTTCTGCTGCCAGACGCTCACCATGATCGGCGGCGATATCGGCGGCCTGTTTGAAGGTTTCTGCAATTTTGGCCTGGTTGCCTTCCGGGTCTTCGATCCAGTCACCGGGGCCGGCTGCGGAGTCGATGCGAACGACGCCGTAAGGACGAACGCCGAGCTCGCGAAGTTTTTTGGCAATGCCGCAACCTTTGCGAACCTGTTCCAGGAACTGGCCGCGTTCTTCGTCGCTGCCCATAGCGGAGCCACCACCGGTGGGAGGCCAGACGGGAGCGACGACAGAGCCGATGACCAGATTGCGGGACTGTACTTTTTCGGCCAGTTGTTTCAAGTCGTCATCACTGGAATCAATGCTGACGTGCGGGTCAAACAGAAACAGGTCTGTTCCGTCGAACTTAACGCCATCCACTTCAGCGGCGGCAGTCAGATCGAGCATGGTGTCCAAGTCAATCGGGGGTTCTGAATCGGGGCCTTTTCCAACAACGCCCGGCCAGGCTGCATTATGAAGCTTGGGGAGGGAATTGGTTGTGTGATCATTCATGAGACGGTCCTTCATGTTAGCAGGAATTAGAAGATCAAAAAGAAACTGCCCGAGAGATCGGGCAGTTTTGTGTGACTGATCGGTTTATTTTCGGTAATCACCGACATTCGGTGCCCCAGGGCAGGCATCAGGGCCGAAGTAACGGAGTGAAACCAGTGGTTCACTGCCCGTGTTTTCAATCGTGACCCCTGCTTGTGCTGTTTTTTCTGTCACGAAGACTTCGTCTTCTGTCATTTCTCCGAAGCGGATCATGGCAGGTGTCTGCAGTCTGAGTTTACCGATGGAGCCTTCACCCTGGACTGTGATCCAGCTGTAAGCGCCGGAGTCTTTGATGGTGACTTTGCTACCCGGATCGACGGTCAGTTCCTTCGCAGTAAATAACTGCTCGCCTTTGACCTTGCCGTAAACGATCCAGCGGTCAACATAACCGTCCGCAGCGGTATCGCCGATTGGAATGGGCTCAAGGTAGTTGTTGTCTTTGAAATCAGGATCGACGTTGGCTTCCCAGTCGAGCGCGTCGACGAGGTATTTGTTGTCGTCGTGCTTATCTTCGGGGAAATCTTTAGTCAGCAGCGAGCGGGGAACGGCCCGACCTTCGACCATGGACTGATACATGCCGAACACGTCACTGCCCCACTGTGGTTCATAGGTGACGAGACTTCCTGGAGCGTGTAGAACGCAGGGAGGAATCAACCAGCCAGTGCCCGGCTTGAGGCGGTAGGCTTTAGAGAGATCGAGGATCCCGTTATCGCCATCATTCCAGCGGTCCAGGCAGTCAATGACATCCTGTTTTGTGGTGCCGGGTTCCAGACCCATGAACGTGTAAGGGAAATTATTTCCGATGGCATTCATCTGGGGAGGGAAGTAATACGATTCGGGTTTTCCTTCCTGTCCCACCAGTGCCGCCTGTTCGGCATTCTGGTGCATGTGGTGCGGGATCGGTCCCATGTTGTCAAAGAACTTGGAGTAAACAGGCCAGCGATTGTATTTGCCCCAGATGGTGTCACCGATGACTTCGGCTCCCAGCTCGGCTATCGCATCACGCAGAGTAAATTTTTCGCCGCCGAAGACACAGTAGCTCAAGCCTTCGTCATCCGGTGCGCCTTCGTTTGCGGCAACCGTTGTTGAGCCAAACCAGCGTTCATCAATTCCGCCTCGATGTGTTCCCAAGGCGTAGTAATCGTTGGGGTGCAGTTTCAAACGACGACCAGGTTGAAGAAACGAGCGGGGAACCCATGTTGGGGACAAGCGGAAAATTCCACCACCTTCAGTTAGCGCATCGGCGGCTAGTTTGGCAACGTTAGACATACTTTCCTCTTCTTATTCCGTGTTGAACTGGTGGTGTCCATTTGAACCATTGGCGGCTATCAACAAAATCGCCTTTTGATCAGGAACTCGGGACACCAGCAAAATGAATGACTGTCGTTAAAAAATGACTTGAATCACTGGATTTATTGTGATGTTTAAGAATGTTTTTGAAAAGGAAACCGAATTGATTTTGCGGCGAATTTGAAAGAATGACATTCATTTCCAGTGTGGGAGTTGACTTGGTTAATTCTAAACAATCATTATAAATCAGAAGTTTTTCCAGGAAATTTGGATCAGATCCTATTTCTGTTGCATTATCGTCTACGGTCTGCTTTTGTTTGATTCCCTGGTAGAATAGGATCCTGAAAAAATGGAGAACTCCGGCGATCCTTGCCGAGTCAATCCTTGTCGTCTTCTTATTCACTCTTCAGATTGTATTGTTTTTTCAATGTGCTCGGGCAGACGCCTGTTTCAGGCTTTGCAGCTTCTTTGATATTAGTCGGATCAGGAAACAATGACAAAAGTTGCGATTATGGGGGCCACAGGTTATGCGGCTCTGGAGTTAATTAAAATTCTGCTGCGTAATCCGGATGTGGAAATCGTCGCGTTGACGTCCCGTTCTGAGGAAGCACCACACATTAGTACAATTCATCCCTGTCTGGAAGGACGCCTGGATTTGCGCTGCGAAGCACTGTCTCCGGCCGAGATTGCGGATCGGGCAGACTTTGTGTTTTGTGCGCTGCCCCATGTGGCGAGCATGGAAGTCATTCCGGATCTGCTGGCTGATGGCTGCCGGGTGGTTGATTTGAGTGCCGACTATCGTTTGAGTGATCCGGCTGTCTATGAAAAATGGTATCACCATGTGCACATCGACCCGACTCGGTTAGGAAGTACCGTGTATGGTTTGCCTGAACTGTGGGCTGAGAAAATTCCGGCAGCCGATCTGATCGCCAATCCGGGTTGCTATACCAGCACGGCGATTCTGGGTTTGGCGCCGTTAATGGCGAAAGGTCTGGTTGAACCGACGGGGATCATTATTGATGCCAAGAGCGGCGTAAGTGGTGGGGGGCGAAAGCCCAAGCTCGGAACGCTCTATTCTGAATGTAACGAGAGTATTACCGCCTATGGTGTGGGCACGCATCGTCACACGCCTGAGATCGAAGAAGTACTCACCACGGTGGGTGGGAAAGAGGTCAAGGTCACGTTTACTCCCCATCTGACGCCGATGAATCGGGGAATTCTGGCGACCATGTATCCACGGCTGACAGACGCCGTCAATCGGGATGCGTTGCTGGACATTTATCGTTCGTTTTATCAGGACAAGCCGTTTGTACGTGTGATAGATCGAATTCCTGCGACTAAAGACGTGGCGGGAACAAACTATTGTGACATTTCCGTGCAGTTTGCCGGTGATCAATTGATTGTCTTTTCTGCAATCGATAATTTGATCAAAGGTGCCGCGGGCGTTGCCGTTCAGAATTTCAATTTGATGGCAGGTTACTCTGAAACCACAGGTTTAATCGTCTGAAATTTCTTATTTCATCTAGGAGAAGCAGTTGACTGTTGAAATGATCTTACCCCAGGGGTTTCGCGCTGCTGGTTTGGCTTGTGGCATCAAGGAAAACAAATCGACCTTTGATTTATCCCTGTTTGCTTCTGATGTGCCCTGTTGCGGGGCGGGTGTGTTTACGAAGAATCAGGTGTGCGGGGCTCCCGTGAAAGTTTCGCGTGAGCGCGTTCCCGGCAAATCGGTTCGCGCTGTGGTGATTAACTCCGGAAATGCGAATGCCTGCACTGGGGAGCGTGGGATTGAAGATGCGAAGTGGATGACCAGTCTGGTGGCGGACGGGTTATCGATGGCGGAAGAAGAAGTTTTGGTTTGTTCGACGGGGATAATCGGTCATTTTCTGCCGCGTGCGCCGCTGGAGCAGGGGATTCCGGAAGTGGTGCGCCAGTTGGATTCCGGTGCGCGGGCGTTTCGACAGGCGGCAACGGGAATGATGACGACTGATACGGTCCACAAGCAGGCCACCCATACGCTCTCAATCGGTGGCACCACCGTTCGTGTGAGTGGTGCGGCGAAAGGGGCCGCGATGATTGCACCAAATATGGCGACCATGTTGTCGGTGATCATGACCGACGCGCCGCTCAATTCTGCTCAGGCTGATCAATTACTGCGGAATGCCGTCAATCGCAGTTTCAATTGTGTCTCCGTTGAAGGACATACCAGTACGAGCGATACGGTCATTTTGCTGGCCAATGGCGCGGCGGGGGCTGCCGAACTTTCAGTTCAGGAGTTGAGTGATTTGCAGACTGCGATCGATGAAGTCGCCATGGAACTGGGGCAGGCGATCATTCGCGACGCAGAAGGAGCCGACCACTTTATTACGATTGAAGTTTCAGGGGCAAAGCAGAGAGAGGATGCTTTTGAAATTGCCCGGACGATCGCCAATGATGTGTTAGTCAAAACAGCCATTACTGGCGCTGACCCGAACTGGGGACGGATTGTCTCGGCTACCGGGCGGACGAGTGTCAAACTGACTGAGCGGGATATTATGCTACAGCTCAACGGCACTTTACTTTATGAGAATGGACAGCCTGTTGACTTTGATGAGCAGGCGGTCTCGAACGGTCTCCGAAAGAATCGCGATGTCTTGATTCAAGTGCAACTGCCGTTTGGAGAGGAAGCGGTCGTATTCTGGACCAGCGATCTGACGCAGGAATATGTGCGTTTGAATTCAGAATATACGACCTGATTCTCGGGGAAATAAAAAAAGAGTGGGAGCATTCCGAAAAACGCTCCCACTCTCCTATTTCTAGCTTACTTCAATGCCGCATCACGTTGGCCCGCACATGTGTGATGCGGTAATGCAAAGCTAGTCTTTCTTGGTCACTTTAAAGCCTTTAGCAAAGGCTTTGTCGTTGAAGATTAATTTGATCTGCTCATCGCCTTTTACTTTCGATGCTTTTCCTTTGCATCCACCACAGCAGAACTGCACTTTAGTACCAGCAACAGTTACAGACTGAGCTGGATTGACTGGTTTACCAGCGAAGGGGCAATTAACCTGTTTGGCCTGGCCGGTGGCTACCAGTTGCAGGTTTGCTTTGGCAGCGAATTTGGCAGGGTTTGCTGTGAATGCTTTTTTGCATTTTCCACAGCAGAGGCTGACAGTCCCCCCTTTGTAGTCAACAGTTTGGCTGGCGTTGGCTGGTTTGCCGGCAACCGGGCACATTGCTTTGCCTTTGGCATCAGCGGCAACGGTTTGACCAACGAATGCAACAACAGCCAGTAAGGCAGCGATTGATAGAACTTGACGCATGGGTTTCTCCTTGAAAGTTAAAAAGAGTAATAGTCTCAAAATTTGTACAAAACATGTCCGAGAAGCTGATCCGTTCTAATTTCCTGTCGAGAAAACAACATCGTTTGAACAGGAAGCAGCGCATGGCTCACCGAAAGCAGGTTGGCTCATGCAGAACGGAGATGGTTAATCCGTTAGAGAAGGCGGGGGATTAGATTAACCAGAGGCAGAACTGCGCGCAAAACTCCCCTGAATCATCAGGATGAACAGGAGGGGGCAGTTCAAATAAGTGTGAAGAAGCGGGGCGAGCCGAAATACAAAGCTCGTCAGCCAGATCAACTGACTCAAAATGATCGCGAAGTTGCCGCGCCAGCTCGGTAGACTTGACCGAGTTTGTCGTCGCTGGTTGCGAATAAGTTTGATGGCAGTGGCAGGTTTGTTTCTGGTACTGGATCTGGTTCGGCGTGTTTTGTTTTGCACGTTGTTGGGAAGCGTTACAGCAACAGGACTTCTGTTGTTTTGGCTGAGAAGACGCTGGTTTACTGCAACAGCAGGCATTGGTCTGGCTTGACTGCTGTTGGCTGCACTCACATCCCGCAACCGGGACGGCAGGCAGAATCAGGCAGATAGTCAGGGTCAGAACAAAAACGCGGTACATTACTGCTCTCTTCAGGTTGAGAGAAACGTCAGGAGTGAGGGTATACCATTGTATTTTTATACGTTTTGTTTCGCAAGAGCTTTTCTCATTCTTTTTCTGGGACTGTTCCTTTAAAGGGCTATTCCGGTAAAGGGCTATTCCGGCAGGGGCTGTTCTGGATTCTCCGAGCTTCGGTCAGCTAATTCATCGGTATCATATAGCCAAATTCTTGCACCATAGGTAAGGATTTCAATCATTTTCTGTTGGTAATCGATATTAATTGCCCGGATATTGGGTTCGACAGGGGCTTCCCATGTCAGGAAACTTTTCCCGGATTGCTTATTCACAGCTTGTAAATTGAAAATACTGGTATGGCGATTGCCAATTTGCTTGTATTCACGTGCAACAAGCAAGATGACGGGTAGCAGATTTTGCGGGTTGAGAACCAGATGTTTTTTCTGAAATTCCTGGTTCCAAAGCCGTTTTCCTGTCTGACGGTCATACACATAAAGCATTCCATTGATGGGAATCGCAGGGACACTGATTGAGATGGAGTTGTGTGTTGGTGTATGGCCGACAAAATAAATATAAGCCTGGTCGGTGACCAGATAGAATTTTTTATGTTTTTTAAGCTCCTCTTGGGAGAGCGGTTCCAGCGACGATTTTTTTCCTGTTCTCAAGTCAACAATCGAAATTTCCCCTTTGGGGGTTAAAACAGACAGGTAGTGCTGGTTAAACAGTTCGAATTGAGAATCTCGAGGGAAGTCGATACTCCAATTCAGTTCTTTCGACTGAAGATGAAAACAGTAGACCGCGGTTTGACCTGGTTTTTGGCCGGGCCATTTTTTGTCATTGGGAGATGAAATCGAAACGAAGGCCGCTTCGCCTTGATAGATTGCGTGCTGAAGATCATCGCCTGCCTGTGTGATTGGAACCGGTTGGCCATCGCTGACTCGTAGGATTTTTTTAGTGATACGGTCTCTGGTGACGAGGTAGATCAGATGATCGTCTCCCAGAACTCTCGTTTCATTGTCGACGTTTTCATGCGTCCAACGTATTTTTCCAGTCCTGGTATCGACCAGGATGATTTTGCGCCTGGTATAGAAACAGGTGTAATCAGCATTGGCGGCGGCGATCATTCCCACTTTGCGAATCGCGATTGAGGGGTGATGTCGAAGTACCAGCGAGCTTCCAGTTCCCATGGGGGAAGGCGTCAATTGATATGCACTGGGGTAATATCGATTGGTCTGATTTTTTTCCAACTTCTGACTCCAGATCAGCTTTTGGCCTATCAGATCAAAGAAGTGCAACATATCTCGGTGTTGCAGTATCAGATTATGGCCAACGACTTCACTTTCATTGAAGCCTGGGGAGCGATTCAGATCAGAAGATCGTAATGGAGTCGACCAGATCAGTCGTTTGCCATCAGGAGCAAAGATCGTGAGTCGATTCTGTTTCGGCTCTACTGCCAAGGTTCTCGTCTGGAAAAATGGCAGGCTGGAAGCACTCGTGTTTAAAGTGATTTCCGGAGCGGAATAATAGCGGACGGGGTTCCCGACGATCAGCTTCAGTTTCTGCGGCCGCCAGGGTTTTCGTTTGTGCTGTTCCACATCTGTGAGAGGTATTTGTTGTTTCTGTTCCAGGAACTGCTGGAGCGTCTGGTTGTCCGAGACCTGCAGATTCGGATCATAGTCTCTAAGTCGTGCCAGATAGTATTCTGCATCGGGATTCAGATGAAACTTCAGGCAAAGGTCCACCATGAGAGATAGTCCCTGCGCTGCCAGTTGCGGTTGTTTATGTTTTACCAGTCGTGTGAGCCAAAGTTCGGTTTCATAGAAGTTTCCGGAGTTCATTGAGGTTGCGATGACTTGTTGTAAAACCGGAATGGTTGCATCATCAAAGCCAAACTGTTGCAGGAAGCGTTCCTGTTGCTGCTGTTCCAGACCTAAAACCTGTTGTGCTCTTTGTGCGATCTGGAGTGAAAACTGTTCACGTTCTGCTGAAGTGACCTGCTTCGAGAGATCAGATGCCCGCCCTGCAATCCAGGAGTCAATTTGAGTTTCGGTGGCAGCCGTCTGGAAGAAGGTTTCTTCCGGTGCCTGTGCGAGTTCTAAGAGTAACGCAATCGCATCGGAAAATTGTTTTCTGGCAACGTGACGTTCAACCAGCAGTCTCTGGAATTCGATCCGCTCGCTGTCTGAGCGGACTTGTTGCTTGAGTTGCTCAACGAGATCATCATGTTTCTGGAAATCAGATCGAATCTGAGAGGAGAGGCAGTTGAGAATCAGTGTTTGAAGTTGATTCTGTTCTTGAGCCGGCAGTTGTTTTTGATCAATCTGCCGTAATCTGAGAAGCGCGTCCGGGAAGGCGTGACTCATCATCAGCATTCTTGATTCTTTTAAGAGTGCGAGTGGGTTTTGTGCATTTTGTTGTTTGGTTTTTGCGATTTGTGCTTCGAATGTCTGTTTTTGTTCATAGCTGACCAGTCCTGTTGCACTCAGCGAGAGGAATTGTCCATTCTGAATGATCAAGTTGCCCAGGGGGGAGGCGTGATTTTCGTTGAAAAGTTTGTTGATGATTTTCCCGGATTTGACATCCAGGGTCCAGACTTGCCCACTTTGCAGAGGGATGTGTAAACGTTGGTCTGCAATCACAGCCAGTCCGGAAGGCTGGCCGGCCGACTTTTCAAATCTTGTGCTCCAGTCGGTTTTTCCTGTTTTCAGTGAAATCGCTCTCGCGCCATTTGTTCCCACCAGCAGAATCTGGTTCTCAACGACGCCTGCCAGATAGAGCGAGGTTTCTTTCGCTCGTTTTGTCCAGCAGTAAGACCCGGTGATCAGGTCCAGGCAAACCAGAGTTTCGCTATCTGGTGGAGTGTAAATTACCTTGTTGCCTGAAATTACGGGGGCGGAAGGGCACCAGCGTTGATTGAGTGGTGCAAACGAAGTTTGTTGGGAACGATTAAACCGTTGGGGGGCGTCGGAGTCGTTGACGGCATATTGGGTTGACCAGAGGACCGCGTGGTTGAGGCGGTCGATGGCTGTGAGTAATCCAATTGTGGTGGGACAGACGATGACTCCCTGGTCAACGGCAACAGGAGCGATCCACCAGCGTCTTACCATATCCAGAGCAATATCCTGATCAGGATTGCCGATTTGTTGCGACCAGAGTTCTTCTCCGGTTTGCGGGTTCAGGGCATAAAGACGAATTTCTCGCTCTCGTTCTCCGATGACATATAATTCGTTGTCTGACGGAGTTGGGGCACCCATGAAAAAGGTGCCGGCGAGTGGTAGATCAAATGATTCATCATATCTGGTGCCACCAATTTTCCACTTTTGTTGTCCTGTTTGCAGGTTGTAGGCAACAATTTGATTGGATGACCAGGCATCAGCTTTGTCCTCACCTCTGCGGATGTTTCGGCGGAATCGATTCAAATTGTTGGACAAATTGGAATCTCCGAGATTCAGCTGCATGCTCTCTAGAACATATAGTTGCCGCCCATCCGTACTTTGGCTGCCCCAGTTTGCATTTCTGTAGATCAGGTTTGTTAAGGGGTGTGAGTCGGGGTTGGTCCCATTATAGACTGAGAAGGACCGGGCTTCCGGATCGAATAGTCCCCGTGCCTGGGGGGTATTGAGCCTTTTTAGTTGTGCTGCGATAAAAGATTCTTCGGGCGAGTTTTTCAGAGCCAACTCCCATAGCGGAGCGCCGGTGAGCGCGTCCAGAACCTGAATGCCCTTGAGTGTTCGGAATATAATTTTCCCCTGTGTTGTTAAAGGGGGGAGTGCCGGAATCGTTGCTCGACCGGCACTGGTAAGATCTTCCTGGATCAGATTCAACTGTGACTGGATGGAATGATTGGAAGTCAGCGGGAAGGACCAGCGGGGGATTAGTAATGGATCTGCGTGTTTAGCACGCGCTGAGTGGCTGGGAGAGCCAAAGAGCATCGGCCACTCATCCAGCAGCAGGTTTTCCGCCAGATTAAGATCCTGCTGCTTGCTCAACCAGCTTTGAGGCATTTCAACAGCGCCGCCGATTTTAATGGGTTTTTCTTCAAGGGAAGTGTCTCTGGCAGAATTAAACAGTTCTGCGATCAGTGACTCTTTGCCCGTCTGTTTGAAGATAAATGCGGCTTTCGTTTTCCAATGCAAGGATTCGGTAATTGGTGATTGTGACTTCAGCAGACGTTGCAGATATTGTTCGGCTAAGCCAAATTCCCCACGCTCCATATGATAGGAGATCAGGAAATTCATTGACTGCATGCCGGACTGCGTCCCGGAAAAGCGGCTAGCGATTTCGGCGTAGCTTTCCGGGGGTGAATGATTTTGCTGGGCGTCATTCAAGAGTTTTTCAGCGAGTGCCTCATATTGGCGGTTGAATTTTTCTCGTTGTTCGCTGGGGAGGAGTTCCAGTAGTTGATAAATCAATTCGCGATCTGTGATCAAAGAGCGTTCGCCGGAGACATGGACCGGTAGATTCAGGCTGTTTTCCAGCATTAATTGCAATTTGTCGCGTGCGGCATCCCATTGCTCATCATCAATTAATTTCTGTACGCTTTTGAATCGGCGTTCCTGTTCTAAGTCCTGGGGAAAGCGGAAATAACCTGGTGTTCTTTTTATGACAGGTGCTTTGGCCTGTGGCCCTGCTTTGGGACCGCCAAACCACCCTTGGATGATCTTCTTCAGTGGGTTGAGTGCGTTTTGGGGTGGGGCTTGCTTTTGTGCATTTGGTTGGAAGGGGTTCTTTTTATCTGCTTTCTCGTCTGCCTGCAGATTGACGGCAGAGGGCATCATCAGGCAGGTTATGATAATGAGGACGATAGTCCGGTTTAGAATGATTGAATGCATCAACTCAGCCTTCTGGTTGCCTGACAGGTAAAACAACGGTATCAGAGCTTCTTCTCCTGTAGTAAGCAGGGAGACAGTCCTGATTAAAACATCGGGGACTGGGGATGTTCTCGAAAGCTCTTTTCTATTCTACAGCCAGTTTTCTTTGAGCCAATACGTAATCTGTTGGATTCTGCGACTCTTTATTTTTGCAGGGAGGCTGGATGAGTTATGTGACAGAGTTGAAAGAGAGGTGTGTTCATGTGTATTATGGTCTGGGGCTGACTTAATTGAAACTAGGCGCCATTGTGGGGTTTTGAGAGGAAAAATCAAAAAAAACAGTCACTCTTACGACTTTCAACCAAGATAGGGGGGGGAATCGGTTGCAGATTTGCTTGCGGGAAGTTATTTTTGCACGCTTCAACTATTGCAAACTAGCCGGGATTCCGGGTGGAGTCGCTTCAGTTGCCCCTGAAGAATGTGCTTACCAGAGACGATTCTTGATGAATTGTCCTGATTGTGTTTGAAAATATGAGCACAAGACAAGTGGGGACGCATGTTGGATTTCAACCGTTTCAATTTATATAGTGTCAAGTTATAGATTCAAAAGTCTTTAATGGAAGAGTGGGTCAAGGCCTGGTGCCAGATCACTATTCGAGGAATGTTGGGAAATGTCAGACGATTTTGTATTGCCGAGAATTAGTGCTTTCAAACGGGATAAACTAGGTTCAATCGAAAGCCGCCGCATCCGCCGGGCTGGTCGAGTACCGGCTGTCGTGTATGGCCACGAGCAGGAACCTGCCCATGTGAGCGTGGAAGACTTGGATCTCCGGAATCTGATCAAAAACCGTGAACGTGTTTTTGAAATTGATGTGGATGGTCAGGTCGAAGAGACGATGCTGCGAGATCTACAGTGGGATACCTTTGGAACTCAGGTTCTTCATGTGGATTTGATCCGGATCAATGCCTCGGAACGCGTGACAGTCGAAGTGACTGTCCGATTGCGAGGAACCTCTCCTGGTGTGGTATCAGGCGGTATCCTGGATCAGCCTCTGCATGCCCTTGAACTTGACTGTCTGGCCCACAGTATTCCTGACGATATTCCCGTGCGTATCAATGCACTGGAAATTGGCGATGCGATTCATGTCAGTGAAATCGAAGTGCCTCGTGGTTCCAAGCTGCATAATGCCGGAGAGCAGGTCGTTGTGCAGGTACTGGCTCCTACGGGAGACGATGAAGAACCAGCAGAAGAAGAAACACCTGAAGCGGCAGCAGAATAGTCGTTCTCAGAATGAACAATATAGATTAAGTGGTTAGTGGCCTGGCGGGTGATGCTGTGAAAGTGGTCGTAGGGCTGGGAAATCCCGGTAAAGAATACGAGCGAACGCGGCATAATGTTGGGTTTGACGTTTTGTTTCAGCTGGCAGAGTGGCACGGTGTGACCGGGTTTAAAAGTCAGTTTGATGCGAAAGTTGGAGAGTTTTCCTGTGCGGGGGAAAAAGTTTTACTGGTTGCACCGCAAACATTTATGAACTTGAGCGGTCGCAGTGTTGCGGCATTGGTTAAGTTTTTCAAATTGCCTTCGACTGATGTGATGGTAGTTTGTGATGATATGAATTTGCCAGTCGGGCGTCTCCGCATGCGAGGAGCAGGTTCGGCCGGTGGTCAAAAAGGATTGCAAGACATTATCCAGAAGTTGGGTACTCAGGATGTACCCCGTCTGAGAATCGGCGTAGGGCGACCTCCTGCCGGGTTTCCAGCAGCGGATTATGTTTTAGGGCGTTTTCGGTCTAAAAAAGATCTGGAATTGATCCCGCAGGCGGTGGATGCCGCTGCAAAAGGGGTTGAGTGCTGGGTTCAGAATGGTCTTGAAATTGCTATGAATCAGGTGAATGCACCTGAATGATGATATCCCGGTTTGATTTTAAACCGGAAATGATAAAATAAAAACAATGAGAATCTGATCGTCATCTGGCCAAACAGAGGGCCGAATTATTCCGGGAGAAAAGTCTTGTCTGTAGCAGAGAAAAAAGCGGTAATGGTAAATTACGAAGGAATGTTCCTATTGGACAGTGGAAAGTTTGCTGCTGACCATGAAGGGACGATTGCTCATTTAATAGAAATTCTGGAAAAAGCAGGTGCCGAGATTGTGGCGCACCGTCCTTGGTTGGATGGCAAGCTTGCCTATGAAATTGAAGGCCACATGAAAGGTCTGCATTATCTGGTTTACTTCACAATGCCTGGTAGTGGGATGGACGTGATTACCCGATCTTGTCATCTGAGTGATCTTGTTATCCGTCAGATGGTGATCAAGCAGCCTCAAACCTTGTTTGATGCAATGGTTACTGCGATCGATCCTTCTTCAGCTCCTGAAGCTGAAGCACCAGCCGAAGAAGCTGCTGGCACCGAAGAAGTTGCCGGCACCGAAGAAGCTGATGTGGACGCCGCTGTTGATAATGACGCTGCCGTTGATAATGATGAAGGCTAAGTCTTTGTTGTTCTCTTGTTGTATCTGACTCAGATCTTCCGGGACGTTTAATCTCAAACCATTCATTTTCAGGGAGGCCGATGATGGCCAGTTTCAATAAAGTCATTCTAGTAGGTAACTTAACACGTGACCCACAGGTGCGTTATACACCGGGAGGGAGTGCCGTTGCTGAGATTGGACTTGCCGTGAATCGGAGTTGGTTTGATAAGAATTCTAATTCACGCAAGGAAGAAACCACATTTGTGGACGTGACTTTATGGGGGCGGACTGCTGAAGTTGCCAGTGAATACCTGACAAAAGGGCGGTCGGTTCTGGTTGAAGGTCGTTTGCAGCTGGATCAGTGGGATGACAAGGAATCAGGTCAAAAACGAAGTAAGCTCAAAGTCGTCGGCGAAAATATGACTATGCTGGGCGGCCGAGGCGAATCTGGCGGCGGAGGTGGCGCTCCTTCTGGTGGTGGTGGCTATGCCTCTCAAGGCAATGCTCCTGCACAAGGTGGGGCTTCCAGTGCTGCAGATTCATTTTATGATAACGCATCCGGCGGCGGAGTGCCTGATGACGATGTGCCTTTCTAACAGGGGTGCATTTTCAGACGGCTCGTGAAAGAGTAATAGTTTTTAATTGAAATGATTGTATCAAACAGAAAATTACGGAAGTGATTGATAATGGTTCGGAAACAACGTAACACCTCAGTCGTCGGTAGTTCGAAGTCGTCTATCGAGGTTTTGCTGGCAGAAAAAGTTGACAGCCTTGGTGACCAGGGTGATATTGTTCGGGTGAAGCCCGGATATGCTCGGAATTATTTGCTGCCCTATGGTCTGGCTACCATTGCCACAGACCATAATAAGTGGATGGTGGTTCAACACCAGAATCGAATGGCAGAGCTGGAAAAAGACCGCTTGAAGTCCTTAAAAGGTCTGGCTGATAAGCTGAGCAAGCATAGCGTGACTATGGAAGCCAACGCCAATGAAGATGGCCATCTTTACGGGTCGATCGTTGCCGTTGATGTCAGCAAATCACTCAAAGAAGGTGGTTTCGATATTCCTGCAGACAGTATCCGTCTGGAAGGCCCACTGAAAGAGTTGGGAATGTATACCGTCAAACTGCAGTTGCATGATAAGGTGAAGACCGAAGTCAAAGTCTGGGTCGTCCCTGCTGCTGAAAAAAGCTAAGCCGGTCTGGCAAGTAGCCAGTCTGCGCTTCCCGTATAAGAGAGAGGTCCGGTATATTGCCGGACCTCTTTTGGTTTTATATGATTGAAGTTGCAGAGCGGTTTTGAATTCCAGTTACCTGAGTCTTTGCGCGATCGTTCTGCATCAGAGATCTCATTTCTAACGTCTACAGAGCCAGAGGATGGTCATGTCGTTTGCCGGGAAAGGAAAATTTCGCCGCCCCAAAGAGGAATCCGTGGAGGAGTTGTTTGGAAAAATTCCCCCACAGAATCTGGAAGCTGAAAAAGCGGTCTTAGGCAGTATCCTCCTTGATAATATCGTGATCGATGATCTGGTTCAGATTGTCAAAGCCAATCACTTCTACGGCGATAAGAACACGCGGATATTTTCCGCAATTCTCCGATTACATGATGCCGGCGTTCGGGGGATTGATGCAGTCACCATTGCCGAAGAACTCGATTCCAAAGGTGAGTTGGCCGAGGCAGGTGATGTTCTGTATTTGCATGAAATTCTGGAAAGTGTGCCCCACGCGGCACATGCCGAGTATTATGCCAAAATTGTCCGAGATAAATCGGTACAACGCACGCTGATTCATTCCTGTACCGAAATTATCCGGGAAAGCTACGCTCCACAGGGAGACACTCTGGATGTGTTAAACAAGGCCGAGCAGAGCATCTTCAGCATCCTGGAACAGCAGGGTGAAGGAGATAAGATGGAGATCAAAGACATTCTGATGGATGCCTTTGATCGAATTCATGAACGCTCACAAATGGATGGAACACTTACCGGTTTGACGACCGGGTTTATTGATTTGGATACGCAGATCAATGGTTTTCAGCCATCGGAATTGATTGTTCTGGCGGCACGTCCGAGTATGGGAAAGACGGCGTTGGTCTGTAACTTTGCCGAAGCCGCCGCCGATCAGGGTGGGACGGCGACGATCGTCTTCAGTCTTGAACAATCCAAGCTTGAGCTGGCCGAACGTTTGCTGTGTATTCGCTCGGGCGTAAATGGTCACTCATTGCGGGCCGGAGATCTGGAAGATGACGAACGTCATCGCCTGATGGAGGCTTCTTCCGAGATTAGCGAGATGCCTTTGTTTATTGATGATAAAGCGGGGCGCACGATCCAGGAAATCAGCGCGATTTGCCGTCGTTTAAAACGGCTGAGCAATCTGGGGTTGATTATCATTGATTACTTGCAGTTGATCGAACCTGAAGACAAGACGATGCCGCGAGAGCAACAGATTGCACAGATCACACGTCGTCTGAAAGGATTGTGTAAAGAGTTAAACATTCCGATTATCGCGTTGGCGCAGTTAAACCGCGGCGTGGAATTACGTGAAGACAAACGGCCGCGACTGGCTGACTTGCGTGAAAGTGGAGCCATCGAACAGGACGCCGACCTGATTATGTTCCTGCACCGTCCCGATAAATATGACCCTGAAGATTCTCCGGGGCTGGCGGAAGTGGTTGTCGCGAAGCACCGTAGTGGTCCGACCGGGATTATCAATCTGACCTGGAAGGCTTCCTCAATGCGATTTTCAAACTATGCCAATCTGGATGTCCCCGAAGGGGGCTACATGGGAGATGGTGGTGGCGGCGGCTTCGGTTAAACCATAGCCATGATGCCTTCTCTCACTCAGATTATTTCTTAGCCGCCGAGTAATTGGTGTGCTTCGTGGATAGATTCTCTCAGGCTTTCTCCGAGTGATTCGACGTCTGATTCCCGCAGATTTAAGATGCTGAGCATTTCTGGATCAATGGTTTCCGTTTCGACCGTGCGAGAATAACCTTCATGAATATTTGCCGCGAGGATGTCGGCGACATGGACAAGCACGGGGATAATGCGGTCTGTTTCCGGTAGCTGCAGAGGGTGGTGGTGATAGCGGACCACATGTTCAAAATGAGGGGGGAAATTCCATTCTCTGCAGGTATAGGCACCGAATAATTCATGTGTTGCCCCGAGTACCTGTTCTTCTGCCTGACGAAATGTAGTGTCTTGTTCACGGCTCACGATGCCGATGATTTCAACGAACTCCTGGTGATTGGCCTGCATTTCGACCATGATACCAATGTCGTGAATCAGGCCGGCCAGAAAGACTTCATCGGGGTCTCCGAGCCCACTCATTACAGAGAGTTCTCGGGCGCAGATGGCAACCGCGACGGAATGTGTCCAGAGGTCACACGGATCAAAATCTGTGCCGATACGGTTCGATTTGAAGACCTTGTTCAAGCTGGTGGCGATGGCGATGTTCTTGATCGCATTTAGACCTAACAGGACGATGGCGCGATCAATGGAACCGATCTGCTGCGGGAAGCCATAGTAGGATGAGTTGACGACTTTGAGAATGCAGGCACTTAGCGCAGGGTCGTTGATGATCACTTTCCGGAGATCATCGGTAGTCGATTCCGCGTCGGCCACGAGATTCATGATTTGATGGGCGACCGCAGGCAGAGTTGCGATATTTTTAATTTTATGAAAAGACAATTCCACGATGGGGGGAAATTCGTTTGCATTGTCAATCTTTGTCTCTGTTTGAATCATTTTTCGTCTCCTGATTTATCTCACTTGTCGCTGATGATTACTGTTCTAAGTTGTGGCGGTCTGTATTTCGGATGAGTTTTTAGTCCAATCGGTGTGTGCACCGAAGAGGGCTTGGATTTCTTCTGCCGAACTCGGCTCGGCGAATAAGTAACCTTGTCCATATTCGCAGCCCAGTGCCTGCAGGAGGATCAGCTGTTCGGGATCTGAAATCCCTTCGGCTACAACTTGTAATTCCAAGTTATCCGCCAGCGTCAGGATAGCCTGCAACAGTGCTGCGTAGTCGCGGACGTGTTTGGCATTCATCACAAAGGAGCGGTCGATTTTGAGTACGTCCAGCGGGAATTCGTGCAGGCAAGATAAAGACGAATGCCCTGTACCAAAGTCGTCCATGTCGACCTTGACTCCAGTTTTTCGGAGTTCTTTCAAGATGGGGATAAATGTTTTCTGATCTTCCATAATCAGGCTTTCGGTTACTTCCAGGTGCAGGTGCTCCGGTGGAATCGCATGTTTCTCGATGACTCGTTTGACAACATTTATCAGATTTGGGTCGAGTAATTGTCTACGCGAGACGTTAACATGCAAAAAGGCTGGCGCATCGTCTCCAAATGTCTGTCGCCATTCTGCGAATTGTCGGCAGGCTTCATCGAGGCACCATTTTCCGATAGCGCTGATCAAACCAGTCTCTTCCGCGACAGGGATGAAATCGTCAGGGCTGATCAGTCCCCGTTCTGGATGCTTCCAGCGGACTAACGCTTCGAGTCCCTCCAGTTGTCCTGATTCCAGTGCGACAATTGGTTGATAGAAGAGGGTAAATTCACCTTGTTCTATTGCTTCCCGCAGATCGCCTTCGAGACGCAATCGATATTGCGCTTTTTCTCGCATGGTCTGATCAAAGAGCAGGTAGCTGCCATGCCCGGCGGCTTTTGCTTTATACATTGCCAGGTCGGCATCACGGAGCATGTCGTTGGCTGATTCATATTGGTATTCACTGGTGACCACGCCGATACTCGCTGTGGAGTAAACGGTATGTGTTCCCAGCTGGTAGCTTTGTGAAAAGACGTCGAGCAGGCGTTCCGCTACGATGGTCGCATCCGCCAGGTTGGTGAGTCTGTTGAGCAAAACGACGAATTCATCGCCCCCCAGTCGGGCTGGTTTGATTTGGTCGGTTCCCCGCAATGTTGTGGTCAAGCGTTGGGCGATTTCCTTTAAGAGTTGATCTCCCATGTCATGTCCGAGGCTGTCGTTGATCAGTTTGAATCGATCGAAATCGAGGAACAGCAATGCGAAATGATGGCTTGGGCCGCGGTCGATTGCATTCTGAATCGAATCCAAGATAGAAGCCCGGTTTGGTAGCCCTGTGAGTGAATCGTTATAGGCTTGCGTGTGGAGTTGGCCCATCAATCTTTTTCGGTCACTGATTTCAATTCGCAGTGTGAAGTAGCTGACTGTTGCGTTGTTTTCATCCAACATGGGAACGATTGTTGTATCGACCCAGTAGAGTGATCCGTTTTTCGCTTGGTTGCAGATTTCGCCACGCCAGATTTTGTTTTGTTCCACCGTCGCGTACAATTCTTCAAAGAATTCGACAGGGTGATGATCGGAGAGAACAAGATTATGATTCTGTCCGACGAGTTCGTCGTGGGTGTAGCCTGAAACTTCGCAGAAGTTATCGTTGGCTTCCAGAATTGTGCCCTCCAGGTCGATCATCGCTACAATGCCTGCCGCATCGACCGCCTTACGAAATGCTGCCAGTTCTCGGTTTTGGGTTCCGACAGTCTGCTGCAACTCGTCGAGCTTCAGCTCGGCCTTTCTGGCCAGATCCCATTTCTCCGTGAGTGAGGATGCGAGCTGTCGAACTTCCACATTGTCAAACGGTTTTTTGAGAATAAGCCAACGGTCCATGCAGCCGAGCTGTTGTGACATTTCGGTCCAGTTGTAATCGTTGTAAGCAGTGCAGATTACAATCAGCAGATCGGGGTCTACTTCCCAGAGGTGTCCGACGGTTTCAATGCCATCCCAGCCGGGGGGCATGCGAATGTCGACAAATGCCATTGCGTAAGGCCTGTCATCCTGAATCGACTGACGCACTTTTTCCAGTCCTTCCCGACCTTGAGAGGCGGCGTCGACTTCGAATGTATGCTCATCTGTAGTCGGTGCTTCTTCGCCAAAAAAAGCGGCGAACGAGTCGCCCGTTTTGCTTTTTTTTGCACTACCCACCAGCACTTTACGAAAGTCATCGTGAATGGCTTCGTTGTCATCGATGACGAGAATGCGTCGATTGCGTGATTCGTTTATTTTGTACATAAGATTGTTCCTGCCTGCTGGTAGGGTATTTCCAGGGTGAAGGTGGCTCCTGTTCCGGGGCCGTCGCTGGTGGCGACGAGACTTCCGCTTAGTTCCTTTGCTGCCAGGATGGCACTGTGCAGCCCGAAGCCGTGGCCTTCTTTACGTGTGGTGAATCCGTGGGCGAAGATTTTTGTCAGGTTTTCAGCAGTGATTCCCATGCCGTTGTCCTGCACCTCAATCGAGATACGATCTTGACCCTTGTGTTTCAAGCGAACCGTCAATAAGTGTTTCTTGTTTCCACTTTCCAGACAGGCGTATTTGGCGTTGCTGATCAGGTTCACAATGATTTGTAATAACAGTTGCTTGTCTGAAACTACTGGTTCAATGTCGTCAAATTTGCGAGTGATTTTGACGGAGTGGCGTTCCATCGAAGCGGTGTTAATGTTAATCGCGTCTTCTAGTAGTTCGACCAGAGAGAATTCTTCAATGACTCCCGCAGTACCTTTGGCGTTCTTTTGTTGGGAGGCCACGACAGCCTTAATGTGATCGATATTTCTGATCAGAGAATTAATTTCTTCTAGAATCGTGTCCTCTTCTGTTGATATTTGATGGCTGACATCGATCAACAGTTGAGGTAGATGTTTTCCTCGATCATCGTTCGTCACAAAGTCACCAATCTCTTCCAGGTGCTGTTCCATCACTCCGACAGCCCGGGTCAGGTTGTTGGCACTGGATTTGAGAACATTATCCTGAATCAGTCCTGCAGAGACGTTAACGCTGTTGAGTACGTTACCGACGTTGTGCAAGACGCTGGTTGCAATTTCCGCTTTGCCTGCCTGGTGCGCGGTTTCTATGAGTTGTTTTGACACATTTCTCAGGGATGTGATATAGATATAGCAGATCACGAACAGGACTCCGCCCACTACGAAACCAACGATCAATAGTATCCCCGCAGTCTTGCGTAGTTTTGTAACCAGCTGAGTAATGTCTTTCAACACAACGAGACTACCGACCTGTTGATTACTGGCATCCATCAGGGGCATGATTTCGCCGCGATATATTTTCCGGGTTGATGAATCTGTAAGTGAGACTGGTGTGTTTTCTCTTTTGCCCGAGTCGATCTGAGACAGCAAAGCCGGTGGGATTGTTTTGATCGTTTGATCGATGATGACAAAGTTGGCCAACTGGTCCCAGTTTCCTGTTTGTCCCAGGATGGTAAGGCCTCGTTCCCATTGCGTTCGATCAAGGCATCTTTTCTCAATGGCAAGCACCACTTGTACGCCTAGAACCTCTGACAGTTTGGGGGTGATGTGTTCAATTTCTTCACCCAGCTCGATGTAGCCGACAAGCTTACCATCGACAAGCCATGGCTGAACAACGCGTAGAGTGAAGTGTCCGAATTTTCCCAATTCGATGCCATAAGATGTTTTTCCGGTTGTCGCTGCCTGTTGCATCGTTTTTCGGCTGATGGTATCACCGTATTGTGCGGGGCGATGCACACGTAAAAAACAGGTTTGATTGAGATCGATGAAGTAAAAATGGGTGACGCGATTTGATGCGTTAATTCTCTCATAAATTGGGGCCGCGTGCTGAAGCAACTCTTCTCGGTCTCGGGAAGACCAGGCTTCCTGGAGTTTTTCATGATTGGTCAGGAACTGTTGAAATCCCATCAACAATGCAGCGTCTTCATCGAGCTGATTTGCAAGGACCCGCTGTGCGCCTTTAACACGGGCCTTCACATCCGCATCGATCGCCTGCCGGCCTTGCCAGTACATACCGAACAGGCTGCATCCCAGAATGACTACGATTGCCACAACCAAAGGCAGCAGAATGCGTAACTTCAAATTGTGATACAACCGAACGGGCTGTAGTGTTTTGTGTTGTGTCGTACCTTTTATCAATTCACTACTCGACATACTTGATTTGTTTTGCTGTTGTACTGGATCATTTTTCGAATTGGACACTTCACAGTTCCCGCTATGCTTACCTCTGATTTTGATTTCGGACCAGGCAGTGCTTTAACTCTACTAGAACGAGAGTGAGTTCTTTTTTGAGAAGCGCTCCTCGTTGCTGACACAAGGTCGACATCTCAAAAAGTCTTCCAATAACTGTTTAAGGTGTACATCGTGTGTTCGCTAATCGCGTTTAACTTAGCCACTGGAAAATCCGGTTCGAGTTCGTTCCCGGCCTGTTTCCAGATGCCATCAAAAACATATGTTGCGTTTTGACAACAGCGGTAATTGATCTGGCTTTTTAGGCGATCCAAGAAGTGTCGTATCGCTAGAATCGCAACAACCGAAACCGCGCAGCATCGTGCTGAAGTGATTTCCCTCCTTTTGTCACAGTTCTGGTGCCGAGTCTGCTACAAGCGTTGAGGGGAACGGTAGATAGTGTTCTTAGTACAGAGTAGTTCTTTGAACAAGTGGATCTGGTTCGCATTTGCTTTGCGGATCGAAACCACAAAAACCCATGCAGGTGGATTAGAATCCTGCTCGCTGCGCTCGCCCCGAAATACAAACAGGTGAGCCTGAATAGAATTCGGACTCACCTGTTTTTGTACATTGAAGGATGTCTGAGTTTGGTAGACTTATTCTTCGTCTTTCTCATCAGCGGCGGTGGGAGCAAAGCCGCGACGCATTGTATTTTCGGTCACATTGACGGGCACGACAAACTGGAGCAGGTAATCCGGGCCTCCGGTTTTGCTGCCGATGCCGGACATCTTGAAGCCACCAAACGGATGGCGTTCGACCATTGCGCCGGTGATATTTCGATTCAGATAAATATTACCCGCTACTAGTTCCATTTTTGCTTTCTGCAGGTGGGCAGGGCTACGGCTGAAGATGCCGGCGGTGAGTGCATAAGGCGTATCGTTGGCGATCGAAATCGCTTCGTCGAAATCTTCTGCTTTCATTACAGCCAACACCGGGCCGAAAATTTCTTCCACGGCAATCTGGCAGGATGAGTCAACATCTGTGAAAATGTGTGGGCCGACGAAGTAGCCTTCCTCATCGAGTTCTGAAGTATCACAGGCAAGTGCCAGTGTGGCTTCCTCTTTGCCGATTTCAATGTATTCCAGAATCCGTTGTTTGGCTTCTTCATCAATCACGGGCCCGATAACGGTACCGGGTTCTTCGGCAGGACCAATCTTCAGGCTTTTCGTCGCTTCCACAAGGCGCTTCACAAACGTGTCGTGAATAGATTCCAGTACGATGACACGAGAACAGGCCGAGCACTTCTGGCCGGCATAGTTGAATGCGGAATGGATCACACCCAGTACGGCTTCGTCGAGGTCGGCGTCATCGTCAACGATGATGGCATTTTTGCCACCCATCTCGGCGATGACTCGTTTGACCATCTTCTGGCGAATGTCTGTATTCGAAGCTGTTTCATTGATCGACAGGCCGACATCGCGTGAGCCGGTGAAAGTGATCATTTCTACGTCAGGGCTCCCAACTAATTCCGGGCCGACTTCTTCACCGATACCGGGTAGAAAGTTCACAACACCATCGGGAATGCCGGATTCGTGGATCAGGTCCATCAGTTTGGCAGCGACGATGGATGACTGCTCGGCCGGTTTCATCACGACGGTATTTCCGGTGACTAACGCGGCGGCCGTCATGCCGGTTAAAATCGCCAGCGGGAAGTTCCAGGGGGCAATCACAGCGACTGTTCCCCGGGGGCGATAGAAGTAAACGTTTTCTTCACCGGGGACATCACAGTGCAGGGGCTCAGACATTTTGCGCATCTGGTCGGCGTAGTACATGCAGAAGTCAATGGCTTCCGCGACGTCGGCGTCTGCATCTTCCCACGGCTTTCCACATTCGTAAACCATCCAGGCAGCCAGTTCAAAACGCTTGCGGCGCATGTTGGCGGCGATCAGTTCCAGATATTCGGATCGGTACTGCGGTTCTGTTTTTGACCATCCCGGAAATGCACGGCGGGCCGCATCAATGGCGTCGATCGCATCATCGGCAGAAGCGGAAGAGACGACTCCCAGCGAATCGGAACGGTGTGACGGATTGCGTGAAGTGATGGTGGCTTTGGTATCGATGGCACGTCCGTTGATTAACAGCGGGTATTCTTTACCAAACTGATCGGAGACTGCTTCCAGGGCTTCCTGCATCTGGGTGCGTGATTCTTCCAGGCTGAAGTCAATCAACGGTTCGTTCTGGAAGCCAGTTGTTTCTTCAGACTCTTTCTTGGTGGTTGCGTGGTTGGACGGGTTCATCATCAAAGTCTCCAGGTTGACGTGCTCGGTAAAGCTTTGTCGAAGGAATGAGTCGTTAGAAGTGTTTTCCAGCAGTCGTCTGACCAGATAGGCCATGCCGGGGATTAGTTCGCCGAAAGGCGTGTAAATGCGGACGCGGTGCCCCATTTCTGCAAAGACCTGTGCCTGCTCTTTTCCCATGCCATACAGCATCTGGATTTCATATGCGGAAGGGGGGACATCCAGTTCATGTGCGACCGCAATGGCATGTGCCAGGCTGCGCATGTTATGGCTCCCGAAGGCAGGTCTCAGCCACTGGTGATTTTGTAGAAGAATCAGCGTCAGTTTTTCAAAGTTGACATCCGATTCCCATTTTTCCTGAAACACGGGGATCGGCCAGTGATGGTACTGAGACGTGATCGTTTCATAGTCCCAGTAAGCCCCTTTGACGAGTCTGATCGAGATCGGCGTTTTTCGTTTCTTGGTCCATTTTAAGAGGTCCATCAGATCGTTTTCGGCTGACGACTGATAGGCCTGGATGACAATACCAATGTTGTCGAAGTCGCGGAACTCTTTTTCCATCAGCGTCTGTTTGAAGATTTCCAGCGTCAATGGTTTATAAGAGTTCTGCTCCATGTCGACGTGCAGATACGCATCGTACTTCATCGCACTTCGCAATAATGTTCTTAAGCGAGGCTGGACGGCGGCCATCGTACCAACCGGGTCGTTGGGCTTAAACTGGCTGCATAACGCTGACAGTTTGATGGAAACGTTGGTTCTGGGGAGATGCCCATTATTGTCCCAGTCGAGTTGTACGTTTTCAGACCATTTTTTGACCCGGGGGGCCAGGCCTTTGATCAGACCCAGATAGGATTGCAGATAGGCCTCGGCTTCGGCTTCGCTGATGACGGCTTCACCCAGCAGGTCGAGCGTGTAGGCAAAGTTTTCGCTTCTGAGCCGATCGACCGTGCGGTGGACTTCCTCGACCGTGGAGCCGGCGATAAAACGACTGGCCATCCGACGAGCATTCGAGCGGGCATTCAATGCCAGGGCACGCCCCAGCACAGAATTGGGCTGTGATAACTCAAGGCCGATACGGGCCGCCCAGGGAAGATGCTTGCGGACATCTTCGAAGTATTCCTGCAGGTGTCTGACGATGGATTCATGCGAGCGGAGCATCGGCAGGACGTCCACAAAGCGGAACATCTGCACTTTGACTGATTCGTCAGCCATCGCCCAGGAGAGAATCCGGTCATCCCACCAGCGTTTTTCGAACATCGTTGGCTCGCGACGTTCCAGCAGACCCCAAATCTGCTGGCCGAGCTCCTGTGTTCGCTGCTCAAATTTTTGATTCAGGCTTGAAGACGCTTTTTTTCGTGCCACTTATGTAACCTGCCTCTGAGTGCAGTCTGCACTTTCTGTATTGCAAATGTATTTTGTCTGAGTCCACAGGCCAAGGGATCAAAGGCTTTGATTACTGACATCCTGTCACTCATTAACTTACGAAAACACTCGGTCGAGTGTTGGATCTGGCCTTTTTTGATTAAATGAACCGCTGGCTGGCCATCTATATCTCTGTATGTTGTTAGCTGGGAAGCAGGTTACCAAATCCGAATAGGCGAGGTAAGTGTTGCGGGGAAGCCAATCAGAACTTTTCTGGTCTCACTGGGGAGAATCAGACTTGTCAGCATCGTGTGAAGCTTTATTCTTAAGGAAATTATAAAATTAGGAAATACGGTGTTTCTTCATCTTTGGTTGCATTGATGTTACCACACCGGTGATTGATAATAGGGCTTCCGTGAAACTGGATCAATGATCTGAGATTCGCTCGCGAAGGGATGATGATCAAGACAATTTGGAGAGGGACGAACCTGCTATGCAAGACTTTGACTATGAAGCCCCCACTTCACTGGCTGATGCCGTTGGCTTGTTAGCCAAAGGTAATGGAAGTGCCCGCCCGCTGGCGGGGGGAACCGATCTGATCGACCATGTGCGAACAGGCAGGTTATCTGCGGATCTGATTGTCGATTTAAAGAAAATTCCAGAATTGATGGTACTGGAACTGAACGACGGCGGCCTGCGACTGGGTGCCGCGGTTCCCTGTTACCAGATTTATGAACATCCGGGAATTGTCGAAAACTATTCGGCGATCGCCGATAGCAGCAATATTATTGGTGGGATGCAGATTCAAAACCGGGCCAGCGTCGGGGGAAACCTGGCGAATGCCGGTGCTGCCGCCGATTCAACGCCAGCTTTGATCGCCCTTGATGCGACTGTGGTGATTTCCGGGCCTTCCGGTACAAAAGAGGTTCCCGTCGATCAATTCTGCACCGGTCCAGGTCAGAACATGCTTGAGCCAGGCGAAATTATCGTTGAACTGAAATTTCCTGCCCGTCCGCCACATAGTGGATCGCATTATCGCCGGTTTATTCCCCGCAACGAGATGGATATCGCCGTGGTGGGAGTGGGCGCGTCGGTCGTGCTGGATGAGAGTGGTGAGAATTTTGTCTCTGCTCGCATTGGTCTGGGCGCGGTTGCTGCCAAGCCCTTTTATGCAGAGGAAGCCAGCGAGGTGCTCGCCGGTCAGCCTGTGAATGACGAAACCATTCAGAAGGCGGCTGCCGCTGCGAAAGCAGTCGTGCATCCGATTACCGATATGCGGGGCACACAGGAGTTTCGAACTCATGTGACCGGCGTGTTAACCGAACGTGTGATTAAAAAAGCGGTTGAACGTGCTCGCGGATGATTCTCCGTTTTTAACTGGTGAATCTCTCAATAATTGAATCAAACTCAGAATTTTTTAATAAGGACTTTTCAATGGCGAAGAAACGGATCGTAACCGCGACTATCAACGGCCGTGAAGAGGAGTTCCTCTGCCAGCCCCGGCAGACCTTACTCGAAATATTACGTAATACCTTGAACCTGACCGGTGCCAAAGAAGGCTGCTCCAACGGTAACTGTGGTGCCTGCTCTGTACTAGTGGATGGCAAGGCCATCAATAGCTGTATGGTGCTAGGAGTGGAAATAGAAGGCGCCGACATCGAAACGATCGAAGGTCTGGCTCCCGGTGATGGTCTGGATCCGCTGCAGTCAGCCTTTCTGGAAAATGCCGCATTGCAGTGCGGCATCTGTACTCCCGGTTATATCATGGCGGCCAAAGCGTTTCTGGCTGAAAATCCGAACCCGACCGAAGAAGAGATTCGTTTCTCGATGGCGGGTAATCTGTGTCGTTGCACCGGCTATGACAAAATTGTACGTGCCATTCAACAGGCGGCAGAACAACAGGCGGGACAACCAGCCTCATGTGCGAAGGAGACTGTCTAATGGCGACCATCGATGAAACCAAAGCCGCAGCAGGAAGTGGTGACAAACCTAAATACAAAGTCATCGGAACCCGTCCCATTCGGCACGATGGCGCTGACAAAGTGACGGGCCGCGCGTTATATGGTGCGGACATTAAAGTCAAAGGGATGATCGTCGGCGCGATTCTGCGCAGCCCGCATGCGCACGCGAATATCAAGTCTATTGATACTTCAAAGGCGGAAGCGTTTCCAGGCGTGCGTGCGGTCGCCACCAGTGCTGATCTGCCGGAGCCTGGCGACAAAATTGCCGAGCTGGGGGAAGGGGCCGTCGTCCTGAACCATCTCAGCAGCAACAATCTTGCCCGTACCAAAGTGCTTTACAAAGGGCACGCGGTCGCTGCGGTTGCCGCCGACAATCTGCATATCGCACAGGAAGCAGCCAGCCTGATCGAAGTCGAATATGAAGTTCTGCCTCCCGTGATGAATGTGCTGAAAGCGATGGAAGATTCGGCACCTGTTTTGAATCCTGATGTGCGGACAGAGGAGGCCTCCACCGGCGAAAAAGGGGACAAGCCGAGTAATATTGCCAAACATATTGTGTTTGAAAAAGGGGATATCGAAAAAGGATTCGCCGACGCCAAATATGTTGTTGAACGTGAATTTCGCACATCGACCGTGCACCAGGGGTATATCGAACCGCACGTTGCAACCGTATTGTGGAACAACGATGGTCAGATTACCGTCTGGACTCCAACGCAAGGCACGTTTTCAGTCCGCTCACAGATGGCAGAGTTGTTGCATGTGCCTCTGGCCCGCGTGAAAGTGGTCCCTGCAGAAATTGGCGGGGGTTTTGGTGGCAAGATCTCCGTTTATCTCGCTCCAGCGGCTGCAGTCTTATCTCGTAAGGCAGGGGTTCCCGTGCAAATTGTGATGGACCGGGCGGACGTGCTGCAGGCAACCGGCCCCACTCCCGGTTCTGTGATTAAGATCAAAATGGGCGTCGATGCCGACGGGCGTCTCACAGCCGCCGAGGCCTGGATGGCATATGAAGCAGGTGGTTATCCCGGTTCTCCGATTGGCGCCGGGGCGATGTGCGTCTTCTCCTGCTATGACATTCCCAACGGTCGCGTCGAAGGTTATGACGTCTGCGTCAATAAACCTCGGACCAACGCGTATCGCGCACCCGGAGCAACAAACGCTGCCTTCGCGACGGAAACCGTTGTGGACGAGCTTTGTGAAAAACTGGGCATGGAACCGGCAGAGTTTCGTCTACAGAATGCGGCAAAAGAGGGAACGCGTCGGATTGACGGCGTGACATATCCGCGCATCGGTCTGGTGGAAACACTGGAAGCCATTAAGAACAGCGAGCATTTCAAGACGCCGCTGACCGGTAAAAATCAGGGGCGGGGCATTGGTTCCGGTTTCTGGTTCAATGCCGGTTTGAAATCTGCTGTGACGGCGAACGTGAATTCGGATGGTTCTGTCGGTCTGCTGGAAGGTTCCACCGATATTGGTGGTTCTCGCACCGCGATCGCTATGCAGTTTGCTGAAGCGTTGGGTCTCGCAGCGGAAGATATCAAACCAGCCGTAGTCGATACAGACAGTGTTGGTTATACCGACGTGACCGGCGGAAGTCGTGTCACGTATGCGACAGGTTGGGCCGCTTATGAAGCAGCGCAGGACCTGAAGCGACAGATTGTCAGCCGTGCCGCTGAGTTGTGGGAAGTTGACCCGGACCAGGTTTCATACGAAGACGGTTCTGTCATCGGACCTGATAAGTCGATGACCTTCAAAGAAATCGCTATCGAATTATCTTTGACGGGTGAGCCTCTGGTCGGACGTGGTGTCTCAAATCACAACGAACCCGGCGGCGCGTTTGGAACGCATCTGGTCGATGTCGAAGTGGATCCCGATACCGGCAAAGTGGATATTCTGCGTTACACGGCTGCCCAGGACTGTGGGACGGCGATTCATCCTGCGTATGTCGAAGGACAGATTCAGGGTGGGGCTGTGCAGGGCATTGGCTGGGGGTTGAACGAAGAATACTGGTATGACGAAGAAGGCAGCATGCGGAATGCGAACTTCCTCGATTACCGGATTCCGACTTGTTATGACCTGCCGATGATTGATGCAATCATTGTGGAAGTACCCAACCCCGGCCATCCATACGGAGTGCGTGGTGTAGGGGAAGTTCCCATCGTACCGCCGCCGGCTGCTCTGGAAGCGGCGATTCACAACGCCGTCGGCGTACGGTTGTATGAACTGCCGATGTCGCCGCCACGTGTTCTGCACGAGCTGTTAAAAAAAGAGTCTTGATCAGGAGTTGAACCGAGAATGCCTCGCCTGTTTATTCCGCCCCTGCTCAGACCATACTGTGAGGGACAGGAAGAAGTGAATGTGGAAGGGGCCACCGTTCTGGAAGCGGTGCAATTTCTGGATCAACAGTATCCGGGTGTGATAGAACGTCTCTGCCCTGAGGGAAAACTCAGGGCAGGGATGGCAGTCACCGTCGATCAAAATGTGACCCCCCGCGGCCTGGCGCAAAAAGTCTCCCCCGAAAGTGAAATTCATTTTCTGCCCGCCATTGGCGGCGGATGAAGTTTAAATCTCCCCAGGTGGCTCCGAATGAAATTCGGAGTTGTCGAGAGACAACAGGAGGTTGCGGTGCACACAAACTTTGGTGAAAGAGCGCGCCTCATTTTGCTTGTTGCTTAAGGGGGGGGGGAGATCTGAGCAGGTTTGTGAGGTTGAACTGCCACCTCCTGCTCGCTTCGCTCGGACCGAATTGCATTCGGTCCCACCCCTTTTGAGTTTCTGAAAAGAAAAACTCGCAGTGAACATTCTGTTTGCTATTATTGAGTGATGAGCAAACGGCGCATCTTCGATAATCAGAGATATGTTCATTTTATTACGTTTTCCTGTTTTGGAAATCGTAGGTACTTGGATCATGACGATACGAAAAAACGTGTTTTAGGAACACTGAATCATGAGTTGACAAGGCACAATGCGATCTGCGTTGGATTCGTGATTATGCCCGATCACGTTCACTGTCTGATTTGGTTTCAAGAGCTTGGTGAACTGAGTGCTTTCATGAGAGACTGGAAGCGGAGTTCAAGTCGTTCAATTAAATTGTTCATTCAAGATCAAAGCCACTATACTGGAACCTTTCCAAAAGAAGACCCCATTTGGCAGAAACGCTATTACTCTTTTGAAATTGAGTCCGAACATAAGATCGAAGAAAAATTGAACTACATGCACATGAACCCCGTAAGAAAAGGATTGGTGAGTAGCATCACTGAATGGGGATGGAGCTCGGCACGTCATTACGAATTAAGTAAATCTGTGGGTGTACCAATCAGCTGGCCAGAGATTTGAAAACATTTCTGGGTGGCTCCGAATGTAATTCGGAGTTGTCGCGAGACAACAGGAGGTTGCGGTGCACACAAACTTTGGTGAAAGCGCGCCTCATTTTCTTGTTGCTTAAGGGGGGGGGAGATCTGAGCAGGTTTGTGAGGTTGAACCGCCACATCCTGCTCGCTGCGCGCTCGGACCGAATCGCATTCGGTCCCACCCGTCGAGTGGTGTTGTTCAGAGAATGCTATTCCATCGGTTCCGGTTTCAGCAGTTCATTCACCGCTTCCACCAGATCATCGATTTGATAGGGTTTGGGGATGAAGCGGTCGACGCCTCGGTCGAGGGCCAGTTCCCGATATTTGGGTTCGGTGTTGCCTGTGACCATGATAATGCGAGGGGGTCGGTGTTTATTGTTGAAGATGCTGTCGAGGACGGCGAAGCCGCTGCGGCGGGGCATGACCAAGTCCAGCAAGACGAGGTCGGGGGCATCCCGCTCGATCTTCATGACCCCTTCGTTGCCGTCGTGAGCCGTAAATACTTGATATCCGGCGGCTTCCATTGCCATTTGCAGGGGCTCGGTAAGCCCTTCGTCATCGTCAATGATTAAAACGCGTTTTTGAGAAGATATGTTCATTAGCTTGGTGTAATTTCCTGATCTGGCCCGCACAAAAGAAGTGTGCATAGACAATTATATCACCTGATGTACCGAAAATCCAATTATTAAGATCATCGTGAGGCGTGGCGCTCCCCAAATGGGAATCTGTTCGATAAAATGGGCCGGTGCGCGCGTAGTGTGCGCCGTTTTTGATTCACTACAGAATCAATGTTGATGGTCATTTTTCAATATATTTTTTATTCAACCAGTGGGATAGTGTAGTGTCAGCGACGTCGGTAATTGGATTACAGTGGGGCGATGAAGCCAAGGGCAAAATTGTAGATTTACTTTCAGAGCAGCACGAAATCGTGGTGCGCTATCTGGGAGGCAATAACGCAGGGCATACAGTCAAATTTGACGGAAAAACCTATAAACTCTCATTGTTGCCAGCTGGTGTGCTGAATCCGAATGTGACTTCCGTAATTACGGGCGGGGTGGTGATTAATCCCAAGGCGTTCCTGCAGGAAATGGCGTCAATTGCAGAGCAAAATGGTCCGATTGAAGCGAGTCGGCTGTTGATCAGTGACCGCGCGCATGTGATTTTTCCTTATCATATGCAGGAAGAAGTTATTTTCGAAGAAAGTCGCAAAGAGAAAGCCATCGGGACCACCATGCGGGGGATTGGCACCTGCTACCGTGATAAAGCCGGCCGTACGCATGCGATTCGTATGGGCGATTTGATCCGCCCGGACTATTTCCGCAGTCGACTGGAAGAAATTATCCCTTACAAAAACAAAATGTTTCAATCACTCGATCCCGAGTCGGAACCGTTAAGTGTTGACGCGATCTACGAAGAATATTCTGTTTATGCCGAAAAACTGAAGGCCCATGTCGTTGATACCAGTGCTTATTTGCTGAAGGCCGTTGACGAAAAACGCAAGCTTCTATTTGAAGGCGCACAGGGAAGTTTGCTTGATATCGACCACGGTACGTTTCCTTATGTGACCTCATCCAACAGTTCCGGGTGCGGCATTCATAATGGAAGTGGCGTCTCGGAACGTTATATCGACAAGATGATCGGCGTTGTCAAAGCGTATACGACACGCGTCGGCGGCGGTCCGTTTGTGACCGAACTGCACGACGAAATCGGTCAGCGGATTCGTGATGTGGGGAATGAATACGGAACCGTGACCGGCCGTCCGCGACGGTGTGGCTGGTTCGATGCGGTTGCAACCCGCTACGGAGCAAACATCAGTGGCGTGGACTGCATTGCCGTGATGCTGCTGGATGTCTTGAGTGGGTTGGATGAGCTTAAAATCTGTGAAGCCTACGATGTGAATGGCACACAAGTTACTGATTTTCCCAGTCATATTCTTGATCTGGAACAGGCAAAACCAGTTTATCGTTCCATTGCAGGTTGGCAGGAAGACATCACCGGTGTCCGCCGGATGGAAGATCTGCCCGTCAATGCGATCGCTTATATCAAGGCGGTCGAAGAGATCATCGGCAAACCAGTCGAGATCGTTTCCGTGGGACCCGACCGAGAACAGACGATTCTGCTGAAGTAAGTATTGATTTGCAACAATGTCTGCAACTGTAGCGACTGTCTTAAAATTTCAAATATTTATCATGTTTGCATCCCATTGTTTTCCTTCATTGACCATGGTGTTGAGAATGCTGAGCAGTTTTCGCATGTCTGCGTGCGAATGCTTCATCAGGCCTGCCTGTTGTTGCTATGTATCAGGGCGATGGGTAGCACCCAATGAAATTCGGTGTTGTCGGAGACAACGGGAAACTGTCAGGGGGACTCACAAGTGGTAGTCAGCATCCCCATCTCAATGGAAATGATCGCAGAATGGAATTTTTCTCTGGGAGTGGTTTCTCTGTCAATTTCCTGCTCGCTGCGCTCGGCCCGAATTGCATTCGGGCTTACCCTGGCTCCTTCAATACTTCCCAAGGATTGCGTAATAAATGATTGAGTTTCGCAAGGCGGGCGGGCACATAGGCACCGCCCCTACGAGTTGATTTTGTTTCGTCAGACAAATAATCGGAAAGCCTATTCAACCACGACTCCTTTTTTGAGAATCAGGTTGGCATACAAGGCTGTTTCGCTGGTGGCGATGATAGCGTAGGCCTGTCTGGCGCGTTCGTAAAATTCGAAGCGTTCGATTTTTTCCAGCTCGAAGTTCCGGCTGTCGTGCTTTTGAATGAGTTCCTGGTAGATGTTCCAGATCGGAGGTTCGACGGTCTTTTCGTCGACGGGATTCATCAAGCCGGCCGGCTGATCCACGAATGTGTCGAGCGGGAAAAACTGCAGGATCGCGTCTAAGATTTCGGGAACGCTGTGCCCGTCGAGTCGAATGAGGCGCTGGGCGTGGGAGTCGGCGGGAAAGTTTCCATCAGCGAGCACGATCTCATCGCCGTGTCCCATTTTCATGAGCGTGTGCATCAGGTCGGGGGAGATTATCGGAGGGATTCCTTTGAGCATCGCGTTTCCCTTCATGTTGTGAATGTGTGTGGATTGCTGTTGGTGACTGCCTTGATTTTGAAGGCTCTCAAGTGAATTGAAACAGGCGGGCCGACTGGATTTCTATTATGCAGAAATTTTACTGTGAAGGCGAGGATAGCTTGCTGGATATGCCGTCGTGAACCCGCTATGATGGCCTGAGTTCAAGGTGGTGGCTCGCCATTTTTGAATCGCCGTTAATCTAGTCGGTAGCAAATTTTCAGGAGAAAGTCTGAAAAACCAATGAAAATTCACGAATATCAGGCCAAACAGTTGTTTCGCGAAGTCGGGATTCCCGTCCCTGAGGGGATCATAGCGAAAACCGCCGATGAAGCGGTGGCCGCGTTTGAGAAACTGGGCAGTCCGTTGGTGGTTGTGAAATCGCAAATTCACGCCGGCGGCCGCGGTAAAGGCCGTTTCAAAGAACATCCTGATCAACCAGGTGTTGTTCTGGCGCGGTCTGCAGAGGAAGTTCGCGAGAACGCCGAGCGGATGCTGGGTTCGACTCTGGTGACGATCCAGACAGGCGAAGAAGGAAAGCAGGTTAATACGCTGTTCATCGAGCAGGGACTGGATATCGCTCAAGAGCTGTATCTGGGCTGTGTGATTGACCGCGAAGCCGGCGGCCCGGTGATGATTCTCTCGACCGAAGGGGGAATGGAAATTGAAGTCGTCGCAGAAGAAGCTCCAGAAAAGATTCTGAGCGAGCCGTTTTCAATTCATACCGGTTTACTCGGGTTTCAGGCCCGCAAGCTGGCGTTCAAGCTGGGCATGAAAGGGAAAACCGTTCGCAGTGCCGAGAAGTTTTTCTGCCAACTCAGCCGATTCTTTGTTGATAATGACTGCAGTATGACCGAGATCAACCCGCTGGTCATTACCGGCGAAGGTGATCTGGTTGCGTTGGACGCGAAGGTTACCTTTGATGACAACGCGATGTTCCGTCATAAGCCGTTTGACGAACTGCGAGACCTGACCGAAGAAGACCCGTCTGAAGTTGCCGCAGGGAATGCCGGTCTGAGCTACGTCAAACTGGATGGAAACATTGGTTGTCTGGTCAACGGTGCCGGCCTGGCGATGAGTACGATGGACCTGATCAAGTATCATGGCGGAGAGCCCGCGAACTTCCTGGATGTAGGAGGCGGAGCGAATGTTGATCAGGTGACCGAAGCATTTCGGATCATTCTGGCTGACGAAAATGTCAAAGCAGTCCTGGTGAATATCTTTGGCGGAATCATGAAGTGCGACACGATTGTGACCGCATTACTGGAAGCCTATGAGAAGGTGGGTTTCACGGTGCCTCTGGTGGTTCGTCTGGAAGGAACCAATGTCGAAGTGGCCCGCAAGATGCTTTCTGAAAGTGGTCGAGATATTATTTCGGCGACTGATTTAACAGATGCTGCACAGAAAGTCGTTGCCACTTTAAGTTCATAGGACAAGACGGCGGCCTGCTGTGAATTCAGCAGGCCGAGATGATTTGACGTGGTTGTTTTGCAAAAAACGATCGTAGCCATCTTTTAGAAAACACATTTCCCGCAAGGGTGACAGATTATGAGTATTTTAGTTACTGAAAAGACACGCGTCATTTGCCAGGGGATCACCGGTAAGTCCGGTCTGTTTCACAGCCAGCAGTGCCGCGAATATGGGACACCATTGTTAGGCGGCGTGACTCCCGGTAAAGGGGGGACTGAAGTCGATGGGTTTCCAGTATTTAACACCGTAGAAGAAGCGGTCGAAAAAACAGGAGCGAACACGAGCCTGGTTTTCGTACCACCGCCATTTTGTGGTGAAGCGATCATGGAAGCTGCCGACGCCGGCATCGAATTGATCATCGCCATCACCGAAGGGGTACCTGTCACTGACATGGTGCGGGTGATGGAGTATCTCAAAGGTAAAAACAGCCGCCTGATTGGTCCGAACTGTCCCGGAGTGATTACTCCCGGCATTGCAAAAATTGGCATTATGCCTGGCTATATTCATACGCCTGGTTCTGTAGGGTTGATCAGCAAGAGTGGAACGCTGACCTATGAAGCTGCCTGGCAGTTGGGTAATGTTGGTCTGGGACAGACGACTGCGGTTGGTATTGGTGGTGACCCGATTATCGGCACCACATTTATTGATCTGCTGGAATTGTTCGAGAACGATCCTGCGACGGAATCAATCATGCTGATTGGTGAAATCGGTGGAACGGCCGAGATTGAAGCGGCAGAATATATCAAGGAACATGTCACCAAACCGGTGGCCGGGTTCATTGCCGGTAAGACGGCACCTCCCGGAAAACGGATGGGACACGCGGGAGCGATCATCAGCGGGGGAAGTGGAACCGCCGATGAAAAGATCGCCGCTCTGGAAGCAGCCGGTGTTGTCGTGGCAGAAAGCCCCGCCGACATGGGAGCTGCAGTCAAGCGGGCGATTGAAGCAGCCGCTTAAATCTGGTGGACTGAATGAGTCTAAAAGCGAAAAGGGCAACCAGTGAATCTGGTTGCCCTTTTTTTGTCTTTTCAGTGCTGGTCGTAAACGCTTATCTTTCGTCGTCAGCACAGACCCAGCCGCCGAGAGAGGTATCGTAGTTGATCAGCTCTTCGGGCTTGAAGTAGATTTTGATTTCGCGGGCAGATGCTTCCGGGCCATCACTGCCATGAACCAGATTCATCTGGCGACTGACTCCATACTCGCCGCGAATGGTGCCTGGGGCGGATTCGCGACCGTTGGTGGAACCCATCATGGACCGTACGACGGAGATTGCTTCGGGGCCTTCAGCGACAATTGCGACAACGGGGCCGGCGGTGATAAATTCTTCGAGCAGAGGGTAGAATGGTTTTTCCACATGTTCTGCATAATGTTCGGCTGCTAATTCTTTGGTGACCTGCAGCATTTTCAGCCCGACGATTTTTAGCCCTTTGTTTTCAAAGCGGGATAAAAGGGTGCCCGCCAGACGTCGTTGCACCGCATCAGGTTTAATCAGGATCAATGTTCGTTCGAGTGCCATGTAGATTTCTTTCTATCGTATCGATTATCTGTGAGGTTTTGAGGGGATTGATTCTATCCCTGCTCAGTCTGAAAGTGTTTGCTTTGAAGTTCGTTTTAGTTCTGGGGCAGAATTTCTTATGCAGAACATTCACGCCAGATTGAATTGGAATGAAAATCTTTGCTCATTTCAAGCCTGATTTGCTGACCCGGGTAAGGCGATCAGGAGGAAACTTGTGCCTGCTGAATGCTGTCAAAGAACTGTTGAAACAGGTAGTGGCTGTCATGCGGGCCTGCTGAAGCTTCGGGGTGGTATTGTACGCTGAACGCGGGGTAAGTTTTATGCCTCAAGCCTGCGACGGTATCGTCGTTCATGTTAATGTGCGTGATTTCGACGTCGTCGGACATGGATTCAGGGGCGATGGCAAATCCATGATTCTGTGAGGTAATTTCAACCTGTCCGGTAGCATGGTTGATGACGGGGTGATTTGCACCGCGGTGTCCGAATTTGAGTTTGAAGGTCTTGCAGCCACAGGCTAAGCCCAGCAGCTGATGTCCCAGGCAGATTCCGAAAATCGGAACTTTTCCTAAGAGTCCACGAATGGTTTCGATGGCGTAGGTCAGCGGTTCCGGGTCGCCGGGGCCGTTTGAAAGGAAGACGCCATCCGGATTCAGATCGAGGACATCCTGTGCCGTACAATTACCGGGGATGACTGTGACCTTGCATCCCAGTTGTTTGAGGTGTCGGGCGATATTCCATTTCATGCCGTAATCGATGGCTACAACGTGAAAACCACAGGCGGCATTACCTTCATTTTCAGCCAGGGTGTCGATATTGTTTCCTGCAAGTGAGTGAGTGGAGCTGCTCTGTGCAAGTTTGGACAGACCTTCGTTCCATTCGCATGCTGATTTGGGAATGACCTGACTGACTAAATCCTGCCCGACCAGTTGAGGGCTGTTTTGTGCTTTTTTGACCAGCGATTCATCGTCGAGGTCTTCGGTCGAAAGGACTCCGGTCATCGCGCCATGGGTGCGAATTTTTCGGACCAGGGCTCGGGTGTCGATGCCTTGCAGGCCGATCACGCCAGCTGCTTTGAGGTATTCATCCAGTGTCTGTGTCGCGCGATAATTACTGGGGATCTCACAAAGTTCACGGATAATAAAGCCTTGTAAGGCGATTCCCGAAGATTCGACATCTTCGGGCACGATTCCGTAATTACCGATTTGCGGATAGGTCATCGTGACGATTTGACCACAGTAAGAGGGGTCGGTCAGGATTTCCTGGTAACCGGTCATGCTCGTATTGAACACAACTTCACCGTGGACTTCCCCGTCTGCACCAAAAGCCGTCCCTGTGAACACACTACCATCGGCAAGGGCTAACTTCGCTGTTTTCTGCATTGTCTACACTGATCTCAGGACATGGGAATAAATTTGGTTAAACCTGATATGTTCTATCAAAGATCAGCGCAAATAAAAAGAGACCGGCAGTAGTCTGCCGGCCTCTTCGATCGGATTTTTCTGATTTGATCCGCTGAGGAGATCAGCTCGGATTTTGTGTCAGGACAAAATTGTCAATTCGGATGACATTCTCATCGGGATCGTTAAAACTATCGTTAAAACTATTGAACAATTCACCCATAATCGAATGGAAGTGTTCGCGGCAAATCGAGTAGAAATTGTGTTTTCCGTCGCGACGTGCTTCAATCAGGCCGGCATCTCGCAGTAATGCCAGGTGGTGGCTGACTGCGGGTTGACTCTGGTTCAGCCGTTCGCATAAAGCAGTTACGAATAATTCTTCTTCCTGGGCCAAGTAGAGCATGATTCTGAGTCGTGTTTCATCAGACAGTAACTTAAAGACTTTAACTAAGTTTTTTTCAAGATGATCGGGCAGCGTAGGAAAACGCGGTGTCGATCGTTCTTGGGGCGGATCCACAAGATTTGTGGCCATATTAGTAGTTTCCTTTTTTAAATTCATGCAAAAAAGCTCTTTTTAAACCGTCGCATATTTTCAGCGACCGGTCTGTGGGGCATAATTAGTACGTTCCGAACACGTAAATCGTGGGGGATGTATTTCACAAAAAACAAGTAGCCAACTTTTGGCCATACTAAACTTTTACTACTTTGTGGCCCAATATCGCCTGTAATTCATGGCGCGCAGATCTGAGCTGAAGTACCATACTCAACTACTTGTATTGTTTGCCAGACAGGCGAAAGATGTGAGATCGGGGAGACGCTTCACCTTCAAATTAAAAACAAAGAACGCTCCCTCAATTCGTTGGCAATTATGGTAGTGCTCTGCCCAATCGTCAACTAGTATTTATCCAGTTTATCTAATTATTCAATAAATAGCATTTGGGATATGATCTTAAGTCTCTTTTAATATTGGAGTTATGTAGTGTCTGTATCTTCGTTCTGTAATCTTACCGGCATGAAGGCTTTAGTGACCGGATCTTCCACTGGAATTGGCAAAGCGATTGCATTGGAGCTGGCCGACGCGGGCGCTGATGTGCTGATTCATTATCGCAATTCTGCAGACGCAGCGCAGGACGTGGTTGCACAAATTCAAAAGCGTGGTCGAAAGTCGGTGGCTCTTTCCGCAGATCTTTCTCATCGAGAAAACTATTCCGAATTCATCGAGCAGGCGTTCGAGGAATGGGGGACGTTGGATCTCTGGATTAATAACGCCGGCGTTGATTTATTAACGGGCGTTGATTCGAAACTGGACTACGATCACAAGTTGGAAAAACTGTTCGAAGTTGATGTCCGAGGAACGGTATTGTTGTCGCGCGAAGTCGGTCAACGGATGCAGCAACAGGGAACCGGCTGCATTCTGAATATTGGCTGGGATCAATCGGATCGAGGGATGGAGGGAGACAGCGGCGAATTATTTGCGGCGAGTAAGAATGCCATTATGGGCTTCAGCCGTTCGTTGGCCGTTTCTTTGGCACCCGAAGTACGCGTGAACTGCATTGCTCCCGGATGGATTCAGACGGCCTGGGGCGAAGCTGCGAGTGATGTCTGGCAGGAACGGGTCAAGCAGGAAACCCCCATGAAATGTTGGGGGAAACCTGAAGACATTGCCAAGATGGCGCGTTTTCTCTGCAGCCGTGAAGCGGCTTATATTACCGGGCAGGTGATCAATGTGAATGGGGGCGCCGTTCGGTAAACTTGTTTGTTATGATCAGTCGGCAGTGTGATCAGTCGCAGATGTTTTTTTTGCGGACTCAGACAATCAGATTTCGGAATTCCTGCTGCATCATCCGATCATTGTCACGATGTCTATTTCTGCAGAGTGTTACTGTTTCGGGGCCAGATATCCCAGTGAAGTCAGGAACTGATCCAGTTTTTCGATAGTGGAATCGTAGTTCTCACTGCTCTTGTTTTTTCTCAGATTGAAAAAACCGTGTCCCTGATCTTTAAAGGCGACGAGTTCACAGCGATTTCCGTTTTGTTTCATCTGTTTGGTAAACCGTTCCACATTTTCGAAGAGTACGGTGGTATCAGCCGTACCATGAAAAATAATCGTGGGGGGCAGATCCTGGCGCATGAAATGGATGGGGGAGATCTCTTTGCAGCGATCGCCGAGTTGTCTTGGTCCCCCTTTCCAGCCTGTTTCGGTGGTATCGACGACTGGGTTGAATAGTGCCATAGCATTGGGGACAGACGAAATCTTTTTGTTTTCGCTGGGTTCTTCAAAGCCAATGACGGTTCCCGTACAGGCGGCGACATGACCACCGGCTGATCCTCCGCCGGCGACGATGCGGTTGGGATCGATGCCTAGCTCGTCGGCGTGTTGGCGAATCCAGCGGACGGCTGATTTGCCATCGGCGACACATTCGAAGGGGGTTGTTTTGTGTTTGGATTTAATGCGATATTCGGCAGCACAGGCGACCATGCCTTTCGACGCCAGGTGTTTGCAGTGTGGTTCGAACTGACTGGGGCTGCCGCCGGTCCAGCCACCACCAAAAAAGAAGACGATTGCCGGACGGGAATCGCTTGGCTTCCAGTCCTTGGGTTTGAAGATGTTGAGATGCAGGTCGCCTTGTTCTGTGGTTTTATAGACTTGGGATTCCGCGCCGTTTAACGGTTTCCAGGCTTTGTTTTTGGTGGCACGCTTTGTGTCAGCTGACTCGACGGTTGTTCCTAAGGACTGTCCCAAAAGACAAATCAGGGAGAAAAAAATGAGTGCTTGCCGGGAGATTGAATTCATGCTGCTGATATTCCTGCTAAAAGTGATGAAACCGATTGTTTGATATCGAATCAGGTCTTCCTCTATAGTAAATTAAAGTTTGATCAAAATGTCTCTCCATTTCCTGTTGGAATAATAAAAAATGAAAATTAAATTGATTCTGAGTGTGACCATGTTCATGGGACTGTTTGCTGCTTTCCACTCCGCACGGGCAGAGGAAAAAACAGCCAAGTTGCCAGTGAATGAGAACTTTCACATCTACCTGCTCATCGGGCAGTCGAATATGGCGGGCCGTGGTATTGTTGATCCCGCTGCGAATAAGCCACACCCCCGGGTTTTGAAGCTGGACAAAAAAGGGAACTGGGTTCCTGCGACTGATCCGCTGCACTTTGATAAACCCAAAATTGCCGGCGTGGGACCTGGTTCGGGATTTGGTCCTGTGATTGCAGACGCCTACCCGGATGTCACGATTGGATTGATCCCGGCTGCAGTCGGGGGCACACCACTCAGTCGCTGGGTCAAAGGGGGCGATTTATATGAACGGGCAGTCAAATTGGCCAAACAGAACCAGAAGCAGGGCGTGATTAAAGGGGCGATCTGGCATCAGGGGGAAGGAGATTCTTCCAATCCGAAATTGTATGACACATATCAGAAACGTTTGTCCGGAATGATTGTTGATTTGCGAACCGATCTGAATGAGCCCGACATGCCATTCGTGATGGGAGAGCTGGGAGAATTTTTCATGCGTCCCGGAGTGAGTACAGTGAATGAGGCATTGCATGGGATTGCGAAGGCAGTGCCCGGGACTGCGGTGGCTTCGTCCAAAGAGCTGAAAGCAAAAGGTGATCAGGTTCACTTCAATGCGGCGGCGGAAAAGGAATTCGGGAAACGTTATGCGGAGCAGATGTTGAAACTGCAGAAGCAGGCGGCTGAGAAAAAGTGAGCGGCACGGCGCTAGCCGCCGTTGGGGAGTTGGCTATGTTTCTGAAAACGGTGGCTAGCGCCTAATGGCACTTACTTTAGAAAATCATTGTAACCCACGGCAGACTGGCATGAT
>NZ_CAXBKP010000036.1:0-48149 GCF_963976445.1 uncultured Gimesia sp. | reverse complement strand
GAGAGACATTTCCATAAAATGCTTTCATGTATAGAGTTAACGCGAAGATGCTTCGCCGCAACATGGTGAGAAAACACAACACGAAATGAAGAGGCCTACTCGTGGTAAGAATCTGCCTGAATAATCCGATCGATTGATAGAGTCAGATAAAAACAGACGGAACGATCTCTGATTCAAGCTAATAATTCAAAAAAGTCACTGATATCCACGATTTACTTCGCCTCGTTCTCTTGACCTCTGCGAATAACAAGACATAATCTCAAGCACAGGAACCACATATCGTTACCTATGGTATTCAATTCACCAATGAATAGGTATGTGTTGACTTGCGGGCGTAGCTCAGTGGTAGAGCACCACGTTGCCAACGTGGATGTCGAGGGTTCGAATCCCTTCGCCCGCTCTTTTTTTCGCACATAGAATCTGCAGGGATCTACTCCAGCCCCCATCATAAATAGATAATGTGGGGCTTTTACTACATTAAGTAGTATCACGAAAAAGCAGCGTCGCAGTATAATACTGCGACCCTCAGATTGAGTGCAGAAATTTGGGAATGCCCCCACAGCTGTTTTCTACACATAAGTAAAGAAAAGGATTGGACCGTGTCTGACGAACTCGCCACAACTGATGCCACCGCTGAAGAAACTGTCTCTGCGGACAGCGAGTACAAGATGTCCGTGACCGCCAAAATTGATGAGGTTGGTCCCTGCAAGAAACATGTCACTGTTACTGTTCCTCGCACGGACATTGATCATTTCTATTCTGAATCCGTTTCAGAATTAGGAGGCCAGGCAACGGTTCCTGGTTTTCGCGTTGGTCATGTACCTAAGAAACTAGTCGAAAAACGTTTTCGCCAGGAACTGACTGATCAGGTCAAGCAACGGGTTTTGATGGAAAGCCTGGAGCTGATTGCAGAAGACAATGATCTCGACCCAATCAATGAACCAACGATTGATGTCGAAAGCCTGGAAATCCCCGAAGAAGGTGAATTCCAGTTCGAATTCGAAGTCGAAGTTCGTCCTGATTTCAAATTGCCAGAATACAAAGGCCTGAAATTAGAACGTCCTGTTCGCGAGATTGCAGACAAAGACATTGACGAATATCTGAATCGCTTCCTGAACCAATATGGTGAAATGGAAGAACGCGAAGGGCCAGCCGAAACGGAAGACTACCTTGAAGTCTCCATCAAATTCGAACACGATGGCAAACCACTCAGCGAAGTGAACGAACTGGTTATCCCACTACGACCCATTTTACGCCTACAGGATGCGGAAATCAAAGATTTCGGTGAGCTGATGGCCGGAGTCAAGACGGACGATACCCGCGAGACCGAACTCGAAGTCTCGGAAGAGGCAGAGCAGATCGAAATGCGGGGCGAAAAAGTCAAAGCCACATTCACCGTCAAGAGCGTGAAGTTCATCCAGGTCCCTGAGATCAACGAAGAACTTCTTGAAAAAGTCGGTGCTGACACTGAAGAAGAGCTGCGAGAAGAAGTCAAAAACATTCTCGAACGCCAGGTGACCTACGAACAACGTCAGACGACCCGATCACAGGTTCTGGAAAAAATCACCGAATCTGCCGACTGGGATCTGCCTGAGTCCTTAGTGACCAAGCAGGTTGAAAATGCGTTACGTCGCGAAATTCTGGAAATGCAACAAGCTGGATTTTCCCGTCAGGATATCCAGGCACGTGAGAACGAACTGCGTCAGCAGGCGATTTCTTCAACACGCAAGGCACTTAAAGAGCATTTTGTGCTGGATAAAATCGCCGCTTCAGAAAACCTGGAAGTTCAGCCTTCAGAAATCGATATGGAAATTTACTATATGGCAATGCAGCAAGGCGAAAGCCCACGCCGCGTTCGTGCCCGTATGGTCAAATCCGGCATGATCGAGAATCTGGAAGCACAGCTGCGTGAACGTAAAGCCGTCGATGTCATTCTGGAAAAAGCAGAATACACCGACACGGAAATGAAAACGCCAAAAGAAAATCAGGTTTCCGCAGTGGCTCGATCTGTCTGTTCTAGCTTCGCTTCCGGTGCAGGCGAAGAGGAAGAAGCCGAAGCAGACAAAGAATAGATTTCATACATTCTTTGTCTTTAAAGACTCAACCATAAAAGCGGTACTGTTTATACAGTGCCGCTTTTTTAATGCCGTCAAATCTATCAACTGACATTCTGCACTACACTACAACATGCTAAACTCAGTTTATGAATGATTTAGAGGTCATTGAAAATCCGCGTTCGCAGCGCCCGGTGATCCTGCTGGGCGCCAGCAACCTGACGCGTGATTTTCCCCTCATCCTACGGCTGCTACAAACTTCAATAGATTCACCGACGGATATATTCACCGCTATGGGACACGGACGGTCTTATGGCGCATGGAGTCGCCTGCTTCATCGAGCACTTCCGGGAATTACTAAGAGTGAACTCTGGGACGCGCTGCCAGAACGAACTTCTGAAAGTCATCAGCCTTTGGCGCTCTTAACAGATATCGGTAATGATCTGATTTATGGTCAATCAACCGATACCATCTTTGGCTGGGTCAAGGACTGTGTCAGACAGCTCCAGCAAATCGATGCCCGGATCACCATTACCCTGCTTCCGGAAGAGAGCCTTTCGCGACTCTCGAATCTCCGTTTTGAACTAACACGCCGACTGTTTTTCCCAACAAATCCTGCATCTCTGACTGATCTGATCCAGAAGGTTCAACGCCTGAATCAACAACTGCTGGAATTCGCAGTTTCCAATCAAATCTGTATCGTCGAAGCCTCCCAAGACTGGTACGGGTTCGACCCGATTCACTATCGCTACTCGCAAAGAACTCTGCTCTGGAAATTAATCCTATCAACCTGGCCTCTCCCACAGCTGGAACATAGTCCGGCAAAACAGCGCTGGTACGACACATTCTACTCCGTGTTCCACTTGAAGCCTGCTTTGAAACGTCAGTGGGGAAAAACACACCACACACCACAACCTACGCGAATCCTGTCTGATGGCACTCGGATTTCCATGTATTAGACTATATTTGTACTAATACCTTACCAGTTTTGGATTTACACCATCTCCATTTCTATTTTTCATGAAAAGTCTGGTTTGTGAGTGATATATTGGTAAAGACTACGCCTTTTAAAGAGTTTTCAGCTTTGATGCATTCTTGATCAATTTCTACAGGACCTGCAGCATGGACATGGCGATCCTCATTTTTTTTATCGCATTGACGATACTCGCTTCAATCTGCCATGGCTTGTGGGTACTCGGCACCCTGATCTATCGATTTTTCTCCCGTGGTGGCTCCTTTCCCAAAAAGACACCCGTTTCATCAGAAATCGAACCGGATCAGGACCGACTGATCACACAGCGTTATCTCAGACGTTTATACTACGAAGGGAAAATCCCCGAAAAGGAGTTTCAGAAACTCTTAAAATACACGGCAGAGGATTTGGATTCACCATCCGCTAAAGCCACCCCACAATCAGCTCAGCCAAAACCCCAGACGCAACCCGCGACGCCCCACCCGAAACCAACTCCTTCATACTCCGCGCATCTGGAAGAGAGCGCCGCTTCAGAAGTTGCTGACTTTCTGGATGAGGATGCGTTTCTCGATGAACCAGCCATTACAAAACCCCCTGTTATACCTGCAACGATCGTAACAGCAAAACACTCCCTTCCCCAAACAGCGCCCGTCGAAAAACGAGCGTTCGGTTCCTTTCTGAATGCGTTCATGGAAGAGAAAAATATTCGCTGGGGAGAACTGACCAGCGGGCTGCTAATTGTCGGCAGTGCGATCGGCCTGGTAGTCAGCCTGTGGTCAACACTAAAAAATCAGATCCCTTACCTGCCGGCTCTGCTGTTCCTGTTAGCAACCGCGGCCATTCATGGCGCGGGCCTCTATACTTTCAAACGCTGGAAACTGGAATCAACGAGCCGCGGGCTCCTGTTAATTACCGTGCTGCTGGTTCCGCTCAATTTCCTGGCAGCCATCCGACTTTCCGATCATCGCCCGGTTACCGATCCGTTATTTATTCTCGCCATCAGTATTGGTTTTGCCGCGTTTGGATGGATGGTCTTATCTTCCAGCCGGATTCTGGTCAGCTTTGGACGCTGGCAACTCTTACTGGCTGTGCTTGGCTCGTCTGCAGGTCAAGTAATCATTTCACGCATGTCGGTCTCCGACCCCACATTGCTGCGAACGAATCTGCTCGCAGCGTTACCAGTCGGCTGTTTTGTTATCGCTATGGCAAGTATTCTTAGACGCACTTTTGACTGGAAAGAGATCTCCGATTCGCTGGCCCGCGAATTGGTCACACTCGGCGGGCTTTCCCTCTTCGCTGTTCTGGCACCCTGCTGGCTCTTAGTCTGGAACTCAACCAGTCGCCTGGAAACCTTTGCCTGCCTGACATCGCTGGTCAGCGTCATGGAAATCCTGCTGATGGGCATGGGGCTGGTGTTACACCACCGAAAAGTGAACGACGACGCACCGCACTGGTCGCTGGCTGGTTCTTCCATCGTCGTCTTCTCTGCCTTGATGATGCTGATGAATTTTGCCATCGCCTGGCCTCGCGTTGATATCATGATTTTGCTCGGCGTCGTAAATGGCATTAGCCTGACGTTGCTGGCTATTCAAGGCCGCTTCGCACTCTGCCATATACCGGCTCTGATTTCGACTGCGATCGCCGGCTTACTGGGCTTCCACATTCTCACGGATACGATTGCCCTGCAGGGAACTTCACAGCGGATGCTGATCGAAGCCCTGCTGCTCGGGCGTAGTGCGATTGTGTTGATTTCGTTTGCAATTCTAACCTCTCTTGGAGCGATCTGGTTGAAACTAGCCAGGAAAGCGGAGGCTGCCCGGTATTATCTTTATACGGCAGGCTGTTTTTCGATCGGCTCAAGCCTGATCGCCGTGTATGCCGGCTATATCACTCGCACCGATGACGTCTGGTGCTCACTGGCGTTGCTGATCAATGCCTTCATCTTCCTGTTTGCAAACTGGCAAGCCCGAAAGCAGGTTCTTTCGGTACTTGCTTCAGCGCTGTGGTTTCTGGCGTTGCAGCACGCACTCTGTATTAATACCCCGGTCCAAAACTGGCTTGCCGAAATAAAACTCTTGCCGGATGCCCCGTTTGTCTGGGGCTGCCTGATTCATGCCACATCCGGACTGCTCTTCCTGCTCGGTTTAGAGTTCTGGTCTCGCTCCAGCACTCAGCTGACCCAGCCCTGGTCACTACGTCCATTGAAAGGGAATCCATTTACCACGCCGATCGTATTCGGTTCCATTGTGACCTCATCACTGCTGGTCCCGTACGTGCTCCTGCAAACCATGTCGGCAGAAATGCACGCCTTCTATGCGTTCTGGATTATGCTGATCTGGATCACAATCGCTCTGATTCAACGTTCCGACATCTGGTTTCTCTTTGCACAATGTACGGGAACCGTCGGCACACTGTATGCCGCGACCGCCATAGGAGAACACTATGGCCTGTGGGTCGAATCGGGGCGTGCAACACCGCGCTATTGGCTGTTTCACATTATGGCCATCGCAATCTGGGTTTTATTGGGATCGGCGATCCACTCCAAAAAATACTCCCGGAATATGCTTGGCGCTTTGTCTCGGACCTCCCGCTGGAATCTTCAACCGGTGCTCTTAGCTGGTTCGGTTGTTGCGACGGGCCTCGTTCTCTTTTTATCAATCATTCCCGCGATCGCTGCTGACTTTGACCTGGCATTCAATATTCAAAAAGTCCATCAAAATGTAAGCCCTTTGATGCTGATATTGTTTCTGTATCTGACTGTCATCACGGTCCTCTCACTCACGAAGCCTCGTGAATTCAGCGCTGGCACGCAAGTGGGCCTGGTCCTGGGACTGCTTATTTTTATCGCTGGATACAAATTTCAGATTCTGCAGATTTCCCAAACGGAGATTGGTTTCTCACTCGCACATTCAAAAGACGCATTTGGGATCTGGAGCTGGCTCTGTCTCGGTTTATTGACCGCTGCCTGCATCCCTTATCTCAACAGTAAATTTCAGAAGCAGACGACGCAAGGTTTGCTGTTTGTGACCTATCTGATTCCGTTTTTGATTGCGGGTTATTTTATTGAACAACACCACACGGCCGATGCCTTGCGCTGGGGCCTGGGAATTTATGCATTAGTCATGACACTACTGATTCTAAAATCAGAATCGCTGATGGAATATTTCCGTTCACGGCAAATCCGCCTGCGTTATTTGCCTCAGTTATTCGAAGACAAACTGACATGGCGGAATCTGAGTCTACTGGGAGCCAGCCTGCCACTCCTCGTGCTCACCCTCTATCAGGTCTTCGGTTCCTGGTTGGAAATCTCAGTCCCCCTCGAAGAGGGAGCAACTTCCAGCCTGGCGATGCCCCTGCTGACTTTTTGTGTTCCCATTTTGATGCTAGTCGTCGCGTCTGTGTTGTATGCGATTCACTTTCGCGCGGCCGGTTGGATGCTGATTGGCTCTCACCTCCTGGCGGCAACAGTCATCATGGGAACCATCCTGACATTTTCAGAACCCCCGGCCGAGTTCCGAATCGATGATTTACTCCAGATTTCCATTTACACTGGTCTCGCATTGGCTCTCTATGGACTGTTCTGGCTGGCGATCGAATCGAAAATCAATCGTAATTTTCAGGAACACCAAATCCTGTCTCCCGTTGCATGGCCTTTGCTTCGCATCCATCTCGTGACGCTGCTGTGTCTCGTAGCGGCCCCCTACTTCTTTCCGTTTATCATGAACCTGAACAGTCCCGAACACAACTGGGCCATGCGTTATCCGCAAATCCCGTTTGTTGCGTTGGCATCGTTCTTCATGTCAGCCACTTGCATTCATATTTTTGCTCAGCGGTATTTTAGTAGTCTCAAAACAAACGGACTCACCTGTCTCAGCCTGGCTTTGATCGGTTTCACCACGGTTTTGCTCTGGCAATATTCAAAGCTGACTGGCTGGCAGATCAACCTGATCATGGAAATCGGCTTAGTTCTGGTCGGCGTGTTCCACACAACACGTTTTTTTCTGGAACACCGCCAGCCAGAAACCGACCTGGAACAACAGACGACTGTGTTCCGCCACTTATACTGGACTCAGTTTATCTGCCTGACTCTCTTTGCGTTTACCCTTCGAGGTGCCTGGTCAGACGCGTTTCGGCCCTACCCCGCTCTGATGATTGCGACAGCAGGAACACTACTCTACTTCACGCTGGGAATTTGCCTCAGAAAACAAATCATCGCATATGCCTCGCTACTCACTGCATTGCTGGGAACCGTTTTTGTATTCACGGCGCACTGGATGGATGCGGGAGTTCATATCACGTCACAAGACTGGATGGACCTCTTAAAGTGGTCTATCACGACGGCTGCCGGCGTATCGGGATGCTGGTTAATCGTTGACCTTTACCGACAAACATCGCTTCCTAATGACATCCCGAAAACGGAAGCACCGGCGTTCCAGCAGATTCTAGCCCAGATCCTGAGCAGCCTCATTTTATTTTATACCCTGCTGATTACAGTCTCGCGCACCCTGCTGGTTTCAACAGACGTCCCCATAATTCGCGACCCTGCCGGCTGGACTGCTTTACTTGCAGTCACCATCCTGCTGACGGGGTTGATCTGGGATCGGAAAAGTCGATACTGCCTGCCGGCACTGTTTACGATGGGCATCTGTCTGATCGTCACTTTTCTCAGCACTGAAACGGAATTGCGACGACTCGCGCAGCACTCGGGGCTGGCGCTGTCCGGTTATGCATTTCTGCTCAGTATCCTGTGGAGCCTGCGAAGTCTGATCAGCCAGAAATTTTCCCAACTCGCGATCCCCAACTTCGAAGCGTTCCGAAAACAAACCCGAAGCTGGCTCCCCCCAGCGGTGACGCTACTCGCCGTCTATGCCATGCTGGCACTATTACATAGTGTGCTGCGATTTGAAGCGCAGTCTTTGCGATGGTGGTCTGTTTTGGGAACGGCGATCACCAGCCTGACTTTTTACGCGATGAGCACACACTCCGAACTCTCCCAGAAGTTTAAAAAACGAGCAATCCTCGCAGGAGGCCTGGCCAGCATTTATTGCGGCTGGGCGCTGCTACCCGCAAAAGAGAATTTTTACTGGCTCGACCATCTGATTCGTTTTTTGGAAGCGGTCTCGATTTTAAGCCTACTAACCACGCTGGTTCTGGTCAAGTGGCCGTCCCTGAAACGGGACTGGTCAGAAGCGTTGCGAAAAAGTTCGCGTACCTTTCTGATCGCTGCCGGCGTTTCACTGCTGGGAATCCTGATCTCAGAAACTGGTTTTCAGATCGCCGGAATTCCGCTGGTCATTTCCCAAGCCCGGATTGCCGTCGTCTCAGCGGCACTGGTATTACTCTCAGCCGCGTTAATCCTGATGGCATCGGTTCCGAAGTACGACCCGTTTCAACTTACACTCAAACGACGGATGTTATATGTGTATGCATCCGAAATAGTTCTCGCTCTCCTGTTCCTGCACATCTATCTCACCATGCCAGAACTGTTCCGAGGATTTCTCTTACCATACTGGCCTTATATCGTGATCGCAATCGCGTTTGTCGGGGCTGGTGTAGGAGAATTCTTCGAGCGTATCGGGATGAATGTGCTTTCTCAACCACTGCAGAGAACCGGTACTTTTTTACCATTGCTGCCGGCACTCAGCTTCTGGATTCACGCGGCTTCCCGGCAGGCGTCTCCCGTTGTAGGCGACTATTCGATGATTCTGCTGTTGATCAGCCTGGTGTATGTAGTGATGAGCTTATGGAGAAAGTCGTTTGTTTATACGACGCTGGCCGCACTCGCCGGCAATGGTGCGATGTGGGCCTTCTGGGCTGAACAGGGACAGTTCTTCACACAGCACCCTCAACTCTGGCTGATTCCCCCCGCCCTGTCCGTATTGATCGCAACTCACTTGAACCGCGAGAAGCTCAGCACCGCGCAGCTCACCGCGGTCCGATACTTTTCGACGATCTCGATTTATGTCAGCTCCACCGGCGATATGTTTATCGCCGGCGTTGCTGAAAACCTGTGGTTGCCGGTCATCCTCTGCGGACTGTCGGTGCTGGGCATGTTTGCCGGAATGATGTTCCGCGTTCGTGCGTTCCTGTATGTCGGTGCTTCGTTTCTGGTCTTGTCCATCGTCAGCATGATCTGGCACGCTTCCCAGTCCCTGGGTCACATCTGGCCTTGGTGGGCCTTCGGGATTGGACTGGGAATTTGTATTCTGACCCTGTTCGGACTGTTTGAGAAACGTAAAAACGAAATGCAGGAACTGGTTGGCAAACTGAAAACCTGGGATCGCTAAACAGCGAAACCAGATTTATTCGCCAGTCGTAGTGCGATGATTCCGTTTGCGTTCATTTTCCGTCAGATAGATTTTGCGCAAACGAATGATCTTTGGAGTGATTTCCACATATTCGTCGTGCTCAATATATTCCAGAGCCGATTCGAGACTCATATCTCGAGGCGGTTTGAGAACCATATTTTCATCTGAGCCGGAAGCCCGTACGTTGGTCAGTTTTTTGCCGCGGATCGGGTTCACCACCAGATCATTGCTGCGTACATTTTCGCCAACAATCATGCCTTCATAAACATCGACCCCGGGCCCGATAAAGAATTCGGCACGGTCTCTCAGTTTCCATAATGCATAACCGACGGCCTGACCTTTATCCTGGGAAATCAACACACCGTTCGCACGGTGAGGAACTTCCCCTTCACTGACTTTGTATGCTTCAAAACGGTGATTGATGATGGCTTCCCCTTTGGTCGCATTCAGCAATCGTGTTCTTAAACCAATCAAACCACGAGCGGGAATCGAAAATTTCAGGTGTGACATTCCCGTCTCACCCGAAGTCATATCGAGCATCTGGCCACGACGGGCACAGACCAGTTCCATCACGGATCCGACCACTTCGGAAGGAGCGTCAACTTCCAATGATTCAAATGGCTCATGCCATTTTCCATCGATCTTCTTGCGAATCACTTCTGGTTTCCCTACAGAAAGCTCAAAGCCTTCGCGACGCATTTGCTCGATCAATACAGATAAGTGCAAGATACCCCGACCGGAAACGGAAAAGGAATCCTTGTCTTCTCGTTCAACGACACGTAAAGCGACATTCGATTCCAGTTCGCGCATCAAGCGTTCACGCAGATTACGACTGGTCACATACTTTCCGTCTTGTCCTGCCAGAGGCGAACTGTTGATGGTGAATAGCATCGACAGCGTCGGCTCATCGACATCAATCCGCACGAGTGCTTCAGGCTTCTCTGCACAGGCAACGGTATCACCAATTTCAGGATTATCCAAGCCAACCAACGCGACGATATCGCCGGCAGTTGCTACGTCGGCGGGGGCTCTTCCGAGGTTATTGTAGAGTTCAACGGAATCGACGGTACACTTAATGTGATCGCCGTTGCGTTTGATCAGTGTGACGCGTTCTCCGGTCCGAACCTTACCACTATTGATGCGACCTGTCGCGACGCGGCCCACATATTCGGACCACTCCAACGTGGTCACCATCATGGTCAGCGGTGCGTCCTGATTGACATCAGGTGCAGGTACGTTTTCCAGTACCATGTCCAACAGTGGATGAATACTATCACCAAAGTTGTCGAGGTCGTGCGTAGCAAACCCTTCGCGGGCGCTGGCATAGATGTAAGGAAAATCAAGCGTTTCATCGTCCGCTTCCAGATCGACGAACAAATCGAACATCTCACTCAAGACGTGATCGGGACGACAGTCAGAACGGTCGATTTTGTTAATCACCACGAGAGGCTTGAGATGGCATTCCAACGCTTTTTTCAGAACGAAGCGGGTTTGAGGTCGAGGGCCTTCAAAGGCATCCACGAGGATCAAAACACCGTCCGCCATGCGCAAGACGCGTTCAACTTCACCACCGAAATCCGCGTGACCGGGAGTGTCGATGATGTTGATTTTCACGCCTTTATACATCAATGCGATGTTTTTGGCCAAAATGGTAATGCCACGTTCCCGCTCCAGATCGTTTGAATCTAGAATACAGTCGCCCTTTAATTGAGCATCACGAAAATGACCACTTTGATGTAACAAGGCATCAACCAATGTCGTCTTCCCATGATCCACGTGCGCGATAATTGCAATGTTCCGCACATCTTCTCGTTTCATGACTCTGAACTCTTCCCACAATGAATCTTTCGCGCGACCGTCTTAATATTCAAACGTTCCTTACAGGGAACAGAGGGTCTCAGCAAAAAACCGCCTTTCAGCGCATCAGGCAACTATATAAGGCGCAAAATATATCAACAATAGATTAGTAACGCAAAGCCCAGAAATAGACATTCTTACTGGCAGTTCTGTCTGGTTTTAGCGATACTTTGACCATTACTACGCTCAATCTTCATAAATCACGAGATTTCACCGTAAATCCAATGTTTACAAAGGGGTTCGACCGTATGGGACAGCTTCGCCTGCTGATCTGCTTTTGTCTATTTTTCGTGACTTTACTGCCGATTGACCCTGTCTCCGCTCAGAAACCGGAGCCATTCGACCTCATTCTTAAGGGGGGAACGATCATTGATGGCACAGGCAAGCCCGGTTTTACCGGCGATATTGCCCTCAAAAATGATCGAATTGTCCAAATCAGCCCGGAAATTAACGGGGCGGCTGACCAGACGATCCAGTGCCGTGGATTGACGATTGCACCGGGATTTATTGATTTACACAACCATAGCGACCGACAGATTGTTTCTCCACTGACTCGTGCCAATATGAATTATATCACTCAAGGATGTACCACCATCGTCACAGGCAACTGTGGCAGTGGTCCGGTCGATACGGGTGCATACTATCGTAAAATTGATGCTTCGGGTAGCGGAACGAATGTGATGCATTTGATCCCACAAGGCTCGTTGCGAGACACTGTGATGGGATCGGGCCAGAGAAAGCCGACCCCTGAAGATCTGAATAAAATGAAAGTGCTGGCTGAAAAAGCGATGCAGGATGGTGCCTGGGGCATGTCCACCGGGCTGATCTATGTCCCCAGCTCCTATGCCGAAACCGATGAACTGATCGAGCTGGCAAACATTGTCTCTCGGCATCAGGGGATCTATGCCAGCCATATCCGCAATGAAAGTACGGGGTTGCTGGCGGCCGTAAATGAAGCTCTAAAGATCGGCCAGCAGGCCAAGCTTCCCGTGCATATTTCGCACTTCAAATCTAGTGGTCAGGATGCCTGGGGCCTGGTAATCAGAGCAGCAAAAATGATTGACGAAGCGCGGAACGCGGGACAAGCTGTCACCGCCGATCAATACCCCTATATTGCCTCCAGCACATCCCTGGGTGCCACGCTGATTCCCGCCTGGGCCAGAGCGGGCGGGAATAAAGAGCTGGTCCAGCGCCTGGAAGCCCCCGAAACTTCGGAAAAAATTATCAGCAAGATCAATAGTAATATTCAAAAACGCGAAGGAGGCAAAGCGATTCGCATTGCCCGCTATGGGAAAAAGCCGGAATGGGTAGGAAAGAATTTACAACAAATTGCTGACGGAGAACAGAAAAGTGTATTAGACATTGTGCTGGAGATCACCCGCCAGGGAGGCGCGTCGGTCGTGAACTTCAGCATGAATGAAGACGACGTCCGTCAGATCATGCAAATCGACTGGGTTGCGACCGCCTCTGATGGGCGTGCTTATCTGCCCGGTTCAGACCGTCCGCATCCGCGCAACTATGGCACGTTCCCACGAAAACTGGGATACTATGCGATCCAGGAAAAAGTGATCCCGCTGGAACACGCAGTACGAAGTGCGACGGGGCTTCCCGCTGATATCCTGGGTTTAACAGACCGAGGTTACCTGCGTGAAGGAGCGTATGCTGACATTGTCGTCTTTGACCCCAAACAACTGATTGATCTAGCGACCTTTGATGCCCCGCATCAATATTCAAACGGAATTCGTTACCTGTTTGTGAATGGGACCCCCGCCATCAACGCCGGGTTTCCTACCGGCAGTCTGGCCGGCAAAGCCTTGCGTCATCAAGTCGCGGATCAGTCCTCAGAAAAGAAGACTCCTTAACATGCTACTGGTATCGTCAGCCTTGAATTCGCATCGCGTACAACTCCTGGTCAGCGTCCGAAATCGAGATGAAATCGCGCCTGCTCTGATGGGTGGCTGTGATATCCTTGATTTCAAAGACCCGTTTCAGGGTGCTTTGGGAATGATCGATGCGGAAACGCTCTGCTCGATTACCGAATATTTTGAGTCTCATCCCGTAGAGATTCCAGTCAGTCTAGCGCTGGGAGAACTGATAGAATGGTCAGGCAACAGAATCGCGACACGAATCCCGTCTGCCATCACCTATCTGAAAATGGGACTGGCACATACAAGACAAATGGCCGACTGGTATTCTGACTGGCAGGACTTTAAACAACAGATCGAAGAGACAAACCAGACCACTTTTCAATGGATTGCCGTGGCGTATGCCGACTGGGAACAGGCGGAAGCGGTCTCACCACAAGAGGTCCTGACAGCAGCGATTGACAGCGGATGCGCGGGACTGTTAATCGATACCTTTTTCAAACAAGGGCAAAGTCTGCTGGATCACCTGTCCCTGGACGAGTTGAATGCGCTGATTGAACAGGCACAGTCTCAGCGGCTGAAAATTGCTCTGGCTGGCTCACTACGACAGAAAGACCTTGCGGCGCTGTCCGGCGTTTCGCCTGACATTATTGGGATTCGGAGCGCCGCCTGTCGCGGGAATTTGAGAACGGACTCTGTTCAGGAACAGGCAGTCCGGGATTTTCGCAGACAACTGGATCAGCAATCTGCTCTGACTAGATCAGGATGACGTATCGGTTGAAACAGTTTGTTCCTTGGCATCCTTCAACGGATTGTAGGGAGCGTATTTTTTTTGTTTCAGCTTTTCGATCATGGGAACCACACGATTGGCCGGAATCGCAAAGGATTTGGTTCGACCGGCGCGGGCAATATTCAACCCGATGGCCTGGCCTTTGAGATCCACAATGACGCCGCCACAATCTTCAGGACGCAGAACAGTATCATGCTGCAGCACTTCGGTAAAACCGGTTTTTCGACGGCTTAATGCGCCACCCATTTTTTTCTGCATCTCACGCAGGCGATCGTAAATCAGCATCTGCGGATCAGTCAGCACTACCACGGCGGTTAGTTCTTCGTTTTCCCTTAAAACTTTGACCAGCAACCGGTCACCGGGTAAATACTTCTGTACAAAACTCGAAAGCGCACTGGCACTTTTAATGTTTTCACCGGCTACGTTCAAAATCAAATCCCCGGCTTGCAGTCCTGCTTCTTCAGCGCCGCTTTCACGCATGACCTGCTTGACCAATGCACCACCTTCGGCGTCATCAATGCGAACCCCGAGAACACCCGGAGCCGGCTTAATTGCCCGACGAGGGACGCTCAGAACTCCGACACTGACAGGAGACATACTTAACCCCGGAGTCACGAGCCATTGCCCGACTTTCGGATCGGAGGCGGATTGCCATCTCACTGTGGGCAGATTATTTGCTTTGATCTTAATCAGTGCCAGATCCAGCTTTCCATCAACGCCAACAATCTCTGCTTCGTAACGTTCGGACGTCGATAATTCACAGGTCACCTCACCATTGAGTTGACTGGCTTTGGTCAAGATCCAACCATCGGGGCCTACAATGGCTCCCAGACAGGCTTCTTTGCCATTGGAACGAATCCGCACGGTCCACGAACGGGGTGTTGAAACAACAGACCGAAATGCTTTGCGAATCTGTGAACCACTGGTTAACTGACTGGGACGCAATTGCTCCCAGGCATAACCGACAGAACCCAGCCCCCCCACGAAAACGGGGATGACCAAAAGCGCTAAAAGGAATCGAAAATTGATCGACTCTTTCTTTCTATTATTCTGGTCCTGGTTCAAGAGCTTCTCCTCACACTTACGTTTATCAACTTGATCTTTACTTCAGAGCAGAAAGAAAGATCGTCCCGTGTTTGAATTTTGAATTTTAGTCTCTGGCAGCGAGTTGGACTTCCAGCGAGATTGTTTTCTTATTTCGAATCAACTTAACCTGCACCGTTTGACCGGGCTTATACTGCTGGACAACTTCAGCCAGTTGTTCAATGCCAGTGATTTTCTGATTGTTTAACTGAATAATGATATCTTCTGCTTTTAAGCCTGCGATTTCTGCGGGAAATCCGCGTGTGACGCCGGTGACCTTGCAACCTTGCTCGGAATCAACTCCATTCACTCCCAGAACCGCGTTTTGTCCGAGAGGCTTTGCTCCCCACATGTCTCCTGAGACGAGCTTCTCCCAATCATTTTGAAACGCAGACACAGGGATATGAAAATTCCAGCTTGTCGAGGGACCGATCCGGCTGTGAATTCCGACAACCTCGCCCTTCATGTTGAACAGAGGTCCGCCAGAATCGCCGCCGATCAATGTACAGTCGGTTTGCAGCAGATGTTTCTTGCGAGTGACGACTCTCCCCAGACGAACCACCGGAGCCCGACCTGGCTGATATCCATTGGGGTGTCCCGTCGCCAGTACCCATTCCCCGGGTTCCAATTTTGAAATATCGCCCATCGGGACGGCAGGAAGTTTTGTGATATCAATTTCGTCGTCTTCAATCAGTTTCACCAGTCCGGCATCGAGCCCCCGGTTCAAACCCATTGTTCTCCCTTTTAGCGTTCGCCCATCGTGCAGAATGATCGTGGCATTTTTTTGTGCTAACCCAATAACGTGTGCTGCCGTCAAGATGTAACCGGCTTTGTTATCGATGATGACGCCACTACCTTGTGCATCTCCCACGCGAACAGACACGGTACTGTGGATCGCAGAGTTGGTGAGCGAAATCACTTTTTGCTCTATCTCTTGCAAATCTTCAAGAGAATCGGGAACGGTCTTGAAGAAGACTTCTGAGAGTGCAGCAGGAGTAGCCGGTGTAATCGGCTTCAGAGTTTTTACTTCTTCGGCACTGATGCGGGAAACCAACAGAAGAACAAACAGCACCATCGGACAGCTGAGAGCATGGCTGAGGTGAGTTCTAGTTGTTTCACCCGGAATTATTAAACGGTTTAATCTCATAATGCATCACGCAACGAAAAACAAAGATCTTCTGCTTAGGTAAAGAATGTTGACTATAGGATACGCGATGCAGGTACCAACTTTCAAGAAAAAAGACAAAAAACCACACAGTTGTTCATTTTTCTAAATGTCCTCTAAAATACGACTTGTGGCGGATTTTTTCTTCCAGAATATATCTCAGACCTGTAGGATCCGACATTCACGTTGCTTTCATCCAACATGAAATCGGCTATGATTGGCCCGGCTATTTCTGGTAATATTCGTGTTGATACCCCATAACCTGCCCTCAAATCGAAGTGTCTACAACAATATGGATATACAGCAGACAGATTTTCCCGGCCTTTTCGTCGTTACTTCGCGAGTTTTCTCTGACCAACGCGGGTTTTTCAAGGAAACTTATCAGCAGCAACACTACAAGGAAGCGGGCATAGACGATACGTTCGTCCAGGACAACTTTTCTCATTCTTCGGCGGGAATTCTACGAGGCCTGCATTATCAAATCCAACGCCCCCAGGCCAAACTGGTATTTGTGGTTCAGGGGGAAATTCTGGATGTCTGTGTGGATTTACGCAAAAGTTCCCCGACATTCGGTAAATCGTTCTCGATCAAACTGACAGCAGAGAATCATCAGCAGCTATTTGTTCCGGCAGGGTTTGCCCATGGATTTTATGTCCTCAGCCCGTTAGCAGATTTCATGTATAAATGTAGTGACTACTATTTTCCAGAATATGAAAGAACGCTGCTCTGGAACGATCCGGCGTTGGGGATCGACTGGCCTTTGACTGGAGAACCGATTCTTTCAGACAAGGATCAAATGGGGCTTCCCCTTAATGAAAGTGAAATCTTCGAAACGTTATGAAGCAGCTGCCTTTAATTGCGTTAACGATGGGTGATGTTTCTGGTATTGGGCCTCAACTACTGAATGCGCTATGCTGTCGCTCTGAAGTTTTTGAACTCTGTCGCCCCGTGGTATATGGAAACGCCGCGGTTCTGAGCCGCGCCGCACAATGTGCTGGAAGTGCTTTGAACGTCATTTCCATTGACGGCGTTTCTGACGAAATCAAATTCCAGTCAGGAACCGCTTACTGCGTTGATCGTGGAAACGCCGATATCACCGATGCGGTTCCCTGTCAGATTGATGCCCGTTCCGGCCGCGGTGCTTATGATTATCTGGTGAGCGCCATTGATGACTGTCTGTCAGGCCAGATTGATGCGATCACCACCGCCCCATTGAATAAGGAAGCCTTGCATCTGGCGGGCATCGATTATCCTGGACATACAGAGATTCTGGCTGATCGCTGTCAGGTTCATGATTTTGGCATGATGCTTTACCTGCCTCACAGTGATGTCATTAAACCAGCATCGGGGCTGGGAATTGTGCACGTCACGCTTCACACATCGATCGCCAGCGTTCCGGGTCTGCTCAAGACTTCAGAAATCTCTGAAAAAATTCGGCTGATCTCCGACTTGTCACGGGTCATGGGTGCAAGCACGCCGCGTGTTGCCGTCTGTGCGTTGAATCCGCATGCGGGCGAACATGGCCTGTTTGGCGATGAAGAAGCGCGGATCATCGCCCCGGCTGTTGAACAAGCACAACAAGCGGGCATCAATACGACAGGGCCTTTGCCCGCGGACACACTCATCCGTCGCGCCGTGAATGGTGAGTTCGACGCGGTCGTCGCGATGTACCACGATCAGGGGCACATTCCGTTCAAGCTGCTGGGATTTGACCAGGCGGTTAACATCACCCTCGGTTTGCCAATCGTCAGAACCAGCCCCAGTCATGGCACGGCGTTTGATATTGCCTGGAGCGATATGGTTCCCGATATCAAAGGGATTACCGAAGCCATCAAAGCAGCAGTGAAACTGGCGAAACACAGACAACACCAGTAACAGACCATTGTACTTCCGACAGGACTTTTAATATGGAACGCCTACAATTTATCCCGCGACCGGAGCCCGATGCGACAAACCTGTTATTGATTCGGCATGGAGCAACGCCCCCCAATGAACAGCGTCCTTACATTCTTCAAGGGTGCGGCATCAATCCGAGTCTGAGCGAATCGGGACAAAAGCAGGCGGGGGCACTGGCGGAATTTCTGGCGTCAATGAGTTCGATTCATCATGTTTACTGCAGCCCGATGATTCGTGCCCGGGAAACGGCACAGGCGGTCTGTGAGCGGTTCAACCTGACACCTCAGGAAGTCGCGGAAATCCATGAATGCGATGTCGGTCTGTGGGAAGGGAAATCCTGGGATATCATCATGCAGGAATATCCTGAAGAATATCAGGCGTTTATGAATGATCCGAGCCAGAACCGCTATGCAGGTGGTGAATCTTACAGCGATGTGCTGAATCGTTCGGAACCCGCCATTCAGACGTTACTGGAACGCCATTCGGGAGAAACGATCGCGGTGGTCGCGCATAACGTCGTCAACCGGGTTTATCTGGCAAAGCTGCTGGGACTCGAAATCGGCCGAGCCAAAGAGATCACGCAAACGAATACCGGCATCAATCTGATCCGACACAAACCGGGAGAGACAAAGGTCGTCACTATGAATGCCATCTTTCATTTAAGTGGTGTGCCACACTGAAACGGTTTTCTGTCTCCCCTGCGTCGTCAATCGGTCTTTAAGGATTCTAAATAGCTACTGAGCAGTTCCAGATTCCGACTGAAGACCTCACTCGAAATATAGTGGCTGTTGATGGGAAACTTCGGCTGTCCCACCAGTCGTTCTCCGGTACTGGTACTGATCCAGCGAGACTGGTCGTCCAGATCTTTCAGAATGATTTTGACCTCTGAAATGGTGACCGGTTTCAGCGATTGATAAGGCTTTCGTTTTTTCGCTGACTTCAAGGTATTAAATTCGCGCTGCAGTGAAACCAACTGTGATTCGATTTTCCAACCATAATGTCGGGGAAGATTGGAGTCGTCATAAGTCAGGCTGTATTTTTTACCGTTTCTGGTCATATACAGTGGACGATTGGTTTTCAATTCGTAGTAACGCGCGAGTTGACCATCGGGGAGTTGTGACTTCTTGAGGTAGGCCAGCGCACGCGGAATGGGCTTGAGATATTTTCGATCGCCGCTGAAATGGTAAATATTCATCAACGTCTGAATCACATCCTGAGTCTCACCGCCGGTAACAGCCGGTGGTTCAAATTTACGCGCCCAGATAGGCTGCATTTCGAAACTGTACTGTTGCGCCCAGGCTGGTTGTGGCGCGGGAAGTTGGGCCTGAATTAAAAAGTCACCCAGCTTAAGCACCGCCTGCCGAAAGCGATCCTCTTCATAGATCTGATAGGCCTCCATCAGTACGGAGGACACATACCCGGCCAGACCATCATTTAATGTATAGCAGTCCCAGTAATTCTTGACACGACCTTCCGTTCGCCAGTCATATTCAGGAAAGTTAGCTTTCTTTCCTGGAATCTGAGGCACCGGTCCAGTCCAGACTTGTGGAAAGGCGCCGACCGGATATTGGGCTGCGAGCAACGCATCCAGGGCAATCGTCGCCGCCTGATGAATCTGTTGATTGTGAAACTGGTGCGCGAGATCTACGCGGATCAGTAGTAGAATGGCCGACTGTGTAATACCATCATCGAGAGTCGAATTGTTCCTGCCCCTCCCTTTGCCGTTGCGATAGTCGGCGGTGAGTTTGCTCCGCGGGTTGAAATCAACCGAGTTTGTCCAGCCGCCGGATTTCAACTGGCCATACACCAGCGCCAAAGCAGCATCAGTGGCGGCATCGAGATAAAACTGATCTCCCGTCGCTTGAAACGCACTCAGATACGCCATCCCTACTGTGGGAGTTCCCGGCGGTTGAACCCAGATTTGGTCTGGGCCGGCTTTGCCTTCTCCCCACCGCTGCTGCAAGTCGAGGCTGTAGTAATAGACATAGCCTCCGTTGATGGCAAGCTTGTCACGATAAACCTGGCTCGCTTTCCGCATGCTGCGAATCACGTTTGATTTCAAAGCCGCGTCTGCTGCGAACAGGGAAGACTCAACAACAAGACTGGCGACGGAAGTCAGTAGAACACAAACGAGAATCGGCGAAGACCATTTTTTCTGTCGCACTACTGACTCCTTTTGCCAGACGTTGATAAATATCTGAGTCGCTTTACTTCGATACCGGCAGCCACTGGACGGCATCGATAATCACATAACCATCTGCGTCGGCATTCGTGACTTCCAGTACTGCTGGCTGTCCTGGTGTGAATTCATATTCTCCCAGAGAAATGAAAACGCCATCTAAAGGGGGCAACTTCTTCTGGTTGATCGTATGAGTTGCTTTCCCGTTCGCATGCTGGAGTTCCAGTTTGACCTTCGAGCTGCGATTGGAATTCGGCGTATACGCATAACGGACTTCGTAGCGTCCCGCTTTGGGTACTTTCGTTTCAAACCGGGCGACTGCTTTGCCGTCCTTCGTATTCGATTCGTGGCTGTAACTGGCGCCAATATACTTTTTGGAGGACCTGCTGGTCTCCCAGGCACCTGTCAGTTTTGCTTGTGAATCGTCAACGACGATTCCTTTCAGCGTCTTCGGATTCACACCACTCTTCCCGTATTTTGCTTCAGGGGGTGCTTCCAGAATCTGTCCTTCTTTCAGAAGCTGCTTTTTGAGGACCTCATAAGGGACATCCTGCACATCCAGCTTTTGATCAAGGGCGATGATAGCCGCTGTTGCGGCAGAGTGCCCCAGAATCATGAATACCGGCTCCATTCGAATCGACCCGAACGCGATATGCGAACTGGAAACACAGACCGGAACAAGCAAGTTACCACATTCCCCCTTCTTCGGCACCAGACTGCCGTAGGCAATTTCATAAGGGCCACGGGTTGAAACGCCGATGTCACCTTCATTCTGCACATAACCTTCGGGCGTAACGTAGCGCTGCACATTGTGCGAGTCCATCGTGTAAGAGCCCATGCCGACGGAATCCGGCGTCGGTCGTTTTTTGAGCAGCTCGTTCTCGGTCATCACATACTGTCCCACCATCCGCCGTGCTTCGCGAATATACAGCTGATGCGGCCAGTTTCCGTTATCCTTAAATTCATCGCCGGCCAAACCCCACTTGCGCATTTTATTTTGTACTTCTTTAGGAACACGGGGATCGTTGGCGATAAAGTACAGCCAGCCTTTCTGATAGGTTTCGTGCTCTTTGATGATTTCCTGTCTTCGCTGGTAGGATGCTTCAGGATAGTCATAGTTATAGCCGATGTTATCGGTACTCATCGGACCATGGTTGTTCGTATCCGTTTTGAAATTAGGAATCGGATCAAATTTCGAAAAGGTTTGTCGCCAACCTGCCTGATAGACACGGAGCAACAGTTCGTACTGATCTGCATCGTAGCCATCCGGTTTGGGAAATGGGACGCGGTTTTCAGAATGATTTGTCAAACACATCCGGAAACAGTAGGCCTGAATCTTATCATCGCCTGCACCATATTTTCCAGGATCGGCATCACTGATGCGAGGTAGCAAACCGCTGGAAGGATCGCCGGCCACTCGATAGGGACTGATTTTCTCTTTGACCGCATTCGGTCCAAAGTGATGTCGGTGATGCAGCACGCCAACCTGCACGCCGTTCCATTCTTCACCATAGACACTTTCAGCCTCGCGGCCGACATGATAACTCACATCGGCGGCTGCCATCAGATCGCCTTCATAAGTCGCATCAATAAACATCCGCCCGGCATAAGTCTTCCCGCTGAGCGTGGTGATCGAAGCGATGTCTTTGCCCGACTTTTTCACCCCCTGCTTACGGTCCAGCCATTCATTACGAAACACAGGAATCTTGTAATCGCTGACAAAGTCATCAAACACCTGTTCGGCGACGTGTGGTTCAAAAATCCACATCGTGCGCTGCTTGCCATCAATCGCAGCAGTTCCCTGCCCTTTGTCTCCGTAAGCAGATCGTTTCTGCCACTTCCAGGCGTCCGACTTCTGGTAATGTTTCCAGACCCGATGATAAAATTCGCGTGCCAGACCACCAATGACGGCTTTATTTCCCGTATCCGTCCAGCCTAAGCCTCCGCTGGAAAGTCCGCCGAGGTGTTGATCGGGGCTGACAATCACAACCGATTTCCCCAAGCGTTTAGCCTGCACGGCTGCAGTTACAGCCGCCGAGGTGCCGCCATAAATCACCACATCATATGCTTTTGTATGATCATTTTCTTCTGCATGAACTGCCTGTACGGTCACAGTCACGGCCACAGTCACGGCCACAGTCACGGCCACAGTCACGGCCACAGTCACTGCCAGGCAAAATGTAATTAACTGACGTATCAAACTCATAGGTCGTATTTCTCCAGATTGTTACTCTTATGATGACTTCTTCAGACTTCAAAAAATTGATCATTTATTCTACAGCAGAGTCGGACCAATACAAAGCAAGAACTGGTTCAGAATGAACTCTTATTATATGAATGCTGCTTAATAATGATTCTTTAGGGAATACGCTGTCCGTCGCCTATTACGGACTCCCTGCGTTGCTGAAACCGGGGGAAGATGGTTTAATATTCGCCTCTGAATCGAAATTACTTCATCGGCCCACCAGACAAATACATCACCCGACGGATTTACAGTGACTGAAGAATTAACCGCCTACCACGAAGCGGGACATGTGTTGATGGCAGTTCGGGTTGGTGCTCGCGTGCATTCGGTCACCATTGATCCAGACTGGGATGATGGACCGGAACGGTTTGGTGATGCGCAAATTTCCTGGCCGGAGGGTGTGTTCGATGAAAAAACGTTTCTGGAAAAAACCATTCTCGTAGCACTGGCCGGCCCGGTTGCAGAAATGATTCATACGGGCGATCCGTTTCACCCCGCCTTGGTCGGTGAATGGTCGGGAGACTGGCAACAGGCGCTGCGTGCCGCTTCCATCCTGGTATCTCAGCGACAGCCTCGATTACAATATCTGGAACAGAAAACGGTGGAATTGTATCACTTATTCCGAACTGATTCTTACTGGTGTGCGATCGGAGAACTGGTTGACCAGCTACTGGCCCATGAAACACTCGAAGAAGATATGATCAACGAGATTGTCTCTACCTGGATCTAACTTTGCCTGACGTTACTTAATCGGCTTGTTTTGATTCATGAGAATCCCGAATCGTTTCCAGTAAACGCTGGTGCTTGCTTGCTCTGTGTGGATTGTGCTCTTGAATCATGGCGACACCCTGTAATTGCGCAAGGTAATCGAGCGGAAATCCATGAAAGAGGGCGCCTTGCAGAACCAGATCATGATACCAGTCAAACGGTTTCATACTCTGATCGATATAGTCCGACATGGCCTGATAGGTATAAACTGGGAATATCTGATTCTGCCGGGTGACAACCCTCGTCTTCAGAATCTGGTAGCCCTCTCCCAGTGATTCATGTTGATCGAGAATTGTTTTTTGTGCGGCTGAGATTTGATAGACCACGCCCCAGACTCCTGTCGCATCCGTTTCCCGGAAGACAATGTCACATTTACCGGAACGATCCAGGCCCACTTTATGAAAGCAGAGTGCTGCCCTTTCCAGCTGGGCCACCCCTGCGATTTGACACGCACCAATGCGGGATTCCAATCTCGCTGGATGGAGATTTGACCCATACGCGAAATAATTCATTAACTCAGCCATAACCATTGTTCTTTCTTTGGCGTCATACCAGAACTTTTTGCACCAGACTGGCGTGACCTTTATAGTGATTTTACGTAGAAGCAATTCTTTATGTATCGTCAAACCCTCATACATTGAACGTGACTCTAAGTATTAACCCTTGATATTTGTCTTTGAGAAACGATGTGGAGGGGAATCCTGTTCCAGCGAACGTTAAGTCATGAGTAATTCCAGTAATCAATTCAATTGATAGATCAGACGCATTTTAAACTTTTTTTGTAAATGAATCCCCTCAAACCGCATACAATCCCTGATATACAGACTCCCACACTTCATCGCATATCGAGAGTCATCTGCAGTATTTGCCTTTTTTTAAGCTAATTTTCTTATGGTCTGCGTCTGCTCCCATCAAAAACAGAAATTAAAAACAACCGCCGCTTCTATTGTAAAGCGATACTTCTTAGAGAGACAACTATGTTTAGATTGGAAGCGTCCCCATGTCATTCAACCAAACTCAAGAACTTCAAGCTGATAACAGCAAACACCCGGTCTTAATCTGGGCGTCAGGCTTGGATCAGAGTCACGATTTTTTTAATCAGGCCTGGCTCGATTTTACTGGCAGTGAAGTACATCAAAATATCAACGCCGGCTGGTTACAGTTCATTCACCCCGATGATTTGCCCCTGTTCCAGTTGACCTATGAGAGAGCGCAGACTGCGCAACAGTCGTTTCAAATCGAATTTCGACTGAAGAAGCATGATGGGACGTTTCGCTGGATGCAGTGTAATGCTGCTCCTCGCCCAGACCTGACAGGAAATTTTTCCGGTCACATTGCCACCAATATGGACATCCACGATCAATTGGTCGAAAAATCAGAGCAGATCACATACGAAGAAAACTATGAACTCTTTCTGAACTGCATCACGGAAGGGATCTGGGACTGGATTGATGTCAACTCAGACGAGCAATGGTGGTCACCGCGTTTTTATGAACTGCTGGGCTACCGTGATCAAGAAATTGGAGCCAGTTTCAGCACATTCAAACGGTTGCTTCACCCGGATGATCTTCAAGCCACATTACAAGTCCTCGACCAGACCTTGGAAAACGAGATCCCTTTTGATACTGAGTTTCGATTGAGAATCAAAGGAGGCGAGTACCATTGGTTCAGAAGCACTGCCAAAATCATTCGGAATTCAAATGGGAATGCAGTCCGAATGACCGGTTCGAATTCAAACATTCATCGCCAGGTTCTGGCAGAAGAAGCACTCAAAGAGACCCGCAGATTAGCCGAACAGGCACAATTGGAAAAAGAAACCTTCCTGGCGTTAATGAGTCAGGAAGTCCGCACACCGCTCTCTGCAATATTGGGATTTTCGGAAATCCTGAGTGAATCCAGCGATGATCTGGAAACCCAGACTGCAGCGGAAACAATTTATACCAATGGCCAAAGCCTGTTAGATACGATTAACGACTTTCTCGATCTCTCCAAACTTGAAGAGGGACTGCTGGACATTGAAATTCTCGATTGCTGTCCGGTAAAAGTGATCGAAAATGTCCGTGGATACATGGTAAAGAAAGCAGAAATGAATGATCTGCAATTCAACGTCGAATATGAAACCGAAATCCCGGAAATCATCAAATCCGATCCAATTCGGCTGAAGCAAATCCTCACGACCGTGATTGGCACCGCGATCAAGCTCACCAAGAAGGGGGGCGTGAAACTCGGCGTCAAAACATCCCGCATTGAAAACGGTACTCATCAACTGACATTCACGGTGACGAATACGGGAACCGAACTTTCAATAGAACAATTCAGCGACCTGTTCACTCCCTATCGACTGACAGATGAATTAATGACACATCCGGTAAGTGGACTGGGGCTGGGGCTGGCCGTCAGCAAACATCTGACTGAAATGCTGGGAGGGCGCATTCAGGTCACAGATCAGGATGCTTCCAGCACCACAGTTGAGATCACCATCGCGGTGGGAGACATCAGTAAACTTAAAATGGAAAAGGTGTCCGCATCCAAAAGACTCGAAGAAATTAAAACCTACAAAGCGTCCCATGATTTTCTCAAACAGGATTGTCATATTCTGCTCGTAGAAGATGGGATCTACAATCAACGTTTGATTAATTTCCTGCTCACCAAAGCGGGTGCAGAAATCACGATTGTCGAAAACGGCCAGCAGGCGATTGACGAATTACAGAAAAGCCGGGAGATCGGAGATCCGATTGGGGATCCCTATGACCTGATCCTGATGGACATTCAGATGCCGGTACTAGATGGCTATTCCACCACACGCCAGATTCGTGCGCTCGGATATACCAAACCCATTATCGCGCTTACGATTCATGCAATGGACAGCGACCGCCAGAAATGTTTTGATGCGGGCTGTGATGAATATATGAGCAAACCTCTCGAACGCAAAAAATTGATCAGCATCATTAATTCGTTTCTAAAGAAACCACAAAACCAGAATCTGGTGGCAAAATAAGTTCCATCTGGCTCTGCCACCAGAAGCAAGATACGACTCCGAATTGCAACCACAACTTTTCACTCTGGTTTCATTCTGCTAAGATCATCTTTTATCATTACAGATGAATGATCGTCTAACAGGAGTGTTCCAAGCGTGAGTGACAGCCCGAAACCCAGTCCCCTGCCCGGTCCGTTTCAGATTCCCGCAGCCTGGAAAGGCACCGAATTGTTTGAAAGAGAGGACTGGTCAGTCAAACTGAATCAGCAACACCTGCAGGATCTGCAAGAGGCCCTTCAGACTATCTCAACGGAAGAACTGAGACTGGAACAGATCACCGTCAACCGGTTCCCACTCCCTCATCTCGGTCCCGTACTACGCCAGATTCAAGATCAACTCGAAGTTGGTTCCGGCGCCTGTCAGCTCAAACGGATTCCCGTCGAAGATTATACTCCCTGGCAGTTGGAGTGTCTGTTCTGGCTGATCGCGGTTCATCTGGGAACTCCTGTTTCCCAAAGTGCAACCGGAGAAAAACTCTTTCACGTCCGCGATGAAGGTTATCAGATCGGTCAGGCACAAGCGCGCGGACCAAATACCCGCAAACGACTCAGTTTTCATACTGACCGTTGTGATGTGATCGGCTTTCTCTGCATTCAACAGGCGATTTCCGGCGGCGATAATCAGCTGGTCAGTTCTGTCGCTCTGTTTAATGAAATGCGTGACCGCTGGCCTCAGTTGACCCAGGTTTTGATGCAGCCTTTTTATTATCTGAGACACAATGTGGATCAGGGGAATGCTAAACCGTTCTGCCAGCAACCCGTATTTTCTGTTCAAGACGGTCAATTTGCAGGCAGCTTTCTGCGCGTGCTAATTGAACGCGCTTATACATCTCCCGATTTACCTGATATGACTCCCGCGCAAAAAGAGGCGCTGGATCAACTGGAGGCCCTGGCTGAATCGCCGGAAATGAGCGTGACCTTTCAGCAGGAACCAGGCGACCTGCTCTTCCTCAACAACTGGGTCACATTTCACCGTCGAGATGATTTCGAAGATTCCACTGAAACACATTTAAAACGGCATCTACTACGTGCCTGGTTGTCTGTGCCCAACAGTCGTCCATTAGATCCACTATTTGCAGACAACTATGGGAAGACGGCTGCCGGCGCTGTTCGTGGCGGCATGCAGCCTGCCCGTTGAAACGAAAGGCACTCCTGATTGAATCGTCGCAAGACATAGGGCATTTACCTCAATCCTCTTCAGAAGAAATCGATCTTGTTCCCAGACTGGTTTCAGCTAAAATCAACACTTGATCTCTCCATTCGCTCAATCAATCCTGACCCTGGTTTCATGATTCGAAATTCGCAGCCGCAAAAAGAACTCTCGAAAGATTCAGATGGCCCGGGCCTGACCATCGAACGTATTGCGTTTGATGAAATTCATCCCGCGTTTCTGGATACGCTGAATGAAGCGGCCGTCCCCACGGTCACCGGATTCAAAAAAATAGTTTACCTCAGTCTGGCGGCACTGTTCTTCGTACTGGGAGTTCTCGGCGTTGCATTACCGGTCCTTCCAACAACGCCGTTCCTGTTGTTAACCAGTTATTTTCTGATCAGAACATCACCGCGTCTGAACCAGACCTTGTTACGTTCCCCGGTACTCGGTCAAGTTTTAAAAGACTGGCAACAGGCAGGTGGTGTCAGATTAAGCGTCAAAATCCAGGCGGTCTCAATTGTGGTCCTGATCATTTCAGCAACGCTGATTTTCTCACCACTCCCAATTCCCTTCAAGACCACGCTGGTGATCCTTGCCAGTATTGGCATTCTGGTCATCACACGACTGCCTCATCTCCGTTGATCACATCGGCCCAGCGAAACAGGCCCGAATGCTGCGATGGTTGACTCACTCTCCGAGATTGACTTTTGCATACTCAAATTGATTCCATGTGAAATCAGGTGCATCCTCTGGCCGCTTCGACTAGAATAAACCTCTTCCGACCTATCACCTGATATGAATTTCACAACAAGGAGTCCCTCATATGCAACGACGAGAATTTATCAAAAATAGTGTCATCGCAGGCAGTACAGCAGTATTGGCCGGCGCTGCCGCGCAAGCTGCTGAAACCGAACAGGGTAAATCGTTCCAGCTCAAATATGCACCACACTTCGGCATGTTTAAAAACGCCGCCGGCAAGGATCCGCTGGACCAGCTCAGTTTCGCCGCCGACCAGGGCTTTACCGCCTGGGAAGACAACGGCATGAAAAAGAAGCCCAAAGAACTTCAGCAGCAAATTGCCGATACCATGGAAAAACATAACATGGAAATGGGCGTGTTTGTGGCTCATGGCTCAATTGGCAAGCCGACCTTCGTCCGCAAAGACAAAGCGGTCTGGGATGCGGTTCTGAAAGACATTAAAGATTCTGTCGAAGTCGCGAAACGCGTGAATGCGAAATGGATGACAGTCGTTCCCGGTAACGTAGATGAAAATTCACGCGATCGACTGGCCGAGGGTTATCAGACGGCGAACGTGATCGAGTTGCTCAGACGCTGTGCCGATATTTTTGAACCACACGGCATGGTCATGGTTTTGGAACCACTCAACTGGTATGCCAATCATGGCGGTACTTTTTTACAAGGTTCTCCCCAGGCTTATGCCATCTGTAAAGCCGTCAATAGCCCGGCCTGCAAGATTCTGTTTGATATTTATCATCAGCAGATCACCGAAGGCAACCTGATTGTTAATATCGACAATTGCTGGGACGAAATTGGTTACTTCCAGTCCGGCGATAATCCGGGACGCAAAGAACCAGGGACCGGTGAAATCAATTACCTGAACGTGTTCAAGCACATTCATTCCAAAGACTTTAATGGTGTGATTGGAATGGAACACGGAAATTCCAAACCCGGCAAAGAAGGTGATCTGGCTGTGATTGAAGCTTATAGAGAGGTTGATCAGTTTTAATATGACGGATAAAAAAGCAAAAAATGTACTTGGCACTGAACTTGAAACCTGCTCGCTGGAACCACTCACCGGGTTTTATCGGGATGGATGCTGTAACACCGGCGGGTCCGATATGGGCCTGCATACGGTATGCACACAAGTCACTGAGGAATTCCTGGAATTCTCCAAAGAACGGGGCAATGACTTGAGTACTCCGCTCCCGCAGTATGAATTCACTGGCCTGAAGCCAGGTGACCGCTGGTGCCTGTGTGTAGAACGCTGGAAAGAAGCACTGGAAGCAGGGATGGCACCACATGTGAAGCTGGAATCCTGTCACATTTCGTCTCTCGAATTTGTCGACCTGGAAGACCTGCAGCAATACGCGATTTAACAGACTCTGTTATCGGAAAAAAGAAAAACACGGAACCACAATTAAAGTGGTTCCGTGTTTTATTGTAATGCTCGTAGCGACTCGTCTCCCGCTGATTATTTTGCTTTCAGCATGAAGATTTCGCTGAAGGAAGACGACAGAAACATTTCGCCGTTCGGACCTTCACCGAAAGTCATTACGGGAATGCTGGGTGATTCAATCACGTGGTTGGCTGTGACTTTCTTATTCTCAGCATCATATTTCAGAGCCCAGAATTTTCCGGAAACATAGTCGCCGTAAATGTATGAGCCGACGATGGCCGGAATTGTTTTGCCGCGATACACCGATCCGCCGGTAATCGATTTGCCGACTTTGTGATCATACTCCCAGATGGGTTCGATTAAATGATCCCGGGCTTCGACTCCATTCGGACCAAAAGGATGTTTTCCTTCCCGAACCGACCAGCCATAGTTTCCACCTTTCACGATGATGTCAATTTCTTCCCAGAGCCCCTGCCCGACATCGCCGGCCCATAACAAGCCGGTTTTGGAATCGAAGGCGATCCGCCATGGATTGCGGAGCCCATAAGCCCAGATTTCTTTACGGGCGGTTTTGATCTCGACACTTTTTCCTTCGACAAACGGGTTATCTTTGGGAATTGCATAGTTCAACCCCGGGTCTTTGTGGTCGACATCAATTCGGCAGACTGTTGCCAGAACCGTTGTCAGATTCTGACCATTTTTAAACACATTGTTCCCGCCTCCCCCATCACCAAAGGCAATGTAGAGTTTTCCATCCGGACCAAAGACGACTGTGCCTCCACCATGATTCCAGGCAGGCTGCTTGACTCGCATCAACACTTCTTCCGAATCAGCCAGGGCTTTGTTCGGATTATCCTTTGACACGCGGAAACGGGAAATGACTGACGTATTCTGAGGCTTGTCTCCAGTACTGTAATAGATAAAGAACTCGCCGTTCTGTTTATAATTCGGGTGAAAAGCAAATCCCAACAGACCTTCTTCGTTCTGTTTGTCGCTGTAGACCACCCGGTCAGAGATATCCAGAAACAGTTTGCCTTCTTCCAGATCTTCATCTTCGGGTGTGTTGGGGACCGCGTAGATCTTCCCTTTTTGCGAAGCGATAAACAGACGGTCCGAATCATCGTCTGCATGCGTAATGACAATCGGACGGTCAATTTTTAGATATGGAAAGACTTTGACAATTTTCACTGGTGCAGGCGACGTATCGACTTTATCAGCAGCCGACAATTGCTGAGTGACCGCAAGCGTCACAATGAACAGCAGCGTGGTAATCGTTTTCATAAGATGTCTTCTTTGCATTGGATTGAGATTAACAGGTGGGACATACGGCAGACATTAATCACAAGAATAGAAAAAACCGTCTCTCAACGCTACTGACCGAACAGCCTACTTTGATGCGTCTTCCGGAAAAACAGCATCATTTCTGCAGAATCAAGACAGGCCGACACCAGTTGACCAGATCCTGGATGTCAGCATTCTTTCCGAACTCGACTTTCAGCACCAGTTCGCGGGCGCCACTGAGGTCAATGCGCGGCACAGCCCTTGCCCGTTGCTGTTCCGTTCCCTGGATTGATCGCTGATAAACAACACGTTGATCAACGAGAATCGACACTTCCACAGTCCCTTTGCCATTCGTGGAATCATCAATGCCAACTTCAGTCTGAAACGCAGCGTACTTGCCATCAAGTGTATAACGTAATTCAGCGGCGCTATGCACTCCCAGGCCGGTAGCGTACTCCCTACCCCCTACGCGCAAGGGACCTGCTACCACATTGCGATTACGGCGCCAGCCCCACTGCTGGGTGAAATAAGGCGTAAACTGATATTCGCTCGGCTCGAGTTGCGATAGAGGAACGACCAGTCCTCCTAATGGCGAAATAGAAACAAGTCGATCCAGCCTACATTTTAACTCTGCACCAAATAAGGTTTTCGCAGCGATCACAGTTTTATTCAAGACCAGGGACGACACACTCAAACGTGTACCATCGGTGAGCTCAAGCCGATAACGTAACTGATCTGGCTGTGGGAAATTGATCAACTCGGGATTAAAACAGAAAAAGTCAATTCCGGATCGAGGGACTGCTGTTTCCCCGGCATTCGATTCAAAACGAAACGTCTGCGCATCAAACCCCAGAAATTCTCCTTCCAGAAAATCACCGTTTTTCAAATAGAACAGATCTGATTTTTTTTTGAGCTGCGCAATCTTTTGCAGTAATCGCACCTGCGATTTTTGAAACGCGGGCCATTGAAAAAAGACGCTCTGAATTGTTTCCAGGGGAATTTTCCATTCGCCTGTTTCCGGACAGGAACTCAGGCGTACGAGTATCGATTCCTCTTCCGAGCGCAGAATCTCTACATGAATGCGATCATCATTCGCCAGAACGACAAGCCCTCCACGAGTCGGATTGGCTAGAGGTTTCCCTGCCACAACCCGAATGATCTCAGCAGCGGGAACGGTGCGCGTTCCTGCTTCCGTCTGAAATGTGAATTGGTTCTGACCAATTTGAAGCAGCGTCCCCTTTAGAATCGTGCCATCTGCCAGATCCAGATCTGCTGCAGCGACGAACCGATCCGTACCACAGAACAGGAAACAGACCAGAAACAGTTGGACAGACAAACGCATAACACACCGCACGATGAAAACTCAAAAGAATCAGACAAAATTAGCGTTGAAAGATGGGGATATTATTTCGGGGAATCTGCAATACAATACAGGACATGGCAGTACTATATTCAACACAGTTTGCACTGCCGGGCCGCCAACTGCCAGTCGTCATTTGACCGGCCACCAGTTCTTCCCGTATTGCAGTATACCAGTCGTCCCAGTACTCGGTACCTGCCTGCCACATTGCCTGGACGGCGTAGTATTGTCCGTAATAATAATGGCTGCCCCTGAAGTAACGTTGATTGGGAAGGTGCCGCATCAAGTAACCGAGTCCGTTTTTGATTTCTGCACCTTCATAAATCCCGGCACTATACAAGGCAACAACCCCCGCAGCGGACCGGGGAAATTCGCTCTCCGCCTGCAGCACCAGTTGATACCGAAACCCGCCATCCGGATTCTGACTTTTCTTAACATACTCAATACAGCGGTCGATGACTTCCTTCGAGATAAAAATGCCGCAATTCCGCGCTGCTCGGAGCGCCATAATCTGACACACGGTTACCGAAAGATCAGCGTCTCTACTCTCCGGGGTATAACGCCAGCCTCCTTTCGCGTTTTGCGACTTGACAATCAGTTCGACGGCTTTCTCCAGCTTGATGCGCACATCCTTACTGTGCGTCATCCCATACACCTCTGCCAGAAACAACGTTGCGAAACCGTGTCCATACATCGGTCCGTGTGAAATACTATCGGGGGAAATGATGTATCCCGAAGGCTTACAGGAAGCGAGAATAAATTCCACTGCCTTTTGGACCTGCATCCCATACTTGCCTCTGCCCGGAGTGCTGCCCTCTGCCAGGAATGCCATTCCACACAAAGAGGTCACAGCCACATTATTTTTGAAGGTGGTACCAGACCCGAATGAACCATCGGGGTGCTGTCGTTCTGCCAGAAATTTTAATCCCCGACTCACGGCATTCCGCGTGGGAAGCGTATAATACTTCTTCCCCTGTGCGTCGATCGAACGGTTGACTTCGACCTGCGCCATCACCGGCTTGATGCCAACGATGAAAGCCGGACTCAAAAGCAGCAAAATTCCTTGCACGTAAAAATAAGTCGCGGGAATCAGTTTTGCCTCGGAGCATCGATATCTCAAGATAGCCACTTGCCCTGAACAGAGTTGAATGTATTTCTTCCGGTATTTCATTGTACGGAAAGCAGAACGAATGAAAAGCGGAAGCACAGAAAATCAGCATCTGACCGCACGATTAAGGACGGATCACTTCAGGATATTTTGAGTTACCGCCCGACAATTTGGGTACAGGATGCAGGGTTTGTCCCGGTCGTGGCTGTACAAAAGGGCGACTTCGGATGGACTGCTCAATCGACAGCCGTGATTCGGTACGTTGCGTTCCAAATTCGCGCGGTCTGACGACACCGGGCCCCAGAGCACTAGAAGGCAGCGGATCTTCCAGTTCCATCATCTTCTGTTCTTCCATTTTCTGACTGCGTGTCATCCCCTGGCGACCCGGAAATAGACGCGGAATCCGCGTATTATACGAATTAAAGCAGCCCGAACATGCGGGCATCAATAATACGACCAGGATCAATCGAAACAGGGGGTTCATGAAAAGTCAGACTCAGAAAAAAATGCGCTGGTAATCACTCAGAAGAAGATCGGACCAGAAAGGGCTCGACAAATGGTGGGGAACTATAGCAAATTCACCAGAGAGCGAACAGATTGATTTTCCACAGACCTAACTGACAAAGAGTCGCCTAACTTGCTCGTATTTCAGGGCTTATGACTGTACAATTCAGACCGACATTCCCTGAATCAGGAAAACCCGGTTTTTCAGAGGGTATCAACGTCCTGACGCTGGAATTATAGCGGTTTTCGGAATAGCATCCTCAATAATGGAGACGATTCCTTTCACCACACGGAAATTGAAAATCAAGGATTAATTCTGTTCTTATGTCAACTCCCCCCAAAGTTTGTGTGTTACGCGCCCCTGGAACGAATTGTGATATTGAGACGGCACATGCATTTGATCTCTGCGGAGCCGAGTCAACAAGAATTCATCTCCTGAAACTGCTGGAAAATCCCAGCCAACTTGATGAATATCAGATTCTCTGCTTGCCCGGCGGTTTCAGTTATGGGGACGATGTGGGTGCGGGGGTGATCTTCGCCAGCCATCTGCAGGGACAACTTGCTGATGTGATTGGCAACTTCCTGGCGGCTGACAAACTGGTGTTGGGAATCTGTAACGGTTTTCAAGTATTGCTCAAAGCCGGAATTCTACCCGGCGGTGCTGCAAACTGGCCACCCAAAGCGGATCAAAGCCGCGATGCGACATTGACTTGGAATACGAACGGCAAATACACGTCGCTCTGGGTGAATCTCGGAGTACTGGCACCGCAGAATGTCTTTTTGAAAGGCATCGAGCAGATTGAACTTCCCATCGCGCACGCCGAAGGACGCATCGCCGTCAGCGATGATTCGATTATCGCTGACTGGCAGGCGAATCAGCAAATCGCCATGTGTTATCGCGAAGCGAGTGACGCGGATACCGTCCTGCAGGAAGACATCCTGCCTTACCCCGTGAACCCCAACGGCTCCGTGTATAACATCGCTGCCTTAAGTGATCCTTCGGGACGCGTACTGGGACTGATGCCTCACCCCGAGCGTTTTCTGTTTGCCACGCAACATCCACAATGGACGCGTCTAGGACTGGAAGGCGAAGGCGAAGGCATGAAACTGTTCCGCAATGCCGTCAATTATTTCGAATAAGCCGAGCCCACGTTCGCTTTACTTCGAAAGTTTCCGTAACAAGTCATCATCGACCAGTTCCCCCTTGGGTAGCTCCTTGATCGCCTGTAAGACGCGCTGCACGATTTGCTCGTTCGGCTCTTTTCCAAGTTCATGCAGCCGATGCAGAATGGCTTTCTTGCCGCTGTGTCGGCCCAGAACCAGTTTGATCCCGCTCTCGCCGACCGTTTCCGGGCGATAAGGCAAATAGGTATCAGGATTCTTGAGTAACCCATCCTGATGAATGCCCGCTTCGGTGGCGAAGATATTACTGCCGGCGACGGGTTTCATGGGAGAAAGGGCAATGCCCGTCAATTCCGAAACCAGCTTGCAGAGCGGCGCCAATTGAGAGATATCCAGATAATGCGGCCGCTCAAACTCGTCCTGATGCAGATGCAACGCCATCGCCACTTCTTCCAACGCCGCATTCCCAGCTCGTTCTCCAATCCCATTTACCGTGCACTGCACCACATTCGCGCCGGCATCAATACACGCGAGAGTATTCGCGACCGCCAGACCGAGATCATTATGAAAATGCACGGCCAGCAGAACATTTTCGATGCCCGGCACCTGATCCTGAATCTGACAAATGAATTCCTGTGCTTTATAAGGCGTCAGAATGCCCACCGTATCCGGAAATCCGATCGTCGTCGCACCGGCGGCAATGGCTTCCCGATACACTTCACATAAAAAATCGACTTCGGTGCGACTGGCGTCTTCCGGGCTGAAGGCGACGATATCAAACTTCTCCGCCGCATACTGAATGCTGTCGACGATCAGCTTGAGCACTTCAGATTTGTTTTTCTCGAGCTTGAACTGGCGATGTAAAGGACTCGTACCACAAAACAAACTGACCCCTCTTTTATGCGGCGGATTTCCCGCCAGTGCTTCCTCCGCGGCATCAACGTCACCAGGCAAGGTACGACATAAAGCCGTCAACACCGGCTTTTTGATGACCCCCACCATACTTTGAATCGCATCAATATCCGCCTGCGAAGAAGCGGGGAAACCGGCATCCAGTGAATGCACGCCGGCAGCTTCCAGTGCTTTGGCGATCTGTAGTTTTTCAATTGGGTCCAGTGTGGCGCCGGGCATCTGTTCGCCATCGCGCAAGGTCGTATCACTGAATAAGACCGTTCCTGAGCGGCGGTGATGTCGAATGACGGCCCGCTTCACTTTGTTTTTAATATTTTTTTTCGCACCGGAGAAAAACTGAAACATGCATCTGTATCCATACAAAACTTGGAATCCGTGTTTCCGACTGGAACACGATTATAACCAGCCCCCGTATTTGTGACAGCTTTTTCAGAAATATTCAATTTATTTAATCCGGATTGATCCCCAAAATCACAGCCGGCGTTCGGCCCACTCTCAAAAAAACAGGTTTTCTCAACAGTCCTGAACAAGTCAGTAAAGTAAGCCCTTTCCCAGAATCGCGAAGTGCTATAATATCAGAAACAACATTGCCTGAAATAAAGGATTAAGCAGCAATGAGTGAGGCCTTCTTCCGTATTTTACATCCCGACGCTTTCATCATGCTTGCAGCAGTTGAAGGAAGTATGTGGCATTCTCTGGCGGATATCCTGATCTTGCTGGCCGCAGCAATCGTCCTGGGCACGATTGCCGAGCAGTTGAGACAGAGCGCCATTCTGGGATATATCGCTGCCGGAACGCTGGTGGGCCCCAATCTGCTTGGCTGGGTCTCAAACCAGAAAAGCATTTTTGATCTTGCCGAACTGGGAGTCGCGTTACTGCTATTTGCTATCGGACTAGAATTCTCACTGCCACGACTTCTTCGGCTGGGACGTATCCCGCTGATAGCCGGCATCTTGCAGGTTATCTTGACACTGCTGGCCGGAATGACCGTTTCTATTTTACTCGGATATGCATTCGCAGAAGCATTAGCCGTTGGCGCCATGATCGCCTTGAGCAGCACCGCCTGTGTAGTCCGCATGCTCAATGACCGCGCAGAACTGGATGCGCCCCACGGGCAAACAGCGCTTGGTATTCTGCTGGTTCAGGATATGGCCGTGATTCCGCTGATGTTAATTATCACCGCGCTGGTCAGCCAGGGAACACCGGGGGAAATTATCAGCCAGCTGGGTATCTCATTTTCCCTCGCAGCGCTGTTTGTGGCTGTGTTTTACGGGCTATTTAACTTTGTCCTCCCCCGTCTGCTGGAATTATCATCATTGCGTCGCAATCGGGATTTCCCCATTCTCTTGACAATGGTGATGGCGGCGGGTTCTGCCTGGGCAGCCCATCGGCTGGGACTCAGTCCGGCGCTCGGCGCTTTCGTTGCGGGCGTTCTCCTGGCGATCTCTCCGTTTGCAACTCAAATTCGATCTGATATCCAACCGCTGAAAACCGTGCTCGTCACCCTGTTCTTTTCAGCCGTCGGCATGTTTGGAGATCTGAACTGGGTTGTGGAGAATTTTGGAGTCGTATTGGCAGTGGTAGCTGCGATCGTTACCGGAAAACTGTTGATCACATTTGGCGTGACCTGGCTCTGTGGCCAACCCTGGCAATTTGCTCTCGGTACGGGTCTTTGTCTCGCGCAGGTCGGGGAATTTTCGTTCGTCCTGGCGACGGTAGCACGTGGCGAACCTGGTACAGAGAGCATTCTCTCCGAATCAACATTCCGCGCTATTGTCTCTGCCACCATCGCTACGTTGATGTTGACCCCGTATCTAATACAACTGGCGCCGGTCGCTGCCAATTTCCTTCGTCGCTTCAGTCGAAAACAGCCTCGATTAGACTTAGGACAGGAGAATCCAGAAACGTCGGTTACTGATTCCGAACAGGAAACATCAACCAATCTGATTCTCATCCTCGGCTTCGGCCCTGCAGGTCAGCGTGTCGCAGGAGAACTCCTGCAAGTCGGTCTGAAACAGATTGTGGTCATCGACCTGAATCATGAAAATCTGCGAATCGCTAAACAATACGGGCTGAAATCATTGCTAGGCGATGCCACCCAAATTGAAGTACTGGAACACGCGGGGTTATACCGCTCGCGACTTGTCATCACGACTCTGCCCAGTCCGACCGTCTGCCGCCAGATCATTTTTATGGTTCGCCAACTCGCTCCTGGAACAGCCTTGTATGTCAGGTGCCGCTATCATCTGCACCACTGGCAACTGCTGGCAGCGGGCGCCGATGTGATTGTCGACGAAGAGGAGCATGTAGGCGAATGTCTGGCAAAACACATCCTGGAATCCCCGCTGCTGCAACAGTTGTTGCAACCGACCCAGAAACCAGATTCCACTGAAGACGCAAACCGCTCAACGCAAGCCATTGAATAAAAAAAGCCTCCTTCACCAGGAAGGAGGCTTTGATTGTCATTTCAAATCTCAGTTGAGACTTATAGATTTGCAGAGGTGGGAACCACGAATGGCTTGCGATATTCGCGTGTCAGTTTTGGATTCGCAGTCGAAGCCATACCACCGGTAAAAGTTTCTTTCTTGCTGTCGATCGACAACTTAGGTCCCATACTGATCACGGCGTCATCAGCATCAAGCTTGTTGTTGCTCAGGTGCTGACGGAATCGGCCGAGAGTTTCCAGAGCTTCGCTGTCACCTTTCATTTCGCCGGCAACTTCCTTAACCGGCATTGTTTCGCCGAGTTCGTAGGAAATGTTACCCAAGTGACACAGGGCACTGGAAACGTGACCTTCTTCGATATCCGCATTCAGATCGCTGATCTTGCGGCTGCGAACGGCATCCACAAAGTTCCCGAAGTGATCTGCTGATCCAGAGAACTTCTTGATCAGTTTGCCATCGTTGTTAAATGCCGAAGCACTGTTGTAGCTGGGGATCACCACATAACCGTCGGTACCGTAGAAGATGACTCCTACTTTAGCGCCCCGATAGGCTTCGGTTTCCAGACCACGTACTTCGAATACCAGTCGCTTGTCACCAAACTGGTGAATGCTGACCTGGGTATTGGCGACATCGCCGGCATCAGTATATCCCAGACGACCACCGTAAGCCTGAACGCTATCACCAACATTATCGACGCCTAAGCCCCAGCGAGCGACATCCATCTGATGAATGCCCTGGTTCCCCAGGTCACCGTTACCTGTTGGTGTCTGCCAGTGCCAGTCGTAATGGAACCGCTTACGGGTCAACTGAGCCATCGGTGCTGGTCCGAGCCAGAGATCATAATCAACGCTGGCAGGCACATCGTAGTTGCCTTTAGCACCAATTGATTTACGTCGTTTATAGCAGGTACCACGAGCCAGTTTGACTTCGCCGATACCACCGGCTTTGATAAACTCGACCGCGTCGATCAGACCGGGTTGTGAACGGCACTGAGTTCCGGTCTGCACAATCTTGTTGTACTTGCGAGCTGCTTCAACGATGCGACGTCCTTCACTCACATTGTGACTGACTGGTTTTTCGCAGTAAACGTCTTTGCCAGCTTGAATCGCCCAGATCGCTCCCAATGCATGCCAGTGGTTCGGAGTGGCAATGCTGACGACATCGATTTTCTGATCGTCAAATGCTTTTCGCAGGTCTTTATAGTAGGTAGGCTTTTTGCCGGTTTTCTTAAATACGTTTCCAACCCCTTTGGTCATTCCGACACTTTCATCGGGATCAACAATCGCAACCACTTCTGTATCTTTGCGACCTGTGAACGCCCCCAGGTGAGATTGTCCACGGCCGTTAACGCCCAGCAATGCGACACGCAGTTTTTCGTTCGGGCTGCTAGACTGTTTCTCTGCTGCAGAGAGTTGAGGAACAGAAGCGCCCAAGGCTGCTGCACTGGCGGCAGCAAACATCGATTGTTCCAGAAATTCGCGACGAGAATGTTGAGACATCTTCTTTTTTCTCCTCAATTTAATGTCAGATGGAAGGATTGCTTTATGCACGTTACGGTGGGGGGATCACAGTCATTCAAACAGCTGGTGTTAAGCTTGACTCTGTATCACCAGCCAGCTGAATCAGGACTGTGCTATACAGTCGATACGTCAATCGTACTTTTTTAATTCTGTTACGCAAAGTCTAACCGATGAAAGTACGAACATTCAAGGTTGAACACCAAAACCTCACTTCGAGAGGGCGTTTTTTCTCCTGAACCGTGTCTGCTTTCCCCTTTTATAAAATCCGCAATACCATGACTCTCTACGTCAGTTCGGCAGCTGACAATGGTAGAAAACTTTGAATTCCGATCTCTTCGCGACTGGCAAAAGGTTCACCATAAGCACGATGAATTGTCCAACCCCAGTAGCGGGCACGGTCTTTGATGTCATCCAACACAGTCGGATGTTCAGTAGGCCGACCAGTAATCAACTGACTTTCGTAACTGCGAACCGCCTCCATTTTCTGTTCGATATGCTCAGAAATATCGAAGACAAAACTCGGCTTGGGATGAATCCGCAGGTGAATGCTCCAGAAATAATAGATCTGAGGCGGCCAATACCGTTCTCCCGCCATGTCGGTTTTACTCAGTTTCGCCCAGAATCGGGCTGCATCCGTCAGATGACTAGCCGAGACATGATCGGGATGTACGTCTTCCCAATAGGGAGCCAAAATCACTTTCGGGCGCTGAGTGCGAAACACAATCGCCAGTTTCCGCCGGGCTTCCAGACTCGACTCCAAACTCCGATTCGGCAGCTCCAGATTTTCGCGATAATCCAGATCAAGAACCGCAGTCGAAGCAGCCGTCTCTTGTTTTCGAATCTCAGGGCTACCATAAGGCGTTGGCTCACCATTGGTTAATTCGATGACTCCCACCCGCAAGCCCTGCGATTTACAAGCCAGAATCGTCCCGCCCACACTAATCTCTGCATCATCCGGATGAGGGGCGACAACAAGTATATCTAAAGCGGAATCCACGTGATCTCCTCGATGTATGGCTGAATTCAGATTTAAAACCACCCCAAAAAAGGGGTAGGCGCAGTTTACCAAATCAGTAAAATGCCGGCTCTCTTCTCTCACAGGGATCTTCATCCCTACTCAAAAACTCACATCACTACATTATTGTTGACCATCAATCTTAACGGCTGAGGCGCTTCCTGTCCTCATCTGACGATGATTGTATGGAGGAACATCTCATGAAATCCTTCGTTTTGACGTGTATCGTCTGCGTTCCGGCATGTTTTCTCACTACCGGTTGCGCTGCCATCATGGATCCGATCACCGAATTGAACCGCGAAACCATGCGGGCGTTCAAACCCAAACCGTTCGACTCTGACTGGAGCGGCGAAGAAGAAATCGACCAATGGGCTTCGGTAGGCGAAGAAGCACGCGGCGATCGTCCGATGGAATCAGATCCCGATGCCTGGTGGCAAAAATACGTCATGAGCTCCAAAGCCCGGAATATCGAGCGTAACCTGGGGATTGAATAACGCCTCGGAAGCCTGATCAGGCTTCTCGGACATGTCTCTCTCTAAAATGAGACATTTTCTTGCATCTGCTCGCGCAGGAAGGTAAGATAAAAGCTGGTGCTTGCGCCACTTAAATAATTTCAACTTACCTGCTGACTGTCTCCCTGACAGTCGGCTACCGTTGGTCTACACACTGACGGACTGGTGTCACCAAACCTAAATTCGTAATGTTTGATGCCACACTCTCTGCTTCATCTCTAGGATCGAGGTGATTCACCAGGTGCATCTGCATTGCACTCCTTCCCGAAGGTGAATACCGATGTTTGATCTCTCCCTGAGAAACATTTCACTGAGAAACATTTCACTGAGAAAGATTTCACCGAGAAATATCTCTCTGACTGGATTTGCTCTCCTGCTGATCGCCACCAGCAGTACCACCATCCTTGCAGAAAAACCATCAGACAAGAACCAGGCGATCATCGACGTCGATTTCAATCGCGATATCCGTCCGATCCTCTCTAAGAACTGCTTTCACTGTCACGGCCCCGATGAAGAGACACGCGAAGCCAACCTCCGACTCGATCAGCGAACGTCGGCAACCGCAAAACTGGAAAGCGAAGAACACGCGATTGTCCCCAAGAACGCCGAGCAGAGCGAACTCTTTCAACGCATCATTTCGTCTGATGAATCATTGGTCATGCCCCCCCCTGATGTAGGTGAGAAATTGACAGATTCCCAGATCGCGAAAATCAAGGCGTGGATCGAACAGGGCGCCCCCTATGCCCGGCACTGGTCCTTCATTCCGCCAAAACGTTCCCAACGCCCCACCGTCAAACAGAAAAACTGGCCGGCGAATGACATCGATTATTTCGTACTCGCACAACTCGAACACGTAGGTCTCAAAACAAGTCCAAAGGCAAACCGTTATACGCTCATCCGTCGTCTGAGTCTGGACCTGCGCGGGCTGCCACCGACTCTCGCAGAAGTCGATCAGTTTCTGAAAGACAAATCTCCCAATGCCTATGAAAAACTCGTCGATCGGTTTTTAGCCGATCCCGCGTTCGGCGAACGCTGGGCCCGCAAATGGCTGGACCTCGCCCGTTATGCCGACTCGAAAGGCTACGGCTCTGATCCCCTGCGAATGGACATCTGGCGTTATCGTGACTGGGTCATCTCCTCGTTCAATAACAACATGCCCTTCGATCAATTCACGCTCGAACAACTGGCCGGCGATCTCTTGCCGAATGCCACGCTCGAACAAAAAGTCGCGACGGCCTTTCACCGCAATACCATGACCAACACCGAAGGGGGCACCGACGACGAAGAATTCCGAACCGCCGCCATCACTGACCGCGTCGATACCACATTCCAGGTCTGGATGGGCCTGACCATGGGATGTGCCAAATGCCATACCCATAAATACGATCCGATTTCGCAGAAAGAATACTATCAGCTCTACGCATTCTTCAACCAGACAGCGGACAACGATCAACCAAATGATGCCCCCACCATCTCCGCCCCGACACAGGGAATGCTGGAAGCAACAAAACGCATCGATACCGAAATCGCAGCACTGAATCAAAAACTCAAAACCCCCACCAAAGAACTCGTGCAGGCACAACAGCAGTGGGAATCCTCTCTGCACGCCAAACCGAACTGGAACGTACTCACCCCGCTGACAGTCAAATCGTCGGCCGCCACAACAAAATTCCAGATCCAAAAAGACGGCTCGATCCTCGCATCGGGACCAGCCGCCAAAGAAACCTACACAATCGAAACCGAACTCGAAGTTCCCGCATTCAAAGCCTTGCGACTCGAAGCGCTTCCCGATACAAGTTTAAAATCAAACGGACCGGGCCGCGCCACGGATGGCAATTTTGTTTTGTCAGAAATCAAAGCCGAATCGAGACCCGCTCAGGCGGAAGACACACCCGTCAAAGGTCAGTTCCTGCGAATTGAACATCAGGGAAACGAAAAACAGATTCTCTCTCTGGCCGAAGTCCAGGTCTTCCAGGCGGACAAAAACATCGCCGGTCAAGGCGTCGCTACACAGTCCAGCACCACACATAACGGACCCGCCAAGCTGGCCATCGATGGCAATACCGATGGCCATTTCTTTAGTGCGAAATCCACCACCCACACCGACACCACCGTCAAACCCTGGTGGGAACTCAATCTCAAAACAGACACCCCCATTGAACAGATCAAAATCTGGAACCGCACCGATGGCACCGGCGAACGACTTGCCAACTTCAAAGTCAGTCTGCTCGATGCCAAACGCAAACTGGTCTGGCAAACAATCGTCGCCGCTCCCCCCAAACCAAGCACCACGCTGCCACTCTCCAGTCGCAGAACAGTTCCGCTCAAACGGGCGTTTGCTTCATTCTCACAAACCGGCTTCCCCGTCAGTGCCACCATTGATCCGGCAAACAAGAACCAGAAAGGCTGGGGCATCGCATCGCAATTCGGAAAAGCACACAGCGCCTATTTTCTTCCCGACAACACGCCCGTCGCCGCTACGGGGAAACAACGGCTGATCATCACCCTCGCACACAACTATAAAGATCCGCAATACGCGTTAGGCCATTTCCGTCTGTCTTACACGACCGAATCAAAACTGGAGCCGCGGCTCAAAGTCCCCGATGACATTCTGGCCATCGTAGACAGTAAAGAGCGAACGCCGGTTCAACAGGAAAAACTCGCCAACTACTACCGCAGTTTCGCTCCACTCCTGAAACCAACGCGGGATCAAATCGCGCAGCTCCAGAAATCCAAACCGAAATATCCGCAGCTCCCCATCATGCAGGAACTGCCGACCGACAAACAACGCAAAACTCATATCATGGTCCGGGGCAGTTTTCTCTCTCCGGGTGATGTCGTTGAACCAGCGCTATTGAGTGCTTTCAATCCCGCTCCGAAACAGGTTCCTCAAAACCGGATCGCTGTGGCGAAGTGGTTGACCTCACCAGAAAACCCACTCACAGCCCGCGTCGCCGTCAATCGATATTGGTCTCAATTATTCGGCGCCGGACTCGTCGTGACTGAAGAAGATTTCGGTACGCAAGGCGAACTCCCCAGTCATCCCGAACTGCTCGACTGGCTGGCAACCGAATTCGTCCGCATCGGCTGGGATAGAAAAGCGCTGCTAAAAACAATCGTCATGTCCAACACCTATCGGCAGGATTCCACCACGACACCCGAGCATCTTCTAAAAGACCCCCGCAATCAACTCCTTTCGCGCGGCCCACGTTACCGTCTCGAAGCCGAAATGATTCGTGATCAGGCACTGGTCTTAAGCGGCCAACTCAACAAAAAAGTCGGCGGCCCTTCCGTCTATCCTGTTCAACCCGATGGCATCTGGCGAGCCGCATTCAACGGACAACGTAACTGGGCCACCAGCAAAGATGACAACCGCTTCCGGAGAGGCCTTTACACCTTCTGGCGGCGAACCGTCCCCTACCCCTCAATGGCAACCTTCGATGCACCGAGTCGAGAAATCTGTACGATCCGCCGCATCAACACCAACACGCCGTTACAGGCGATGATCACCATGAACGACCCCGTCTTCATCGAAATCTCGCAGGCACTCGGTCTGCGGATCTTCAAAGAAGGCGGCTCAACACCACGCGAACGAATTGCCTATGGCTTGAAACTCAGCCTGCTCCGTACCGCGCAGCCAGAACAAATCGAACCGTTATTAAAACTCTACGAATCAGAATTAGCCTATTACAAATCGCATCCCGAAGAAGCGGCGAAACTCCTGGAGAATTCGCTGAGACCTCTACCGGATCAATACAACAAATCAGAACTGGCAGCCTGGACCGTCATCGCTAACGTCCTGCTTAATCTGGATGGCGTTCTCACCAAAGGATAAATTCATGAATCTTCATCAGAAATCTTTACAGGCCCAACAATTACAAGCCGTCACCCGGCGCCACTTCCTCGCCCAAGGCTCCACCGGCATCGGCGCGATGGCACTCAGTGCGATGCTGGGTGAAAACCAAAGCCTTTCCGCCAACAAGCCCGAGAGCACCGAAACACACGCACCGAAATTCCGCATTCCGGGCAAAGCAAAAAGCGTCATCTTTCTACACATGGCCGGCTCGCCTCCACAGCAGGAACTGTTCGACTACAAACCCGAACTCGTCAAACGCAACATGCAGCCCTGCCCCGATTCGTTCCTCAAAGGACGCGGCTTCCCGTTCATCAAAGGGCATCCCAAAATGCTGGGCACGCCCTACAAATTCAAACAGTGCGGCGAGTCGGGAACGTGGATGAGCGAACTCCTGCCGAACTTCCAGAACGTCGCCGACGACGTCGCCGTCATCAAGTCGATGCACACCGATCAATTCAATCATGCGCCCGCCCAACTGTTCCTGTATACCGGTGCCCCCCGCTTTGGGGGTGCGTCGATGGGCTCCTGGATCACCTACGGTCTCGGTTCCGAAAACAAAAACCTGCCCGGCTTTATGGTCCTGCTCAGCGGCGGTAGTGATCCCAGTGGTGGAAAAAGTCTCTGGGGCAGCGGTTTCCTGCCATCCGTCTATCAGGGTGTGCAATGCCGTACAACCGGTGACCCGATTCTCTACGTCACCAACCCCAAAGGCATCAACCGCGACGTCCGCCGTCGCAGTCTGGATGCCCTCAAATCGCTCAATGAATTCGAACTCAAACAGTTCGGCAATCCCGAAACACTCACCCGTATCAACCAGTACGAACTCGCGTTCCGTATGCAAATGTCGGTCCCCGAAGCCGTTGATTTGGCTAGCGAAACTAAAAAAACGCACGACCTCTATGGCACGACCGGCGGTTCGCCTTCGTTCGCGAACAACTGCCTGCTTGCCCGTCGAATGGTCGAACGGGGCGTGCGTTTTATACAACTGTTTGATTACGGCTGGGACATGCACGGCACCGGCGCAGGCAACGACTTGATGACCGCCGTCCCGAAGAAAGCCAAAGACATCGACCGACCGCTGTATGCGTTGATCACCGACCTCAAACAACGCGGCCTGCTCGATGAAACGCTGATCGTCTGGAGCGGCGAATTCGGACGCACCTCGATGAACGAAGAACGCAACGGTTCCAAATTCCTCGGACGCGATCACCACCCCCACTGCTACACCATCTGGATGTCCGGCGGCGGCATCAAAGGCGGCACATCCTACGGCGAAACCGACGAACTCGGTTACTTCGTCGCCGAAAAGAAAACCAGCGTCCGCGATCTGCAATCCACCATCCTGCATCTCACCGGCCTCCACGCCCGCAAGCTGAAAGTCCCCTACCAGGGCTTGGACCAAAGACTCATCGGCCCCGCTGATGAAGACCATCTGCTGAAGGGTATTTTGGCTTGAGGACGGAAAGAGTTTATACTCGCTCCTAACGATCGTTCTGATTAATGAAAGCCAGAAAAACCGTCGCACCAACTCGGGAGAACAAAAATGACGGTAACCGAAGTCGTAGCGCAACTGGAAGAATTTGGAACGGATTCTACCAAAAATATTTTGATGAATCACGGCGCGCAGGCCCCTGTGCTCGGCGTCAAGGTGGCCGACCTGAAGAAACTTCAGAAGCAGATCAAACAAGATTACCAGCTGGCGCTCGATCTGTTTGATACCGGCATCTATGACGCGCAATACCTCGCTGGCTTGATCACAGATGACGCGAAGATGACCAAAACAAATCTGCATCGCTGGCTCACCAGAGCCAACTGCACATCGATTAGCGGCACCACCGTCGCCTGGGTAACTGCAGAAAGTCGATACGGCCACGAACTCGCGCTGGAATGGATTGATTCGAACAAGGAAGCCAAAGCCCAGGCGGGCTGGCAGACGCTCGCGAGCCTTGTCTCCATCAGGAACGATTCCGAGCTGGATCTGGCCGAAATGAAACGACTTTTGAAACACATCGCGCAGACAATTCATCAGCAACCCAATCTGGTCCGCTATGCCATGAACGGCTTTGTGATCTCCGCTGGTTGCTACATCAACAGCCTGACGGCAGCAGCGATTCAAACTGCAAAGAAAATCGGCACCGTCTCGGTCGATATGGGAAAGACCGCCTGCAGCGTGCCCTCTGCGGTCGAGTACATTCAGAAAGTACAACAACGAGGCACGATTGGCAAAAAGCGAAAAACGGCCAAATGCTAATTTTCCAAAGTAGCGCGCCAACAGGCATCGCAAAACAAAGCGTCCCCGCTTCCTGCCTGTGAGAACTCTAATACCTGTCATATCGATCTTCCCCCTGAAGTTCACCTGACCAGATTACCCTTGGACAGATTACCCTTGGACTGAATAAAATCCCCTTGACGCCAACCCGACGTTCGCCAAGATTCACCCCGTTGTGTGTCGCGCGCGAGTGCACTACTGGTTCAGCTGAAGAACCAAAACCACTGAGAAAACCAGCACTATAAAAGCCCCTCGTTTCAGCCACATTTGATAAAAACCAGCCTCTCAAAGCGATGCATGTCGACACAAACCGTCGCACAACGGACCTCAAACCAACCACGCCCACCACAACTCCGACACACATCTGCACTCTTTCGCCAACCATTTCTTTTCTCTCCCCCTTGACGGCCCCACGCTCTTCCTGAAAATATCCAACAATCAATCGGGCAACAATCAATCGGAAAACAGTCAGTCCCCAAGAAAACAAACATGAGAGAGCCCCGAATACACATCCAGACCAAGCACAGCGAGCAGATAATCTCAGAGAAAACAAACAAACCAGCATCACATTACCCCTTACAATAACAGACGTCCGTGTGCCACTGTTGGCTTGCCAACAGTGATCAGATCACCTACCACAAACCCCCACCAAGAGAGCTGAATATCTCCAACCCTGAGCGGATCGGCGCCAGCCTAATGGCACTTACTTTAGAAAATCATTGTAACCCACGGCAGAC
>NZ_CAXBKP010000035.1:0-52060 GCF_963976445.1 uncultured Gimesia sp. | reverse complement strand
AAAAGACTCTGATTCAACATAAAAAAAGTAAAGTAAGTACCATTCGGCGCTAGCCACCGTTATTACATTTCTGCTATTAACGATGATGGATACGCTGAATCAAATTCAGTCTGTGTGTCGCAGATGGAAAATAATCGTAAAACGGAATGAAAGGATCAAACAGTGGACCTGTTCTCATTCACTCTCGGATTTGTGGCAGGAGTGGTAGCGATGATCAGTTTGTCTTTTCTGTTTCGCATACTGCTCCCCTGGCGTCGTGCATTATTGTGCCATACTCATGTTAGCATTCTCCATATCATTGCCATTCGTTTACGCGGGCATCCCCCTGAGTTATTGATTGATACACTGGTGAAATTGAGAATGAATGACAGAACAGATATTAGTATGCAGCAGGTCGAACGATGTTATATTAAGAACAGACAAGCCAATCTGGATGCTTCCACACTCGCTGCACTGGTAGAACAAGAAGTGCAGGGGGGCAAGTAAATTTTCAAGCGATCCCTTTATCCTATTTCCGGACTACAGAACTGGTGAATCACACAAGAGCCTGTTACTCTATTTCAAACTAGGTTTTTCACCTTAACAGTCGAACTTAAACTGGAAATTCCTACGAATAATGTTTGCAGGCTTTGCCATCATCTCGATCCTGCTGGTGATTGCACACCTGCTTCGGTCCCGCATTCGCGTCCTGCAATACCTGCTGATTCCCGCTGGCTTTGTCGGTGGACACAGCACGGCGACGGCGGTGAGTGAATCGCTCACCGCGGGCGGCTTTGACGATGCACTGAGCTTGGGATACACCTTCGCGACGATCGGGCTGGAATTCTGTCAGCTGGGAAAATACGTTGATCGACAGATCATTCTCGCCCCCGCAATCGTGATCACACTACTGGCGATCCTCTGCTTTGGACTCTCCGCCTACCTCGTCGGCTGGGTCCGTACAGAATGGAAGCCGCTTTTGTGATATTGCATGTAGGGGCTGCCCTATGTGGCAGCCCGCGGTATCGACGTTGTTTATGTGTTGAGATACGTCGTTTGTTTCCGGTTCCGTTCCCAGAGTGTTTTGGGAATGAACATCGTTCGGCGGGCAGGCACATGGACCTGCCCCTACGAAAACGGGCATCGTTCCGGAGTGATGAAAATGCTCGTCTTCTTTCTCTTGTGTGCCACTGTCGGCTCGCCCGACAGTGCTTGTATACAGCCACCAAACTCCATTCAAAAACAAAACGAACAGAGCTATAGCTCACTCACCCAGCGCTTTCAAAACTTCTTTTGCATTGGCCCGGCCTCTGTGTGTCATGCTGATTTTTGCAAACTTGATTTTACCATCTTTACCGATCACGAACGTGGAAGGATATGCGGTCTCACGTTTGGCATCCCACCGCAGATTGTAGGCATTCGTGAATTTGTAATCTGGATCGATTAAGAAATGAAAGTTGTCCGGCAGACTTTGATCGCGAATAAATTCATCCGCGCGTTTTGCCAGATCTTGAGCCGCCCCGGGATAGACTAACAGGACAGATGCGTTCGCCTTTTTCAGCTTGGCGGCATTCGCAATAAACTGGCCTACCTGCCGCGTACAAACGGGACATTGATATTCCGGATAACCACGCAGTACCAGCAGCACCACGGGGCCCTTCTTGAGCTGATCAGAAAGTTTGGCCTGCTTGCCTGCGGGGGTTGCCAGTTCAAAATCTTTGGCCACATCTCCCACGGCTGGTTTTGCAGAATCCTTCGCTGCCGCTTGAACTTCCGTGTTGAGAGCACTCGGGACGAATAACGAAAGTGCCAGTGAGAAAAGGAAAAAACGCCGTACTGTTTTGATCGTGATCATGAAAGCGGCTCCTGATGGGAAATCAACATAGGGAGATATCTGCATATGATTGCCCGTGCGCTGGGGCAGTGGTGATATTAATATCATAGCAATGAATGCAGGGCGGACATCCTATATTCTGAATTTTATAATCAGAGCCGCTGTTCCACTTCAGTTTCGGCTTTGAGTGCCGCTGGATATTTCTGGAACACGTACCATTTAACCATAGCGTCTCTCATTCTGTTATACTCGGCCCAAAAGGCCTTGGAGACGCTACAGTAAACCTGGACACAGGCTAAGCCGACCCAGACTCCGGTCCGCGGCCGGGATAATTCGTATGCAGTGCTGCCATCACCCGTTCCACTTGCTGATCAAATACCGCGGGGTCTGTTTCCCAGTTTCTGAAATCAGCGGTTAATCGATCACAGAGGGCCGCTTTCTCTTGATGCTCCCACGTATCAAACAGATGCTGGTCCAGGCTGAGCGGAAGTAAGGAATGAATCAGGACCGTGTCTTTTTTGTATTGACGGTCTTCGTTTTCAAAAGCGTCTGCTATTTCCTGATTGACCCAGTCGCTGGTTAAGGAATGTTCTGAAGCACAGAGCAGCACTTTGTCCCAAATCTTCAGTCCCCGATCGGTGGGGGCTCCTGGTCCAGACGACTTTTGCTTTTCATCCAACCAGCAGCGAATTCCCCGGGCCTGTAGCGTATCATACAATCGATGAGCGAATGCAGAGTCTTCCGAACAGAAGCTGATAAAGCAGGAAAAGAAATCGACGGCGGTGCTGGCGAAATAACCAGTGACATGCGAAATTACGTCATCGGGGAGACCGCAACCCAGCAGAAACTCTTTTGGGATTTTCCCTTTAGACCACATGAGTGTATTGACGCCAATCGTACTGGGGCCCCAATGGTTGATCGTTTCCAGTTCCACGGCTCTGGATAAATCAACTTCGACCCAGAGAGTATTGCGCGAGTGGGCGCCGTTAAAAATGGCCTGTCTTAAATTCGCCCGATGCAAATTGGCCCAGCTGAGGTCGGCTCCGCTCAAATCGGCAAAACAGAGGTCGGCCTTTTCCAGATTGGCACCGACCAGATTCGCTCCGACGAGATCCGCACCACTGAAGTCAGCACCGACTAAAATGGCACCGCTCAGATTAGCGCCGACCAGATTCGTCTCGGTCAGGTCGGCTCCGCTTAAATCCGCACCACTCAAATCCGGTTTGACATCCGCATTCAGAGTCCGCCAGCGATCAATGGCCACTGCGCCCGAATTAAACACATCTACATACTCAGAATTCGCCACAACCGCTCTCCAGACTAAATGATGATCAACATGAGGCCCCCATTCTGACAACGAAACCCATTCTGTGCAATTGCCTACACAATCGATCTGCCGACTTAGTCCATACCCTGTTTGTGAAGTTTCTTTTAAAAACAGTGAAAATCCCATTGATTTGGCGAGTATCTGAGGCAAAGATCTCAATCAACAGTGGAGCCCCACGGTGGAGCCATAATTCCATTCAGGCGGAGCAGGGAACCGCGTCATAAAGCAAACGCGATCTCTATTCCGTTCGTGTCTTTCGTGCTGTTCGTGGTAGAAAAAAGTCCATCACTGCAGCACCGTCGGACAAGCCGAGCGGTGGCACACAATACCGGATTGAGAACTCGATCAATCAACTCGACCAGACTGGCAACTCTACCAGACTGCGTCGATTCAATCCCAGCCTTGAATCACAATCTTGCCAATGGAGCGTCCTGTTTCGAGCTTTTGATGTACAGCCCGCAGGTTCGCAGCGTTGATCGGCGAAAGCACTTCATTCGCTGTACTGCGAAGTTGACCGCCGTCGATCCACTTTGAGATCCGATTCAGCAGTCGATGTTGCTCAATCATGTCCGGCGTTTCAAACATTGATCGCGTAAACATGAACTCCCAGACAAACGTTGCCGATTTGGTTTTCATCATCGACTGTGCCAGCGGCTCTACGTTTTCCACGATCGAGACAATCTTGCCTTGAGGCCGAATCAGATCAACGGCGGATTCCCAGTGCTGGTCAGTATTATTGAACAGCGCGATCGAATCGACATACTTCAACCCCAGCGCTTCGATCTGTGGACGCAGTGGTTCATAATGACTGATCACATGGTCGGCCCCCAGTTCCTGCACCCACGCCGTCGATTCAGGCCGTGAGGCGGTCGCGATCACCGTCAGCCCGGCGAGTTTCGCCAGTTGAATCCCAATCGATCCCACACCCCCGGCACCACCAACAATCAACAGCGTCTCCCCCGCATTCGCTCCTTCGACATCCAGTTCCAGTCGATCAAAAAACGCTTCGTACGCTGTGATCGATGTCAGCGGAATCGCCGCCGCCTCTGCGAAATCGAGCGATTTCGGCTTCGAACCAACAATCCGTTCGTCGATCAGTTGAAACTCGGAATTACATCCGGGCCGCGTAATATCGCCCGCGTAGAACACCTCATCGCCTGGCTGAAACAGTTCCACATCTGGACCGACGGCTTCGACGATGCCCGACGCATCCCAGCCCAGCACTTTGGGGGAAGACTCCACGGTCTCTTTCGGCGCACGCACTTTCGTATCCACCGGATTCACGGCAATCGCTTTGATCGCCACCAGCAGATCCCGCCCGCCTGGTTCTGGTTGTTCCAGTTCCACATCCACCAGTGATTCTGGATCATCAATGGGTAGATAACGGGTCAGGCCAACAGCTTTCATATCAAGGCTCCTTTGCAGAGACGAAGTTCAAATATCATTTTTACAATGTCTCTCATGGTCTTACGAAAGCAGCTGTAAATCAAGTAACCGTTTGTGACTTTCGTGTTTTTCGTGGTAGTAAAAATAACAACAAAACGAATTTCGTATCTGGTGCCGGTTTAGAGCAGGACACCAATTCCATTGTCTTCGAGTCCCATGATTTCTCTCCAGCGGGCCTCGATCATCGCCGTATAAACATACATATCGACGCCATAATTGCCCAGGGCATAACCGTCATTTACTTCGACCAGCAGGGTTTCTCCTGCAGACGTGATTCCCCAGTCCATACTGCAGGCGACGGGGCAGCTTTCGAATGCGTCCAGAGCCGCCTGCATTCGAGTGGGGTCGGGGAACGCCAGCGGATCGCCTTGATAATTCGCAACAGTCTTGATGTGACCACGAAAGATATATGCCCGCCATTCAGTGACGAATTCCACTACTTCCTGCACCAGAACTTCCGTTGCACCGTCGACCGCTGCAGAGGGAATCAGGTCGCGGAATTCTTTGAAAACAGTGCCAGTGAATCGTTTGTGTTCGTACAGAGGCTTCACGTGGACCGGTTGCGTCTGCTCTGCTTTCTCAAACGGCTGTCGCACCTCATCGAGCGTGGAAGTCCAATACTTACGACCAATCCACGGCTTCAGGCAGTCCGGCAGTTCCTGCAGCTCAGGCAGAGAACGGTTGGCCCGTTTGATCGCCGCACGCACGGTTCCCACGCCACCTGCAACAATCGTTTCATCGGGATAGGTGAGTAACCCCCGGTCCAGAGCTCCTTCACAGAACTCTGGGTAATCGAAGCGCAGCATCTCATAACCCCGTTCCCAGAATGTATACGCAATTCGTTCCAGGTTAAGATAATTCGGATCTCCTTTTTGTCCCTGTTGCACATACGCTCGCATTGTGAACTCCAAAATGGAAAAAAGTCAATTACAGGACTGCTCTGTGTTAGATTAACTCTAAACGGGTCACTCAGGATTTAACCTTGCCCCCAAAACCACCTCGATCTCGAATGGTCGTTTCATGATGATGGAAAACGACATACTGTTGTTTCATGATCTGATCCACAATTTGCTCAAGCACAGAAGTAACAGTGAGACCATGACTGCCGTGTTTACTCCACTCGGCAATAGCTGAAGACAATATCTTTGAAATAAGGTCAATCAACTCTTGTCCTTGCGATGCAGTTTGTTTCGGCCAGGTCAGAGAATACTCCACTTCGGGAGAATCTGCATGCTTCTGAAGGTATACTTTTAGTTGTCGATCATTGATACTCTCTGCTTCATAGCGTGATGAAAATAGATACAGGATTCCTGAAACAACACCCTTGATAGGAAATTCCTTCTCAGATCGAGCCCAATCGTCGATTGAATCAAGCAGGAACTTTTCCGTCAGGTAAATTTTACGGTTCCAAGTCTGATCTTTATAATTAGATCTGATGCGATGCTGGAGTGTCATAGTGTCTGTTCCTATCTTCAGTCGGAGAGGACGACACCAGTGAAGCTGTTTGGGTTCAGTATTTTACGATCCATCCCGTTCGAGGTCAGCGACCTGCTACCCATTCCGATGGCTGACGAACACGGCAAAGGCAGTCATGTGACCGGGATGCCCCATCAATTCTCTCCAGCGGCTCAATGCGACGCGGGAAATCAGACTCTCGGTTTTTCAAAAAATGGACCTCGAAGAATGGCTTCGCTTACGTTGTCCTGTGAATTGTCGGGATTACGAGACCACGCCCGAATGGGCGATCTTCCACCTCATCGATCACGAGGCAGGGCACGCCTTTCAAATCTCATCACGCAAGGCCCGTTGGAATCGGTTGGAAGAATAACCTGCGTCACTACTCAGCTCCAGCCTCAAATCAAATGGTGCATCGGAAGTTTCATTTCGCCATATTGCTTTCCACAGTGAAAACTGATAGTACAGTGACATGTTAGCTCGCGATGAATCATCCTGTTCCAAGTGGAATACCTATGGAAATTATAACGCCGAAAGATCAGTTTCTAAACAGCCTTGACCGGTGTATGGAAAATGAGAACTTTATTCCCGCGTTTTATGATCGGTTTCTGTCAACGTCTGAGGAAATCCGTCATAAATTCCGACATACCAATTTTGAGCAGCAAAACAAAATGTTGCTGCGTTCGCTCCGCTTAGCAGCCGGCGCCACCTCCGGCGATTCCGAGGCACTGAAAGAACTGCGCGAGCGCGCCAGGACACACGATCGAGACCATCTGAGTATCGAGCCACCACTTTATGATATCTGGTTGAAAGCAGTCATCGAAACGGTTCAAGAGTTCGACGAAGAGTGGAACGAAACAGTAGAGAATACCTGGCGCACGACCCTCGGCTATGTCATCAGCTATATGGTCAAACGATATTGAAGACTCGGTTTAATGAATCAGCCCGCCCGCATTCATTTCGTGTTTTCGTGGAAGTAAAAACATAAAAGAGATCACGGTAGTCTGTGGCACTGTTGGCTTGCCAACAGTGATTTGGAAATATTTCAATCAACAGGATCAACAGGAAAAGTAGGGGTAGACCCATGTGTCTACCCGCTGTATCGACGTGATTTGTGTGAGGACCTGCGAAAGTTATCGCTGGCTCCTTTGCTTTCGTGATCCCTGATTGAATCTCGCCAGGCGGGCGGACACATGGGTCCGCACCCTACCTTTATTTGTTCGTTCCGTTGTGAGGAGATCACTTGGGTTCTCTGCCACTTCCTGTTGTCTTCGACAACTCCGAATTCCATTCGGGGTTACCCGATAAGTTAATTAAATGCGGGAGCATCAACTCCAATGTATTCCGTGAATTTTCGTGGTCGTAAAAAATCGTTACCCATCTTCCACCTTCCCCATCGCGGCACCAATTCCGCCGATTAGCGCCCCAGTAGTCACCCCCAGAGCAATCGGAATTCCAAACGCATACAGGGCCACCGGGTTTTTCGTCGTCATCGCATCTTTTCTTTGTCCTGAACCGGTTTTATGTCTCTGTTCAACAGAGATCGAAGCAGCCCAGCCTGCGGGAGTAAACGGGCTATATGCGATCGAAAACCAGAACAACAACAAAGAGCCTCCCAGCATCAAACCCAGGAATCCACCGGCGAAACCGAAAAATGCGATGGAAGAGAAAAGACTGCTCCGTTTCCCGACCGTTTTCCCGTTCCCTGTTTCCTTCGTCGTCCGTTCTTCCGGCTCATCCTGATGCTCAGCCTGTTTGTCTACAGACTTTTTTATTGAGGCTCGTTTTTGGATCACCGCGCCGACGAGAGCCAGTCCGACACCCACGATCCAGCCACAGTGCATCCACCACCGGAACGGTTCCGTAGAGGGAGCATGTTGACTGTCGGAAGTGATTTCATGAACGAGAAAGGTCCCAAATCCAAACAGGTTCGCACAAACAAGACCGCCGACCGCCATCGTCAACAAGAGACCGTAACTCTTCGCGAGCAGCTTACCAAGCGTTAACAGCATCGGCCTTCCTAACTTAGGGAATCAGTGACTGGGGATCGTTGAATAGACTATCGTCGCTTTCTCTATTTGGTTCTAACGTGAAATGTTTCAAAAAGGATCAATCCTTTTCGTGTGATTTCGTGCTTTTCGTGGTAGTAAAAAACGATTCCCGGTCACCCTCATAACGGCCAGTCGGCTCCGAAGCACTCTCGTTGAATCTCAGTCAGTTGTTTGATTCCCAATGTCGCCAGTTCCAGCTGTGCGTCCAGCATACTCCGATTGAAGGTCTGGCCTTCCGCCGTTCCCTGGACTTCAACGAAGTCGCCACTGCCCGTCATCACGACATTCATATCCACGCCGGCGGTACTGTCTTCAATATAATCCAGGTCCAGCACCGGTTCACCATTCACCACACCCACACTTACTGCAGCCACACTGTCTGAAAATACTTTTTTCGGATCGAAGATTTCCCCTTCGGCCAGTTGGCATGTTTCCGGAATCGCCAATACTGTGTCCAGCAGCGCCAGAAAACCGCCGGTGATACTCAATGTCCGCGTACCGCCGTCGGCCTGCAGTACATCACAGTCCACCGTAATCGTGCGTGGTCCCAAGGCACCGAAATCGACAACGGCTCTTAAGCAGCGGCCGATCAGTCGTTGAATCTCGCTCGAACGTCCGTCTGGTTTTCTGCGTTTCCGAGGAGACGTACTGCCGGGCAACATGTTGTATTCCGCTGTCACCCAGCCGCTCGGGGTTTCGTCGAATTTCTTCCAGGGGGGAACGCTGTCATCCAGACTGGCCGTACACAGCACCACCGTATCGCCGGCGGAAATCAGGATGCTGCCCGGGGTGGCTTTGGTGTATCCCCGTTCGACTTTGATGGGGCGAAGTTGATCGTTCTGGCGGGAATCGTGGCGCATGGGCTGTCCTAAATTCTGAAGAGTCTAATCGTTATCGATGTGATTTCAAATTTTCGTCAAAGTTACCACGCTTTGACCGTACATTTCAATGCAACCACCGCCGCTTTCTATTAAGATGAGTCTCATTGTTCGTTCTCACTCATTTCAGGAACCGTTTTCGTGCTGATCTCAGAAATCTTTCATTCACCGCAAGGCGAAGGCAAATGGATCGGGGTCCCCTCGATTTTTATTCGCACCAGTGGCTGCAATCTGCGTTGCTGGTTCTGTGACACGCCTTACACCTCCTGGAACCCGGAGGGCGACAAGATGTCGGTCGATGCGATCATGGAACACATCGAGCAGTACGATTGTGAACACGTCGTCGTCACCGGCGGCGAGCCGATGCTGAGCCACGAAATCGAATCGCTCACGCTGCGGCTGCATACCGCCGGCAAGGTCATCACCATCGAAACCGCGGGCACGATTCTGGCGGATGTCCACGTCGACCTGATGTCGATCAGTCCCAAGCTTTCGAACTCGATTCCCGTCAAAGATCCCGACTGGGCGCATCGCCATGATGCCCGACGCGATCAGCCAACCGTCATTCATGAATTGATCAAACGCCATCCTTATCAGATTAAATTCGTCGTCGATCAACGGGAAGACATCAAAGAGATTGAGGATTATCTAATCCGCTACCCCGAAATCAACCGCGAAAATGTGTACCTCATGCCGCAAGGCATCACCGCTGAGATGCTGGCCGAACGCATGCCTTGGATCGAAGAGATCGCCGAACAACTTGGCTGTCAGGTCACACGGCGGATGCACATCGAACTCTGGGGCAACGTCCGCGGCAAATAATCTGGGTATATAAACCGGGCAAATAATTCAGCCGTGAAAGATCGCTGCCCGCGCCTGCTGAATCCGTTCGACCGCCGCTTCTGATGTTTCAGCCAGCACCGTCAAGTGCCCCATCTTGCGACCAACCCGCGATTCCTGTTTGCCGTACAGATGCACTTTGACATCGGGAAAATTTCGTAACGCACTCCAGTCAGGCGGCCCCGCTTCCCAGTGATCGCCGAGCAGATTCGCCATCGCCGCCGGCTTCAGTGATTCCGTCGATCCCAAAGGCAGCCCGCAGATCGCTCGCACTTGTTGTTCGAACTGACACGTCACATGCCCGTCGATCGTCAGGTGGCCTGAATTATGAGGCCGCGGCGCGATTTCGTTAATCATCAACCGCTGATCGCCGGTCAGAAAGAACTCAACGCACAAGACGCCGACCACATCCAGATGCTCAAACACGGCCCGTGTGATGTCGACCGCTTCTTTGTTGACCGCGTCTCCCAGACCAGAGGGAAAGACCGAAATATCAAGAATATGATTCGCATGGTCATTCTTCATCGGCCCGTAATACGCGAACTCGCCGTCCAGTCCACGCACACCAACGACCGAAATTTCGCACGTATAATCAATAAACGCTTCGAGAACCGTTTCGTCCGCCCCAACTTCCTTCCACGCGGCTTCCGCTTCGTCGGGAGAATCAATCTTCACCTGCCCCTTGCCGTCATAGCCGGACGTCGCCGACTTCAACACAGCGGGAGTACCCAGCTCAGCAATTGCCGCTTTCAACTCGTCCAATGATCGCACCACCGCGAACGGCGTCACCGGAATCCCGGCGTCTCGCAATTCCGACTTCTCCCGAATTCGGTTCTGCGCGACGTGCAACACATTCGCACCAGGTCGTACCGGCGCGTATTTGGATGCGGTCTCTGTCGTTTCGGAAAGCACGTTTTCAAACTCGAAAGAAATCACATCTACCTTTTTTGCGAAATTTGCGACGGCGTCAAGGTCGTCATACTCGCCACAGACTTCGAGATCCGCGACTTGACCCGTGGGCGTTTGCGACTCGGGCGAGAACACGTGCACGTTATAACCCAGGCGGCGGGCTTCAATGGCAAACATCCGACCCAACTGGCCGCTGCCTAGCATGCCCAGCGTTGCACCGGGGGCGATCAACTCACTCATAATTCAGAATTTTCCAATACAGTGTCGGTCTGATTTTTACAGAAAGCGTGCATCTGTTTCCGCAGTTCGGGGCGGGAGTTACCCAGAATACGAATCGCCAGCAGTGCCGCGTTCTTCGCTCCCGCTTCTCCAATCGCCAGCGTCCCCACCGGCACGCCTCCCGGCATCTGTACGATCGACAATAGCGAGTCGAGCCCCTGCAGCGCCCGACTCTTGACCGGCACTCCTAGCACGGGCAACACTGTCTGCGCGGCGACCATACCCGGCAGATGGGCGGCTCCGCCTGCACCCGCGATGATCACTTCCAGCCCCCGTGCTTCCGCCTCCTTGGCGTATTCGTTCATCCAGTCGGGGGTGCGATGCGCCGAAACCACGCGGCACTCATGCGCCACGCCAAACTGTTCCAGAATGGCAGCCGCCTCTTTCATCGTATCCCAGTCGGATTGACTTCCCATGATCACGCCCACCAGCGGGGGACTCTTGTCTGACATAATGGAACTTTCCTGTTCAAGGCGATTGGCACCGCAGGGCGGCGATTTCTTAGCAAAATTGTGTTATTCCGGTTGGATGTGATCCCGATAATAATCAATTTGCTTACCTGATAGGAGTCTGCCATCCCCTTTTTTTGCAGGCTGCTCCCGACAAGTGCGTGTTCGTTTGACTTTCCGGGGGCTCTGGTCTAGTGTGAGGGACGATTTAATCATTCCCAGATGTGACAATATGAAAGGATCTTCTTATGGCACGCCCCGTAACATTATTCACCGGACAATGGGCCGACCTCCCGCTGGAAGAGATGTGTAAGAAAGCACAGGAATTCGGCTATGATGGCCTGGAACTTGCCTGCTGGGGAGACCATTTCGAAGTCGACAAGGCCCTCTCCGACGATACCTATTGTAACCGCAAACGGGAACTGCTCGAAAAATACGACCTGCAGTTGTTCTCGATTTCCAATCACCTCGTCGGCCAGGCCGTCCTCGATACCATCGACGAACGACACAAAGCCATCCTGCCCGAATATATCTGGGGCGACGGAGATCCCGCCGGCGTGAACGACCGTGCCATCGAAGAAATGAAGAACACGGCCCGCGCCGCACAGAAGCTCGGCGTCAGTGTGGTCAACGGTTTCACCGGTTCCAGCATCTGGCATCTGCTCTATGATTTCCCACCCACACCACGGACGATGATTGACGCCGGCTATCAACTGCTCGCTGACCGCTGGAATCCGATTCTGGATGTCTTCCAGGAATGCGGCATCAAGTTCGCCCTCGAAGTCCATCCCACGGAAATCGCCTTCGACATTTATTCCGCAGAAGCTTCTTTGAAAGCCCTCGACAATCGCGAAGAGTTCGGCTTCAACTTCGACCCCAGCCATTTGATCTGGCAGGGCGTTGATCCTGTTGAGTTCATTCGTTACTTCCCCGATCGTATTTATCATGCTCACATGAAAGATGCTTCGGTGACGCTGAATGGTCGTACGGGAATTCTGACGAGCCACCTGCCGTTCGGCGATCAACGTCGCGGCTGGGACTTCCGCAGCGTCGGACGAGGCGGCGTACGGTTCGAAGAAATCATCCGTGCCTTGAACGACATCGGTTACAGCGGCCCGCTCTCCATCGAATGGGAAGACATGGGCATGAACCGCGATCAAGGTGCCCGCGAAGCCTGCCAGTTCGTCAAGAACGTCGACTTCTCACCCTCCGACATCGCCTTCGACGGCGCCTTCGGAGACTGAAAACAGAGCTTCGGTTAGATCTGTCAAAACAAACAGGGAGAGCGCCCAACGTTCTCCCTGTTTGCATGCGCAGAGTGAAATCGGCGGGTGGTAGTGTTTGGCTCGTCCCAATACTGTTCGGCGGGTGCCACCTGTTGGCTTGCCCAACAGTGATGAGAGAGCTCCCCATTTTTTTACTACCACGAAAAACACGAAAGTACACGAAAAGCAGAGTAAAGGGCGGGGTGGTCCCGAATGCAATTCGGGATTGCCGCAGGCAACAGGAAGTGGCAGAGAAACCGACCCGTTTCAGAACCAGAATTCGATCCAGAAAAAAAGTAGGGTGCGGACCCATGTGTCCGCCCGCCTCGCGACATTCAGTCCCGTATTAGGATTGCAAAGGAACCAGCGAAACCGTTCGGAAAACATCACACAAACCGGATCAATCATCCCGTGTGCCACCTCGCGGTGCCTTCTTGAACAGAGTGCAGTCACTGCCCAGAATGAGCTTGTGCTGAATCGAACATGTACCCCGAGGGTTTCCTGCTCGCTGCGCTCGGCCCGAATTACATTCGGGCCTACCCATTGTGTGTTGTTTCTGGTAACAGATGTGCCTTGTCCCAACAGGAATGTGAAGTCACCATCCAATCCCTAATAACGAGGACCGATGTGTCCGCCCGCCAGTGAAATCTCACCCATCAAAAAACACCCCAAGAAAACAAAACCAACCCCACCCTGAGCGGCGCGGCACTAGCCGCCGTTTTGACAGACCACGAAAACGAAGATCAATTTTACCCCGTCTCCACTCACACCCCGAGATGAAAATTGTGAAGCTGATGGGTTGAGCAGGAGGGGAATAGACTTCATTATGCGGTAGACTCTAATCGATTATTCGATATCTACGTAAATTCTACAAATAAATTATGTGAGGCCATTCGGATCTAGCACCAAATTCTGCCCACACTAAGCAAATTATCAAAGAAATTAGAGCTTGAATTCCCATGTAACTGTTGAGCACAAGTGAGTATTTGGTAGGCTATTGGTAGTGCGACTACCAGAAAAATAAAGCAGGCACGCTTTATTGAAAGATACGGGCCGTGATTTACTTCAATTGTCCCCATTGTAACTACGCAATAAGGGTTCCCGAAAGTTCTGCAGGTAAAGTGGGAGCGTGCAAAAATTGTAGCCATGCAGTTCAAGTACCAACGATCCAAAGCGGAATTCAAGAGTCACTTACTTCGACTGCTCCCGTCACTAAATTCCCGGTTATGATTGACCGTGATATCAGAGAATCAAACGGGCGAAAGTATCTGATTGGGTTTTCCATTCTCATCCTATTGGCACTGCTCACCTCTCAATCGTTCCCCAAACCATCCGCATGGTTAGGGCAGATCTTATTGATCCTATGTGTCACCACATTCATTCCAGTCATTAAACAACATGTTCGCCGGTTGCTACACATTGATGAAGACAATGGTTGGCGAACTAAACTCAAATTGGGGGTGTTTGCGTTTATTGGAATAATATTATTCTCTGCTAGTTTGATTGGGTCTAGTCGCATAGCAGAAGCGACAAGAGTAGCCGAAGAGAAGTCCGCAGAGGAAGCGGCAAGAAAAGTTGAACTTGAACGTTTAACAAAAAAAGCAAATGAGAGAGTTGTCTCTGTTGTAAAGACCGCCGAACTTTATTGGCAATACAAAAACATTGCAAAAGTGGAAGAGACCCTTGATTCAGCCAGTAACATTCCGAACGCGACAAACTTTCAACCAATCCAGGAACTTCGCACTCGGATAGCAGACGCTCAAGTCAAGTCTTTGGTCTTAGAAGCTACAGGATTAATAAAAGCAGGTAAAGTTGACAAGGGAAGAGAAATCGTTTTAACGGCTCTTTCCATACCGCACGCAAGTAGTGTGTCTTACGTTAAGAAACTCGACGATCACATTTTAAATGCAACAGACCCAAAGCATAATCGCGATTTACTAATGAAACTCTCAGACAAAGAGTTTCAAGCGTTACAAAAAAACGGGATCATGCCGCAGCAATTCATTTCAGGGTATCAAGAACTTGACACTCGTATTGCCATCCTCACCAAAGCACATGTAGAAGACATTGTGGCTGAGCGTAAAAAACGCGAACAAGAACGGATTGAGCAACAGAGACTTGCTGCGATAGCCGCCAAAAAAGCAATGGAAGAACGCAAAGCCCGAGAAGCAGCCGAAGCGATCGTAAAACTCAAGAACGCTCGTGCGAAAAAAATCAAGGAAGGATTTAGTTCGTGGGATGGTTCACACCGAGGCCTGACTGAATGGATTAAAGAATCAATGAATGACCCTTCGTCGTATGACCATGCAAAAACGGTGTACTGGGACAGGACGGACCACTTAATCGTTCAGACAACATTTCGCGGCAAGAATGGATTCGGTGCGCTTGTCTTAAGCCGGATAAAGGCAAAGGTAGACCTGAATGGTAATGTGATCGAGGTTCTTGAACAGGAACCATAATTTTCAAAGCAAATAAAAACAAACAAAGTTTCCAGGAATCTTAAAATGGGGCGTGATTATCATTTGAATGTCTTTGTGATGGGAATCACAGGTTGAAAGGTTGTTGTTTTTATATCGCGTCGATCCACCTGATGGAGATGACGCGTGTGAGCAGCACATCATGCGTGTGTCTCTCTCACTCTCGTATTTCTCTTGCAAGTTGCTTATGTGATTCTTTTTGGTGATAGAGATGCCATTGAGGCCATATCAGTGTTAGCGTTTGAGAGGCTTGTTTAATATTCTGTTTGGCAACACCCAGCTCAGGTGGTTGAATACTCAGCCGTTTGTATGTGGAGCAAATCAGATGCTGCACATGGATTCGGCTTAAATCAATCAGCAACTTCGGCAACTCAGCTGGAACTTGTAAGTCTTTTTGTGCAGAATGCAACTCTTCTACATGACGATTACTATGCCGTTTATACATCGCTAAGAGAGTGTTTAAATATTCTTCGTTGGTGAGAGTCGAATCGTGTTTATGATCCTCAAGAATCGAATCTTTGAGGTCTGCCTTAAAAACAAATGATTTCAGATTCTCATCAGTGAAGACTAATTGGGCCCACCAGGCAAGCAACGGTCGAAATAACTCAGCTTCTGCTAATTCCTGGTACACCTTGCCCAGATTGGCTCGATGGAACGCAATCACCCATCGCAGTCTCTCTGGAGAATTCTTTGGTTGGAGAATTGTGTTCCAGCCGGAGGGCAATTTACCTATCTCTTGTTTAATCTGAGCTTCTCTCGTTGATAATTCACCATTGAGTTTATTGACAGCGGTTCCAAGGAGTTGATCCTCTTCCAGAATTTGAAGCTGCAGTTCACGTTCCATTTTCAGGGTGGATTTCCAATTTTTGTAAGCCTGATCGAACTGCTTTCTTTTCTCTGGCGGAAGATCATCAATTGACTTCGTGGGTACAGAGTCTCCGCCAGGAACCTTGGCCTGAGAATACTTAATATATTTGACTTTAGGTGGCAGGGTTGGTGCAGAACTTCCCTCAGCAACGGGCGATGTTTTATTAGAAGTCTCTTTATTTTCAGGAATGATCTGAGTCGGACGAAGATCGTTGTTCCACGGCTGGCCCCAACTTATTGAAAGCGGAGAGAGCATGATGGCAATGAATCCGAAAATGTAAATCATCGGCATCTTAATTTGGACCGATCGAGTTTGCGAAGTCAATTTGTTGGGGCCTCTAGAATCCATCTTGAAACTTCGAATATTGTCCACTGTCAGAAAATCGTGGCTGTTTAAAAGTACTGTATCGATAGCAGATCATTCATTTGAACGAGTGACTAAAGTTTAGTGGTTTTGCGATTTTTGGACAAGTTCTAATAAAAACACGCATTACATTCAGGTGTTATTTACTAATCGCACTGGAAAAATAAAGGGTCCAGGAACCAAAAATAGCTTTGCCCGAATTACTATCGACACTACCTATGGCGCATCAAGCGTAGGCCACCCAGCCGCGGAATGTGAAGCCGGCGTAAAACAGGCTGACGTTTGAGAATCCTGCTTCGCGCAAGATTGCTTCGTCTTGCTCGGGGGTGAGGATGTGTAACTGCGAATCGATTGCAGCGCGGGCCGTCTCCGCATTCTGCGGGTCGACTCCGGAACTCACGGCGAAGGATGCGTAGCGCGAAAGCCATCGGGATCGCTCTCCTGCATGCTGTGGAACACTCATGTGGACGATGACGAAAGGCGAGCCGGGGCGCAGTCGGCGGTGAATTTCGGCTGCCACCCGTCGCCGCTCTGCTGGTGCTATGAAGTGCATGGTTAAGAGGCAAGTCGCCGCATCGAAGGGGCCTTCCGGAGCGACGTCAACGTCACCCTGATGTAACCGGACGCGCGACGCGAGTGGTCCCAAAGTCTGTTTGGCAAGCTTGATCATTTCCGCGGCCGGGTCGACTCCATCGAAGGTCCAACTCGGGTGCGCCTGCGCAAAGACCTTCAACTCCAATCCGCCTCCTGCCCCTACGACAAGCACGCGACCTTTCTCTGGGACGCGTTCCGCTAGCAGGAGCGTCGTCATGCGTTGCATGTCAGCGAACCCGGGAACCATACGTGGCGGACCTTCGGCATAGCGCGCGACAACGCGCGCATCGGAGAACGGGGCAGTGGGTTCAGTTGGGTTAAGGGACATTAACTTGCTCCGCCACATTGAGGAGAATTGCCACGAGCGCTGAGGCGCGCTTGATAGTCGGCGCTCAGCATGGACAGTGTGATTTCACCAAAGCGAGAGAGCAGCAGCTCCTCCGCATCATGAAACGTCTGTTGCAGGGTCGCATTCACGGCTTGTTCCACCAGGCAGCCAGGCGCTTCAGTGCGATTGCCAATGGCGAGCAGCGAAGGGCTGCCCAGCGCAGCATAAATATCCCGTAGTGTAATCTTCGATAGGTCGCACGACAGAGTCCATCCGCCGCCATGTCCCTTTTCAGATTGCACGTATCCCTGCTGTCGGAGGCCTGCCATGATTCGCCGAATGACGACGGCATTCGTGGCAAGCATCTGGGACAGGTCTGCGGAAGTGATGGGAATCGTCTGCTCAGCCATGTGGAGCAGGATGTGCAGTACACCGGATAATTTGCTGTCGCGTTTCATGTAACTTATAGTATTACGTGAATTCGCGGTCGTCAAGGTTTTACCCGAAGAGGACAAACAAAGGTTTCAGGAGCCTCAAATTAGATATTTGTTCAAGCTTTATCCAGCGCCTTACTCAGGCAACAGCAGCTTCGCTCCTGGCTGTATCGTCACTTGCTCAACATGTCCCGTTTTCATCTTGCCGCGAAGGAGTTGGTTTCTATCTTTGCTAAATTAAAAAGTGACAAGTTTAAAAGAAATGGACCTGATATCTATCTATATTCTCACTTTAATGTTTGTGTTCCCCTTGGGGCACCTTGGTTGGTTTATGAAACTGAGATTCACACCATTTGACGAACTCTTCTACGGTTGCCGCTGACTCAGGTTCTGTTTTCTCTGGGGGCTCTTTTTTACGCCAGTTTTCGAACGAATCAAGCATGGATGCAGCGACGTGGAAACCGAGTGCGCGATAGGCTTCAAACTGATCATCATCAAAAAATTGATCGGCTGTAGTCTCATGCGGGAAATCTTTATGATGGATGGCGTAGCTTTGAACGGCGGGCGGCTCATGTTTTAGGTCATTATGCTGGTGGTGTGCTTCATTGCGTGTGCTTTGATAATAGTTGTGGATGAGCGACGACTTCAGATAGATTAACCAACCGGTTGAAGGCTCAGCATCTTTATCGTTTCGATCCGGGTCTTCGGGGTAATTGATTTTTCCAATCAAAAAGTGGGCTTTACCAGGACCGCTATCCTGATCAGGGCGTAGTTTGGTAATATCAATTTCGACCTCCACGTTTTCATCAATGTAGATCTGATTGATCACATTGATCAAAGAGCTAAAGCTATAGCCTGGGTCGCATTCGGCATCGCTGGCGATGATTAATTGACAGCGCCTTTGAAACAGAGGATAGAGACCAATGTTATCGCCGGTATGTCCTCCATCTGATAAATTAACGAATCGACTTTGGCTGTTTGTGTCGCTCATCATTTCTGCGCGAAGAAACCAAGGCCACCAAGTGCGCTTTTCAAGTGCTTTTGGACAAAACGGAAGTCGCTTATGTTTCCAGTTTTCATCAATCCATTTTGTTTTTGGCTTCTTTTGAACCGGGAATTGGATAACTTCTTCCTGAGTCGTTTCATCACATTCCCGATCATAAACTCGTGGGTTTACCAACCAATAACCGAGCCGCACATTAAACAGGGTCATCGCAAATGCCCTTGCAAAGGATGTTTGAAATCCCATGTTACTTGAAGCCGCTGCCCCGGAAATTGCCATTGCCGTTGCCAGTTTTGTGGTCCCCCTTCGATAGACATTGGTGGGGACATAGCCTGTCGAACTGGAGCCACAGTATTTACGTGAGAAAATGAAGTGGTCTGATTTCCGTGTGCGTCGTGCCAGGTCACGCGAACCTGCGAGATTCAATGCACATAAGATAATGTGATAGGGGAACGGATTTTTTTTATCGTTGTCGGAAGGGTTTAATTCTCCGATGGTCATATCGCTGTCTTCGCGAATCAATTTTAGTTCTCCCGATTCGTGTCGTTCAGTCTGGAGATAGGTTTCTGTAAGCCGGTCTCGATAAAAGTAGTGAATGCTCAGCCGATTTACGTCAATGATATAGCCTGCGGCGAGTAACACGATTGCGCTAATGACGGCAAGGCAGAGCCCTACTTCGGGGGTGCTGATGTGGCCATAGTTGATCACCCATTCAATACAGACCATAAAAGTACAGAAGAGAAACAGTGGGACCGCAATTTGTAGAGTCAGAAGAGGGAGTTTTGACGCGAGGATAGCAAGAGGGCCACTGTTTGATTTGGGGGCTTTTCCTCGCAAAGCAAATAGCCGCGTGGTAATGAATGAAAGTGCACTTAAAATAAGAAAAAACATGCCTGGCGGAGTTTCTGTTGCATCATAAATGTCTAATCCTTTTGGTCCTAGATGTTTTCCTAATACTGCCCAAATACAGAGGGCGACAAAAGCCAGAAAGAAGAACAGAACCGTGGCATTAAACATGATCGCGATTGTTGCTCCTGAAAGTGAGCGGCGTTTGAGTGTCCATAATTTTCTAAACTTGCTAAGGATGACCGAATAAAAAAATACTGCTCCTGCAACATTACCCAGGCTGAAGAATACGGGAACCAGAAAGTTAGAAAGCGTAAAATAGGTTTGGGGTGGTGGTAGATTTATTGAAATGAGATACGTGAGTAAGATTCCGGCAACAAAATAGTAGGCAACGAAAACGCGTGTCAAACAGGTTCTCTCAACGAGATCTTCGTCTGTTTCACCCAAGTTGCCGCCTGGATGCTTCCAGCGGGAATGAATGAGCGTTATCAAATAGGTCAGCGTGATCCCAATGAGAAACCCCCAAAGTAATACACAAAAATGATGACTATTGACTGCCAGCGCATCACTCCAGGAAGACCATGGAATACAAGTTAGTTTCTTGGTAGTCAGAGGTATCTCACCCACCCAGGAAATATAAGCAATCGAAAGACCAACGATGGTTAGTAAAGGCAGCGCTAACAGAAAAAAAGTTGATATAATGCCGACTAGAAATAATCCCACCGCGCGCAAGACATCTTTTCGAAACACGCCTTCTCGCAGAATGAGAAAATTGCCATGTTTTCGTAAATGGTGCATCTGATCGGCACGCACCAGCGGAAAGTTGTCTGAAAGGTTGAAGTTGGAAAAGGCACTTTGATCGATGCTCGTGTCATCCACATCGGAAGGCGTGTCTGGTTGAGGACTTGACATCAAAGATGAGATGCAAGAGCCAATGTAACCGCCGCCAGAAACTGTTGTCATATAGTCCACCAGCCGCAGACTATTATGTTTCGCAAATTTCTGAAGAACACCAAGAGCAAACGTAGCCGAACGGATTCCTCCTCCTGAAAGCGCTAACCCGACGGGCGGTGATAGCTCTTGATTCTCTAATTGAGCGGCGTTCCGTCGTTGGTTAATGTAATCTTGTTCTTCAACTCGCACTTTTTCCGGTAAAGTCAGCCGACCTTGCAATTTGTTTTTCATCACTGTGCACCGGTTTGAATGTGGTTTACGAGGCAGTTTGTATAGTAGTATTCTGGTGCATGAATGTATGTTAACGCAAGGGCCTGTTTATAATTTTATCTATGTTCTCCCTGATTAGGAGTCAAAGAGTCAGGAGGGGTTTCGCTGTACTCGTAGTGGTGGGCGATGGGGACAGGTTATTCTGCTTGGACAAAACGGCTCAGGCTGAGGACAAATTAAAATGTCCGTCTCAAAAGTCTAATTCTGATTCAATTTCCTACCGCTAAAATTTCGAAAGACACGAAATTCTATAATTAGATATTTGCTCAAGCTATATCCAGCGCCTTACTCAGGCAACAGCAGCTTCGCTCCTGGCTGTATCGTCACTTGCTCAACATGTCCCGTTTTCATCTTGCCGCTCCGCGCATCTTTAAAGAGCAGGTGCATATGCACCGAGGTGCCGGGGTGGGTGATGTTGCCGGCTGAATCTTTGGCGAACACACCCACCAGTGTTCCGCTGACTTTGGGGAGGTCCGCTTCATAAGGTCGCTTGTCTGCAGGGAGCACTTCTTTGCGCATTCGGGCGCGTAGCGGACAGGCGCCGTTGATCACGTGGAAGCGAACATCTTTGAAATTGCCTTCAATGACGAACAGAAACGGCTGATTCATTTTTAGCCCCGCCTGTTTCGCGGTCTGTTCGATCAGTGAATTGAGGTCGTCTGATGGGATTGTTTTGGTCAGCGGGTGCTCAGACCAGTTTTTCACATACGCGCCCACCAGCAGGGCGGCCTGTGTGTTTGGGGATAGTTTTTGCGGGCTGATCGCACCATCCGGCTTGACCTTCGTGAGCGTGACCTGACCATCAAAGATCGTCGCCTCACCTGCCAGCGATTCTAACGCGCCCACGCCATAGAAGTGGGGCTGCTTAATCAGCTCAGAAAATTTGACACGGCCCTGATGTTGCTGCTGGCCAATCACCTCGTGCATCTTGCCGTACTGGACGAAGCGGGGCTGTTTTGTCTCCTCGGCGATCGCGCCAGTAAGGCCGCCGATCATTACAGCGAAAAATCCGAAAAAGCTGACAAGTGCCGATCGATTCATCTCATGGTCTCCCAAATATTCTGATTCAACGTGCCATTCAAGCTATATCAATGATCTCATTATACGCCGCCAGGTTACTGCAGAATAGCGGAAGAAAACAGGTTTCATTAGAGTTTGTTTAACCTCTCACCCGCTCACGACAAACCCGGTTCAAATACTGAACCAGCGGCGCAGCATGAGCCCAGACTTCATTGAGATTGTTGATGTCGTCGTTATCGCCGAGGTCGTGGAAGTACTGTGGCACGCCGTCAAACGCGCGTTCGATCAGGGTTTCCCGCTCGAAATGCGGCAGTCGCATGGCTAGAAAAGAATTCGCGGAAAAAGTTGTCCCCTGGTCTGTTGGTCGTTCGTTATTATTGTGTACGATCAATTCGCATCAGCGAAATTCAAGAATTCAGAAAAGGACAATCCGATGCCTAAGTTTATGTTTCTACAGCGCAGTAGTGGAAGCTGTGAAGAAAATCGCCCGGAAATGACACCCGAACAAATGCAAGCCGGTATGAAGGCCTGGATGGATTGGGTTAAAAAGGGGACCGATGATGGCTGGTTGCTCGATCCCGGCAGTCCTTTGAGCGGTGCCGGCGCCGTGGTGCAACCTGATTTGACAGTGATCGATGGCCCGTTTACCGAGTCAAAAGAACTGGTGGGGGGATACACCATCGTCCAGGCTCCTGATTTAGCCGCGGCGTGCGACCTGGCAAAGCAAACCATGAAGCTCGCAGGTGGGGGAAAGATTGAAGTCCGCGAATTCGCTAATTTTAGTGAATGATCAGTCCGATTAATTTTCTTGCGATTGATGTCCCGCATGCGCGGCGTCATTCGTCAGACTTATGCAAGACGACTGTTAATGGGCAGTCGCCGGAACATCAACCTTTTAATCTGAGGAGTTAGAAAATGCCGAAATTTATGTTTGTTTATCGTGGTGGTCATGAAAGCATGGAACAAGCAACGCCCGAAGAGATGCAGCAAGTGATGCAGGTGTGGATGGATTGGATCCAGGGTGGTGTCGAGGCCGGCTGGTTACTGGATGGCGGTGATGGTTTGAAGCCGGAAGGTGCGATTGTGAATCCGGACCTGTCTGTGATCGATGGCCCGTTTACAGAATCGAAAGAGCTCGTCGGCGGGTATTCGATGGTGGAAGCACCTGATCTGGCGGCCGCGATTGAGTTGGCCAAAAGCTCTCCGATGCCTCAATCAGGGGGATCTGTCGAGGTTCGTGAACTGGCCAATGTCGGAAAACAAACCGAATGAAGCAGCCGACAAATCAGTTAGTCGAGCACTTCTTTCGGCACGAGTCTGCCAATCTGGTTGCAGTGTTGACTCGTGCCTTTGGTATCCGCCGCCTTGACCTTGTCGAAGATATGGTTCAGGCGGCGATGCTGGAAGCGGTGCATGCCTGGAAACAGCGTGGCGTTCCGGATAAGCCTGCCGCCTGGATTCATCGTGTCGCAAAGAACCGTATTCTGGATGTGTTGCGCCGTGAAAAAATACATGAAAAAGCGATTGCGCTATCTGGTCAATCAATCTCTGACGAAGAAGCCATTGTCGATCAATGGCTGGATGAAGCGCAGCTACCAGACAGTTTGCTGCGGATGATCTTCGTCTGCTGTCATCCTTCACTCGCGCGAAAAACACAGATCGCATTGACACTGAAAACACTGTGCGGATTTGGTGTTTCTGAGATCGCGCGGGGCCTGCTGCTGCCCGACGAGACCGTGAAAAAACGCATTCAACGTGCGAAGCATTCTCTAGCGGAAGCAAATCTGTCACTGGAATTTCCGGGCGATGATCAGTTGACGCAACGGCTGGACGTGGTTCACGATGTGCTTTATTTGATGTTTAATGAAGGTTATAGCACTTCGCACGGCAGCGAACCGATCCGTGACGACATCTGTGAAGAAGCAGCGCGGTTGTGTCATCTGCTTTGCGAAAGTGCCTATTCCTCGCCTGTAACGAAGGCTTTGTTGGCATTGATGTTATTTCAAGCAGCCCGGTTTGACTCGAGAACGGATGCGGACGGCGCTGTGGTCTTGTTGGAAGACCAGGACCGTACCAAATGGGATCGTTGCTTGATGGTGAATGCGAAAAGTTGGCTGGCGCAATCAAAAATCGATCAGCCCACGACGTTTCATTTTGAGGCAGCGATCGCGATGCAGCACTGTATTGCTCCCAGTGTCGCAGAGACGGATTGGGGCACGATTGTTCTGCTTTACAGCCGTCTGATGCAGTTGCGGGAATCGCCCGTTTATGCTTTGAACCGGGCCATCGCTGTGGGCCAGGCGGGCGATACACGCGAGGCGCTGTTGCAATTACAGTCGTTACAGAGTCGAGAAGAGATGCAGAATTATCTGCTGCTCGATTGTGCGTTCGCTCGGATTCATGAATTGGAAGGCAACACGCAGGACGCCATTGATGCCTACTTGCGTGCGTTATCCAAAACGGTTGCGCCGCATGAGAAGGAACTACTGGAACGAAAACTTCGCAGGCTTTCTGAATCGGTATGAAGCAAGAAGAAATGGATTCGAAGTCCAGCACGAATCGGTTTGCTTCTGAAGCATGGAAGCGGTAGAAAAAAAGGGGCCTGAATTCATCTCAGGCCCCTGTCGTTCAGGGACTAGCAATATGGATGACCCGAATCCGTTCAGAGCCAGTTGTTCCGCCTGCTTAACGTTGCCTGCATCAAGTGATTGTAAAAGTAACACGAATTCCTACCGTTGAAAACGGGGAAAAAAACAATAAATAAGAAATCAAATCTATTGAGGGAAATGACGTGGGAGATTGGTGGTTTAAAATACTGCTCCCCGTCTCGGACTGCGATTAAGTCGTGAGTGTTAAGACTGCAGTTTGAATTGAGGCCGGTCAGATCTCAGGATCACTCAGGCGGCGCGGGCGGTCTTATTTCTTTTCGAGTATCAGTCTGGGGAGGTCAGGATTGATAACAGAGCCCCAGGTGGTGCCGATGCGTAATTCATCAAACAGGAAGTCACCCTGGCGTGCGACATGGATTCGAACCAGGTCGAACTGATTTGAGTCCTGAAACGGGGTTGTAACGCAGGTCCAGACAGGGGGTTCTCGATCAGGAATGGTTTCTGCTTCTGAAAAGGTCCGCAGAAAGACCTGGTCAGCCGCTTTTTCACTGGCAACAATTTTCGCGACAAAGAAATAAGTTTCTCCGGTTTGCAGCGGAGGTGCGGTTTCAACGATCTGCATACCGGCTTGCAGGGTGGCGAAACTTTCAGAACTCATACCAAACAGAATTTTGCGAGGATGTTCTAATACGACTGATGTCTGTAGAGAAAGATTGCCGAATTGCTCGCCGCTTACATCCGGTCCACTGTCTATTTTCTGCATGTAGAAGCTGAGGTAATAAATGGCGTTCGTATCCATGAGGATCGGTTTTTCTAAGGTTCGCCAGACCCTTTTTCCCTTGCGGAGCTCGATCAGACCCAACTGGTTCTCTGTCAGTTCTGTTCTGGCCAGAGACTTGCGGGGGTGGCTGTCACCTTTGGCAAGCTCCCTGCTATGGATCTGCTTTCGCCAGGGGTTTTCCCAGCCGATACCGGCATTTTGCCATTCAGACAAACGTTCCGGATCACTGATCGCAGAGGGATGGAAACTGTCGTAGACTCGCAGCTCCTGTTGCAGTGCCTGTAGGTTTTTTGGCGCTCCCGGAACTTCTCTGTTAAAGAGTTCCGGTTGCAGTTGAATCTTATCGACGGCGGTCTCTTTGAGATGCCTGGCTTGTCCGGCATTGATAATCACCGACTCTGCAAACTGTTCGTTCTTCTGATTGGGGTCAACCCGCACGGCTCCTTCAAACACGTGCAGATCCACTTCACCATCCTTATCAATCCGAGCCCCGTATTCTGTCCCAATATCATGAAACGTCAGCAAGGGGGTGATCAACGCAAATTCGGGTGATGCTTCATATCCGTGCAGAACCGTTTTTCCATAAGCCAGCTTCGCACAGCAGGCCGACACCATATTGATTTTGGTCGGCCCTTCGATAATCAGGCGGACTCCGGAATCAAAGCGAAATTCGGCAACCCCCTGTTCCAGAATCAGCTCGTTGGTTAATAACCTCTGCCCGGAGAATTCAGGAGGGGACTCTCCCCCCCAGACGCAATCTGTGGAACGGGTGAGTGTCGCGACATAAGGCAGATCCGTTAAATTTTTCTTTGTGATCGAATCGGATGTCTGATTCCAGAGGAAATCGCCTGAAACTATCCATTCCAGTGTCAGAAACATCATCAGCGAAGCGGCGGCAACGAAGAAGTAATTAAGGTAAGGCGCCCGTCTCCTTGAAGGAACATCCTTGATTACCTGGGGCTCCTGGTAGAACTGCGGCTCCTGCGCGGTTTCCTCTATGGCAGTCTCTTCCAGCGCCTGCAGACGCTCTGACATGTGAGTCTGGATCCCCGAATTGATATCGATGTACTCAAAATAGCGCTGCATCGCCTGGGGATCAGTGGAGAGAATGCTTTGGAACTGTTCGAATTCCGAAGTAGAGAATTCTCCCTCCTGGCTGTTTAACAGCTGGTTCAATAACTGCTCAAACTTGGGGGGGAGATCCTGGATTACCATTATACCTGCTGCTCACTTTGGAGCCTACGAGATATACAATCCGCCAATTCACGCCTGAGGAGTGAAAGACGGTTATACAGAGTCTGAATCGATCTATTGGCTGCCTTCGCTATTTCTTTCAGTGACTGGTTTTCAAAAGAAGCATTTTGTAATAGTTGTTGATCGGTTTCGGCCAGTCCACTTAAACATTCATGGAGAAACTCAATTCGGATATTGTAATTACTTAACTGCTCTTCTCGTTTCTGAGACATTGCTTCAATGAGGTCTTGACTGAAAAAATGCCGATCATGCTGGATACTTCTTCGGTGATTACAAACAGTATAAAAAGCGATTCCACAGGCCCAGAAAAAGAAGTCTCGTTTCTGGTCGAAGTCATCAAATTTTTTCCAGAGAGTCAAACAGACATGCTGGTAAACATCTTCTGCATCAGAATTATGAGGCACCAATGCCCGGATGTAACCAAATATCCTTAAGCGATCTTTACTTAAGAAAGAGGTAAAAATCGTTTTTGTATTTTGATCAAGCGTTGATATTGAATTCGACATAATCGTCGGAAACTCTGTTCAAAATAAGCTGCGAGAAATGCAAACATTTAGTGATGATGTCACATTCAGATCATCAAAATGAAATAGCCCATGTTTAGCCTAGCGCTTTGTCAAGCTAGAAATTGAGGGTTGGGGGTGTTGTTTACGTGCTCCGTTGTCGCACTCTCTAATATCGATCAACCCAAAGTTTAAAATGACACTCCACTAGTATGAGAATTTTCACCTATTCAGATATCGTATACAATACATACGACTAGTTATATTGCAAGAAAAAAAGATGAGACTGACAAAGCAACTTTTCACAAAGCCGTGATTTTGATCATCTAAAAGAGTCGAAAATACGAAATCGCAGTTGAAATACGATGAAAACTTGGAATGGATCGGGGGCAGGTTGATTAAAGGTTCCAGGAACGAATGGCACGGAGACACAAACAGGTTTCAGTGGAACATGGTTACTAAGCGACCAGGAACTGGGTTGGGTGCTGGTCGATATGAAAAACTATCTGCAGCAACCGTGAACGCACCAGTCCTTTAGACATCGTGAACAAGCATGAATTTTAAAATGATGCTAAAGTTTCAACATTAAGATTTACGTTTAGACAATCGTTCGCGGATTGCGTTTAGAAATGCGTCCAGGTCCGGTGTGGGCCCAGGGCCTAGATTGCAGTTCATTCCCCCATCCAGGATTTGTCGGACCGTAGTTCCCTCCCCTAAGGGAGCCTGACCCAGGATAAAGTATTCGGGCTCGGCATTCTCACTAAGCAGGACGACTGAAAAATAAGGGGCCAGCACCGGCATCTTACCCGATTCTAACAGAGCAATTGGATCTGCGTCCTCCAGATCAACGGGCGGCGGTGAGGGATATTCCAGTGCCAGATATTCGCGACCATCCTCAAACGCATCCCGGTGCCAGCGGAATGTAGTGGCGATGTCCATGTCTGGTTCGTTTTTTCGGATCTGACATGCCATGAGGTAACAGAATGGTCCAGCTGCTGCAGGAGTTTTGTCATAGAGTTCCAGTATGGGGGTAAGATCTTGAAACACATATTGCGGTAGCAGGAAGTAGGCGATGTCGTAGCAAACCTGCTCCAGTGGTACGGCTTCGGTTTGCAGTTTCTTTTTTCGCAGGAAGTCAAATAGACCCATTTCATCCCCTTTCTTTAATTGATAGAGACCCTAATTCATGTTTAGCTGCGAACAGGGATTTCATATTCCAGTAGAGTTTCATCTTACTATTCTGTACTGAACACAGGGCGCCAAATCAAAAAGGGTTCCAGGAACCGAAAAACGCGTTCTTCAATCAACTGATACGTTTGCTTGAGATAATTCAAAGAACCCAGTTTCAGCCAGAGTGCCCAACCTTTACGGGGATGGGTAATCTCAGGATGGCTCATCATCTGCTGATGCTCTTCAACCGTCCCGATCGGCAGTAGCTCCGCTCCGACCTGCGCAACATGTTTTGCATAGAAGGGATTAGCGATGACTTGAACTGCATGCCCTCGCATGTGCATTTCCCTCGCAATTCCCAGCAGGGGAAACACATCACCAATACTCCCCACGGCAATCATCATGAGCCGCATGAATCATCTCTCCAAAAAAAACGTTCAAAACTGAATTGAGTTTGAATCAGATTGTAATGGTCGGTAGAGGGAGAAACGACTCTGAACATGAAATTAATTGGCTACGATCATCATCAACTAAAAGCTTCCGAAAATGAAAGTTTCCAGGAATCGAAAACACGAGAGTAGGCCATTCAGTCATACGATTCATACTGAAAGAAGGATGGATCTGGGAACGGGATTGAAAAGCGAACATGCGTCGTCGCGTCGCATGCATTATAAGTTTGTTGTGTCCTCCTGAACACGGGCCTATAATGTATGACGTTGACGGCGGTTCTGGCTTTCTTCTATAGATTAGCCAAGCTTGCCTGGAACTGATGCCTTCCCGAATATCTCTCCTGAACAGAAGCCGCCCGCATGATGAACTACTTCGATTTATCGCGTTATTATGCTCTGATCATGTCCTGCTGTCTGGCGTCTGTTTTCGCTGCCGAAGCAAATGATGCCTGTGCCGCTGATTGGCCGATGTGGCGACACAATGCGGGGCGCACCGGCGTGACGGCGGAATCGCTTTCGGAAACGCACTCACTCAAATGGGTGCGCCATCTGCCGGAGATCGAACCCGCTTATCACAGTTCGCGTTTACAATTTGATGCTGGTTACGAACCCATCGTGGCTGATGGGATTCTCCTTGTCGCTTCGTCCCGTAATGATTGTGTGACGGCCTATGAAGCAGCGACGGGCCGCGAACTCTGGGTGTATCAGACAGAGGGGCCCGTTCGATTCGCACCGGCAGTCTGGAAAAACGCGGTCTGTTTTGGGTCAGATGATGGCTGGTTCTACTGTGTGGACTTGTCGACAGGAGATTTACGCTGGAAGCATCGTGCGGTACCAAATGAACGACGCCTGCTGGGGAATCGGCGTTTAATCTCCGTGTGGCCCGTTCGGGGAGGTCCGGTGGTTTCAGAAGGCAAAGTCTACTTCGCCGCCGGTGTCTGGCCGTTCGAAGGGGTTTTTGTCTATGCGATGGATATTGAGACCGGCGCTGTGATCTGGCGAAACGAGCGGCTTGGATATCTGTTTGGCCAACAGCCTCATAATACAAGCGCCATCGGGGGACTGGCACCGCAGGGGTATCTGGTCGTCAATGACAATGAACTGATCGTGCCCTGTTCGACCGCATACCCGGCACGGTTGAATCGAAAGACAGGCACGCTGATTGAATTTGAACTTCCCAATGCGGGAGGTTTTCCCGGAGGCTGGTTTGCTGCCCTGGATCCTGATACCGCGAAAGCGGTCCGCCGAGGAACACTGACCTTTGATAAAGTGGTGAATAGTCAACGGCACGAAGACAAAGTCCGTGAAGGACTGGGAAAACAGGATGTCAGCCGCGCGATTCGGGCCGGCGATCGTTCGTTAAAATTCGATGACAAGCTAGACGATATTGAAGGCACCATTCATTCCATGATTGTCGCCGACGGCAGGCTGTTTGTCTCGACGCGAAATGAAACCCTCTACTGCTTCGAAGAGTCAGACACAGCAACAACGACACCAGTCAAACATTGGAAACAAAACCCGATCGAACTCACCACGACGCCGGAAGCAACCCGGTTTTCAAAAGCACTAATTCGTGAATCGACGGGGCTTGAGGGAATTGCAGTCGTCGTCGGTCTGAAAGACGGTGCGCTGGTGAAAGCGCTGCTGCAGGAATCGAACTACCATGTGGTTGCCTTTGATGAGAACGCGGATCGAGTCGATCAGCTCCGCCGTGAGTTGCAGCATGCGGACCTGTATGGAACGCGGGCTGCCGTCATTCAATGCGACACGAACAAGTTGAGTTTGCCTCCCTATCTTGCGACGGTCATCGTGACGGAAACTCCTGATCAGGTCACCGAAAACTGGGGCGCGCTGTTACAGTCGCTACGACCCTTTGGTGGAGTCGCGGCACCAGGCATCAAGCGGGATACCGGCTTTGCAACCGCAGAGAATTTAAAAGCGTTGAATCCCGGCAGCTTTGAGTTGGGAGAGTTTGCAGGGCAGGCATTGGTTCGGCGACCTGGCCCATTGCCGGGGGCCGCCGACTACCGCGGGAACTACGAACATTGCGAAGATAGTCTCGTCCGCTTTCCATTGGGGGTGCTTTGGTTTGACGATACACTCTCGCACTTCAAGCGCTCTCCGCAGCCACATTTCTTTAACGGGACGATGGTCTCCCGTCCGAAAGACTGGCATCAAGTACGACTGAGAGGCGATTATAAGCTCGATTATCCGTTACTCCGCCCTGTGCTCTCAGATATCTATACGGGCCGAGTGCTTGCGCAAACAGAACAATCGACACTCCGAAAGAATTTGACGGCGAACCCTGCCGGCGCTCAGTCAAGCTACTATCACGCGCCGCACCAGAAAAAGATTCTACACCCTGATCCGCCCGTGGCAGGCACACGCATTAACCCGCTGACGGGATTAAAAGAACCACGCGTCTTTCCCAAAACGTACGGCTGCGATGGGGGAGTTGATTATGGTTTATTTTACACGTTAAGAAGCGGTACGGCCGCCTATTATGATAAAACTTTGGAAAGCGGAACGGTTTTTATCAGTGGCCCGCGCAGCGGTTGTACCAACAGCATTATTCCCTCGGGGGGGCTATTGAATGTTCCTTATTTCTATGACGGTTGCACCTGCAGTTATCCGTTACCCGCGGGACTGTCGATGGTGGCGATGCCGGAAAGCCACGAGCAGTGGTCATCGTGGGGCGATGACAAAATTGAACCCGCGTCGATTCAGCGGATTGGTTTGAATCTAGGCGCCCCCGGCGATCGGAAAACGCGCGCGGGAACACTCTGGCTCGATTACCCGTCCATTGGTGGTCCCTCTCCCCAAATTCGCGTCGAGACGAAACCGAAAGATCCGCTCTACCGTTATCGGCACACGAATTGGATGCACGCCAGCGCTGCCTGGCCGTGGGTCGCCGCTTCGACAGTGGAAGGACTGGATGAGCTGGTGTTGCACGATCTCAAGCCGGGCGTTTATACGGTTCAGCTCTACTTCGCGGAAGTGGACGACATCAAGCCCGGACAGCGCAAGCAGAACATCTCACTCCAGGGGCAGCAAGTGCTGAGTCAATTTGACATCCTCGCGGAAGTAAAGCAGCCGATGACGGGAATCACCCGGCAGATCGACAACGTTAAGATCGACGGTAGCTTGACGCTGACATTACAGGCAACAGCTGGAGAGTCACTCATCAGCGGAATCGAGCTGATTCGCGTTCCCTGAAATCGAAACCTGTTCCGGGAATCGCACAAAACCCAATTCCCTGTTCCTTTTCCGGTTGTCGCTGTTTCCCGATCAGATACCATGTTAGAAATGAAACAGGTATTACAGGGACTTTCAGGAAATGAAACAGACAGACTCAGCAACCAATAACAGGCAGTCATTGCCCGACCGCGATGCGATGTACGCAGCGCTGGTCCAGCGGAACAGCAGCTTTGAAGGCGTCTTCGTGGCGGCGATCCGCACGACGGGTATCTTCTGTCGGCCCTCCTGTTCGGCCCGCAAGCCGAAGCCGGAGAATGTCGAATACTATCCTGATGCGAAGACGGCCCTTGCCAACGGTTACCGGGAATGTAAAATCTGTCGGCCGCTGGTTCCGCTGGGTTCCACACCCGATTGGCTGCAACCATTGATCGAAGAGGTCGAGCAGGACGCCACCATTCGTCTGCAGGCCGAAGATCTGCGGGAGCGTGGGTTGGATCCGGTTCGCGTGCGTCGCTGGTTTCAAAAACTGCACGGCATGAGCTTCGCCGCCTACCTGCGAATGCGACGCATCAATCAGGCCTTCAGCCAGATACAACACAAAACGCCAGTCACCGACGCTGCCTTTCAAAGCGGTTATGAATCGCTCAGCGGGTTTGGTGAAGGATTCAAAAAGACAATGGGGACCGCGCCTGCGAAGAGTAACGGTCAACAAGTGATCGCCGTCAGTCGTATTTTGACGCCGCTAGGCCCGATGCTCGCAGGCGCGACAGAGCAGGGGATTTGCCTGCTTGAATTCACGGATCGACGCATGCTGGAAACGCAGCTCGATCGACTGCAAAAACGTCTCAACGCCAAAGCACTACCCGGCGACAGTCCGTTCTTCGCGCAACTGGAAGGACAACTCCAGTCCTACTTTGCGGGTAAGCGTACCGAGTTCGATCTGCCGTTGATCACGCCGGGGACCGAGTTCCAGCAGAAAGTCTGGGCGGCCCTGCAAACCATTCCCTGTGGAGAGACCCGTTCCTATCGCGAGCAGGCAGAGATTATCGGCCAACCCAAGGCAGTCCGCGCCGTCGCACGCGCCAACGGCGATAACCGGATCGCGATTCTGATTCCCTGTCATCGCGTGATCGGAGCCGACGGCAGTCTGACCGGTTACGGCGGCGGTTTGTGGCGCAAGCAACGGTTGCTGGAAATCGAAAACGCGGATGTGGATCAACCAAAATGAGCGGAATGGCGCCAGCCACCGTTTTTGTGAAACGCAACGTTTATAAAAAACGGCGGCTGGCGCCGTGCCGCTCACACTATGGTTGCGATTTCCGATCGCCCCAGTGTTTCTGATTAAATTCTTCCGACTGGCCGCGGGGGATGGTCAGCGTGTTCCAGTTATCGCCGGCCTGGACGCGGGCGACCTGTACGATCTGGCCGACGTGATAACAGGTGTGGCCGAGCGAACGTTGAATCGCCAGCGGCACCGTGTGTGCGTCGCCGCGAATGTAAACGGTTTTTTCCAGATCGTCTGCAGTCAGACTTTTGAGCGATTCCAGCAGAGTCGTCCAGCCCCGCTCCCAGTAAGCCAGCAGTTCCGCGCGTTCCGAGAACGTATCGACAAATTCTTCGTCCCGGTTGCGGTCCGGTTTCTCGCCATCGGTGGTCAGAAAATCGGTCCAGCGCGAAATCAGATTCCCGGCGACGTGTTTCATGATCACGGCGATGGAATTTGTGTGGTCATCCAGGGCGACGTGTAGCCCTTCGTCCGAGACCTGTTCCACTGCCCGCTCTGCCATTTTTTTATTGGCTTCGAACGTGTTGATGGTGGCGGATATAAATTGAGAAAAGCGATTCATGATAGTTTCCTGTGATCTGTTCTGTTTCTGACGTATTTTTAGGCTGCAGTCAGTCTCGACTTCATTCCGCTGACAATGCAGACTATGATAATCGGTATGAGACATGCGTTCAATGTGCTGATTCAAATTGGAAGACAACGGTTTTAGAAACAAAACCATGATAGTGAGGTAAGAAAATCAAATGCCAAAAATGAATCCCTGGATACCCACAATTATCGCGCTGCTATTCTCTGCGACAGCCGTCGTCGAAAGTATCACTCAGGGTAACTGGCTATACTCTTTCTTTTTTGTCAATGTACCCTGGATATTTATATTTGTAACTTTCTGTCTGACACAGCTACAGAAAGAAAATGAAGAACTCCGCGCGCGAGTGGATGCATTGGAATACAAAGAACCTGCTGAAGAATTGCCTGGAAATCGGGCAGTTGTTCATAGCTGATCAATCACATACACGAAATATAAAACAAAAATGATCACGACGCGACTGCTGAATAATGCGATTCATACAGAACTGAAACCGCATGGATTTCAGCGGAAGGGTTCGAACTGGTATCTATCCAGCGAGCAGGTGATTGTGGTTTTAAATCTGCAGAGGTCGCAATATAGTGCGACTTATTTTCTCAATCTCGGCTTCTGGTTACAGCAGATAGAGCACATCGACTTTCCCGGAGAGCATCAATGTCATATTCGCACTCGTGCCAGTTCACTCTGGCCTGAGGGAACACACCGCCCGGAGGAAGGTCCGCCCCGCATCGCCGATCTATTGAGTATCGATGATTATCCCTGTAATGAAGGGCAAAGGCTCGAACGGATCAGGCAATTTGTCGCAGAAAAACTGGTGCCCACGTTGAAAGCAGGCGTGTCCGTTGAAGGGCTCAAGCAGTTGTTAGAAGAACAGGATGGATTTCTGATAATGCTTGTTGCACGGGACACTCTTGGGCTGCCGTTACCTGACTGAAAAATACCCCAGGAGTCTCATAGTTCCGCCGTCACGCCACGATAGGTAATCTTAATTCCCTTGGCGGCGAATTTTTCGGTCAGATGCGGGATGTCGTTGTTGTGGACGAGTACGATGACGGAGTCGCCGGGGAGGAGCTTGGTGTCGGAGGCGAGATCCTGTTCGACTTCACCATCAGCGCGGCGAATGGCGACGACCAGAAATCCGCGATCGCTGCGGACTTCGATCTTGTCGAGTGTTTTGTTCGCGAATGTGGAATCGGGTTTTACCAGTAGTTCTTCAAACTGCAGGCCGAGGTGGCCGAGTTCATCTTTGATGTCGCCGTTGCTGGTAAGCTGTTCCAGCATGTTTTCTGCGGTCGGCCGCATGATCAATTGCGCGACTTTGGTGGCACCGATGGCGGTCGGCAGTACGACGCGATTCGCACCGCAGCCGATCAGCTTTTTCTCTGTCTTAGGGTTTTCGCCGCGGGCGATGATCATCACATCGGGGTTCATCTCGCGGGCGGTGATGGTGACGAACACATTTGTCGCGTCTGCCGAGAGCACCGTCGCCAGCACCGCGGCTCGGCGGATGCCCGCCTGTTCCAGCACGTATTCTTCCGAGGCATCGCCGTTGATCACCCAGTAGCCCTGATCCTCGGCTGCCTTCAGGCGGCGTTCGTCGCAGTCAACGACAACGAATGGTTTCTTCGCTGCAAACAGACTTTTGGCCAGGATGGAACCCATGCGGCCAACGCCGCAGATGATGGTGTGACCTTGCAGGCGTTCAATTTCTTTCGTCATTCTTCTCGCTCCCAGTGCCCGGTTGAGTTCGCCGTCGATCACCATTTGCATGAAACCACCGATAGTATAAATCACCGCGCCATAACCGGCGATGATGACCATGATCGTGAGTGCCCTGAGTGCAGACGACTCGATCGGTTGCACCTCGCCGTAACCTACGCCGAAGATGGTGATGATGACCATGTAGATCGAATCTTCCAGCTTCCAGCCGGCGGAGACATAGCCGATCACTGCCACAATGCAGATCGTGCAGAACAGGGCGATCCCGGTGATGATTTTGCGGAATGGTCTGGAGTGAGCCTGACTTTTAAGCTGAATCGCATCTGAAGAGAATAAGGATTCAGAATCGGTCATAGTCGCCTTCTCTGTCGCCGTGCTGAAGTGATCCGTGTTTTAATGCGTCACACAGGAACAGAGCCGATCCAGAATCGGAAATTCTGGTCGGCTCTGGTTCACAGACTCAATTGTTAACTCGTCACTGTTACTTGATGAACAGCATTTCCTGGTAAGTTGGCAGTGGCCAGAGATCGTCGGCCACAATTCCTTCCAGTTCATCGGCTACCGCACGCACCTTGTCCATCAAAGGCAGGATTGTGTGGCAGAAGTAATTGGCTTCTGCGAGCAGATCTTCCGATCCGTTTTCCCCGGCAGCCGCTTCCAGTTCGCTGATACCGTCCTGCATTGATTTGACCAGTTCGGTGATATGGTCCAGTGAGTTGGTATCAAAGTCATAGCCCAGCATTTTCAAGTTGGCACAGTTGGTAACCAACTCGCTTTGATAACGAATGGCAGCCGGGAAGATCATCGTCTTCGCCATCTTGATTGTCAGGTTCGATTCGACCTTAATCGACATGCAGTACTGTTCCAGGTAGGTTTCCAGTCGGCTTTCCAATTCGCGTTCCGACAGGACTTCGTACTTGGTAAACAGTTCCTTCACTTCTTCTGTCTGAAGAATTGGCAGAGCATCGGCGGTGGTCTTCAGATTCAACAGACCCCGTTTTGCCGCTTCAGCATGCCATTCATCACTGTAACCATCGCCGTTGAAGATGATGGCACCATGCTCGTTGATGATTTCAGTCAGCAGTTTCTGCAGTTCGCCGTGCAGCTTGTCAGGATCACCACCGGTGGCTTCTTCCAGACGAGTGGCACAGTATTCCAGTGAATCAGCGACGATGGTATTCATCGCGACCAGTGGACCGGCGATTGACTGGTTTGAACCTACAGCACGGAATTCAAATCGGTTACCTGTGAAAGCGAACGGGCTGGTTCGGTTTCGGTCGCCCGCATCTTTCGGCAGTGGTGGCAGAACATCAGCACCGACAGTCAGTGTTCCCCGGGGAATCGAAGAGCTGGCACCACCGCCGGCTTTGATCTGTTCGAATACGTCAGTCAACTGATCACCCAGGAAGATCGAGATGATCGCCGGTGGTGCTTCGTTGGCACCCAGGCGATGATCGTTAGAGGCAGACGCGACAACGGCTCTCAACAGTCCCTGGAATTTATGGACGGCACGAATCACGGCACCACAGAACAACAGGAACTGGGCGTTTTCGTGAGGAGTATCACCTGGATCAAGCAGGTTGCCTTGTGAGGCACTGCCCATCGACCAGTTGACATGCTTTCCAGAACCGTTAATGCCGGCAAACGGTTTTTCGTGTGTCAGGCAGACCATGCCATGTTTTTCTGCAGTACGACGCAGTGTGGTCATCAGCAGTTGTTGATGATCAGTCGCGATGTTTGCCGATTCAAACAGAGGTGCAATTTCGTATTGCCCCGGTGCCACTTCATTGTGGCGGGTTTTGATGGGAATTCCCAGTTTGAACAGTTCGCGTTCGGCTTCAAACATGAAGGCCAGCACACGGTCAGGAATCGCACCAAAATAGTGGTCATCGAATTCTTGACCTTTAGGAGGTTTAGCTCCGAACAAAGTACGTCCGGCGTTGAGCAGGTCAGGGCGTGCAAAATAGAAATTACGATCGACGAGGAAGTATTCCTGCTCAGGACCTGCAGTGGAGGAAACCAGATCGCCTTCATCGTGCCCGAACAGTTTCAGAATTCTCTGAGCTTGAATATTCAACGCCTGCATCGACCGCAGCACAGGAGTCTTCTTGTCAAGAGCTTCGCCCGTCCAGGAGACAAATGCTGTTGGAATGCAGAGGGTGGTTCCGTTGGAATTTTCCAGAATGTAAGCGGGGCTGGTCACATCCCAGATGGTGTAACCGCGGGCTTCAAACGTGACACGGATACCGCCGGTAGGGAAGCTCGAACCATCGGGTTCACCCTGGATTAACTGAGAACCGCTGAATTCCGCAATCGCACCGCCTTCACCATCGGGTGAGAGGAAGCAGTCGTGTTTTTCAGCAGTCGAACCGGTTAAGGGATAAAAGACGTGAGCATAGTGGGTCGCCCCTTTTTCGATTGCCCAGTCCTTCATGGCAGACGCGACAACGTCGGCGGTAGAGCAGTCGAGTTTCTTGCCTTCTTCAATGGTGTTAATCAGTTTCTTGAATGTTTCCTTGGGCAACCGTTTTTTCATTGCGTTTTTCGAAAACACGTTGGCGTTGAAGAGTTGTCCCGTGGGAATTTGCTGAAAATTCATCGGTGGATGATTGGGCTGGTAGTTGGTTACAGCCGAAATTGCTGCAGAGCGAGCAGAGCTGAGAGTGGTTTTACTTCCATTGCTGGCACCAGTAAAAGTTACCGACGAATTGGAACTTGAAATTTCTGTGTTCACTTTTTTACCTTTTCATTTGGGCGAAAATACTACTTAGGATTTTTACGTGTGCGGGAAACCAGGCAGCTGAGGCAGAGCGGCTTTCGTGATTCTTCTATGAAAACCGATTGCGCTTTTTACAATCAGCGAAAATATCTGGTTTGGGATACTGTTCTTTTGTGACATGCACTGGCACGAAATTGCTCAGAATTCCCGAAAAAACAACGCATTCGAATTATTTGAGCAGAATATGTGCCAAATTATTTGCGGATCTCCGTTTTACTCGGGTTCACCTGCCGACACCAGCGACTCGGACCACAAATTGAGGGAGATCACGTATGAATTCCCCGCCAACCATACATTTTCCGCTCGGATTTTTGCGGTTTTCGGATTTCTTACCTAATTAGAAGCAAACCCGTTTTTTTCAGCCTTTTACTGAGGGTTATTCCTGAAGTTACTTAATAAATTCCCCCGATTGCGCATTTGAAATGCATGACCTGCCTTTGTAAGCAGCAGCGTCCTCTTGGGGCCAGGCAGATGCCCGTTATTTTGGACTGCAATTAAGACTGATAAGTTTACTCGACAAAAATATCGTAAACGTCATCGGGATAGAGACCATTGAGTCCCGATAAAAAAATTTTCGCTTCTCCCAGAGAGGTCCCGTTGGAAGAGACCCGCACCAAAGCGTCCACGGGAAAGGCGTCCCAATCTGCGTGGTTTAGCGGCAGCATGTAATGCGCCAGATTCCGCGACTGACGCGCGTTTGGCCATTCGCAGTCCAGAGTTCCACAACCAGATCTTCAATGTTCTGTGGCCGTTGGTCTTTGATGCGAATTTTCGGAGGCCATCCGCCATTGTCACGATAGTAGATCGGTGTGCCATCTCGCCTGACAAGATGCACCAGAACGGGATGTGAGACCGCTCTTGGGTAAATGCGAACATTCTCAAACCAGCCTCGGCTTTTGGTCGGCTCTGTTCTCGAACGTAAGAGCCGTGTTATAATAATTCTCTGGTTCGTCTCAGGGGGTAAATCCTTTTTAAGCATCAGAAAAAACTAGATGAAGCATTGTTTTCACATGATAGACGCACAGGTGGAATCAAGATGACATCAACAATTGTGATTTTGGATGATGAAATTGATCGTCTGGAAGCGATGACGGCTGTTTTGTCAAAACGCCTTCCTGGTTATGAAATGGTTACATTCAAAAATGCGCCTGATATTGTTGCATGGTTGGCAAGTAACATTTCATCGGCGGCAATCATCAGCCTGGATCATGATCTGTTTCCACAATCCGAGGACGATCCTGATCCGGGGACCGGGCGCGATGTTGCCGATTTTCTGGCGACGCAATCACCGGTCTGTCACGTGATCATTCATACGACCAATTCACTCGCCGCACCAGGCATGGAACTGGCTCTCAATGATCGAGGTTGGACCAGCTCGCGCGTGATGCCCTTCAATGATCTGGAATGGGTCACAGTATGGTGGGTTCGAGAGGTGCTTGATCATCTTTGATGAATCGGCTCAGGTTCTGCGCCTTGTTACTAACCAGCAAATCCAGTCGAGTAGACAGATAATAAGTATCGAAATACCAGCGACCGGCAGCAGGAATGCGCAGACGATGATCACCAACCAGCCCCAGAGCGGCAGAGAGCGGGGCAGCGGTGTGCGGGGAAATCCTGAGCGACCTTGCGGGCGGCGCTTCCACCACATCCAGAGGCCTGTTACTGAGAGACCAAACAGACCCAGGCTGGCGATCAATGCCAGGATTTTGGTTGGCATGCCGAAAATTTTTCCCATGTGAATCGAAACGGCCCACAGTCGAACGCGATACAGAAACGGCAGATCTGGCGGATCGAGCAGGTTGAATTCTTCACCCGTGTATTGATTCACCGAAACCGTACGCAGTTGGTTCTTGTCGTCGTCGATCATCAAAAAGGCTTTATGAGCCAGATCCGGTTTTTCGGCAAAACGGATGGCGACGGCGTCTTCGTTCGAACGGCTATATTTCAGAAACAGAGGTACCATTTCATCCAGCGTCAATGGCTTCGTGTCAGGTGTGGGTGCAGAGGCTTTGCTGGTTTGAAACCACTTGGGTGGCCAATGTCCCATCTTCTTAGCGGTCGTGTTGAAATTACTCCCCAAGACCACAGTGAAGAGTAGACCGGTTAAGGCAACGATGGCAATCAAAGGCACTAGATAAAATCCCGAGACCGCATGCCAGTCGCGCAGGACCGCATAAAATTTTCCTTTGATGCGAGGCTTAAAGACGCCGACGTTCTTTTTATCGCGCGGCCACCAGAGATAAACGCCGGTCGCCAACAACAGCAGCCCCCAGCTGGTCACCAGTTCGGTTAAATATCGACCCGTTTTACCCAGCATTAGATTACGATGCAGTTGGAGCACTGTCACAAAAAAATCGTCTTCCAGAATGCGGCTTCCCAGTACACTTCCGTCATAAGGATTCAGATAAATTCGCTGATGTCGATCATCCGCACGGTTGTTCGGCTCCCCTTCCAGATGTGCTACAAACGCGACCGAGCGGGCCGGGTCGGTGTGGACGATGACGGCTTCCAGATCATCGGCGATGGCGGATTTGGCAGCAACTTCACGCAACCGGTCATAGCTGATCTGTTCTGTTTCCGGCGTGACATACAGCATGTCCTGGTCGCGCCATTCAGAAAGTTCGGTACTGAATACATACAAGGCACCAGTGAGCGTGACCAGCCAGAGAATGGGGGCGATCAATAAACCGGCATAAAAATGCCAGCGCCAGACGACGGGATAGAGTCGGCCTTTTTTCGGAGCAGAATTGGTCTGCGATTCGGGGAGATTCGCGGCCTGTGTTGCTTGATCGGGTAACGTGTTCGACATGGTTTGTTCTCTGACTGCGGTAGCAACTTCATCTAAATGGAATGCATTCCGTACAGGGAAAACGTCTGGATGCGATGAACGTATTTGCATCCAGACGCGGAATTGAAAATCTCACGGAGCATCAGAATTCGCCGATGACCTCGCCACCGCCGCGTGTCCATAACCCGCGGTAGAGGGTCAAGTCAATGGAATCGCCGATGAATCGAACGCTGCCATCACAGAGGACCGCGTTGATGCCCCCGGTATGGTAACTGCGGGCTGCTGTGAGTTTAGAAGAGCCCGCGATCGCATCGCCGGCCTTATCATTGGGAGTATAATAACCGTTCATCACGGGACCTTCCGGAACCGAACCCCGTAGCCAGGTTGTGAGTCGCCCGCTGTCCCAGTCGGACTGGGATCCCGAATAGACATCGCTCGAAACCAGGCGACGGTACAGCAACGCGTTTTCGATTGGATTGGTATTCGCCACGCGTGTGCCGTTTCCACGTGTGGATTCAGCGAATGCCAGCGTATTGGTTGTGCCATCGGTAATGTCGCGCATCTTCAGATTCGCTCCGATCCAACAGAGCCCGTTGCCTGGATAAATCGGATGCACCTGATTGTTGGGTGTGGTTTGCACGCCATCACTCTGATTCATGGCATAGTTGGTGCCGGCATATTTTATACCTGGTCGGGTTGGGATGTCATTCACGCTGGGAGCCGGATCACTCGGACACAGAAACATCGGGATGACGGTTTTGGCAACCTCCTGCATTTCGATGGGAAGATCAGCAATCGCAGGGTGCCCCATCTGAATATTGAAGTCGACCAGATTCTGCAGGTTGGCCTGGTCAGCGTAGGGGAGTAACTTCGCCAGCGGAGAATGGTCATTCGGATAACCGGTGAGTGTGCCCCCCGCGTTCGGAATGGACTCGGCCCAGGTGCTCATGTAATTATGCATGGCGAGACCGATTTGTTTCAGGTTATTTTTACACTGAGTCCGCCGGGCTGCTTCACGGGCCTGTTGAACAGCCGGTAAGAGCAGGGCAATTAGAATCGCAATAATCGCGATGACAACAAGAAGTTCGATCAGGGTAAAACCGGACCGAGGGCGCAAGGAAATCCGCATATCTGTCTCCTGGAAGGTATGGGTGGGGCTCTCAGGGCTGCTTATAGACAACGCGTCTCGAAGCAGCACATAAACACAACCTGTTCCTGGCGACAGCTGGGATGAAGTTGACACTGAGTCTCAATTACAGGCTCCGAAGATAGCCGCCCGGCGGGGCAATTGCAAGTGAGATCGCGGGAAAAGTGGGTCCCTCTATAAAGTACTGCTATAAAACGAGATAGCAGATATGAAAGATGTCAGGAACCTGATGTTGAAGGTTCCTGACATCGTTTTAGGCCACTTTTTAGCTCGAAGGGTTAATCTAATTTAAGTTCAAAGTCATTTTTGTCACCATCGACGGTGACATTCAGTGAAGATTTTCCCTCTCCGTATTTATCGAATAATGCCCGCATCTCAGGAGTAAGAGGCGGTGTGTCCGGGTTTGGATTCGGCTGCATCAACGTGACAATATTTTGCCCCGCCGCGACACCCGCTGCGTCGTTCGTAAACGCCATGGAAAATTTTCCATTCTCGTCCACGTTTCCATAACTGGGGCGTCCTCCACTCAAGGGGGTGAAAACGAGAATGATGCCCGTTAAAGGCTTGCCATTATGGGTCACTGTTCCCTTCATTTGGTACAGCGTTGGTAAGTCTTCCCCGCCACCGCAACCTGATAAAAATACGGCACTCAATAAGCAGAAAAGCAATCCTAAAAATGGTCGTTGTCGTCTCATGGGGATATCATCTTTATCTTGAAATAAGTGAAGAAATGAGCAACCTCCAGTGCACCCGGAATAGAACTCTGAATGCTTTACCTGGAGGTAGTATTTTAATTCCCGTTTTTTAAAACTCGCCGATGACTTCTTTACCGCTACGAGTCGATAATGCGCGCCACGTTGCCAGGTCAATATTATTACTGATAAAGCGCACGGCCCCATCACAGAGCGTGACATGAAGTCCGCCGACATGGTCGCTCCGTGCGACGCGTCCATGACTGTTATCATTCGGGGCATTGGGAACACGGTTGGTGCTGGCATACCCTTCCGAGTTATGCGAGACGTACAGGAAATGATTTGTGGGACGCTTGTTCGTGGCAGTAGTAAAGTGCCGCTGTTCAAGGAGCAGAAATGTACTTGAAGTTCCATCTTTTACATCACGCAGCAAAATCTTGCTGTTCATGAATCCCACACCATTCCAGGTAATCGAATCATTCGATCGTTCCGGACAACAATGATTGGTTCCCGAGTTGATCGCATAGTCTTTATAGCTGTTTGTGGGGCCGAGTCGTTCTGCGCTGGGGCAAACAAAGATCGGGGGCATTTTTTGGCACGCTTCTTCATTTGTTGTGACGAGACTGGGCCCGTAATCTCCCGCCCACTCATCATTTCTGTCGGGAGTATAGGGTGAGACATCGGTGTTCAAAGTGTTGTAGATATTGGCCGCTTCGATTTGAGGCAGAATAAACAAAGGCCAACCCCAGGAATTATCCCGGATTCCCCCGGCCAGTGACTGAGGATGCGATCCACCAGTGTAACGGTTGCCCATGGGCAAGGTGTTAAAAGCGTCATGGTAGTTGTGGAACGCCAGCCCTAACTGTTTCAGATTATTCTTACAGCTGGAACGGCGTGCTGCTTCTCGTGCTTGTTGCACGGCGGGCAAAAGTAAGGCGATTAAAATAGCGATGATCGCAATCACAACCAACAACTCGATCAGAGTGAAACCGCGTTGGTTTCGCAGTTCAAATGATAAGCGGGGCTTTCTCATGAAATAATCCTCCTCAAATAAAAACAAAAAGGGAACGCTGCAAAATGATTTCTTGGGAAGAGAAAATAAGAGAGATTAAACAGATGTAAAAAAATGTTATTTTCTAATTCCTGATCGTGATGAAATCTCCTTCTGATACGAAATAATTCCTGGGGAAGCCGATGATTTGAGACTGTCAATTTCACCGGATTGAGATGGCTCAGTTCATCGCGAAGATCTTCACTCCTGTTCGTGCAGTAGATTCACGCGTGAGTAAGTTTGATTGCTGATTGCTGGTATAAATGTGTTTTCGCTAGAAAAGATGACCCTGGCTTCAATTCCCGTCGATCTGACTGTAAATGTATGCTTGAACAACATAAAATCTGATTGACGACAGACTTGTGTGTATCTCTGTGCTTAGTCGAGTGTGAACTATCTTTAGTTGGCGCGAGAGTTTAGGGGTAATTTATTCATTGGTTCATTAATATACACATGGATTGTACAGGGGTTTTTACAAATATGTCAATTGATTTCTAGCCGTTATTAAAAAGAGAAGTGATTGTTAGCTTTGTTAATAAATAGGCGCGAGGAAGTGGTTCTCTGGTGGGGGCTTCATAAAACAAATCGATGAAGCATTGCGCTGATTTTCTCTGCCAAGCAATTTCAAATAACTCCGAGCATTGTTTTTACCCCCTCGAGTCGTGGGAGCGTTGCTCGTGAGTGGCAATTTCGGAATTTGTTCTGCCGTGCCAGCTTGAAACGCTTGCAAGCCCCCCCTGAATCGGAGTCAAATTCCGGTCACGAGAGGTTGGCGATTCCCGCGCTGTTAGGAGAACCCTATCTGCCGTGCAACGCGACCGGCTGGTGGTCGCTGGTCGGCATGTCACTCGTGACACAGGTCTTCGGCCACTCGGCACTGGGATGGCCGGCCACCCGGGTCTCCTCAGTGGCCTCGGCATCTGTGTTATTAGTGCAACTGGTGGCAACGGCAATTCTAGGTTGGCTGATCTTGCACGAGTTGCTGGACGCCTGGCAAATGGGAGCCATTGGTATCATCTTGGTCGGCGTGTTTCTAGCCAAACGCGGTGCGCCGAGTTAAAAGGTAACACCTTTTCATTCTCGTGATCGTAACGGAGATGACATGTTTTATGCGTGATCATTGAGTTGAAATGCTATACTGGGACGAACGCTGACAAAATCAAATTTCGAATTATTTATCATATCAAAAAGGAGAACAGTATGAGATATCTTACTCCCTGTTTCTTGAGTCTGAGTGTATTATTCGTCGCGTGTGGGAATGAGAATTCACCTGCACCGGTTCCAGGTGAGAAGCAGGTGACAGGTGAAGATGTGAAGAAGGAAGCCGGAGAAGCAATTGACGCCGCAAAAGACTTCACGATGCAAAAACGAGATGAATATGCAAAACAGATCAATGAGAAGCTGAAAGACCTGGATACGAAAATCGCCGGGTTAGAGGCCAAAGGTGCCAATCTGAAAGACGATGCCAAAAAGAAGTGGAATGAGAAACGGGACGATCTGAAAATGAAGCGCGGGAAGGTCGCTGAAAAGGTTGACGAAATCAGTAAGTCTTCTGCCGACGCCTGGGAAGGCCTGAAGAAAGACATGGATTCAGCATGGGAGAATTTGAAGAAATCCTACGATAATACAGCGGAAGCAGTGAAAGATTAATTTCAATCAAGACTTCGCAGTTTGTCTTTACGACACTTTTTAACACTCACTTATCAAAGTGCGACTTCTTCCGCAGCAGGTGATGATAATGCTGGGCGAAGCGGTGGGATTCGTCGCGGACGTATTGTAGTAAACGCAGGCCGTAGGAGTGCCGGCTGAGGCGGCGGGGTTCGGTTTCGCCCGGGACGTAGACTTCTTCTTCCCGTTTGGCCAGCGAAATCGTAAACGGCGGTTCGACTCCCAGTTCGTGCATCGCGGACATCGCCGCATTGAGCTGGCCTTTACCGCCGTCGATCAGCAGAATGTCGGGGAAACTTTCCCCTTCCTGATGCAGCCGCCTGATGCGTCGGCTGACGACTTCCTTGATCGAAGCGTAATCGTCGATGCCTTTGACCGTGCGGATTTTGAATCGCTTGTAGCCATGCTTGAAGGGCAGGCCGTCGATGAATTGGACCAAACTCGCGACCGTTTCGCCTCCCTGCAGGTGTGCGATGTCGACGCCTTCGATGCGGCGGGGAAGTTCGGGGAGCTGGAAGACTTTCTTCAAACCCTGCATCCCTTTTTTCGGGTCGATATAAAACACTTCAGGCTGCGCGTGATCTTCGAGATTGCCGCGCTGGTGCAGACTGTCGAGCAATTGAATTTCATCCCGCAGTCGGGCCGCTGTTTCGTAACTTTTGGCTTCCGATGCCGCCTGCATCTCCTTTTTCATTTCGTTAATCAGCCGATCCTTCTTGCCGTCCAGAAACAGTTTCAGCCTGTTGATGTCTTTACGGTAATCCTCTTTACTGATCCGTAAGTTGCAGGGAGCCGTGCATTGATTGATGCTGTGTAACAGGCAAGGGCGGAACCAGCGCCACTTTTCGTCGCCGTCTTCAATGTCCAGCGAACAGTTGCGGAAGCGGAAAATTTTCTGCAGCACCGTGATCGTGCCCCGCAGTTGTTTGGCGTTCGTGAAAGGGCCGTAGAGTTTGGTTCCTTTGCTCTGCGGCGTGCGGGTGAATTCGACGCGCGGGAAATCCTCGCGGGTCGTGATTTCGAGATAGGGGAATGTCTTGTCGTCTTTGAGTTCTGAATTGAAGCGGGGGCGGATGTCTTTAATCAGCCGCGCTTCGAGCAGCAGGGCGTCGACTTCGGTTTCCGTCTCTAGAAAATCGATGTCGGCGATTTCGGTAACCAGCTCGGCGGTGCGGCGTTCCACAGCAGCGGCCTGTGTGAAATAACTGGACGCACGGCTTTTTAAATTCACCGCTTTGCCCACATAGATCACACGAGCCTGGGCGTCTTTCATCAGATACACGCCCGGTGTCGTCGGAAACGTGCGGGCTTTTTCCTGTGGTGTCTGCGCAGGCTCTTCGGCCGACGGAGTCGTCGGTTCGGACGCGGGAGAATCATCGTTGGGAAGAGGCCCCGTTTCAGACACGGAATCAGATTCCTGAAAAACGCTACGTGGATTGAAATTTCGCTGAGGATGTTAAATTATAGGTGAGACAGGGCGAAATCAGAAGATGTTATTTTCTTCAATCATCTGTTTAACGACTTCCCGTTTGTCGCCGGTGGCCTCCATAATCTCTAACTGCCGCTTCGCGCCGGAATGATGGATCAAATCGTAGATTCGATTTAATTCGTCCGTACACTCTAGTCGCTCCGACACGGGGGACACCAGATCGACCAAATGTCTGGTCGAGTCGCTTACGGAATAGAGTTGATAACTGTCGCTATTGACCAGACTGGCATCGATGCCGTAGCGGGTGGCCCGCCATTTATTCTGTTGCACCATCATCGGGTGATGCTGCAGTTGGTAAGCGCCTTCGTCAATTTCATCGGAGATGCATTTGACAAGACACTGCACGAAGGCGGTCAACGATAAAACTTGTTCCAGATTCGCAGGCATATCACAGACGCGGATTTCCACGGTGCCGAAGTTATGATGCGGGCGAATGTCCCACCAGATCTCGCGAATGGTATTGATGAAGCCAGTGTTGATCAGGTGGTTGATGAGCCACGTGTATTCGCTCCAGTTCCGCATTGTGGGCGGCAGCCCCGCGGTGGGCAGGCCTTCCATAATCTTGGAACGGTTCGAATGCAGGCCGGTGTTTCGTCCTTCCCAGAAGGGAGAGTTCGAAGAGAGAGAAAGTAACAGCGGCAGATAACGCAGCATGCGATCACAAACCATGACCGCTTTATCACCCGAATCGACGCCGACGTGAATATGCAGGCCGAACGTGACCAGGCGGCGGGCGACATCCTGCATCAAGTCGACGAGTTCGTAATAGCGTTCGTTGACGGTGATTTTCTGATCGCGCCACGAAGAGAAGGGGTGTGTGGCTGCCCAGAACAGTTTCAGCCCGAGCTTGTCGGTCACGTTGGTAACCGCTTCCAGTTTGGCAGTCAGATCCCGCCGTACATCGCCGACCGTGCGACAGACGCCGGTATTGATTTCCAGATAGCTCTGCATCAGCTCCGGTTTGACCGACTTTCGCATCTCTTCGGAGAGACCTGCCAGCAGTTCCGAGACGGAATTCGAGAGCGCATAGGTTTCTGCATCAACCAGCTGTAATTCCAGCTCCACGCCCAAAGTCGGGTATTCATTTCTTGCGAAAGAAATTGTTCCCATATCACTAACTACCTTTTTTGATGAGTTGTGGATTCAGTGAAAGTAATAACGCCGTCTGCAGCAGGATGCGGCTTCCCAGTGTCAAAACGCGTTCGTCGATGTCGAAGAAGGGCGAATGCAAAAAGGCCGTCTTCTGACCCGGTTTCGCACAACCCAACCGCAGCATGGAACCGGGAGTCGACTGCAGATAAATCGAAAAGTCTTCGCCCCCCATGCTGGGCATATCGATCAGCCCCACCTGCTCGGAGCCGAGGATATCTCGCGAGGCCTGTTCCAGAGCCGCGGAAATGGTGGAATCATTGACGACGGCGGGCAGAGGAGATTTAAACAGCGTTTCAATTCGTGTGCCCGTACTTTGAGCGATGCCGGCGGTGATGTCTTCAATGCGTCGGTGCAGAATCTCGCGGGCATGGTCGTTGGTGGATCGCAGTGACCCTTTCAGGACGGCGATTTCGGGAATTACATTCGGCGCCTGCCCTGATGTAATTTGTCCGATGGTAAATACGGCCGGCATGCGCGAGTCAATTGAACGTGGCAGATTCTGATACAGGCTGGAGATCAACTGGGCGGCGGTTGTAATTGGATCATTGCCGTGATGGGGACGTGCCGCGTGGGCACCGGTGCCGTGAATTTCAAAATGAACTTCATCGCAGAACGCCGTCATCACACCATAGCGGATATTTGCTGTCCCGGCTTCAATTTCGGGATCCATATGCAGGCCGATGATCGCAGCGACATTTTCCATCGCCCCCTGTTCCACCATCCAGCGGGCACCCATGCAGATTTCTTCCGCCGGCTGAAAGATGAATCGTAAACGAAGACCCTGGCCGGGCCACTCGGTATTGAATATTTCTGTAAAGCTGCGAGAACTGAGGGCGGCACCTAAGGCGATTGCTGTATGGGCGTCGTGTCCGCAGAGGTGTCCTACTCCCGGATTATGCGAGCAGTAGTCGACTTCTTTCTGATCGGTGATCCGCAGGGCGTCAATGTCGGCCCGAATGGCAATCCGTGGTGCATCGGGGGCTGGCGTTCCCAGTGTCACATCGGTGATTACTCCGATCTCGTTCTGCATCAATTGGGGAGTTAACCCTACGTCACGTAAGGTTTTACAGATGAGTTGGGAAGTCTGTTTTTCTTCGCCGCTGACTTCAGGGTTTTTATGCAGGGTCCGTCGGATGTCAATCAGCGCTGGTTCCAGCTCATTGAGTTCCTGTTCCAGTTGTTTTGAGAACGCCTGATAGCAGGCTCTGATTTCTGTCTGATCAAGCGAGAATGATGTCACTTTCAACTCCGGGGGCGGTAGCCATGATGAATATAAACTGTCATCGTGACAGTCTATTTCATTAGAGACTGATATGGAAATCCTTTAATTATACTTATTATTTTAATAAAGTTAAGGTTATCATGAAGAGATAACGTATAAACTGTAGAGTTCAGCAGAAAAAGAGAACAGATCACGACAACACAACAACGTTCACTCATCTTAGACACCTTTTGAGTACAGGAACTGGCACCATGAAAGAGATGAACTCGGATCGTCGCACGCTTCTCAAAGGAGCCGTGGCGACTTCGCTGGCGTCGCTGGCAGGAAACCTTTCTCTGGAAAACGCACACGCTGCCAAAGCGGACCCGGATTTAATCCATCGCGAAAACCTCAAAGAAGGTGCCAGCGATTGGCAACTAACCCGCATCCAGCTCGATAAACGCGCTGGCTTTCGTTCTCCCAAGATTGAAGGCTATTGTTCCAAACAGAGTGTGGCGGCCGGCGATACCATTGATATTAAAGTCTCCACGCGTCCCGCGCAGGAATTCAAGATCGAAATCTTCCGCACCGGTTATTATGGCGGACGTGGTGCGCGTTTGATGAAAACCATAGGTCCCCTGCAAGGCAAAGCGCAGCCCGTTCCCCAACCGGGCAAGAAGAATTTGCATGAATGTCATTGGGATTCTGCGGTCACATTGACAATTCCGGATGACTGGACGAGCGGCGTTTATCTCGGTCGTCTTTCGACATTGAAAGACAAAACCGGTCATGGCTACTGGCAGAGTTACGTGGTCTTCATTGTCAAGGATGATCGGCCCGCGGATATTTTGTTTCAATGTTCGGACAATACCTGGCAAGCTTACAACAAATGGCCGAGCAACTATTCGGTTTATACGCACCCCAAAGGAAATCAGGGGCCGTGGGCCGACGTCAGTTTTGATCGCCCCTATGCCAAGTACTCGCAGATTTACGAAAACCCGCAGTCGGTCGGTTCGGGAGAATGGCTCTGTTTTGAATTCCCGTTTGCCTACTGGCTGGAAAAGCACGGCTATGATGTGACCTATTGCTCCAACAGTGATATGGTCACTCCCGATCATGGCTTGAAATGCAAGTCATTCCTGTCAGTCGGCCACGATGAATACTGGGATATCAAACAGTATGAGTCGGTGGTGAAAATGCGCGATGCGGGCGTCAATCTACTATTCTTCTCCGGTAACTCGGTTTGCTGGGTGACGCCACTGCTGGATAGTACCGACGGACGCCCGAAGCGAATTATGTTTCGCGGCGGCCCTTATGGCGGCGAGTACAAATATGCCAAAGACCGCGAACGGGATAACGGCCCGTTCCCGTTCCGGGGGCCGGATGAAGGTTATCTGATGGGTTCCCGTAACGTCGATCCGGTCAACGGGGGCGGCGACTGGGTTTGTGAACTGCCCGATCACTGGATCTTCGAAAACACAGGCATGAAACAAGGAGATTCAATTCCCGGTTTGATCGGCTGGGAATACCACGGCGATCCGCCAGCCGATATTCCCGGTCTGGAAGTCGTCGCGAAAGGAACCGCGCTGCAAGGCGGCGTGAACCCTCAGCAGTGGACGGCGACGATTTATCCCGGCCCGAAAAACAACTTTGTATTCAACGCCTCAACGATCTTCTGGTGTCAGGATCTCGCCAGTCCACCCGGACACATGCTGCCTTGGTCTCACTGGTCGCGACCACATGGCCCGGATGACCGTGTGCAGCAGATCACACATAACATCATGCGCCGCGCGATTTCCTGAATCCGCTTTGCTATCGAAATCCAGAACTTTGAAAACGCCCTCCTGATTCAGGGGGGCGTTTTTTTGTTGTGCGTCAGGCATGACGCGCAGCGTCAAGACCTGACGCTGTCAACCGGTAAGCGAAAGCGATCCGGGAAGTGACTTGTCGGGTGTAAGTCCCGATGGAGGCCTTGATGACAGGAACTCCTAGCCGAACTGCAAGGGTGTCCGCCGCGAGGCGGAATCTGAAGGAAGCAGCAGGCAAACTCCTGGCCCGAGGAACACGAATCGCATACGAGGCGCCGGTTGGATGGGCGAGAGGGCAATAAGACTCAAAGCCCGATGTCATCCGGATCGAACTGGCGTATATGCGGCGGGTATCTGGGAGGATAGTCACGCGTCTTACCCTGAGAGATCTGAGATGATGCCAACTGGCTAATGACTCCGTAAGGAGTCGTGATGTCGTCTCAGAAGTCAGCCGAGGCCATAGTAGTGCTGTGCTGTTCAGCGTGAAGGGCCGAACCATTTAACCTGTTTGATGCAGAAATTTCGATGTCCGATAACAGACGCAGATCGAAGGCTGAGATGCCGGAGCAACGACCGAGAGCAGGCGGCGGAACCGCCCAGGGTACGTCGTCTGCGCGTCAAACGGACCCGGCAAGGACTGATCCCGTCAGACAATCAGTGTCCGTTACTTTAGAGGAGGTGCTCAGCCGAGAAAACATGTTGACTGCTTACCGGCGTGTGGTGGGTAATCAGGGAGCCCCGGGGATCGACGGTGTTACCGTCGATCAACTGTGGGATCTCTGTCACCAGCGCTGGGAGGCAATCCGGAATGAACTGCTCAGCGGAACTTACCGTCCTGCTCCTGTCCGAAAGGTGGAAATCC
>NZ_CAXBKP010000034.1:0-56951 GCF_963976445.1 uncultured Gimesia sp. | reverse complement strand
GAAGTGTGATTCGTGTGAGGACTACCTTTCGCTGTAGAACTTTGTGCGCGGACTGACCTTAAACAGACTAAACTCAATAAAAAAAGGACTGCGACCAAAATTAAAACAATTTGTAAATTCTTGATCCTTGTGGCATTGTTCATTATAGCACTCCTCGTTCAACTGATTTTTAACTGAGAATCTAGACGAAAACCTCTTACTTTATTCTGGGTTTCGAGCTTAGCCTTTGTGTTGATCATGGTGTCTTTAGCAGCATCATGTTTGTATTCCCCATCAATCCGCTTTAAGGCCAGAGAGATCTTGCTGTCGCGAGCATTGAGGATGGTTGCGTAGTTGCATTCGCTAGATAGACTTCAACTACCTTTAAACTCGCCAGGACTTCTTTATCTCCCGCGTACTCTTTGCGGATGGTGGCGAGCTCCTGCTTCGTAGCTTCGATGTTCCGGCGAGTTCCGTGAATTCTGACTTTGCTATTTCCGGGTCAACTGTGTGAGCGTCACGAGTATAGTAATAGAAGTCGCGAGAATAATCCCTGGCGTGACTAATGCTGCGAGATGCACGTTGATTGCTCGATCCATAGTGAGGCTTTCCCATATATTCGCGTGATCTATGCTGAGAAAACGCCAACAAATCATTTGACAACATTACTATCAAACCGAAAACTAAACACACTCCTGCTAATGTGACACGTGTGTGTTTCATGTTTTGCTCTCAAAATAATTTGAATCGTAAAATTGAACGCTATCGCCAGTAGTTGGATGCATGAAGATGCCCATTTCTTCACGACTTCCTTTGAAATTGTAAAAGTTGGCTTTAATTTCTTTTTTCGATTACTTTGAAGAAATGATCACCCGGCAACATTGTAATTTAACTGCGTGGAAAATTGGTCTATTTGGGATATTGACATGCCCCCTTTAACCGCAATACCGTTGAAATAGACGTAAACTGAGCCCCGTGCTACGCTTGTGGTTGTATATTTTCTAATGCTAACAAGGAGCTCTAAAATGCGACATGGACGTTGCTTATTAACGCCTGATGATTCGGGTTCCGTTGGCGATAGTTCAATGATCGTTCACATTTTCTCATGTTTCATTACCAGAATAGTTGTAACCACAAGGACAATTGTGACGGCAGTCAACAAAAATGCGTTCCAGGGATTGGGATACCGAATCAAATCAACAAAGTAGGGAATAAACGTGAGTCCGACGAAGAAAAGAATCAGTATTGTGTAACCCCACCGTTCCCTCGTCGTTAACTTTCGACGTTGAATCGGCTTCATGTTTTTCCGTTTTCGTTTTTGCTTTATCCGTTTGCTCATTAATCTACAAATCGGTGTTGAGTTGTGAGCCTTTGATTTGTTGTTGTGTCATTCTCTTTTGGGTTTTCTTGATCAACAAAGTCAGGAGGCGTAAGTCATACATTTCACGTGGTGAGTAAAAGATCTATGTAAATCTCACTCATTGCCAAAACCTTCTACCTGTCGTTGGTTTGTTGTGCTGCCAGATAGGAATGTCATGTCTCTGGTACGTAAAAACCAGGATAATCCGTAACAGTGTGAACAGAACCAGAACGATGGCAACGAATTCCAGCGTAATTCGATACTGTCCCAGCCAGAGCGTCCATGAGTATGAAAGCTTTGTGATCAAGCCCCCTGCTGACTGGGGCTTGTTGTCGTCCGCAGTCAAAAAGACAACCTTACTGTCTGGACAAATATCGCACGGCTCATTGGTCGAATTTGCCTGAAAATTCATGAATCACTCATCCTTGATGATAGTGGATGGGGGTTTCTTTTCTATTTCAGTATGAATATTTTGTAATACAAATGACTTGTTGCTATCAGTCTCGATCGTTGAGGTCCCGTTATCGCTGGAAACACATTGGAGTACCACAAGTGTTAGGTCATCGCTTAAGGTAGACTCACCTCGCCACTCGATTAGGATTTCAATAATCCGCAATACAGTGCTCTGAAGTGAAAGTACACTGCAGCGTGAAAACCAAGAAGTTAGTCGTTCCTGGCCGAAGAGTTCTCCGTTCGGACTGCGTGTTTCGGTCACCCCATCACTGAAGAGTAGAATTCGGTCTCCGGTTGACAGAAAAGTAATTTGCTGGTCCCAAACAGTACCAGCGTCCAACCCCATTAGCATTCCAGTGCTTTTTAATGAATCGAGACGTCCTGATTTTTCGAGCATTATTCCAGGAAGATGGCCTGCACTTGCCCACGAGAATTCATTGGTGTCCGGTTTCCAACGAGCGAGAAACATCGATGCAAAGTTACCTGGCAACATCGCGGCGGCAAATCGTTGATTAACTTCTTGGAGTAGATTTGCAGGATCGTATGGTGGCAGTTCAGAAGCCGCCATAAGCAATGACTTGAGCATTGCTGCCCCCATTGCTGCCGGAACACCATGTCCAATGACGTCCGCCACGCAAATTAACCATGATCCATCTTCCAACGGTAGAAAGTCGTAGTAATCACCTGCGACCGTGTCAGCTGGTTCAAACACACATGCCGTCACTAGACCTGGGATCTGAATACCATTTGGAAGCAGATGCTGCTGGATTTTTCTTGCTTTTTCCATTTGCTGTCGACGTTCGCGGTCGTTTTCATACAACGTCTGGCTCATAGAATTGATGGCAGACGACAACATATTCATCTCACAGCTATTGAATGTCGGAACTTCCGCTTCAAGATCTCCAGCCGAAATTTTTTCGACGGTCTTCAATAGTTGATTCAGTGGAACCTCGATAATCTGCAACAGAACTACGTTGACGACGGTGGTTGCCAACAGACCTAATATTCCCAGGATGGCAAGCTGTATCAGGACCTTGCGACGAATAGCACGACGCACATTTTCTCGATTCTCGGAAACGAACACACTGATATTGTCCCCCGTGTGATGTCCTACAATCAGCTCGAGCTTATCAAGATTAATCCACTTATTACTCTTTTCTGTAGTGGAATCAATTGCTGAAAGGATTCTTACTGTTTCCGGCGAATTTGGCTTTGTCTGAAGTACTTTTCCGTTCAGCCGAACTACAATTTGATGACCCAGAGAAGTGGAATTCCGCATCTGCTGACAGACACAGTTGATATAACTTTGTACGTCACTCGTACCATGATCTTGATTCAGGTGCCTGACTGCTTCATGAATCGCAATTGCTTCATCGTTCAGACCAGAACGCTTTTCCATGACTACTTCTTCCATTTCGCGTTCGTACTGCCATAAAAGTAGTCCCGCGAGTGCCACACCAAGTGTCACATTCACTGCCAGTAGCAGCTGAAAGCGAATCGTTCGTGGATTTTTCCTGCTTAGTGGCTTGTTCATGAGAGACAGCAACATAATTGTTTTCTTTCTTCAGATAGATTATAGATCTTTCATTCTCCGCCACACGAGGACCTATTTGCCTCACCGTACAGGATTCAATTACGATTCATTCAAACTTTACTTCTCGGTTTTAGTGGTCCGAACATCACTCTTAAAAAATTGTAATCTTTAACCCGAGAACTCCGAAATTGCGCAGTTATTCCCCACTACAGAGCTATCAACAGGACCATAATTGTCTGACTTCTACAGGCTTCCTTTTAGTCACTGGTTGATTTCATCAGCAGCCCACAACATGGGGTCGTGTAACTTGTGAAATCATATTTGTTACCAGCCTTCCCAAAGTGAATTCCTGATTCCATGAGTAATAGTTGATTCTTCTACCAGATTCTTCGGCTATCATGCTTTTCCTCTTAGTGAGTTTCATGGATACGCCATTGAACGCCCAAAACTCTACTTCACCACAAAAGTGAACATCGCATTCATAGGGGCTAGCATGGAAAACGTAATCCTAACGACCGCGCGCTACTAAAACAGAGTTCTTCTGAATTTAAATTATGAAACTGTTTCGCTGTAGTAGTCATTTTGAATACTAATGCTTGTGATCGTGATCTCCATGGTCATGTTCGATCTTTCCTGAATATGACTTACCAGCGATTCGTAGAGCGAGGCGTGCATCCGTATCCTTGGCATGAAGATCTTCATTGAGTTCTTTGTCTTTCGATACGAATCGTGACGATTGTCCCTCGGGATCTCCCTTGTCAGGCAAAGCGGTCAACTTGAATTGTTCCCCGCGCCCATCGTGTTTGAGATTGATCACAATCTCTTTCGAGTCGATTGGAACAACATTTTTTGCGGAACCGTCGAGGATGTAGATTGTGACAGTACTATTCTTCTCATCATGAATGAATTCGGCGTGGTATTCTTCTTTACCTAACTCGATAAGATGGCCATGGTGTGGGCCTTCACTCGGATGGTCATGGGCATCAGTCTCGACTGTGGCCGGAGGTAAGTCGGGAATATCTGAATTCTGTGATTTATTGGACTCTGGTGCGCAGCCAGAGAAGATTATGGCTAAGAGCGAAAGGGCTGCACTTGAGATCAAATGGTTTCGTTTTATCATGAGTTGTCGCCTTTATTAAAGTTAATAAGTTAGAAAAAGTGGGTTCAGAGAAGAGAGTCAGTGACGGATTTTTTGATTTTCACCGCCCTCATAATTCCAAAGCGTATTCGAGTCTCTTGTTTAATGTACATTTCAGTGCGCGTGCTTTGTCTCAAATCCACTCGCCTTGAGCCACTTCTCCCATTGGCGAGCAGAATCGTGAGTTTTAAGAGCGATCTCTTGCCATTTGGGGCAACGATAGGTTACATCGATGTGGCTGCCATGGTCGTCCTTCTTAACTTCACAACCGAGTTTATTCACTGCCTTAATGTGAATGTTAGCCTTCTGCCCATCGTCAAAATGAACCGTCTTCCATTTCTGCAGACGGTACCCAACGATTTCTTTTTCCGCAGCCAATGTGGAATTTGCGAACAGACTCGCAGCAATCACCATTGTGATGCCACCAAATAAAGTTTTCTTCAAATTCATCGTAAACATAGTCATTTTCCTTTCAGTTTTGATAGACTAGAAGTTGCTGGAAGTATCTATACATCCCAGCGAAAGTTTCAATTTATGTGTCGACTTCAATATCGGCGGTTAAGATTTTAAAATATCATGTACAGGCTGTTGACTCTCCAATGATTCTTCAATAAGAGGGATTTCAGTAGTCGTAGACTCTACGATTCGTTCACCTGCCTTGCGTCCGAACGTCCAGAGCAAAGCCGGACGAATGAAAAATTCCAGAATAGTGCTGCTGATCAGCCCACCCAAAATTACAGTAGCAACCGGATAAAGAATCTCTTTGCCTGGTTCCCCGGCGGAGAGAGCAAGTGGTACTAATCCGATGCCTGAGGTCAGTGCCGTCATGAGCACTGGAGCCAGACGTTCTTGACCGGCACGAATGATCATTTCTTTCGACCAAGTCTCACCTTCATAACGGACCAAGTGCAAGTAGTGGTTCAGTAGCAGAATTCCATTCCGCGATGCAATGCCCCCTAATGAAATGAAGCCTACCATCGCGGCGATTGTCAGTGTCTGTCCGGTTATTACGAGAGCGATCACCGATCCGATAAATGCCATCGGCAGCGCCATCATTACTTGAAGGGAAAAATTCACCGATCGGAACATTGTGTAGAGTACCATCAGTACGCCGAACATCGATATTGCGAACAGTATTCCGATGGTTCGGCTCGCACTCTTTTCGCTTTCGAACTGCCCGCCATATTCGACGAAATATCCTGGTGGTAGTGACTCAATAACCGACTTTTGGGCAAGTTGCATTTCTGCCACGACATCGACTAACCCGCGACCTGTAACGTTACATTGAATGACGATACGACGGCGTACGAGTTCACGATTGATTGTGTTCGGTCCGCTGGATTTATAGATTTTGGCTAAGGACGACAGCGGCGTGGTTCCTCCATTCGGCAGGTCAATCGACAACCGTTTGAGTGCCTGCATATTCTCTCGATATTTTTCATCCACCCGCACCAGCAGATCGAACGTTCGCTGACCGAGCAGGACACTACTGACAACTTCGCCGTTCATCGCTGTCGAGATGTACTCATTCACGAACGATGGCGTAAGCCCAAACAATTCGAGTTGGTCACGATCAAGTTGGATGCGGAGTTGCGGAATTTCGACTTGTGGTTCGACGAGCAGGTCAGTGACTCCCTCAATTTTGCGCATCTCCGCGGCCATCTCCTGAGCTTTTTGTCGGAGTATGTTTAGATCGTCTCCATAGATTTTTATACCAACCTGGGCTTTCACACCGGAAATCATGTGTGAGATAAGATGGGCTAATGGTTGTTCAACTGTTGTTACAATTCCGGGAATATCCTCCATCGCATGACGTATGTCAGCGATTACAACCTCTCGACTGCGCTCGGATTTTGGATCAAAACTGATAATCATTTCGGAGATATTGACCCCTTCAGCATGTTCGTCAAGTTCAGCCCGCCCAGTCCGTCTTGAGAATGCCTCAACACCCTCAATCTTCATTAAACGCTCGTTTACGGATTTCGCAATCTCGTTAGATTTTTTTAATGCTGTACCTGGTGGTAGAACCACGTTAAGTTGTGCAACACCTTCGTTAAATGGAGGAAGAAAATCCCGTTCCAGACCCGCCAGTGCTATAAACGCAACAGCCACACCAGACACGCCGAGTAATAACATTATTTTTGCGTAGCGGAGACTCAGTGAAATTGCGCCACCGGCGGCCCACTTCAGGAATCTCAACAGTGGCCCGTCCTTTTCGTTTTCCGTCAGTTTCGCCCGTGATAAGAGCCAATAAGACAAGACGGGTGTCAATGTCAACGATACCAGTAAAGAAGACAGAATCGAAACAATATATGCCACACCGAGCGGTGCGAAGAGCCTGCCTTCCATGCCGGATAATGCGAATAGTGGGAGAAACACTAGTACGACAATCATTGTCCCGAAAACAATCGAATTCCGGATTTCGACGCTCGCCTGAAAGACGACCAAAAGTGGGTTCTTCGGATTTTCGATATGACGATTTTCACGAAGTCGACGGAAAATATTTTCGACGTCGACAATGGCGTCGTCGACCAATTCGCCGATCGCCACAGCTAACCCGCCAAGCGTCATCGTGTTGATGGAAAGCCCGAAGGCGGTGAAGACGAGAGCTGTAATAGCGAGCGAAAGAGGGATTGCGGTCAATGTAATGAACGTCGTCCGAAAGTTCATCAGGAATAAAAATAAGATAACCACAACCAGAATACCACCGTCCCGGAGTGCCTCGATCACATTATCGACGGCCCGGTCGATGAAGGCCTTCTGTGAGTACAGTTCTGGCTGAATACGAATATCGTCCGGCAGTGATGGTTTGAGTTCATCCAACGCCTTCATAACTTGGTCGGTAACTTCACGTGTGTCAGCGTTGGGCTGCTTATTTACGGTAAGCACAACAGCCGGGCCACCAGAGAACTTACCATCCTCGTCCCGAATATAAGCAGAGCTATCACCGCGTTTGACTTGTGGCCCTTCCATGACCTTGGCCACTTGCGAAAGCAGAACTGGCCGCCCTTTACGGATCTTTACCACGACCTTCTTCAAGTCGTCAATGGTTTGGACACGGCCAATAGCTCGCACAAGAAATTCGTTCGGTCCTTGATCATCGAGATAGCCACCCGTCGCATTCTCATTACTCTCTGCACAGGCTTTTTTCACGTCGTGTAGCGTGATACCGTATTGCAGCAGTTTGTCGGGATCAACGAGTACCTGAAACTGCATTCGCCCGCCACCCATCGTGAACACCTGGGAGACACCGGGAATGGTGAGTAATCTTTGTCGAACAACCCAATCCGCCAGCGTTCGTACTTCCAAGGGTGAAGTTTTTTCGTCTTCGCTCCACATGCCGATCATGATAATTTGGCCCATGATCGATGAAATGGGAGCAAGTTGAGGTTTGACTCCTTCCGGCATGCGGTCCTGCACAAGTTGCAGCCGTTCCATCACGATCTGCCGATCATTGTAAATATCAGTTCCCCAATCGAACTCGACATAAATCACTGAGATGCCGACGCCAGAAGAACTGCGAACCGCTTCGACACCATTGGCACCATTGATTGCTGTTTCGAGTGGAAATGAAATTAGCGATTCGACTTCTTCCGGTGCCATCCCCGGTGCCTCAGTCATTACAACGACACGAGGACGGTTCAGATTAGGAAATACATCTATGTCCATGTGGATTGTTTGCCATCCACCAAATCCTAACAGAAATAGCGAGAACGCAACGACAAGCAAACGCTGGCGGAGAGCGAATCGAATTATGGAATTCAGCATTGTTTGGTCCTATTAGTGGTTGTGTCCAGCATGCGGATCAACACCGCCGCCAGCTTTGTTCTTGAGTGCCACCTGCATTTGATGAGCGCCAGAAAGTGCGATCGCATCGCCGGGAAAGATCGAACCATCATTGGCGATCACCACCGAAAATTGATCACTGTATTCAACGTGAACTGGTACGCGGTCGAAATGGTCCCCATTTTCGAGAAATGCGTAGAATTCCGCCCCTTCCTGCGCCACAGCATCGATCGGCAACACGATCTTATCTTTCCACTGTTCCACAGAGACACGAAGTCGCAATCGTTGTCCTGGTTTGTATTTCCAATCGATAAACTGATGATCGTCATCGGTTTCTTTGTTTCGTTCAATTTCATTGGTGAGTCCAACATAGAAGTGCATTGACCGAGAGGACGGGTCCACTTCGTTTGCGATATAGACGACCTTCAATCTGTTGATTATCTCAGGTTGTTGTTGATTACTTTGACGAACAGCAGACACTGCCCAATTATTACGCGCGGCGAGATGCAGTTCGTTACTATCCTGCTCGAATGCATTGCCTTCAATGTAGAGCTCACTGAAGTCCGCAAGAACACACAATTTCTGTCCTGACTGCACGGACTGTCCCTTGTAAACGTCTAATTCTTGAATCACGTATGGAGATACGTGATTCCGCGTTTGCGAAATTTTATCTTCTGAAGTACTCGAGACTTGTCGAAGTGGGAACCGTGACAGGTGCAATTCATCAGTCTTACCGTCAGACGAAGGAGCATATATTGAGAGTTCACGAAGAAGCTTTCGCCTTGTTTCGATTTGAGCAACTTGAGTATCTGACAATCCATGTAGCAAGAGGGCTTCTCTCTGAGCACTTAGTATGGCCTCTAATTTTTGCTTCGAATATTTTCGTTCCAAGACAACTTTTCCGGCCACAATACCTGATGTAATTTTCTCTAATCGCGCGATCTCACGGTTTTCAACGTCTAATTCGCCTAAAATTTGTAAGAACTTTGTTTGGGCCTGCACGAGATCCTCATGCGTGAGACGAATCTTAAACATTAACATACCAGGACGGATGGCTTCGCCTTTGATGATATAGACTTGAGTCACAATACCGGTCATCGGAGTAGCAACTTGGATTCGAGTCCGTCCAGGACGTTCAACAATCATCGCTGGAACGTTCAAAGTTCGTTCATAGGTTTGCAACTTGACTTCACCGACAGATAATCCGATATTACGTCGCGCTTGGTCAGAGAGCTCCAAGGACGTTGACTCATCATGTGCATGACCGTGATCACCGTGGTCATGACTTGCGTGATCGTGACCACTGTGGTCGTCTTCTTTGCCCTCAGTATCAGCAAGATTTCCTTCAGTTTGTTTTATGATTGATGAAATATTTAGTTTGACGAATGGAAGCCAGGTGTCGCGAACACCCCAGCCAATTCCTGAAATGAGGAGCACAGCTATCAAGCCGTACCATTTGATCGAAATATTGCGTAATTGAAATCGCATGATACCATCCTGCGCTATCAGCGCAACAGAACACCATTAAGGTGAACAAGATATTAGGAAAGAAGAACGGACGCATGTGCCATAGGGTTACGCTAATTGTGCGCAGCAAAATTTGACACGGTCTGTATACGCTTTAGAAGAGGCGTAGGGCGCCTAGATTAACCAGACTTGCTTGCGCAGGCGCATACAAGTGGATTTTGAGTCTGCCGGAATAGATCGTCGGCATTCAAAGTTTTGCGCAGTTACATTGATAGAAATAACCATTGGCTCAACTTCGAATGAAGTTGCTATTACCAATGTAGTTAGTTCGATTGGTGATGAGCTTACATACGTGCAAGAGCTTTCCTGACATGGAAGATGGTCGTGCTCATGATTCTCTGAATTGTCATGGGATAAATTACTATCCATCGCATTAGTGTGATTGTGAGAACTACAGGCTGCAGTGAGTGAATCGAAACAGCTTTTGGAAAACTCGGAACCCAAATTCTGCTCACTATGGGATACAGCATCTTCATGGGTATGCGTATGGTGATAGCAGCAACCAAGCAATGCATGAAACATCATGGATGAAGCAGTTAGAATTGTTATCATACTGTTTGCCATGGTTCTGGGTTACCTTTGAGTTTCACTTTATATCATCGACTTGCTAGGAATCATTACACGTCAACAGTTACAGGTCAATATCAAATCATCTTGCTGTGAACAAGAAAACGCGAGAATGCCAACACGATTGTATGTATGTAAACTGTTTCTCAGTCTCATTCTCACACAATGTCTGGCTAATTTCTTTTTGGCAAATAGAATGCCATTTCAAGAAAAAAGTCCTGTTTGATACTGATATCTAGTTGTTTTATAGTCAGAAATGACAGAGAACGATTGCGTAAAGCGTCGAAGATCTTGGATTCGACTGTTGTCATCTATGCAACACTCGTAATCAAAATGAAAACAATTATGGCACCCTTCAATTAATAAAAGCATACTACTGGCCGCTTAATGCTTGCCCACGATTTCCAACTCCACCCACACCTTGGCTGATATCTCGTACTTCACTTAAACCACCCGAAAGTACCAGGCCTGAAATAGCGACTTCAGATTGGCGTAAGTCAACCAGTGATCTGATAAACTTAATATTCATTTCGAAATAAGTACGACGTGCAGTTAAAACTCGCAGGAAATCAAACTGCTGTTGTTGATACCCTTGGTTCGTAAGATCAAGATTTTCCTTGGCCTTTGGAAGAATATTTTGCTGGTATTGTTCTACTTGTTTCTCGGCTTTTTGATAGTTGCGAAAAGCATTAGCGAGACGGACTTGGAGTGAGAGCTGAAGTCGTTCTACATCACCTAATGAACGATGATATTCAGCACCAGCCATATCAATATTGCCTTGATTGCGATTAAAGATTGGCAGAGGAATACCGAGTTGAACATTCGCAATGTCGTCACCGGTTTCATTATCGCGTGCCACACCAATTTGAGCTAATAAATTTGGTTTAATTTGTGACTCCTGGCGGTAGATTTGCTCGCGAGCGCGACTGACTCTCGCATATGCAGCTTGTAACTCCGGACTGTTTGTTTGTAATTTCTGATATGATCCTTCCCAAGTCAAATCGGTAGATTTTTCGTTTAGAATACCCCTCAATGGAGCTTGCGTTAGCTCTGGCCGCCCGACCAAGCTCGCTAGTTGTTTCCTGGCAGCTTCGTGATCATATTCTGCATTCTGACGAATGATGCGAATTTCGCCGAGTTGGACTTCTGCCTGCAAAATGTCTGGTCTTGCTGCTTCTCCTGATTCAAACAATTTACTTGCCATTTCGACTCCTTCTTCAGCAATTTTCTCCAATTGCAAAGAAAGTTTGATACGTTGCTCGGCTCCGAGGGATGCAAAGAATTGTGATTGAACGTCATTTCGAACCCGGTATTTTTGAGTCTCCAGTTCCCACTGAAGTTGCTGGACATCATAGTCTGCAACAGCTTGATTGAGACTCAGCTTGTTTCCCGTCACGATTGTCTGAGAGATGTACCCCCCCTGCTTTCCAGAAGTTCCATTGGCCCCCATTTCCTGCCCCTGGTAACCAACTGTGGGGTTCGGATAAAGCCCCACCTGTTTTTTGATGCCTTGAGCTTTGTTTATGACTGCCGTTGCTTGTTGTAGGGTAGGGTTGTTTTCCATCGCCAACTGCAATAATTCTTCAACCGTCAATGCAACTGTTGTAGTGTGAGGGGCGACAGTTTTTTCTGTTGCAGTTTGGTCACTACCTACACCAGGCGCTGGTGGAATCGCAGTGGAATTTGGATTGAACGTTGTTTGTATTAGTGTATCCAAAGTAGCATTACTGTCAGTTTTGTTAGACAGATCGGAAGTCAGAATGAATTCTGTATCATCTGCTGGATCAAGCTGGCCCACTGTCTTTGTAGAAATATCTTCGGCATAGGGAGGGGAGGCCAAGGGTGTGATATCCGTGGAACTTTGACTCTTGCTGTGTGCCTTGTATTCTTCCAGCTCCAAGGCTTGTTCCCCTGTAGATGGAACTGCGTACCGAGGCTTTTCATTGTGGGCACACGATACTAAAAGTATGCATGGCAGAGCTAGAAAATATCTGAAAAACATCTGAACCCGTTCCATAACCGACCCCATAAATCTTGTGAGAAATCAACGAACTTGTTGAAAGAGAAATTGTGCAAACGAAATAATTAATTGCACAGGAATCTATACAAGATATTTTGCCAGTGTATCGACGATGGAAACGGATTTAGTGAAAGTTGTGCGAGACTGCTGACTTTTGCAAGGTTGTAGGCCATACGCCACAGTGTCTCGGTCGACTGGCAAGGATATATTTACCAAACGGAGTTCGGTTTCCGTTGTATCGACTCGTGCGACATTCGCAGTGCCCGTGCAAAATGGGCAAGGTGTGTGCGGAGTTTTCTTTGAAGGCGCTGGGGGCTTATTAGCCTGGTTTTGATCTGAGCGATCTTGGACACTTTGGTTGCAACCTGAGAAAGTGGAATCGTCGCAGCAGGTACAAATGGTATCTTTACTATTTACGATTTTGGCACAAATATTGGTAAGCGCACAGCATGGCATCACAGCTTGTATAAGAATTGCAGTGGAGAAGCTGATGCAAATCAACTTTCTTTGCCACGAAGCCATGAGTAATCCTTCCTTGTCCAATTCGACAAACCACGTCTTTCTACCTTTATCGGTTTTTTGAATTGTGCAAAACAAACAAAGACTCCAGATTTACGGGATAAAGCCTTTTGTAGGTGATTGCTACGCCGCATAACCTGCATAATCGGGAATGTCAGCGCCACGACCATCGGAATGAACGGCAACTCCGGATGGGTGTACGCGCTTGGTATCCGCTTAGAACTAACCCCTTGTTAATGCAAGTGATTATGTGAATGGGACTTTCTGAATGACTCCTCATCTATCTCCGCTGCAGGCCGAAATGAGAGGAGTCAACGAATCCGCTTGATGGCTACTGTCGCCGAATGGACGACAGTAGCCATCAAGTTAACACGTGGCGTTCATCGCATCAATTGAGTTGGATTTCGTAGCCTAGATTGCTGAACATACTAGCTTTCAAATGGTTACACCACGAGCGAACTGGTGACCATTCGATCGTGGCATGCCGTTTGCATTCGCTATAGAAAACCAATCTTCCTTACACATAGAACAGAATATTAGCACTTCAGTTATGTGGCAAGGGCTATAAGAATCAGGAATTCGAAAGGTCACTTGAAATGTACGGACTACAAAAGACAGTCGCATTAACAATCCTCATTATACTAGCGGCTTCGGGGCAGTCCGCTAGCGCACAAAATGATTATTTCAAGAGGATTCCTTCTCAAAGATATCGCACTCCAGTGCCGGACAACTTTTCTTATACGAATGCCCCCTTCCCAAGTAATGATGGTATTGATAGAGATACTTGCTTGGGTAGTAATTGCCCTTTAGATCGAGTTCCACAAGATTTTATCTGCCCGTATGAATTAAAACGCCGTCGTCAACAATTCCCTGGCAATTTTCACGAGTTTCGTCAATATCCTGAAAATGATGGAGAGAATGGTTCTCGCGGCCAGCCCGATGTTCCAACGCCGATCAGTAATCTCGAAGCGAGTGCCGAGAGAATCTTCGATACGATTCGCTTCGAGATGCGGACCTCATCGGAATATGAAATGCTTTTAACGGGGGCATGGGAACTGAATCGTAGCGTAAGGTATTTTGTTGTCTCACTGAAGAAAGCTGATGGTGAAAATCACGCAAGTGAAGCCCTGAAAGACGTTAAGAAGGCATTCCAAGATCTACGTCAATCACTCAATCAATCCAGGGAACTTCGAAGAGTTCAGAACACGATCTACTCGTTCGAACAGTTGCTGAGCAACATGCTCAATCGATTTCAAAATAGTCCACCACAACCGTTTAAGGATAATAGACGATTTGACAAAGGTAACGATCAATTTCCACAGCCTTCGCGGACTCACGATCACTCGCATTCACATAGTCACGGCAACAATGGTTTACCAAATAACCAGGACAATTCAGCAGCAGATACGGTACCACCGCCACCAACTGATGAACCAGAGTTGTTGCTGCCTAACGGTTAGTCCCTTCGAATTGGAATGTCTATCAGTTGTGATCCCAAATCGGATCGGAGACTATCAAAGTCTGGAAAGAAGCCGTAACGTTTTTGTTTGGAAATGCGGTATTTTGTATTTTCGCTACCGAAATTACTTACATATAATGTGATTCGTTTTGTTTCCTACTACCGCAACCACAATCTCCCACAGCAGAGGCGAGAGATATTGGCAGCATTCAGCACAAGTTGCGACCTAGTATCCAATTGTATCAACGACTGTTCTGCCCGTCCGCTGGAAAATCAATGCAAGCCGTACCTTCTATTGAATGTGACTACCCGCTCGAAACAAATTTTGGAAAAGAATTGCTGGATGAAATGGGCAAAAGCAGACGATCATTCTCAAATAGGCAACTCTTGGGTCTTGGAATTTCTTCATTCTACGACGACCTTGACTCAGATTCCTTACCCCATTCTACGACGACCTTGACTCAGATTCCTTACCCCAATACAATTACCAGAGATAAATAAGAAGCCCTTCACCAAATTGAAAAGGCAGTTCTATTTCGTAATGTTCCATTTAGCCATTATCATGCTCATCGCACTTCGTGTGATACTTTGCCCGCTTTTTTGTGTGGGCGATGGTACACTTGGTAGTGGACATCAGGATGAGGCTGTTAGCTGTGCTTGCGCCGAAGCTTGTCATAGCGATGAGCGTCAAGCACCTGTGCCATTCGACTGCCCCTGCGACTCGCCGTTTCCGTGCGATTCCGGTTGCGTTTGCAAAGCCGCACCCGAATTGAATGGTCGGACAACGACCACTGACTTTGAGCTTTCGCTCGACTTTTCTCCAGTTTGCATGGAGACCGTGAGTTTGTCAGAAGTTCGCGCGATTCGCCACGAGGTACATTCGCCTCGCCTTGATAACGGGCGTTCTATTCGCCTCGTTTTCGCCTCTTTGTTGATCTAGGTCACTGCTGCCTTAGTTCGCTAGCAAACTGACTCCTTTCGATCCGTATTTGGATTGTTTGTTGAGTTAATGATTGTGGCTGGCGTGCATTCCCTTGGTTAACGCTTGGATTGCGATTGTTTCCATCCTTGCTTGTCCATGTTTAGTCAGTAGGAGTCCTACGATGAGTCACTCATTTATTGATGCGCCTGTGCAAAAACCACCCAATACCCCCCCCCAGTCATCTATTAATGGACGTGCGGTTGAGCTAGCCGAAAACGCGAAACGCCCCGGTCCGTTCTGGCGTCTTCTGTCTGTCATGTTGGGGGGGATCGGACCGTTATTTGTGCTGTCTGCATTCACAGTCGTGTTCTACTTTGGTCACCACTACGATTGGAAAGTGCCAAAATTCGCTGAGCTGACCGGATCAGCAAAAAATTTAGTTGCGGACTGGTGTGAAGAGCACAGCGTACCGGAATCAAAGTGTGTCGAATGCGATCCGACACTAATGCCGAGGGGACCAGACTACGAATGGTGCCCTGAACATGGCGTTCACAATTGCCCGTTGCATCACCCTGATGTTGCAGAACTGAAGGAAACGCCCGTTGTCCTTGCTGACGATCGCAAACGTGCAGCCCGTGCGCTTGCACTTCATGATCGCAAAGAAAATAACAGCGAGTGTAAGGTCTATAAGACACGAATCCAGTTTGCATCGGTAGAGTCAGTTCGCCAGGCGGGGGTTGATGTTGAGCTCGTCGAACGGCAATCGATTGTCGAGTCGGTATCTGGCAGCGGTGAGATTCTTTATGACCCAACGCGATTGGCGGGGCTGGCCTCACGCGTACCAGGAACGGTCTGGCTCGTGCAAAAAAATGTTGGTGATCAGGTTCAAAAAGGCGAGTTGCTTGCGATTGTCGATGCTACTCAGGTAGGTGAGATCAAAATACGACTACTCAAGGCACTCACCGAAGAGCAACTACAGCAAGAGAACGTTTTAAGGTTGAGAAAAGCCCGTGACATCGTACCTGGAAAACTGGTTCTGACCGCAGAGGCCACCTACAAGAAGGCGCGGGCAGAGGTTGTTAGCGCGGAACAGATGCTCCGAAATCTCGGCTTGCCGGCAGATGTCAAAATATTGCGAGGTTTGTCGGAACGCGATGCGATGAATCGTCTACGATTCTTAGGAATACCCGATGCATTCCAATCGAGGCTGAGCGCAGAAGTTAGGACGGCAAACCTGCTTCCCATTTACTCGTCGATCAACGGTGTCGTTGTTGATCGTGCCGTGACACCCGGCGAGGTCGTTGACCCATCACGTATTTTGTTCCGCGTGGCGGACATGAGTCAGATGTGGCTGACGCTGAATATTCCCTTAGAGCACATGGAACAACTTGCAATTGGCCAGACCGTCCGCTTCCGTGCAGACGGGAGCCGCCACGAGGTCGAAAGCAAGCTCGATTGGATTAGTACCTCGACCGACCAACAAACCAGAATGGTCCAAGTTCGGGCCGTGCTGCCGAATCTGAAGGGACGGCTTCGCAACGAGACATTTGGTACTGGCGAAGTGATTCTGCGACAAGAACCAAACGCGATTGTCATTCCAACCGGGGCATCCCATTGGGAAGGCTGTTGCCAAGTCGTGTTTGTCCGCGACAAGCATTACTTCGACAGTCCTGACAGTCCCAAAGTGTTCCACGTTCGTTCAGTTCGTTTAGGAGCATCGAATAACAATTACACGGAGGTGATTTCTGGAGTTCTGCCGGGTGAAGTTATCGCTACTGCTGGCAGCGACGTGCTGCGAGCGCAATTACTGAAGAACAACCTTGGCGAAGGCTGCGCCTGCGTAGCGGAATAGGGAGAATAAGGATGCTTAATCGGTTAATTGATTTTTCACTGCAACATCGTGTGTTTGTGATCTTGGTAACGGTAGTGTTTGCCGTCGTGGGCCTATTTTCGTTGCAACAACTCGATATTGATGCGTTTCCAGACACTACACCTGTCCAGATTCAGATTAATACCATCGCTCCGGCGCTTGCATCGGAAGAAGTCGAACGGCAAATCACGTTTCCTGTCGAGCAAGCCATCAGTGGTTTACCCGGACTGGAAAAACTCCGTTCGATTTCCAAGTTCGGTCTCTCACAGGTAGTTGTCATCTTTGAGGATGGCGTCGACATTTACTTTGCGCGGCAACTGGTTAACGAACGGCTTAGCAGGGTTGAGCTGCCTGAAGGAATTCAGCGCCCCCAGATGGGACCGGTCTCAACAGGTCTAGGGGAAGTCTTCCATTACGTGCTGACGTATGATGGTGTTGATTTTTCAAAGGTGTCCCAGCAAGAACGTATCAACCGTCTGACCGAGTTGCGGACGCTACATGATTGGGTGGTGAAACCTCAATTGCGCTCCGTTCGGGGTGTCGCCGAAGTCAATAGTTGGGGCGGTTACGAGAAACAGTACCAAGTCCGACTCGATCCTAACTTATTGATCAAACATAATTTGACATTTGAGCAAGTTGCCGAAGCCATTCAAGCGAACAACGAGAACGTCGGTGGAGGAACCATCACCGATGGTAGTGAGATGCTACTCGTTCACGGTATCGGGCGTACGGTGAATCTCAAGGAAATCGAAAACGTCGTCATCACGGCGCGTGATGGTGTACCCGTCCGTGTACGCGATGTCGCCCATGTGCAAATCGGACATGAAATTCGACGCGGTGCAGTAACAGCCAATGGTCGTGGCGAAGCAGTACTTGGTTTGGGCTTCATGCTGATGGGAGAGAATAGTCACGAAGTGACTTGGGCGTTAAAAGACAAGTTGGAGCAGATCAGGGAAACGCTACCAGCCGGAGTGGCGATAAATACGGTCTATGATCGCACCGAGTTAGTTGACCACGTCATTCACACCGTACAGAAAAACCTCTTCGAGGGTGGTCTGCTGGTCATCGCGGTGTTGTTCATTTTCCTGGGAAATCTCAGAGCTGGATTGATAGTAGCTCTGGCAATCCCGCTGTCGATGCTATTCGCCTTCACAGGGATGCTCCGGTTTGGCATCGCGGCCAGCTTACTGAGTCTGGGAGCAATCGACTTTGGACTCGTGGTCGATAGTTCGGTCGTAATGATCGAGAACTGTGTGCGGCATCTTGCTTATAATCGCGACGGACGCAGCCGTTTGGAAGTCATTCGCGACGCAGCAATCGAGGTTCGCAAGCCGACAATGTTCGGCGAACTGATCATCATGATTGTTTACCTGCCAATTCTAACTCTTGAAGGGGTAGAGGGTAAGTTGTTTCGGCCCATGGCACTGACTGTAATCATGGCTCTCGCTGGCTCGATGATTATGTCGCTCACATTGATGCCGGTTGTGGCAAGTTTGATGTTGCCAAAGAAAATCGAAGAGAAAGAACCACTGTTGATCCGTTTTCTCAAACGACTCTACGCACCAGTTTTGAGGTTTACGATGCACAACAAGATCGTTGTCATCGGATCGGCTTTATGCCTGCTCGTCACGGTCTTTGGATTGATTGCTCCCAATCTGGGAACAGAGTTTGTGCCTCGGCTGTCCGAAGGTGCCGTCGTCATCAACGTAGTACGACTTGCGGGTACCAATCTCGAAGAGTCGATGCGATACAACACGCAGATGGAGAAAATACTTAAGGAAAAATTCCCCGATGAAATTGCACAAGTCTGGAGCCGCATTGGTACAGCGGAAGTGGCGACCGACCCGATGGGAACCGAGTTAACCGACCTCTTCATAACACTGCGGCCACGTGAGCAGTGGTCGCGTGCAGAGACACAGGAAGAACTAACCGTTCTGATTCAGGAAGAACTGCGTGATCTCCCCGGTCCCCGACTCGCTATGACACAGCCAATTGAAATGCGGATGAATGAGATGATTTCGGGTGTCCGCTCAGATGTAGCAGCCATCCTTTATGGGGATGACCTGGACCTCATGGTCAAGAAGGCGGCCGAGGTCGAACGCGCCCTTAAAGCCATTGATGGTGCAGCCGATGTGAAGGTCGAGCAGGTTTCAGGACAGCCGGTACTTCAGATTCATGTCAAGCAGAACGAAATCGCTCGATATGGTATTTCCGCTCGAACAGTCATGAACCTCGTCCGGTCACTTGGCAGTAATCATGTTGGTGAGGTGTATGAAGGGCAATTACGTTTTCCGTTGATTATTCGTTTGCCGGAGGCAGCACGAGCCAATCCCGAAGCGATCAGCGAAATTCTCGTTGCCACACCTTCAGGGGAGCGAATTCCACTGTCGCGGCTGGCAACGATTGAGACCGTGGAAGGCCCCAACACGATTAAGCGTGAATGGTATCAGCGTCGAATTACAATCGAAGCGAACGTCCGCGGTCGCGATTTGGGTAGCTTTGTCGCCGAAGCACAGCGCGTGATTGCTGAAAAGGTTCAACTGCCCGCAGGTCGCTATCGAATCGAGTGGGGCGGTCAATTTGAGAATCTGCAACGCGCCCAGACGCGGCTTTTGATAGTCGTTCCGATCGCATTGCTGATGATCTTCGCACTACTCTACATGACCTATCACAATATTATTGATTCACTACGTGTCTTTACTGGGGTTCCGTTTGCCTGGATCGGTGGTGTCATTGCCCTTTGGATTCGCGACATGCCGTTTTCAATTTCGGCGGCCGTTGGATTTATCGCGCTTTCAGGCGTGGCCGTGCTTGATGACATGCTGCTAGTGTCCACAATCCGTCAGCTACGACGGCGAGGACGTTCGCTGGATGATGCCGTCGAAGAAGCCGCGATGACAAGGCTGCGACCTATCCTGATGACGACGCTCGTCGCGAGTCTCGGATTTGTACCGATGGCATTCAGCACCGGTATGGGAGCGGAAGTGCAGCGTCCGCTGGCAACCGTGGTGATCGGTGGCGTTTGTAGCGCCATGGTCATGAGCTTACTAGTACTACGAGTGCTCTACGTTGTGTTCAACCTTCCGACGGAGAGCTTTAATGACGGAGAAGACGATGATGGTCATCGTCTTGAACCAGACAAACCGACCGAACCAGAAGCTGGGTGTGTGCCCGAGTCAGTGTCGGTCTTACCATGATTCGGCGATGCCGAAAGGAGAATTTGATGCAGGGTAATTATTGCTTAAGCGGCCTGTTATTGGGGCTATTGGTAATGAGTGTTTTTGTATTTATTGGTTGTGGTGATGGTGCGCCATCGCAGGATAGCAAGGCCAGTTCACCGGCATCGGCCAAAGTCGATCACAGTCACGCTGGTTGGTGGTGCGTGGAGCATGGCGTCCCTGAAGGAGAGTGCGCGTTATGCGATTCGTCGCTGGTCGCAAAATTCAAGGAAGCCGGGGACTGGTGCAAAGAGCACAAGCGTCCCGAGTCCCAGTGCTTCATTTGCAGTCCAGCACGGTTCGACAAGTTCGCTGCCCGCTATGAGGCTAAGACAGGAAACAAACCGCCGCAACCGGAAGTTGAAGAGTGAGATGCAGGGCAAATCTTAGACTAACTCGGTTTGGAGCCGAGCACTGCGACGTGCCTTCTACGTCTTTACGACACTCGCGGTGATATGGCTCGTCCAGCCAGACTGCATTTGCGGCTGTTCGTTTTTGAAATCTTGTAAGCAAGATGGAATCGACGAACGTCGCGATCAAGTACGACTTGTTGAAACCACGCATTCTGAGAGTAAGAGATGATATAAGCATTCGTAACCAGAAGAATATGCATGTTCCGTAGTCGGAGTCGCTATCCCGTTCTCCCTTTGAGATCACTTGCTAGCCAGCCATGTTTTACTCAACCGAATTTTGTTCTAACCTCGTAATGCAAGGAGCCAATCATGTAAGCACACAAATCTACTTCGAAATCTACTACTCTTCCCTTTCGTTTCATTGGAAATTTGGAAAAAGGATTTTCATCATGTACCGTGTATATCTCTGTGTAGCACTTACGTTCGCTTTCTCTGTCTGTTTGACTAGTCAAACTCGGGCAGCGACCCCAACAATGAAGACTACCATCACCTTGGAGGTGCTCAGTTGCGAAGGCTGCGCCAGAAACGTGGCTGCCAAGCTGTTGGAAATTCGTGGAGTTGCTAACGTCAAAACTGATTTGAAGACCAAGTCTGCCACTGTCATACCCAAGGCGGAAGCATCGCTTTCACCGCGACAGTTATGGGAAGCGGTCGAAAAAGCAGGTAAGAAGCCACTCAAGCTTCAAGGTCCCAGCGGAACATTCACATCAAAACCTAAGATGTGAATGATTAAATTGTTGTAACTGAGTGACCGCTGAGGCCAGATAATACTGGCACCAGCGGCTTTTACAAATACGTTTCGTCACCATTTGCGGGTAATAACATAAAGAATTTAAGCCGAGTATATGAAAGAATATCGTTTCCGAGTTACTAATTTAGATTGTGAACATGACGCCGCAAGGTTGCGGCGGTCTTTGGAATCTGAATTTGATATTGAAGTCCTGCAAATCCTGGCATCCTCGGGTAGCGTTCGTCTATCAGCCGACGAGCAGAAATACTCACAAGAGGAAGTCGAGGCGAAGCTCGACGACATTGGTTTCCCTCTGCAGAAGCAAGATGAGCAGCTTGGTCCACCTCCCGTTTGGAAAAATACGAAAGTGGTTGCGGCGGTTTTCTCGGGTGTCCTGCTGCTGTGCGGGTGGCTACTCAGCTATCTGTCAGCCGATTGGCTGCCGCTAATTCTGTATTCGTCAGCCATTCTAATTGGCGGCTACAATTTCGGTCGCGAAGCAATCGAGCATCTGCTCTTTGAGTGGCGCGTCGGCATCGAATTACTCATGACAAGTGCGGCTGTTTCAGCTTTTGCTCTCGGCCAACCGGCAGAAGCGGCAATGTTGGTCTTTTTGTATTCCATCAGTGAGGCGCTCGAAGGTTACGCCGAGGCAAAGACTCGCTCCGCCGTTCGCGCATTGATGGATTTGACACCCAAAACCGCCTTGCTCCTGGAAAACGGAAATGAGCGTGAGGTGCCGGTTGAGGAATTGCAATCCGGAGATATGTTTCTCGTCCACCCTGGCCAATCCATCCCGACCGATGGCGAAATCCTCTCTGGTGCTTCCAGTCTCAACGAAGCCCCAGTCACCGGAGAGAGCGTTCCGGTCGAGAAAAAAGTGGGTGATGATGTCTATGCCGGAAGCATTAATGGAGAGGGCTCACTTGAAATCACAGCAACAAAGGCATTCGCTGAAAATACGATCTCGCGAATCATTGAAATGGTGGAGGAAGCACAGGAACGCAAAGGCGAAAGCCAACGTTTCATTGAACGTTTCGGTAATTGGTACAGTCCCGCAGTATTGTTGAGCGGATTCGCAATCGCGCTCTTGCCGCCTTTGCTCTACGATACCTCGTGGACTCACTGGGCGATTCGTGCCACGATCTTCATCGTTGCTGCGGCACCGTGCGCCTTGGTCATTTCGATCCCGGCCACACTCGTTGCAGCGCTCGGAACGGCTGCTCGACACGGCGTGTTGATCAAGGGTGGGGTGTATATCGAGCGACTGGCCGCCATTCGCGTAGTTGCCTTAGACAAAACTGGTACGCTCACTCTAGGCAAGCCAACAGTCACTGATTGTGTGGTGTCCGATCAGGCTGGTATACCACCTCGCACGAAAGTCTTGGCAGTGACCGCTGGTATCGAAAGGCTAAGTCAACATCCGCTGGCGAAGGCGATCGTCGGATTTGTTCGGAATGAAGACATTCAGCCACTTTCCGTTGAGGACTTTCGCTCGCTGACTGGGGCCGGAGCGTCTGCGTCGGTTGACGGAACACTCATGTTCGTCGGAAAGCCACAACTATTTGAAGACGACCTGGCCATCGATCTATCCTCGCTTGCGGATGACATCACCCGACTACAAGACGAAGGAAAAACTGTTGCTGTCGTCGGCAATGATCAACAGGCTTGGGCAGCCATCGCGATGAAGGACACGGTTCGCGAGAACGTCGCTCAGGCAATTGAGGCGTTCCATGACGTGGGTATCGCCAAGGCAGTGATGTTAACGGGTGATAATGAACGCACTGCGAGGCAAGTTTCCCAAGAAGCTGGAGTGGACGGCTTCTATGCAAACCTGAAACCGGATGACAAAGTCACCAAACTTCGTGAACTGTTATTAGAACATCAACACGTGGCTATGGTTGGCGATGGCGTGAACGATGCCCCAGCCCTGGCAGAAGCTAGTGTTGGAATTGCGATGGGAGCGGCCGGTACGGATGTCGCACTGGAAACAGCCGACATTGCACTGATGGCAGACGATTTGGAGAAGCTCGTCTATGCATTGCGGCTAGCGAGGCGCACTCAATCGATTGTTCGTCAAAATTTGATTCTTTCTGTTCTTGTCATTTTCGTTCTGGTCATCGGCGCGGTGTCGGGTTCGTTCACGCTTCCCGTCGCTGTCTTGGGACATGAGATCAGCGAGTTCATAGTGGTTGCCAACGGTTTAAGGATGCTGCGTTTTCAAGGAACGTCGGAATGAGACACGTTTACCTTTTCTCTCTCCTTGCGGTTGCCGTTATTCAAAGCGGTTGTAGCACCCAACAGAGCGATCCTTCCCCTGAGAAGTCTGTTTCGGTTCGCGGCGTCGATCCGGTGTTGCTAACCGATGAGAACTTTGAGCGAGAAGTTCTGATGAGCGATCAGCCGGTTCTGGTTGATATGTGGGCCGAGTGGTGTCAGCCTTGCATCCGGATGAAACCGACAATCCGAGAACTAGCTGATGAGCTGTCTGGACAAGTCAAAGTTGGAGAACTAAATGTCGACGAAAATCCGTTCATCACTGAAAAGTACGCCGTTGATCGCTATCCGATGCTGTTGATATTTGTCGAAGGCGTCGAAGTCAAACGTCTGGTTGGAGAGCAATCGAAGAAAGCATTAGCCAAAGCTGTGCGGACTGTAAGGACGGGGAAACGCAATACGAACAATGAGAATTAATCAATGACACAGATTCCCTGCGATAAAAGTTTTAATAGCAGTTTTTCACTGATGAAAGGTTCTAGGGCTGCTTAGAGTTTTTACGTGTTTAAGTCATCCGAAGGAATGCCGGGAAACGACAGTACTAATTCTTGCCAGTCCCCCGCATTTCTGGGGTTTGGGAAAAATGGGTAGCGCGGACATCGGATTAACGGCTGCACTTAGGTAAAAATCTCATCATACAGACGAAATGATTCACAAAAAATGATCACCACAAATACCGAGTTGCTGTAAAGCCATTGAAGTCGGCATGACGATAAAAGTAAAACCATTATGACTTGTTTTTGTATCTAAGTAGTCACATGGATCACAGTTTCTGGTGAATGATCAACGGAAATTGATCAAGACAAATAGCAAGTTACTGTAAAACGATTTGAGTTTGAGATTCGGATGAAACTAATTTCCCTGTTTTTAATTGCCCTGTTGCTGCAACCATGCCCTGTCTGTTGGGGACATGAATTTGCCACTGTGGGGCAGTGTGAAAATAGGGAGTCTGAGAAAAGTCTTTCGGCTCCTGCCTGTTGCTCCCAATGCACCCATTCGTATCACACTCGGGAACAAAATCAGTCACACGAGCACGAACCTCGGCATGATTGTCCTTGTCTATGTCATGTGACAGATGTGATTTATGCTCAAACGGCATCGTCTGTGAACTTACGTGGAATCACAACACCTTTGAGCACGACCGTTGACGTCTATTGTCAATCTATGCAAACCACAGTTGCTAAAAATAGCGGCGTTTCTTCTTCGAGTGTGCTTATCACAGCACCGTTGCGCATATAGATTTTCTTCCCCGAGCACGCTTGCCTCCGGCCTTACCTCATCGTGTAGAGACACTTCTTTTCGCCATTGAATTCATACATTGGTATAAGGATTGCGACGAAGAGCAAGTGTCACAAATTCGTACCTTGAACGTACGAAGCATGAGGGGAATAGTCTGATTCTAACGCCATTATTGTGCAGAGGCACACTTTGTGTTGCGTTCCCAAAATTGCACATTGAAAAAAATACAATTTATTAATACAGAACAAGGAGTACTATCTCATGTTAAAACTCTCTGAAAGCATTTCATTTAAGCGAAATGGACTTCCACTTTTAATTGCTTGTGCCATTGTCACCTCGTTTGCCACTGTGGGCAAAGCGCAGGAAGTGACTCGGATTGCCACACTCAGCAAAGTGGAAACGACCCGAGCCGCTGCGTCGAAAGAGAACAAATATACGTTTATCATGTTCTGGAAAAACCAGGATGATACCACCAAGGCAATGTGGAACACCTTACAGCATAATTTGTCGAACAAAAAAGACAAGACCACGTTCGTTGCAGTTAACACGAATGATTCTGCTGAGCAGAACCTTGTCAAAGAATATGGCGTTTCGCGGGCACCAATGCCTTTGACACTCGCTATTGCACCGAACGGAGCTATCACTGGATCTTTTGTTAAAAATATCAACGCCGACTATATCGATCAGTCGTTCGTCTCACCAGCAAAGTCGCGTTGTATGCTGACATTACAGAGCCGAAAAATGGTTCTCTTGTGCGTGAATCCTGCCGTGAAATCCGAAACTCCAAAAGGTGTGCAGAATTTCAAATCGATCCCCTGTTATCGTGATGTCGTCGAAGTGGTTTCATTTTCTTCGCAAGAGTCTGGAGAAGCTTCATTTTTGAAAGAGCTAGGAGTTCCGCAGCAGAACAATAACACCACAGTCGTGTTTATGGCACCTCCCGGGGTGATGGTAGGTAGGTTCAACGAAAATGTGACTCAGCAACAATTGATCGCCGAACTAAAGAAGGCGGGAAAAAGTTGTGGCGTCGATGGATGTAAGCACTGTAAAGAGTAGAACATCGTAAATAGTACCTCACACCTGACAAGAAGGATTATCTCATGACTATGAGAACGATAATATGGAAGGAACTGCGGGAACGTCCGACCGCAATGATTGCCAGCCTATTGGCAATCGTTTTGAGTGTGACCGCTTTGGTGGCCATTCGCAACGTGACGATATTTTCAGAAAAAGAAGTCGCTGGAAAGCTCGACAAGCTCGGCGCCAACGTACTCATTCTACCCAAAGGAGTCACGCTGCAAGATTATTATGCAGCAGATATGCAATCGGAAACTATACCAGAAGAGCATGTGGCCGAGTTGGCACTTTCCGGTTTGACAGGCGTCGAAGCCATTTCCCCAAAACTATGCGTTCCGACAACCATTGATGGTCGAAACGTCATACTGACGGGAATACTTCCCCAGGCAGAAATTCAGAAAATGGCTTCATGGCAGGGCGGTATGCTCTTCAAAAAGCACGCAGGTTGCAAAGCAAAAATCAACGTTGCCGACAAAAAAGGGGATGCTCCGGAAGCATTGGCGGAACGACGTGCACTTCAAAACCTTGGCGAAGATGAGGTCATTCTCGGAGCAGACTATGCAGAAGCGAATGGACTGGCTCCCGGTGATTCCATGGAGCTAATGGGTGAGAAGTTCTCAGTATTGACCACGCTGCCAGCAGCCGGAACAGTCGATGATGGACGAGTCTTTGCGCACTTGCATACGGTACAACGGCTCACAAAATCTGGGGAAGTGGTCAATATCATTGAAGTAGTAGGCTGTTGTGAAGACGTTGCCAATGGCCTCGTTGCGGAGATGCAAACGATTTTGCCAGATACCAAAATTGTCACAATCGCAAACGTGGTGGAGACACAAATTTCGATTAACCGAATGATGACAAACCTGTCGTACCTATTTCTGGCGATTCTTGTTGCCGTAGGTGGTGCGAGTATGGCCAGCGCCAGTTTTGCCAACGTCATCGAACGTCGTCGAGAAATTGGCACACTGATGGCATTGGGGGCAACTCCTCGATTCGTGACACAGCTTTTCCTGGCGAAAGCGGTTTTGCTTGGATTGGCAGGCGGAATTTCAGGGTACATTGTGGGAAGTGTTCTCGCCCTGTTCCTGGGGCCCTATTTTGCAGACGTTTCAGTTCTGCCTATTCCCAGCTTAGCGTTGGTGGCCTCGGGGACTGCCATTATGGTTACACTGGTGGCCAGTTATTACCCCGCACGCCAGGCTGCCAACCTCGATCCCTGTCTTTGCTTCAAGGAGGTATAATTCAATGTTACAGTTTGAATCTGTTCGTAAAGTTTATCGAAAAAAGCAGGACGAAGTGGTCGCCTTGGATACCACGAACCTGGAAATTCCTGAGGGAGATTTTGTCGCAATCATTGGACCGAGCGGCAGTGGAAAAACCACGCTGCTTTCTATCTTAGGTGCCATGTCGGCTCCTTCAGAAGGTCGTATCTTACTTGACGGAGAGTCCGTTTACGATTTGCCTATCGAGGCACGTGCCAAGTTACGACAGAATAAAATCGGGTTTGTGTTTCAAACATTTAATTTGATTCCCTACCTGACGGCGATGGAAAATGTACAAGTTCCGATGTTGCTGGCAAAGAAGCATCATGACTATCAGCAACAAAAGGCAGAAGAATTACTTAACAAAGTCGGTTTAGAAAACCGGATGCATCATAAACCGGCGGAGTTGAGTGTGGGTCAGCAACAACGCGTTGCCCTGGCACGCATGCTCGCCAACGATCCGGCAATCATCCTTGCAGATGAGCCAACCGGTAATCTCGACCCCGAAACCAAAGAACAAGTCATGTCGTTCCTGACGCAATTTAATGAGGAAGGCCGCACGATAGTGATGGTGACGCATGATTTATCAGCGGCCGAATGTGCGAAGCGTACCCTGACGTTATCTGCAGGGATGATCCGCTCCGAGCAGGAAGAACGATTGCTGAAATTAGCGTAAACCTGTTTTGTGTGTTACAATAAAAGCCTCGGACACGCTCAAATTCATGAGTGTGTCCGAGGTTCCTTACGTGTTGTTCAATTTTTTCACAAGTGTCTATCATATTATTTAATGCCTGAAACCGGTTTTGAGCTACCCCCAGCCTTGATCCAGTTGTGGCTACTACATCTAATCTTGTTACGTGAGTGCTGATTTATCATTGTTGTGTTTCAACATTACGATTTCCGGGCCGCAGCAACCAGCCTCAGTGTAGAGTTCATCTTTCACATCCGCTTCGAGGACTACGAAAACTTCCCATTTGTGTCCATCAGGGTCAACTGCCCAAACCTTGTCCTGAACGGCGTAGCAGCATGTTGTCGCTTCCTCGGTGATAGTCTCGATATTCGCAGCTTTGAATCGTTTGATGGCCGCATGGACCTCGGCGACTGACTTTACTTGAACGCCGAAGTGAGCAGAACCTCCCTCCACCTTGACCTCTCCATCAACTTCGTTGAGGGTGAGATTCACCGAAGGATCGGCTGGCTCAAACTTGGCGTAGCGTGGTCTTTCTTTGCTTGGTGCCTCGCCCAGCAATAATTCATAGAATCGCTTTGACGCTTCCAGATCAGAAACAGTCAAAGCAACATGCAGACGATACTTGCCCGGAAATTCGACAGCAGATTTGGTACTCATTAAATTTCTCCTTTATGATCGGTAGTGAGATAATACTGAATTTTCTCTTTGATCTCATCTCGCACCCTGCGAAAAAAGACCATTTTCTCGTCATCGGAACCGGTTGCATCAGCGGGATCATCGAAAGGCCAATGGAATGTTTGTTTGGCACCGGAAAATACGGGGCACGATTCTTTGGCGTTGTCGCATACCGTCACTACTAGATCAAATGACTGTTCTTGAAACTGATCCAGCAACTTGCTCGTGTTGGCGGATATGTCGATGTCCAACTCACTCATCGCTCGAATCGCAAGTGGATGAACGTAGCCTGACGGTTTTGATCCAGCCGATTCCGATTCCCACTCACCATTGCCCAATGCTTCCCAGAGAGCTTCGGCCATTTGGGACCGACAGGAGTTTCCAGTACAGAGAATTAAAACACGTTTTGTCATCATTTGTATTCCTTTGTTAGTGTAGTTGCTATCACTGCGTAGTGATGGCTGATTCCAGTGCAACTTTTGCCAGATTGAGCTTATAACAACTATCAAACTCTGGGCACTCTTTGCACTTATCCCATTGTTCTATATCAGTTTTGATGGATCGGTCAGAGCGAACAGGTAGCACTGCACCTTCAAGCTGACTTATCCACACAGAGAAGACTTTCCCTTTATTTTGTTGGTTATTGCGTAAATGCAAGTTATCTGGGAACATCGTACCAAAGCAGTCTTTATGCTGAGATTGGCTCATGGCAATTCTCCTCAACTAAGATTGTGTGTGTCGTTTATTGGTGATTCAGAACGTGATTCGTGAGGAAACCAGTTCTGGGTTCTTACACAGAATTTTACCAGCATCAACATCAGCGGAACTTCAATCAATACGCCAACAACCGTGGCAAGTGCCGCTCCCGAGGATAACCCGTAAAGCATCGTTGATGTAGCAATGGCAACTTCAAAGTGATTTGAAGCACCGATCATGGCTGTTGGAGCAGCACTTTCATAAGTCAGTCCCAATAGTTTTGATAGCAGATAACCTAATGCAAAGATAACTACGGTCTGAATGAACAAGGGAATGGCGATCCAGAGAATGGTCAACGGATTATTGAGAATCGTTTCGCCTTTGAATGAAAAGAGTAACACCAGTGTAGCCAGCAATGCCATAATCGTCACCGGTGTTAAAACATGTAAAAATTTATCTCGAAACCACGTTTCACCTTTGGTAGCAATCAACCACTTACGAGAGAAATATCCCGCCACCAGTGGAAGAGCGACATAGACACCAATAGAAAGTAACAAAGCTTGCCACGGAACTGGGAGTTTCCCCACGCCAAGCAGGAATCCGCCTAAGACACCGTATAGAACTAACATAGCCAATGAGTTTATGGCGACCATAACCAGTGTGTGTCCATCATTTCCTCTTGCTAGGAATCCCCACACAAGTACCATCGCAGTACAGGGAGCGATTCCCAACAAAATGCAACCCGCCAGATAACTTCGCCATAGTGGAACTTCAAGCATCTTCACGCCATCAACGAGTACCACTTTTCCCGCTCCATAATCGGCACCTATCGAGAGGTCCGCACCAAAGGGCATTTTTACATAATCAACGGCGTCCGGGCCAATGAATGTCAAAAAAAGTGTTCCTAGAAAGAAGCTGGCAATGGCATACATTGTAAATGGCTTGATTGCCCAGTTAATGAATAGAGTCAATCCAACCGGACGCATCGCCTTGCCTGCTTTGAGAACCTTGCCGAAGTCGATTTTTACCATGATCGGATACATCATGAAAAACAAGCAAACTGCAATGGGGATCGAAACCACAGGAGCTTCGTTGACATAGATCGCCATTCCATCCAGTGTCTGTGCGATCCCCGGTGCCACTTTTCCCAAGACTATTCCGGCTACGATGCACAGGGCAACCCACAGTGTGAGATATCGCTCAAAAAAGCTCATCCCTTGAGCGTTTGAGTTGGGACAGTTTTCCTGGTTCATGTTGATAGCAGTCCTGCTGGTTTGTGACACATTAAATTACATGGTACAATTGCCAATTCGCCATGTGGTACGTAAAAAAAAATGACTTACTTTAGTGTTGTTTTTCGCAATTCAACATCTGATTTCAATACAGTTTCCATGCAAGAGAAAAATCCATCGAGACATCCGCATGTCACTCTGTAGTAGCTCATCGCCCCTTCCTTGCGGACACCGATCAGACCAGTATCTTTTAGGATTGCAAGGTGCTTGGACACCGTAGATTGATCTGCCCCAACCTCAACCGTAATGTCGCTCACACACATCTCCTGCTTTTGCAGTAGATCAAGCATAAGTAAGCGACTTGGATGTGCCATGGCCTTAGCAATCTTCGCTCTCGCTTCATATTGTTTGCGTGTTTTTTCTTTCATGGCAATATTGCCATATTAACATCATGTGTCATGTTTGTCAATCGTACATTAAGACCTAGAGTGAAGACTCTCGACTACGTGGCAACAGTCGGTTTTCTTTTGCATCTGGCACTTCTCCAGACCGACATCAAAACTCGTCGAACGTGTCGCAAATCTTTAAGGCGTTTCTCGATATCGGCAACCTGATACCTGCAAGCTGTATTTGGCCAGTTCTATTTTGCTATCTTGGTTTCAAGAATAGTTGCCATGTATATTTCATCTATGTCTCAGGCGAATCAAAAGCGATAGAGTGACACATCAAAGCGAATTAAAACTCAGATAATCTTAAAGATCAGCTAAACCTAGCTGGATGTTGTTGTCGTCATGTACTTGTTGGCTATGACTTTTTTGCCAATGTATATGAAATTGAACAGTGTTAATCAAAATGGGTAAGTCAGGTGGTTTTAAAAAGAGTGTCTGGACATTAGCTTTCTGAGCGTTAGAATAACTTCAACATTATTGGCTTTTCTACCGAAAATATGAGTATGAATAGAAGAATGTGCTCCCTAATCCTGATGCCGTGGATGCTGCTGACTCAGTCAGTTGCCTTTGGCCATTCTCACGGAGGTAACCTGCCTGCGGGACATGATTTACGCGCGCATATCCATCTGAATCAATCCTCTGTAGATGACTCTCACGGCCACACTCATCACCATGGGTTGGATAAACACAGCCATCATGATGACCATCATTCGGATCGTGAAAAGCAGAATTCCTCGCAATTTGAATCTCCGTTTGATCATGATTCCTCTGCATTGTATCTCAGCAGTAACGATGTGATCTCAGGCTCGCGTTCTACAATTACGACGGAAATCAAAGTCCTGTTTCAATGGGACAGCATGGGATGTGATTTATCCTCTGACTCTCTGCAGCAGACTGAACCTGTTTGGTGCTTGTATGGCTGCGCGCCTCCTGATTCTGATTCCCCCCTCTTTGTCCGCCACCATGCTTATTTAATATAAGCATATCACTCTTCGCAGACAGTATCACAAAATCAAGCTGATACGTTCTGCTTTTGGCGTCGACTTAATTCGTGTTTCACATCGGGTCAATCCCTGAAAGATTCACGAAGAATTCTATCGATTCGACACTTTGTTTGTAGTCGGACAATCTCTCTTTTCATAATTTCAAATCTTCGCATGATGCGAAGGAGGTGTTTATGCGTCCGTTACTCACTGCAGTTCTCATTGGGATTGGCCTGTTCACGGAAAGTTGTGCCAGCTCCTCACATTCGACTGGTAAAGCAATGATTTCTGATACAACTTCCAAGCGGGAAAATCCCCAGAAAGAAACCATTCATCAGGTCAGGTATCTCAACTCTAATTTGAAGACCCCAAACGATGAAATAGTACAAATTGATCTCACAGACAAATCATCTCGGATCAGCAAATCAGAGGAGACACAAACACTTGGTCTCCCAGAGTTGATTGATCTGACCCTTGATAGTAACCCTCGTCTGGCAGAGGTCTCCTGGGCAATCGAAACAGCTCGGGGTCGGGCTATCCAGGCTGGATTATATCCAAACCCGACTGTAAGCGTGACAGGAAATGAACTCAGCGACCGAACTGGACCGGGGGGGATCTGGACGGCGTATGCGGGACAGGAGTTTGTTACAGCCAACAAACTTGGCCTGGATCAAGCTGCTGCTCTTAAAAGAGTGGATCAGTCCTCACTCAAATTGATGACGGAACGCTATCAGGTTTTTACTAAAGTACGACAAGCTTACTTCGAAGCATTAACACTGCAAAAACGTTCGGACATCCTCACACACCTGGTACAGCTTGCACAGAAGTCGGTCAATAACTCGAATGCCCTGCTCGAAGCGAAAGAAGCAGCCGAACTCGATGTCATACAACTGGAAGTTGATTTGGAACGTTACCGTGCAGACTTGGATGCGACAAGAAAAGCGTTGCCGGGAGCCTATCGGAAACTGGCTGCGAGAGTTGGTATTCAGGATATGCCTATTAAGCGACTTTCAGGTGATTTGGATTCTGCTCTGCCAGAATATGACTTGGATCAAGTGAGCTCTTATGTGCTCAGTATCCATCCAGAAATCAGGTCTGCACAAATTGGTGTCGAACACGCTCAACTCGTCTTACAACGAGCCAAGGTTGAACCCATTCCTAATATTACTGTTGGTACAGGGTACACTCATCAGAGCCAGAATCGGTCAGATGACTGGGATATCGGTTTTAGTGTCCCTCTGCCACTTTGGAACAAAAATCAGGGAAATATCTTTGCTGCAGAAACAAATATCAACGTGGCGATGAATCAAACGGAGCGAGTACAAAATGATCTGATTAATCAACTCGCCACTGCTTATTCAACTTACGCTTCAGCACATGAGCGATCTGAGCGATACAAAACTTCAATTATCCCTAAAGCGAAGCGGACCTATGATCTTTCAATGGTAGCGTATCAGGGAGGACAGTTTGAGTACTTGCGAGTCCTGGAAGCACAACGAACTGTCGCTGAATCCAACCTGGAACTGATCCGTTCAATGAGTGAAATGTGGTTGGCTGCCAGCGAAATTGCAGGGCTGATGCTTGAAGACCAGTGGCCTTTAGTTCCAGTTCCTCCCTTACCTGAAAAGGAACAATCATGAAGAAACGTCTTCAAATAGTGAAATCCATTCTGGCAATCGGGATCGTTGCGATATTGATTGCTACCGGATATTTCATGCGTGACATTTGGTTGCCGCTTTTACAACAGAGCAAGACTACCGGATCGGTCAATCCTCCTGCCACAACTACAAAGGCAGGCGATAAGAAAAGCGCAGCTTCCGAGCAGATCATTCTATCAGACCAGGCCATTGCCAATCTGGGTTTAAAAGTCAAATCAATACAACCAGAGACTTATTGGAAAACGCTACAGGTCCCGGGAATGGTTGTTGATCGGCCAGGCCGCAGTGATCGAGGGATCATTTCTCCAGTCGACGGTGTGGTCGACAAAATGAATTATTTCCCAGGTGACACAGTCCGTCCGGGAGAAGTGCTTTATACGATTCGTATTCTTAGCGAGTCTTTGCAGCAGACCCAGTCGAAATTGTTTAAAGATACGCAAGACATCAAACTCGCTGAGGCAAAAAAGAAACGTCTGGAAGCTTCAGGAGGAGCAGTCCCCGGTGCCCGGATTATTGAAGTTGCCAGTGAAATCACACGATTGAAAGTGGCGATTAAGGGGTATCGTCAGGAACTGCTCAGTCGGAGTTTTACACCGAAGCAGTTGAACGAAGTTGCTGCAGGTGATTTCGTCAAAGAACTGAATATTCTGGTTCCCTCTCAAACTGGCGAATCCAAACCTTTGGGCACTTCTGTCGTGCTGCAGGCGACAGGTGAGGGAGTGAAACTGGACTCTCCCCCCTCCTTTGAAATTCAGGAATGCAAAATAGATCTAGGACAACAGGTCAGAACCGGTCAAATGTTGTGTTTACTCGCAAACCATCAGCTGCTGGCAATAGAAGGTCGGGCATTTCGAGACGAAACACAACTTCTTGAACAAAGTGTCAAATCCGGGTGGCCAGTTGAAGTGGACTTTCAGGAAAACGCGCTAGCAGACTGGCCTCCCGTGAATCAGGTTTTTCGGATTCAACATCTGGCAAATGTCATTGATCCGGTGAATCGTACCTTTGCTTTCCGCATGGCGTTAGAGAATCAGTCTAGAGTTGTGAAACAGAAAGGAATGACTCAGGTACTCTGGCGGTTTCGTCCAGGTCATAAAGTCCGCATTTTGATCCGGGTTGAAAAGCTCGAAAATGTGTTCGTACTTCCCACGGATGCCGTTGCCCGCGACGGAGCTGAAGCATTTGTTTTTACGCAGAATGTTAATACGTTTCAACGCAAGGCGGTTCGAGTTTTGGAACGAGCCCGACGCTATACCGTCATTGCGAATGATGGATCACTCATGCCTGGTTCATTTGTAGTACAGAGTTCTGCCGAACAGTTGAACCGCATGTTGAAATCTTCATCAGGAGATGACTTGCCTGAAGGCTACCACATTCACGCCGATGGCAGTCTCCATAAGAATGAAGACGAAGGGAATTAGAGGAATACCATGCTCAATTCAATTATCCGACTCTCACTGACCCATCGAACGCTGGTGCTTGCCGCTTGTGTCGTTGTCTTGGCTTATGGGGGCTATTTAACGACGACGTTACCGATTGATGTATTTCCAGATCTCGATCGACCTCGGGTCGTGATTCTGACCGAGTGCCCTGGCATGTCGTCCGAAGAGGTCGAAACGCTGGTTACTTATCCAATCGAAACAGCGATCCTGGGAGCCAATGGGGTCGAAGATGTCCGCAGTCAATCCAGTCAGGGCATGAATGTCATCTACATCGAATTTAGTTGGAAGACGGAACCTCGGTACGCTCGACAGATTGTGTCAGAGCGTCTGGCGAATGTTCCGATGCCACCAGGCATTCGTCCGATCATGACTCCTCAGGCATCCATTATGGGGCAAATTCTGCATGTTGGAATTCATCGCAGACAGGGACCACAAGGTGGAAAGTTGACTGCGGTTGGGCAGACAGGATTACTGGCAGAACGCACAGGAAATGAGGGAAAGCCTGAACTGACCGTATGGAATCCTGTGAATCGAAACGATCTCAACTTATGGCAGAAGGTTAATGTCGAGAATCCTAAATGGGCTGCGACAAGGCCCGGGCGTGATGTGACGTTTGTCTGGAATAAACAGTCCTATGATGTAATCTTCCCGACTCCCCTTGAAGAACGAATGGATTTGCGCACTACAGCGGACTGGTTAATCAGACCGCGATTGCTGAAACTGACCGGCATTGCAGAGATCATTGTCATGGGGGGTGATGAGAAGCAGTATCAGGTCTTGGTTGATCCCATCAAATTGCAAGAATATAACGTTTCACTTCAGGATGTTGAGGCGGCTGTCCAATCTAATAACCTGAATGCCAGTGGCGGGTTCATCATCGGTGGTCAGACAGAACGTTCCGTGCGAGTGATTGGTCGTCTTGGTGCTCTGACGAACGACGTCCTGGAAGAACTCCGAAAAGCCCCTGTCAAAATGATTGGAGACCGTGCCGTACTATTGTACCAAGTGGCACAAATCGTGGAAGGTCCTGCTCCCAAACGGGGCGACGCCAGTATTGATGGACATGCCGGAGTTGTTATTACAATTGTCAAACAGCCGCATGCTGACACTAGAAAACTGACCGACGACGTGATGGCGGCACTGAGTGACGCAGAATCAACACTGCCTGCCGATATTGTGATCAATACCAGCCTGTTCCAGCTCAAGAGTTTTATTGACCGAGGGATTTACTACGTCGAAGAAGCGCTTGTCATTGGAGCTGTTCTTGTCGTGATCGTGTTGTTCTTGTTTCTGCTGAACTTTCGCACTACATTCATCACGTTGACAGCCATTCCATTATCGTTGGTGATCACGACTCTGGTATTCCGCATCGTAGGGTTCATGACCGGGACAGAATTATCAATCAACGTAATGACCTTGGGGGGAATTGCAGTTGCCATTGGCGAACTGGTCGATGATGCCATTGTGGATGTGGAAAATATATTTCGGCGCCTGGGAGAAAACAATTTAAATCCCAATCCGAAACCTGCCATTGTGGTCGTGTATGAAGCCAGTCGAGAAATCCGCTCTGCCATCGTCTTCGGGACAGCAGTCGTTGTCCTGGCCTTTATGCCTTTATTTGCTTTATCTGGCGTAGAAGGTCGCTTGTTTATCCCGTTGGGAATTGCCTATATAGTTTCAATTCTGGCTTCTTTATTGGTCTCACTGACTGTCACACCGGTACTCTCTTACTATCTCCTGCCGCGAGCAAAGGCAACTCATGCTCATCAGGATGGGCGATTATTACGGATATTGAAATGGGGGGCGAGTTTCCTGATTCGATTCAGTATGCGGCGTGCAGGAATCTTATTGGTTTTGACCTGGGCACTGGTTGGCTACAGTGTGTGGGAATTGTCAAAGTTGGGAGCTGACTTTCTTCCCAAATTTGATGAAGGAAGCGTACAAATCAATGTATCCTTACCTGGCGGATCGTCACTGAAAGCATCCAACGAGGCATCCTCACTGATTGATTCGCAACTTGTCAAACTACAGAAGTCTGCAGAAAATCCGAATGGTCCCGTATTGCACTTTTTTCGCAGGACCGGTAGAGCAGAGCTGGATGAGCATGCTCAGCCAGTCAACGTTGGTGAATACATTCTGACGATGAACCCAGACTCAGACCATGGTCGGGACGAGTTTCTGGACACGCTACTTTCTGATTTGCGTTCAAATGTACCAGGGGTTGGGATTGAAGCTGAGCAACCGCTATCGCATCTGATCAGCCATATGCTATCTGGAGTCAAAGCCCAAGTCGGGATTAAGCTCTATGGAGACGACCTCGACAAGCTGCGCGAGTTGGCAGGAGAAGTTCGCGACGCGATCACTGATATTCCTGGTGTGACACCTCCCATCATCGACCCTCAACAACGGGTAGACGAATTGCATGTTGTACTGAAACCTGATGAGCTGGCTTTCTTTGGATTAAGTCGGGAATACATAGCCGACTTTGTACAGACTGCGTTAAAAGGCGAAGCAGTATCGCAAGTATTGGATGGTCAGAGACGTTTTGACCTTGTGATTAAACTAAACGAAGAGTATCGCTCAGATCCTTATAATCTGGGTGAACTACGTATTGATCTTCCCGATGGGCGGGGGCAGATACGTTTGCGAGAAGTGGCCAACTTCCCAGGTTCAGCCAGTGGACCAAATTTGATCAACCGAGAAAACGTCAGACGCCGTCAAACAATCCGTTGTAATGTCTCAGGACGTGACCTCGCCAGCGCAGTCTTTGAAATTGAAGAACGGGTGCGTGATCAGGTCGCATTGCCAACCGGTTACTTTGTTGAATTTGGGGGGCAATTTGAAGCACAACGTTCTGCTACATTTCTGATTACGATTCTGGCTGCCGTCTCTGTTGCTGGTATCTTTATCGTGCTGATGATGCTCTATCCCTCTGCCCGAATCACGTTTCAGATCCTGAACGCCATCCCGACTGCTTTTATTGGTGGTGTCTTTGCACTAGTATTAACGAACCAGACTCTGACCGTGGCAAGCATGGTAGGATTCGTTTCCCTGGGAGGAATTTCGGTGCGAAACGGCATCCTGTTAGTGACACACTATTTTCATTTAATGGAAGAAGAAGGGGAAGCGTTTAGTCAAAACATGGTACTACGTGGCAGTCTGGAAAGACTCGCGCCGGTCCTGATGACCGCCTTGACCGCGGGTATTGCTTTGATTCCTCTTGTTGTGGGTGGTAATAAACCGGGGTTAGAAATTTTATACCCTGTCGCAACTGTGATCCTGGGAGGTCTGGTAACCTCAACGTTTTGCGAATTTTTTATTCATCCTGGATTATTCTGGAAATTCTCGGGGAAGGATGCCGAACGACTGGTCCGTAGTGAAAGCTCTGATGAAGAACTGCTGCGATCTGTATAAGAATTTAATACGCTTTAACTATTTCTATGATGCAAAGGAACACGAAATGATGTACACAAAATCGCTGGGCTTACTTTTGGCAGCTCTCATCGTCACGGGATGCGCAGACAAAGGCACTACAGACGCTCCAAAATCTGAAACTGCACAGCAACCTGAAAAAAAGAATGAAGTTGCTAGCAAAGAAGAACATGCACCACACGGTTCAGGACCAAATGGCGGGGTAGTGTTTGATTTGGGAAAATATCACGCCGAATTCACAGTGGATCATCCCAAGCATGAATGTATGATCCTTTTTATCGGTAACGACGAGAAAACACCCGTAGCGGTTACAGCCAAAGAGCTGACACTAACCACAAAAGAGACAAAGACAAAAGAAGGAAAAGTCGTTCCCCCCATGACAGTCAAACTGTTTCCCCAGGATGAAACCGACGGGAAGGCGACGAAATTCTTAGGGACTGATCCTGGCATCGGTAATGTTGCCGACTTTGAGGGCACGGTTCTTGGTGAGGTCGATGGCAAGCCCTCTCAAGGAGAGTTCAAAGAATAAACTGCCTGGTGATAATTATGGTTTCCATTGAGGTCGCCGCGTCCGGTAAAACGGTAGCGGTGGCCTTTGGATACAGTCGGATACTCAAATGCATAAATTCTCTAAATACGATGGAAGCAGATAATGTACTATGTTCTTAAAATTCTGCTCACTACCGGTTTGGTAGTTGCTGTATCGGAAGTATCCAAGCGTAGCTCACTTTGGGGTGGAATTCTCGCTTCGTTGCCACTGGTCTCTTTTCTTGGAATGATCTGGCTATATATCGACACAGGTAGTACCGAGAAGGTTTCGGAACTTTCAAAAAGTGTATTCTGGCTAGTCCTACCTTCATTATCTTTTTTTCTCATACTGCCTTTTTTACTCAAGAAAGGAATGGGCTTCGGTACCAGTTTCAGTATTTCAACGGTGTTAATGATTACTCTCTACTTTGGAATGGTTTTTTGTCTTGGAAAGTTCGGGATTCAGGAGTAGTAAGGGAATCTCATTTTCCAGTTCATCATTTCGATGGTCACGACGCTGAATTTGCAAAATCTGAAATTTTTATAGCTTAGCCATAATTTACAAATATTTTTTCTTGTGAATCCGAGAATACCACCGGGCGTGTTGAAAAAACCTGTTTGAAATAAACGGTTCAACGGGTGATTGATCTTGATCCGTGGTACGGTTTGTGGTATATCCCGCAATCATACCTGAGTAGGCTTCCTTCATAGTTTCACGCCCGTTCGTTTTTGTTTGCTGTACGGCAAACGACGAGTTTCGCGGAAAATTGATCTTGCGTTCGATATCGAACGAAACGCTCGCGGCCGATGCACTAACCTCAAGTACTATTCGATCAATGCCATTTCGCGAAATGGGTCGATATTTGGCTCGTCCGAGAACTCAAGTCAGGGTTTCGAAGACGACGATTCGCAAACTTATTTTACTTCGATCTTTAACACCGACGCGAGTTGGAGACTCTGCTTCACCACAGAAGGTTGACTAACTTCTGCGTGTTGGAGTTGACGCCAATTACAGTCGGTATTGGCGACCGGACGAGCATAACGTTCGCGGGAACCGGCGCTGGGGCGAAAGACATTGAATTCAGAACCTGCACGGTCGCGGCTCCGTGTCCAACTGTTTGTTCAAGTAAGCCGCTATCGCGGCGTAGTTTTCATTGCTGAATTATAGTGAAATTTCTGAAAAAAGTCGAGCATTTGCCTCAAGTGGGAGCCACGTTTTCTCTTTGTGTTCCAATCACTTTACGAAAGAGAAGATCTGATGGCGAATTACAACAACTCTGTCTGCTCCGACTATTTCAACGGCAAGCTTTATGATCAGATGACTGACGACCTTCATTTGGCCGGCATGGCACAGCGAACCATCCACGGCTACCTGCGAGCAGTCCGGCAATTGGCCGACTATTCAAAGTGTTCGCCCGACAAAGTTACCGAAGAGCAACTGCGACAGTGGCTCCTGCACTTGAAGATCGAGAAGCAGTTCGCGTATGGATCGCTTCGAGTTGCTTTTAGCGGAACCAAATTCTTCTTTACCCGAACTTGCCGGCGTGATTGGAGAACACTTTCCGAAACCAAACTTCAGAATATTCAATCGCTTCCGGAAGTCATCACCCCAGGCCAAGTGCAACAAATCATTGATGCTTGCACGACGATTCGGATGGCGACGTTCTTCTGGACTGTCTATTCCCTCGGACTGCGAATCGATGAAGGACTCAATCTTCACGTCGGAGATATCGACGGACAACGCATGATGGTTCATATCCACCGTGGCAAAGGGGCCAAGGACCGCTACGTCCCCTTACCATCATCCACCTTGGTGTGGCTGCGAGAATACTGGATAACTCATCGTAACCCGACGTTTCTGTTTCCCGCTGATGGCCGCAATCATCGTCAGGGGGCGACAGCCACGACACCAATGAGCATGACTGCTGCCCAGGGAGCGATCAAGAAGATCACCAAACAATTGAAGTTTGGCAAAAAAGTATCAACCCATACTCTGCGGCACTCGTACGCCACTCATCTCCTCGAAGCGGGAGCAAGTCTCAAGGCGATTCAGAAGTACCTCGGTCACACCAGCCTCCAGACCACGATGATTTACCTGCATCTTACCGAGACCGCTGAGGCCGACACCCAGAAGTTGATCAACCAGCTCTTTGTTCGAAAGCCACTGCCACGAAGGTTTAGCGACAAGTAGATGCCGACCGTTGCCGATGCACTTCGGCAACACGCTCCCGGTTACCTCGAGTCGTTCAACCAACGCGTACCGCTGGGCCACCGCAAGGTACTCAGCTACATCATGCGTTGCCGAACGGGCAGACTCGGGAGTGTCATCTATCGGTGCAAGTCTTGTGAGCGAACGCATTGGGTCGGACGGTCGTGTGGAAACCGACACTGCCCCAATTGCCAAAAACTCAAGACAACGTTGTGGCTCGCCAGCCAAACCGAAAAGATACTGCCAGTGCAACATTTTGTCGTGACGTTCACGGTTCCTCAGGAGCTGCGGCCACTGCTGCGCGCCAACCAAAAAGAGGGTTACAACGCAATCTTCAAAGCGGGTAGCGAAACAATTCGAACGTTACTCAAGGTTCCCCGGAACCTTGGCAGTGACAAGATTGGCTTCTTTGGCGTGCTCCACACCTGGGGCCGCGACTTGCAGGCTTACCATCCTCACGTTCACTTCGTTGTTCCCGGCGGTGGAGTGAGCAAGGACGGAAAGCAATGGTTACAGGTCAACAAAGACCAGCTGTTTCATCCACGTCCTGCCTTGCAGCTGTACAAACAGCGGTTTGCCGAAGCGATGAAGGAAGCCGGTTTGTATTCCAAGCTGCCTGACGGCGTCTTGAAAAAGAACTGGGTCGTGAACATCCAACCTGTCGGTGATGGCCGGGCGGTGTTGAAATACCTTTCGCCTTACGTTTATCGGGTGGCCATCAGCGACAACCGGATCGAACAAGTCGATGAAAAAGGAGTTACGTATCGGGTCAAGCTGACGGGCAGTCATCACTACGTGTCACGACGGGCAACCGGGCAACAGTTCGTCGCGAGTTTCGTTCAACATATCTTGCCAAGTGGCTTTCAGAAGATTCGTTACTACGGTTGGATGAGCCCCAACCACAAACTAAAACTGGCAGAAGTTCGTTGGCTCGTTTGGCTCTGGCGTAGATGGACGTTCTGGCTTGGCAGCGCCATGCTTCAGCCAAAAGTCACCAAGCCGCCCGCTCCAACGTGCAGCGACTGTGGAGGCGAGTTAGAACTGCTGGCGATCACCAACGAAACGGGCAAGCTGATCTGGCAACGACAGCTTCAGGCGCGGGGGCCACCATGATCCTTGCCGAATATCTACAATTCGAAATTCGAAAATCGCAACCGGGAAGCGAGGCGAGGAAGATATGCGCCTTCATCGTATTCGCATCGAAAAATGGACCGAAAACTCCACTAGCTATCGAAAAAACTGCCACTTGGATACCACCAAGAGTCAAACAAAGGCAATCGCCCACCTGTCCAACGCAAACTGGGCTATCAATCGTCCGCTCCAAGGCAGGCTGCTGGAAGCAAATCCCATAGGCGCCCGCCGCTAACGACCTTCCTGAACAGAGAACTTGAACATCGGCTCCGTTCCTGCGTCACTACGCGATGTCAAATTCTTATTTGTTATGCCCCACCACGGATAAAGAGTGGGTACTTCTTGAGTTCTGCGAATGCTGACTTCAGCGATTCAGTCTGGCATTGCTTGGCAATTGTTTTGAAGGTCTCGTGGTAGTAGCCATGTACCCATGCTTTCCGAATGTCGCGTTCGTCCAGTTCGTTGAATAGTATTTCGTCGAGCCATGAGCTGTCACGCGATTTGCGGCATGCGCATTCTTGAAAATGCCCAACCAGCTTTTCGGCCAAGTAAAGGCCCTCATCGAACATACCCATGACATCAGTGGTCAGATCCTCCAGCGGATCAATTTGTTCATCTGGAGTCTTGTACGTGATACGGTCAAAAGCGACTCGCGGAGGGTGAACAGTTTTTGGAAATCCGACGAATGCTTCAGCGCGGTATCGATGGGGGTCCTGTTGCTCATCAGCACCAACAACAATGATGGCGGATCCGAATCCGAAGATGTATTTGGTCGAATAGAACTTATGCATGGATGCTAGAGCTTTTGGGCATAACTATTGATAGACAGAATTTGATTCTGTCTAAATCTATCAGGGTTTCTGTCTATTATCAATTGACTATATATGAACTAGTGAAAACGGTTAAAATTATTCAGGGAAGACCGACATGACAGCGGATGTTGACCCTCTCCTCTCTATCAGGATCACGCAGCATGCCCACTGCCTGTCTAAAACTAGCATCGGTCCGACAACCCTGAGGCAGTTAAGCAATGTTACATTGCACAGGATAACTATTTCGAGAAACCTTGGTTTTTGACTTTAACGATTTGGGTGAAGTGGGGATTTTCTCATTAAGGTTTAATTCGCGTTCTCTGAAGAGGACAGCTTCCATACCTTCATTACGTAACATTACAGCATATCCTTATACTTCAACCACTTACGGTATTACCACTCGGCGGAAGATTTTGTGGAAAAGCTATATTTTTACGTTTCGAACCCAGTAATTTTAAGTCTGGCTTCTTCTGCTTTAACGATTCACGATTTCCGGGGAACTTCAGCATTCTAATGGAATACGGTTTTCATCATTAAAAACAAATTATAGTATTTTGATTTCGCTTACAGCAAGATCATATTCAGCACGTATAGATTAAATTGATGAGACACTGATTTTCCAGCTATTTGCTAAAACGAACGTTTTCTGTTTGACTTGCTCAATGAGTTTCATCCTATTTTTACACATTGTTGTGTATTCTTTTTTTTTATATCTGCGTAGAATTACTATAGATGCAATACTATAGATACGGCCTCACTCCAGAAGAACACCGGCCCCATGAACCTCGATTCTCTCACTTAGGCTGGTTCTAAGATCGGGGGAAGGTCACTTGATTAGGAATCGTCACCATGCGTGCTGTTGGATTGTTCTTTGTTTGTGTTGTTTTGTTGCTGACTTCGACCGCGTATTCCCAAACAGGTCGCCAGAATGAAGCACTCGTGCGTTATGCCCGGACTGCGGTTACACGAACCGAGAAGGCGTTGTCGGACTTGCTTCGTTTTTACGATGTCGGTCGCGTTTCTCCGGACAAGGTGCGGGAAGTCCGCGAGGCATTGGCTGAATCGAAGATCCTGTTGGCTGAAGCAGAAGGAAACCAACGCGAAGTGGTCGCGCAATTGCGGTTTTTGGTCGAGCAGGACAATGTCGCTTTGCAGCAATCGCGGACCGCAGCCGCTCAAGGAGCAATCAACGCGGCTCAACTGGCGATGATCGAACAAGAAGCGGTTTATCGCCGAGTGCGTCTCGCGAATGCATCAGGGGACAAGCAGGCGCAAATCCTCGCATTGGGGCAATTGACTGCGACCGTGAAAATATCGGCGGAAGTAAATGCTCGACTCTTCGCACAAAAACGGATCGACCGGGCCACATTACGCCAGTCGCAGAAAGAACTGGCCCAAGCCTATTACGAATTGGCAGTCGTCAAAGACGATAAAGAGAGTGTGATCAAATACCTCGAAATCCTAGTCGCCTTCAACCAGCAAGAATTGCAGGCGTCCTACGGCAGATTGTCGCCAATAGCCATCGCCGATCTCAAACGTGTAACGATCGACTTGGAAGCTGAATTGGCCTTTGTGAACGGCAAGATGAGCGAGTACCAGAAAAAGCTTCAGACATTGGTGCAACTTGATCAACACGCCGTACAGCGTTCGCGGGCCGGGTCACTCGGAGCATACGAAACGGCTCGGCGACAATTCGATTTGGCGGATTCGCAAGCGCGACTGGCGACGGCAAAGAAGGGCGAGTAGCGAGGCTGGAGCCACGAGAGACTAGATGTCGATCCGCCAATCGGTGTGGCTTGGAATCGGAGTTTTGTGGCAAACTTCCGAGAGTTTACAGTTTCTCAACTGAGACAGTGAGGTCTCTCATGCCAGGCAAGGTGGTCATCACGGAGCGGCAGCAGGACGTTCTGCAAGTGATGAGTCGATCCCTTGGGGTCAAAAAACTCAGCCGACATCGAATCGCCACGAATATTCGCCCATCAATGATTGGCTTCGGCGTGTTCACACTTTTCAGCATTTTTATGGACATTGCAATGTCTGTGAACTCCGGTGGCCAAGGTCAGGGAGACGGCAACGTTGCCTTGCGGTGTAACGTGAAAACGCGTGTCAGTAGTGGTAACCATAAATGTCTCCTGCCGTGTATCCAAAGAAGCAGAAGGAATGAGGTGGTGTTGGTCCTTAGTGCACGTGAGCGACTAAGTTCTCGCGGCCAATTATATGGTGTTCGAGAATACCACCGTTAAACGGTTTCGCGTCACTTCGATCTGATCTGAAATTGATCCATGCCAGTCCGACCGCTCAATTTTGTCCGCGAAACTCGTCGTATCGCTGACCGTCAACTCAAACGAACGATATCTCGAACAGGGACTGTGTGTTTTCAACTGTGGCGGCCGCGAGGTTCGCAGCCCGGTGAACAATTTATCCCACTGACCAGAAGAACGATATCCTGAAGGTTGATTACACACCAAGCATCTCGATAAAATGGAACTCCTACTGGTATTTCTTCGACTTACTGGGATTTTGTGACGTCACGTTTGCACGCAAATTCGCCATCGTGACGCGTTAGATTGATAATTACAAGTTAGGCTCCAATATCAACACGATATCAGACACACCAAGGATCGACGACAACTTCTGACGCGTACGGACACCTCGATGTGACGATAAGAGAGGCGTCATTCGAGGCCGGCAAAATATCTCCGGTGACGATTCTATTGCGAAATCCGTTCGATGTCCCAGTGGAGATCATCGAGATTCAGGGTCACGCTTACATCACATATGCTATACTCTGCTTTTTCTTCCAAGCAGACGGTTAGGCAAACCTGATTTGCCGAGCGCGGCTTCCTGCGTGAAGTGCAGAACAAGATTGGATAGTAGACGGAGGGGATTTCCTTGATACCAGAACTACGTAAGCTGACGACAGCCGAGGAGGTGCCGTATGAACGCCCCCCTGAGATTCAGGCTGCGCTTGAGAGTCTGTACGAGATCCCTATCGAGGAAGTGGCCACCCGTGCGGCGAACGTCGCTGAGGGCGAACTAGGCTTTGTGCCTACAGAGTGCGTAATGCATTTTGTCCGACTCTCCCGTGAAAAAGGTGACGCCTTACCCTACCAAGCTCTATTTGAAGTGCTCCGCATCCGAGTAATGAAGCTTACCCCTGTGAGGTATCGCCGTATTGGTACCGAGCAGTATGTCCCGGCTTCTAGTTATGCTGCGGACCTTCAAGAAAGAGTGCTCGATAAGTTTCTACAAATCCTCTGCAAGGACCGCGAGGCGTACAACGAACGCCTAGATTTCTACGAAGTTCGTTTCAATATGGCTATTTCTAGGCTGCGTTCTACCGCCAAGAAGGCTCTGACAAAGCATAGAGATCGTGAACAACCAGCTGAATACGAAGAAGAATCCGGCTCATTGACTGCGGAGATGGAAGCCCGTCTTGCTAGCATGCGAAATCTACCAAGTCCCGAGGAAATGTTTTTCCGGTTTGAGCAACTTCAGGCGATTGACCAGTTACCCCCAGATCAGAGGCGGATTATTCAGCTGATCCATGTACAAGACATGCCAATTGAATCGAAGGACCCAGGCACACAGTCAATTGCAAATCTGCTCGGTTGCACGGGAAGGACCGTAAGAAACCGCCGTGACCGGGCATATCAGACGCTGCGAAATGCAATTGGTGAAGAAGGGAGCGAGCAATGAGTTCAAAAGACAAAGACTTGGAAGACGTTCTCTACGCATTTTCAGTAGAGCCGAAACATGACGAAGAAACGCTTAGTCGCTATTTAGAAAAGTACCCGAAGTACGCCGAGGATCTGCTCGACGTCCTGCATGAGCTGCAATTCACAGAGGCTCTTGCCTGTGTGGAAACTGCGCCCGTCGCAGATCCTTCGGCCCAGGAAGCTTGGAATCAGTTTGTTCGTTGCAAACCAGCTAGCGAAGAGGCTTCAGCTGCTGAGACATTCGGTGAGAAACTCCGTGGTCAGGCATTTATTAATTTAGCTACCGCAATGAATGTTCCTCGCGCGTTCCTTGTCGCGTTCCGAGACAGACTTGTCACTCCTGCATCCATTCCAAAGCAGTTTATTGCTAGCCTAGCGAAGGCGGGAGAAACAGAAACACGTACCGTGCTCGAATATCTCTCACTTCCTCCGCAGTTGGCGATTGCCGCTGAATTCAAGTCTGATGAAAAGCCAGAGCTGCAAGGCCAGATGACGTTCAAAGAGCTGGTTGATACGACCGAGATGCCAGATGAGAATCGTCAGGCTTTATTGAAGGACTGCGGAACCGATGGACCTTAATGAGATTAGCAGGCAAAACGGTGCACGGCTTCATGCGGAAGCAGTTGGTCGTGGCAACAACCCATGCGAGCCCTACTTTTTTGCAGTTGCTGAGGCAGTCCGGCGTGGTATCGAAGTTGAGAGAGTTCCACTAGGTGATCTCCGCTTGCACGGCAGTCGGGCGCTCTATGACCCCGAAGCCCTGCTAATTCTCCATGAGAATAGTGGTGATCTTTTTGCCGATGCGTTTCTTGTTGCTCATGAAGTCGGTCATGTCGAATTCGGGGGCGCAAATGACTTCGCGTCTACCATAAAGGCAGACCCGCTAAGGACTACCGAAGCTTCACCTGTCGGCATTGACCGCGTGGTCGACTATAACTGCAAGCAACGTCGTGAAGTCCAAATGGACTTGTTCGCACGAGAGCTGCTCCTCCCTCGTTCTTGGGTGCGCGCTTTGTACCTTGATGAACAAAAGACTGCAAGCCTGATCGCAGCCCAATGCCAAGCTCCTTTTTCTGTAGTTGCCCAGCAACTATTCGATGCACTGATACTTCCTGAGGTTATCCTCAAGGAAGCAAGTCCTGAGCAACCTCGTCCTCCCAATGAGGACCAAAAGCTAGCGATTGAGCACGTAGGAACACCCTACTTGCTAGAGGCCGGGCCTGGTACGGGAAAAACACAAACGCTCGTTGGACGTGTGAACCACCTTCTCACATCTGACGTCACTCCGAATAAGATTCTTGTCCTCACGTTCTCTAACAAGGCAGCCGGTGAGCTGTCTGAACGTATCGCCGTCCGTCATCCAGAAGCCGCCAACGGCATGTGGATTGGCACGTTCCACGCATTCGGGCTGGACATCATTCGGCGGTTCCACGATCGACTCTTGCTACCGACTGAGCCCCGCCTCTTGGACCGAACTGACGCGATTGATTTACTCGAACAGGAGTATCCACGGCTTCAGCTCACGCACCTTCGTAACTTGTGGGACCCTTCACGACCGCTTAGTCAGGTGCTGGATGCAATTTCTCGCGCAAATGACGAGGTAGCTTCCCCCGACCATTACCGTGCTCTTTCAGAGAGCATGCTGGCGAATGCAGAATCAGACGAAGAAACAGCGGATGCAGAGCGGTGCCTTGAGGTTGCCAAAGTCTTCGAGGTCTACGAGAAGCTGAAACGCGATCATGGCTGTGTGGATTTCGGCGACCTAGTGTCGATGCCAATCCGCCTCGCCGAGTCGGACTCAGAGGTCTCCGATTACCTCAGTTCTCTCTACGCCCATGTTCTTGTCGACGAGTTTCAGGATGTCAATCGAGCTAGCGTGAAGCTGCTCAAGCTCTTGACGGGTAATGGGGAAAACCTCTGGGCCGTCGGCGACGCAAAGCAATCAATCTATCGCTTTCGCGGAGCGTCTTCGTATAACACCAGCAGATTTGGGAACGAAGACTTTCCTGGGGCGCAGCGCGGGCGACTTAGTGTAAACTACCGAAGCGTGGGCGAAATACGGGACACATTCGTAGAGTTCGCCTCGACTATGTCAGTGGCCAGCGGGCAAGATATCTCGCTTGTGGCAGATCGCGGGGATTCTGGTCGGACTCCCGAGTGCCGCAAGGTTGGCACGAATGAAGGCGAGATACTTGCCGTCAAAGACGGGATAGAGGAGCTGCTTGCCGCCGGGCACAGCTACTCTGATCAGGCGATACTCTGCACTGGTAACGACCGTCTAGCCAAAGTTGCCAAGGGCCTAGAGTCACTTGGTGTTCCGGTGCTCTATCTCGGCAGCCTTTTTGAACGACCTGAAATCAAAGACCTGCTAGCCATTCTCTCTTTGCTCGTTGACCGACGAGCGATGGGACTGCTGCGACTCGCGACGATTCCGAGCTACGAGCTTCCCCTAGCTGACGTCGCGTCGATCTTGACGCAGCTTAGAGAGCATGAATCAGAACCGCTCGACTGGCTACGCGATGCCAACTTCCATACCACCCTTCCGCAGACCACTCAGGATCAAATTCAACTCATTGCTGCGCTACTCAAAGGTTTTGAGGCGACCGCGACTCCGTGGACCACGCTAGCCGATCTGCTCCTTGATAGATCGCAGATTTTGTCGTCAATTGCGAACAGCGACTCTGTCGCGGCTCGTACAAAGGGCATTGCAATTTGGCAGTTCATGAACTTTCTTCGCAACCAGCCGCCCGGCCCCGGCCTACCAATCGTCCGAGTGCTTGAGAGAATTCGCAGGCTTTTATTGCATTCCGATGAGCGCGACCTTCGGCAGCTTCCCGCAGCCGCGCAAGGCATCGACGCTATTCGGCTGATGACAATCCACGGGAGCAAGGGTCTTGAGTTTGAAGCTGTTCATCTTCCTGGCCTAACCAAATCGGCCCTTCCCCGGAGTCCCGGCCAGTGCCTAGCAGGAACGCTGCTCCCACCGAATGGAATGATCGAGGGAGCCGAAGGGTCATCCCTTCAAGCAACACACGATGGCGTGAGCGAGGAACAGGAGTGCCTGTTCTTCGTGGCACTCTCTCGCGCTCGTGACCGGATGTTCTTGTATCACCCCTCGGTTGGCCCGACAGGCCGTGCGAGGCAGCGGTCCCCATTCTTAACGCGACTGCAAGGGAAGGTGGAGCATCAAGATTTGTCAGGTCAAACAGCCAATGGAGCAAAGGATGCTTCTGCCGTACCGCTCACCATCGACGGCGCGTTTACATTTACGGATCGCCAACTAGCTCTCTACGAAAAATGCCCGCGTAGATTTTTCTACACGCATATTTTGGCGATAGGCGGCAGACGAACGGAATCGGCGTTCATGCAGCTTCACGCAGCCGTGCAGCAGGCTATTGACTCGGTGTCTGAACTGCCCACAGAGTCCGTATTGCTCACCGAGGTTGAGGATCAGCTTGAGGTGGCCTGGCAGGCTCGGGGCCCCATCGACCACGGATACAATGAAGAGTATCGCCGAATTGCCTCGCAGCTCGTACGTTACTACGTCGATTCGATGGCAGGAATGGCCACTGAGCAGATTCCTGAGTTGCGATTCCCGGTCCCTGGGGGTAAGGTCCTCGTCACGCCCGACCAGATGCTGAGGGCAGAAGATGGAGTTGTCTCCATGCGGCGTATCCGAACCGGGCACAAAGGCAGCTCTGACGGCGATAGCCTAGCGGCAGCCGCCTTTCATATCGCTGCTAAGTCACACTCCTCGGGCTGCCGGGTTGAACTCGTCTACCTCAGCGACGGCAAGGTCGCTTCCATCGACCTCACTTCGAAGAAGCTGCAGAACCGAGAACGCTCTATCTCGGATGCCTTCTCTGCTGTGCAGGCTGGCGAGTTCCCGCTCAAGCCAAGCATCTCCTGCCCCCGCTGCCCCGCCTTCTTCGTCTGCGGGGCTGTCCCTGCCGGACCGCTGGAAATAAAAACTCTAGATTGAGTTTCCGGTTTGGCGAACTTGGGGCGATTAGACCTTCAGCTTCGATGGAGTGGCCATCGGAGAATCACTGAAACAATGCAGGAGGTCTATTCCCATGGAACCCAATCAAACTACTACAGAGGATGACGTCGTCGACATCGGCGCCGCTATCCGTGCCGGTCGAGCCGTACGCGAGGCATCGGCCTACCGAATTAAGGTCAGCAAAAGCGACCTAGAATTTCGCTCGGTCATTCTTCACGACCCAGTCCCACTGGGCCGTCAGATTGCTGAGACTGCTGGCGTCGATGATGTTCGCGAATTCAGCGTCTTCGCCATTCTAAAGAACGGGGATTTCGAGGATCTTCGTCTCGATGAGCCCTTCGACCTTCGTGCGAAGGGGGCCGAGCGATTCGTGCTTTTCCGCACGGATCGGGAATACAAACTCACGATCAATGATGACCAGGTCCGCTGGGGCAAGCCGCTAATCTCAGGCGCGGAACTCATTCGCCTCGCCGAGCCTGAAGAAGGCGACGCGATCTACCTAGAAGTGCGAGGAGGAGAGGACGAGCAGGTCGTTGCCGATGACGTCTTTGACCTTGATGAAGCGGGCATAGAACGGTTTATCACGGCCAAGTGCAAACCTGTTGTCTACGAGATATTCGTCAATGCTCGCCCAAAAACTGTGCCGGACAAGACGGTCACCTACTCTCAAATTGTAGCACTCGCTTTCCCGGGGCCGCATGACGACAACGTCCTCTTCTCGATGACGTTTCGTAAGGCAGCCTCTAAACCCCACACTGGCGAACTGAGCTTGGGTGGTACCGTGGAAGTCAAGAAGAAAGGAACGGTGTTCAATGTCAGCTCAACTGTTCAGTCGTAACCCAGACCTCAAACGGCTACGAGATGAAGGGTATGCCGTGGAAATCTGCGGCGGCTATTTGGTCTTGCGGGACGTTCCCTATGTCAATTCCGAGGGGAAGGTCAAAACTGGCGTACTCATCTCCAGCCTCACATTGGCTGGGGATGAGACCCGCAAGCCCGATACACACAAGGCGTATTTCGACGGGGAGCTTCCGTACCAGGCAGATGGAAATCCCATCAAAGCAATCGTGAATTCTAGCAAAGACTTCGACCTAGGATGCGGCCTCCGAGCCAAGCACCTGTTCTCTAGCAAGCCTAAAGAGGACTATCAGGACTACTACCAAAAGATGACGACCTACACCTCAATCCTTGCCGGGCACGCCCGGCAAATTGACCCCGAAGTAAGCCCGAAGACGTATCGAACCGATGATAGTAGCTCGGCACCGGTTCACTGCTACGCCGACACCGCTACGGACCGTGCTGGCATTGGTGCCTACGCCGATCGGCTAGCTAACGAGCGAGTCGCGATCATCGGCCTTGGTGGCACCGGCTCGTATATCCTCGACCTCGTGGCGAAGACTTGCGTTTCGGAAATCCAGCTGTTCGACGATGACGACTTCCTTTCACATAACGCGTTTCGAGCACCCGGTGCACCGTCAATTAAGGAGCTTCGTGGGACGCCCAGGAAAGTGGACTATCTTGCGGAGGTCTACTCCAAGATGCACCGCAACGTAGTTGCCCACGACACACGCATCACTCCCGAGAACCTCCACCTGCTCGATGACATTACCTTCGCGTTCTTGGCTATCGACTCAGGTGAGTCCAAACGTGTCATCGTCGATAAGCTGGAGTCTTTAGGCATCGATTTTGTCGATGCTGGGATGGGGCTTGAGGCCACAGAGAGCGGCATCACCGGCATCGTCCGAACCACCGCAAGTGTACCTGATAATCGGGCCGAGTTTCGCGCTCGGGTCTCATTCGATAGTGGGGGGCAAGATGCCCTCTATGCGTCAAACGTCCAGGTAGCCGAGCTGAACGCTCTCAATGGTGTGCATGCCGTTCTCCAATGGAAAAAGCTGAGGGGATTTTATTGCGACCTCGAAAACCAGCTTCACTCTACCTACACGGTAGATGGGAACCTGCTAGTAAACGGGGAGGCTGCATGATTCGGCACACGCAACTAGAGCACCGTTTTGTAGAGCACCTCCCCGAGAGCCTACAGCCGGGAATTCTTTATATCTCAATGGAGTTTGGATCAGTAGCCCATAGCTGCTGTTGTGGCTGCGGAGAAGAGATCGTCACTCCCCTCACTCCCACAGACTGGAGGATTGTCTATGACGGGGAGAGCATCACCCTAGCACCCAGCGTGGGCAATTGGAATCTCCCGTGTCGTTCGCACTACATCATCAAGCAAGGGCGCGCCATCGAAGCACCCCCATGGACTGATGAGCAAGTTGTATCTGAACAACAGCGCGACCGAATGGCGAAAGCACGCTATTACCAGCGAAAGCCAGACCACACCGAACCCATAGCACCTACTGAACCGACTCCGTTGCCTAAGACAGGTCTATGGAATCGTGCGATGCAATGGCTTCGCACTCGGATTAGGGCTGAATGAAAATAAGCCGTTGTTGTGAAGGTTGAGAGGCATCACGCAGCTCTGTTTGCGACTTGCCTGCCAACGGGGGTTTCGTGCTCCCTTGGCAAAAAAGACACTCGTCGTCGTCAATTTCAGCGCATCGAACACCGCTACAAACTCACGATTCTCGAAGTAACAGCTGACTGTGGTTAGACGGAATTTATTCATACAGTCTTAGAGATAAACATGCCTATTTGAAAACCCGGAGTGGAACTAAAATGACACCAAAATTAATAAGCTATGACCTGTCTAAACCGGGTCGCAATTACGAAGACTTATACGATTCAATCAAAAACATTGGAACATGGTGGCATTGCCTTGAATCAGTATGGATTGTGGAAACCAATCTGTCGTGTGGGGAAGTCCGCGATCAACTTTCAGCTTATTTAGATGGCAATGATAAGCTTGCTGTACTTACCCTTCAAGGTGGTTGGGCTACGTCTGGCTTATCACAAGAATGCAATGATTGGCTTAGAAATCACCTTTAAACCAGAAAAATCATCGTGGGATTTAAAATCACACCGTTGTCCCTGATGGGATCGCTCCGATTGTTGCTTCAACAAAATCTTGAAGTATCCGTTCTTGTTCCAATCGACATTGATTTTTCAGGCAATAATCAAATGCTTCCGCTTCTTGCTCGGTCAAATTGACGGGTAAGTCTGGTTTGGTCGGGTTACCCTTGACAACAGCGGCTTCATGCCTGTGAAGTGTCTCCAGATCCATCATGATACTTCGCACATGCGGGAAGATATTTCGCAAACGCGATAAAATCAGAAAGCCCTCCACATCGATATCTCCCCAATAAAGTAGCTGATTCTGATTCAGCCAACTCAACTCTTCAAGTCGCGTGACCGCGTTTCCTTCACCTCGAATGGCCAACCCACGTGGATACGAAGGTAGTGTCAGTAGATTCAAGTTATTTTCAACGATAAATACGCTGGTATTTCTAGCATCCAGTGCTGCCAGATAGCGCAACGGCAGTGAGAGCTCATCAAATGGCAGATTCAATTCTTCAGATAACCCGGGATCAAGTAATCGCAGGGAATGGTGTGTCTGACCATCTCGAAAGCCAAATCGACGGATCAATCTGGTCTCATTCACATTAATCGCGGACGCTGGTAGAAGTTTATCCAGCCACTGTTTTAAAATTGATTCATTCCGTTCCACAAATTTGGTGTCTATGGGAACCGGCAATTGTCGAATATAACAATCCGGCAGGGGGTGCTCGATGAGATAATGAGCAACCTGAATCAATCCATCAACTGAGTCTGCCAGCTTCGCAATTTTCGATACTTCACAGATAAGCCAGTCCTCAAGCTGGGGGAAAGCGAGCCGCACCTTTTCTGCAACAGTTTGCGTAGAATAAAAATCTGTTTGTTTTTTTGCCAGTCGTAAAAAATCATCGAGTGTATCGACAGTAATTGCAGTAGGAACCAGATTCGTGCCAAAATCACGTTTCCGTATCTTCTCTCGATGTACGGTATAACCCCACCCACGCTGAATTTTTGAATGCGAGAGCAGTAACTCATGGGCAGCAAACGTCTCTTTGGGATTTTGGGGGTCCAGCTTAAGTCGGACTCTCACCCGATAAGGAAAAAAGTTTTCTGCTTTCCCGAGTACCCAACTCTTTAGAAAACGGGGATAAGCCTTGCTGACTTTATCTGCAATCTCATCAGGCGAAACTAATGGCATTACTTCCCCCTTTATTCTACTTTGAACTCGGAGAATTCCGGGACCGGGAACGGCTCTTAGGGGAGTCTTTTTGAACCTCATTTTGATATTGTTGTGCTGTCATACTGAGTAATTTTGAGCGGCTGGTGACCGCATCCTTGACTACAGATAAATAGCGATCCACAAATGGTTCGGTCACGCGGGCTTTGGCATCCAGCGGGGCCACGATCAGAAGCTGCAGTCCGAACTGGTCGAAAAGCTTAAGGGCGTATTCTGCATTCTGATCATCAACCTTGGAAAACATTTCATCCACGACCACAAACTGAAACCGACCGGGAGTATTGCCATCGGGGTCTATATCAAGCTGGTAGGCTAAAGCGGCAACCAGAATTGTAAAGGCGAGTTTCGCCTTTTCTCCACCAGACTGACCGGAACTACCATCATAGCTACTACGGGTTTCTCCCGATTCAAAAACAATTTCTTCTGCAACAAAATTATACCAGTTTCGAACATCGATTACCTTTTTTCTCCAGCTCGACATTTCTTTGTCAGACAATCGTTGAACCAGGGATTGAATCCGTAGAAACCGGACTTCATTAGCTTCGGGAGTCTGTTCCAGTGATTCGTCGAGGCATTCTCGCAATGAACGCTTAAAATCCTCGATCTCGCGATCATTGACGTGCGACGGTTTTAATCGCATATATGTTGCCGGAGAGTAATTCACTTTCTTCAGTGCACTGTTCAGCTGATGGATTTTTTCTTCAATCTGCTTTTGCTCAGTCCGCAGTTCTGTGTTGAATAATGCAATTTCCTGGCTGACCTGATCATTTAACTTGTCTTTAAACTGCCGCTCGTATCGGGGTAAATCTTCCTCATGCACCTGTTCTAGCAATCCCAGGAAACTCTCTAACGATTCAATCCTAGCATCAATATCGTCTGCCTCTTCCTTAAATTCCCGTAAGTATTTCGACATTGCCTCAATCAGTTTTTCTTTAATCCGATCAAAGGGCTCTCTCAGCTTGTCAATTGTTTGCTGAGTCGTCTCTTTCCAGTCCTGCATACGTCGTTCCAGATTGTCAATTGCCAGGGTATCGGCTTTGATCGAGTCGGCAATCTCCGGAAAATATTTCTCATGTTTCTGGTAATTTCCATTCTCATGCTGTTTCTTGATATCAGCATGCGTATTTTTCAGCAGCGTTTTGACCCGTAAAATGTTATCATCCAGTTTAGCTTGCTGACCTAATTTTTCATCCCGTTCTACACTGAGAGTGTGTTCCTGTTCCTTCACTTGCTCTAACTGATTCTTGAGAACCTGTACTGTATTATTAGATGTTTCCAGTTTCTTTTTTTCCGCTACCAGTGCGTCAATCGCGGCCTGGTGACGTGCAATGTCGATCTGGTCGAAATCCGTAATTTTCAATACAAACTCTGCAGCCTGGCTGATCGATTGTAACTCCTCAAGCTGATCTTCCAGCGAATTCATCTTATTCTGTAAAACTTCGTATTCCGCATTCAGTTCCTGAATGTGCCGTAAGACATACTTTTTCTTTTCAGCGTTATTCCAGCCCAATACAAAAAAACGGGGATCGGTGGTCCGGTCCCGGTCATCTTTCTGGTGCCGCTTCCGATTGAATTTCACATGGCAGTTGGCAGTCAGAGCGTTTCGCGAAACCTGATCGAATTCGTCAACGCTGTCACAGCACTGAAAATTGTAACGCTGCTGAATTTCTTCTTTCACCCAGGGGGTGAGAGGGTGTTTTGGTTTTAATTGTAATTTGTGGTAAAGCGAACTGGCAGGAATTCGATCCCCAC
>NZ_CAXBKP010000033.1:0-57327 GCF_963976445.1 uncultured Gimesia sp. | reverse complement strand
TCCTGCGGGCGGCCACATAGGGCCGCACCCTACCGCAACACGGGTCGGAAGTGTTGTTCTGGAGTTGAACCGAGCACCGTCGGACAAGCCGAGCGGTGGAACTATGTAGGAAGCCTCCGTCGGATCGACTGGAAAAATGGTACGTCTGCCCTGACGGTTTCCTGTTGCCCCGTGATTGTGTCCTGGCATACGAAGTTTTTTCGTATGCTTGCGTGTCTTATCAAAAATCCCGTGTGCCACGGACCGGCTCGTCCGGCCGTGCAAAGCGATTAACCGTCCCTACACCCTACATAAAGACAGCATCGGATTGAAAACAAGGCAACTACTCAGGAGAGGAGAACTTGAATCACACCAACATAAACTAATACAATGACGATTCTAATCACTTAGAGCAGGGCAACCATGCCCTTCAAAAATGGGGAGTCGCATGAGTATCAGCTACATTGTTGTCCCCGTCTCACAGCAGCTTCTCGAATGGGGGCGTGAGTGTGGCGTACCGATTTCGCTGGACACGCCTGACGGCCGTTCGGCTACGATGGCTGATCTCACTACGGAACTGGAATTTTTAGGCGGCTTCACTTTTACTATGCAGGGAACGGAAGACAAATTCAACGCCCAGGTCGATTCGATCGAAACGTACGACTAGGAATACGAGTCCCCCGACCCGCTCATGAATAAAGCCTTCGCCGGCACGCACACCAGCCCGAAGGAATCAGTCAGCATCGACCGGCTCAATTCCAAAAAGCAAAACCTGTCCCTCAACTTTCATGGCGAAATCAGACTCATACTTTCAATTAAATTCTAAACCGTCTCTCATAACTGTTGGGATGAAAGCCGAAAGCCTGTCGGGAGAGTTACTCGTTTTCAAGTTTCTTCTTGCGAAAATAAAAGTACAAAACGGCAACACCGAAAAGCAAAAGATTCACAGTAATAAGTATGTAGTAAGAGCGACTGCTTTGCGTTCGTCTGGAAACCTCAGATAAATGTGATGAAACCATATCATTTATAAGAATCGATACTCGAACCATTGCACTTTAAATCAACTCTTTCCGTGGTACAAACTTCTGGATATTAAAATGAATTCATCATTAATTCTAACACTAACACTCACAGTCATGTTGCAAATGACACTGCTTTCCCTGTTTTACTTCTGGTGGGGACCAAAATTAAAAACGAAACCAGATCAGGCTAAGACCTTGAGTTTTTCCAGGGTCATACCTTTCCTCATTTATATCGCCGGTGTTTCCATCATTGGGTTTCTGCCGATGCTACTCTTGAATTCAGGAACTCCTCCCCCATTGCGGCGCTCCGTTCCTCAAAATTCGCCACCGCCACCACCTTTAATCCCCTCCGAAATCGAGCCCACAACAGAAACAGACAAGGATACTCCTTTACCCAAACAGACCCAATAAGGTCTCCATTTCGAAGCAGCCTATGATCTCTCAGTTCAACTGATGACGGTCGGCTGCGAAAAGAAGTTCGGAATCTAACCGCGACCGTTTCAGTTGTCCTGCCGCCGCGTTTCGAGAAGCGATTCTTTCTTCTGAGCTGATTTGCATGCTGACTCATGCACGCGTTCTCAATGTGTATCTATTCTGCCCCGTGACCAGCGAATACACTTCTTCTCCGTTGCTCGGAGGAATGCCGCTCCCGTTGCTGGGAGTGGCTGCTGATTTTCAGCCGAGTCTGTTCCCACTTATTTGTGGGATGACGTTGGTTTTTGCAGGTTGAGAATTGTCATGGCTGCTGTTTCTATTTTTGTCTGGTGGATTATTTGGTTGGCTGTGGTGCCGTTGTATCTTGTGGAAGGACGCACTGGAGTCAAGCGGGGATCGGGAAACGATACCCACTTGAAGTCTCATGAAGACTCTGTGATGTCCCATGAGATGTCATTGAAGGGCTGCGAAGTCGATCGATGCGATAGGGAATATTCGGAAGCAGTCGCGGCGATTTTGAGAAAATGTGTCTCAACACAGAGACTTTTATGGTGCGAATATCAACAGGCTGCGGCGTGTTTAGCAGTGCTGATCTTGTTTGCTCGCGCACGCGACGCAATCTTCGGAATCGGCGCGGCTCTGTCAAGAAGCGTTCAAATACCACAAAACGGGGCTCAACGTGGTGCCTTCAAATAATCAAGCCGACTTTTTCGGTACGACACCAGAAGTCAGGCAGCGGAGCGCCGTTCAGGAGACGGTTCGTTCTGCTGCGCGTCTGCGGACTATCGGCGTTTATGCGATGTCGGCGATATCCTGCATCGTCAAGACCGAGCGCAGTTCCAGATTTTCAGCCTGGAGCGCTTCGGCTCCCCCTGTCTGGCGGTCAATCACACAAACGGCACAAACCGGTTCGATTCCCGAGGAGCGGAGTTTTGTCAAAGCGTCGAGGATCGCGCCGCCTGATGAAACGACATCCTCTACCAAAACGACGTTCTTTCCCGTCAGCTCGATGCCTTCCGCGAATTTGCAGGTTCCATACGTCTTGGCTTCTTTGCGAATGAAAGCAGCGGGCAAGCCTGTGACCTGGCTCAATAGGCTGACCACGGGGATCCCGCCCATTTCCAGTCCGGCGAGTACTTCCGTATTCTCCGGGAGCAGGTCTGCCATTGCTTCTGCAATCTGCTTCAGTAAAACCGGATCGGATTCGAACAGATATTTATCGAAGTACGTGTCTGATGTCACGCCGGAACGGAGTGTGAATGTTCCCGAGAGTTGCGCACAGTTTTTGATTTGCGTCGCGAGCTGCGATCGATTTGACATGAGCATCACCTTCCTGAGTTCAGCGGTTTCCGGGAAACGCTACGCGCTCCGCGATTCATCGACGGGGATCAATTTGGGAATCGGGATCTGCAAGCCAACCACGCCACCATGTTTTTTTTGTAGTGTCGAGAACCGGCATTTCAGAAACGAGTATAACGCCGACGGCGGATTCATTTTCAGATACTGTTTCACCAGGACCGCCATGTGGGCGTCGTATTCTTTCTGGCTATGCGAGTGCACGTGGTAGTGGCCTTCCAGGCGGCGGATGTCGCCGTCGAAGGCCGGGCTGATGTGATACAGTTCGTGGATGACGGTGATCAGCTTTTCCTCTAAGGAATGATTCAGAAAGCGAGGCAGATAAAATGTCAGGATATACAACATCTCCTGTTGGTCCTGGTAGATCCGTTGCACGGTCCACTTCCGGCCGTATCGGGTTGTCTGGAGATCGCCGTTATCGAATCGCAACGGCGTTAGTTTTGCCTGCATTCCGTAAGGCACATTGCGGCGGGCCTGCGCGAAGGCGACTGCGATGCGGTCCATATCCACGTGTTGAAATTCAGGCAGCCGCCTCGAAATATCATGGCACAGATGATACATGGCGTGACTGAAATTAAAGGGCGTTTTCGTTGACATGCTGGGCCAGCCTGGATCCAGGTTTACTTTAGTGTCTTGAGGACAGTTTGAATCTAGTATGAGAATGAGGAAGACGCTTGTTTCAGGCGTAAAAAAAGCTAAGAGCATGTTTAAAATACTCTTAGCTTCAGCATGTTAGCGAGAATCCTGAAATCAGGAAAGTCGAATTTATTTTCGACCCGGCTTACGCCTCTTTCTCTGTGTCTTCTTCTGTTTTGGCTGCTGCAGCTGATTCTTCTCCTGCTTCGTCAGCAGGAGCTTCTTCCGTCACAGCTGGTTCTTCTGTCGCAGCTTCTGAAGTAGAATCGAGTGACTCACTTCGCTTCGTTGGTTTGACGCGATCACGTTCGCCAACGAATTCGATAATGGCCTGCACGCCGGCATCACCCAGACGAACGGTTGCCAGACGAACGATGCGAGTGTATCCGCCGGTTCGTTCAGTGAATCGCTCTGCGAGTTCATTAAACAGAATATCAACGGCTTCATTGTCACGCATGTCAGCGAATGCCCGTCGGCGATAGCTCAATGCGGGAGCCATAGCCTGGTTCCACTGATTCCACTGCTCAGATTCGCGCCAAGTCTTCCATTCGCTGGAATTCTTTTCAGCCGAAGTCGCAAACTGCGCGGCATTCTCGGCGTGCGGCTGTGCTTTCTTGGCCAGTGTGATCAGCTTTTCGATGAGCGGACGCAGTTCCTTCGCCTTCTGAACGGTTGTTGTAATCCGTCCTGAGACCTTAGGAGCGTTTTCTGCTTCCTCATCAATTCGCACTGTCTTAATGAGGCTCACCGCCATATTGCGGAACATAGCCTTACGGTGTGATGCATTACGGCCGAGCTTTCGGCCTCTCATTCGGTGTCGCATGTCTTAACTCTGAATTATTCTGATTGCTAAGAGTAAATGACTCGTTGTTTATATTCTGGTAACGCGAAATCAATCAAGATTAACGCGATTGTGATGAGGAGCTTGGAATCTTCATTCCCAGACGCAGACCAATTTGACTCAGTCTTTCACGAACCTCAACTAATGTTGTTTCTCCGAAATTACGTACATGCAGCAAATGGTCTTCCGACTTGCCGACCAGATCGCGGACAGTGTTAATGCCTTCTGATTCGAGGCAGTTAGTCGCACGTACGGAAAGGTTCAGCTCAGCCAGGCTCTGGTTCAGTTTTTCTTCCAGTTCCAGGTCGATGGGAGCATAACCTGTTGTATCGAGCATTCCCTTGAGACCACCTTCAGGTGGCATTTCCGGACCTGGCTCGCGGTAGGTAATAAACGGATTGAGGTGTTTCCGGAGAATTTTGGAAGCTTCGACCAGAGCCATATCTGGTTTGACAGTTCCATTGGTCCAGATTTCCAGAATCAGCTTGTCGTAGTTTGTACGCTGTCCGACACGGGTATCTTCAATCCGATATCGCACACGAACGACGGGAGAAAACGTCGCGTCGAGTGGAATGACTCCCACTTCGGTTTCATGCTGTGAATGTTCTGAAGCAGGAGAGTAACCACGGCCGTTTTCAATAGTCAGTTCCATATTGAGTGGCACGTCATCGGTCATGGTGGCAATCACCAGATCTTTGTTGATGATATCAACTTGATCGTCGGTAATGACATCAGCGCCAGTGACCACACCACGTTGATGCTTTTCAATTCGCAGCGTCTTGGATGTAGAGCTGGAGTTCTTGACAATCAATGATTTCAAATTCAGGCAAATCTCAGTGATATCTTCAACGACACCGGGAATGGTCGTGAATTCGTGTTGAACGCCTTGGATTTTGACACGTGTTACAGAACTGCCTTCTAAACTGGAAAGCAGGATACGTCGTAAACTGTTGGCAATTGTTGCACCGAATCCACGCTCAAATGGTTCGGCTACAAACATACCATAAGTAGATGTCATTGAGTCCCGGTCAGGGATGACACGGCTTGGTAATTCCAGTCCTCGCCAACGGATTCGCATTGAAATAATCTCCAAAGAACACAGCAAATAGAACCTGATTTTGGAATCATCGTTCTAGTAATTTATTATAATCCAAGCTGTTTTTGCTTACGCAAAAATGGCTTTATATCGTCTGTAAGGTAACGATTCAGACTCTTCGTTTTTTCGGTGGGCGGCAGCCATTGTGAGGCAGCGGTGTGATGTCTTCGATTGCCCGGATGGCAATGCCAGCTGACTGCAGACCGGTGATCGCACTTTCTCGTCCGGAACCAGGTCCCTTGACGCGAATTTCCATCTCTTTCACACCAAACTTCGCTGCTTTTTCAGCACAGATTTCCGCTGCTCTTTGTGCAGCAAACGGAGTGCTCTTGCGACTGCCTTTGAAACCAGAGGTTCCCGCAGTTGCCCAGCAAAGCACATCGCCGTTCAGATCGGTCACTGTGACGGTGGTGTTGTTAAACGTTGCTTTGATATAAGCAATCGCTTTTGTGATGTGACGTTTCACTTTTTTTCGTTTGACTTTAGCCACTCTGCAACTCCTGATGTTTCTGTCAGCATGGAATCAGAAACTGAAACTCATTATTTTGTGATGTTGAAACATGTCGCGGATACTTACAACGACATTCTATTTATTGTTCTGATCTGTTTATGACCAAGTCTGGAGTATTCGAAACACTCAGGCCTAGTTTCGGGCATCCTTAACACCTTTTTTACCAGCAACGGTTTTCTTACCACCTTTGCGGGTTCGGGCGTTGGTTTGTGTATTTTGTCCGCGAACGGGAAGACCACGACGATGGCGAACTCCACGATAAGACTGGATGTCTCGCAAACGAGCAATATCCTGTTGTGTGGCGCGACGCAGTTGCCCCTCTACTGAATAGTCGGTATCCAGCATATTCACAATCCGACTCAACTCATCATCGGTCAGGTCTTTTGCTTTGAGTTGAGGACTGATACTTAATTTGTGGCATATGTCGAGTGCCGTCACGGTTCCGATACCATATAAATAGGTCAGGGAAACATAAACAGGCTTTTCGTTTGGAATATCAACACCGAGAATACGAGGCATTTTTATTTCACTCCGCTGGATGTAAAAACTGAGATCAAATCAATAAGACGCAATTCGAGACGATTACCCTTGTCGCTGCTTATGGCGTGGGTTGGAAGAGCAGATCACGTAAACGCGACCTTTCCGTCTGATGACTTTACAGCTTTCACAAATCCGCTTAACACTAGCTCGGACTTTCATCGTACTACGATTTCTCTATTACTATGGTTCATGATTTTCGAGCATACAATGAGCAATTCTGAACCGCTCATTAGTTGTAACTCGTGTAAAATTAAATAATTATGCCCATAAAATGAGCCAACTCCGGCTTCGTATCAAACCTGAACAATTTCCGAAGCGGAGCGAATTAGGAAATTATAAACGTCGCAAGCCTGAATCGACAAGCGAAACACCCCTTTTTTGGTGAATTTCGCGATGACTGGCCCGTTTATTCTTTACAGATCGCTCTCAAGTAGTCCTGAATAGTTCCGCATCACCAGATGACTGTCAATTTTATTGACCAAATCCAGTACCACGGAAACCACAATCAGTAATCCGGTTCCACCGTAAAAACTCGCCACCAGGAAGTCCACTCCCAACCAGGTCGAAACCAGAGTCGGAATAATCGCTACCAGTGACAGAAACGCTGCCCCTACATAGGTAATTCTTACCATTACCTGTTCGAGATAAGCGGCAGTTCTAGCCCCTGGTCGATAACCGGGGATAAAAGAACCGTAGTCTTTCAGGTTTTCTGCCATATCTTTCGGGTTAAATGTAATTGCCGTCCAGAAGTAACAGAAGAAGTAAATCAATACTACATAAGACATTGTGTAAACAAAGCCACGGCTCATTGGCTGAAAGGCTTCGTCCATCATCGCCCAGAATGTAATGGTGGGCCAATATTCGCTGATTGCATGAAACAGAAAATAAGGGAACATCAATAAACTGGAAGCAAAGATGATTGGCATCACCCCTGCCTGATTCACTCGTAGTGGAAGCGACTGACGTTGACCGCCAGAGACGCGTCTGCCGCGGACATGCTTAGCACTCTGAATTGGAATCCGTCTTTGGCCTTGTGTGATCGCAATCACCCAGACCACCACGAACACAAACACCAGAGCCAGGATCAACAACCGGTCGATACCCGTATCTGTACCGAGTGCGATTCCCTTTTCGAAGGCAGGTTCGATTAAACTCCAACCGGCCTGAGGCATCCGAGCCAGGATTCCTGCCATAATCAATAAGCTGATCCCATTGCCAATCCCGTAGGCGTCGATCTGCTCACCGATCCACATTAAAAACACGGTCCCGGTGGTCATGGTTATTGTCGCGATTATCTGATAGTAGAAGCCTTGATAGCCATCCAGAATCAGACTGGACCCCGAACCGAAACCACCGGCCAGCGTTCGAATCCAGAAATAACTTTGCACCAGACAAATGACAACTGTTGCATAGCGTGTATATTCATTAATTTTCTTACGGCCCGCTTCCCCTTCTTTCTGAAGGCGTTCCAGAGGTGGGTAGACTGTCCCCATTAACTGGAAGATAATCGAAGCAGAGATATAAGGCATGATGCCCAGGCCAAAGATGGTACTCTGGCCAATATTAGAAGCAGAAAATAGAGAGATGACCTGCATCACCTGCCCCAGTCCGCCTTGCTGACTTTGTAAGTCTTTTAGAGTTTCTGCGAGTTGCGCCTGATCCACAAAAGGGAGGGCGATCCAGAACCCCATGCGATAGACGGCTAACAATCCCAGAGTCAGTAGGATTTTATTACGAAGCTCGGGAATTTTGAACAGAACTAATAATTTACCGAGCATGGGTAGCGATCCTTTGTGTCATAATTCAGCAGAAGATTTTGTTTGATCAAATTCAGATCTGTTTCCAAACGAAAATTACGTGTGTTTTCAACTGCTGAAATCAAGTCCTTGAATGAATGCACTTATGACAAAATTCGACTAATCGTTCCCCCGGCAGCTTGAATCTTTTCTTCAGCTGACTGGGAAAACAAGTGAGCGGCCACAGAAAACTTTTTGCTGAGGTCGCCGTTACCTAAAATCTTCACCTGATCGAAACGTCCTTTTGCCAGACCTTTGGCAGACAAAACTTCGGGGGTGATTTCTGTACCACTCTCAAACGCCTGCTCCAGAGCAGCGACATTTACAACAGCCACTTTCTTAGCAAACTGCTTGTTGTTAAATCCACGCTTGGCTACCCGAATCGACAGTGGGGTTTGCCCCCCCTCGAAGCTGGTACGACGCGATGAACCAGAACGGCTACCATATCCATTTTGCCCTCGGCTGGAAGTTTTACCATGACCTGAACCAGGTCCCCGACCAACTCGTTTGCGTTTTTTATTCTTTTTAATTCCGCGATGGACGTCATCAATAAGCATTAGACTTCTACTCCTCTCAAGCGTGCAATATCATCTCGGGTCCGCAGTTTTGAGAGTCCATCAATTGTGGCTTTCACAACATTGATTGGATTATTGGAACCACGACTCTTTGTATAAATATCTGTAATACCGGCAGCTTCTACAACAGCACGCACGCCAGCTCCGGCAATAATACCGGTACCAGGACGAGCTGGTAAGAGCAATACGCGGGCAGAACCAAATCGTCCGACCACTTCATGTGGAACCGTGCGTTCCACAACGTGTACCTGAACCATGCTCCGATTAGCCTGCTTCACAGCTTTATCAACTGCCAAAGGTACTTCGATGGCTTTTCCATATCCCCAGCCAACACGGCCTTCTTTATCGCCAACAACTACCAGAGCAGTAAAACTGAACCGGCGTCCCCCTTTGACCACGCAGGCACAACGGCGGATTTGAATGACTGTTTCTGGCGTTTGCTTCGAACCTTCTTTTGACACGGTATCTTCTCCAACCCGTATTGAGTGTTGTCTCTATTAAAAATCCAGTCCCGCTTGTCGAGCAGAATCAGCCAGGGCAGCAACTCGCCCATGATATCGATACGGTCCACGATCAAAGGCGACTTCTTTAATCCCCTTTTCGACGGCCCGTTCGCCAATCAATTTTCCCACTTTCTCGGCGGCAGCGATGTTTCCACCATTTTTGATTTCACCAGCAATATTCTTATCTTGCGTGCTGGCGGAAGCCAATGTGGTACCTGCCGTATCATCGATCAACTGTGCATAAATATGGTTGTTGCTTCGATACACAGAAAGCCGATAACGACCAGTACGACGAACCGTATTGCGAATACGGAACGAACGTCGTTGCTTCTGCTTTTTCAGGGTTTTTTCTAATTTCATTTTACCGTCATTTTCTAAAAACAGCTCAGCCACAAGGCTAGACCACTAACAGACTGCTTAAAAACTATTAGCTAGCAAAGGCTTTACCAGCTTTACGCCGTACATATTCACCTTCATACCGAATTCCCTTACCTTTATAAGGTTCAGGAGGACGCACGCTACGAATATTCGCAGCAAACTGACCAACAGCATGTTTGTCTGTCGAGGTCACAACAATATTTGTACTGCTGGGAAGGTCGCAGGTGACTCCCTTGGGAACATCCAGAACGATTGTGTTCGCAAATCCGACTTGAAGACTCAGCTTCTGACCATTCAAAGTCGCCTGGTAACCAACACCTTGAATTTCCAGTTTCTTTACGAATGGAGTTTCAACACCTTGGACCATATTCGCAATCAAAGCCCGTGTTAATCCATGCAGGGCACGGCTCTGTCGATCATCGTCAGGACGAATGACATTAATCACGTTTGTTTCCGAATCAAGTTCCACCTTCATGGAAGGATGGCATGTAAACGATAACTCACCATGTTTTCCTTTGATGGAAATGGATCCGCCATCAATCTTGACTTCCACTCCGCTGGGAACAGGAATTGGTTTTTTACCGATTCGAGACATAAGTTCAAATTCCAGTTAAATTAAATGCGTGGCTCTTAACAAGCCAGCCTGTATACACTTTTGAATTACCAAATGGTACAGAGTAATTCGCCGCCCACACCCTCTTTTTTTGCTTCACGATTGCTGAGCACGCCTTTGCTGGTTGAGAGAATACTGACTCCCAACCCCTGCAGAACTTCCGGCATAGACCGTAAATCCTGATAAGCACGACGCCCAGGCTTACTGTCACGAACGATTTTTTGAATCACGCGTTCCCCATTGGGACCGTACTTCAAGTTCACTCGCAACACATTTTGTGGGCTGTTTTCAATGACTTCGTAGTCCCAAACATATCCCTCACGTTGTAAGGTAGCGGCGATCGCAACCTTAATTTTTGAGGCAGGGATATCTACAAAAGGTCGTTCAATCTGCAGTGCATTACGAATTCGTGTCAGCATGTCTGCAATAGGGTCTGTCATCATTAGCTGAATACCCTCACTGTTGTTCTCCGGCAATATACTTTATGGTTGGTATTTTATATAACTCAGTGACAATTCAAAACCGACTACTTGCGAAACGGCATGCCGAATTCTTTCAACAACAGAAAACCTTCTTCGTTGTTGGCAGCACTGGTTACAATTGCGATATTCATTCCCTGGGTATAATGCACGGAATCTGGATCAATTTCCAGGAAGACCATTTGCTCATTCAAACCCAGGCTATAGTTTCCGGCACCATCAAAGGCTTTAGGATTCACACCGCGAAAGTCACGCACACGGGGTAATGCCAGTGAAATCAGTCGTTCCAAGAACTCGTACATCCGTGTGCCTCGCAGAGTCACTCGGCAACCAATTTCCTGGCCTTCTCGTAGTTTGAAGCCAGCAACTGATTTACGTGCACGTGTAATTTGAGCTTTCTGCCCGGCCAGCAGAGTCATATGATCGGCGACTTCAACAAGCCGTTTGCGATCCTGACTTGCAGAGCCAATCCCCATGCTGATCACAACTTTTTCAATTTGTGGCAGTGAGTGTACATTGGCTCGTCCTAATTTATCTTTCAGGACGGGAACAATCTCTTCACGATATTGTTTTAATAATGTTGGTATTGCCATTGTTTTGTTTCAGATTGGCCGAATTTCGGAACAATCTTCCTTACTGAAAACTACAAAATCTGATTACTGTTTCTGGTATTTTGCTTTCGCGGGGCTGATGGTTCCTACAGCCGCACTGCATGACTTGCAAAACCGTTCCTTACTTCCATCGCTTGTATAGCGATAACCAATCCGAGTCGCCGAGCTGCAGGCTTCACAATAATATTTCACATTGGAAATATCGATCGGCATTTCAAGCTCTAAGCGTCCCCCTTGAGGACTTTTCGGATGCCCACGCTTCACGTGTTTAAACACACGATTGATATTTTCCACGGTTATTTTATTACCGCCGGCTACCACCTTCAACACGCGCCGAGGAGTATCGCCTGCATCTGCGCCCGTGATCACAATTACTGAATCGCCACGTCGTATCTTCATTCTCAGACTACCTCGTTTGCCAGGCTAATGATTTTCATGTATTTGCGTTCGCGAAGCTCTCGGGCGACAGCACCAAAAATACGTGTTCCCCGAGGGTTCCCCTCGCCATCAAGTAAGACCATGGCATTACTGTCAAATCTCACATAGCTTCCATCATCGCGACGACTAGGATACTTTGTGCGGACAATCACACCACGGAGCACCTGGCCTTTTTTGATGCCACTACCAGCCAGTGTCTTTTGGATGCTGACGACAATCACGTCGCCGATCTCAGCTGTTCGTCGTCCAGTACCGCCCAGCACTTTAATGCAGCGCGCGATCTTGGCCCCTGAGTTATCACACACATCCAGATCAGTTTGCATCTGAATCATGGCTTTGCCTGTTCCTTATCAACCCAAAAGATGAGGTAAACCTTATCTTTTAAACTTTGTACAACTAAAAGACACCGAATTTGCAGATCACGAGAAAAAGACGCTAGTCTTTCTTCTTCTCTACAACTCGGATCAAATCCCAACGTTTTGTTTTAGAACGAGGACGGCCTTCGACAATTTCGACGGTATCCCCTTCTTCTGCTTCATTTTTCTCATCATGTACGTGGCATACAGTACGTCCACGAATCGTCTTACCATACATTGGGTGACGATATCGTCTTTGGATTTCTACCCGTAATGTCTTGTCCATCTTGGAACTAGCCACGGTACCAGTCAATATTTTTCGCATTTTCTTACCTCAACGAGCTTGATTAAGCATCTTTTTGCTGACTTAATTCACGTTCACGACGAATTGTCTGAACACGTGCAATCTCACGCCTTAGCCGCTTAATGCTACTCGGTGCATCGAGCCGTTCGGTTGCTGCTTGAAATCGCAACTGAAACAACTCTTTCTGTGTTTCCTGGAGAGCAAATGATAATTGCTCATCATTCATCTCACGTAATTCGCTGGCTTTGGTCATCAGTAAAACCCAATGATGTTTTCAGCCTGGCTGTGTAATACAGACCAGACTGAAGTGTTTTAAAAATTTAATTACTCGTGATTGACCAGATTAAAGTGAAGGTCGACGTTCGACTAATCTCACATTAACCGGTAACTTATGTGCCACACGTGCAAAACAACGTTTTGCAGCTTCATGTGAAACTCCCGACAGTTCAAACAAAACTGTTCCAGGTCTAATCACGGCAACCCAGTGATCCGGTTCCCCTTTCCCTTTACCCATACGGGTTTCCAGAGGACGGGATGTTACCGACTTCTGTGGAAAGATGCGGATATAAAGTTTACCTTCACCTCGAACATATTGTGTCGCTGCAATCCGGCATGCTTCAATGGTTTGTGCTGTTATGTGCCCAGGGTCCAGAGATTGTAAGCCCCATTCACCAAAGGCAACAGTGTTACCACGTGTCGCATTACCTTTTATGCGTCCTCTTTGGCTTTTGCGGTGCTTGACCCGCTTTGGCATTAGAGCCATCGCGTTTCTCCTCATCTGAATAATCACCAAGGTCAATCCAAACTTTCACTCCGATGACTCCGAAGGTGGTGTGTGCCTCACGAAGTCCGTAGTCAACATGTCGTTGCAAAGTCGAGAGTGGAATTGAGCCACGGCTTGCTTTTTCACGCCGTGACATTTCTGCTCCACCCAATCGACCGGAAAGCTCGATTTTAATTCCATGAACGCCCGTTTCCATTACCTGGTCCAGGGCACGTTTAATTGTTCTTCGGAAGCTACCACGCTTTGACAATTGCTGCGCGATATCTTCTGCAACCAATGCTGCACTTTGCAGTGCATTATCAACTTCGATAATTTTCAATTCCATCCGACGACCGGTCAGGTCTTCCAGCTCTGCTTTGAGCCGATCCACTTCCTGTCCCTTACGACCAATAATGATACCAGGACGGGCTGTGAATAAATGTACGACAACCTGATCGCGAGTTCTTTCGATTTCGACTTTCGGAATGCCGGCAAACTTATACTTCGTATGGATAAACTTGCGTACTTTTTGATCCTCAATCAGCAAGGCTCCAAAATCTTTCTTGGAGGCATACCAGCGAGATCTCCAGTCTTCTACCACGCCGACTCGAAATCCGGTTGGTCGAACTTTTTGCCCCATGATACAGGTTATCCTTTAAGTATTTCTGGTTGAGTATTAGTGATTCTGACAACAGTGTTATAAAGTCGTTTCAAACTTACCCTAAGGCAGTTCAGGAGCATCAATCGAAACATGAATATGTGACATGCGACGACGAATCGTGTATGCCATTCCTCTTGCACGGGGCTGAATGCGTTTGAACATCGGCCCGCCATCAACGCGTGCTTCTGCGATTTTCAAACCTTCGACATTCCGAGCACCTCTGTCCTCAGCATTGGCCATTGCACTTTTGATGACTTTTTCGAGAAAACGAGCTCCACGGTTTGGGATATACTTCAATGAATCCAAACCTTCAGAAGCTGTCTTTCCACGAACCAAGTCTGCAAAAGGACGAACCTTAGTTGCTGAAATTCGTGCAAATCGATGCATTGCTCGAACTTGCCCCATGACAATTACTCCACTTCACTATTGCATAATTCTTATCGGTTATCGGTCATTTTGACCGAAATAACAACAAACACAAACGTTTATTTCTTCTTCATCGTATGACCGCGGAATGTGCGTGTCAGTGAAAACTCGCCCAACTTGTGGCCGACCATTTCTTCCGTAACATACACGGTTAAATGAGCGCGCCCATTATGCACCAGGAATGTATGACCTACAAATTCCGGAGCAATTGTTGAAGCCCGAGCCCATGTCTTGATCGGTGCTTTTTTACCCGATTGGTTCAACTTCTCAATCTTCTTAAGAAGTTTCACATCAACATAAGGCCCTTTTTTCAGAGAGCGACCCATAAAACTTGTCCTCAATTATCAAAAACTGATACTTAATTCTTTAAATTCAAACTACTTTATTTCAGAGCTTCAGCTGACCATATCGACGTGACTTACGGCGTCGAATGATTGCCTTCGAAGAAGCTTTCTTCCTCTTTCGTGTCTTTCCGCCTTTGGCAAGCTTACCAGTTGGGCTACAGGGATGACGGCCACCTGAGTTGCGACCTTCACCACCACCCATCGGGTGAGCTACCGGGTTCATACAGGTACCACGAACATGAGGACGACGCCCCATCCATCGTTTACGGCCTGCTTTACCCAGCACGACTTTTGTATGTTCTGAATTACCAATTTCGCCAATCGTTGCACGGCAGGAACTCGGGATACGTCTGACTTCCCCAGAAGGCAGAGTCACCTGAGCCCAGTTATCTTCACGTGCATTTAAAACAGCTGAAGTACCGGCACTCCGACACAGCTGACCGCCTCGGCCAGGCTGCATTTCAATATTATGAATTTCTGAACCCAATGGGATACTCGACAAAGGCATGCAATTGCCAATATTTGGCTCAACCTTGTCTCCACTGATCACAGTGTCTCCGGCAGCCAAACCTTCTGGAGCCAGAATATATCGTTTTTCACCATCAACATAATGCAACAGTGCAATTCGAGCTGATCGGTTGGGATCGTACTCAATACTATTTACCTTAGCTGGCACACCATCTTTGCCACGACGAAAATCAATCAGACGATACATCCGCTTGTGTCCGCCGCCACGATGACGGGCAGTAATCACACCCTGGTTATTCCGTCCGCCTTTTTTCTTATACCGTGTCAGCAAGGTTTTCTCAGGAGCTTTTTTACGATCTGTGATCGCTGCAAAATCGCTCACCGATGCACCACGCCGACCTGGTGTTATTGGCTTATAGAACCGAATTCCCATAATATACTCCCTCGATTTTCTGCTGGCTTCAAAACCACGTATTAAATGTCTTCGCTCGAACTCTTCTTAAAGTACCATCTTAGAAGAATGAAATACGATCATCTTCATGAAGCTCAACAATTGCTTTTTTCCATGACTTTGTATAACCAATTTTGTGCTTATGACGACGTGGTTTTCCGAGCCGATTCTGAGTACGGACAGAAACCACACGCACATTCCACAAGTCAGCTACTGCATGTTTAATATCTGTTTTTGTTGCCGACTTATCGACAACAAACGTGTATGCATTGAAAGACTCAGAAAGATGAGTCCCTTTCTCTGTCACCAAGGGCCGGATGACGACCTGATACGGCTCCAGCTGAACGCCTTTTTTTAAACCATCCGACATAACAACTAACCTCAATACTCAGACTGGATGACTAAACTACAAACTTTACCGAACTAACCTTCAACCCGACCAAGTAACTGGTCTAAAGCCGACTTGGTCAGCACCATCTGCCGCTGACGCAAAACATCATAGGCATTCAAGTCACTCGCAGGTGAAACCTGCACTTTTTCAATATTTCGAGCAGACTTCCAGACAACCGGATCATGTCCATCGGTTGTCAACAGACAACTGATATTAGACAAACCCAAGGCAGCCAGGGCTCCAGTGACCTCTTTGGTCTTAGGCACCTGCATTACGAGCTCATCAAGCAGTGTCACCTGCTCGTCTTCAAATTTACTTAAAATCGCCATTCGAGTTGCCAGCTTAACTGCCTTTTTGGGCAAGCGGTAACTCCAATCCTTAGGGGTCTTGGCAAAAGTGTGACCACCGCCGCGACGCACGGGAGATCGAGCACCACCAGCACGGGCACGACCTGTCCCTTTTTGTCTATATAACTTTGCGGTACTACCTCTTACCATGCCGCGTGTTTTGGTTTTTGAAGAGCCAATTCGCTTGTTTGCCTCATACATCACCACAACATCGTGCAACAACTGGCGATTGACACCGTTGGCTAATTCAGTGGAGTCAAACTCATATTTGCCCACTTCTTTTCCAGCTTTATCTTGAATTGCAACAGAAATCATTTTGACACCATTTATATAAGGCAGAACTGTCTAACTACTTCAAACACTCAAAAAACTAATACTTATTGGTTTGACGAATCACCAGGTCTCCACCATTGGGTCCTGGAACCGCCCCTCGCACTAAGAGAACGTTATTCTCCTCATCAACGCGAACCACTTTCAAATGTCTGACAGTAATCTGCTTGCCGCCATATCGACCACCCATTCGCGTTCCCTTCATAACTCGGGAAGGATCCGCACTCTGACCAATTGAACCACCATGACGGTGGACTCGCTTAACACCATGTGAAGCACGTTGACCAGAAAAATTATGTCTCTTCATTACACCGGCAAATCCGCGGCCCTTGCTGGTGCCGATTACATCAATGAAGGCCACGTCAGCAAAGACGGAAACCGTCAATTCGTTACCAACCTCACATTCATGGTTTTCGCCATCTGTGCGAAACTCTTTAATAAACCGCTTAGGTTCGCAACCGGCTTTTTCAACAACAGCTACGCCTGATTCGGCTCGTTTTTTCTGTCGCTTGCTATCTAAGGCAGCAACATGGCCACGCTCACTACGGGCCGACAGCCGGCGAGGCTTGTCTCCAAAACCAACCTGAACCGCTTCGTACCCATCTGTGTCTACCGTACGAATCTGTAGAACATGACAAGGACCAGCCTGAATCACAGTAACAGGGACCATTACCCCATTATCATAAACTTGTGTCATTCCGACTTTTTTACCCAGCAGACCGACAGGCATACTCATCACCCTTAAAACAACGGGAACAAAGCTTCCATGAAATCTGCCAGTCACGGCAGCAGGAAGCATAGCACCACCAGCGAAAGCTGGATCCCTAACCTAATCAAGCAGAACCGATAATACACCGGCACCGCGAGCATCATAACGAAAACTTAAAAAGACTAGTTTCCGCCAGCGGACGCCTTAATTTTAATATCAACCCCTGCAGGCAAAGACAACTTATTCAAAGCGTCAATCGTCTTACCAGTCGGGGACAAAATATCAACCAAACGTTTATGAGTCCGAATTTCAAACTGCTCACGGGACTTCTTGTCGATATGCGGTCCCTTTAGAACCGTATATCGTTCAATCCTTGTGGGCAATGGAATGGGGCCATGGACGATCGCACCGGTTCGTTTCGCCGTATCAACAATATCTGCTGCTGACTGGTCCAACACGGAGTGATCATAAGCTTCCATGCGAATTCGGATTCGCTCTTGACTCGCAACGGCCACCAATAAATTCCTTCGCTAAAATAAGACTCTAGCCCTGCTTAGATGAAATCCTAAACAGGGAAGCGGGCAATAGTAATGAGACCTTCACTGCTTGTCAATAACCCGGGCAAAGCTTAAGACGCTTTTTTCCAAATTCTGACATTCTCATATGGAAAGCCTGCCGTGTACTGTTCATATGGAAACCGGCGTTCCGGTTTCTAAATCAGCAGAGGAGACAAGTTACACACTCATTCGCAGGATACCAAGCGTGGAGCCCTATGAATTTCAAAAAATTATCCAATCATCTCTTTTAATACACTTGCGGGAGCAGCTGCATACTTCAAAGGCTCCATCGAGAATGATGCTCGCCCCTGGGAAAGGCTCCGAATCTGGGTAGAATAGCCAAATAACTGTGATAAGGGTGCCTCGACTTCCATTACACACAAATCACTCCGCCATTCTGTGTTTAATACAGCTGCGTTCCGTGAGCTGAGGTCTGCCTGGATGTTCCCCCGGAATTCATCTGGAGTTACCACCTCGATTTTCATGATCGGCTCCAGCAGTTGGATTTTTGCATCCATAATGCATCCATGTAACGCCTCTGAAACAGCGGCCTCCACAGCGACTTCACTGGTTTCCCCCTCATGGGTCTCGGCTGCCAGGACAACAAACTGTATATTCATCAATGGAAAACCGACCTGCCCTCCCCCTTCGATCCCCATCTTCAATGTTTCCATTACGATTTTATGCAGGTTCGGATCCAGGTCTTCCGCCTTCAGGTTGCTGATGATCGAAACGGGGGTATCGCCTTTGTATGGCTCCAGCCGTAGTTTCACCTTGAAGTAAAGATCACCCCCTGGAGAAGGGCGACTGAATTCGACTTCTTTTTCAACTGCGGCGGTCACTGTTTCGCGATAGCTGACACGCGGCTTATGCACTCGCACGCTTAGGTTGAACTCTTTTTGCATTCGATTGCGTAGCACCTCAAGGTGGAGTTCTCCCATTCCGGAAACAATTGTCTGGCCGGTCTCTTCATTGGTCATGGCTTTAAACGTGGGGTCCTGCCGAGACAGCTTCTTCAGTGTCTCCTCCAGCTTCTTTCGATCCGCACTGGAGTCGGGCTCCACTGCCATCGAAATTACAGTTTCAGGAAACGAAATGCTTTCCAGTAGAATTGGATGTTTGATATCACACAACGTGTCTCCCGTAGCGGCTTCTTTGGGGCCAATCACTCCGGCGATATCGCCAGCGTCAATGCTGTCGGTTTCCACTTTTTCCCGCGCATCCGCATGCACGCGCCATAGCTGGCTGATTAACTCTTTCTTGCCGGTCCGTGCATTCAATAGTCGGGTACCACTCTTTAGCTGCCCGGAGTAGACGCGAACAAAACACAAATCGCCGTGCTTGTCCGTCTGGATTTTAAAAACCAGGCCACACATTGGCTCATTCACCGAAGTTGCCCGCGACTCTGGTTCACCCGCTTCCCCGCCCCGCTTTTTCGGCTGAGGGTTGATGCCTTCTACTGGCGGGCGATCCAGTGGGCTGGGGAGGAACTCACCAACCGCATCCAGCACTGGCTGCACTCCGATATAGTTTAAAGAAGAACCACAAAACGTCGGTTGCAGGCTACCATTGAGGGTTGCCTCTCGCAGCAGGCGCAGCAGGTCCTCTTCGGGGATATCCTCGGTCTCGTAGTATTGTTCAAGTATGTCATCATCCATCTCGGCTACGGCCTCCAGCATCTTGCTGCGCCATTCCTGGGCCTGCTCGAGGTATTCGTCTGCAATCTCCCTGACCTCAAATTTTGACCCCATTGATTCCGGGTCGTAATACAGGGATTTCATTTTGATGAGATCAATCACCCCTTCGAAAGAGGTGCCCGTTGAGGTTGTCCCCTCGCCGATGGGTATCTGCAGTGCTACTGGGTTGGCCCGCAGGCGCTTTCTGATTTCTTGGAATGTGCGCTCAAAGCTGGCACCAATGCGATCCATCTTGTTGATAAAGCAGATGCGCGGTACATTGTATTTATCTGCCTGTCGCCACACTGTTTCACTTTGTGCTTCCACGCCTTCCATTGCGCTGAACACTACGACGGCGCCATCCAGAACTCGCAGGCTGCGCTCAACCTCAGCCGTAAAATCGACGTGCCCTGGCGTATCGATAATGTTGATCGAATGCCCTTTCCAGTGACAGCTAATTGCGGCTGAGTAGATCGTGATGCCACGCTTCGCTTCTTCCGAATCGAAGTCGGTCGCCGTCGTGCCTTCATCAACACCGCCGGGCCGATGCACAACGCCTGCGTAATACAAAATTCGTTCGGTCGTCGTTGTTTTACCGGCATCAATATGAGCTATGATTCCGATGTTTCTGATTTTCTCTATTGAAGCTGACATCTTTCCCTGCAATCCCATCTGTAAAATCATCAACTTAACGCCACTCAGGAAAACGGTCATTCCTGGTTAAAGCCAAACACAAATAGTGTTCTCTATTCAACGCCGTAGATCATATCGTTTACAAATCAGTCTGAATCCACAATATCAAAAAAAAAGACGCACGAAGTAATAGCCCCAAAGCCATACCAGTGCGTCTTAATGGTCGTAATAATTGTCTTAGCGAGAGAAGGCGAAATGTGCAAACGCCTTGTTCGCTTCAGCCATTCGGTGAATGTTCTCGCGGGTCGTCATTGCGGTGCCTTCCCGCTTGTGAGCAGACAGGATCTCATCAGCCAGCCGAACATCCATTGGACGTCCTTTTTTTCCACGAATCGCAGCCAGGAGCCAGCGAATCGCCAGCGTCTGCTGACGCTTGGGGCTTACGGGAGTTGGGACCTGATAGGTCGCTCCACCCACTCGCTTCGATCGTACTTCAACACTAGGCTTTACGTTTTCAACAGCCTGGGTAAACACTTCGATCGGTTCGATATCAGGAACCCGGTCCTTGATACGATCCAAGGCATCATAAAAAACGTTTTGTGCAACGCTCTTCTTGCCATCGTGCATCAGGCAGTTAACAAACTTGGAAGCCAACAGTGAATTAAACCGGGGATCTGGTTTAAGCTGTGTCGTACTGGCTGTAAACTTCTTGCCCATTCCAACATTTCCTCTGACGTTATTCTCAATGCTCTCAGCGAGCACTGACTTGTGAAATCAAATATCTGATAATTGAATTAAATTAAGTGAACGACTATTTGGGGCGTTTCGTACCGTAGCGGCTACGTGCCTGTCGGCGATCACTTACACCAAGCGTGTCGAGTACACCGCGGATCACTTTGTAGCGAACACCAGGTAAGTCGCGAACACGGCCACCACGCACCAGGACGATCGAGTGCTCCTGCAGGTTATGCCCTTCACCCGGAATGTAAGCAGTCAGCTCTTTCCCGTTAGAGAGGCGGATACGTGCCACTTTACGCAACGCGGAGTTTGGCTTTTTCGGTGTAACCGTTTTCACATTCAAGCAGACCCCACGTTTTTGAGGGCAACCCTCTAACAGGGGAGTTTTGCTCTTGGAAATCGGCTTTTTTCTTGGTTTACGGATTAATTGATTAATCGTTGGCATTGAGACAATCCATCTTCGTCCATATCTTGAACTACAATAAACACTTTATTCAAATTAGCCATCAATACATATGGCCACTTATTATGTATTATTTCGCGCCCCTCAGCAGTGAGAGGAACGAGACAATGTATCCAGCCCGAACTGATCCGTCAAGTCTCACAACAAGTCCATTTCAGGAACCAGGTCAAGAGAGTTCAACCAGAAATCAGGCTGGATCATTCTGCTTACTCATCAAAGGGATTTGGGCTGGGGGGTGTAATTTCTATCGAAGAATCTGTTCCCCCCTGACCATACTCCTCAGTTTCCTGACCGCCGCCCAATGGAACGGGTTTATCAGGTTGAACTTCATTCAACAGGCTCATCCGAGCCGCCAGAATACGTTCTTTTTCAGCCTTCAGCTCTTCTAACGCTTCGGGGCGAATGCGAACTTCTGCATTCTGGTGCTGATAGAATCCAGTTCCTGCTGGAACCAGGTGACCGAGGATCACATTTTCTTTCAGACCCACCAGATAATCGACACGGCCGGCGAGTGCCGCCTCGGTCAATACCTTTGTCGTTTCCTGGAAACTGGCAGCAGAGATGAAACTTTCACTCTGCACTGATGCTTTCGTAATCCCCAGCAGCTGTGAGCTGGCAGATGCCGGCTTCGGCTTGGTAAAGCTGGCAGGAGCCTGTCCTGCTAATTCTACCTGGGCATTCACTTCTTCAATCGTTGGCAATGGTACCAGGTCATCTGGCTGGAAGTCAGTGTCACCTGAATCAACCACTTTTACACAGACAATGGTCTCTTCATTGATCCTCTGGAAGGTCAACTTGTCGAGTACAATTCCTGGTAGCAGGTTCGTATCACCCACATTTTCAACCATCACTTTACTTAACATGCGGGAAATAATGATTTCAAGATGTTTATCATCGATCGTCACGCGCTGAGCACGGTACACACTCTGAATTTCATGCAATAGATACTGTTGAACTGCTTCCGTACCACTGACGCGTAAAATATCGTGTGGCACTAGAGGACCACGAACCAGTGCATCACCGGCTATAACCAGGTCTCCTGCATGAACCAACAGATGCTTACCATGCGGAATCACATGTTCAACTTCGGTCCCATCCTCTCCGCGAACGATAACAATTCGTTTTCCACGTTTCTTCTCAGGAACAAATTCTACTTCGCCATCGATCTCAGCCAGAACAGAAGGATCCTTAGGACGTCTTGCTTCGAACAACTCAGTCACACGAGGCAAACCACCGGTAATATCCTGCGTACCTGAAGATTCACGAGGGTTCTTGGCAACAATAGTTCCCGCTGTGATCTGCTGACCTTCTTCGACTTCGATACTTGCCTTTTCAGGAAGATAATAGAAGTCCAGAATTTTGCCGGTAGCATCTTCGATGATAATCTGCGGATGCAGTTCACCTTTATGCTCAATAATCGAACGACGGATGTGACCACTAGGGTCTTTGTCGGTGCGAATGGTTTTCCCTTCCACACACTCTTCAAATCGAACACGACCGCCTACTTCTGCGAGGATGGAGATTGAGTGAGGGTCCCACTGACAGATCACTTGATCTTCTTTCAGCTCGTCTCCCTCATTGACCATCAGAGTCGCACCGTTGGGAATGGTATAGCGTTCCAACTCACGGCCTTTCGGGTCGTTGATCACAACTTCACCATTTCGCGTCAAAACAACGCTGAAACCTTCGTTGTTTACAACCGACCTGATGCGGGCGAATGTCGCTTTACCGGCACGGCGGGTCTTAATTTCATGCTCTTCCACTTCATGGGAAGCAGTTCCCCCAATGTGGAACGTACGCATTGTCAACTGAGTACCGGGCTCGCCTACACTTTGTGCGGCGATAATTCCGACTGCCAGACCTTCTTCGACAAGCGAACCGGTTGACAGGTCCATCCCGTAGCACAGGCGGCAGATCCCCAGTGATGACTCGCAAGTCATCGGGCTGCGAACCTGAATCTTTTCTAGGCCCATCGCTTCAATACGACGCGAAATTTCCACGGTGATCAATTCGTTCTCGCGTACGATGACTTCGTCGGTAATCGGATCGACGATGTTGGTTCGGCTGACACGACCACGAATCGCGTCGGTCAAACTCATTTCCACCTTTTCGCCGCGATAAACAACACCGCGTGTCATACCCTGAGCGGTACCACAGTCATGTTCCGTGACAACAACGTTCTGACAGATATCTGCCAGCTTACGTGTCAGGTAACCACTGTCTGCCGTTTTAAGAGCTGTGTCTGCTAGACCTTTGCGGGCACCGTGTGTCGAGCTGAAGTACTCCAGCACGGTCAAGCCTTCACGGAAATTCGCCTTAATGGGAGTTTCAATAATTTCCCCACTCGGCTTGGCCATCAACCCACGCATACCACCAAGCTGACGCATCTGTTCGATACCGCCACGAGCACCGGAATTCGACATCAGATAAATTGGGTTCACGTACTTACCATCATCACGGTAGTCGTTTTCCAACTCATGCATCATGGACGTCGTAATCAACTCGCGGGCTTTCGTCCACGTGTCAAGCACTTCGTTATAACGCTCTTCGGCTGTAATCAGACCACGCTCATAAAGCTTGGACTTCTGCAGGACCATTTTCTCCGAATCACCAATTACCTTGGCTTTATTGGGAGCCGTCTTTAAATCGCTGGTTGCGAAAGAAAGACCACTCGCCGTTGATTCACGGAAACCAGTTTCTTTCATTTTGTCGAGCAGGTTAATCGTTTCACGACGTCCGAGCTCCAGATAACAGTCAGAAATCACGTTCGAAAGATCGCGACCTTTCATTGTCAGGTTATAGAAGGCCATCTTCTTCGGCAGAATATCATTGAATATGACGCGTCCTACCGTCGTTTCAACTAATCCTCCCATCTTAAAATCTTCGGACCCATCTCCTTTGACCCGTTTATCACGTGGCATTCGCACTTTGATGATGGCATGGCGATCCAGCTTGCGTTGCTGGAATGCAGCGTGTACTTCGTCCACGCCAGAGAAGATCATGCCTTCCCCCACTCGCTCCGTCTTCTTCAGGGTCAAATAGTAGCAACCCATCACGATGTCCTGAGAAGGACGAATAATCGGTGCACCATCAGAAGGGCTGAAAATGTTATTCGTTGCCAGCATCAACGTGGTTGCTTCTACCTGTGCTTCGATTGAAAGTGGCAAGTGTACCGCCATCTGGTCACCATCGAAGTCAGCGTTAAATCCACCACACACCAGCGGATGGACGCGAATTGCATTTCCTTCTACGAGAGTTGGCTCAAACGCTTGAATCCCCATACGGTGCAACGTCGGGGCACGGTTCAGAAGTACAGGGTGATTCTGGATTACTTCATCAAGAATATCCCACACATCTTCGTCTTTACGTTCCAGCATGCGTTTCGCCGACTTGATCGTATCGGCGTGACCGCTATCTTTCAGACGGCGAATAATGAACGGCTGAAACAGCTCGAGTGCAATTTTCTTGGGCAGACCACACTGATGTAATTTCAGTTCCGGACCAACCACGATCACACTACGTGCAGAATAATCGACACGTTTTCCGAGCAAATTTTCACGGAAACGTCCCTGCTTCCCTTTAATCATATCAGTCAATGATTTCAGGGGGCGATTGGAAGAACCAAGCACTGGGCGCTTACAACGATTATTATCAAACAACGCATCTACTGACTGCTGTAACATTCGCTTTTCGTTACGCACAATCACTTCGGGGGCGTTCAAGTCAACCAGTTTTTTCAAACGGTTATTACGGTTGATAATTCTGCGATAGAGGTCGTTCAGGTCGCTGGTTGCGAAGTTACCGGAATCCAGCAGAACCAGCGGACGCAGGTCGGGGGGAATCACGGGAATCACTTCCAGCACCATCCACTCCGGACGGTTATCACTGTCGCGTAATGACTCTACGATTTTCAACCGTTTGATGTAGTCCTTCCGCTTTTGCTGGCTGGCAGTTTCAAACAACTCTTTGCGAAGCCGTTCCGAAATTTCGACCAGATTCAGGCTCATCAGAAGCTTTTTAATGGCTTCTGCTCCCATCTCAATTTCGAATGAACCGGGGCCATACTTGGCCTGATTCTGACGAGCCTCTTCTTCGGTCATCGTCTGGCACATTTCCAGCGGTGTATCGCCGGGGTCAGTCACGACGTAGTCCTGGAAGTAAACTACTTTTTCCAGCGCCGTGGTCTTCATGTTCAACAACGCACCCAGGCGGCTGGGCATCGATTTAAAGAACCAGATATGCACGATCGGTGCAGCTAATTCAATATGCCCCATTCGCTTTCTACGAACACGACTATGTGTCACTTTGACGCCACAACGGTCGCAGATCATGCCTTTGTACTTCATGCCCCGGTACTTACCACAGGCACATTCCCAGTCTTTTTCAGGACCAAAAATTCGCTCGCAGAACAATCCGTCGCGTTCGGGCCGATAGGTTCGATAATTGATCGTTTCCGGTTTCTTAACTTCACCGAATGACCAACTCCGAATATCGTGTGGACTAGCCAAACCAATTTTTACGGAACCGTAATCGTTAATTCGCTCGTAAGCTGTCTGTGCAACACTCACTGTGCACGCTCCTTATTTTCTGAACTGTTTATGATCAGACATTGATCCTGAAAAAAATATCGCCTTTGACACAACTCTCTAATCCCTGAGAACGCATCAACCGGGATTTTTTTCCAGCTGTAGATTCAAACCAAGTCCACGAATTTCGTTATTTAGCACGTCAAAGCTGGCTGGCGTACCGGCCTCTAATGTATTTTCACCGTTTACCATTGATTCATAAATCTTGGTACGGCCTTCGACATCGTCACTCTTCACTGTCAGCAGTTCCTGCAGAATATAAGCCGCACCATAAGCTTCCAGTGCCCAGACTTCCATTTCCCCAAATCGCTGACCACCAAAGCGGGCTTTTCCGCCCAATGGTTGTTGAGTAATCAGTGAGTAAGGTCCTGTCGAACGGGCATGTACTTTATCATCCACCAAGTGATGCAGCTTCAGCATATAAATCTGACCCACCGTGGTTTTCTGCTCGTATGCTTCACCCGTACGACCATCAAACAATTGTGCCTTACCATCTTTAGGTAAACCGGCTGACTCGAGGTACTCGTGAATCAGTGACTCCATCGCACCATCAAACACTGGGCACACAGCACGGAAACCATGCTTTTCGGCCGCCCAGCCAAGGTGGGTCTCTAGAATCTGCCCCACATTCATACGACTCGGAACCCCTAGTGGATTCAACATGATGTCGATCGGAGTACCATCTTCAGTGAAAGGCATGTCTTCGATCGGCAAGACTTTGGAAATCACACCCTTATTCCCGTGACGACCAGCCATCTTGTCACCCACGGAAATCTGACGCTTCGATGCCACGTAGACTTTGACCATCTGCAGCACGCCGTTCGGCAATTCTTCGCCGCGTTTCATACTGTTGACACGTTGGTCGCAGGTATCAATGACATCCTCGATGTTGGCCCACAATTCGTCGATTACCGCACGGCAGTCTGCCTTTTTCTGCGGGCTGCGAATATCAAGGTCATCCAGATGTGACAGAAAATCATGAGCATATTGAGAAATAAATTTGTCTTCAGTAATTTCGCGAATCTTGCGGCCATCATCGTCAACCAGGGGCTGGCCTAATGCCGCTTCAAAGGTCTTCAGGAATTCACGGAACTCAGTAGCGATTTCCTGATCGCCTTTTTCTTCGACCTGTTTGAGCTCTTCGTCATACTGCTTTCGCTCATAATCAGTCAGGCTCATTCGTCGTGCAAATTTCTCGGTGTGAATCACAATCCCTTCCACACCACTGGATGCTTCTAACGATTCGTTCTTGACATCCTCACCGGCGCGACCAAAGATCGCGTGCAGCAGCTTTTCTTCCGGTGTCAGTTCAGCCTTGGCTTTCGGCGAAACCTTTCCGACCAGAATATCACCTTGGCGAACGCGGGTTCCTACTTTGATAATCCCGTCTTCACTAATGTGGCGTAACGCCTTTTCACTGACGTTAGGGATATCACGTGTGAACTCTTCACGACCCAGTTTCGTCTCTCGGATTTCAACATCAAATTCATCGATGTGAATTGAAGTGTAGACGTCTTCTTTCACCAGACGTTCTGACAAAATGATCGCGTCTTCAAAGTTGTAACCGTCCCAGGACATGAAACCTACCAGCACATTACGTCCCAAGGCCAATAGGCCGTCTGAAGCAGCAGCACTGTTGCAGAGAATCTGGCCTTTCTTGACCGTATCTCCCATACTGACGGCAGGAGTCTGATTCAGACAGGTGCGTTCGTTGAGTCCTTCGTACTTTCGCAGACGATATTTTTTGCCGTTGACTTCAACCACATTTCCGTCAACGTAAGTCACCTTGCCGGCTTTCTCAGCCCGGATCACCATGCCCGAGTTCTGAGCGACAGCCACTTCCATCCCGGTACCTACCAGCGGAGGTTCGGCGATTAACAGAGGCACGGCCTGGCGTTGCATGTTAGAACCCATTAAAGCGCGGTTCGCATCGTCGTGTTCCAGGAAGGGAATCAGGCCAGCAGAAATTCCGACCATCTGTGCGGGGTCGACATCGATGTAATCGACATCACTGCCGGCAATCCAGACCACGTCATCACGGAACCGTGCCATTACGCGGTCTTCCCTGAATTTACCATTTTCGACGGGGGTGTCGGCGGGAGCCACATGGACTTCCGCTTCTTCATCAGCCCGCATCCAATGCACTTCGTCAGTCAGTTTTCCATTTTTCACTTGACGATAAGGAGTTATCAGGAACCCGTAATCGTCTACCTTTGAGAAAATACTCAAACTGGAAATCAAACCAATGTTGGTACCTTCAGGAGTTTCAATTGGACAGATACGTCCGTAGTGAGAAATATGTACGTCGCGGACTTCGAAGCCGGCACGCTTCCGGTTCAAACCACCAGGCCCCAATGCACTCAGACGACGTTCGTGTGTTAACATCGAAAGTGGATTCGTCTGGTCAACCACCTGTGACAATTCACTACGACCAAAGAAGAAATCAATCGCCGCTGAAACACTCTTGGGGTTGATCAGCGTACGAGGAGACATCTCTTCCACGTCTTTTTGCGTCATGCGTTCCTGAACGGTCCGCCGCAGCTTAAGAAACCCTTTTCGAATTTCATCCGAAGCCAATTCATCGATCGTACGCAAACGCCGGTTACCGAGGTTATCGATATCATCCACGTATGCGGAGCCATCACCAATTCGCAGACGAACCAGGTAACGAATGGAATTGATAAAGTCTTCCGGACGCAGCGTCATTTCTGTATCGGGGACATCCTGCTTGAATTTACGATTGATACGAAAACGACCAACGCGTCCCAGTCGATACCGATTCACATCAAAGAATTTTTCTCTGAACAGGTCAATGGCACGTTCCAGTTGCGGCGGATTACCAGGACGCAGTCTCGAATAAATTCGCAGTAGTGCTTCTTCGTGGGTTACCGTGGGATCTTCAGCAATACTTTGCAGAACCAGCACGTCGTTGACTTCCGGAACGATTTCTACTTTTTTCAGGCCAGTGTCAACGATTTCTTCAATCATCTCTTCCGTAATCGTGCCGCAGCAATCCAGAATGACCTCACCACAACGATCATGGCCAGCTGGATATACAATGTCTTCAGCGACAATTTTACCGACTAGCTTTTCAGTAGCAGAAGCGGCGACAATTTTTTCTGACTTGGTTTCATAGAAGAGATTTACCAGATCCGTGTCAGAAGAATAATCTTTCGACATCGCACGCAACAGGGTCATTGCCGAAAACTTACCGCTCTGGTCAATTCGCACGCCCAGGGTATCTTTTTTGCCGACTACCAATTCGATCCAGCTGCCCCGCTCGGGAATCACGCGGCAGGAATACTCTTTCTTTTCACCAGGCTCTGAACTGAGCACAAAGTCGACACCGGGAGAACGGTGCAACTGACTGACGATACAGCGCTCTGCACCGTTAATGATAAATTCACCACCGCCAATCATGACGGGTAAATCACCGAGGTAAACTTCCTCTTCAATCGGCTGTTCTTTTACAAGACGCAGCCAGACACGAAATGGCCGACCGTAGGTCATCCGCAACTGACGGCATTCTGTCGGAGTGTAACGGGGCTTTCCCAACTCGTATTTAACGTACTCGAGCTGGTATTGGCCTTGATAACTTTCAATGGGAAATATTTCGCGTAAGATTTCTTCGAGTCCCTGATTCTTTCGCTCGCGAGGCGATTTATCAGCCTGAAGAAAACTAGCATAGGAATCTGTCTGAATCTGTGTTAAATCGGACAGCTCAAAACTGTGTTCAATCTTACCAAAGTTTTTGACGGATTGAGTGGGAATCGTTCGCTGTGCTGGAATCGGCATTAAGATGATCTTTTCTACTTACCTGGTGCCAGATGTGGAAATGCCCTGCGCAAACAACAATGTCGAACAGACAGAGCACAAACCAAGAATAGCGAGGAACAGCAGCGCGTACCTCGAGAGAATACAGCCTCGAATGCTGCATTGAAAGCGGATCGCTCGACTAATTTAAAGCCTGATAAATCGCTCAATACTACTTTGCTATTCAAAAGAGAGTGCAATGAGTCGATTGCTTAGACCAAATGGGACTGAAACGATGACTGATCGAAGCAGATAAACTTACGGAAACAAACATAAAGCAGTAGTGCAACATGCAATGAAGAATACACGCCCTGAAGAAACAGCCGGAAACAAAGATTGCCGCATCCGACGGAACAAAACCGGAAGCAGCCAGTGACTTATTCTAAGCGGTGTAACGAAACACTTCAATTGCACACAGAAAAAAACCAAAAAATAAACGCCTGTGCAGGCAGAAGTCAACCTGTGCCAAAACAAGTTTCGGCACAGGTGATTTCGAGATGGCTTTTTTCTACGACGACTTACTTCACTTCAGCAGAACCACCTGCTTCTTTGACTTCTTTAACCAGTGCTTCAGCATCTTCTTTCGAGACACCTTCTTTCATTGGCTTAGGAGCACCTTCAACCAGATCTTTGGCTTCTTTGAGGCCAAGGCCTGTCGCAGCACGAACGATTTTAATCACAGGAATCTTGCTGTCACCGAATCCAGTCAGAATGACGTCAAATTCGGTCTGTTCTTCAGCAGCTTCACCGCCACCGTCACCGGCACCAGGACCAGCCATCATGACAGCGCCACCAGCGGCAGCCTTAATACCATGTACTTCGTCAAGGTATTCAGCCAGATCTTTAGCCTGGAGCAATGTTAATCCAGCAATTTTGTCACCCAGTTCTTTGGTCTCTTCGCCAAATTCAGTTGTAGCTTCGGCTGTCGCCATCTTCTCTTTCCTTTCGCACGAATGCGTAAAATAGAATCTCTTATTAGTGTAAATCAAACCAACGCTGCATTGTCTCAGCAGCAGTTGCTACAAATTTCAAGACACAAACCATCTGTCTTGAAACGGGTCAACGACTTATGACTCATCCCCTTCAGAGATTGTCTTAATCTGCCCGGCAAGGGTCCCGCCGGGACCTTTGATTGCCCCTGCTAATTGTGCACCAGGTCCGAGGATCCGGGAGACAATTTCGCCAATCAATTCCATTCGACCAGGGCTCTTACTTAGTTTTGCCACATCTTCTGATGTGAGTGCAGTTCCTTCAGTGGTCCCGCCTTTAATCGACAGGCTTTCAATGTCAGAGGCCCATTTCGCCATCTCTTTTGAGAGAGCGACGATATCTTCGCCACCCCACACGAGAGTCGAAGGTCCCTTTAGGACATCTTCCAGACCTTCTACTCCAGCATTGGCAAAGGCACGACGGGCCAGTGAATTCTTTACCGTCAGAGTCGTAATCCCTTTTTCCTGCAACTTGAGACGAAAACCATTATCAGTAATCGCATCCATCTTCGCAGAATCCATGATAACGAAATCTCGAACTTCGCCAATCTGGGATTCGATCTCCGAGATGATCATTTCTTTTACAAATTTACTCATTAGATCTCTTCCAGCTCATTAAACGCCGAAAACAGTGATTTGCTATTATTTTTGGCTACAAAATACAATCAGTGTGACCACGATTATTAAAGTGCGATCCCAATTCCGGGACTCATCGTCGATGAAATGGCAATGTTTCGCACATAAGCGCCTTTCACCGAAGAAGGCCGCAATGATTCCAGATACTTCAGCATCGCTTGAATATTATCTACCAGTTGGTTCGCCTCGAACGACAGCTTGCCAACGCGGCAATGCACATTGCCGCCAGCGTCAACGCGAAACTCGACCTTACCAGCCTTGTAGTCCTTAACGGCATTCGCGATATCCTGAGTCACAGTTCCAGCACGCGGTGAAGGCATTAAACCTCGCGGTCCCAGAACACGACCCAGTGGACCAACAACACCCATCATATCCGGTGTTGCAATCGCCACGTCAAAATCAAGCCAGCCACCTTTGACCTTATCTGCCAGATCTTTACCGCCAACCACATCAGCGCCGGCTGCTTCAGCCGCTTCCAGATTGGCACCCTGGGCAAACACAACAACCCGCTGTGTCTTACCAATGCCGTGTGGCAGAATAATTGAACCACGCACCAACTGGTCTGCCTGACGGGGGTCAACACCCAACCGCACAGCCAGCTCTACAGTCTGGTCCATTTTAACCTGCTTGATTGCTGCAGGTAGATCAGTCTCCAGAGACTTTAAAGCCCCCACAGCCTCTTCCAGGCTAACGGAGCTAAGTCCAGCCAGCTTTTGATTATAAAATTTGGTTCGCTTGGATTGTTTTCCCATGACTCTTCTATCCGAAAAACGTTTTTTGTTTATTTAATTATTGTCTGAACCCAGCCATGACAATCATTGCCACTAAGAGCAAACGACTATTTCTCGACTTCAAGACCCATACTACGGGCAGTTCCGGCAATAATCTTGGCTGCCTGATCAATATTGGGAGCATTCAGATCCTCAAACTTGGTCTTGGCAATTTCTTTTAATTGATCGACGGTCACTGTTCCCACTTTATCCTTCTTGGGATTTCCGGATCCTTTAGCAATCTGGGCGGCCTGCTTTAACAGTACGGCAGCAGGAGGGCTCTTCAGTACAAAATCAAAAGAGCGATCATTGAAAACACTGATCACAACCGGAATGGTTGTGCCGGCCATGTCTTTGGTGCGCTCATTAAACTGTTGAACAAACTGACCAATATTCACACCGTGAGGTCCGAGTGCCGTACCCACTGGAGGAGCGGGAGTTGCTTGACCACCGGGAATCTGAACTTTTACTTCTGTAACAAGCTGCTTAGCCATTTGACCGACTTTCAAAACACTTTACAAACACGTGAATCAATATATTTTTACACTGAGCCTGAAAGACAGATTAGACCTTTTCAATCTGCCAGTACTCTAACTCCGTTGGAGTAGGTCGGCTGAAAATTTCAATCAGAACAGTTACTTTGCCACTGGCTTCATCAATATTATCGATCGTACCTTCGAAACCTTCAAAAGTACCATCTTTAATTTTGACAACATCACCGGTCTGAAAATCTAATTTAATCTTAACAGGAGTTTCTTCCTTGGATTCTTCCCGGCCCAACATCCGAGCAATTTCATGCTCTTGCATGGGAATCGGCTTACCTGACGCTCCAGTGAAGTCTCCGACTCCATTTGTGGATCGAACCAGGTACCAGCTGTCATCATTCAGTTCGACCTGAATCATGAGGTAGCCAGGATAGAGCTTTCGCTCAAAAACCCGCTTTTTACCACCTTTTGTTTCCACAACCTTTTCGGTCGGTATAATGATTTCCCCAAAATACTCTTCCAGGTCGTCTCTCTTAATTCCTCTCAGCAAAGCTTCCCGAATTGACTTTTCCCTATTGCTCTGCACCTTTAAGACATACCAAAGGCGTTTTTCAGAAACCTCTGGGTTTTCAGAGCCCTCTGGATTTTCAGAAGCTAGTTCAGAATCCGAATCATTACTCATGAGACACCTTATAAGAGGAACCGTTACATACGGACACCTGATATTTACCCTGAAGCTAAAACAAAGAGACTGCCAAAAGCAGGAATCGCCCATAATGAGCAGAAATTACAATTTATTCAAGAAGCAGAGATTAAAAAATCTCTGTTATCTACTGAAAGCTGGACTGCCGCTTCCTCAAATCTGCAGAAATCCGATCCATTTCCACTTGAAGAGAAACTGCCAAAACATGTCAAATGCCAGCAGTAGAAACGACAGAAAAAACATTATCACAATCACGACCGCTGTTGACCGCCATAGCTGGTCCCAGGTTGCCCATGTTACCTTGCTGATCTCGGCTTCAACGGAAATCAAAAAGTCGGCAAACCGTGGGAAATTCACCACTCGATACGCTAGCCAAGTTGAAATCGCCACAATTCCTACTGCAATCCCCTTTTGCATTCCGGCGGACATTCCCAACGGTAAAACATTATAAAGAGAATAGGCACCAAAAATCGCCACTGCGATCAGGCCGATTGCCGTCAACTGACGTACAAGCCGCCCTTGATTTCTTTTATATAAACCACCACTCACTAAAGTGGCAGAAAACGCTTGTCCTGTCTTGGATTTAGCCATTGAACCAATTTACTAAATAATATAAAGAACAGAAGCGAACTGAAAATCGCAAATCTGCTATTCAAACCTAGGGTGAAGAAGTAAGAGGCGCTAGCCACTCAGCTGCTTCAGCAGCAGATGCAACACAAAAACACGGGCGGAGGGACTTGAACCCCCAACCGCTGGATTTGGAATCCAGTGCTCTGCCAATTGAGCTACACCCGTCCAAACTGATGAACTGACCAAACATTTTGACCACCGGAAGCAACTCAAAAAACTGACACCAGTCACAAAATCCAGGCCAGTAGAACCTACTTCTTGCGAGACTCTTTATGCAAAGTGTGCTTTCGCAACTTAGAGCAGTACTTCATTAGCGAAAGTCGCTCTGTGCCGCGAGTCTCTTTGCTGACCCGATAGTTTCGCATCCCGGTTTCAGTACATTCTAACCATACATATTCGCGTGCCATAACAGCCCTCAGTCCCGACAGACAACAAATCAACTATAACTTTAAGGTGTCCACTCCATCACAAGGCGGAGTGGACACCGTATAAATCACAAAATGTAGCGTCTCTAATTACTCAACAATCTTGACAACAACGCCAGAGCCAACAGTACGGCCACCTTCGCGGATCGCGAAACGGCTTCCTTCTGACATTGCGATTGGCTTGCCGAGTTCCACTTCAACTTCCACGTTATCGCCAGGCATACACATCTCTGCACCGCCTCGCAATGTGGTTGAACCAGTCACGTCAGTTGTACGGAAGTAAAACTGGGGACGGTAACCGTTGAAGAATGGAGTGTGGCGTCCACCTTCATCTTTGCTCAACACGTAAACCTGACCTTCAAATTTCGTATGAGGAGGGATGGAGTTAGGGGCAGCCAAAACTTGACCACGCTCTACGTCTTCTTTTCTGGTTCCACGCAGCAGGATACCAACATTGTCGCCAGCAATTCCCTCATTCAGGGTCTTCTGGAACATTTCAACGCCAGTACACGTTGTTTCCTGCGTATCACGCAGACCAACAATTTGAACCTTATCGCCAACGTTAATTTTACCCTGTTCGATACGGCCAGTTACCACGGTACCACGACCGGCGATAGAGAACACGTCCTCAATCGCCATTAGGAATGGCTTGTCAGATTGACGTTCAGGGGCGGGGATATTGGCATCCAAGGCATCCATCAGCTCGCCAATACAGGCATTAAACGCTGGGTCAGCAGGATGATCGAGTGCACCTTTAGCGTTTCCGCGAACGATAGTAATATCGTCTCCAGGGAAACCATACTTGGTCAGCAACTCACGAACTTCCATTTCAACCAGTTCGAGCAATTCTTCATCGTCGACCAGGTCGCACTTGTTCAGAAAGACAACCAGTGATGGTACATCTACCTGACGAGCTAACAGAATGTGCTCTCGCGTCTGAGGCATTGGGCCATCAGCAGCGGAGACCACCAAAATGGCGCCGTCCATCTGGGCAGCACCGGTGATCATGTTTTTGATATAGTCGGCGTGACCAGGACAGTCGATGTGGGCGTAGTGGCGAGTGTCGCTTTCGTACTCCACGTGACTCACAGCAATTGTTACAGTTTTGGTGGCGTCGCGAACGGTTCCCCCCTTCGCAACGTCAGCATAACTCTTCATCTGGGCAAGGCCCTTTTCACTTTGCACTGCGAGCAAAGCGGTTGTCAGGGTTGTCTTACCATGGTCGATGTGTCCAATCGTACCAACGTTTACGTGCGGCTTTGTTCGCTCAAAGACTTCCTTAGCCATCTCTCTTTAAAACCCCTTTTTTAGGCCTGGTACACAACCAAACCTAAACAATAAAACCAACAAAACATAATGGCGAGGTAAAAACAGGAGTCACCCCTCGCACGCAAGAGGCACACACCTCCTGAAATTCACATTTTTATACACTCAAAAAAGCTGCTGATGGGATTTGAACCCATGACCTCGTCCTTACCAAGGACGCGCTCTACCAACTGAGCCACAGCAGCATTTTCTGTCTTAATTTAAAATCAATACGCGTTTATACTCAAAAGCGGGTGAAGGGAATCGAACCCTCACAACCAGCTTGGAAGGCTGGGGCTCTACCATTGAGCTACACCCGCAAAACTGTGACTCAGTCAAATTACAACTCAAAAAATGGGGGAAGCAGGATTCGAACCTGCGAAGGCGTAGCCATCAGATTTACAGTCTGACCCCTTTGGCCGCTCGGGAATTCCCCCTCCCAAACCAGCCGAAGCTGGGTCTCATAAGCCGCTTACCGACCCCGCTTTACAGTAAAAGAAGGGTTCGGAAGTTTAGGCTAAAGAGCTAGCGGTGGGAATCGAACCCACAACCTTCGGTTTACAAAACCGATGCTCTGCCGATTGAGCTACGCTAGCCTGTCAAATTAAAACTAAGCTAGCAGGCTTCAAGCCTCATGCAACCTGAACGACTCGCTTGGCTGAAGAGGTACTTTCCCCGCCGAAACTCAGTAAGCAGCTCAATATAGCAATCAGGCACTTGCTTGCAAGTGTGAACGACTGGCTGATTCCAAAAAATGTTATCTTTTCTTAATGCTGTATGCCTATGTGGCCTATGAATTTCCATCTCAATGCAATCTACTTTTCATCCTTGGGCGACCTGATTTACGATACACAAGTGGTAAGACACAATTTCTGACACAAAGTTCAAATAAACCAGTCATAGACACGGGTATTTCCAGACGCTGCAACACGCACACGTACGCAAGAAACAAAACACGAAAAAACAGGCATGGTTCTACGAACCATGCCTGTTTAAAGGGAGGACTCACTAATAAGCCCGAAAAACGGACTTGATCAGTCTGCTTCAAATTCCCGGTATTTCAACTCGTTCTACTTGGGTGATTCTCCGTAATTTCTTCAGGGCACGCGACTCCAGTTGCCTGATCCGTTCCTTGGTTACACCAAATCGATTGCCAACCTGTTCAAGTGTCTGCGGCTCGTTACGTGCATTCAACCCATAGCGATAGATCAGGATATCTTTCTCACGGCCATCCAGTTGATCCAGAATACTCATAATCACAGCATGCTGTTTCTGATTGATCAGCTCTTCACGGTACTGGCTTTCCCGCTCATCGGTTGACTGGAAGAAGAGCTCTTCATTACCTGTTCGGAACCGATCGAGTACCTTGTACTCGGCAGGAATCGAACGTGCGTAATTCTTCATGATCGCCCAACTGGCGTAGGTGGAAAACTTGTTCCCTTTTGTGTAATCGAATTTTTCGATCGCACGAATCAGCGACATGTTACCGTCACTGACCATTTCAAAGAAATTGTTTCCCGGTCTGATGTGGCGCTTGGCAATCGAAACCACCAACCGCAGGTTGCTGCGAATCAAAAAGTTTTTTACATCCGTACTCTCATCGAGCAGCTTTTCGATCTGATCCATATCCCGTGCTTTGGGTCGGTTTGGATCCAGATGTTCCTGAATGTGAAATGCTTTGTACTTCAGATAATTCAGTTTTCGGAAGTAGTAAGCCTCTTCTTCTCTTGTGAGCAATGGAATGGAATACAAGCTTGCCAGATAAGGAGGTAATCCGGGGGGAGTACGAACTTTATCCTTTGACTTATCCACTTCCGGAGGTGGCCCTAGAATCAGTTTGTCTGCATTTGTTGGTTCAAACTCATCACTGTGCATGTAGTCGATCGTCTGGGCATGCAGACGCGCTGCCCGGGCTTCGGAAATGATGCGATAAATACTGGCCTTAGTGCGGCAGTAACGACGCGCCAGCTTTTCAACGGGAATACCACGCCGAAATGTGTTGTAAATATCACGTTTCTGTTGCTCGGTAATTTTTTCGGGAGCATTCGGAAATATAGCCAACTCCGGGTTCTCCCGATCAAAATTTTTCAAAGTGTAGCGAATGGTCTCTGGCGAACGATTCATGTGCCGGGCAATACGCCGACTGATCTCAGCAGGACATCCTCCATACCGAGCCAGACGCCGGGCGCGACGCAAAATCTCTTCGCGATCCTGTTCACTTAGCTGGCTGAAATTCATGCTGCGTGTGATATGACCTTGATTCTTCTCCAGAAAACGATCCACTGACGACTTCAGGAAGCCAACGCGTTTCCGGCCGTTAAACCGAAAACGACGACTGACCAAACCTTTGTCTCTCCAACGATCAACGGTCTTCGTGGAAATGTTGAACTGTTTACTGAGATCCTGGACTGTCAGGACCTGCTCTTGGACATCGTCAACGTTAATCTCAGCGCTGTCAGACAGGTCTTCAATAAAGCAACGCAAATCATGCAGCACATCCGAGCCCGAAATTACCAGGTCTGGATAAATTTCAGAGCGGTAGGTTGTAATTTCCTTGCAGAGTTCCGGATACGGATAATCCTGCTCCTGCTCTATATTCGCCAGGAATTGCTCCGTGCGGCTGATTTGCTCAAGCTTCACCTCTCGCGGTGCGTACTTTACCTGCTGCTCAGCTAATTGTTTCATCGCCGGGTTGTTGTATTTTGAACTGATCATAGCTTCCCACCCTCATTTTTTTGACTCTTCCCAGTAACCACAGTGTCCATCACGTGCGTCGTCCCCAGGTTCTGTCACTAGTACGTGTTATTAGACGAATTTGAGAAGAAAAAGTTCACACGTAAATAATTTTAGTCAAACATCTCATATTTCTGCCAAAAGCTTGAATCTGACCGGGTTAAACCAATGACGTAAATGACGATAAACCATATCTATAAAATAGCTTACGGTCTGTTCTGTCAAAATAAGACTAGGATCCTCTCTCCTGATTAAACACACAAAACTAACTATGATTCGGTCCAAACTCACTCTTCTTAGAAATAAAAATATGTGAAATAGCTCACATCTGCGCGTCACGCCGGCTTGGCAAGTATGGTATACAAAAAGAAATCATCCAGGCCGAATTATACGGACATGATCTGAGATTGATTTCCAAATCCGCACCGGACTAGTAAACGTTTGCTCTGTGGTGGGTGAATAATTCAGTCTGTCCTGATTCGAATCCATCAAATTCTATTTACCTTTGCACTAGCGCAGATACCATTTAAGGAAAGTAAGTTAAGACTCTACTTTCAGCTGAAAGTGACCGTTTCAACGGCTCATCTCTAAAATACAATACGACAAATACATTTACTTCATTTGACGCATCTCTAATTCGGGTCTCCGAATCTCTCTTTCAGTAGCGGGTAGTATTATGCTGAAGCGTGGTCAAAGTTCTTCATTCAGGCCCCATCAATGGATCGTTTTCATCACATTGATTTGTCTATTTCTTACAACAACTTTAGTGGCTGCACCCAGAAAAAGAGTAAAGCAGAAATCGCCGGCGTTGAACCTGCCCCCTCTGAAAACTCAAGAGCAGAAGATGCAACTTCTGGGATATATTCGATCAACGATGCCGACGCGCCGAATTGCCCGTAGCGTCAGCTTCAGTTCCGCTGATCTGGATCAGGCCCTCGAGCAGGAGCTAGGCCCGAATGCCGAGGCATCCCTCGCCAAAACAGTCGATGACGAAACCTTTATTCGGCGCGTCTATCTCGACCTGACAGGCACTTTGCCGACGCCGCAGAAAATCGAGTCGTTTCTTGCCAGTCAAAACAGAAATAAACGAGCGGCGTTAATCGACGAATTACTGGAGACTGAAGAGTACGCACGTAAGTGGGCCCGCTATTGGACCTCGGTCATTTTTTACGATAGTGTTGCCAACAAAAATCGCGTCAAGCCTCAGGCGCTGGAGGACTGGCTGGCTGAACAATTCCAAAAAGGTGCTCCCTGGGATTACATTACCGTAATGCTGATTTCAGCAACCCCGCAGCGCAATAAAGCGGTGCGCAACGATTATGGTCAGAAGCTTGGTTACAATAACTTTGTGCTGGCTTGCGAAAATAAATCGACCGAACTTGCCTCGCAGACCGCTCGCATCTTTATGGGCATCAGCATCAAATGTGCGGAATGTCATGACCATCCGTTTGATAACTGGAAACGCGCGCAATTCCATGAGCTCGCTGCTTTTTTTCATCCTTACACTTATAAGATGCCTGACGCAGATGATCCGACGGTCAAAACAGTCGTCAAACCTCGCTTTCTACTGGGCGAAAAACCACACGAGAAAATGAAATCAGATGCCCGGCGCGTTTCTATCGCAGCGTATCTGGCATACAACCCGAAAAACTACTGGTTCGCTCGCGCTTATGTAAACCGTATCTGGAGCGAACTGATCGGCGACGGGTTCTATGATGTCGACAGTTTGGGGCCTGACAGCGATGTGATACACAAGCCGGTCGTCAACCGCATCGCCGCCAATTTTCGCTACAAAAATTTTGATCCCAAGTGGGTTTTTCGGCTGATTATGAACTCGAAAATCTATCAGCGGGAAATGCGGACCATGTCTTCTGCATCAGAATTGTTTACAGCAGTCCGGCCTTCCCGATTGCGCCCGGATGTTGTTGCAGACTCGATCGAAAAATTAGCAGGATATGACAAAAAACTACACCAGGAAATCATACAGGTCTTCGATATGAACCCCTCTCTACCACAAGGGTCACTGGAGGGTTCGATCCAGCAGGCACTGCTCCTGATGAACAACGCCACCCTGCAGTCCAGACTCTCCCAAAGCGATCTCAAGCAACAATTAATCAAGCTTAGCTCGCACGAAGAACTGGTCCAGAAACTCTATCTGAACGTACTGGCCAGACATGCAAATGAGCAGGAAGTACAGCGAAATATCGAATATTTGAAAGAGTCGGCAAACCGCGAAGAAGCCATCGATGATCTGCTCTGGGTCCTCGTCAATTCCACAGAATTTCGCACGAAACGCTAGCCATTTTGAAGCATAGGAATCATCACATGCAGGCAGATGCGCTCTTACATCTGAATTTAAATCGTCATGGCGGGATCTCCCGAAGAAACTTTTTGCAGTCTGCCTCGCTAGGAATCGCCGGCTCTGCGCTGCTGAGCCAGTTCCGCTTAAACGCGGCTGAATTGAAGAAAGAAGGCCGTTCCTGCATCCTGGTCTGGCTAGCCGGTGCCCCAAGCCAGATGGAAACCTGGGACCCCAAACCGGGAACTCCTAATGGGGGTGAAACCAAAAAGATCGCAACGCAAACTCCGGGAATCGAAATCGCCCATTATTGGCCCAAGATCGCAGCAGTCATGAACGACATCGCGGTTATCCGATCCATGACCGGCAAAGAAGCTGCCCACGAACGCGGCACCTATCACCTGCATACCGGACACCGCATGCTCGGTATTGAAAAGTTTCCGCACTTCGGTTCGGTCGTTGCCAGAGAGATCGGTGATCCTCAGTCTGATATCCCCAATTTTGTCAGCATCGGTCAGACGCTCAGTTCGGGCTTTCTGGGAGTTCAGGTGGCCCCGTTTATTATCGATCGTCCTGGCCAACTTCCAGATAATGTTTTCAACAACACTCCCGCATCACGGCAGCAACGCCGACTCGCGTTGTTAAGTCAGCAGGAAAGTGACTTTGCAGACGCAGGCGCCGCAGCGCTCGTCAAAGAACAAAGTAAGCTGTATCAGAAAGCGAACTTGATGATGCTATCACCTCGACTGAAAGCATTTGAATTTGATAATGAACCGACGGCGATGAAAGAGGCCTATGGGAAATCGCAACTGGGACAGGGATTGCTGGTAGCACGCAGGCTCGTGGAAGTCGGCGTGCCCTTTGTTGAAGTGCGCAGCGGAGGCTGGGACATGCACAGCAATGTTTTCAAGGGAATGGAACGACGTGCCCCTGACGTCGATCAGGGCTTGTCCCAACTCCTGATCGATCTGAAACAGCGCGGCTTGCTGGAAAAAACGCTGGTGCTCTGCATGGGTGAATTCGGGCGCACCCCAAAAATCAATGCGCGCCCGCCGGCCCCAGGCCGTGATCACTGGGTCAAAAACTTCAACCTATTGATGGCAGGGGCCGGCATCAAAGGGGGACAAGCTATCGGCAAAACAGATGAAAATGGACAGAAAATCGTTGATTCCCTGGTCGAAGTAGACGACCTCTTCCGCTCCATGTGCCATGCCATGAAAATCAATGCCGACCTGGAATTACATACGCCCATCGGACGCCCTGTAAAACTCGTCGAAAGCGGCACTGTGATTAAAGGCCTCTTCGGCTGACAGTGATTCTCAGGACTTGATCTCGATCACCAACTGGTTCTCACCATCTTTCACAGCCACGGAATAATCACTGGAAGTTTCGCTCATATATTTGACGGGCATTCCTCTTAGAGGTTGTCCATTGCCTGACAGAAAATAGATCCGGTAGTCACCGGGAGCAATTGGATCAGAGAGTTTAAATTTTCCATCCTTATCGAGTGCCGCCTGTCCGGCCATTCCAAATTGAAGCGAGAAGAAGCCCACTTCTCCTCCACTCACGGGTTTACCGTTCAGGGTGACTGTTCCGGATACTGCTGAGTTGTCCGCAGGCTTTTCAGGCACCGCGATTGAGGATTCACAACCACTGACCGTGAATGCCAAGCACACGAAGTAGGTAATCAGCAAAGTGAATTTGAATTGAACAGAGCAACGACAGCAATTTTTCAAGTGGAGCATGCTTGGAAGATCCTTCAGAATTAAGCTTGAGGGTACAAAGAGGGCGGCTACCGGGAAGCCGATTTGAAGCAGGTACTGCACCAAATCGGCTTCCGGTTGGTCACTATTAAGCATTAAAGAAAGCAGAACTGTGAATCATGAATTAGGGAAATTCAACAACATTCCCATCTGCTTTGTCACTGAGGTTTTGGTAGAGCTCAAAGTCCATGTTTTCAGAAAGAAAATGAACCGAACCATCGGCGAAGACAAAGTGGGCGCCGCCGACATGGTCACTACCAAAGTTCGCCGTGTTGTCATCCCATGTCCTCACCGGTGATGTTGTGATGACGGTTTCGTTGATTCTCGCTTGCTGAGTATTGCGAGCACCGTGCCAACCCCAACGATATTGAGGACTGGTAAGTGACACTTCAACCGTTCGTTTTTCTCCAACAGCAAATGTATTAGAGGCTCCATCTGTCACATCTCGCAATCTGGTATTCGAATTCTGATTAAACATCCCTTTCCAGTTACTGTGACTTGCTGAATTCGAATGTCCAGTTCCTGTGCTGACGGCATAGTCGCCATAGGCCTGGTTACTGTCATTTAGACTGGAACGTGGTTTTGAAGGGCAGAAGTACGATGTAACGGGAGCACTATTCGCTTCTCTGTTGTTCGCATGGTTTTGGACCAAACTAAAGTTCCACTTATTGTATAGTGCAGATTGTTCCATAAAGGGGAGGATAAACGCCCAGACGCTGTGCGCGTTTGTTGATGGTCCAACGCTACCAGGAGGAAAGATAGTGTGTGTTTCGTTGTAGTTGTGTAAGGCTAGTCCAATCTGTTTCAGGCTATTCTTACAACTACTTCGGCGAGCTGCTTCTCGGGCCTGCTGAACTGCGGGTAATAAGAGGGCAATTAAAATTGCAATGATGGCGATCACCACCAGGAGTTCAATCAGAGTGAAGCCTTTACGAGAGTAGAACCATTTCTTTTGAGTCACGAGCACGTTATTTCTCCTCAAATATATGAATAATACCTGGGTTGCGTGATGAAAATTCACGACGATTTAACATTGTACTAGTCAAAAAAACAATCGAATTCCGAGAACACGTAATTTTACTCAGGTTTTGCAGCAGGATGGTGAGTTCAAAATTCAAGATGAAATCGGCTCATTAATTCAGAGACATCTTTTGAAAAATGATGCGTTGCGGGTTGGGAAGAGAGAGGGACTGATCTGGTTTTTGGGTACTTACTACCGTCATAATGTGTCTATTGGGACGCGCATTACTTAAAAGCCACTCGTTGTTTTGAGGGGAGCCGCGTGTTGGGCCAGCACAAACCACAATTACTGAGAAACCGGTCTTAATCCAAAACAAGCCTCAAAAAGACTTGGCAGTACTCCTCGACAAAACGTATGATAAAGGAAAGCGCTGCTCCTGCGTGTGGTGACATGCTGCCGCTTTACTCCTTACCACGATTCATCTTACGAAAACAACATACTCACAGGCGGATTCATGACAAGCATTGCTGTCCCTTGTCCTCAATGTAAAAAAAAGCTCAAACTCCGGGATAAGAGTCTGCTCGGAAAGAAAGCGCGCTGCCCTAATTGCAAACATGCGTTTGTGCTGGAACTTCCGGTCACCTCACCGGCGATCCCGGAAGCGGGGCCTGAGCAAATTCAAATTGAGACAGTTCCCCCTGCAGCACCGCAGCATAATGAAGAAGTGAAAATCGAGTTGGCACAACCCGTCACTCCAGTTGTGGGGACTTCTGCCAAATGGGTTCCCGACGAACCGGCAGAATCGCCGCAACCTGCAGCATTCACAGCGCCCGTTGAGAGCCCCGGCTCATTCCCACAGATCGATACATCATCAGACGCTTCAAAAGCGGTGGAACCGTCGGCACCCGTCATTAACACAGATGCCCCCGGCTCCGTGGTTCCTAATATTGCATTAGAGTCAACAGAGCACGCGGGCGTGGCGCGCCTCCGCGAACTGCGTCGAAAAAACGCGAAGCGGCGAAATATCTCGATACTCATCGGTTTGACATTGATCCTTGTGATCGGCGTCGGTGCCTTTTTTGTCTGGCCAAGAGTCGAACAAACGATTTCCGCAAAACCTGCGACTCCTGCTGCCGCGAGCTCTGTCCCCGCAAAACCAATGCTGCCTGGCAAGCTAGTCAGCCAGACTCAGGAAAAGATTCCCAGCCCTACATCGGGGGAACCGATCCGTCTACTGTATGTCCCCGCCGGTACCCGCGTCTTGTTTCACTTGAGACCAGCCGAACTCTGGGCACCCGGTTCTCAAGGCGAAGAATTTCGCGCCTGTCTGGGACCGATTGGAATCTGGGCCGAGCAGAAAATCAAAGAAATCTGTCTTCGAGACCCGGCGCAAATCAAAGAGCTCACCTTCTGCCTGATGCTGGGAAGTCCCGGCGCACCACCAGAGTACGCGGCCGTCGTTCGTCTCACCGAACCCGTGAAGCGTTCAGAATTGATCACACAGTTCGATGGCCAACAACTGGATAGCTATAGTTTTCCCATCTATTCCGGTGACAAACATTCCTACATGATCGTGGATGGAACCACCTATGTCATAGGTCCTCCCGGAACCGACCGTGCTACAGAAATGGCAGAATCGCGTGAATACGAAAGCAGTACTTCTCCTGGTATCGAATCGATCCTGAAACAGACCGACCGCGACCGCCATCTGACTGTCGTCTTCGATCCCGATGAAGTCCGCCGTCAGCAGGATGTGCTGATTCCCGAAAAAGCACATCCCTTTTTAAACCAGCTACTGGACTGGATCGGCGATGGCGTCGAAACTGTTGCCTGGAGTGTTCATCTGGGGCAGGATGATTTTTATTCCGAAATGACCTTCCGCAATACCACCATGATTCGGCCTCCCAAACTGGCAATCAATTTAAAGGAACGACTCGACCAGCTTCCGCATGAAATGCTGACAGGGGTGGAGAAAATGAATCCGGGAACGGTAGGCAGCCGCAAAGTCATTGGCCGCTTCCCCGCGATGCTCAAAGCCTTCAGCATGGCAAATCAACAGCAGTCTGGTGAGCGCTACGCTCAGTTAACCAGTACCTTGCCAGAACGTGCGGCGCCAAACCTGGCGCTTGCCAGCTTGCTCGCCTGGGATGAATCAACGCGAACCGATTTTTCCGCCAAAGCGAAAATCAAGCCCTCTGCTGGTCCCAAGTTGCCTGATAAGGTGGTGGATCGTTTGAAGCAAAAAGTCGAAATCGATTTTCGTCGGATGCCGCTCCAGGAAGCGTTCGCGTATATTGCTGACGAAACGAAAACGAATATCATTCTCGAAGGGGAAGCGCTCAAACTTGTTGGTTATACCAAAAACATGCCACAGACGATGAATCTGGGCCTGGTTTCCGGACTCGATGCGATTCAGGCGATTTTCAATGTCAAAGACCAGGATCAAATGTGTCTGGTCATTGATGAGGCCAAGAAGACAGCGACGATCACCAGTAAGCCTTATGCGAAGCAAAATAATTTGAAGCAATTTGAATTTCCGCCCAAAAAATAACGTTCCACGTCGGATTCAATCCAAAGGTGATTGCTGATGGATGTCACCACCTTTCAATGCCCTCAGTGTCAGGCTCTGCTCAGAATGCGCAGCAGGCAGACAGCTGGTTCTACGTTTCACTGTCCCGACTGCGATCATCCGCTTCAACTGACACAGACTCCCGACGGGCAATGGACGGTCCGCCAGATTTCCACGCCACCTGTCCGAGATCGTTCCCCCGGCTTTTCTCACAAAATGCGAGCAGGCTGGAACTCGGTACGCCGTTGCGGGGCGTTATTACTTGCCAGCCCCGTATTGATGTCCTGGATTGTCGCGGGCACCGGCGCGGTCCTGATTCTATTGATGATGTTGTTGGATCGGTCCCCTTCTGCAAAAGTTCAAACAGAGGAACCGGTTGCCACCGTCTCAGAAATATCCTCGCCCGATGCAACAAAAGTAGAAGCTTCTGCCTCCACAGAAGTTGATATGCTACAGCCTCCTGCTGAAGATGTCGAACCCACACCAGCTCCGCCACAACCAGTCGTTGAAGCCCCACCTGTCAAAGCAGTTCCTCTGGAGCACGTTCGGGAATTAATCGCCGTCAAACCGGAACACATTCCTCCTCTGATTGCGCAGAAACCGCTCCCGCCTGCACCGCTACCAGTGCCGGCAACAGACGTCACCGTTGCGCTGCAAATTCCGATCGTGGAGTTTCGCCAGCGGGAAGAAGTTCCGCTGAAGACACTGATTACACAGTTTGAAGAAATACTGGATACGGAATTTCAATTCGCGGAAAATATCGAAAATGACCCGCAGTTGATGGAAACGGCTGTCGCTGTCTCACGCAAAAATACGACTCTGGAAAAATTATTAACACTGATATTAAGCAAAGGTGCCCTGACATATACTGTCAAATCAAATAAGATTCACATCGAGAGAGCGGTAGTTCCCTGAATTTCAGCGAGCATCGTTCGCATTCATTCAACCGATTCCAGACGAAATTAGAATCCACCGTGAAACCTGACGACAAAGTCTGTTACTGTTTTCATATCAGTAAGCGGAAAATTATTAACCATCTTCGCATTCACCGTCCGAAGCGCGCCAGCCAGTTGAGTGAATGTGGCGGGGCCGGCACTGGCTGTGGGTGGTGTGTGCCTTACTTAAAGCAATACTTTTCCGAGTTCGAAAAAAGTAGCGTTCCCGATTCTGGTGAGTCTGCCCCAACGGGAGACGAAACTATCACCGCCGAAGAATACGCTCGGCAACGAGATAAGTACATTCAAAGTGGCAAAGGGACTCCCCCTGCTTGATTCCAGCGACCAACTTCAATCTGCTCAGAGACCACTATCATGCCTGCCCCCGATGCTGACGCACTTCAACCTCACCTCCCCGGCGAGAGCCCAGTTCTGCTGTCTCTGAAATCCATTTCCAAAACATACATCACTGGAGATGTTTCCGTCCCCGTGCTGCATCATGTAGACCTGGAAATCTATGATGGCGAGTTCCTGGTCATCGTCGGCCCGTCCGGGTCTGGCAAGAGTACCCTGCTGAATATTGTCGGCGGCATCGATCTCCCGACCGAAGGCAGCGTCTCTTTTCAAAATCAGAATATTTCAGAATTCAACGAACAGCAACTCACCCGCTACCGTCGTGAGAATATCGGTTTCGTCTTTCAGTTCTACAATTTGGTGCCGACGCTCACTGCCCGGGAAAACGTGATCGTCGCCGCGGATATCAGCGATTCCCCCATGTCGCCCGACGACGCTTTGGAGCTCGTCGGCTTGTCATCGAGGGTAAATCACTTTCCTTCCCAGCTCTCGGGTGGCGAACAACAGCGCGTCGCGATCGCCCGCGCACTGGTCAAAAATCCGGAACTGCTGCTCTGTGACGAACCGACCGGCGCCCTCGACCTGACTACCGGCCGCATGATCCTGGGAGTACTGGGAAACCTGAATCGAGAACTGGGAAAAACAGTGGTCATCATCACGCATAATTCCGCCATCGGGCAAATGGCACAGAGAATTGTGCGCATCGGTTCCGGGACGATTGCCGAAACGAGCGTTAACCCGCATCCCATCGCTGCGCAACAGGTGACCTGGTAATGAAAGTCCTGCACCGAAAATTGCTGCGTGAGCTGTTCGCTGCGAAAGGGGTTCTGGCAGCGATCATCAGCATCATCGCCGTAGGTATCGGCTGTTTCATCGCGATGTCATCGACCTACGACAATCTGGAGTATTCACGGAAAAACTATTATCGGCTGTGCCATATGGCTGATTTTTCTGTTGAACTCAAAAAAGTCCCCATTGGTGATCTCGCCACACTGACTGATGTTCCCGGCGTGATAAACATCTTACCCCGCATCATCTTCGAGGTGACCGCGTCGCTGGAGGGAGTCGAAAAGCCGCTCTCGGGTAAAGTGGTCTCTCTGCCCGCACATGAAAACGCCCCGATCAACAGCATCGTCATTAAACAGGGAAGCTACTTCACTGATCAGAGGCAGGAAGAGGTGATCGTGAATGATGCGTTCGCACGCGCCCACAACCTGCGTCCCGGCGATCGTATTCAGTTAATTCTGAACAACCGCCTGCAGGATCTCCTGATTGTTGGCACCGCCATCAGCTCCGAATATGTCTATCTCATCGGCCCGGGTGGCCTCGTGCCGGAACCGGAAACCTACGGGGTGTTTTATCTGAAACACAACTACGCGGAAGATGTCTTCGGCTTCGAAGGAGCCGCCAATCAAATCCTGGGACAGCTGGCTCCTGAATTTCAAAACGCGAATCGAGTGCGACAGGTGCTTGACCAACTTGAACTCAACCTCGACGATTTCGGCGTGTTTTCCACAACACCGTTGGAACAACAATCGTCGCACTGGTTTTTAAAAAGTGAAATCGACGGCCTGAAAGTCAGCGCCACGATTCTGCCCACCATCTTTCTGATCGTCGCCGCTCTGGCGCTGAACTTACTTATGTCGCGGATGGCCGAACAGCAACGGACGGTCGTCGGCACCTTCAAGGCACTTGGTTATTCCAACCAGGAAATGTTCCTGCATTTCATTCAGTTCGGTCTTTTGATCGGTATCGCGGGGGGCATTTTCGGAACGCTCATCGGTTATTCGTTGGCAGGTGCGATGACGGCGCAGTACCGCAACTTCTTTGAATTCCCCTCGCTGACGAATCAGATGTATCCGCGTGTCATTCTCCTCGGCATGCTGATCAGTGTGTTCTTTGCTGTTTTGGGAACGTTTCGCGGTGTTCGCTCGGTCGTTCGTTTATCGCCAGCGGAAGCCATGCGTCCCAAGCCACCACTGCGTGCCAGGCGAATCCTGCTGGAGAAAATTCAGGTATTCTGGAACGCACTCGATTTTCGCTGGCAACTGGTTCTGCGGGACATCTTTCGCAATCGGACACGCACGCTGGGAGGATTGTTGTCTGCCACCGTTGGCGCGATGCTGCTCTTGGTGACGTTCTCCATGTATGACAGTGCGTTTGCGCTACTCGATTTCCAATACGATAAGTTGCTTTTAAGCGACATCGATATCGGCTTCAAAGACGACCATGATTATTCTGCCTTTTATGAATCGCAGCAAATCCCGGGCGTCGATTATGCAGAGCCGCTGTTTCAGGTTGGTTGTACCTTGAAGAATGGCATTCATGAAAAGAAGGTCGGCATCATAGGGATTCTCAGCGATGCGCGGCTGACCATTCCCCGCGATACAGCCGGAGCTCGTGTGGAAGTACCTCAGACCGGCATCCTCGTCACGCGCAAACTGGCCGACATCCTGCAGGTTCAGGCGGGCGACTCGATCAAAATGATCCCGGTCTCCGGGGACCGCATCGCCAGACAGGTGCCGGTGATGAAAATTATCGACAGCTATTTGGGATTAAGCGTGTATGCCGACTTTCACTATCTGAATCGGCTGATGGGGGAATCAAGTTCGCTCACCAGCGTGCAACTCAAGACCAACCCCCGCCCGGCGGTCACGCGGCAGATTTATCGAGAGCTCAAACAGGTTCCCGCGATTCAATCGGTCAATTCGATCCGAGACCAGAAAGACAAGTTGCAGGAAGTTCTCGTCGAACAGATGGTTGTGATGATCGTCGTCGTCATCATCTTTTCCTGCCTGATATTTTTCGGCAGCATTTTGAATGCTTCATTGATTTCTCTCTCTGAACGGCAGCAGGAAATCGCCACGCTTCGCGTTTTAGGCTATACTCCGGCCGAAGTCGGTTCGATCTTTCTGCGAGAAAGTCTTTGTATTAATCTGCCGGGCATCCTGCTGGGACTTCCAACCGGTTACTGGGCAGCCAAAGGTATTAACATCGCCTACGATACCGAATTATTTCGCATGCCTTTCACCATCGGAACGATGAGCTGGGTCTACACCGTTCTGTTGGGAATATTATTTACACTGATTTCACATTGGCCGGTACAAAAAGCAATCCAGAAGATGGACTGGTTAACGGCGTTAAATGTAAAGGAATAAACATGTCCCGAAAAGCCATTATCATTACGGCAATTTTGTTTTGTGGATTGGGAGTCGCCTACTTTTTTGCGGGTACCCCGCTCCCCGTTGACGTGACAGTCGCAGAGACAGGCGAGGTCAAAGCCTTTGTGGAAGAACGCGCCAAAACCACGCTGCCTCGCATCTATCGCCTCGCCATGCCTTTAAATGGTCGCATTCTGCCGATCACTGTACGGGAAGACCAGAAAGTCGCTAAAGGTCAAGTCGTGGCTCAGATGGACACATCCGATCTGGATGCGGAAGTGGCTAAAGCAAAGTACCGAGTCCAGCAGTTCTCTAAAAAAATTATTGAGCAGGCAGATAACCGACTGGAAGACAACTCTCTCATTCAGTTTGACGAGTTCCTGAAGTCAATGGATCTGACGGTCGAAGCCGCAAGCAAACAGCAGGAAGCCAGCAAAGCCAAATGGGAATACGCCCGCTCTGAGTTTGATCGCAAGTATCAGCTCTCGAAACAAAACGCGATTTCGGAAAGCGAACTGAATGAAGCGGATCTGTTTAAGAAACAGAGCGAAGTGGATTATCAGAAAGACATTTTAACCTGGCGTTCCCTGCAGGCAGTTCAAAGTGCGATGCAGGTCGGGAAGATTTCGATTCAGAAATACAAAGAGAAGAAAGTGCTTTCCGAAGCCGTGCTGAAAGAAGAACAAAAAGAGGCGATCTCGCAACTGGAGCAGCTACAGCGCGATCGCAAGCGGGCCACAATGCAGAGCCCGATTGACGGGACGATTTTAACAAAGAATTATGAAAACGAACGGACTCTGCCAGCCGGCGAAATCTTACTGGAAATCGGCCAACTGGAAGAGCTGGAAGTGGAAGTCGACGTGCTGTCTCAGTATGTGGGCAATATTCGGATTGGCACGCCCGTTGATATTGAAGGCCCTGCGATTGGCAACCAGGTTGCCAAGGGAAAAGTCAAACGCATCTACCCCAAAGGCTTCACCAAAATTTCGTCTCTCGGCGTCGAACAGCAGCGGGTCAAAGTCATCATCGGCTTCGAGAACAATATCTGGAAAGAGTTGCAAAAGCAGAAACGGAACCTGGGAATGGACTTCCGAGTGCGGGTTAAAATCTACACCGACATCATAGAGAATGTTGTCAAAGTTCCCCGGTCAACGCTGTTTCGCAATGGTTCCTGCCAATGGCAGGCCTTTCTCGTTAGAAACAATAAGACCATTCTGGTAGACGTTGAACCGGGTGTGATGAACGATTTCGAAGCCGAAATCCAAACAGGCATTCAAGCGGGAGATCGACTGATTGTCGCGCCCAGCATGAACCTCACGCCGGGGCAATCGGTCGAAGCCCACGTCATTGAAAGTCTATAAGAGAGATCGTTATGAGATTCTCTCTAGGATGCAAAGCCGGCACCGGATGCACTGTTAATCGGAATCTGGCGTGACTTCTCGGTGGACGATTTTTCCAGTACGACACTTAGGATTCCGTTCTGAACCGATGCGGTGACCTTATCGGGATCGACGGCGACCGGCATGGGAACCGAACGGCGAAACTGTCCGGAAGGTCGCTCACTCATCCGCACGGTTTGACCGGCAGTGGTCGCTGTTCCGGTGCTGCGCTTGCCTGTCACCGTCAGCATATTTCCTGCCAGCGTAATATTGATCTCTTCAGCCGTCACGCCAGGTAAATCAAAATAGACCTGAACCTGTTCTTCCTGCTCCAGAAGGTCGACACGTGGCATCCAGACCGCTTCATTTCCAAACAGACCCAACTTGTCCAACGCGCGTTCTCCCTGCTCGACGGCGATGCCTAATAGCTTATCGAATTCCGTGCGCAAGCGATCAATCGATTTATTCGCTCCCGAAGTCTCACTTTGACTGCTCTGTTCAGCCTGGGGTTGTTCGCTGGCTTCTTCTTCCGTAGAAACAGGAACGGGTTCAGGATCGGCTTGATTATTTTCCGTTGTTGACATGGCAACCTCCTCTCGAGATCGATAGATGTATCTCGTTGCGATTAATTTCAGATGGCTTATTCAGAAAAGACGGCTATTCTTCCAGGAATAGATCGACCTTAGTATCATTGTCTCACATCTGATTCGATCTACCAAGAAAAACATTGAAATATTTCCGGCACGTTTTCTTGGAAACGACAGCTTTTCCGAAATCAGTGCAATTTGTGGATTTACTCTTCATCCTCAGCGGCACAGGAATTAGCAGCGGTAACCTGATCGTTTTTCTGCTTCTGATCGGAAACAGAACAGCCTCCACATTGTGAGCAGTCCTCGGCACCTTCCAGATTCGCAAGGCCGCCACAGGAACCCTTGATACAGCGATTACTGAAGATCACGCCCACGGCCATCCCTGCAAAAGCAAGGACAAAAATACCGAGAGCGAACAAGACGGTTGTCATCATAATTTGTTTTCCTCTCCCAATAATTCGTGCCAGCGTGGGGAATAACGTTCTTGAAAGCCATTGCCTGTTTTTACAATGAAATAAGCGGCGATCTTCCGTTCCTTTGCCCAATTATACCCCTCTTCAGGGCCTAATACCATCAGGCAAGTTGCCACCGCGTCACAGTTCATACAAGTTTCTCCCACCACAGTGACTGATGCCAACGTGTGTTTCACAGGCCAACCTGTACGGGGATCAATTGTATGGGAATAGCTGACGCCATCCACCTCAAAAAAATTGCGGTAATTGCCGGATGTTGCCATCGACAGGTTAGAGAGTGGCACGACACTCTGCACAACCCGTGTTTCACTGACCGGCTTTTCAATACCGACTTTCCAGGGCAGCCCCTGGTTATTGTGTCCTCGCGCTCGCATCTCACCACCAATTTCCACCAGATAATTTTCAATCGAGTGAGACTCGAGCAACTCTGCAACCATATCAACGGCATACCCTTTGGCGATGGCAGACAGATCCACATACACCTCGGGAATCAACTTCTTCAACGCAGGCGGGTCATGCTGCACTTCAATGTGTTGGTAACCTACACTCTTTCGAGCTGCTTCAATCCGGCTGGCTGCGGGCAATGTTTTTTTGCCGGGATTCGGACCAAAGTGCCATATATTCACCAAAGGTCCCACCGTCATATCAAAAGCGTCTGCACTGTCTTTGCTGAGCTTGAGGCTTGCGTCAACGACCTTCACGACAGACGGCGAAACGTTAATCCATTGATCCGGCTCTGACTGATTGAACCGCGAAAGCTCCGACGTTTTGATGTACGTCGACATCTGCTGGTTGATCTCTTGCAGAAGTTGATCGACTTCCTGCTGGAGCGCAGGTTCTTCGACTGCGTTGTCGGGTTTGGTGCAGACCGTAATATGATACGAAGTCCCCATCGTAGGGCCTTCAATCTGCTGCTTATTGAACGTGTCTGTAACAGAAGCGGTTTGGTCTGATTCACATGCAGTTTGCATCAAGCCGAGCAGCAGTAATGCTGCTGCTCGACAGAGCAGAGTTTGTGTCTGTTTAACCGAAATCATCGTACCTGATGTTCTCAGGCTCGACACCCAGATCATCCAGCATGTTACGCACTGCGGACAACATCATTGGCGGACCACAAATATAATATTCGCAGTCTTCGGGTGACGGATGCTTGCTTAAATACTCATTCAGTAACACCTGATGAATGAACCCTTGCAGTCCAGACCAGTTATCTTCCGGCATCGGGTCAGATAATGCGATATGCATTTTGAAATTCGGGAACTGTTCTTCAATCGCCCGGAATTCATCTTCATAGAACATTTCCCGCATGCTGCGAGCACCGTACCAGTAAGAAACTTTCCGATCAGTCTTACGTTCTTTGAACAATTCATAGATATGTGATCGCAGCGGAGCCATACCAGCACCACCACCGATGTAGATCATTTCTGCTTCGGTGTCTGCGATGAAGAATTCCCCATAAGGACCGGAGATGGTCACTTCATCGCCCGGTTTCAAATTGAAAATGTAGGAAGACATTTTACCCGGAGGTGTATCCTCTGGTGAGCGAGGAGGCGGGGAGGCAACACGCACATTCAGCATGATGATCCCTTTTTCACCGGGGTAGTTGGCCATCGAATATGCGCGAATCGTTTCTTCATCGACTTTGGATTCGAAACGCCATAAGTTGAACTTATCCCAGTCTTCTTTGTATTCGTCGGGAATATCAAATTCGCTGTATTTCAGATGATGTGGTGGTGCTTCGATCTGAATGAAACCACCGGCTTTAAAGGCAACGTCTTCGCCTTCTGGAAGTTCCAGGACCAGCTCTTTAATGAAGGTCGCCACGTTGTCATTGGATTTGACTTTGCAGACCCACTTTTTGGTTTCGAAGACTTCCGGCGGTACTTCGATATCCATGTCCGCTTTCACGGGCACCTGACAGGAGAGACGACAGCCTTCTTTGACTTCGCGGTTATTAAAGTGTGATCGTTCGGTAGGCAGAATGTCTCCGCCCCCTTCCAGAACCTTCACTTCACATTGAGCACAGGTCCCCCCCCCACCACAGGCCGAGGAAACGAAGATCTGGTTTTCGGCGAGTGCGCTCAGCAGCTTGCCTCCCACTGGGACTTCGATCTTTTTCTGTTCGTTAACAGTGATCGTCACGTTACCAGAGGCAACCAGTTTTGATTTCGCAATCAGAATGATGGCGACCAGGGCTAATACAATGCCCGTGAACATCAACACGCCGAACAAAATTTCTATAATCATGATAAAACGTTGACCGCTCTAAAAAACCAGTAAAATGTAAAAGTCTTATAGTTGAATTCCGGAGAACGCCATAAAGGCCATCGCCATTAAACCAACGGTGATAAACGTGATTCCCAGCCCGCGTAATCCGGGGGGAACATCGCTGTATTTCATTTTTTCTCGAACGCCCGCCAGTGCGACAATCGCCAGCGCCCAGCCGATTCCCGATCCGAGACCAAACACGCAACTTTCAGCAAAGTTGTAATCGCGTTCAACCATGAACAGAGTTCCGCCGAGGATCGCACAGTTCACAGTAATCAGCGGGAGGAAAATTCCCAGCGAGTTATAGAGTGATGGGAAATATCGGTCCAAAATCATTTCCAGGATCTGAACCATCGCCGCAATCACGCCGATATAGCAGATCAATCCGACAAACGTCAGATCCACATTTGGGTATCCCGCCCAGGTGAGAGCTCCTTTTTTCAGCAGATGCTGAAAGATGATATTATTCACGGGAACAGTAATGGTCTGAATTACGACCACGGCGATTCCCAGACCAAAGGCCGTTTTTACATTCTTGGAAACAGCCAGGAAGGTACACATTCCCAAGAAGAAGGCCAGTGCCAGGTTCTCGACAAAGAGACATTTAATAAACAGGCTCAGGTAATGTTCAAACATGTTATGCCTCCTCCAGTTGATCGGTCTTCCACGATCTCAATGCCCAGATGGCAAAGCCGATGATGAAAAATGCGCTGGGGGGCAATAGCATCAGGCCGTTTGCTTCATACCAGCCACCGTCGCGACTTAATTTTAGTAGTTGTACGCCGAACAGGCTTCCCGATCCGAATAATTCGCGGAAGAAAGCCACCAGCATTAGAATCGCACTATATCCCAGGCCGTTTCCAATTCCGTCGAGGAAACTGATGCCCGGTTCGTTTTTCATAGCGAAGCCTTCCGCCCGTCCCATCACGATACAGTTGGTGATGATCAGCCCCACGAATACGGAGAGCTGTTTACTGATGCCAAAGGCAAATGCTTTCAGGAACTGATCGACGAGAATCACCAGCGAGGCAATAATCGTCATTTGCACGATGATGCGGATACTGCTGGGAATCTGCAGGCGGATCGAAGCGACCGCGGCATTCGAGCAGGCGGTTACCAGAGTCACCGCGATACTCATCACGAGTGCGGTTTCCATCTTGGTGGTTACCGCCAGCGCCGAGCAAATTCCAAGAATCTGCAGAGCAATCGGATTGTTATTCAAAATCGGCCCGGTCAGGACCTCTTTTTGTCTTGAATTCATTATTGTTTTTCCTCCTTTTCTCGAATGTCTTCGAGATAAGGCCTAAACCCTAAATCACCCAGCCAGAAATCCAGCAGATGAGTTACGCCACGTGATGTAATCGTTGCCCCTGAGAGCCCATCTACTTCATGGATCGCATTGGAAGATTCCGGATTCACTGATCCTTTGATGACTTCAATATCAGGCTCGAATTCTTTGTTATAGACTTCTTTGCCTGCCCACTGCGCTTTCCACTTGGGGTTATCAACTTCGCCCCCCAGGCCGGGTGTTTCACCCTGTTCGTAGAATGTCAAACCGGCAACAGTCGTTAAATTTGTTTCGAGTGCAATGAAGCCCCACATGGTGGACCAGAGTCCTTTGCCTCTGACGGGCAAAACATACTGAGTGAGCTTGCCGTTCTCATCATTGATCAGATAGACCCAGGAATAATTTTCGCGGCGTCCGATTCCGGCGATATCTTCGCTCGACTTAATCTCGATGCTCAATTTGGGATTGTCGATCGCTGCCTTCTGATCATATTCAGCAGGATTGGGGAATAGTTCTTTGTCGTCAGTAACGACCTTGCCCGAATCCAGATCGACAATGATTCCTTTCACCCGCTCTTCGTAAATCTGCCTGATGTCAGCAGACTCGCCGGGTTTAATCAAACCGGCAACCGAGAGGATGTTTTTTTTACGCTCATTCTCTTTATTCAGCTCCTGGCGACCGCGTAAACCGACCGCCGCCCCGGAGACGAGAATTGAGCATGCCACGCATAACGCGGCCGATACCAGAAATGTGAATCCTATTGAATCACGCGACATTTCGCGCCAA
>NZ_CAXBKP010000032.1:0-76910 GCF_963976445.1 uncultured Gimesia sp. | reverse complement strand
GGTGTAAGTAATCGTCGCGACACCTTCACCATTAAAGAATACGCTGCCGTCATTGGCGTTCGTAAAGCGATGCTCGACCGTGGTTGCCAATCCACCCAGGATTTCCAGAGTGTCGCCAACACCCGTATTTCCTTCACCATTAAAGAAGATTCCACCAGAAGGATCAAACAGACTGCCGGCTGGGTTGTTAATGACCAGTCGGTCGTCGCCGTCATCGCCGTTGAATGTAAAATCAGTCACTGCTGAAAAATTGATAACCGGACCACCGTTGATCTGGTAAGTTCCTGAATCAGCGCCTGTCGCAGTAATAGTGAGCACGTCATCGCCGGCAGTACCATCAACAACAACGCTACCGCCGAATGTCAAGCTTTCGATTTCATCGAAGACCACATCCTGGAATGGTCCCGTCGCGCCAATCGTTCCACCGTCGAGACCATCAGGAGTGAATGTGGAAGATTCACCAGGGGGGGTCAGGTAGGTCAATGAGTCACCAGGCAGCATCGTAGGATCGCCGCCCGTGATATCAATGGTTGTCAAAACATTGGGATTGACGGTAATGTCATCCGCGCCCGTCCCGGTAAAGAGTGTCAAGTTTTCCAGAGTTTCAAAGCCGAGGTTGATCATCGCAGGGCCAGCACCAATAACGGCGCCCGCTCCAGGCAAGGTGCTGAAAACAGTAATTGTATCGCCGCTCACATCGCCCGAATCATCTACGATCAGCTCATCGGTTCCGTTGCCGCCCTGGAATGTGAAGAGGGATTGAATCCCGTCTACGGTACCACCATCGTTGAGGGCACCACCGTTGCCGTCGATGATGACCTGATCGTCATCATTGCTTCCGATCACGGTAATCTGTGTTCCGGCGGTCAGAATCCCATTCAGGTTGGCAATGCCTCCTTCAGCATCGACAGAGAAAAAGATGTCAATCAGGATCTCGATCGCGGCCGCAGAATCCAGTGTCACTCCGGTCGCGAGATTCAAGTTATCACCCACAAACAGATCCAAATCGCCGCCCGTACTGGTGATACCGGCATTGATATTCAAATCGTCTCCGACCGCTGCCGAACCAGCGACTTCAATAGAGACACTGTCTCCTGTGACACTCTGGTTGACCGTGATCGCACCAAAGTTGAATAGTCTGGCAAGCCCTGCGGTGACTGTCACACCAGACAGGCCATCTACCGTACCAACATCCAGAGCCGCTGTATTATTAGCAACAAACATATCTCCAGTAGTTAAACTTGCGGCTAATCTGTTCACAGCGATATCAAAGTCAGCCATTCCACCAGCAGCAACCCCGGTTGCCGCCCTTAGCGACAGTTCGTCTCCGGTCACCAGAGGCGCTTCGCCGATGGGCGTATTATCTAGAATCGCACCGACAGTCGACTCAATCGCAATCGTTCCCCCTGCACTTTGCAGATTTGCAATTCCGGCATTTCCGGTGGAGGTCACATCAATCATGCCACCCTGAGCATTGACCAGACTGCCTTCCGCCTGAGTAAAGGCACCGCCACCAGCAGTGTCGGCATCAGCGGTTAATGTTACCGCAGCGGCAGATGTGGTATCGACTACTGACGTGGCATTGAGGTCCAGATCGGCATCGGCCAGCAAATCAATGGTCCCGCCGTTGGTTTGTACGGCTGCATTCACGTTGATATTGCCCTGTGCTTCCGCCAGAATCGTTGACGCAGCGCCGGTTGCTTCAATGTTCTGGCTCACCGTCAGGGTTCCACCAATCACCAGCGAAATATCACCAGCGGCTGTGATTCCATTCAGTCCGTTAACCATACCAACGGTTGCTGCAGAAGGTTCCTGCAGGAAGATATCACCAGCAGTTGTGTTGGCGGCCATGGTGTTGATCGCCAGATCGATATCACCAGCGCCCGCTGCACCAATGCCGGTCGCCGCCCGCAGAGCCAGTGTATTCGAGTTGATCAATGCACTTTCGGTCCCCGTATTGTCGGTGATACTGCCTGCGGTGGTAGTAACCTGCACTTCGCCGCTGGTGTTGAGGTTCGCCAGAGCGATATTGTTGACGGCATCGATGTCGATCAGGCCAGTTCCACTGCTGGTGACCGTTGAAGTGTCAGCCAATGTCACAGCTCCGGCGGAATCGATTTCGATATCGAAGGTGCTGTTATTGGAAATGATCGCCAGAGCATTCAGATTGAAATCGCCACCCGTGTTCTGCAGCAATAGGTTGCCGCCGGTGGCGGCGACATTTTCGGTGACGGTCATCGTACCGGTCGAAGTAATCGTCGAAGGAGCCCCCACCATAATTCCGTTAATGCCGCCGGCAAAACCGATGTCGAGTGTCCCCGTATCATCGACTTCCAGCCCTGCTCCGATATTGGCTTCCAATGCGGTAATATTAGTTTCCAGAGCATCGCCGACACCGGCGCCCGTAGCTGCTGCCAGGGTGGCGTTGACCGCGGTAATGTTATTTGCACCGACATTCGCATCATTGATGGCGCCTGCTGTCGAGGTGACGGTCACATTGCCGGTCGTTGAAACCTGTCCCAGTTCAACATTGTTTAAAGCATCAAGGTCGAGGTTGCTGGCCCCTGCAGCAATGCTGCCCCCCAGAGCAAACACGATGGTATCGCCGGCGTTAATGTCGACATTACCGGTTGTGGTGACTGCACCATTCACATTGACGTCTTCTGCGTTGATCGTGGTATCACCACTGCCCAGTGTCAGCGCTGCCGCCAGATTGACGGTATCGTCGTTGCCTTCTCCATTGATGGTAATATTCGCGGCAAACGCAGGATCCAGTGAGTTGACGTTGACAATATCATCGCCGCCACCGGCGTTAATTGTCAGCGTTCCTGTAGGATTGCCAAACGTGAGGATTTCGCCTGCAGTTGAATTGACAGTGGTCTGTCCGCCCCCGGCATCGGTCACCGTGATCGTTTCACTGACGCCGCTGTAATTCAGTGTCACATTAGTGGCGTTGACCGTGGATGTAATTGGCTCCAGACCGGTGTAGGTAATGAAGTCGGTTCCCGAACCATTCAGTTGAATGCTACCATCGCTGGGATTCGCAAAGAAGTACTCCATCGACGCCAGGCTTCCATTGACCAGTTCAAGTGTATCAAACCCGCCGGCACCGCCGTTATAGACAATTTGCAAGGGTGTCGTATGATCAATGCCCGTCATATCCAACCGTAGTGTATCGTTCTGGCCATCTTCCCCGTTAATCACCAGCGGTCCGGTCAGCGACGCTAAGGGAGTTGAGGAAATAATATTCCCGGTCCCCACTTCGGTAATCACCACATTGGTGCCATCAATTTCGATGGTGTATTCATCCGGCGTGCCATTGGATGGGAGAGTCACCTCGGGTGTAGAATCTTCGACATGGATGACGACATCGTTACCGTCTCCGCCGACATAAGTCAGAAAAGCGCTCTGTCCGACAACGCCCAGGAAGTCAACGAACTCAAAACCTTCCGGCAGACCAAGCAGAGTGCCAGTGACTGCATCGTCGCTATCATTGTTGATCAATGTGAACTGGTCGCCATCAGCGGGATCATATCCATCGATGAGATTTAACGCAGCGCCACTTAGGTTGACGGTTCCATTAACGACAAACTGATCGAAGCCAGTTCCAGCAGTTGCACCGTCGATTTCGATATCGAGTGCATCATCACCGTTTAAGATCAAGTCTCCGTTAATAACGACCTGACCAGGGCTGTTACCTGGTGCCAACGTAACATTCTTGTTAATCCCAGTCCCGGTTGCGTCTACATTTCCGACATAGGTTCCCGAGAGAATGTTGACGGTTCCACCAGCGGTGACATTGGCAATCGCTTCCTGGATCCGTCCGACTGGTCCGGTCTGGCTACCTAGCGCGGTCACATTCAGAGTGGAAAAATCGCCCTGAAAACCTGCCAGCCCCACGTTTGTGTCTGCACCGTTATTCAAGAATGAAGTGAAGTCGACCTGCGAAGCGTCGCCATCCACACCGTCGCTCTTCATGGAATTGGCGATTGTTGTTTCGTCCGTGCTGCCCCACCAGTTGCCGGAAGCGTCAACAGCATCTCCACCATAATGACCGATGAGCTCGGTGAGCGTTGAGGAGTCGAAAAAGTTGTTATGAGCGGCTACATCGGGCACGCCATTGGAAGTGTTATTGAAGACGCCGACACCTCCCGATGCGTTGCTGAAGGCGTTGCCTTCGATACTGACATCAGCAACGAAGTCATTGGCGATGCCTACGACCACATCATGGATGTTGTTGCCGAAAATGTCTACATTCGTGTTGCCCTGGTTATGAATACCGGCGACCCAATTGTAAATTTCGTTGTTCTGGATCGTGATGTTGTCGTTATTTCCATTAAATGTGGAGAGCACACCACGACTTTCAACTCCCGTTCCCGGGCCTTGCAGAATATTGTTCTCGATCGTATGCCCCGAGGTGCCGGCAGTCATGAAGACGGCAGATTGACTGCCAATACCAGCCGGACCGGTCCCATCGACGATCGTGAGTCCATCAATCACGACGTCGTTCGCAAAGAGACGAAACCCGCCGGTCAGTTCACTTTCCGCGCCGCGGACACCAGGGTCAACCCCCGCAGCAATCCCGGCATTGGCTCCCTGAAGAGTCACGGAGGTATTCACGGTCACATCTTCGGCATAAGTTCCATCGGCAATATTGATGGTATCGCCTGCGACTGCTGCGGTCACCGCTGCCTGAATGGTAGCGAATGCGTCAGTTCCAAAAACTCCTGCTTGATCTCCCATTGTTTCGGGATCAATGTCAACGATGGCATCACCGTTCGTCAGACCAGAGAAATCATCGTCCACAAAGAACGTGGTCAACAGGGTTCGGTCTTCCAGAACTTCCGCAGTGGAGATCTGGTTACTCTTGGCGGTCAGCCAGCGACGTCGCATCGCCCGGCGATCACGGGAACGATAAACGGGGCGTTTTTTGATACGGGAAGTGATAGTACCGAGCCAATTCGAAAGCAGCATCCTGTCAACTCCTCAGTAAGTAGGTCAATTCAGTTAGAAAAACTGTAAATTTATTAGACAAATAGTATCGAGAGGAAAGGCTTTTCCCCTCCTCTCTGACTCTTGCCAGAATGTTTTCTTAGTGATACCAAGTATGCTACTGATGTGTATTTCCACTCAGCGCAAAGAACCTATTGTTATTTATCTAACCATCAATATCCGAAATTTCAAAATAATTCCACAACAAAAAGCGCCTGTTCTCCTAATTTTAACAAATTTACCAAGACGTTAACTTTACCTAACGTCCCTCAAAACCACATAAACAACGCTTCATACAACAACGCATAAGCTGTATTTCATTCATACTGACATCTAAACACAGGTACAAATGCTGAGATATTCATCCCAGCCCCCTGCCCTCATCCAGTCTAAACACCGGAATTCTTTTCGTTATTACAGACTATTTTTCTTTACTTTAGATCTGTAATCTGGGCACAATACGACTAATACAAGGGCGGTCGAGGTCCGTAGACGACTTTTTTCGTCTGTTCTCTCTCCGGCTAAAGGATCAATCTGTTAGAGGAATCAAATGCAGTTTCAGCATTCAGGAATCGTGTTATTACTGGCCTTGGTCTGTGTGTCGAGCTCCTGCCAGCAATCGGATCATGAGAATCTGGTGGGACGTTGGCAAAGTATGGGTGCGCCGAACATGATCTTTAAGGCAGATGGTACGGTCTACAGCATTAACCGTGGACCACGTCGGAAAGGGCGCTACTATCTCAATACGGAAACGAAGCCAGCTACTATCATCCTGGATATGCGAAAGTCTGACATTAATGCCGTATTGTACTTTGATTTTGATGCCTTCTCCGCGAGGCACATTGAACTAACCCCCACCTATGTCCAGGTGGTGGGCGAGAAGAAAAAAGAAGCAGAGGCTAAACGCAAAATGCTCTTCCGTAAAATCGATCCCGGTGATCCGCTGATGGGAGAAAAACGGTTTGCAGCTAAGGCCATGCCCGTCACCAACCCCTGAATCCTGATTCCGTTGGAATTCAGCACTTCAGTCGTTTGGGATGCCGGTCCTGAGTCCAGACCTTCCTGATGAGAACAGAAACAGGGACCGAAGTGAGATCACTTCGGCCCCTTTTTGATGTAATCATTGACAGTAAACGGGTGACTATTCTCCTGCACTGCGGACCGTAGTCACCGATTGCGTGCTTTGTACCGTTTCGAAGAAATCGTTGCTCTTCGAAGGAATGTAGTCATCGTTACTGACGTTCAGCGGAGGTTCAAAGCCTTGGATGGGCAGTTCCTGAATTGCAGAAATCTGTGCCACGGGCAATTCACTGGCGGCAATCATTTCAGGATTGATGACCTCAGTGTCCGCCTCGGAAACCACCCGAAACTGTGGAGCTTCTGCTAATTCAGCGACTTCTACAGATTCAGTTACAACAGGCTCAGCGACCGGAGTCTGGGCAAGTTTCACTTCGGGTTGCGGCTGATTACGCTCCATTTGCTGTTTCTGAAGTGCTGCAACCTGCACAATGGCTTCTTTGATAGAATCCAGATCCGGATTCATCTCCAACGCCCGATTATAGTGCTTTGCAGCGTCGTCCAGCATCCCTTTCTGCAGACAGATATAGCCGATGTTGGCATGGGCTTCATCAGCACTCATTACAGTACGGGCAACCTGATACGCTTCATCCATGCGTCCCTGATGTCCTAAGACCAGACTCATATTATTGAATGAGCGTTTGGAACTGGGATCACGTTTGATCGATTCTTCCAAAGCGATTTCTGCTGCAGGCAGATCATTCTGGAGATACAGAGCGTAGCCGAGATCCGTCAGATACTTGGCGTTATTCGGCTGAACTTTGACCGCTTCCATCAAATACTTTGTTGCTTTGTCATGTTTTCCTGTTTTGGAACAGACAATTCCCATGCGATTTAATACGGTCGCATTCTGGGGATTGCGTTGCAACATGACCCGATAGGTTCGTTCTGCATCCGTGAACTGGCCTTTATCCTCGGCTGTTCGCGCCATAATCATTTGTGGTGACTCTTCCAGCGGCAGCTTCAAATTTGTTCCCACCATATTGTGAGTATGAGAACAGCCGACAGTAAAAAGAGTGGCAAATCCAGAGAGGATGACCAGAGACCACGTTGTTGAGTTTCGCATTCCATTACCTCACAAAACAAAATTGTGATTTTTCACTATCCATGGTGAGAAACACTCAGACCGTCCTGGGCAGAAACAAAAAAGATCAAATAGTTCTATTCTGACCTGAAAGTTACTCGATAATAATTCCATTTAAATCATGCCGCTGTTTATATTTGCAAAACAAAATCTCACAAAACAACGGCACTTATTCTCAAGTATCGTCTTTCGACTTCGGGAAGATGAAAGAACTCAGAGAATCGCTAGAGTCTTCTTGAATTCCCATCTGGAGCAAAGCCTATAAATTAACATCAGCGCCTGAACCGGCAGAAATTGCCGGTCGAAAATAGAAATACGATCTCCAGCCAGTGTCCCGGCAGAGGGATCGCCCTGCTGCAGAAGATCGAATCAGAAAAAGTACATGAGCCGAAAATCGCCCCAACAGGAGCTGGTCACTCCTCCGACTCAGCCTCTTTCGCTTCGAATTCGGGTAATATTTCGAATCCCAGCAATTTTTCGACCTGCTCTGCGATCAGACAAAGACGCCCTAGCGCCCGATGGTTCAACGACATCAGATTCTCGAACAATGCTTCAGAGGCTCCCAGCAGATCCCCCGGATTATTTGATTCCGGCATCCGAGACAACGCAAATTCGCCGATACTGATGCCTGCCTGAGAATGCTCAAAGGGATAAGGGAGCCGCTTAAAACGTGTGTGAATGGATTTGAGCTGGTGTTCCATCTTTTCCATTTCCGTCACAACGACTTCGCAATACTTTTCGTCCTGGCGTTTCTGATCAAAGAAATGCATCAACACCTGAAATGAGGCACAAATCGTATGCAATTCCCACAAACGCGTTATCTGGGAATTCGTTGCCTGAAGTGTTAACAGCAAATCTCGTAAATCACGTTCCCATTCAGCCGCATCTGGGATTTGTGTTTGTACTTTGGGTACCAGAAATAACTGGAGCGCCCGTTCCAGTCGTTTGACGATGAGCGTTTCATATTTCTCCAGATCGAGCCGCAGCTCACCTTTTTTACGATCGATAACAGTACCGGCTTTGATTGTTTTATCATAGCTGGTTAATGACTTGAGAAATGCGTCGTCCCCTCCCAGTTTAATATTCGCGCGCAATGCCACTGACGCCAGATTCACACTGACTGCGTTCGATTCCTGTTCGCGAAACTCATCGACGTACGTTTTATATTTGGAGCGATACTTCAGGATTTTTTCCCGATATGCCTTTAACTCCTGGGCACACTGTTTGGCATCTTCCGGAGCCTGGACCGCGTATTCGGAAAACTGCAACGGCCGGTTCGGGTAAATCGCGCCCTGATAATAGCGTTGCACCGCCCGATGCATTTTCTGTTCTTCTTCCTGCCGAATCAACAGCTCATCAATCGAGTGCAAATCTGACTGCTTAATCTTCTTTCCAAAAACGCCAAAATAAAAATCACGAGTCACATACTTCGCTTCGCGGGGAAAATCACTCAGCAGCACGGTCGCTGGCGCCTTGAGCCGAAAGACGCCCTCAGTCTCTTCGTTCTGCACGCTGGCAATCCGCTCCAGAGTCGCCGGGTGTGTATCAAACCAGCCTGTCTTTTCCTGCTGAATACTGGCATCAACGGCTTTTAGCACATCCTCGGGCAGTTTCTTCAGATTGATGTTAATCAGCGCGGGAAAGTTATCAACCAGCCGCCCTTCAGTATAAAACTGCCCTAAATCATTGAACGCCCCCTGATTGGCCACGCCTAATAATGCCAGGCGTTTACTCGTCACTGCAAAACAGCGGCTGCCTGCTAATCGTGCTTCGTAGCGGTCGGCGTCAAACTCCATCTGACGCATTAAAAAACCACTCACCAGATGCCCGACCATCATCAACATCCACAAAATTTTCCGAGTGAGCCAGATAAAGAGCCGGGCCAGATACAAGATCCAACTGACTCGTAAATCGAGTGACTCCGAGAGATGCTCAAGGCGTTCGTCCCATTCATCACGCTCGTAAACGACTCGCAAAAACCACATATTGATACTGCGAATGATAAACGAAAGCCGCATCCCGGCTCCTTGAGAAAAATGACCGAATTCATGCGCCAGTACCCCGGAAAACTGACGCAGAGACAGCCCGGCAACCAACGGCATACCGATCGTGAGCACCAGATCATTGCCAAACAGACTCAGCCAGCCGCGTCTGAAACCGGCAGACGCATTGACCTGAATATCCAAATTAATTTGCACAGGCCGTGGCGCGCCTACAGCATCACAAACTCGATCAACGAACTTGAACAGCAACGGTTCTTTTTCTCGCTTGAGTGAGCGTCGCGACGAAGACTGAGCGGGTCGTGAAAAAAGCGGCTTGAACATGAATACAATCAAGATGGCACCAACCACAATCGGTGCCAGGTAGACCAAAGCCATCAGGATCATGCCCTTACCTCGAGTGCGACCAGAAGAACCTGAGCCAGCGACCTCAAACAGGCCGAGCGAATTGACGGCATGGAAATAGACGCCCCAGATCACCAGACCGATGATTCCCACATAAATCAGCGGTAACAAAATCATGACGATGCTGACAAGCAGAGCATTCAGCCGATAGAGCATTGTTGGCGAAACAGGCTCTATATTTCCGTCGAACGCTTGTAGAATTTTTTGCGGAGTCAGTTCTTTCGGGGCTGCATTAGCACGTTTCTTTGAAGCCGACTTCTGCTTTGAAGCGTCTGTTTTAGCAGGGCTTGCAGACGCGCGTGTCTTCTGCAATCGCTTGGGAGAGGGGTCGCTCATCTCTAATCCAGTCTCGATTTTGCCAGGCGGGAGTATCATTCCAAAACCAGACATCTGGTCCAACGAACAGGTTCCATATAGAACATATACTACGAATTCGATTTGAAAAAATCCATGCTCACTTCTGAACAATTGAGACGGATCTGAATCAAACTGCCTGCGCTGGATCCTGCCGATAGAACATTCGCAGAGTCTCATATAAATCGACCGAGTACTCCTGCATCTGGTGTGGTTGCTCAAAGAAATGTTCTGAGCAGACAGCAAAGAATTCCGCAGGATTCGTCGCACCATAGGGATCGATGAATGTTTCATGACCATGACGTAACTGTGAGACCAGCGATTGGTATTCCGCCGTCATGACTTCGTTCCAGCGTTCGTATTCTTCAGGTCCATTCAGAGGCGGCGTTCCGTCAAACTGATGATCGACGGCGTCGTAATAGTGAGCGAATTCATGAATCACCACATTCCGACCATCATCGGGAATTTCTCCCCCTTCGCGAATACTTTCCCACGATAAAATAATCGGCCCCTGTCCCCAGGATTCTCCCAGGCGAAATGAAGTCCCTTCCGTCATGACGCCAATCGAATTCACCAGCGTCTCCTTCGCGGCATACGTTTCCGGGTAGACGAGAACGGTCTTCAGGCGGTCGAAACAGTCGCTGGCAAACCCCAGTGTGATCAAACAGGCCTGACCGGCGATCGTTAATTTGACTTCCTCGGTAATTTCAAAACCATTGCAGCCTTCCCAGTACTTCTCTTTGACGAAAATCTGCACACGTTGATATAACAGGCTGCGCTGCGGCGGTGTCAGCCGCGCCAGTTGCGATACATTCTGATTCAGGATCGATTCCCAGTGCCCTGGCATCGGGGCAGCCAGTATTTTTTTGCGTCGGCGGTTACGCAACCAGGTAAAAATCATGAATCGTTTTCCTCTGTACTGATTTTGAAAACGGATGCTTAACGTTTTCCACTCATTTCCGGTGCTTTATGGGATGGCGATAGTTGCATTATAGCTTGTACTGAAGCAAGGAAAGTGACTATCTCAAATGAAATCCCGCAATCCGTTCGCGCGAGATGCTCTATCAGTCTTATCGAATCAATGCAGCAGTTCAGCAGAGAAAAGAATTAAGGCAAGCGTAAATATCGTTCAAAAATCCTGCCTCAAACAGAAAAAGAGGATGTGAACTCCAACAGATTCCTCTGTTGACGGCTTGCCTGTTCTTGCGATTCGCACAAAGTGCCTATTCGGAATCATCAACAGAATCGCCTTACTTTATTGTAATCCTGGCGGATACCTCAGGCATTGGAAACTTGCCAGCTAAGAAAATCGTCAAATAAAAGCATAAGAGAACAGCTCTACGAAGCGGGGAGAGCGCGTATTCGCGAAAGTGCGTGCCTCACCCTGATTACATAAAACAGCCTCCCGGATGTGATACACACGGGAGGCTGGCAAAAGAAAGACGCGTAACGACTCTACTGAAATTATTTTTTCAGATCGAAATCAAACGCATTTTCACCAGGTTGCACGTCGACTTCCAGCTCCGTTTCGGCATTGTATTTGGCAGGAACCTTTTCCTTGGCTGGTCCAGCGTCAGTAACCAAAGCATCATCGCCTTCCGCTTCCATCTCGTCTTCTTCTTCAGACACAGAAGTGATGACGACTTTATTAAGGCCTGTCTTGCAGCCCGGCGTATTGCGGATATAGATCAATTCATAATATCCGGCATCATCTGTTTTCGCCATCGCAGGACGACCGCTGACAGGCATAAAGGTAACAGAGGCTCCCGAAAGCGGCTGGCCTTCAAAGGTGACGACCCCTTTCACCAGACCCAAATCCGGCTGATCGCCGTCTGATCCTCCACATCCGGAAAAGCTCGCACAAAGAGCTATCATTGATAACATCAAAAACAAATTTCTTCTCAATCCCATTGTGGTCTCATTCTTTAATTGAAATATTCTGCGATGCTTCAATTCATATTCAAAGCGATATTTCATACAGAATGGAACAGCGCTATCAATGAAGCAGTTTTGAATTCAGATTAGGAAAACGCGAACTGTGGGCACCGTGAGCCACACAGTTCGGTTTGTTTGATTTCACTTAGAATTCGCCTAAGGTTTCCCGTTTTGCCCTGGTACTGATCGCTCGATAAAGTGTCATGTCAATGTTCTCTGACAGAAATCGTACTCGACCGTCACCAAACACAAAATGGGCACCACCGACATGGTAGCTGCCTGCAGCTTCTTCACCATAAGAATTGATCGGGTCGTTCCCTTCCGCTGCAATCAGGTATTCCGTCATTTCCGTGGGAGGGTTACTGTCAGCACCATTAGAAAAGCAATGCTTACGGTCACTGCCGCCACCGCCCAGCATGTCGGCGTCTCCACCAGAGTCGATCACTTCACTGACAAAGATCGTATTCGAGAGGCCATCTGTGACATCACGAAAAGAGACGTTACTACTGATAAAGAACACACCGTCGGCGTTCATACATCCGCCCGGTGCTGTCATTTCCTCTGGGGTATCAACTCCGCCACTATAACAATTGTCTCCCGAGCTCCCAATCAGCGTCCCCATATTGCCATTGTAGTTGGACGTAGAATATCCATACTTCTGAGCGCCCTGGCTGACATCTGGATTTGAGGGACACCAGAATACAGAGATCACGGTCTTACCGCACAGTTGCTGTTTAGGATCATTCACACCACCGGACTCGGCCCCCATTCCACTGGAACCAGGTCCCTGAATCTGATTATACATATTTGCCTGATCGAGATAAGGCAGAATACTCGCGTGCCAGGTCCAGCCATGACCATAATATTTTGTGCCCCCTGCATTCAGCAATGTGATGCTGCCAGGTGGCAAAGAATTGAAGCTTTCATGATAATTGTGTAACGCCAACCCGATTTGCTTCATATTGTTTTTGCAACTGCTGCGACGGGCTGCTTCGCGGGCCTGTTGAACGGCGGGCAATAACAGTGCGATCAAAATAGCAATGATGGCGATGACCACCAGAAGCTCAATTAATGTGAAAGCTTTTCGACTCTTCATCGTTCTCCCTTTTCTAACCTAGAAATACAGGGTTATGTAGTGATAAGTAATAAATCTTGCTCAACAGAAAAAATTGGTTCCACTCCATACACAAGGAGCTCGATTTAATCTGGATCTATTGCCGGAGAATTCCGCCGGTTTGAATCAGCCATACTTGATTGAAATATGACCCTGACATGAATTTTGCAGAAGTCTAGCGAGGCAATGTGAAGTCAGTGTGAAGAATCCATGAGCTTCGGAAGAGCCCACGTTCTTCCAGAGTATGCATCCAAATTAAGGGACTCGTTTTGAAAAGAATGCCCCTGAAGGATGCGATTGAACATCGAAACAAAAGCATCGTCGAGTGAACGAAATCCACCTGTCGATGTATGAATTTCGTGGTTTAGTCTTTGCTTTGTGCAGCGTTTGGATTTCAACAAAAGAAACGTGTGGCAGCTGCTGCATCCTACTGTCGTTCTACAATTTTGCATTGGATCGACGTCGATTCTTTATATGCCATGCTTGACCCGCTCGTTTGCTTTAATGATACTTTAACTGATCAAAATAAATCCTGGAAATCGAACCATCAGAGGAGTAGCCATGCAGGCGTCCGCATCATGCCCCCCGTTGACTGTAAAAGCACACAAACTTCTTTTCCGATGTAATCGCTATCAAACGATTGCATTCCTGCTTTCTCTTTGCGTTTCGTTTCTATTCGTCTGTTCAAACAAAGCAGTCTTCTCTGCTGAAAAAAAGAGCCCGAATATCATTTTCATCCTAGCCGATGATCTAGGTTACGGTGACCTGGGTTGTTACGGACAACAGAAAATCAAAACACCCCGCATCGATCAGATGGCAGCAGAAGGCATGAAATTCACGCAGATGTATGCGGGCAGTACAGTGTGCGCCCCGTCACGTTGTGTATTGATGACCGGCTTGCATATGGGACACTGCCGCGTCAGAGGAAACACCTGGGTCAAACAGAACCAATCGCTCAAACCTGAAGATGTTACCGTCGCAGAAGTCCTGAAACAGGCTGGTTATAAAACCGCTTTGACGGGAAAATGGGGCATCGGTGAAGCAGGCACACAAGGCGTTCCTAATCTGCAGGGATTCGATTATTTTTACGGCTATTTAAACCAGCACAACGCTCATAATTACTACCCGGAATTCCTTTGGAGAAATGGAGAGAAAGTCAAGCTCAGAAATATTGTTGACCCCAGCACCATCTCTAAAGGACCTACTGGAAAGGATAGCCTGGGAGGTGTGGCGACCAAAAAAGTAGATTACTCGCACGACTTGGTGATGCAGGAAGCACTTGACTTCATTGACCGAAGTGCGAAACAGCCTTTCTTTTTGTACGTCGCACTCACGATTCCGCATGCCAATAATGAAGCAGGCAGAAAAGTCGGCGATGGTCAAGAAGTTCCAGACTACGGCATCTACAAAGACAAAGACTGGAAAAAACAGAATAAAGGCCAGGCAGCCATGATCACGCGGATGGATTCCGGCGTAGGACAGATTCTGGATCGTCTCAAAGAATTAAAGATTGATAAAAACACGCTGGTCATTTTCACTTCTGATAATGGGCATCATCGCGAGGGAGGCAATGACCCGGAATTTTTCGATGCCAACGGCCCGCTCAGAGGTATGAAACGCGATCTCTATGAAGGAGGCATCCGCGTTCCTTTCATCGCCCGCTGGCCCGAAACCACCCCCGCAGGAACAGTCTCTGATCACATTGGTTACTTCGGCGATTTAATGGCAACGGCAGCCAACCTCGCACATGTGCCCTGTCCCACAGGTCTAGACAGCGTCAGTATTGCACCAACTCTGACAGGGAAACCAGATCAGCAGCAACAGCATGGTTTGCTGTATTGGGAATTCTATGAACAAGGCAGTAAGCAGGCCGCCCGTTGGGGAAAATGGAAAGCCGTTCGCATGCCGATGCTGACCGGCGAAACAGAACTGTATAATCTCGATCAGGACTTAGGTGAAGGAACCAACTTGGCCGACCAGCATCCGGATATCGTCAAAAAAATGGAAGTTATGATGCAGGACGCACACACGCCGGACCCACTTTGGAAATCTGGTGGAAAACGGCCTAAAAAGAAATCCGCTCCCGGCGATGGCAAACCCCGGTTCTAAAATAGTTCCCAAGATCCTATAGTTCGACCCAAAAAAACAGACTGGTTTCAGTCTGTTTTTTTCATTGTTCGAGGAAGATCGCGATTCGCTTCACTTCCAAATATCTCGCTTATTCTTCCGTTTTTTTTGAGTCAAACAGAATAGAATTACGTATTACCAGACAGAACAAAATGGAATACTCACTTATTCAATTCCTATTTCTATCAAGGAGACGGAATGATGTGCTTTACTGTAGATCAGGTAGAAGAATCGGAAAATGATCTGAGACAAAGATCATCTTTTGACCCGCTAATACTCGAAAGTGAAGATGCACACTTCTTGCCCTTTTTAAGGGAAGATTCTGTTATCAACACTGACCAAAGCAGCGCGACTAGTGCCGCAGTCATAATAAGCAATTGATGATGCGCTCGCGTTTAAGAAATTGACTCCAAACAGTTGAGAACAAAACCCGTTTACTGGTACGGTTGTTTGCGCGATGACTGCAGGAAAGCCACCCCCACCACCACCTGTAAGCGTTGCCTCCGAGGTATTGCCTGCTGGCACATTGACAAACACAGTTGAAGCCGTTGATGTCACATTGGTAATCGTATTGCGGAAAGTAACCTCAGCCGTAACCCCATATTCTCCCCATGCATCACCCACACTACCTGGATAAGGAGCAGGATATCCAGCTGGACTTAATTGATTCGTAGAGACACCAAAGTGAAGAAAATCGAATTCTGTAAATGAATTTCCGTCAAAATTGATCTGGACCGTTTGAAATTGGTTAGGCGCTAATGGATCTGCAAATGTAAAACAAACATCACCATTCGGGTTAGGGCAATCCCAGTTGGGAGGCCCAGGATTAGTCGGATCTACGTCTACCCCACTAAAAGAGCCTCCTGTCATATCCACCTGAGGGGGCGCAGGAGCATCAAAATATGCGAATGCATTGGGAGGTCCCATCGTCTTAGTCGGAAGGGTAAACGCAATTGAGTCAATGGCTAGATTCGTTCCCGAATCAAAACTCAATCGGATCGAACCAGGAATGACGCTACCGCCAGCGGTGTTATCCGTAATCGTGATTGTAACATCACCGGCTGCACAGCTGGCTTCTGCATTCCCGTTGAAAGTAATGGGATCTGTTGTGGTATCAATGGCCCCAAACACAAAATTCCCCGTATTGGAAGCATTTCCATTGGGGTTGCCAGCCACGGGAGTGGTATAATTTGTACTGGGTGTGAAAACAACGCCGAGAATTGGATTCGCTTCCGTGTAGGCGACACCCGCATTCCTGGGAATCTGAGTTGGCCCAGTACCACCCTCTCCCCACTCTTTGACGGCAGCCAGAGCTGCAGAATCAAGAGCGTTTTGAACTTCTACCTGCGCCTGCCATAGCGTGGCAATTTCCAGCACAACACAGAAAAAGGTCAGAAACAAAGACCCCCAGATAATCAGCCACAGGATCGCGATCCCGCGCCGCTTCTGATGTACTTCGCTATTCGAATGAATTCGTTTCATGAGTTATTGATCAGTCTAAACTTACAAAGTCAAAATATCTGGATCAGAGTTCGTATAAATAAGTCGTGGATTGTTCAACGACATAGTCTTGAATCGAAAATCCGAAGCTGGATAAAAAGTCGGGAACGTTCCCATCCAGGGGCACACAGACAGTCGTACGCACAGCCTCATTCACGGCAGCGCCTAATACGAAAGGCAGGCTGGAGACAGGTGGGTCACAGTCACAGTTAGGAACGGCCACCACGGGATCAGCGACCGTGACTTCGACCCCACTATTCACATTATGTTCCAGAATCACACGACAGCTGGCCTGTGGCAGCCCTCCGACTTGCAACACATTATCAACGCTTGTTTTCAATACACCGGTGTTCAAAGCATTGATCGCTCCCGCAGGAGTTTCCGATGCAATCTTAGCGGCATAGCGGCTCGCATAGGCGGTCTGCTCATTAGCCACATAAATCAATGAAATTTGGACAATCGCCAGCATGATGATCAGGAGCGCAGGCGCCGTCAGAATTAATTCCAGCACGACAACCCCTGATCGTGGCGCGTTTTGTTTCACAGTTTGTCGCCTGTTACTCTGCACTGTCTGGTACCACTCTCTGTCTTCAAGTCAAATATGTGACGATTTATTATCCTAATCTATTCACTACTATAGTAGTTTGGCAAGCAATTTGCGTTCCCTACTTAATAGACAACTCAGTTCTCTGTTGATTCAAGGGAGAATTGAGCAAAGGTCTGTGATTCGTCTCAATCAGAGACTTCACCAACTGGACTTCAAATCAGACCGATTTGAGAACTGATAACCAACCTTAGCAAGCGCAAAGCAAATGTCTCCATTTGTTAACACTTGCCTGTTTAGAAGTACGCAAGATGGAAATCATCAGGAAGCCATCATTCTTCCGGAAAAAGACCAGCCGGTTATTGAAACCCGTTCAAGACGGGCGTCGGTCAGGTTCCGTCCTGCTGGAATTTATCCTGGCGTTTCCTATCATTTTGATAATCTCATTGGCGATCATCGAGTTTGGATTTTTTGCCCTGTTGCAGCAGACAGTGACGGCTGCCACAATCGAAGGATCACGAGAAGCAGCCCAGGTAGGTGCCACCACAACTTCGATAGGGAATTTAATTCAACAATACGTGGCGATCAATTCGTTATATCTGGATGTCGCTCAACAACCTGCCGCTCCCGGAGCCGGAGATGTGCTGGTCGTGATTCAGGAGGGAGGAATACTTCCCGCTCAAACGCAAACCATTGGTAACTCCGACATCCTTTGTACTCCCGTTGGTCCTCCTCCGACCCCAACGGAGGTCAAAGTAACAATCTGCCTCAACTTAACCGATACGAATGGTACGTTTCCACTCCCTAACCTTTTATCTTCTTTTGGCTTCACGCTTTCGGGAAAACAACTTGAAATCAGTGCTATGACCGGATTAGAGTAATAGCAGAACGCTGTTTCCGTCCGCCTTTACTCCTTTGCTGACTTCGAGAATTAGTCAGAATAGCAAGTTCTTCCTGCTTATGAATGAAATTGCCATAGGAATGTTCTTCTGGCTGCTGAAAATCCTGGGAGCCTACCTCGCCCTGATGATGGTGTTCACCTTCATCCTCTCCCGCTGGAAAAAGAAAGCGAAGCAAGAAACCGAAGAGATTGCTCAAAGCAGAAAAAAACGATCAGGGAAATAAAGCTGCCTGACCTCTACTGAAATCTGTAATCATTGAGCAAATGGGAGCGGAAATCGCCTCATGGAGCGAGAATTGGTTTGGACCGGCTGAACTCTGCGTCCCGTCGAATTATTACCGGGACGACCACGCATCACATTATTCAGAAATGTTTTCAGAGAACCATCCAACAGTGGATTCGATTTGATATCGACAATCGGACTTGATGTCGTGCCGCGCAATTCTACCCGAATCCAGCCACTGGTGGCATGTCCGATGAGTTGCGTGATCGCTGGCAAAGGAAGTTGACGACGCGTTAATTTCGAAAACAGATCCAGCTTCAAACGACCATCAAAATGGGCTTCTCCCGCCTGTCCGTACAGACTGATGGCATTTCCCTTCAACTCAATATACTTCAGATGAAACGTCTGATTCGAAACGGTAAAGTCACAGAATGCAGAATCAAAGGCCGTTTTGTCTGGCTGCGCCAGTCGCACCACTTTAAAAATCTGAGCAATCGGAGGCAGTTCATAAATGGCGGCAGGACTAATCTGCAATTGCCCCTGCCCTTTGATATCAGACTTATTAGAGCCACGCCCCCAAAGTTGAATCCAGCCATTCATCACTCCGCGTAATTGAGATTCGCCAGGCATATAACGGGCTGCATATTCTTCCAGCAATCCACGGTTCAATTCAATCTGCATATTGTATGTCGGAATGGTGCTGAGTTCGATATCCCCCAGACAGGTCAGAACCCCTCGAATCGCTTTCGCCGTAATCGGTTGCTTCGCGTTAATTTTTGGCAGACTGATAGACTGAAATTGGTCTCTGCGAATCTGGTTTGACCCGACAGTCAGCTTCTGATCGTGAATCTCAAACGGGCCTTTAATTTCCGTCAGATGATAGTCCAGAATCACCGCGGAGTCTAAATCGACATTGCCCGTTAAATCCAAATGAGTTCCATCCCACTTCCCATCAGAATGGACCTTCCCATAAACTCTGGTAATATCGGCGCCCGCCGTGATTGTATTTTCCGCCAGAATGGAATCCAATCCCCAGGCAGCGGTAATCGCCGTTCCCGGTTGATTCGAACCGCGAAATTCGATCCAGCCACTAGCAGAAATCGGCCGTTGAATATTTAAGGTATTCAATGCCGATGCCATTTCTTCAGGTAACGCTTTCTGAAAAGCACGATCAGTCGACAAATCGTCGATATTCATGTTCTCCAGTTTCACCCGCCAGTCTTCGCGCGGGGTCACATCGGCGATGGCCTTCCCAATCCTGATCAGAGTCTCATCATGTCTCCCGGAAATTTCGGTCAAGCGAACTTCACTATTTTGCGTTCGCGGATCGACGACATAGCTCCAGTTCGCATCCAGATTATCGATCGGATACGGAAAGTCTTTCAAATAGATGCTCCCCGAACGCAGGCTGGCTCTGGGAATACTGATATCTAACGGCTGACCACGTTCCCAGACAATGTCTGTTTCCAAACCAATTTTTCCGGTCGGCGACAGTTCTCCCCACAATTCCTGTAAGGACACAGGCAGCGCCAAACGCAAATTGGAATCGCAGGAGACATTATTTGCAATCACGCTTAACTCTAATTTGCCATCGTTGGCGAACCGGGCATAAGAGCCGTTCGCTGATAAGCTCGCATTTCCATGATTCCCCGTCACTTGCTCAAACCGGGTGATCCCGGTTTGACTGAAATAAGAAACTCTGCCTTTAAGATTACTGATCCGATAAGGAAAATCTTGATACTGCAATGAGCCCCGATCCATTTCCGCGACGAAGTTCAGATGAATCGGTTGGTTCAATAACGGTTCACGGGTCAATCTCAACGTCACATCCGCATTGCCCTGCAAATCTAGTTGATCCAGAACCTCTCTGACTGCTTCCGGAGCAGCAGACCGCACCGCAGCATCCACGGCTGCATCATTAATCTTTACCAGGATCTCAATTTTCGATGCCGGACCGGGATGGCGAATCAAACCCACAGCAGTCACTGGCCGATTCCCCGCCATCCCATCAAATTTCAGCTCCAGCAGGTCAGAATCCTTTTGTTTAAGGCTGCCTTTAATGTGACCTACACGATACGGAAAATGGATCGGCATCGCCTCGCCATCGACGACCGACACGACCAAATCCTGAATCCGCCACTTCCCTTGACCAGGAGGATGACTCAACGTCACTTCCAGATCCATATTTCCATGAGGACGCAGTGTGTCAAAGGTTCGCGCCAGTCCTCCCGACAATCGACTGCGGAGCCGATCGTCGATCGGTAACTTCCGGGCTTGAAATGAAAAGTAACTTTCAATTTCAGGAGCAGCATCTTCCGACATACTGCTTTCAAAACGATATTCCCCACCGACAGAAAAACTGCTTTCGCCGTTATGTGCCTGTAGTTTGTCGATCAACAGTCGCTGGTTGTTCACGTAGATTTTGCCGACAATATTCCGTAAAGGAAACGGCAATAAGGGATGTTTCAGCTTCCCTTCGCGTAAATGAGTCACCACCTGAAATTGAGGCGTCTGTTCCTGACTGCTTTTAGACAGACTGAAATTGATATCCATCTGCGCGCTCACACCCAGATCATACATGCCCGTTGACTGATCCGGTTTCAGATGCATCGAAGGAAACGCCGACTTCAATCGCGCCGTCAGTTCAGGCGAGATCCCGGTTGCCATTCGCACCAGATTCGGCCCGAATTCCAATTGGCTCCAGGTCCCTTCCACTGACCCGATTTTCGAATTTATGTCCCAATAACCAGAGATTTCCAATTTGCCCGCTTGTGGAATCGAAGTATGCCCTTCAATTTCATAGCGGCTGGCACCGGACGGAATCAATCGTAAATCCAGATTTTGAAAAGTGACAGCCGTCGGTACGCTTTGGGCGCCTCGCTCAAACTTTAAAGAGAGACTGCCCCGCTCAATCACCAGTTCCGGTAGTGGTTTATCATTCTTAACCGGTTCCGGTAACCCTTCCCAGTTCCAGGTTCCATCAGCCATGCGAACCAGAACCAGCTGCGGCCTGATAAGTACTATTTTCTGAACATCAATCTCTTGCCGCTTAGCCAGTTTCTCCTGATCTAAAGTGACGACCACTTCTGGTAAGTCAATAATCGTATCCGGGTGATTCACAACCTGAACGCGACAACCTTCAATACGTACCCGCCGTCTGAAATCAAATTGCGCCCGGTCGATATCGATCATCAAATTCGGAATTTGCTTGGAAATTTTCTCGAGAATACCAGCCTTCACCATTTCGTCACTGCGCATAAAGTAATAGTACCCAAAGCTTCCGCCGGTAATCACCAGCGAAATCAGGATCAGCAGACACCATTGAAATGTTTTACGAATGACCATAACGACAAAAAAACCAGACAAGATCCGGTATTATTCCGGATTGATTTCTTTCTTTTTACGAGAAGAAAAACACATTTGATAAAGCCCGACCGCAGACAAAATATACAAGCTGTATTCCGCAGGCAGCCGATAGCGCAACGAACTGACAAAGATCAGATGAATCATCGAAAAGTAAATTATCGGCCCCAGCGTGATCAGCAGCAGCAAATACTGATCACGTGAAATCCAGGCACCATACACGGCAAAGATCACGACAGGAATAAAAATGATAGAAACAGCAAGCATCATCCACCAGGAATGAAACTGAGACGCATTCGGCCAAGGCTTCCAATACCGCAACAGTTTAGCGCCCATCAATTCAAACAGATGACCGGGATGCTGTCGTGCATACTCGACCGCCCGTTGCGTATAGTGCTGATTCATTTCGTATTCACTCATCGTATTCAACACGTTCTCTTCATCGAAAAAAGTCATATCACTGTCACCAGTCGCTTGGGGATTCAATCCATCGTACAAACTGGGACCGGCCCATAATGTCGTTGGGACAAAATGTCCGGTGACTTGATAATTACGATAAACCCAAGGCACCAGCATCACAGCAAAACCGACTACGATCAAAAGGCCCCGCTGCAGTGCCGCAATTCGATGCTCCTTTGCACTCAAAAACAAAATGAAAACAATCAGAGGCAGAATTAACAGCCAGCTTGGTCTCACATAAAAGGCGACCGCTAAGGAAATCCCAGCCAGCACCGACCATCGTCTGCCTCGAAATTGATCTTCTATTCCAAACTGAATTTTTGATAATTTGACAAGTACCCATAATGAAATCAGCATCGCAACCGCGAACAGGGTCTCGCTTAAAAACAAAACACTAAACCCTGCCATCACCGGCGAAACAGCAACCAGCGCCGCTGCGATGAGGCCAATCGTTTCATTGACCAGCTCTTTTCCCAGTAAAAACACAACAAAGCAGGCGACAACTCCCGACAGCGCCAAAATCAATCGCACACGAAAATGATCTTCGCCAACAACCGACATCGCACCAGCCAGAAACAATGGAAACCCGGGCATCCGCAGTACACGTCGCGGCGGCGTATAAATCGAATACGGCTCGCCATGCACGAGCGACTGTGCCAGCCTCCAATAACCGTCAGCATCACCTTCAATGACATATGTTCGTTCAGGTTGTCGATCAAGTTGGCGCTGAACGTAAACCGCCACGCCGCACCGCAAAGATGCGGAAATCAGTAAGATAAATAATAGTATGTATTTAAGCCGTTTTGTTTGCGGCATCTCTTGCCCCGCCACTATGGAAATGTGGGAATAGTACGACTACTCGACTATCAGGGTCAATTCCAATATAGCTGCCCCTGAATCGCCGGGGCTAAACATCTCTATTTCAGGCACCGTTATTCAAAGATTCAAGAACCTTGATCTGAACAGATTACGCAACAATCGAAAGTCTCAAAACGGGATTCCCCTCATGCAAATCACCCATATTGACACATAAACCGATTTGCAATAAGGTTCCCGCTCCTCTCTCAAAACGATGCGCCTCCAGATTCTATCTTCAATTTCATTTCATTTCACGAAGCCCCATTTTCCAGGCTGAGGGAAACATGCGCTATTTTAAATTTTCGATCCTTTCAGGAGTCGGCCTGTTCGCACTGGCCATGTTCTTCCTGTCCCAATCCATTCAAGGCTTTCTCAGTATTAATAGCGCTGAGCAAACCGCCGCGGAAACGGACATCGAAATTTCCCTTTCCGAACCGGACGAATTTCCCGATCTCAGCCTCGATTTTCCGGCTGGTCCGAATCAGAGTCCCTCGAAACCAGTCCTCACCCCCAAACAATCCAACTCTGCTACTGAGCAGGGACTGTCCCAGAATCAACGTCTGAATAAAAGTCTTCCGGAAAACATCGCACCTGAAATCAATCTCGTCACCGCTTCACTCCAACCAGCTAACTCTCCACCCGGTTTAAATATTCTGCTCCTCTCACAGACGACCAAAGAGCAACGTACCACTCTGATCGAAGAATTAGTCCGCATCGATGCCGACCTGGTGCGACGGGTGGCAATGAAACCTACCAGTCAGCAGGATATCTCGGCCAGTGAAGTCAAAACCGTACAGCAGATCTCGTTGACCAATCCCTTTCCACAACAGACGGTTTCCGCCGGCTATGCCGTCCCGCAAAACGCCATGCAACAGGCACCGGCTCCAGAACCATTCCTCGTTCAGAAAGAACGAATTGTTCACATCATCGCCGCCTATCGAGGAATCACGTTCAAAACCACAGGCATCCCCACTCTCGATGCTGCCGTGAATCAGACCATCCCCGTCATTCCCTTTGTCACAAACACCATGCTGCCGGCCACCGTGCTCAGCAAAAACCTGGTACAACTCAACCTCAACTCCGAACTCCCTGTCCCCGCAGAAATGCGTGCACAACCGGTTTTGAAACTGTCACAGTTGGGAGAATTCCAGCCGGCTGAAATCATCAAACTCACAGGTACCGGCCTCGTCGTAGGACTCAATGGAACGGGAGAACGCAATTATTCTCCGGAAGCAATCCAGGCACTGAAGTCGTCTATGACTTCCATGAATATCAATCTCAAACAGATTAAAACGCCTCTCCGCGCCGGTAATCTGGCCAATGTCTCTCTCATCGCATATATCCCCAACAAAGGCGTCACAAAGGGACAGCGAATTGAATGTTACATCACCGCCGCCAATTCGGACGTGAAACTCAACGGCGGTTATCTGCTTCCCACAACCATTCAACAAACAGGTTCTCCTACCGCTGGCGCCGTCGTCATGGGTGCACTCCAGACCGGTCAAACAAAAAACAAATCCCAAGCCAGCATCGACCAGGGTGCACAAATCTTATCAGACCTCACTCCCAAACTGGTCTCCGGTTCCGGAATCCCATATCTCAAGTTTTTCTTGAACGAATCCGCCAGCCTGCCTGCCATCGGACAACTCGTCACACAATCCATGAACCAACGCCTGACGGCACAACAAAACCTGAATGCCAAAGCCATCCTGCAGTCTTCCAGTATGATCATGATCTCCCTGCCTCATTCAGACCCGAAAGTGGCACAACAGTTGGCGGCATATTTACTGAAACTTTCGATTCCCATCCAATCTTCCCGGGTTCAATCTTCCCTGGCATCGCAACAGACACCGGAAGTGATGATTGATCAGGCAACAGCCACCATTCAAACCAGAGGCAACGTCCTGCTCCAACCGACTCAAGTCGAACAAAGCGACCTGATACTGGAGATCTCCTCATCCGCAGCCTCAGCAACCCCCAAACTCAATGACCTGCTGGCTCTAATGCATCATTTAAGATTTCCCAAGGCAAGGCAGATCGAATTCCTGCGAGAACTGCAACAGCAGGGAAAAATCAAAGCCGCTTACCACGAGCAATAATCCGGCCCTTGTCTCCCAGAGAGTCATCTGACAAAATGAAGTCAGATCAAACAGGCACTCACAAAACAGTGCCCGTACCAGACTGTTGCCCGATCGCCGCGATCGACTCTCACTCCTCTCACAATAAACTGATGCGCTTATGTTTTCTGAACTCTCAGGATTACAAATTCTCTCACTCGCGCATCGCATCTTCCCTGTCCTGCTACTCGCGATTTTCTGGAGCTGGGAAAGCTGGTTTGCATTCAAACCAGTTGAAAAAAAAACACGCTATCAACACGCCCTGCACAACATCGCTCTGGCAATTCTGAATGCCCTGATTCTGGGACTGCTCTTTGGCGCCTCTGTAGAATTGGCCTCTCAATGGTCGCGAGACAATCACTGGGGGCTGCTCAATCATCTGCCGCTGGGAACTCTCGGAAAAACCATCCTCGCCGTCATCCTGCTCGACGCCTGGACCTACTGCTGGCACTGGATGAATCATCGCATCCCCTTCTTCTGGCGATTTCATCGCATGCATCACAGTGATCCTTACATGGATGTCTCTACCGCCACTCGCTTTCACTGGGGCGAACTCATCTTCTCGACACTGTTCCGCCTGCTCTTAATTCCCCTGCTCGGTCTCCAAGCCTGGTATCTCATCGTGTATGGCCTGCTGGTCTTTTTATCGACGCAATTTCATCACGCCAACATTTCAATCGGCAAGGCCGACCGTTTCTTCCGCTGGCTATTCGTCTCGCCCGACATGCATAAAATTCATCACTCGCAAATCCCATCAGAAACCAATTCCAATTACTCCACCGTGTTTTCCATCTGGGACCGCATCGCAGGCACGTATCGCATGCGAAATGATCTCAAAAACATTCACTTTGGCCTGCCCGACTTCGACCAACCACAGTGGCAAACACTCCTCGGCATGTGGAAAACCCCCTTCTTAAAAAAGCCACCAACCAAACAAGATCAGAATCAACAGTCCCACCAAAAGTGATCACAAACCTGAGCGGCTCGGCGCGAGCCGCCGTTTTAATGTTTCAAACGGCTGTACTGATTCCAATATTGAATAAGCCCCTAAAAACAAGGCCTTTTCTCACCTCTTGACTCCGCCGTCCCGATCTCTAACATGCGTTTCCTGCATCGCGCGCGTGAGCGAAAACAGTTTATGCACTGGAAACTGGCACCCCCTGTGAATCCGCTCCCCATAAAACTCGCTCGTCTCAGACCGATTTGACTCAATGCCTTGCCCCATGGTTCAAAATAAGCACCAATCTTCAAACGACATCGAACCGCAATCAGAGAACTTCGTTCCGTGATCAAAAGCGTTCGCAAGCACTTCATTAGCAGTTCCCGCATCAAAAATAACAAACCCGAATTGACACCCCCACGCCACCAACGATGATGACTCCCATCGAAAGCAAATACGTTTCCCATAACAGTCTCCCCAAGGTGAGCGAATCGGCGCGAGCCGCCGTTTTTCGTCATTCGTCTCAGACATAAAGCCAGAAAGAAACAGACGGCACAAAACACACAGACCAAAATCGTACCCGATGTAACCCGAGAACCCACAGATGAAAATCCAACAGTGCTTCCCTGACACGAAAAACTCAAAATCACTTAAGGTAAATTTTCGTGTTTTTCGTGGTAGAAGAATCAGATAAAAAGCAAGAGAACCAACGCAGGCACGTTGAAGCCATCATTATATGAGAGCTTTCAATTCATCAGGGCCGCCAACGGTTATTGTTCGAACCCCTCGCCTAAATAATCCGCCAGGACACTTTTCCACTCCGGGCTGCCGCTTAAACGCAGAATGACCTGGTTGATGGGTTCACGTAGCGGACTGTCATTCGGCAGCGCAATGGCATAGTTTTGCCGCTCAAACAAAACAGGCAGAACCTGGATCTCCCCCTCAAAGTGACGATTCGTTTCATAGCGCATGATGGGTGCATCGTACACAATGGCCTCGACCTGCCCTTTCTTCAACGCCTCCAATGCAACCCGAACGTCAGGATACTTCTTAAACACGATCTGACGCGATCGCAAATACTTTTCTGAAGTCGAGCTTTGGACGGTCGCGACTTTAACCCGCGACAAGTCTGCGGGCCCAATAACTCGTGATTTGAGTTGCGTCACCGTTAACGCCGAAGTAACTGCTGCAGTGAAACTGGCAATAATGAACAATCCCACGAACATCCAGACAAAACCAATCAGTCTACCAGGGATCGTTTTCGGCACCTTATCGCCATAGCCCACAGTCGTCAGGGTCACCGCTGCCCACCACAAACCGGAAGTAATACCGCGAATCAGACCACCACCGAATTGCTCTTTGTTCCGTTTTCGTTCAAAGAAATAAACGGCGATCGCACTCAGCAGCATGACGGCAAACAGACCAGCGAGAATCCTGAGAAACATGGTAGAAAATACCGCCGCCATGAGTCGCGACCATTCACTGTTCCGTGGATGCGCCCTGACTGCAATGCCGAGTCCCGAGCTGTGAAACGGATGAGTGAAGTCCATTCGTTTTTCACGATCATAGTTCACCGTAATCGCGGCTGCCGCCAGATCGACCTTGCCCTGTGCCACAGCATCAAGCATCGCTTCAAGTTTCATTTCGCGAAATTCGAATTGAATTTCCTGCTCAGAAGCGTTTTGCAACTCAGACTTCACCTCGCGTAGTAAGTCGATCGTGATGCCAATCCACTCGCCATGCTCACCCTTCATCGCAAACGGGGGAACTTCCCTTGTTGCCACAACATACTTCTTTATGGATTTCTCCGATTGCGCGTTTCCGGAGGCAACCATACCACCAAGTAGAATTAGTGCGCAGTGAAAAGAAAAAATCCCTCTTCCAACGGGACTCGCGGAAAATGAATTCCACCGACGATTGCTATGATTCTGCATCTGTTCCAGTCCCCAACCCTCAGGGCTCCAGTACCCAATCCTCAGGCACGAAATTGGTATCAAGAAATCGAGATCGTGTTCCTGATCACGATCTCCCCGGCTCAACTACCATGATACAATATGTCGGATGAAACAAACAATCAACTTTCCACGAATCGACTTAGTCGCAGTTGCCACCAATCTGCTTGCAAGACACTCACACGAGGCCTGCACATCACGTCAGGCTTGAAAGATGAATCAACACAGCAGCAAATCCCTCACCGCGGCATCGCCTTCCAGCTCGATTCAACGAGCATCGTTTTCCCCTGCCTCCGCCAGCCGGTCGATTTCATTTAAAATCTTCTCAGCCTCGGAAGTTAACGCGGCGAAACCTTGAATATTGCCATTACGCTGGGCATCACGGGCCGCTTCCAGTTTCTGAGCGTACTGGGTTTCCAGTTTTTTCTTCGGGTCACGACGCAACCAGCCAAACATCTTAAGGACTCCCTGAAAAAACTCGCTAGAACATGTACTAAAGAACTATAGACGCTGCACCCTATTTGACAACCACGCGTCTTTTTCCAACAATAATTTTCCTACCTTTCGTATTTTTCGTGGTAGAAAAGAATCGAGAGACAGGGCTCGCTGTTAGAATATCTGGTTCCCGCTTCTCTTCAAACAGTTTAATGAATCCCGTTGTGAGAAATACCATGTTCAAATACTGCCTGTTGTACTTAACCGTCTGTCTATTCTCTCTTCCGGCAAATGCAGTCGCTGCCGAAGTCATCAATGCTGGCGTCGGCGGAAATCGCAGCTCCCAGTTGTTAAAGCGGCTCGACCGTGATGTGCTCGCACACAAACCAAGTGTGGTCGTATTAATGGTTGGCACCAACGACCGCCTCAACTCGGGCGGCTTCATCGACATCAAGGCCTACCGAAAAAACGTCAACACGCTGATTGACAAAATCCAGACCAGCGGCGTCAAGGTCCTGTTGATGACACCACCGCCGTGCATCCCGGAGTTGCTGTTCAGCCGCCATAATCCCAGGAAGTATAAAGACCAGTCTCCCGTCGAGCGAATGCAAGAAGTCCGCTCCGTTCTGCTTGAGATTTCCCAGAAACGGAAAATCCCCCTGATCGATTTCCATAACTATCTGATCGACCACAACATCGCAGACACAAAGAAAACCAGCGTCCTCCGCAACCGTGCCAACAGCGGCATCAAAGACGGCGTACACCTGACGCCCGCCGGCTATCAACTATTAGCAAAACTCGTGGCCGAAAAGCTGACAGCCGAAAAACTGGAGACCACGAAAATCGTCTGCTTCGGCGACAGCCTGACGCAAGGCTCCGCCAAAGTGAACTATCCAGCCTACCTCAGAGAGATCCTGGCAAATCCTACGAAGCCGTAAATTAAAGAGTCTGACTCGAAGAGTTTTAAAAACACGCTCTCAAGTCAGCAAATGAATTGGTTTGCCATACTTTGAAAAATATTGTGTCTGTCATCGGCGTTGGAGAGGGACCGCATGGTAGTAAACTTATCCATCATCGCAGGCATCCGCAGGAACAGTTCGCAAAACTAGAACCCGGGAACGTTGGTTTGAATCGGATTAAACGCGCCACGGATTTCAATAGGAGCATCCATCTTAGGATCCCACAAGTCAATGTGTGACGGACCGCCGGGCATGTAGATATTGATGATCACTTTACGAATTCTGGCTGGGCTGATCATACTTTTCATTCCGCCTTTGGGCAAAACTCAGATCACAAGAGTTCACCTACAGTCTTGCCCTGGTCTCCTGTTGATTTGTGGAGTTCGAACAAACTCGCCGATCGACACCAATAAACCCAAATCACTCATTTGAGCGAGCCAGAAAAATACCATGGAAGCAACATAGAGGGGGTGCCCCTCCTATCCTGCTGGGTTTCCCCTCTTGGGAAGTCCAGAAGATGAAATGTTTTAGTTTATTAGCCGCGAATCTGACCTCTGGATTTAAGATTACCACGCTTACTGGCGGTTTCTTAACATTCTATCAGACCAGAATAACCCTGTGAGCAGGGTCCAGAATACGACAGGTAAAGTGTTTCCCGTGATAATGGAAAGCCCTGTCGCTACTACGGCTGTAGCCAGCACTATCAGGATTGGTGGCCATAGTGAACCGGGTCTGGGGAGATTTTCACTTTCACTATCATTTTTCTTGTGATAGAATATGCGCATAGGGTGATCCTCGCATTCTTTTGAATAGCTGATGTGGGATGAAAAACATTAGTTAGGCGAGAGGCACCTCCCCCCTCGGACGTTTGCCCGTCCGAGGGTTTTTTATTGCTCTCCAATGAAAGCCATTATCGCATAAAATTTCCGTTCATTCAATAGGATCGTGTTGTTTTCAAAATTGAAGTGTTGTCGATTCATCATCTTCAATCCTATTTTTTTTCTGAAAACCCGTGATTGATTTAACATCCGCACTAGTATTCCAATACATTTCTAAACTCCATCCCATTTCTATGAATGTTGGAATTGCCCCGAAGAGATCAAGAAATACTCGCCAGAATACCTTTTCAGAAATTGATACCGAAAATTCGCGTCTTGATCGGCTCAAAGTCACCATGACATTCCAGCGTAGCTTCTGTTTTGAGATCGTATGTGTCCTGATGGGTTGGGCCGCCAGCAAAACAGATGAGAATCACTAACTAAGCAATCGGTTTGGGATCAAACATATCCTTATGGCATGGTGCACCATAGATGCAAACAGGAATCACCGACAGGCATGAAACTCAAATCACTTTCGCAGGAGAGAGTGTCAGCAGAGTAACTAGACTGCAGATGCAACAGCTATGCTTTTTAACGAAAATAAATTCTTTCAATATCATGCACGCGATAGAGAAATCAGGACCTCTCAGGCAGGTCTCAAGGCGCGAAAAAGAAATGTGGTTTGATAACACGCATGAATTTGGCACGAGTAGCCTGACGCTAGCTTAATTCCAAACATCAAAGAGGCTCAAATCAGCTCGCGGATCGGTTCATTTCCCTGATCCACCAGATACTGCGGCGTGCCGCTGGTGTCGAAGATGCGGGTGCCGTTCAGGTCCAGACCGATGTTGTGATACAGCGTCGCGAAGACTTCTTGAAACTTGATCGGTCGGTCGATCGCGTACTCGCCTTTGCGGTTGGTCTTGCCGATCACTTGACCGGCATGCATGCCGCCGCCCGCCAGCATCGCACACGAAACTTTCGGCCAATGGTCGCGGCTGTTATTCTGATTGATCTTCGGCGTCCGTCCGAACTCTCCCCAAACCACGACGGAAACATCTTTGTCGAGACCCCGTTCGTGCAGGTCGGTCACCAACGCAGACAAGCCCTGATCGAGCAGCGGAAACTCTTCACGCGACTTAGGAAAATTCATGCCGTCTGGACCATGCCAGTCCCAGCGACTGTAATTCAGCGAAACAAACCGCGCCCCTGCTTCGACCAGACGTCGGGCTAGACAGAAGTTTTCGATCATCCGCGGCGCACCGTCACGCTGGAAGGTTTCATCACTCTTGCCGTAGCGAGCGAGAATCTGCGGGTCTTCTTTCGATAGATCCAACGCATCCGCCAGTTGCGGCGTGGTCAGAATATTCATCGCCTGCTGCGCGTAAACGTCCATGCTTTCCATCAGTCCCGAGGTGTCGGCTTCGCGACGGAACGTATCGAAAGCACGCTGCAACTTCACCCGATCGCGTAATCGTTCGAGCGTGATCCCCTGCAATACCATATTTTCCGGCGAACTGCGGGCCTTACGACCCACCAGATTAAACGGCGCATGCTGCACTCCCAGGAAGCCTCCTGTACCGGGTTCGCCCCAAGTGCCGTTCCCCGTTTTATACATCAGCGCCACATTCGACGGGACCGCCGCGTTGACGGGGCCCTGCAGGTTCGAGACAAACGCACCCGCTGCCGGCCAGCCTCCGGGAGGCTGGCGACTGCCAAACTTTCGCCCGGTCATACACTGATATGCGTCGTGTCGGCCATCGGCGTCGGAAATCGAACGCACCGGAATGAACTTATCCATCATCGCAGCCATCCGCGGGAACAGTTCACTGATCTGAATCCCGGGCACGTTGGTTGGAATCGCGTTGAACTCGCCACGAATTTCGGTCGGCGCTTCTGGCTTGGGATCCCACAGGTCAATGTGTGACGGCCCGCCAGGCAGGTAAATATTGATGATCGCTTTGTGATTGCTGCCCGTCTTGTTTGCGGTTTCGGCCTGTAACGCACCCGGAAGCGAAATCCCGCCCAGAGCCATGCCCCCGATTTTCAGAAAGCTGCGGCGGGAAACACCATCACAAAATTGACCGTTCTTCGCGGTCGGTTTTCCAAGAATCGTCAGCATAGAATCTATTCCCTGGGTACAATGAAACAAAGCACCATCGAATCAACATAAATACACATTGATATGATAACGGAGTTTGTTTTTTTAATCAAATGCAATCGCACAAAGACCGTGTGTACACTAAGCCACTTCTGACATGTGTGTATTTTCGTGTCTTTCGTGCTTTTTATGGTAGAAAAGTCAAAACCCCATTGCACAGAATCAATCCCTAGATGACTTCCCATTTCAGCAGAAAATCAAGCTGCCGCAGGCCATCTAAAGCCTTTCTGAAAAATTAGGCTTGGCAAAGATAGTCTGCAAGAGTATACTTTCCCCTAGACGTGGGCCATTCTTTTAGAAGCTGCGTCAAAACGGTCGGAACCAAGCGAGTAATGTGGTCCCCTGAGTAGGATCCATTTTCTGACCAGAAAGGGTCTTTTTGCAGAGCTGGATCCTCTTGTAACCCTTTCTACTTGTGTAGCGTGTTTGCTACACACTAATGCTACCAGTCATCGGTTGTGTTAACCGCTGTCGAAAGCAACCGCGTCGTTGTGGACGCACTGAATTCTGTGATTTTCTTGTTTATCCAGAGTTCCCACAGAAGCGACGTTTGCTTTTGGTCATGCCGGTCCAACCTGCTTTACCTGAGTAAATACCTGAGGAGCCGGTAAACTGTTTGCCTGCTCGCGCAATACATTAAATACTGCGCTGTTGCTACCAGGCGGAATCGAATACCACTCCACAGTGGATCTCCCGCAAATAATATTGAAAACACCAACCAGCGGCTGACAGACACAAAGAAGGCACTCCTTCTCAATTGATTCTGAGAAATCAACACTCTGGCAGCCCAACTTTTGAAACACTCCCACAAGGAAAACCATTGAATACTTTTCAAGAACTCGAATTAATTGAGCCAGTACAACGAGCACTGGCCGAAGAAAACTACGAAACACCAACGCCTATTCAGGCGCAGACCATTCCCGCCGCTCTTCAAGGACACGATATCCTCGGCTGTGCTCAGACCGGCACCGGGAAGACCGCAGCACTGGCGCTGCCGATTCTCAACCGACTGGGAAAAAACAACCGCAAAGCGGCCCCCAATCGTCCCATCGCACTCGTACTGGCTCCGACACGGGAACTGGCAATTCAGATTGGCGAAAGCTTCGAGACCTACGGTCGGCATCTCCGATTACGACACGTCCTCGTCTATGGCGGCGTCAGCCAGGGAAATCAGGTTCGGGCATTGAATCGGGGCGCCCACGTTCTGGTCGCGACACCGGGTCGATTACTCGACCTGATGAATCAAGGCCACATCAAACTCGACCAACTGGAAACGTTCGTGCTGGACGAAGCCGATCGCATGCTCGATATGGGCTTTCTTCCCGACCTCAAACGCATCATCAGCCAACTGCCGGCACAGCGTCAATCGTTGTTCTTTTCAGCGACGTTAGCTCCTAAGATCACCGAACTTGCACAAAGTCTGCTGAAAAACCCGGTCACTGTCAACGTGACACCCAAGACTTCCAGCGTTAAAAAAATCAAGCAGCAACTGATGCATGTGGAATACAACAGAAAACAACCACTCTTACAGAAGATTCTCGAAAGCGACAATGTAGAACGGGCTCTGGTTTTCATCAGAACCAAACGCACGGCAAACATGCTTGCCCAACGGCTCATGCGAGCAGGGTTCAAAGCAACCGCCATTCACGGCAACAAATCACAGAACGCACGGCAGCAGGCTTTGGAAGCATTCCGCAGCAAAAAAGTGCAGGTTCTGGTAGCCACAGATGTCGCCGCGCGAGGAATTGACATTGATGGCATCACGCATGTAATCAACTTCGATCTCCCCGTAGAAGCAGAATCCTATGTGCATCGCATCGGCCGCACCGGACGCGCCGGAGCAGATGGAATTGCCATTTCGTTCTGCAGTGGTAACGAACGTAATGAACTGCGGTCCATTGAAAGATTGATCGGTCATAAAATCCCCGTCTCAGCCGAACATCGACAGTCTGATGTGAAGGCCGTCGAAGGTGACTTAGAACCACGCACCCGCAAAGGTTCCCCCGGACAACAACGAGCCGGCGCAAAAGGCGCACGTCCAGAGCGAAGAACCACGCGTCGTCGTTCCGCCTCTGCAGCCGCCGCAAAAGCCAAACCGAAACAGGGACAGAAACGAACCAAGTGGCGACATCTTAAGCCGAATGCGAAACAAGCAAGTTCAAGTTAATGATCATTCTGCTGAAATCAAGTTCCCCCCCTCTATACTCATTAAGGAGAGTCACTATCGCAAAAAATCAAAACACCTTCGCCAAACGTCAACGTGAAGCAGACAAAAAAGCAAAAGCGGAAGCCAAGCGAATTCGTCGCAATAAGCTGAAGGAAGGTGAGATCGTGATTGACCCGCACTTTCAACACGAAATTGATCGCGAGCCGATAAACGAGTCGGACGAGCCGAACTGACTGTGAATTTCGCACTATAAATAAAAACACCAAAAGCCGTTTGGCTTTCGGTGTTTTTTTTGCGCATTGAGATTCACAACTGCAAGACAAACTTAGCGTTTGGTTTCCGTCACTCTCAGACAGCAGTCAACCGGACAGACATCATGGCTGGCCCCCATCGCACCGAGCGCTGGTCGCTCGTCTGTTCCACTGCTGCGTTCTTCAATCAATTCACGGATCATCGTGATAAAGCGGGGATGCACGCCCACCGTTTTCGCGCGCACCACGTTGATTCCCAATTCGCTCCCGACATCCTTCGCTTCCGTATCCAGATCGAATAACACTTCCATATGGTCCGACACAAACCCGATGGGAACAATCACCACATCTTCGACGCCTCCCCCTGCTCCTAACTCTTTGATAAAGTCGCAGATATCAGGCTCTAACCAGGGTTGGTGCGGCGGGCCGCTCCGGCTCTGATACACCAGATGGGCTGGATGCCCTCCCAATCGTTCGCTGACCAGCCGCGCAGATTCTTTTAACTGCACTTCATATTTGCATCCCGCAGACATCGCCAGCGGAATACTATGCGCCGAATACAGAATCGTTGCTGTATCGCGTCGCGCTGCGGGAATCTCGTTCAACGCTTCTTCCGCACGTTCGACGGTCGCTTCAATAAATCCGGGATGATTAAAAAACACGCGCAACTTATCAATTTCAAGCGCCCCTGCTCCGACCTGATCCTGAGCCCGCTGAATATCTTCGCGGTACTGACGGCAGCCTGAATAGGAACTGAAGGAAGACGTAAAAAACGCTAACGCCCGCTTGACTCCTGCCTGTTTCATTTCCTCCAGTGTATCCGCCAGATAAGGAGTCCAGTTGCGGTTTCCCCAATAAATGGGGAGATGCGGCCCGTGTGCAGCCAGTTCCTGCTCCAGCGCGTCGATCAACGCCCGGTTCTGCGCATTGATCGGACTCACGCCTCCAAATTGTTGATAGTGTTCGGAGACTTCCAACATCCGTTCGCGTGGTACATTTTTCCCACGCAGCACATTTTCTAGAAACGGAATCACATCAGCGGGGCCTTCCGGACCACCAAACGAGACAACCAAAATGGCATCATAAGCATCGTTCATCAAAGATTTTCTTTCCTGGCGACATTCATCTTGCTGGGGTTCTGATTTCAATCCTGATAACGACTGGGTCAGTCGAAAAACTGTTGATTGGGTTCAACATGATACTTTGTAGTCTGCAGATCACAAATTGCCACTCTAAACTCTAAAATATTCATAATACCCGACCAGCTAAGCATTTAGCACTCTCAAAGACTATTTGAATGTTCAATGCAACCAGAAAGTTCTGCCGGTCCGGGAATCAGTCTGTCCCTGTTGTTTTTTCGAAACATCACTGCATATATCACTTGATCAGAAGTCATATTCGTCCGGTTTTAATGATTGTAGATTACGGAAATGTGATGACTACTCTCGAACCAGATTTCTCACCAGATTTCACCGATCCGAATTTAAGCCAACGGATATATATTATCATAGCGAAGTGTTATCAGCGCATCATTTGACTAATTTGAGACAGCGGCTCCTTCCCACTTTCAGGCAAACCAATAATGAATCCCCCCCGTGCTTTAGTAACTCCGGAAGCACCCGCTCTAAGTTTGGAGACGCTCCCGGAAAACGCTGGCACCACCCGCTTTTATTATATGGACTCCCTGCGCTCGATTTTAATGATGCTAGGAGTCGTCTTGCACGGTGCGCTGATCTATTCCACCGGCGACCACTGGATTGTGTCCGATTCGCACAAGTCCGAATTTTTCAACGTACTCGGCGCTATTATCCATGCTTTTCGCATGCCCACTTTCTTTATCATCGCCGGCTTCTTTTCGATGATGGGCCTTAAAAAATATGGCGTCGGCACGTTTACCAAAGTCCGTCTCGTTCGTATTCTGGTCCCGTTATGCTCGACCGCACTCTTCATCAACACGCTTGAGCTCTATTTCAGAACCACCGTCATTCAAAAACAGCCGATGTCGTTCACACACTTTGTGATCTACGAACTCCCACAAAAATGGATCTCCGGGGCCTGGGTCTCGCACCTCTGGTTTCTGTTGACACTGCTCCAGTTCTTCGCCGTCGGCATCGCACTCTTTGCGCTCTGCAGCCGCGTTTCGGAAACGGGCCGACTCAATCGCATTCTCACCCCATTTCGAAAAAACTGCTATTTTCTATTATTACTCCCCTTCTCTGATCTCGCCTGGAGCGTTCTCGACAAAATTGTTCCGGAACTCTCACATGGATCGCATTTCCATGGGCTGTTCAACACCGAAGATTTCATTGTCTTTCTCCCCTACTTCCTCGTCGGCCTCTGGCTGTATCGAGATAAGAAACTGCAACAGGCCTTTCATTCGATCGCCCGCTGGGAATGGTACGCACTGGCCCTTTCTCTCGTGGCACAATACGTCGAGTCAAATGCCCACGGCTTGAACCCGGAAAGTGTGTTACGCATTTATTCCGCCAGCCTGACCTGCGCCCTCTCCAGCCATATCTGTTATGTCCTGTTCTATCGATTTATGAATCAGAATTCCCAATTTTTTCGTTATCTTTCCGATGCCTCGTATTCGATCTATCTACTGCATCATATCTGCGTGATTGTGTTCGGCTATCTCCTGCTGAATGTCAGTATCGCAATCGGCTACAAATTTCTGGCCGTCGAAATCGCCACAATCTCAATTACACTGGCCATCCACCATTTCCTGATCCTCCGCTTCAAACCGCTGCGTTTCCTGTTTAACGGGAAATGAAGTCGCTCGCGAAACAGATTCCCCCTGTCCCTCATCACAGCGATTGTCTAAAATAACAGTCCGTTGTTATTCAAACTGACTGTTTCTGATTTTCTGACATGCCTGATTAGGGAAAAATGTGTCATGACGTTCTCGCAATTACCGCTGCTGGTTCTCGTTGGTTTCTCACTCACCACAATTCTCACCCTGATGAGTGGCTGTGAGAAATCGCTCACACAGGAAGACCGCCCCGTCTCCATCGCCGACGAACAGCCCCAACAACAGACGGCCCTCGTGGAACAGACAGAATCAAAAACCACCCCCGCTGCCCAGGAAGACACCGGTCTCGAAGTGGTCACCCTCGGCTCAGGCTGCTTCTGGTGTACCGAAGCGTTCTTCCGCGAACTCAAAGGCGTCAAGTCAGCCGTCTCCGGTTATTCCGGCGGCGCGGTTCCAAACCCGACCTACAAAGCGGTCTGCAACGGCACCACCGGCCACGCCGAAGTGATTCAGGTCACCTTCGATCCCAAAGTGATTCCCTTTACCGATATTCTCAAAGCCTTCTGGGAAACGCACGACCCGACGACGTTGAATCGCCAGGGAGCCGACGTCGGCACCCAGTACCGCTCTGCCATCTTCTATCACAATGATCCACAGAAAGCAGAAGCGACCGCGTACAAAAAACAACTCGACGCATCAGGCCAGTTCAAAAGCCCGATCGTCACCGAGATCACGGCCTTCGAGAAATTTTATCCCGCCGAAGATTATCATCAGGACTATTTCAAGCTCAATCCGAACCAGCAATACTGCCAGTACGTCATCCGCCCCAAACTGGAAAAATTCCGCAGCAAGTTCGCCGACAAGCTGAAGAAAGAGGAGAGTGGAGAAAAATAGCACACTGCTCATCCGACCAGACAAACAATAACCTTCGGGCCTCCGTAACCGGATCGTTTGAAAAACAGCTGTTTTCAACTGGCCTTTCCTCTGATTTCTCATCAGGTTGCAACGATCATACCTGACGGGTATCATCGTACTCTTACAGATTTCAAGTACTCTGAATCCAACGTTAGAGTCAATCCAGATGGCCCGGAATTGAGTGTTGAATAAAGAGCGATTCACTTTTTGGGCTTCAGGCAGATGGGGAAATTCCAAATGCAAAAGCCAACACTACTGGGCATCATTGTTCTCACATTGATTCCGACTGCCTTAATTGCAGAACTGGAACCATTCCGCTCACACAGCGCGGAAATCAACAGTGCGATCGAAAAGATCGAGCAATGCTGCAAGCGAATCCCTCAGTTGGAAGAACGTATCGTTGAGCAAAAGTCCGACCTGAAAGATCTGGCATCAGAGCTCAAGCAATTAAAGATTCAGCGCGATCGAGATATTAACGACCTCAAGAGCGGGCGTTACTGTAGCAAATGTAACAGAACGCCCAGTCAAATCTTGAAAGACACAAAGCAAACGTTTGAGGAACATTTGGATGATGTTTCCGGACGATCAATTCCTGCAGCCCCCTCCCGCATTCTTGCTGAAGAACGTAAGTACCAAAAAGCGATCGCCTCTCTCCAGAAGAAGTATGATCGCGCGAGCGACAAGTATTCGAAATCCCAAACAGACCTGAAACAATATGAAGTCCAACTCGAAAAAGCGGAGTCGGAATTTCGCGAGCTGGACTCAAATGAAAAAACCGAATGGGCCACTTATCAGCGAGAAAGCAATAAAGCAATCATTGCCCAAGAGAGTCGAGTAACGGGAATCGAGCAGACTATTCGTAACCTGCAAGAGGCAAAGGACGAATCTGGGAAGCAGGCTAAAGCAGCCGACAACGATATGGAACGTCTCAATATAATCAGAGCCGAACAGCGGAGAACCCGTGGCAAATTATACCTAGAAAAAAGCCGCAAGCGCATATTGGACTCCGAACTGGAAAAAGCACGCTCCAGTCTGGCTAATGAATTGAGTCAGTTCAACAAACGAAAATTGAGTGAGCAACGTCGCTATTTTGCTGCACGTGGCTCCTCCGCTACGTCCCTTGCCAAAATAGAGGAGTCTCCCTTTCAGTCGCAACAGAAGCAGCCCAGCCAGGTGCCAACAAAGCAGATGACTGCCCGGGAGCGGCGCGACCTGCAACGCAGCATGCAAGATCTAAAACTGGAAGGGCTAAACGGGATTGTTGACGAAATCGACTACGCCAAACTCTTCGACCAGTCAACGAACGCCGCCAACATCCGCAGTGTTCGCGATCCACTTCCCACCCCAAAGGATCCTCAAACTAAAAACTTCATGCAGTCTGTCAGAGATCGATTGAAACGTGCGGGCGGACAAGCCTCACAACTTGGCTCGGATCTGAAAGAAGGAGTCGATGAACTCAAACGAAAAGAAACGGAACTCAGACGCGCTGCCCAACAGAAAGAACTGGATAAGCTGCTCCGCGACCCTAGGGAAGAGGACGCGGCAAACGATAAGACATCCGAATCTTATCTGGAAAAATATAACAAGCGACTTGATGAACTGATTGAAAAGGCCAGGAAAAGATTAGAGAAAAAGAAGTCAGATCTATTAAAGCGGAAGAATGGCAAGTCTGAACAAGAAGATGCATCCAATGATTCGCTTGAAGACTCATTTGACAATTTCCTGCAGGAACTAGAGGCCGATCCAGACACTCCAGCGGATACTTCCAATGACGAATAATCAACGACGTTTCAAGTCACCTGCAAACCCAGCGCCAGTAATCGTACTCCTTCTCATCCTGTCGATCACTGTGGGTTCCCTTCAGACCGCTCCTCTTCTTGCCGATGAAAAGCAGAGCTCAAACTACGAAACGCTCATCAACAAGGTGCAGGAGTCACTCAAGAACAAGCAGTCCCTTGAGGCAATGAAATTTGCAGACCACGCGATTGAGAAAGATCCCACACAGTACGAAGCATTCAGCCTGCTCGCGATCGCTGCCACCCAGTTGGGACAGAAAGACATCGCAGCAACGGCAATCAGTCAGGCCGTGGGACTGGCCAATCGAGAGCAGCGACTGAAGCTGTTCCCGATCTGGCGAAAAATTGATCCAGACGGTGCCAAGCAAGCCGCGCAGGTGCGTGCGGATAAAGGGACTTCCGCATACGCAGATGGGTTAGCCTTTCAAGCGGCCCAGCAATTCGAGGAAGCATGGCGAATCAATCCTGAAGAAACAGCCTGGGGACTTCAATCCGCTCTCGCTTACCTGGAAATCAAAAAATACTTGCTGGGAATCCCCTTGTTAAGAGAAGCAGCACTCTCACCCGATGACAAAGTTGCTGCGAAGGCGGATCAACAATTACAGCAGATCAATGCCCTGATTGAAACCATTTACAAAGAGCGAATGGACAATGCAGCGCAGCAATTTGAAGCCAATGACATCATTGCGGCTGAAAATAATTGGATGGAAGCGATTGAAATCAATCCCTTTCGCCCAGACGCCTATTATGAACTTTCCAAATTCTATCTTGAACAAGATGAGCAAGAACAGGCCCTGAAAGCATTACGACAGGCAATCCGATACGGTGATCGCGATCCCAAACGCGTGCTCAATAAGGATGCCTTAATAGGTCTCTGGGGGACCCCCGAATACTTGAAGCTGATTGAAGGAATGTACGGCCCGGGTGAGCGGAAACGGATTACTGAAGAATACAAGGCAGAACTAAAGCTTGAAGACCCTGACTATGATCTGGCGCTCAAGTTATATATTGGTGATGGTGTCACCATAGATGAAGGCCGGGCCAACAAACTGTTTCGCAAAGCCGCCGACCGAGGCCATGCACTGGCTAAAACCTTTGTTGGTGACAGTTATAATAACGGTGATTGGGGTATTCCCCTGGATCAAGACGAGGCGATTCGCTGGTATCAGCAAGCAAGACCTGCTCTCAGTTTTCTGGCAAAACAAGGTAACCCTGTCGCGCAAGTTCAATATGGACAGATCTATGACATGGGATTAGGAGTGGAAAAGAATTTTTCCGTAGCAGTCAAGTGGTACCGTAGGGCAGCCGAACAAGGATATGCCAGGGCGCAGTATGCCCTGGGCCGAAATTATATGGCAGGCGAAGGCGTCGCACAGGATAAAGCGGCTGCGATCAAATGGTATCGCAAAGCGGCAGAACAAAACTATGCCAGAGCACAGCACGAACTGGGATTTTGCTATTCTGCTGGAATAGGAGTAGAAAAAAATGATTCCAAAGCAGTCGAATGGTATCGCAAGGCGGCAGAACAGGGACTCTCCTCTGCTCAGAATAAGCTTGGTTTGAGATACACCTCTGGAAAAGGAGTCAAAAAGGATTACATAGAAGCGCTCAAATGGTATCGCAAAGCCGCCGAACAAAATCATGCGGGGGGACAATACAATCTTGGTTATTCCTTCAAGTCTGGCGAAGGAGTCACCAGGAATTACAGTGAAGCGATGGAGTGGTTCCAGAAAGCAGCCAGGCAGGGACACGCTGATGCACAACACAATGTGGGAACCATGTATTATCATGGCTTAGGTGTCACCAAGAATTATACGACTGCGATGAAATGGTATCGCATGGCAGCGGAGCAAGGTCTCTCAAAATCGCAGAATATTCTTGGCGAAGCGTATCAAAATGGCGAAGGAGTCAGCGTCGATGATTCTGAAGCATTCAAATGGTTCCTTAAAGCTGCGGAACAAGACCATGTAGATGCGCAAATGTATTTGGGTTATCGATACTACCATGGAAAAGGGACTCCACAGGATTATGGAGAAGCGTTAAAGTGGTGGCGTAAGTCAGCGGCAAAAGGTCAGGTAGAATCGCTACATAACCTTGGTTGGATGTACTCCAGTGGAGAAGGAGTCACAAAGAATTCTGTCGAAGCAGCAAAATGGTATCGCAAGGCAGCAGAACAAGGTTTTGCGCTGTCGCAGTTCAGTCTCGCAAAGAAATACGCAAATGGTGAGGGAGTCCCCCAGAATGACACCGAAGCAGCAAAATGGTATCGCATGGCTGCAGAGCAAGGTCACTTAGATGCACAGAACAACCTTGGTATCTGTTTTTCTAAAGGAAAAGGAGTGCCACGAAACTATACCCTATCCGTCAAATGGTATCGCAAGGCGGCGGAACAAGGTCACGCATGGGCACAGAACAATCTTGGATATAAATACAAAAATGGTCAGGGGGTCACAAAAAATGAAGCCGAAGCGACAAAGTGGTTCCGAAAGGCTATCAATGGTACTGACGCCGCGGCTGCAACCTCTGCCAGAAAGGGATTAAAATCAATGGGATATACACCATAATCAGCCTCCGTTACTTCAATCGCAGATCACAAATACATATACTGCTTTCACTACAAATATTTCTTTTTCTTAATCTGGTTCACAGACAGTAAGGAGACTGACCCGATGAAATACGTATTACTCTTCACCATTCTGATCGCAGGTTGCGCCGATAAAGCGGCTGAGAAAGCAGCGGAAAAAGAAGTCAAGCAGGCAGAAGTCGATTCCACCGTCGCGCTCGGCGAAGCATCAGCCGTTGATCTCAGCACAGCAGATCTTCCCGTTCCGGAAAACATGAAAGTCGACTCTGCAGCGTTAGAAACAATAAAAGCCAAACTGGACTGCGAAAAGTGCGGCATCAAACGAGACGACAAATTCGAAAGTAAAACCAGCCTGCGCTACGACGTTGACTGCGACGAAATCAAATACATCGTCACCTACGACCCCGAAAAAAACGAAGTACTGGAATCGAAGCCGGTTGAGAGCAAGTAAAGCTGGAATGAAAACCGGGACCCATGAAGGCTAAGTACTACACGTTTAACAACGATTTCGACGTAGGAATTGCGCCCCAACATCAGACCATGGGTAGCACATACGACTACGACGCGCCCGATTCCGTGTATCAGCTTCCGTTCGATGGTCTTCCCGATTTTGAACCCGACTTCAACACAATCTTTCTCGATGATCGCGCGATCGTTACCGATCTGATCAGCTCTGCGCCAATCCGTAACTGCGGCTGGCTTATCAGTGGACGATTCCGGGCCATCATTGATTCGTTCTCAATGCCCCTTCATCGGTACTACGCGGTGCCTGTTGTACATCGCGGACAGAAGATACCCGATTACTGGTGGCTACAACTGCCACACCCGAATATAACTATTCCGCCAGACGCATCAGCTGCAGAAGCAGAAGAGATAATTCAATCGTGCAACACGCTTCGCGATGCTGCTATGTTCTGCCTGTATCGACCACCGCGTTTTACCTACTGCTTCGTGCAGAAAGATCTGAGAACTGCCATTGAGGACGCGGGAATCACTGGCGTGCGGTTTGGGACTTCACGGCTATTCCGTTAGTCACCTGCAATGCCACACAATACACCTGAGAAAAAATCAGGGGCAAATCAAAAATTGGCGGTAGGGACACCAAAAAATTCATCAATGGGTTGTGCACAACAATAAAATTGATTGTGCCTGTTATAGAAGTTCTCACCTTTCTATCCCCCGAAATTGCGGTAAAACCACCTACTCTTTCAGGGTTTTACCTCACCACATGTTGCAAGTACGCAACCTATACTTTGTTATTCCGTAAAAAAGTTCTCCCAATGCCTGACGGACATGCAGAAGCCAACATGAGACGAATACGAAGCAACTAAGCAGCTTCGAAAAAAGGCTCTCCCAGCGATGCAAAGTATAAGGGAGTGGTGAAATAATTTTTCCTTTCTGATTCGAGAGTGAAAGTAGAACTGAGTTAATCATGATTGAACTCGAACGAAATCGTAAGCTCGATGAACCTTCAAACGACATGCACGCAAACTTATTTTCTGGTTTGATGCAGCAAGTCACGCAAGGGGCAACACTGGATACCGTGTTGAATTCAGTTTACGACAATTTCAACTCGATTTTGCCATTCAATCGAATCGGATGTGCCTTGGTCGACGAATCAGGAGTACGAGTCGTTGCACGCTGGTGCCGTTCCGAGAAAAAAGTGATACTCGGCAAAAATTATAGTGCCCCACTGAAAGGCTCTTCACTTCAATTTGTGTTGGAACAAAACCGCCCCAGGATTCTGAATAACCTTGAAGAGTACCTTCAAAAACACCCTCACTCTGTATCAACGCGTTTGATTGTGAATGAAGGAATTCGGTCTTCTTTCACATTTCCACTGACTGTCGAAGGGCACGGTATTGGGTTCCTGTTCTTTTCGAGCATCGAGACGAATGCATATTCCAAAGCGCACCTTGCCTTATTCAAAGAAATCGCAGGTTTGCTGTCGCTGGCAATTCTGATTGCATCACAGCGGAAACAAACGACCAAATCACATAACGAATACATTTCTCTGCTCAATCGACTTATCAGCTCTGCCTCTCCCCGCTCAGAACATGTCGTTCAGTTAGTGAGTGATTTAGCACCAGGGCTGAGTCCTAAACACATCGAACACTATGAAACTGCGGCAATCCTGATTGAAACTCGTGATTTTATTTCTACAACTAATGATCGCGAACACGAAGACATCGTAGAAATCATTAATCAAATCTCGGAATTGGAAACCGTTTCCACAATTATCGAGCTGTTCGATAATCAGAATGACCTGTTGTCGCTCAAAATAGACAGCATTCGAAACGAGCCACTTTCACTTGCCGCCAACCTGATCAGAACAGTCCAAGAATACAAAAATCTCGAACACACCCATTCATCAAACCATTTGCCCTTCGAACATTTACGCAGGCAACCAGAAGTCTTTGCTCCTTTTATTGTCGATGAATTGGAACAAGCTATCATCGCGTCGGTTAGTGAAACGACCCAACGAGTCTCAATTAAAGAGCTGGTTGACGGCATGATATTCAAGGAGCATGTCGTTGCTTCCGATGGTGCGATTCTCGTTTCCTCTCACCACATCGTGAACGGGCACATCAGGGAACGCCTGGAGAATTATGGAAACAATGGTATGCGCGTCATGGAACCGTTACTGGTAACATGCCCACCAGAGATTGCGACCAAGAGTAAGCTGCGTGGCCCGAAGCGAGACCGCCGAAATCTCTGTTCCGCGGCTCGTTGATTTTTTCCGCCTTGTGAATCAAAGTCTACATGACCTCATTAAGAATCCCGACAAAGCGATAGAAAATAGAGAGCACGCTGAAGAAAGAGTGCATACAGCCTGTGTCTAGATTTACTGCAGCGTCTCCAGAACCATTCGGATGAGATTCACAGAATGAGAGACGCTATAATCAAATAAAACGTACCAGAAAAAATAGGGCCGGCAGGACTCGAACCTGCAACCAACAAATTATGAGTTTGCTGCTCTAACCGATTGAGCTACGGCCCCAAGTTGTTTTCTGGTCATCGTTTATCTTACACACTCCCAAGGCGGTTTGAAATGAATTCCGGCCTCGGAATATTCGTGAGGTGAAAGGCGATAGCTTAATGCAGACCCCGTTGACTGTCAAAGCATTGAGACGGGAAAGGCGTAATACAGCCTAACTTTCCGCCAATTTAACGCCTCTGTTGCAGTCTGACACCCGACACGGTAAACAGGATCGTGGGCACACCTGTTTTCTTCCGAAATTATCCTTCTATTGACGGAGGCCTGCTTCGATGATGCATCGCCGCTCACTCATGCACTTGCTCCTGTTTTACATCGGCTGCCTGCCCGCGTGCCTCTCCCCTGCACTGGCAGAAAATCAGACTGCAGAACGAATCCCCTCCGCTCCCATTCGTGTGGGCACCGTCATCGGCGGGCACATTCACCCGGCCCTGTGTCGCGCGGCCAACGGCGATCTGCTGGCGGTCTACAACGAAAACGGGGGCGGCGGTAAAGAACTGCTGCTTTCCCGTTCGACCGACGGCGGTTTACACTGGTCAACCAGCAAACCCATTCCCAGCATCAAAGACTGCTCGATCTATCCCGGCTCGCTCACCACACTCAAGAGTGGTGAAATTGTTTTACACTGGTCCTGCTATCGCATTGAAGACAAACGCCGCTGGCGCGTGCCCCAGTTTTGCACATCGAAAGATAACGGCGTCACCTGGTCCCCCGTTACAGAAATCCCCCTGGTTGATCTGACGAACTATACCTGCCTGCGACATCCGATTCTCGAACTCGATGCAGACCGCTGGGTCTGTCCCTTTTATGATCGTACGGTCATTTATCACCGCCAAACAAATTCCGTCTTCCCGTTTGGTGATGGCCGAAATCATGGAATGGTGCCGCTTGTGCGGACAACCGAGGGAACATTCATCAGCGGCGCGCCGCAAGCCCGTTCCCCCGTCCCCGTCGGCAAGCCGGGACAGATGGTGTATGGCCTGCGTTCCACTGATCAGGGGCAAACCTGGCAGGCGTTGAACAATCTCCCCTACTTCGGCGTCGCCGGTTATGACTTGACGGTTCTGAAAAACGGAACCCTTGTGCTGACTTCAATTCTGTACGGCGTCGGCCGCGACGACGAATGGGCGTTTGAACTGACACTCTCGCACGATGCGGGTCAGACCTGGGACAAAACGAATTCGGTGATCATCTATAATCCGGGGCGTCCCATCAAAGGTCGCGGCTGGCCACGCACGGTTCAAATTGATGAGCGCACACTGGGTACGCTGTTCTATGATCTCGATCCCAAACAGCCAGGAGGCCCGGGAGTCTTTTTTGTTCGCACGCCTCTCGCCGCGTTTCAGCCGAGCGTAACAGACTAATTCGTCGTGCGGGCAATTTGACTCGACCGCCACGCTTCCGCATACAGGGCAAATCCGATCTGAACCTGCTTGGCGGCGTCTTGCAATAATTTTGTCATTTCAGGATCAAAGGGAGATTTCCCGCCTGCCCTGAGCAGACTGGCCGCCTGCTGTGAAACTGCCAGATCATAGTTCGCCAGACTCTTTAACAGTGCGCTGAGGTCCCCCTTGTGCTCTTTCACGAGTCGTTCCGCATAGACATATGCGGGCGTTTTTTTACCATCGCCGTCCGCGTCAATCCAGACCGCCCCTGTGGAACCAACCACATGTGATTTATATTCCGGAGAATCCGGCTGATACGGTTTGGCGAGCGGCCAAGACGGCGAAGTTACGCCGGGGCCCGTCGCAATCGCGACCAGATGACAATCATGCGGAAACTGCTTGAGCTTCCAGGTCCCCTGCCATTTCACGCCTCTCTGCGGTTTTGAATCATCGATGTCCTCTCTACGAATCAACTCTCCATTCGCGTACAGGCTGATCTGATCCGCCGCCACCCACCCCGGACCTGATACGGTGAGACTTACTTCGAGATCTTCAGACGCAGGCACTAAAGTTCCCGGCCCATATTTGCCGTTTACCTTGATCTGCGTAAAGAGTCCATAAGAAAGCAGCACCTTGCCGTCCACGAAGTTTTGAATGGTCTGACTCACATCAATCTTGGACGGATCTTTATCTTCTGCTTGAATGTAAGTCCGCGCCTGCCCCACGATATAACGGCTCACATCATGCGAATCGCTGCAGCCCACCGGCGTTAAGAACACACCCCGATTCAACATACCAAACCAGTCGTGATACAGTTGCATGAAATCGGTTTGCGTGGCGCCCGAATTGATAATTTCCATCGCGTTCGCCCGCAAACGCCAGCCATCCAGGTTCTCGCCGGTTTGACTCAGATGATTCTTGCGATCAAAGGGGCGATACTTCGAGTGAATATCGCGCGCATGATTCAAAATCGCCACTTTGACGTTTGGTGTCTCGTAAATGCTTTCAAATATCCCGTCCCAGTTGGGCAGTTTATAATCGGGTATCGGCCCCTCTGCCTGAACGGGAAACACATTAAAGTGCCCCCACTTCGTGGTGACTTCATTCCCGATGACGGGCGTAAAATACTGCCGCACTTTTAATTTTCGGGATAACGGTTCATAGTCGATTTGCTTGTTATGATCGGTGGCGATCGGGAATTCAATCTGCTCGCCCGCCAGCGTAATCATCCGCTCGGCCATTGAACTGTCGCCGTGTCCCGAATGCGTCAGCGTATGAATGTGCGTATCACAGCTTACATACCCAGAGGTATCTACTTCGCGATTGATCTTGAGCTGGATTTTTTTCATATCGCGGGGCTGTAATTTCACCCGCTGAAAATCAACGCCATATTCAAAACCCCGCCCGGCTGCGATGAGATAATCACCAGCCGGCAAGCGAAACCGGGTTTTCCCCTCACTGGCATAAATCACTCCCGTCCGAACCGCCTGCTGTTTATTCGACTCAGCCGTCGTCGCCACCAGTGTCCCGTCTGAATTCATAATCGTAATCCGACAGGGAAGTGGCTGCTTCGATGCTCCATCCACAACTTCAATCACAAGAAACGACTCAGACAACACATCCCGTTTCGGCTCTGCAAAGTAGACGATTTCTCCCACGCGAATATCATCGGGGATCTGCTTGCCCGCCTGATAGATGCGTAGCTGATTTTTCTCTGCCTGCATAGTTTTAGGAGGAACCGTCAGCAACAGTTGCTGATCATTGGCGTCCGGAACGAGTTTGCCGAGCACGGTGCCGTTCAGTTCGACATTCCAGGTCTGCTTCACATCCTGCTGTCGTAATAAAAGCGTGCCTTCCTCTTTATTCACGCCTGCCTGCACGGGAAGCACCAGTTCTTTCAGCGACGATGTCTCCGGAAAGGTAGCCCATTCGCGATCGCCTGAACTCCGCAGATGGAACATCTTCGAACGAACGCGAATCAAATCGTCGGCGATGGTTGTTCCTTGAATGAGCAGGCAAATCATCGCCGTCAGTAATATTCGGAGTTTCATAACACAGAGCAACTTTCACAAAAGTAGTTTGAATGCGGCTGCACGACTACCAAACCATTAATGGCCGGCGGTCTCTTTTTTGGTACTTTGCAGCAGATACGCCAGCAGGTCATGTAATTGCTGCGGCGATAAAATTTCCAGCAGATTCGCCGGCATCAAGGAGAGCGGCGACTGTTTCTGTTCTTCAATCTCCTCTTTGGAAATCGTAAATTCCTTCCCTTTATTATCAACGAACACCAGCACGGCTCCCTCTTCCCGCCGCTTCAGGCCCGAAAAAACGCGCCCTTCATCAGTGAGAATCGTCAGCGTACGGAAGTTGATATCCACCGACCGATTCGGATCGAGCACGTCTTCCAGCAATCGTTCCAGCCCTCGATTGCCAATTCCGTCTAACTGCGGCCCGACCACGGCCCCCTTGCCCGCCAGTTGATGACAGACGGCACAGTTCTTCTCAAACACAGTCTTTCCATTTTCAAGCGAGACTTGAAACGAGGCATGTGATTTCAAATGCGTGGCGATATTCTCCTGCGTCTTTTTCTCACGAGGTGGCAACGCACTGATTAATTTCTGCAGACGTATTTTCAATTGGGGATCAGCCGCCTGTTGAAGCTGATTTTGAATCGCCGGCTCGGTCAACAGTTGAGGCGAGACGATGCCTTTCTCTGCATACGCCACCAGTTGTTCGGCTCCCTGCGGCTGTTTGGATAACGCTTGCGCGAGTTGTGTCTGCAAACGAGAAGGATAACGTTTAAACGCCTGTTGAAACAATGTATCACGCTGATCCACCTGCCGCTGGATGACTGCCTGTATTACCGTTTTTTGAAAAGCGTCGTTGCCGGGAACCGGACTGACGGGGAGCGGAAACAGTGGTCGAAAGGCATCAGTTCCATCCAGAGTGATCACCGCCAGCACCAGTTCATTCACCAGACTCGGATCAAGGCGTGCTTCTGACAGTAGTGTCACCAGTTCCTCGCGTGCCGCACCAATCTGGAATTCCCGCACTAGAAACGCAGCCGCCGATAAGTGATTGATCTGTTGCTGCAAACTCTGTTGAGGAACAGAAACTACGGCTGGCTCAAATCGCCCCACGGCTAACCAGGCAAACGCCTTGCCGGCATCACCATCAACAATTTCCAGATAACCCGATTCGCCTGCATACTCCTTGAGATCCCAGCTCACTTTTTGCGCCAGATCATTCCGCGGTGCAGAGACACGTGTGATAACGCTGTGATCATTCGATCGTTTCAATTGCACATAATTCTGCCCATGATCGGGTTGATCCGGAAAGCCGACATGGCCCGCCACATAAAACTCCAATTGGGCGGGAAGCTTAAAATCAGCGGAAACCAGTTTACCGGTAGCCCGTTCTCCCGCCGGTAAGCTGCAGAAAAAGGGAGACGCCTGATTGCCATCGGCAGACGCACGTTGTTGCAACGCCCAGGGGTTACCAGTCGCCTCTTTCCCTACAGGCACATTGATCCATTGCAGCGGTTGGTCGGCATTCGACGCCAGCAAACTATCCGCCAGGGCAACCGCCCATTCTGTTAAGGCACGGTCATACTTCAATCCCTTTTGCCGATATCCCTGCAGAATCGCCTTGATAATTTCGACTTGTAGATCGAGATTACCGGCTAATTTAGTTCGGCCCAACTCGATAATCTGCGGCAGTTTTTCTGCTGGTAAATAACGGACGATGTGCCGGAAGTAGTCGGGGAATTCCCGCTGATCAACCTGTTCTGATTTCAGATATCGAATCAAATACAACGCCGCCTGTTCCGTCGGTACGGCCAGAGAAAGCTGCGCCAATTCTTTGTGCTGCGGCGATTTTAACGACGCCCAATCCAACTGCTTAAACACCAGCGGATCACGAATCTGCAACATCAAAGCGCGCCGCACGACATAGTCCAGATGATTGTCTTCCGCAGGAACCCTCTGCCGTAATGCAAACAGAGGCTGAATGTTTTCCAGCTGCGGATGCAAACCGAGGGCTTCCGCGGCCGCCCGTTGTACGAACGCATTTTCATCTTCCAGATCACGTACCATCTGCAAACGGTTCTGTTCGTTCCAGGAAGCTTGTTCGGCCAGAATTTTCGCCACATGAATCCGCACCAGTCCTGAAGGACTTGAGACGGCCTGAGTAATTAACTCATCAGTCAACGCGCCCAGTCGATACAAGACCCACAGTGAATGCACCACAATCGTCGGCTGTTTCGCTTCTAGGACAGCTTGCTGCAAAGGAGCTACAGCTTCCTGTCCCTTTTGATCCGAAAGATAATCGGTAATCAGCATCCGCGTCGTCAAATTTGAAGAACCCAGTAACGCAATCAATTGGGGCAGACTCAGTTTTGTATAATCGACGGGTGCGTGATCTTTGCCTTTACTCACAATCCGCCAGATACGTCCTCGATGCCGGTCCCGGCCCGGATGATCCAGTGGAACTTCATAGTGACCGATAATTTTATTGTAGAAGTCTGCGACATACAGGGCGCCGTCGGGCCCGAGTTGGACATCGACGGGTCGAAACCAAGGATCGGTGGTTGAGAGAAAATCGGGTTCTTCTTTCGCAACAATCGTCGAACCATGATACACGGGTGAATTGCGATTCAGACGACAGGTCATCACATTGCCGCTAAAGAAGTTGCCCTGATATTCCGGTGGAAACTGTTCACCGGAAATAATTCCGACGCCCGCAATTGCCGTCGAGCCATGCAGGTGCTCCATCATCGGTTTGACGAAGCCTAAGCCATCATGGGGCTTGCCGAAGCTCGGATAGTATCCGCCGCGCAAGATTTGATAAATCGGTTTGGAATGACAGTCCGCGGTAAACAGATTCCCCTTTTCATCGAACGTCGAACCAAAGGGGTTGACCTGTCCGTGAGTGAAATGTTCAATCCGCGATCCATCGAGCCGCATCCGATATGTGTTCCCCGAATGCATTTCGATTTTATGACCATCGCTGCCACTCACACTGGTCTGATTATTAAACCCGTGATTCGCATACAGCCAGCCGTCAAAGCCCCGCCGAAACGAGTTATTCATACCGTGCGTATCACGCTCAAAGCCCATCGGTCCGAAGAGTTTGGTCACCTTGTCGGCTTTGTCATCGCCGTCGGTATCTTCATAGAATTTAATATCAGGAATACTGAAGGCGATCACGCCGTTCTTATACGGATACAAGCCCATCGGAATATTGAGCCCTTCCGCGAATGTAGTAATTTTATCGGCCCGTCCATCGCCGTTGGTATCTTCCAGAATTTTAATCGTATCCCGCCCCTTGGTTCCTTGCTTGACGGGATAAGGGTATTCGGAAGAATCGGTAATCCAGAGTCGACCTTTGATATCAAACGCCATATTCAACGGTTTTTGAATCTCGGACTCGGATGCTACCAGTTGTATTTCGAACTCAGGTGGCAGCGTGAATGCCTTTAATGCATCCTGCGGTGAGAGTGGCTCGGTGGGACGAATGAATTCGCGAAACGGATCTTTTTTTTGAGCAGAAAGCGAGTCAGTCGTGAACAGACAAAAGCCCATCGCCAGGAACAACAGGTAGAGCGCACCGGAAGTTTGTTTCATTGTTGATTCACCTACATTGTTGAATCACCTAAAGGTGAAGAAATAGAAAAACCCGTCTGCCGTGTTCACTTTTCATGAAACAGGAGACGGGTTCAATCGTAAAGGATCAACCAGGAGGAATCAATCAGAACCTATTCAAGTTCTTTGATATAAACATTACGGAACTGCATCAGACTACTGGCAGGACTAAAAGTTCCGTCTTTCCTTTTACCGCCATGATGCTGGAACGCGATCGGCCCTTTCTCAGGCACGTCAGGCAGTTGCGCATTTTCGAGAACCATCTTGTTGTTCATAATCACCGTCAACCGGTCTTTAACCATGATGATAATGCACTTATTCCACTCGCCTACCGGTTTGTCGGCATTCACTTTCGGTGTCACACCAGCGCGGACTTCAGGCGACATACTTTGATCGCGACGGTAAGAATAGACTTCGCCGGAACCAAGGGGCCAGCACCAGATATTGACCTGAGCTTTGGGAGTGCCTCGCAGATAAATACCCGAGTCGGCATTGGGTAGTTCAACGGTGATCACATTCCCCTTCGCATCTTTCAGCTCCGAACCGTCGGCGAGAACGATGGGCACCTTATACAAACCCGTTGTCTGTTTGATCCGCCATTCCAGACTTAAAATGAAATCGCCGTACTCTTTTTCCGTCCAAAGATTCTTATCCCCTTTGGCTTCACTCTGGGCATCATAGTCGATCACTCCCTTGAAAACTTTCCAGTGACCGTTGTCCCCTTCAGGCACAATCCAACCGGTGAAATCTTTGCCGTTGAACAGCGATGTGTAACCCGGATGCAATGCATCCTCGGCTGATTCACTGACAATCGCCCCATCGGTAACCGCACCAGGTTCCTTCTGCAGCGCTTTCTTTTGTCCAAAAACATCAGCTTGACTCAAAACGGGTAATACGGCGACAACACACAGACTCAGTAAGAATTTCTTAGCCCCAATATTCATGGTTTACCTTTTCTCAAAAACGGATTCTCAAATCAGCGTGCAGCAAGTACGCGCTGTGAAGATCATTGCATTCCATCCTACTGCATCAGTGATCGCCTTCCCACCCAAATACGTAACATTGTTACTAGAACTCAGTGTATCTTTGTGACATTAAACGATTTCGTATCAAATGAAATTGATTTATCACCCCTCGCCGATTAACTTGATACGCTGACCGGGAATCAATCCATTCCACTCGTCTCACTTGAATTCGAAAGATTTCATTCATGCGCGTTCTTTCTTCCCAGCCGGTTCGAAAGCTCTCTCTCTTGATCTGCTTCGGTATGATCATCGCGATTCAATCCGGTTCCGGATTCTTGTTTTCCGAAGAGACAAAAATCTCTCCAATGGAACAATTCTTCCTCCAGAAGATTCGCCCGCTACTCGAACAAAAATGCCTGGGTTGTCACGGTAAAACGCCGGACGACATCAAAGGCGAATACATCATGCTGAACCGCGAAGCCCTGATCAAAGGGGGCGAATCAGGAGAGCCTTCGATCATCGTAGGTAAACCCGAACAGAGCCCGTTCTGGAATGCCGTCACCTGGAAGGACGAAAACATTCAGATGCCTCCCCAGGAGCGCAACCGACTGAACGCCGCCGAAATCGCAGACCTGAAACAGTGGATCGCTGACGGCGCCGTCTGGTCCGATCAGAAATTGGTTCCCTCTGAGACAAAAGGCACTGCCTCTGGAACAGAACTCGCGATGTCCACTTCAGGCGGCCAGAGCCCGACCTGGACCGGTCGCACCTATCAGCCCGAAGACATCTGGGCCTATCAATCGATCCAACGCCCGGCTGTTCCCTGGAAAGCGCTCACGGTGAAACAGTCTGGCGAGCGTCATCCGATTGATGCGTTCATTCAACAGAAACTCCAGCAGAAGCAACTTGTCTCTTCAAAACCTGCCGACCGTAAAACACTGCTCCGTCGTGCAACCTATGATTTAACCGGACTCCCGCCAACGGCAAAGCAGGTCACAGAATTTTTCACTTCTGACGGGGATGCAGCCTGGTCGTCTTTTATCAAACGTCTGTTACAAACGCCGCAATACGGCGAACAGATGGCACAAACATGGATTGACGTCGTACGCTATGCCGACACCAGTGGCTTTGCGAACGACTACGAACGCCCCAACGCCTGGCGTTACCGTGATTATCTCGTGCGCAGTTTCAACGCCGACAAGCCCTACGATCGGTTCATCATTGAGCAACTGGCGGGCGATGAACTGGACTCGGAAGATCCAGAAATGCTTTTCGCCACCGGCTTCCTACGCAGCGGCCCTTGGGAGCATACGGGAATGAGCGTCGCCGCCATCACCCGTCAACTCTTTCTGGATGATATCACTCAAAGTGTCGGCGTCAGTTTCCTCGCCCACAGTTTCCGTTGTGCGAAATGCCATGATCACAAATTCGATCCCGTTCCCACCCGTGATTACTACCGCATTCAAGCCGTCTTTGCCCCGGTGCAGTTTGCCGACCGGAAAGTCGCTTACCAGTCGCATGAAAATATTTCCGGCTTCGCCGAGATGAAAGTTCGAACCGAAAGGTTAATTGAAGAATCCCGCGCGGAGCAAGAGCGATTCAAACAGAAAACCAACGCCGCTATCGCCGCCTGGCTGAAAAAAGAAGGTTTTAAAAACCTGAAACAGGTGGCCGCCGACAAACGACCGCCGCTCCGATGGTTCGGCTTAACCGAACACGAAAAAAGTCTGCTCAAAATCAACAACAAACGCATTGACTATTTCGAGCGGGAACTCAAACGGTACGAACCTTACGCCTTCAGTGTGTATAATGGTCCGCCTAACAACTATCGCTCAACGAAGGCCGTCAATCTCATCCCCGGCCCCAAGAAAAAGCAACGCGAGATCCAGCAGACCTTCATCCTCGCCGGCGGTGCGGTTACCGCCCCGACCGAAAAAGTCACGCCAGGCGTGCTGAGTGCGGTCGCCGGCTCTAATAACGTCGAGGAACCCAACGCCTGGAATACGATTCCCAACTCCCAGGAAGGCCGCCGACTGGCGCTCGCCCGCTGGATTGCCAGTTCGAATAACACGCTAACCGCACGCGTAATTGTGAATCGCATCTGGCAGATCCATTTCGGCACGGGTCTGGTCGCCACACCGAATAATTTTGGTCAAAAAGGAGCCAAGCCGTCACACCCTGAATTGTTGGACTGGCTCGCGACCTGGTTTATGGATCACGGCTGGTCGATCAAAAAACTACACCATCTGATTATGACTTCCAACACCTATCAGCAGAGCAGTCACCCGGCCAATCAGGAACAGACACAGACACAGGACCCGAACAATCAGTTTCTGTCGCACTACCCCACTCGTCGAATGACAGCCGAACAAATCCGTGATTCGCTATTGTTGATCACGAACGAACTGAATCCGGAAATGGGAGGCCCCGGCGTCTTTCCGGAAATCAACTGGGAAGTCGCACTGCAGCCACGGCACATTATGGGGTCAGTCGCTCCCGCTTACCAACCGATGCCGCGTCCCGAACAACGGAATCGACGGACCTTGTATGCGTTTCGCTATCGCACGCTCTCCGACCCAATGCTCGAAGTCTTCAATCGACCGGGAAGTGAATCCTCGTGCGAACGCCGGGATGAAACGACCGTCACCCCGCAGGCCTTTGCCCTGTTTAACGGACAATTCACACATGACCGTGCGGTTGCCCTGGCTCACAAAATCAAACAGGAAACAGCATCAACGCCGGAAGCCATCAAACAAATTTTCCAGGCAGTCGTGCTGCGAACTCCGGAACCGGCTGAGTTAACCGTCACACTCAAACATGTCGCTGACATGCAGAGTTATCACCAGGCACATCCGCCTCAAAAGGTCTCGCTGCCCCGTGAAGTCAAACGGGAAATGATTGAAGAATTAACGGGCGAGTCATTTACCTGGACCGAAAAACTGGATCTGACAGACAACTACATCCAAGACTTAAAACCCTGGGACGTCGATGCCGAAACCCGCGCTCTCGCGGAGCTGTGCCTTGTTCTGATGAATTCCAACGAGTTTGTTTATTTGCGGTAAGAATCCTATGCACCGATTACAACGACGCGATTTTCTATACGGCATGAGTGCCAGCCTCGGCACCGTAGCTTTAAACGCCCTGCTCCAGGCAGAAGAAAAATCTACACAGAATTCGCCCAACCCGGTATTTGAAAAACCGCTGGCGCCGCGTGATCCGCATCTCAAGCCCCGCGCCAAAGCCTGCATCTTTCTATTCATGGAAGGCGGCCCGAGCCACATCGATACGTTCGATCCCAAGCCGGCTTTGGAAAAACTGCACCTCAAAGAGTTCGTCCGCGAAGACAAACAGGTCTCCGCGATGGCCAGCGGCAAACGCTATTACATCAAGAGTCCCTTTAAACATCGACAGGCGGGCGAATCGGGAATTTCACTCTGCGAACACTTTTCGCATCTCTCGGAAGTCGCCGATGATCTCTGCGTGTATCACGGACTACAGGCGGAATCAATCAATCACCCCACCGCCTGCTATCACATGAATACCGGCAACCGCTTCGGTGGCGACCCGGCAGTCGGCTCCTGGATGACCTACGGTCTGGGTACCGAAAATCAAAATCTGCCCGCGTTCATTGTGCTGCCCGAAGTCGCGTACCCACAAGGGGGCTCTGCCAACTGGTCAAACGGCTTCCTCCCCGCTTACTTCCAGGGAACCGCTCTGCGTTCCAAAGGTTCGCCGATTCTCGATTTGAACCCGCCCGCCCACGTCACGCGCGAGACCCAACGCAAAAATCTGGATCTGTTAGCCAAACTGAACCAGGCCGACATGCAACGCCATCCGCACGAAGACCTGCTCGCCGCCCGCATGGAATCCTACGAACTGGCTTTTCGCATGCAGGCACAGGTCCCCGATATTATCAACCTGGATAAGGAGACGCAGCAGACCCAGGAAATGTACGGCCTGGGGCAACCAGAAACCGACAGTTTCGGCAGACGCTGTTTACTGGCGAGAAAACTGGTCGAGGAAGGAGTCCGCTTCGTTCAGATCTACGCTGCTGGCTGGGATTCGCACGACTATCTGGATCGTTCCCACAAAGCACGCATGCAGGCCGTCGATAAACCGATCGCTGCCCTCTTGAAAGACTTGAAAGGCAGAGGCCTCCTGGATGAAACGCTGGTCGTCTGGACGGGCGAATTTGGTCGCTCTCCCGATAACGGCATCCGTAGTGGCAGACAGGCTGCCGGCCGCGATCATAACGCGAAAGGCATGTCACTCTGGATGGCGGGAGGCGGCGTCAAAGCCGGCCATCGCATTGGTGCGACAGATGAAATCGGCGATCACGCGGTCGAAGTCGTCAACCCGATCAGGAACCTGCACGTCACTCTGGAACACATTATGGGCTTGGATGACAACCAGCTCACCTATTTCCATGAAGGCCGCTTCAAAGTCCTCAGTCAAACAGGCGGCGCTGTGATTAAGGAACTCCTCGGTTAATCAGCAGTCACTCTTGAACGAGCGATTTCACCATCCGCACATGCGGAATCGAGACAGCCAGAAATTCTTCCCCCTCCGCATCATAACCCAGCTTTTCGTAAAAACCGACGGCCGTCGATCGGGCTTCCAGTTCGAGTGACTCAACTCCCTGCTGCTTGAGATCCAGTTCCATGTTTCGCACTAACTGCTTTCCAATTCCTTGATTTTGATACTCGACAGAAACCGCCATCTGACGGATTTTTGCTTTATCCGGAGTCTCTGGAATCGCCAGCGCACAGGCCACAACCCGGTCCTCCTCAATCATACCAAAATGCCGATACCCGGCTTCCGCCTCCAGATCCTCTGTGAATAAATCGAGACCAAGAGGCCTGCGGAGTAATTCATTGCGAAGTTCACACGCCTGTTCATACCAGTCAGATCGAAACGGAATCCGTTCAAATTTCATGCTTTTCTCGTTCCCTGTTCCATTTTCAGATTCAGACCGGGCAGTCTTCAAAACCCGATATCAGCGATGCACCACAAAACTGGTATTCATAAAGACACATACAAATCGACAAAAATTCAGAACATTGTCATTTTTCCAAGGCTAATCCCTGCAGGCTCAGGCTGTATTCATTAAGGGTTGTGATTAATCAGGGCTTCTCTCGTTGCGTCTCAGTAGAGGATACCATAAATGGCGGTTGCCACAGACCGAACAACAGAATTCATCGTACTATTCTCCAAGCATAGTCAAAGAATCTACCGATTTATTAGATCATTGGTAGATAACAGGACCGATGCGGAAGAGATCTACCAGAACACGTGCACCGTACTCTGGTCGAAGTTTGATTTGTTTGAGACCGGGTCCAACTTCTGGGCCTGGAGCTGCCAGATTGTGCGCTATGAAGTCCTCAATTACCGCCGCCGTCAAAATCTCGAACGAAATATTTTCAGTAATGAATTTTATAATCGGGTGGCCGAACAGGCCATGGTCACTGTAGACGAACTAGACCAGCAGCAAGCGGCTCTTTCAGTCTGCTACGAATTATTGTCAGAACGACAAAAAGAAGTTCTAGAAAAAATTTACGAACCAGACGCCAATACCAAATCGGTCGCTGATGCTTTAAAACGATCTCCGAATGCCATCTACAAAACGTTACGTCGCGCACATGAACTGCTTTTCAGTTGTATCCAGCGACGTCTGCATGCGGGAGATCTTTTCTGATGCTCACCCCCGAATTACAGGAAGAGTTAATACACCTCTGCTGGGAGTACCAATATGGAACACTCTCACCCAAAGCAGCCGCACGCCTGGAAAAACTGGTTCTAAATCATGATGGAGCCAGAGATATTTTCATTCAATACTCCGGCATGTGCGCCAACCTGGAATGGGAAGGGATTGTTGATCCCGGACCATTAGGGCGATCGACCGCTTATGACCCCTTGTCCTCAACTGAGCTGCGCACGCTTCCAGATTACCTTTCTGCCACGAGATCAACTCCTGCGCGATGGAAAGTCATGTCTGCGATTCTGGCGTTTACATTGTTGATCATCAGCTCTGCCTTACTGCTTTATTTTCAGTTCTGGTTAGACCATCCCCCCCGCTTCCTGGTCCGCGTGATCAATACACAACACGCGATCTGGGAAGATGGCAAACGCCACTGGTCTCACGAAGATCTACTGCACGCAGGAGATCAATTGCACCTTTCCAGCGGAGTCGTTGAGCTAGAAACCATTTCGGGCGCGCATCTGATTCTCAAAGGGACATCCCGTCTGATTCCAATCGAACCAGATCGGTTCAAACTCGACCTCGGAAATCTGTTTGCAAACGTTCCCCCGCAATCGCAGGGACTCACGGTAGAAACAGCCACCTCACGTATCGTCGATTTAGGCACCCGCTTTGGTCTGATCGTGAATCCCAGCCAGGAAACCGAAGTCCATGTGCTCAAAGGGCTGGTTGAATTCAATCTCGTCAATGCCGACCGGGAAGTTACGGTGACCAGAAACCTGACTGAGAAAACAGCGATTCGTGTCCAACCGCATTCGCGCCATATTGAGAAAATCGAATCCACACCCGAATGTTTTGTTCAAAATTTGAATGACAAAGCACCAGAGCTTGTGACGCACTGGAAATTATCGGATCAGGAATCCTCCCGAATCGCCCGTGATTCAGGGGATCATCGTCTGAACCTCAAAATCATAGAAGCAAAAGGCAAGTCCCCTTTTCGCGGACAACAGGCACCACAAAACACGACCACTGCCGCCGGACCGTTCGATTCGCAACTCTATAAACTGTATCGTCGGCTGTCTGCGGCAGAAGCCGGGCTGTTTCACATGGACCGCTTCACAATCGAACTCTGGGCGCGTAATCCTAACAACGACCGCCAGGGAGATTCAGATACCTTATTCCATTATCGAAATGTCGAACAACATACGACCTCACAATTCAATCTCTTTGCTAACGATCATTCCGGCCGGCTTGGTTTCGGTTTTTTAACCACAAACGGAAAATACGTCTCGCACCTTTTGGACAAAGCGACCAAATGGCAGAAGGACTGCTGGTATCACATTGTTTTCACTTACGATGCAAACACATCTGCGTCCCACGATAGTATCGTCACTTATACTCGCACCCCCGAGTATGCCTCAGAGCCCGACATACAGCAAACTTTCACCAAGATCGAAGACATTGCTCCGCTGGTCCCAGGAGGCATTCTGGCAATTGGCGGCTCAACACTCACCGATATTTCCCGACATTGGGGAGGCGATATAGCCGATGTCCGCTTTATCAATGGCATTCCAGACAGGCATGCCAACATTCATCTGAAATCCCGCCAGGGAATACATAACTGATCCTCGGGAACGGTTCCCGAGACCCTTTCATTCTTTTTATTAAAAGTAGAAATCCAATGAGACAACAAACATACAAACGGGGCTTCACACTGATTGAATTATTAGTCGTGATTGCCATCATCGCCATTCTAATCGCTCTCTTACTTCCCGCCGTACAACAGGCACGCGAGGCGGCTCGACGCAGCACCTGTAAGAATAATCTGAAACAAATGGGACTGGGGCTACACAATTACCACTCCACCTATGGCACGTTCCCCGCCAGCCGCATTGGACCTTATGAAAGTACCTGCACTACCTGTGGACTTGATTCGAGATTCAGTACGTATATCCCTCTGCTCCCTTATATCGATCAGGCGCCGCTCTATAACGAAATTACGGGCAACCTGGGATCGACTTCCTATGTCTGGAATATAGGATTCACTGCCTACAAAACCAAACTCCCCATTATCACTTGCCCTTCTGATATCAATACAGATGGTATCACACCTCTGGGCCAGCATAACTATCTGTTTTGTATCGGTGATCAATACACCAACTTTCAGTCCACTTCACCGGGAAACCTGCGCGGAATTTTTGGTTTCCAGTCCAGCGTACGCATGCGAGATATTATCGATGGCACAAGTAATACCCTGATGATTTCAGAATGCATTCGTCCTCCCGGTTCAGGGAATACACCGACGAACGGTTTTGGAATGAACGCTATCAATAATTCATCAAACCCATCCGCTTGTGCTGCCAGTTTTGTCAACGGAGTCTTCACATCCGGAATTTCTCCACTGGATCGGAACCGTTCTCTGGGAACGCGCTGGGCTGATGGACGATCCGGGTACATTAATTTCAATACGGTTCTGCCTCCCAATGCCCCCGTCTGCAACGGTCAGACCACTCAGGGAATACAACCACCGAGCAGCCGTCATGTCGGTGGTGTGCATGTTCTCCTGGCGGATGGTGCCGTGCGTTTTGTCAGCGAAAACATCGATACAGGCGATATCAGTGCCTCTCAAGTCGCTACAGGCCAAAGTCCGTATGGAATCTGGGGCGCACTGGGATCGAAAAACGGCGGCGAACCACTGGGCGAATTCTAGACACGCCTGCTGCTGCAATCAGTAATTCATTATTCCCTATCATACGGCTGAAAGAAAAATCATTTATGCGCAACTTATTGATTCTTTTATTGATAACGATCACAAGCACAGCCTGCTCTAGTTCTAGTGAAGATAAATGGACGAAGCAACGGCCTCAAACATTTCCCGCCAGTGGCACGGTAACTTTTGAGGGACAGCCACTGGAGGGCGCCACGATCATCTTCCGCTCCAACAGCGGGCAACCTCAAGCAGCTGTCGGACGTTCGGATCAAGCAGGAAAGTTCCAACTACGCACGTTTGAAGACGGCGACGGGGCGATTGCCGGCGAACACAGTGTTTCCATTACCTGCGTCAAAACAGAAGGACCACCGGAAGGCACCAACCTCGATGAGGCAAATGTTATTATCAAGGAGATCTCTCTGATTCCTAAAAAGTACGGCGATCCCAAAAAATCCGGACTCACCGCGACTGTGGGCTCCGACCAGGAGAATCAATTCACGTTTGAACTGGAAAAGAAAAAATAGGATTCACACGAGACAATCTGATTTCAACATCTGTTCGAACTCGGTCTCTGACGACAACATGTCAGGGACCGAGTTTTTTACATTCAAGACGTCACGCAGACGGCTCACTAGAAGAATCATCCGGCTGCAATTCTGCCGCGGGTTCTGGATTGCCAACACTGGCGATAATCCGAGCATCCTGTAAATGATGCACGCCGCGCCAGAGATGATAACTAATTCGGCTCAGCCAGCGATACGCGTCTAACTGCCCCAACAGTACATCGAAATCAGCGCCGGTCCTGGCTGCTGCCTCAGTAAATTGCCGCCGGGTTGATTTCTGATTCTTCTCCAGCGCCTGCCAGAACTCTTCCAGTGGCCGTTCATCCAACTCAACAGAACGGTCCTGCAAAGCAGCTTCTGTTCGAGCGACCAGAGCCGTCAGTTGATCAGCAATTTCACTGAGTTGTTTTACTTCGCGAGTCGCTTCCAGACGCTCCAAATCCTGACAACGTCTCATCAAACGTTGAAGATGATCGAGCGCCAATACCACTTCCTGATAACAGCGCAGTGTCTCAGCGTCCGCTTCTGAAACGTTAATCCGCCTCAAATAATCGGACGTGGTTTCCAGCGTCGCATGATACTGCTCCAGTTCTTCCTGAATCTCTTCTGCATCAAATTCCGACGTAAACAAACGATGTAGCACAGCCAGAACTCGCTGAAAGACATCAACGAGCGTCGAGCGAGATGCTTCAATCGCCACGTTCGGATTCTGAATCAATGACTCTTCCAGCCGTTCCGCCTGATCATTTTCGGCTTCTGGAATCATGCGGGTAATTAAACGCGCAAACTGCCCGGTGAACGGAATAATCAGCAGCACACCCAGAAAATTGAACAGAGTATGAAAGGCGACCAGTGCGATTTCCGGCGAGAGATCATTCTCTTGATTGAGATAGTCATTCCAGACCCAGATATAAACCGGTAATAGAAAATAAGCTCCGATCGCCGTCACAACATTATAAAACACATGCGCAAAACCAGTACGCCGGGCAGCCACCGAACCACCAAACGACGCGATCAATGCGGTGAACGTCGTTCCCACATCAAAGCCAATCACCATCGCGCCCGCCTGCGCCAGCGAGATGGTTCCTGTACTAACAGCAGTCAGCGCCATCGCCACGCCGGCACTGGAAGACTGAGTCACCACAGTAATCCCCACGCCGATAAAAATCAGCAGCAAGCGTCCCAGCCAGGTATCCTGAGGAAAGGATTCTGGCGTCACCCCATTGGCAAGACCCGCCATCCCTCCTTGCAGACTGTCGATGCCAATAAAAATCAAACCAAAGCCAGCCAAAGCCAGACCGGCTGCTGCAATCCGCTTCCGGGCAAACAGATTTAAAATGACCCCGAACAGGACCACAGGATAAGCGAGTAAACCCAGTTTGAATTGAAAGCCAAATATGGCGACGACCCAGCCGGTAATCGTCGTTCCCAGATTCGCGCCGAAAACAATCCCCAACGATTGCGACAGCGTCAGCAAGCCCGCTCCTGCAAAACCGACGGCGGTCACCGTCGTGGCGCTCGATGATTGCAGAATCGCTGTCACGACAGCCCCCGTTGCGATGCCCGAAGGGAGGCTTGTGGTAAATCGTGCGATCATACGTCGAATCGTATCGCCGGCAAGCTCTTTCAGGCCACTGGTCATCACGACCATGCCCAGCAAGAACAGCCCCAGGCCACCGATCGAATTAAGTATCCCAGAATCCATGAATCATCCGCAGGTGCTATATCTCAGTCAAAGAATCAGAGGCGTAACCATCTGACAGCAAACAGCTTTCATTCTAACACAAAGTCAAATGATTGATACTGTTTCCATGTGACTTAAACCTACCATGAGGTCCAGCCACCATCCACCAGCAAATTCTGCCCGGTGATATAACTGCTGGCATCACTGGCCAGAAATACGGCAGCCCCTTTCAATTCAGATGGCTTACCCATCCGTCCCATCGGGCTATGCTCGCTCAATCGCTCGGCCAAACCGGCTGGAGCCGCTTCAGAAGGAAACGGTCCCGGACTTAGGCAATTAACGCGTACATTGTCCTTGGCCCAGTAAACGGCCAGATGCCGGGTCTGATGAATCAGCCCCCCCTTCATCGTGTGATACGCAACCGGGCTGGCATTGCAAATCCCTTCATAAGCGTCGGGATAAGAACCCACCACGCCATACATCGAACCAATCATAATCACACTACCGGCTGCTGCATGTTCTACAACATGATCCCGTAACTTCCGCGCTAATAAAAAATACCCCGTGGCATTTTGCAGATGACGGGAAAACGCCTCGGCGGTCGCATTTCGCCAGTCCTCACCTACCGCAGCATTTCCGTTGTTGACCAGCACGTCAATCTGCCCCGCCTCTTTGACTGCAGTTTCAAATCCCTCTTCAATCGACGCTTCTTCCATATGATCCAGCGCAACGCCGATATGACCGACCTGATGCGGGTCCGGCATCTCGCTGGCAGTCTGCTCTGCCCGTTGTGCATCACGGCTGCTGACGACCAGACGTGCGCCTGCTTCCGCCAGACCGCGCGCCATCGCGCCCCCCAGATAACCACTGGCCCCCGAAATGAGTACGGTTTTGCCGGTGAGATCAAATAGCTGCTGGACCGTTGGTTCGTCTGTCGGTTTCATTTGTTCGTCTGCCAATTATTCAGGTTGAAATAAACTGTGCCGGTTCGATCCAGGATCGGTGTTCCACGGAATCCAGAATAGACAGATTCACGGCCAGCGTCTGCGCTCCCTCTTCCAGTGTGCAGAGCGGCGGACAGAGTCCGTCCAGATAATCCAGAAATGCAGTCGCCTGTCTTTGAAAGAGCGTATCCCGTTCGAGTGTTTCCTGATACCCTACCTGCCACTCCGAATCGGGTTCGGTAATCCAACGATACCAGCTTTTTTGAAATTCAAACCGTAACATCCCGCGCTCACAGATCACCGTTATTCTCGACTCATTCGCCGGCTGATGCTGATTCAGACTGAAACTTCCCAACACGCCCCCCTGCCTGGTGATGACATGCACGGTATCTTCCACATCCACGCCTTCCAGCACCTGATGTGAAAAGTCGGCCACCAGAGATTCCACCGGGCCGACCAGATACTCGCCCGCATTCATCGAATGCGTGAGTGCATCCTGAACGGCGCCACCGCCGGTCTCCCGAGATTTGTAATAAATGTCTCGATAAGCCGGTCGATACGTAGGGAAATGCTGCCCCGAAACGACCACCAGTTGAACCGGCTTGCCAAATTTGCCTGAGTCTAAGGCTGCCTTCATCGCAGCCAGTGCCGGGTGTGCCCGATACACATAAGCGATCGCCGCTTTCTTCTGTTTTTCCTGAAGCAGAGATTGCAGTTCATTGATACCTTGAAAATTCGTACTCAAAGGTTTTTCAATAAACAGATCCAACCCCGCCTGAACCGCACGTTTCGAAATTTCGATATGCAAATGCGCGGGCGTCGCGATCACTGCACAATCATGCGGATCGGCCAGAGCAGTCTCAAGATCGGCGTACTGTCTTTCCACGCCATACTCTGCGGCAACCTTCTCGCACAAGTCGTCATTCAATTCACAGATTGAAACATCAACACGATTCGTCGCCTGAAAACAGCGTAAATGCCGCTCGCCGATGGAACCAACGCCCACCACCAGTAATCGTTTTCGGTCCGTCATACCTTGCTATTCTTCTGCTAATGATGGAAAACAAAATACCTCTGATCCTGAAGACTATGAAAAAAACTCCGGAAAGACCAGTCTATCATGAACTGTCTCTTTCCGGAGAATCTTTTTAAACCGCTTTTATCACTTATTTCGTGAACTGCAATGAATACAGGTCGGCGTCTTTCATCACAAATCGCAAACGAACCGGTTTGCCGCTGAGGGACTTCAAATCTTTGCCCCCCTTCCAGGAAACAATCCGATTCACTTCGTTGCCAATTTGCTCGCGAGAATCAGCGAGCGTAAAACCTGGGATCGGCTTGCCGGCCTCATCCTGAATTTCCACTTTGATGCCACCCGCCGCCGAAGTCGAGAAATTAATCGACAATTCAGAACCATCAAAAATGAGCGGCTTCGTTACTAACTCACCGCCGCCATAGTCGGCTCGCACAGAAGCAAAACCATCCAGACGCAAAGAGTAACGCCGTAAATGAGCCGTCGGCTGGGCATAATCCTGATTCACATAGACCGACATCTCACTGGGACCGGTTTGCACCACATTCAACGCGGGATAATTGGTGCGCGAAACCCAGTTTTGCGCACCGATGCCCCCCGTGATATATCCGCTCAAAAAAGTTCGCTGGTACGTATTATCGCCACGGGTCGTCATCAGAATCGCATCCGATGTATCTTTAAAATACCGCGGATGAACGCCAATTTCCTTCGCTTGCTCATCCGTCAATACCTGACGCCCCGGCATAAATCGCGCCGCAACCGCCAGATAGATGTGAGGGGCACGGAAATAAGGATGCGTCTGATTCGTATAAAGATGCTCAACGGGTGCCGCTTCGCCACGAGATGTATATTCCATCAAGACGGGGGGAGACCAGTGAATGAAATCATCGCTTTCCGTGCGGGCAATCCGACGGATCTTATCTTTAAATACTCGGAAATAGCTGATGTACTTTTTCTTAACCGGAGACCAGAACGCCACATTCTGCGAATCAAACATGTAAGGAAACGGCACCATTTTTTTAGGAATAACCGCACCGGCGGGATGCTGTTTCCAGTGAATCCCATCGGGTGACGTAAACGCGACCAGACCACTTTTCATCGTACCGCCCAATGCCTTATAACGTTCTGCCTTGGGAACATCAGGACGGGTATCCAGAAACGGCGAGAAATTATGCGTCATCGGTGCCGCATCAGCGAAGACAATGTTATTCTTTTTGAAACCCGCCTTTTCAAACAGCGAAAATTCGGGCTTGGTCCAGTTCACACCATCTTTCGATTCCGCATAGCAATAAACTTCCCCGACATCGCCGTCTTTACCTGCACTTGGTCGCCCGCGATAGTAAGCGCGATACAAATCGCCGTCTTTAATGATTGTACAATAGCCACAGAACAACCCCTCCCAGGGTTTGTCAAACTTGATAACGATGCCTTCATCCACAGGATGATGTAATCGCAGTTCGGCCCCCTTTAGCTCATCGATCAGATAGTCATCAACAAATAATTCCCGCTTTTCACCAATCTCAAGTGGCTTAGTATCCCCCGCCTGCAGAGGGGGGAGCGCTTCCAGAATTCCGATTAACGCAAGTAGCACCAGCATCAGTTGTTTCATTTGAATCCCCTCTGAATGTTACGAAAGACATCTTGTACTCATCTAATTATTACGATGACACCAAATCAGACTATAACGCCTGAATCAGTGATACTAATCGATTGACAACAGGTAAACAACTTGTATCATATTTAAATACAAGTAACGCACTTTGAGCCAGATTTCAACCCAAATCTGATTTCTTTCCAATATGAATTCACGCACTCCTGCCAGACTACAGGGGAACTCAATGCCTTTACTCGCACAATCCGGCAAACAGCGTCCTAAATACATGCTGCTGGTCGATCAATTGATTCAAAAAGTGACCGCGGGAGAAATTCGCCCGGGAGAGGCCCTGCCTTCCGAGCATCAACTCTGCAACACCTATCAACTGGCTCGAACCACGGTCCGCAACGCCATGCAACTGTTGGAAGAACAGGGTTGGATCACGCGCATTCATGGCAAAGGGTCGTTTGTCAGCACCAACCCGCCACTCCCCGTCTCGAAACCACTTGATATTTTTGCCTTCGTTCTCCCTGAAACACGCACGGGATATTATCCTTCACTACAACGCAGTTTCGAACAGGCAGCCGCGTTAACACAAAATCAGGTTCTCGTCTGCTGCACCGAAAATAAAGTCGACATGCAAGGCAACACAATCCTGCAACTGATTGACAAAAACGTCGCCGGCGTCGCGCTGGTCCCAGCCACCGTTCCTGCGACTCCCGCTTATCAGATTCGTCAACTACAGCAGCATGGCATCCCCGTTGTCTTCTGTCACCGGCAAGTCGAAGGAGTCCAGGCACCGCTGCTTTCAATTCCCTTTCACGAAGTCGGCCTACTGGCAGGCCAAACCCTGCTCAAACAGGGGCATCGATCCGTGGCGATGTTCTCTCCGCATCGGGCGACAGCGTCCATCGAATACGAAGCGGGCCTGCGCGAGGCGCTGGAGTCGCATGAAACCCCCTGCCCTGAACCGTTTATTTTTCATGGACCCAGCGCGCAACTACATCCCATTGACTACGAACAGGATCTGCTGGCGACCTTAGAAGACATGTTCCAAAGGCCTGATCCTCCGACCGCGATCTTTGCCACCTTCGATTCCCTGGCCGAATTAATTTATCTGCTGCTGGGAAAACTGGGACTGCGTGTGCCCGAAGATGTCTCCCTGATTGGTTTCGGAGGCACCGTACGCCACGGCGCGATTCAAAGCCGACTCTCCTCAATTACCGTTGATGAAATCGCCATCGGCCAGAAAGCCGCCGAACTGCTGACGTTGATGAAACAGGGAACACTCCCCATCGACACCGCAGAAGTCTTTCCGATGCCCATCAATGCCAGCATCGGGCAAACTCTGGCTCCTCCGCCGCAGCAATAACACGATTAGTCACTGCCTGAACTCAACAACGATGCAGGATCAACACCATGACACTTATATTTCCTCCGAAAAATACCATTTATAAAAAATCGCTGTTCCTACTGTTATTGCTGTGCTCTGCTTGCGCGCTGTCTCCTCCCGTTTTGCAAGCGGAAGAACAAAAAACGCTTAAACAAAAACTGGCCGCCCTGCCTCAACCCTGGCAGGAAAAGCTGCATCGGCTAACACTCAAAGAGTATAAAGAAACCCTGAAATACTGGGAAGCAACCTACCCCGACTGGGTTCAGGTCGATCGCATCGGCGTCACTCTGGAAGGAATTCCGATCCCGCTGCTGAAAATCACCGATCAGAAAATCGACGACAAACAGAAACAGATCTGCCTGATGACCGCCCTGCATGGCGGCCCCGAACGCAGTGGCACGACAGCCGTCATGCACTTTATCGAATGGCTCACCAGCAATGATCCGGCGGCCGTGGAAACACGAAAAAACCAACTACTGTTGATTATCCCCATCATCAACCCTTATGCCTATTTTGAAACCGACCGCTTCGGCAATTCACAAAAAATCGATCCCTATACCGGCGGAGGCACTAAGAACTGGGACTTGAAAACACTCAAATTCAAACACCCGGAAAAATCTCCCGAAGTGATGGCGGTCCTCTCTGTGGTAGATCAATTCCAGCCGGACATCCACGTGGACGTGCATGGAACCGGACTTCAGGAATACGCGCCCGATCAACTCGGCTCGCGCGAACGCTATCGCGGACAAACCATGTTTGAAGTCACCGGTTCCGCTTATTCGAATGTCTCACTCCGTCCCTGGGACTGGCGAATTACCGAAGCCATCAACGAAGCTGGCACCAAAGCAGGCTATGGATATGATCGCTTCGAAGCAGACGCCCAACGGCTCTACTGGGGAAGTCAACTGGCGGCGCTGTCCAAAAAACTCTGGCTGGGTCGATCGCAATTCTATACGGCCCATTATGGATATGCTCGCTACCATACGATGGTCATGGCGTTTGAAGTCGGCTGGGAACAAAGCGGCCTGGCGCGACTCAAAGGCTTAATGCAAATCGGCAACACGAAATGGAAAAGCGAGTACTTTCCCGGCTATCCCGTCAATCGATTGCAGGGTTATATCGGTCACTTCGTCAGCGCCTGGGGAACCACTCCTCAAACTCGTCGACAAAGCCGCGTCGAACTCTGGCAGAAACAACCTTATTTTTCGCAAGCAATCCTCTACCCGCAAACCGCCGGCAGGGACACTTACTTCATCGCGACCTCCGCGAAAAGCGCCGCGCTGTTGTCAGCAGACACTTCGGAATTTCTCGAAAATATCAAACTGATTCCCTCAGTCGATCAGAGTGCCTTGAAAGTAATTATTGATGCCGGCCCGGAAATCAAAATGGCCGTCAGTAAAGGCCATACCTCGATAGAAAATGAAACGTCCATTGAAAACGGTATCTCCTTTCAACTGCGTATTCCTTATCGCAACCCCGATCTGGTCGACATCCGCCTGAATGGCCACCTGCTGGAAAAAAGTGCGACTGATGGTTATCTCGCCTGGTACGGAGACGGATTCACACACGTGCAAGTCAATATCCCACCCGATAAATCGAAAGTCAACGACCTCTACATTATCAGCTGCCTCTACAATCCACGCGAACAACGATCGTACGGCTGGAAGCCACCGCAGGAAGTCATGGAAAGCATCAAACAGAAAACAGACTGACACAAACTAAATCACAACACAAAGGAACTGACCATGAAAAAAGCCGCGCCGCTAATGGCAGCACTCATGCTGATTCTCAATTCATCCATGCTCCTCGAAGCTGCGAAACCAGTTAAGCTGAAACTGGAAAGCGTGCAAAAGATCTGGGACCAGGACCCGCACAACGCCTTCACGGGACTCACTCGTTTCAAAGACCAATGGTTCTGCGTCTTCCGCACCGGTAAAGCGCATGTCTCTCCTGACGGCGCTTTACAGGTTCTCTCGTCTAAAGACGGCAAAACCTGGAAACCGGTTGCCCGCATCACATCCGACACTGCCGACTTGCGCGATGCCAAAATCGCCGTCACTCCCCAGGGACAACTCATGTTGAGTGGCGCTGCCGCCCTGCATCAGCCCAATCCCGTAACGCACCAGTCGATGACCTGGTTCTCGGATGATGGCACACACTGGTCGAAAGGTCATAAAATCGGCGATCCCAACATGTGGCTCTGGGGCATGAAGTGGAACGACGGAAACGTTTACAGCATTGGCTATCGCACTGGAAGAAACGTCCCGAAATTTACCCGCCTGTATAAAAGCAGCGATGGCAAACAATATGAAACCGTCGTTGATAAACTCATCGTCAAAGGTTACGTCAACGAAAGTTCGCTCGTCTTTACGAAAGATAAAACCTGCTACTGCCTGCAACGTCGAGACACCACAGGCGACAACACCGGATTACTCGGCATCTCAAAACCGCCTTACACTGACTGGCAGTGGAAAGACCTCGGCGTGCGCATTGGTGGCCCTGAACTGTTCCAGCTCCCTGATGGCCGCTTTCTGGCAACCGTCCGTCTGTATTCGCCGAAACAGCATACATCGATCTGCCAGATAGATATCGACAAAGGGACGCTTACCGAACTACTGGAACTCCCCAGTGGCGGCGATACCAGCTACGCCAACATGGTCCTGCATGACGGCCTGTTAAACGTCAGCTACTATTCCAGCCACGAAAATAAAAAAACATCGATCTACTTTGCGAAAGTCAGCTACAAATAATTCTGACGACGTGCTGAGGGCCTGCACGAAAGACAGGGGTCTGTGAATCGATTTTACAGATCCCTGTTTTATTTCAACCTGACCTCTTCATGAAACCGCCATAATGACGAGCGGCGCCAACAGTGTAATCAGAACCAGAGCAACCGGATAGACGGTCGCATAGCTGGTCGCGGGCACACTCGAATCAATGGCCGACGTGACTGCCCCCAGTCCTGGCGTCGAGGTCATCGCCCCGCAGATCCCACCAGCTGTTTCCGACAGATCGAGCCGCAAGAAAAACCGAGCCACCAGAAAGCCCGCTAACAGAGGCACCAAAACGACAATCGACGCCACCAGACATAACGTCCAGCCATTTTGTTGCACAACCGAGACAAACTGATCACCCGCCTGACACCCTGCCTGCGCAAGAAATACAGTCAGCCCCAACTCTGCCAGTAGCAACCGACCGGCGCGTGGCATTCTGACTGTGATCGCCCCGAACTGTCCAAAGTGCCCCAGAATCAGCCCTACGATGAGCGGCCCCCCCGCCATTCCCAGTGAAAGCGATTCGCCCCCCAGTGAAAACTTGATGCTTCCCAGAATCATCCCCAGGACCAAGCCGCCCGCTAAGGTAATGAAATCGGTTTCCTCGGCAGTGCGTGCCCGATGTCCTGCGGATGCAGCAAACTTTTCGAGGTTTTCTGATTCGCCAACCGCCCGGAGTAAATCACCAAAGTGAATCGTCTCGTCCGGCCCGGGAACAAATTCGATATCCTGCCGGGTAATCCGCGAAATCGTGACGCCAAAACGAGAGAGCAAGTGCAGCTCTTTCAGTGTGTGCCCCACCAGTTCTTTCGCGGTCACCACGATCTGCCGCCGCTGTCGTTCCACATCGAGCACATATTGCGTTTCCGGGCAACGTTCGCCAATCGCTTCGATCACAGTTTCGATCTGTCCGACACGTCCTACGATTAAGAGTTGCTGTCCCAGAGCCAGTTGAAAGGCGGCGGGAATCGGCCGGGGTTGCCCCTCGATAATAATCCGGGAGACCTGACAATTCGATCGCGCCAGTACAGACAGGTCCCGTAAACGCTTCCCGACCATGCTTTGGTTTTTCACCTCGATCAGTTCGCGAACAATCTTGCCCAGCCCGTCCGCCGATGTGGTTTCGGATTCACTACTGACACCGGAAAACAATCGAGGCAATAACTGGATAAAAAAGATCACCCCCACGACACCAAAAGGATAGGCAATCCCAAAACCGACCGCGACATCGGAACCCAGAGGAAGTTTCTCCGATGCAGCCGCTAGAGCCGGAGTGCTCGTTAACGCGCCCGCCAGCAACCCACTGGCCAGATCCGGACTCAACTGAAACAGCCGTGCCAGAATCCATGTCGTAAGCCCCGCGGCTCCCATCATCGTGACAGCCAGAATCGCCAGCGCTTTCCCGCGGCTGACAAACATCCTCAGAAAGCTTGGCCCGGCGCCGATCCCCAGACAATAAATAAACAGCACCACACCCGCCAGCCCCACTTCCGGCGCAATCTGGTAACCCCAGTGACCGGCCAACAACGCGACAAACACAACGCCTGATGATCCGAGAGAAACGCCTCGAATCGAAATTTTGCCCAAAATCAGTCCGAACCCAATAATGGCAAACAACGCAACAATATCTTCGATTGATCTATACCTTATCTTAACTCCAGAACGCATTTCTGAACCAGAGTAAGATAATCAACGAGCCGCATCAGTGCTACGTGCAAGGGGATGAACTTAACATGATATTTTCAAGAAGGCACCTCCGAAGAGAAAGGATCAAGTGTTTTACATACTACGGGGAGATCTGTAATCAAATTCAAAGTAAACTTGTCACTGGCTCTCCGAACAGATAAAACTAGCGGTATGATATCACGCTCGTTTTCTATCCCATTGTCAGGTATATAATGCTCCCTCAAATCCCGTATCTCATTCTCCTTACAGTCAGTTTCTCTACCGGTACAGAAACCGGTACAGAAACCGTTCTCGATGATTTTCATTACACCACGTCCTCCGAAGTCAGAAAATCATGGACCGAACTCAAAGGAACGCTTCCGCTCGCCATGCAACAGTCGGACGGAAAAAACGTTTTATTAATCTCTGCTCCGTTTTCATCAAATCCCGAGATGTCTCGTGCAGGTATGGACAAGCGTGCGAGCCTCGACCTTACAACTCCGGGCACCTTTACACTCGATGTCAAACCGGATGCGTCCGACAGCAATCACCAGGTCAGTTTGTACTTCAAAAGTGGTCCCGGCTGGTATTCGGCCGCCGCCCGAGTCAAAGGCAACGATTGGCACACGCTCCGTTTCCCCAAAAGTGATTTTCGCGCTGAAGATAAACCAACCGGCTGGGACAAGATCGAAGCAATCCGGCTGGTCATCTGGCGGGAATCCGATTCGGAACCCGATGCGCGCTTCCAGTTGCGCAACCTGAAAGCCTCAACTAATGAGATTGTGCTTGTGGTGCCGGATCTCAATTTACAAAAAAAAGAGGCGATCACATTCTCAGCAGCAGATCGCATCGAAAACTTTCTGCAGACCGCGGGCATTCAATGCGACCGCATCAGTGAACCGGAACTGACCACTCAGTCACTCGGCAAACGGTCTGTCGCCATTCTTCCGTTTAATCCCAACATCTCAACCAAAGCCTGTGCAACCTTAAACAAGTTTATGGAACAGGGAGGCAAAGTCTTTCTGAATTTCCATATTCCGCCGGCCCTCGAAAAGAACCTGGGAATCAAAAAAGGGAGCTACTTCAAGCCGGAGACACCAGGGACGCTCTCAGCCATTCGCCTCAAAGACGCTAAAATCCAGGGACTTCCGCCTGAAGTCAAACAGGCTTCCTGGAATCTCGTCACAGGAATTCCTTCAGGACACGGCGCCCGCGTGGTTGGCGTCTGGGTTGATGAAAAGGGGCAACCAGCCCGGAAACCGGCGCTCATTGTCAGCAACCGCGGTGCCTATTTCAGCCATCTCATTTTAGCCGATGACCCAATCCAAAAGCAGGCACTGCTCACCGCCATCATGGGCCACTTCCAGCCGAAGCTCTGGGATTCCATCGCCGCTGCCACGATTGAACAGGCCAATCAGGTCGGCCCCTTCCAAACTTTCGCCGACTTAAGACGTCACATCATTTCAACAGTAACGCCTCAAACAAGCCGCGACTTAGCGGTCCGCGATCTCGACAATACCACGGCTGCACTCAACCAAGCCAAACGCCTGCTGCAACAGAAGCAGGCCTTTCAGTCGATTCCCTTTGCCCGCAAATGCCGTGAACAACGGGTCAATATTTATCTACTGACTCGCGCCAGCCCTCCCCGGGAAGCCCGTGCGGTCTGGGATCATTCTCCCACGGGACCTTATCCGGGCGACTGGAATCGAACCTGCAAAGAACTATCTGACGCCGGCTTTAATATGATTATCCCCAACATGCTCTGGGGAGGACTCGCGCATTACCCCAGCGATGTATTGCCTCGCAGCCAGACATATGAAAAATATGGCGATCAGATTGAACAATGCCTGAAAGCCGCGCATCAACACGGTCTCGAGGTCCATGTCTGGAAAGTGAATCACAATCTGTCGACCGCCCCCGCCTCGTTCGTCAAAAAAATGCGTGACGCAGGCCGTACCCAAGTCAGCGTCAAAGGAGAACCGTCTGACTGGCTTAACCCGGCCCATCCGGAAAACTTTCAACTGGAAGTCGACAGCATGCTGGAAGTCGTCAAGAAATACCCCGTCGACGGCATTCACTTCGATTACATCCGCTATCCGAATAACCGGCACTGCTACAGTGATTATAGTCGCTATAAATTCGAAGCCGATACCGGCATCAAAGTTCAGAACTGGCCCGGCGACTGCTACAACGGCAAATTAAAAAGCCAATACCGCGACTGGCGGGCCGCCCAAATTACGCGACTCGTCGAAACGGTCCAGCGCGAAGCACGCAAGATTCGTCCGGGCATTAAAATCTCCGCAGCCGTCTTCCGCGAATACCCCGACTGCCGCGAATGGGTCGCGCAAGATTGGCCACTCTGGGCCAAGAATGGCTACCTGGATTTCATCTGCCCCATGGACTACACCGACAACGACACGCAGTTTAAAATCTGGATTGAAGACCAGCAGAAACACCTCGCCGGCCGCATTCCCATCTACCCCGGAATCGGTGCCCTCTCCACAGAAGCGTCTTTAAGCAGCGACCGTGTTCTGGGACAAATTGATGTCACTCGACAGCTCAATGCAGGCGGTTTCACCATTTTCAGTCTCAATCCGCAAACCCTCTCCAGCATTGTCCCCGATTTCAAACGCAGCGCCGGCAAAGTCAAAGCTGTCCCCACACACAGAAAAAGAAAATGAGCGCGTCATCATGAGCGGTTCGGCGCGAGCCGCCGTTTTCGAAACCGGGTAGGCCCGAATGTAATTCGGGCCGAGCGCAGCGAGCAGGAAATTGATAGAGAAATCAAATACTGAAGAGAACAATCCATTCTGTGATAAATTAAAAATGGGATGGCTGAGTTTCTTGATAATCGTACGAGTGCTCTGACAGTTTCCCGTTGCCTTACGACAACACCGAATTGCATTCGGTGCGACCCGATATCCCTACACACAGAGATAATTATCCCTTAGTATGAGCGGTTCGGCGCGAGCCGCCGTTTTCGAAACCGGGTAAGCCCGAATGTAATTCGGGCCGAGCGCAGCAAGCAGGAAATTGATAGAGAAATCAAATACTGAAGAGAACAATCCATTCTGTGATA
>NZ_CAXBKP010000031.1:0-77392 GCF_963976445.1 uncultured Gimesia sp. | reverse complement strand
GCCAGTAACAGATCGGTCGCGTCAGGGGTAAAGGAAATTAATTCCTCGTTAGCCGGAAACTTCCATTCAGTGGATGTTTCATCAAAGTACACGACAGAAAAATGTTGAGAGAGTTCCACCTGACCTGTAAAATTCTTAAGTTTCGCGATACGTTCGGGCAATGATGTCGCCGAATACATCAGATAAGCTTTACCAATGTATTCATCGGCTCCAAACATGTTTTGGAGCGTATCGGGAACAAGTACAATATTGGGGGTCAATGCCTGTTTGTTTTGCTGAAGCACTGAATAAAAATTCCGGGAAAGTCTTTTGACGGGTTTCCATTGGTCCTGGCCTGCTTGACGTTGCATGGTTTCTCCCTCGGGAAGATTAATCTTTCCTCCCTGGGCATTCACGAGTTCAACATTCCCTTTGAAGACCTGCACGTTTGAAGTTCCCGAATTTTCAATCTCGACACCAAAGAGTGTTCCTAAATCAACCACCGGTCCGCCAGGCGTCCGGATTGTGAAGCCTCTTCCTTTGTCGGTTGTGACTTTCGCCATCAAGATACCTGTAGAGAGGTTGATTTCATTTTCACCCGTGACTGCAAATGTGGCAGGAGCTGTAATGGAAGCTTTCACTCCGGTGATAAAAAGCAGTTCCAGCTGACCGCTGTCCAGTTTGTAAATTTTGTCCGCTTCCAGGCGATCGCCGATACTCAAAGATTCATGATTGAAAAATTTCACCTCGTAGGTATCAGCGACAGTCACCTGATAATCAACAACCTCAGGCACAACCGCAATTATTTCAACGGGTTTTTCGGCAGGCTTGTCAGGCAGTTGGCTCCCGATCCAGATACAGATTGCGACGAGTAATGCGGCGGGCAGCCCCATCACTGCCAGATAGGACAGTTTGGAAGGAGTCTCCGGTTTTTGAATAAGTCCATTCAGATTTTCTTTGTTAGAGAAGGGGGTCTTGTGGATCTGTTCCAGCTGTGAGTGGACTGTGATCAGCTCGATATAAAAATCTCTGGCAGATTCATCGAGTGCCAGGGTCTGTTTTAATTGCGAAAATTGCTCGCCTGTCAGTTTACTATCCAGGTGTAGTGAGATCATTTTTCCCAATGCATCTTCCTCAAGAGGGCCTTTATCTGGCTGTGAATGGTTCATACACCATCCTCCAGCTGGAGCGATTTCTCCACACAATCAACTAATGCCAGTCTCAGGCGATACAATAATGAGGTAATGCCGTTGTAGGTTCGTCCCCAGAGGCTGGCGATTTCTTCCAGCGACATCTCTTCTTCATAACGCTGTTTCAACAGCTTCTGGTGATCCTCAGATAACTGTTCCATACAATGAAAAAGAGAGCCCAGCCGTGAATCGTAATCGGTAATTTTTGATAACGATTTGTCAGAGATTTCCTGTAAGATATCGATGTTAAACAACAACGACTCTCTCGCTGCATCCCGTTGGTATGCAAGCACTTTGTAATAAGCGATTTTCGAAGCCCAGGCAGCAAAGGATGTCCCCGTGGTATAATCTGCCGCTTTCTCTAGAATAAATTTATTCGTATCTTGCAGGATATCGTTCGTATCGTTTTTGTTGCCGGTCAACGACAGAACATAACTGTAAAGTCTCCCCTGACATTTGATGAGATCTAAGATAAACTCTTCTGTAACGATCATCTGTGCACGATTATCTCTTTTGTGAGTATGTGGATAAAAATGTTTGCATATATCTATATTCCAAAAAGATTTACATTTTGTCGAAGTTTTACACCAATTTGTTTGAAACTGCCATTAATCGCCGGGATTCCGGATTTTTAGTATCGTGAGCTCCTATTGGACGATTCCATTCACGTTGAGAGCCTTGGGCGAAGCCGTACCAGCTCACTGCGGTGTGATTCAAGGGACCAAGGGCTTTAAGCATTCATCAATTCACGGAACGGGCAATGAATCAGATTGAGGCGCTGAATACATTCATTAATACTCAGGCTATCAGTGTAATCATACGTGACGTCCCCTGGGGTGATGCCAAAGGCAACGAAGATTACCAGGGAACAATCTACTTTTCTCCTGGTACTAAGATAACTGACCTTCCACCTGTAGCCGGCGATGATATGTGTTGTGGACGTGTCAGAGTTATTGGCCACCACAAAGATCGGCGAAGGAGATCTTTGTGGTGGGCCGATGTCCGCAAGGCGCTGGCCGAGATCAAATACGCTAGCTGGGCCGCAGCAGAAGACGTCGGCGGCGATCTGGCGCGGCTGAAAGAAGTCTCCGGCAACATGGACCGCGCCTTCGGTTTGACGTCACACTCCTGAGACAGATGGCAAAGCGTGTTATTAAGGCACGTATCGAAAAACGTATGAGTTGATGGGACAGAAGTGCGGCTGCATGCGCTTGTTAGCGAGCAAGTTCATTGAGTGCTTCAATCGCTCTCTCCGCAAGTTCTCTTTGAACAAATATATGATCATGGTAATAACCTGCAACTACGTTTGCGCTGATTCCATGCTCAGTAAGTTTATTTGAGAATGCTGCTGTCAGCCCAACTGCATCAAGGCTAGAGTGAATAAGTAACGTGATTCCTTTGAAGACTGATTCATAACTAATGTTTTTCTCATCTGCTTTAGATTTAGAGATGATCAGTGTAAGCCCCTCTGATTCGCTGATTGCAACTACTGGGCCTAAGTCTGAGTAATCTCCGTATTGAGCATCCGGGAAGGTGCAATATACATACTCCCCATCCATTAGTTCTGGGGACATGGCTGTGAGTAACTTTTCTAAATTACTCTCGCCAGTCATGGTTGGTCTTGCTCGTTAACTTGTTATTCACCTGCATGAACTTGTTCTGATACGAAGCCCCTGGGGATTCATATCACACATAGTTGCTGTGTATGGTACCTGACATGAATAACATTTCAACGCGTACACTCCCTGTAGAATTTTATTTACAGTAAATCTACACAGATATGAAAAAAACAAAATACACAACAAGGTGTAGCAACCGTATGAAACTCATTGAATAACTCAATCAGAAAACGTTCGTCTTATCGAACTGCGTTAGAATGATGCGACACTCCTTTCAGGTTAGTTGGGATGAATCCTAACTTCTCATACGCGAAATCATAATCCCAGTTTTCTGTTAAAGCTACCATATAACTGACAGCGCTCTTCGTGTGGCTGAGGCGCGAAGACTTGGCCCAACTTGACATCTCAACCCCCTCACTCAAACACCAGTCCCACAGCATCGATAATCGCGCCGCGGCGGTCGTGGATGCCGATCGCTTTTTTGCCGGCTCCGTTGATGGTCGGTGCCTCTTTTTCGGAAGGCGTGCCGATCCAGTCGCTGGTGTAGGCGTCTGCCGGATCGAGCTGGCCGTCGGGTTTGACTCGCTGGAAGATGATTTGAACGGCGCTGACATATTTGGGGACGTCAACTTTTAAGCCACCGACGGCGTAATCTGCCTTCGCCACCATTGCGGAGCCGCTTCCTGTGCAAGGGGCGCGCTCGTAGATCGGTTGCAGTATCTGGACCGCCGGTACGCCGACTCAACTCCCCATCTTGTATTGAAAACCGAGCACAGTTGCCCCTTGGTGTTGACCATGCGGAGCAGGGCGGCAGGCCGCCTGCGAATGATTTGAGTCTTCTCTGACGTAGTGGGGTTGACATGGCTACATGATGTAGTCATGATGGCGACATGGTGTAGTCATTCTAAAAGGTAAGGAGTTGTGATGGGAATCACTGAATTGTCTGCGGCAGAGCAGGAGGTGATGGAGGTGGTCTGGGATCGCGGCGAGGTGACCGCGCGGGAGGCGCGGGAGGCTTTGTCTCGTGACGTGGCCCGCAATACCGTGCGCACATTGTTAGAGCGAATGGAAGAGAAGGGCTGGGTGACTCATCGTGAGGTCGGTCGTGCATTCGTGTATCGCGCCGCGCGGCCGCGAGAGGAGTCTATTGGTCGGAAAGTGCGGGAGATGGTCGATACCGTCTGTGGCGGGTCGACAGAAACGCTCGTCGCCGCACTATTGGATTATCGCGGACTGCGTCCGGGGGAATTGGAACGTATCCGCAAGATGTTGAAAGAGGCGAAAGGTGGTCGTTTGAAGAACGGCTGATGTGGTACTGCAGAAGGTGAATGCAAGGACCGGTTGCTGCTTTGTGAAGCGATGTTTCAGGTTTTCAGTATGATGTGAGGTAAGTCATGGTGATGTTGATCGGAGCGGCGATAATATCAAGCGTTGGTTGGATAATCAGCCTGGCATGTCCGAACTCAGCGGCACGGCGGCATCTCATTCTATTAACCGCGGTGGTTGCCTGTCTGCTTCTTCCAATGGCAATCAAAATTCGGTCGGGAACAGACTGGACGTTACTCGAGGTACCGAGTTCGAGCAATACGAACACAATGATTTCAAGCGATACCGTTCCTCTGTTGAGTGAGGAACCGTCTGATGTGAAATTCTCGCAACGCGATCAGATAGAAGATAGCGATCCGCCTTCGGCGGTTGCTGGTATGGCTCAAGAGACCGATCGTGGGACGACCAACCTGAACGCGCAGAGGCATGTCGACCATCAGCAGCCGACCGTTGAAAGTCGTAAAGTGTTGTCGTCAACTGAGCCGAACCTTGTTCGGCAATTGACAGTTGATGAATCGGCTACGACCAGCAAGTGGGTTTGGGTAAGGTCTTGGGGAGCGGTGGTCTATGCTATCGTCGCGTGTGCGATATTGCTCCGATTACTCGCCAGCCTGATTGTCATTCAGCGCGTACGACGGCGGGGCATTGAGATTGGCGTGGCACACAATGGGATTCGCATACTGGAAGCAGAGGTCGCGGTGCCGCTGGCGATTGGTTTCGGAAGACCCGCGATTGTGCTGCCTCAAGGGTTCCGCGAAGCAGTGAAGCCAGACGAACTCCAGGACGTGCTTGACCACGAAGCAGAACATCTCCTGCGCGGTGACCACTGGATCATGCTGTTGCAGGGGATCACAGCGGCCGCCTACTGGCCGATTTTTACGGTGCATTTACTCAACCTCGCTCTGTCCCGTGCGCGTGAAGAACTGTGTGACAATGCGGTGCTGACGAATCGGGATTCCGCTGCATACGGTCAGACGTTGTTGACGGTGGGGGAGCAAGTGAGTAGTCGGCGTGCGTTCGTGGCTCAGCTGGCTTCTTCAATGATCAGACGCGGAGAACTGGAACGCCGCGTGGCGGGAGTGTTGGATACTCAACGCGATCGAAGAACACGAATGAGTCGGCGTGTGCGCTGGATGGTCGCGACGAGTCTCATGGGAATCGTGATACTGGCAGGAACCACCCGAGTGGTCGCCGTCGCGGATCAGCCGACTGCCGTCGAGTCGAATGTGGTTAAACCAAAAGTCGTCGTGTGGCCATTGCGTCAGGTCGATCCCGAGCAAGCCACGTTGCACCGAGGCATTGTACTGGGGCCGGACGGAAAGCCGTTGGCGGGAGCAGCGATCTATGCGGCCACCTCGATTCAACTGCAGGATCGGGTTCAAGTGGGCGCCGGCGAACTCGGTCCCAAGCGGGCGGTAACGGATGCCAAGGGGCGATTCGAATTTCACGCGGTCGATCTGACATGGGTCTTAACAGCCGGAAAACGAAAGTGGTGGGAAATCCTGCTGGTGGCGACAAAGGAGGGGGTCGCATCGGGTTGGCTTAAGACCAGGGGTGTAGCCCGCAACTTGCGCTCACACAAGCATCCGCCGAAAATAGACGAAGTCATATTGCGGACACGGCCGCCTGAGACGTTGACGGGGCAGTTCCTGCTGGAGGGAGGGACTCCCTTGGTCGGTGCCCGCGTTCAGCTCACGACCTTGATGGCTCCCATCAAGTATGATCTCGACGTGCATGTGCCCAGAGAAGAGGAAAACGTGATTGGGAAGTTTCAGTCATATTCCATTGACTATGCAGAGACACTTAACCGTCCTTCGGTGCTTCCGGATCTGAGAACAGAGGCGACGACAGACAAAAATGGTCGTTTCGAACTGCAGGGATTACCTGAGGGGTTCATTGCGCGGATCGAGGTCACGCACTCGCAGGCGGTGACCACGAGTCTGCGCGTCGCGGTGAGGTCGATTGCTTCAGTGTATCGTAAGTCATACAGTGAGCAGGGGGAGCCGACGCTGTCATTGTATGGATCTGGGTTCACAGTAGAACTGGCGAGAGGTATTGTGTTGCGAGGACAAGTCACCTCCAGTAGGTTGCCGAATCGAAAAGCGGCGGCTGGTGTGATCGTCGCATTGGCGAATCACAATGCCAGAGGGGGGATTTACGGTCAGCGATTTCAGACAGACGTCAATGGTCGGTTCGAGATGACGGGTTTGCCGAACAGGCCAGAGGGTTACGAATTGGCGTTTATCGGGTCATTCGCAGCGCCCTATTTTGACCATCGACAGCGGGTCGTACCAGGTGAGGATGCCCGAGTGATACTTACACCGGCGGTGCCATACCGCTTGAGGCTGATCGATCCGAAAGGCAATCCGGTTGACCGGGATGTCTACTCCATCAAGGTTCAATCAATCCCCGGATTGAGCCATACTGGTGTCAAAGGACGGTTCAATGATGCCCAACGCGTGGCGCCCGGTATTTATGAAGGAATTGTGCCATGGGGACCAGCGGCTGTTCTCGTCAAGCGCAGCTTGAAGACCGACCGACCGGCCGCGGTTGTCCCCAAAGCGTTCTTCGCGCCGGGACGCACGGATTGGACACTGGAAGAGGAACGATATGCCTACGGAGACGCCTGGCGGATTGCGCAGCCTGCTATTGTCGCAACTAAACGGATCAGCGTCGGCAAGAATAGGACAATCGACCAGATCGATTTGGCAGCCATCAAATTTACAAACGCGCGAGAGTACGCCCGCGTGCAGGAGCTGACAGCGACGGTCTACTCCGACCCACCTGTGGAAGTGACACTCGTTGACTCCGACAACCACCCGGTCGAAGGTGCGCGTATCAAGAGACAACTGAAAAGGGCCCTGCAACTGAAACAGTACAATGACAACGATCTGCCAGGAACATTCTCTGTGTATGGCTTACATCCGGACCGGGCTGAATTCCTTGTTTTCACTGACCAGGAACGCGGTCTGATCGGGACGCTCTCCACCAAATGGACCAGTGACCCCGTAAGTGTGGTGATGCAGCCAGCAGCAACGCTGATCGGTCGGTTTATAGATGACTCAGGCGAGCCTAACTTTGATTTCGGCATTCGCATGCTAGGGAAGGCTCTGGCACCGGATACCTTTGTCGCAGGGCGGGTGTCTAATACAACGGATGAACCCGGTAAGCGGAAGGGAGAATTCTATCTGATGGTTCCGCCAGGCGTTGAGGTGCGCGGTGAGTTCGTCAGGAAAACAAGCCATCATGCAACGCGGCCCACAGTCGGCACCGCGTTCGCTCCATTGATTCCCAAGCCTGGGGAAACGGTGGATCTCGGAGACCTCATCGTGCCCTGACAGAAAGTAAACGGAAGCAGCCTAATCCTTGTCGGTGCGAAGCACGGAGACGAATGCTTTCTGGGGGATGTTGACGCTGCCGAACTGCTTCATTTTTGCCTTGCCCTTCTTCTGTTTTTCGAGCAGCTTTTTCTTGCGCGTCACATCGCCGCCGTACAGCTTTTCGGTCACGTCTTTGCGGAACGGCGCGATCGTGGTACGGGCAATGACTTCGCCTCCAATGGCGCCCTGAACTGGTATCTTGAATTGATGCCGGGGAATCTCTTTGGCGAGTTGTTCGCAGTAGTGCAGCGCCCGCGTTCGCGCTTTGTCTCGATGCACGAGGTAGGAAAGCGTGTCGACTGTTTCTTTGTTGACGAGAATATCGACCTTCACGATATCGGTGGTGCGATACTCAATCGGCTCATAATCGAACGATCCGTAGCCGCGCGTAATCATCTTCAGCTTGCCATAGAAGTCGAAGAGGACCTCTCCGAGCGGCATCACGCTGGTGACTTCGATCCGATTGGCGGACAGATAGTTCATCGTCTGGCTTTCCGAGCGATGTTCCCTGCAAAGTTCCATGACAGGACCGACGTACGTCTCGGGGGTCAGAATCGAAGCTTTGATGTAGGGTTCGCTGACCGAATCGATCGCCGTGGGATCAGGCCAGTAAGAGGGATTGTCGACTTCGATCGTGGAACCATCTCTCAAAGTGACATGGTACTTCACCGATGGGGCGGAGATCACCAGACCAATGTCAAACTCGCGTTGGATACGCTCTTGAATCACATCCAGGTGCAGCAGTCCGAGAAATCCGCAACGAAAGCCAAAGCCCAGTGCCGCGGAACTGTCTTTATCAAACGTGAGTGCCGCGTCGTTGATTGCGAGCTTCTCCAGAGCCTTTGTGAGTTCCACGTAATCGCCCGTATCCATGGGATAGATGGAAGAAAAGACGACCTGTCTGGCGGGCTGGTAGCCGGGAATCGGCTGTTCCGCCTGTCGATTCAGTAGCGTAATCGTATCGCCGATCTCAATGTCCTGAACACTTTTGACTCCCGCGACAACATAACCTACTTCACCGGCGCTGAGTTGTGGTTTGGGATTGAGCTTCATCTGGTTAAAGCCGACTTCATCCACTGTGAAGTCGCGACCGGCGTGCATGAAGTGGATCGTGTCGCGCGGCTTGAGAGTGCCTTCCATGATGCGACACTGCAGAATCACGCCGCGAAATTTATCAAAGTTCGCGTCAAACACCAGTGCCTTCAGCGGCGCATCCGGATCACCCTCGGGAGGAGGCAACTTCTCGACGATACCTTGCAATACGTCCTCGATGCCTATGCCATTTTTGGCGGAAATTGGGATCGCCTCGAACGGATCGAGCCCCAATTCTTCATCAATCGACTCTTGTGCCCGTTCGATGTCCGCGGCGGGAAGGTCGATCTTATTGATCACAGGCAGCAGGGTCAGATTATGTTCCAAAGCCAGGTAGAGGTTCGCTACTGTCTGGGCTTCGACTCCCTGAGAGGCATCGACCACAATCAAGGCGCCTTCGCAGGCCATCAACGACCGCCGGACTTCATGCGAAAAGTCAACGTGGCCCGGCGTATCAATCAGATTCAATAAATAGTCTTTGCCATCCGGAGCCCGGTAATCGAGCGTAATCGAATTGCTCTTGATAGTGATGCCCCGTTCACGCTCGATATCCATCGAGTCGAGCATTTGTTCATGCAGTTCACGTTGTGTCACGCCTCCACAGGTTTGAATGAGGCGGTCGGCGAGCGTGGACTTGCCATGGTCAATATGAGCAATGATGCAGAAGTTTCGTATATGTTTCATCGCGTAGTTTTAGCAGAAAGTAGCAGAAAAAAACAACCGAGAAGGCAGTCGGTGAGATTAGGGGTGGGGTAGCTTATTTTTTTACAAATGGGGGCGTTATGGCGGAATCCCAAGATACTTATAACTTGATGGCACTATTCCGCGATACTTCGCCTGTTCTATATGGGGCAGCTGACAAAATCCGACCCACCGCCTATTCCCAAAGACGCGATCATCCGGCGGCTTGATTTTAACTCTGATTGACAAAAATCGACCAGTTTTCATAGAATTCGCGTCAAAGGAGCCTAAGCAGGTTAGCACGCTATACTAGTTTTTTCGCATTGTCGTTCTCTCTTGCGACGATCAGTCTCGGTGCCGAACCGGAAGAGTGCCCTAAGCCTCAGAGACTTACTCAATCGGCCCCCGAAAAGAGCCGCAGTCTGTCGGCCCTGGATCATCTCCGCATGGCGATGGAGCAATTGGAAGCAGCGGGTCTGTCCGAAGAAGCAGTGAAGCTGCGCGAAGTGTCAGGCCAGCTCAAACAACGAATCATCCGAGAGCAAGTTGAGTTATCGCGACAGATTCTAACGCTGCAGAAACAATCGAAGCAACTACGACGGCTGACGGGAAGCCCGAACAAAATTCTCTGCCGCTGTTTCATTCTTGAACTATCAAGCAAAGCAGCCGCAGAATTTGCCGCGGCTGCGGAGCCGGTACGTTCCACAACCGACCCGCAGAAGCGTACTGATCCCACGGTCTCGGTTTTTAAGAATGCAGAGGCAGCCATCCAGCAACTGAAAAAATCGGGCAGGGTGACAGTGGTGCATGCAAGTCCGCAAATCGTCACTGCTCCCGGGCGACCAGCAACGTTTAAGAGTGGCGGCGAATTTCCGATTCTGATTCCTGCCGGGGAAAATCAAACCTCCGTCGAATGGAAGCGGCTCGGCGTTTTTTGCAAGGTCGAACCACGTTTGCTCGACAATGGAAAGATCCAGCTCCAATTTAGTCCGGAGATCTCGCATCGAGACTATACGAACTCGGTAAAAATTAATGGTCTGACTGTCCCCGGTCTGACAGTGCGTCGCGTCAACACAAAAGCTGAAATGAACCTCGGGGAAACACTTGTGGTAAGGACGGTTTCGAGTCTGGGAAGACAAAGTGAGTCGGTGAACGCGGAATCCGATACCGCGTCTCCGGAGAACATCGTAACGTTGTTTATGGTGACCCCGGTTGCCATTGATTAGCTGGACGACTTGTTCTGCGCATCCCGTTTTGTGACTCAGCGTCGCGTAAGAACCCGCCGGTTTGGAAAACCTTCGTTTTTTTTACTGTCCTGCGTTCGACGAGTATCACGAACAGAATTTAAGACTTGATGACTCAATATGCGAGCTTACTGGATCGCATACTTGTTGATGATGTAATCAACGATGATTCAATCAACCATCCAAAAGTTTCATTTCGTTATTCAGACGTTTTTCCGGAACGAATATCTTTTGTGTTTGGCAACGAAACGTATTTGTAAAGAGTTGTTCTCGAAATCTTCAACGTATCACAGAAGTCATCTATACTGTTCGATTTATCGCGAAACAGCTTTTTGCCAGAACACTTTAGGTGACTATGGATCCAGTGGAGGACGTCCTCCCTTACGCCCTCGTGCTGGGCAGGGTACACCTCTTGAATATCCTCTGGCTTAGTCTGAGTGATTGAGGGGATTTATCAGTGTGAACGTGGGGAATCATTAGGACTCCCAAGATATCGCGTTATGTGAAAATATAAATTAATGATTGACAGTCAGTGCAATCTTGTCATCCTATACTTTAGTATCATTTCTGACACATTGCAGCCAGGACGATTCTAATGCATCCAAGAAATAGAAACCTGAAGGGCTATGCATTCGACCCTTCTCTCTCGCTGCTGATTGACACGGTTGACATTAACACAATTGACTATCACATTCCCTGGGAAGAACTCAAACCCGGGCCGATAGGCGAGTACGTCGAAGTTGTTGACTACGATCCAACAATCAAGCAAATGTATCAACCCGTTGATTTGAATGGTGAATTCGAGTTGGTAAATAGCGGGCTAGATCCCAGCGAAAGTAATCCCCAGTTTCATCAACAGATGGTTTACGCCGTTGCCATGGTCACGATCAAAAATTTTGAGAAAGCACTCGGGCGAAAGCTGTTTTGGGCCACGCGTTTGAAAGAAGGTCCGGGGGCTTATGAAGATTACGTTCCCAGGCTGCGTATCTACCCGCACGCAATTCGAGAGGCCAATGCCTACTACAGCCCGCTTAAGAAAGCTGTACTCTTCGGATACTTTTCGGCAACCCCCAACAATGTTGCATTACAGATGCCGGGTTCTTTGGTGTTTACCTGTTTGAGCCATGACATTATTGCCCACGAAGTGACACATGCAATTTTGGATGGACTGCACCGCGAATACAACCAGCCAACAAATCCAGATGTTCTTGCCTTTCATGAGGCATTCGCAGACATCATTGCTTTGTTTCAACATTTTACGTTTCCGGACGTTCTGAAACATCAAATCAGCAGGACAAGGGGCAATCTGGATGATCAGAATTTGTTGGGACAACTTGCTCAGCAATTTGGGGTCTCGATCGGGCGTTATGGGAGCTTGCGAAATGCACTCGGTAGCTACGACGAGTCCGGTCAATGGGTGCCACAGAAACCCGATCCGGCTGAGTATCAGGAGGTAATGGAGCCACATCATCGAGGAAGCATTCTTGTCGCGGCAGTCTTTGAGGCATTTCTGACGATCTATAAACGACGCATTCAAGATCTGTTAAGAATCGCAACTGCTGGATCCGGAGTGATGCCGGAAGGCGAACTTTCACCCGATTTGGTAAATCGTCTGGCAAACGAAGCATCCAAGTCTGCCCAGCACGTTTTGAATATGTGTATCAGAGCAATCGATTATTGTCCGCCTGTTGACATTACCTTTGGTGATTTTCTCCGAGCGATCATTACAGCCGACTTTGATTTAGCTGACGACGATAAATTTCACTATCGTCTTGCATTTATCGATTCGTTTAGACGGCGCGGAATCTATCCCACCAATCTAAAGAACCTGAGCGAAGAGAGTCTACGCTTTCCTTCCCCGATGAATCTGTCAGATGATACTCAGCGGAGCATCCGTATTCTCGTTGATTTTTTGAAGAAGTACCGAGAAAGGCTATTGTATGAAACCGAACGCGAAAAAATCTTTAACATCACAAAAACATATATAGCAGGTAGTTCGAATGTTACCGGGTTACACCGGCGTTTGACCCACAAGTTCAAAATTACCTACGAATTCGAAAAGTTGACAGGACTTGTTTTTAACTGGGAAAAATTTAATTTTGGCGACTCAGTAGTGCGTGATCGTCCCTCATTTCAAATTCAAAACTTGAGGCTTGTGTCACGAGTTGGGCCCGATGGCAAGATTGTCAACCAGATCGTGTTTAGTTTGATCCAAAGAATAGGCGTCGTGATACGTTCTGGAGAATTCGTTCACTACTATGACCCCAGACACGAAGAACGACCGATTGGTGGAATCGAAGTTCAGGGAGGCTCGACTCTCATATTTGATCTTGATTCTGAGGATGTTCGGCTCAAATATGCCATTTCAAAACCGTTGTTCGAACCAAATCGGTCAGACGGTAGAAAAACACGGCTACCGAGCACAAGAATTCTAAGTCAGTATCAATTCCAGTCCGAAGTGCTGCCAACAACGATCTCCGAATTTGCGAGTTACTTTGGCATAGGGCACGACAATCGTTTTGGTCACATGTTTTCCATACTGCACAACCACTAATCATTAGGTTTGAGCAATGCCTGACAATCCGAAAAAAAACATCACAGATGTGAAAGTCCGCATGTACAAAATGGGGACGGGAGACTGCATCTCTTTGAAGTTTCTGCATAAGGCTGAAACCACTTACACCATGTTGTTCGATTGCGGCTGCATCACTGGATCGAAGGCGAGGCTCACGCCATTTGTCGAGGAACTGATTCACGATCTTGATGGTCACGTCGACGCATTGGTGATCACGCACGAGCACCAGGATCATGTTCTTGGATTCCAACGATGTGAAGAATTATTTGTCGAAGGACTTTCTGTCGGTGAATTGTGGATGGGATGGACTGAGAACGACGCGAAACCAAAAGTCAAGAAATGGAAAACGGAATATGGTCAAAAAAAAATGGCTCTTGCCCGTGCCGCCAAACAATTAAATGAGGATGTGAATTCATCTGAATTCAATAACCAGCTGGCAGGTTCACTGGCAGCGAATGAATTGTTGTCGTTTCACCAGAAATTTGCGAACTCGGTGCAGGGATTTGCGGATCTTCATGTGAATGAGGATGAGAAGGAGTACAAGGGGCCGCTGAAAGGAATGCAAATTGCCAAAGAGGAATTAGATCGACAACATGAGATTAACTACCTCTCTCCTCGTGAGATTCTATACGACATCGAAGGTCTGGATGGCGTTCGGATTTTTGTTCTCGGGCCACCAACAACTCACGGTGAAGTTGCCAAGGAAAGTGGTGAAGTTGGCGAATCCTATCAACATAACAAGCAGCTGGACCCTGAAGACTATGCGCTCGATGCTTTGCGATTCCAGATTCAAGATAGTGACTATTTTACTCGTACCATGAATTTTGACGGCGATGTTTCAAGCGATACGACTCTCGCCCCTTTTCCTGCATCAACGTTTGCTTCAAAATCGACCTTACGAAAGTCTCCTTATGAAAACACAGCAGAGGCCTGGAGGCGAATTGACTATGAATGGTTACAAAGCTCAGCAAATTTAGCTTTGCGAATGAACAGCCTGACGAATAACCTGAGCCTCGTACTTGCGATTGAGTTTGAAGAGAGTGGCAAGGTGATGCTCTTTCCCGGAGATGCAGAGTTTGGAAGTTGGGAAAGCTGGCAAGATATTCAATGGAACGAAGTATTACCGGGTTCCAATCTAACGACTGAGGATCTCTTGAACCGGGTCGTATTTTACAAGGTTGCACATCACCTTAGTCACAATGGAACGGCACAGAGCCTTGGGCTCGAAATGATGGAGCATCCTGATCTGGTGGCAATGGCGACGCTCAATTATGACGTGATTAATTCTGGATGGAAATCCACAATGCCGAACCGGGCCATTTTGAAGGCGTTGCTTGAACGAACAAAAGGGAGAACGATTATTCAAAATACAGACCATCTGTTTTTTGACTTGGACGACGAAATTCCACTAACAGAAAAAATCGCGGAATTCCAAGGGCGAATGTCAGCAGATGAACTTCAGGAATACACGAATTCCCTAATTGAAAACGATAAGTTTGTCGAGGTTTCAATCAAGATCTGATTGTTGGTGAATGTCCTCACTTGTTATAACGAAATTTCCTTGGCAAAAATGCTACGATCATCAGAGTGACGGCATGAAACGAAAATGATGCCCTTTGTCTCACACATTGTTTCATTATCAGGTCGAAAGCACCTACCCCAGGAGCTGCGTATTGCTTCTAACTTGAGTGAGGGGTCGTGACAAAAAGTTCGATACAATAATCACCAGCCAGTAGATATCGCATTTGTCGAAGGAAACGTTCGTAATCTTTTACGAAACCGCAAACGGCGAGTTTCGCGGACAAAATGAGCGGACAGACTGGCATGGATCAATTTCAGATCAGACCGAATTGACGCGAAACCGTTTAACGGTCAATATTCGGTACGTTCGAGAATTCAAATCAGGCTCCCGACGGGTTTCTGGGAGAGCGACTCGTCAACTTTCTACTTCGTTCTTAAACACCGACGCGAGTAGGAGACTTTGCTTCGCCGCAGAAGTATGTCCAACTTCTGCGTGTTGGAGTTGACGCCAATTACACTCGTTTTTGGCGGCCGGACGTGTATAACGATCAGAATAACCGGGACGGGAGTTGATGTTGATGAGCAAAGCGAACGCGCGACGTTATTCCGGCTCAGGTTCATCCGTTTATTCTGCTTTGTCGCGGTCATCCAAATTTGCCAAGTTGTATTTGAACATCAACCGATCATCTAACATCGATTACAAGCTGATGGACTTGAACATCATCAAGAACTGCAACGGCGTAAGGCGTAAGTGGAGAACAATCACTTTATTTTAGACACAGGAGACCGCAGCAGTTACAATCCATACCTGGAGCGGTTTCAGGCTAATCCATATGGGAAATCTCGGCTGGAATAAGTTCATTTCGTGTGTCTGACGGCCTGCAAACCGAAACCGGAGCAGCAGCATGACTTCCACAAAGAAATTGGCAATCAGCATCAGTGAGCTGTTTACCATACTGGCAAGTATCGCCATTATGGCAGCGTATTTTACTGATTGAAATCCCCGGCGTTAAACCAAACTGGAACAAACCCGTCGATATCACACTGGACGAAATTCTGGAATGGAGTCAAAAGAATGATTCGACGCATAAAGAATTCCATAATGTTCCCAACCAAGATATTCACCTGGCTCTGTATCGGTGGCCTGTGCTTCAGCACGCTCTCCTCGTCAAATGGTAATCCACCACCCATCAACGAGAGAATCCCCAACAAACCAGGTCCGGTTGAATCCTCGTTGACGCCAAAGATGCCAACGGATGTTTTGATCGATCAGATCGAGAACGAACTGAGAACGTCCCATCGCCCACTCCCGAACGAAGAATTCATCCGAACACATATCAACATCGCAACGCTGATCGGTGATCTCCGTAAAGCTTCCCCGGATGACCCTCACGTCGCAAAGTTTTTGCCAGAACGTTGGCGATCGTTGAAATTACTCGCAGGAAAGCCTTCGACCAATGGTCAAAGCACCTTCGATTCGATGCGCGAACTGAACGCCGAAATCGACGATGTTCTCAAGACAACAACGGATTCCAAACTGAGAAGCGATGCGCTATTTTGTCAGACTATTTTCAAACTGAACGGACCGATTGACGGACCTGCCGCCGTCGTACTCGCTGAAAAGTTCGTCAGCGAGTGGCCCAAAGACAACCGATCTGCCGAGGTCCTCCACAGCGCAGTCATGAAACTTAATTCCGCGTGGTATCTGCGGCTAGCGGTCATTGTGCTCCTTGTCGTGATCAGTGCGATGGTTGCAATGACTGCACACAGGCCATCATCCAACACATGGAAATGGCTAAGACTCGGCATTCTTTTCGGATTACTGGGGATTGCGTTGTTCGTTCTCCTACACATCTCGTACCCGCACTTCCCAGGCCTGAGAAAGTTCGAAGCCGCTGTCTTAGAGGTAGTTCTGGCATTGAATCGAATCCTCGAGTCAAGCCTCATCAGCTTTGTTGGCACTTACCGTTTTTGGCTCGTCATTGTGGCGGCCAGCACCATGGCTCTGTTACTTGTGGCCGTCCGGCAACGTTCGGAAGTAGCGCCCTTCCAACGTTTCTCCAAAATTCGCCATTTGATTCTCGGTTTCGCTTTAGCCGGGGCCTTGTGCTTTACTGTGGATACTTACCTCATCAGTCGTCAAAGCACTGAGGTAACGCGGCGCATCGCTCAAGAATACCCCGATTCTGTCCGTGGTCGATTAGCGCAAGGGAAAACCAGAAAACGCGAGCGAATTGGTGAGCCGTTTGAGCTTGAGTTCACTGACGCGATCTCTGGTCGAGCAGTCTCGATGAAGAATTTGCGAGGGAAGATTGTCGTGGTGGAGTTCTGGGCGACCTGGTGTGGTCCGTGCGTTGGTGAAATCCCCGAATTGAAGCGACTATATGCCAAATACCATGATCAGGGGGTCGAATTCATCGGAGTCAGTCACGATGTACCTGAAAACGAAGGAGGATTGGAAAAACTGAAGTCGTTCGTAGACAAGGAGCAAATTCCTTGGCCGCAGTATTATCTGGGACGCGATAACCGCGCAGTGCTGACAGGTTCGCCGCAGAATGATTTTTCAGAATCATGGGGAGTCGATGGAATCCCAGTCATCTTCTTGATCGACCCAAGCGGCAATCTCTATTCGACCGAGGCACGGGGCCAGCTTGATACCCTGATTCCACGGCTTTTAAAAAAATAGACTGGACATTCGGAAGTTGAGCATGAGTATGACGAATGATGCTAGCTGCTGCTCCAGACCGTTCGACAATTTGAAGGTCGACGTGAACTTGCTTCAGTAAATCGACCGATGCGTCGAACCGAGCGAAAGATATTTCCGAGAAAAAGTTGGTTAAATCGTGCATGCTAAAGCCCGTCCAGACAAAAATTGTTTGGTCGAGTCTGAATTCGCGAAAAGGTATGAGTTTGGCTAGCGCGTGGAGTCAGCGAAAACGGTGGCTTTACGGTGTGAATCTCACTTCACGACTTTGTGACACAAATACTGGTCTCGCAACTCTTAAATGCAAGTGACCCTAACGTGTGGTCTTGCAGTTGTTGAGATCTCGGAAGCCAACCATCTTGCCTGCATCTTCATCCCAAAGCTTAAGATTGATACAGGACAGGCTCTGCCAAAGGGTGAGCCGATTTACTCGTTGGAAACGGTTGTGACGCTGCCAGTATATCGTTTCAAAATTGTGTTGCACTTAGAACAACCAGACTCCGGCTGAACAAGCAAGAAACGTCACGGGCGGCGTGAACCCGATCATATCATTGAGTTTTTTGGGCTTGAAGAATGTCCCGTGGCCGCAGTCGTGTTGCAGAATATACAGCCGGACCAACAATCCTGCAGTCGGCACTGAAAGCAACAGAGTCAGCCAGTACGAATAGCGCAGACTGACAAACATAAGCGTCCACAACACGCAGAACAGCATGACCGAAGAGAGCAATTGCCACATACTTTTTCAAAGGCTTGGCTCTCGGCTCAAATTGCGCAAGCTGAGTCTTCCGCCCAATCGGTGCCAGAGGTGAAGGCGAATGCGTTCAAATTTTCGACGAGCCCTCAAGATCGATCACGAACCTTGGACGTACATCGAGCCAGGACTGCTTGACACTCGTGCCTGCATCCTGTTCTTCGACGAGCCTGAGACCGCTCTCCTTCTGTTTCTCTTGGGCACCCTCGCGTCCGACAAAGAAAGCCGACGAATTTTCGTCAGCTTTCTTTGTCTTCCGAATTGTGTCGATTTTTAGATTGGTTTGACGTTTTCGGCCCTTGGTCCCTTTGGCCCTTGTCCTTCTGTGAATGACACGCGTTGTCCTTCGTGGAGTTGTTCGTAGCTCACCCCTTCAAGGTTTGAATTGTGGAAGAACATGTCATCGCCAGTCTCTGTAGCGATGAAACCAAAACCCTTGTCCGTTAGCTTCTTGATTGTACCTTCTGACATCTTCGTTCAGTTCCCTAATAATATAAAAACATCTCAGCGGCGTCGCCCAGAACGACTGGTTTAGACTGTCTAACCGCAGTGCTTAATTCTAACCGGCGGCGTGGACGAAACAAGCGAAGTGACGTGGAATAATGTCTGAGACCGGCGAATAGTGGGATTTACTGGCATATCCGGGGTCCTTCTCACAGGCGGTCGTTTGATTTGCAGTACCATACTCGGCGAGTTTGGCGAACATAATCGGACCAGAGCCGTCTACAGCCTGTTGCGAGGTGTGCCTCACCGCTGATCGAACGGGGCTCCTCCGACCGCGGTGACCGTTCAATCTCCACCAACTGTCTTCGTCGCATCGTGCGGGGGGCATAGGTTAGCAGTACATCTGGAAGCGTGACGTATCGCCTGGAATGAAGAAGAGGGTCTGGCAGGCCAGTTCTAAACGCAGCAGTCGGCAGTCATTTCCGCGGAAAATGAATCTTCCAAACCTGAGCTTGTTGTCTGGTATTGAGTGTTGAAGCCCGAATGTCTTGCGGGCCACCAGACTATTCACTCACTTTCCGTCGAAGGTAGACTGTCTCAGGGTAGTCGTACGTCAGCAACAGTGCCCCCTCGGCGGCATATTTCTCGAACAAACTCGTGATCAGATAGTCTTCACCGGGCCAGGGATAGGCAAAAACTACGTCAAATTCATCGAGGTCAAGTTGCAGTTCTTCGTATCCATTGTCCGCATCAGTGATGAGCCAGGAATACGCGGAGTTGTTGTCGGCATAGGCTTCCTCGGCACAGGCTTCGGCGCCTGAGGGAATGAAGCTGCCTTGAACGAACTCCACGGGCAAGCCAAAATCTTCTGCCAGTCTTCGGGATTCATCGACCAGATCTTGCTCAATCTCGATGCCACAGGCAATAAACTCAAGCATCGAGGCTAACGACGCTACCACGCCGAAACCACTTCCCCATTCGCACAACGAATTTCCGGAGGCCAGATTCCCGTCGATGATGGCATGCAAAGCGTGGTAGACCGTTTTGAATTGACTCGGGACGAAGGCAGTGGCGCGGCGTGGGCTATCCTGGAGATACTGGCTGACTCTCACATCTGCTTCGCGAAGAAAAGCAACGATCTCGTCGGGCAAGATTGAATCGCTATTCGAAATTTCAATATCCACCAAAGGCACATCAAGTAATCCTGTAAGAAGTTCGATTCAGTGCGAGGTACCACACCCCGTCATGTGAAGAAACAGTCGATTCAGAATCGACTGCAGCAGACTCAATCACGAGCAAAAAACAGCCAGTCGGTCTGTTGTACGTTAATCAGATTGTTGAAAACGGTCACGGGTTCAATACGAACTTCGCGGAACACCTCATGCAACGCATCGACAAACGGTGAACTCTCTGCGTACGACCAGACGCCGAGAAGCCCGTCTTCTTCAAGATGGCGCTTCGCACGTTGCAATCCCTCGGCCGTGTAGAATTTACCGTTGGCTTCGTCCAGGTTATCATCCGGCGAATGATCCACGTCGATGAGGATCAAGTCATGCTTCTGTTCCGGCGGACTGGCGAGTTGCTGATAGATATCACTCTGAGTCACTTTGAGCCGGTTGTCTGCGTTCAGTTTTTCTGACAGAGGGACCAGCCCTTGCTCCAGCCAGTTGATCACCTGAGGAAGAAACTCGACAACCTCGCATTGTGAAACTCGATCGGATTCCAGCGCTGTCCAAGCGGTATAACCCAAGCCGAGGCCTCCGACCAGAACGCGTAGGCGGGATCCTGAGTGCATCTGTAGAGCGATTTCCGACAGCGCCTTCTCGGACGCCGTCAGGTAACTGCTCATCAGAAATTCGTGGTCCAGTGTGACTTCAGTGACGATCGTCCCTGGCTCACACAGCAACTCGCGACGCCGCAAACACAGTATGCCGAGCTCGGTAGGTTCGTAGGCAAGGATTTCGAAGAACGGAGGTTCCATAGATAAGCTGGTTTCGTTACGTATGAATTGAGAGCCTGACAGGCAACACGTATGAATTGGAAGCCTGACAGGCAACGTTGCGTATCTATTTATTCTTCTTTTCTTGTTTCAGTTTTCGTTTTTCCTTTGGGCTAAGCAGGGCTTTTTTCTGTTGTTCTTTTCTGCCTTTATCTTTACTTCCCTTATCACCCATATCTGTTTCTCCCTGTTTGAAAACGAATGTTGATCTCAGCTTCTTCAGATCGTCTTGACGTTTTCGGCACATGGCCCTTTTGGTCCACGTCCTTCGGTGAATGACACTCGTTGTCCTTCTTGGAGTTGTTCGAAAGTCACTCCTTCAAGGTTCGATGAGTGGAAGAACAAGTCCTCGCCACTTTCGGTGTCGATAAATCCAAAACCCTTCTGTGTCACTTTCTTGATCGTGCCTTCTGCCATGTTTAGTGCTATTCCTCAAAAAGAACTTTTTACTGCGGCGTTGTCTGACACTACATTGGAGAGACCACTTCGCCGCGTAAACGAATGGTAACGTACTGGAAGTTGTTAGGTCAACTGACAGCGACAGGGTTTGTTCTGAGTTCTTGTATAACAGCGGAGCGTCTGCACAGAGAGTTCAGAAAATTCGCTACTGACGAGTCCGAAAAGCGAACACGTTCGCTGTCCCAAAAACCGTCCGATAATCGGCACGTCCGAGAATTCAAATCAGGCTCCCGACGAGTTTGCGGGACGCTGGATCGTCGTTTTCGACATATTGAGCATTCAGGACCAATAGCACCTCATCTCTGCTCCTGCGTTGGATAAGCTCTCAAACCGAGAAGTATCTCAGCTCTCTCGGTGAGCGGTTTGGCAGCGAACTTTCTATCGGTGTACTCTGCGAGGTTGCTGACGACGAGGGAATAGACGGTCTGACGATCTTGACTGGTGTCAACTTCAATACACTTGTTTTTGCTCTTGAAGTGCTCAACGGTGGGGAGCGTTTCCGCCTTGAAGGTGTCGAATCTCAACTTGATACTCTCGACATTGTCGTCACTTCTGCCAGAGTATTTGGCACGGCCTAAGATACGCTGCTCGAGAATAGGGTACGGACACTCGAAGTACAAGATTTTAGGTAGTTCCGCTTCCTTGCCGAAGATCTCGTTCCACGCTTCCAAATTAGATAGAGAGCGGGGGAAGCCATCCAGCAGGAAGTTGTTCCTGCCTGTCGTTCTGATAACCGTCTCCATCTTGTCCTTCAGCAAGGTCACAATGATTTCATTGGGTACCAACTTTCCGGCGGTCATGGATTCTTCGATTGTGGCGGCGTTCGGACCTCCCGCCTGACGCGCGGCGCGGCAGAGATCACCCGTGGATAAGTGCGTCCACCCGAGTTGAGACTCGGCAAGCTCACACATCGTTCCTTTTCCCGCACCAGGGCCTCCGAGTACAAACACGACGTTGGGTTCGGGGCAGGGCTGTCTCGGATCGTAGTGGTGGATTGTGACTTGAGGCGCAGGTGCGACTCCTTTTTTATAGACGTGCCATTCTCTGTCGGTTGGTGGCAGTGCATCTTCGCAGGTGATGTCGTATGCGAGATGACCATCGAGACGGCAGATTCTCCAGGAGGTGTAACTGTTGGAGTAGGAGAATGCAGGGCTTCTGGCGGATTTTCCATCCGCACGATCCCACGCCATCTTGCCGTTCCAGTAGCCGAGGCTGGAGATGGTTCCCGATTCAGATTGAGCCGGCGGTGCCGTTGAAGGAACGAAGAGACCATCTACTTCAGGCAGACCAGATCCAGACACTTCAACAAAGAAGGTGTTGGGTGTTAGCTCGTTAGTTTCGACCATAATATCTTTTCCTGATAAAGGGCTACTTTGGAGATACCGTTTGCCTGAATAAGTGAATTTGCCGGGCGTCGAACGCGACCAGTCTGTAGGGATTTCTTTTATAAACCATCGTGCTGCGGGTGAATAGGGCGCACAAATACATCACGCCAGAAGGCTTGTTTGATGCGATGAAAGTGTCTTCAAAACCGGTCGATACTTGCGATTCCCGAAATACGGATGAGCTGCCAAGAGCTGGTCGGCAGCGCCAACGTCAATGGTATAATGCCTGCAATCACTGGATTGCCGCCAGCGATTCTCAATTGCAAATTTGGCCCGGTCGGCAACTCCGGTGTAACATTTTGTTATCCCGCATTTTGGCGTTTGATTGCCATGATTATTCGCGTGGAGTGCCATCAGGTTGACGCATAGGATATAGCGTTACCGCCAATGAACATCCGACATTCGATGCAGCCGCTACTGCTTTGTGCGGTATTGAATGAACGAAAGCCCACGAGTCGCCACAATGAAATCCTATATTGAATTCACGGAGGTAACATAGATCAAGTTCCGCCTTCGCGGAATCGGAAAGCATGTTGATGGCGTTAACGATTAGAAGAATGTCGCGATCGGCACCAGATTCAGGTGTTTCGCCATCATGGTCAGATTCGAAGCACGCATGATAGTGACCATCTTCGCCGTGCGTGTAAAATAGAGCGAAGCATCGCGATGAAAGCTCCCTGTGCAATGTGTCGAACGACGATGCGGATTTCAGATCAAAGTCCGTGTTTGCATAATGGGTGTCGATCGTTGTCATTGGAGAGTTCCGTTGAGCGGAATAATTCTTGAAAGACAAAATATGGATTGTCTAAAAAGACTTAGTCTCTTTTCCCTGTTTAGTGACATGCAAGAAAAAGGAAGAAATATTTGAGCACATTTTATGGTCTGTGTGCTTGTCATTGTCAGGATAGCACACGAGAAATTCTGAAATCGGATAGTAGCCAGAAGTATGAGCTGATATACGAGCCAAGAAAGGATGCCATAAATAAACGAAAAAGTGTATTTTCTTGATCGAATTTTTTTTCAAAAAGGATGAATATGACGATAATCAAAAGAGCACACACATTCATTATTTTTCTCGTTAATTCAGCGTAGTCAACTAATATATTTCGGATTAAAAAAGTAGCAAAAGACAAGATTGCCACTGATGGTATAGTATAAATAGCAATTCCAAGTCTAATATCTTTGCTTAGAGCTGAATATAATACAAATAAAATAATACAGGTCTGGGCAATCCCAAGTAGACCTGCATTTTGATAAAATCTTTCAAGTCGGTTCATAAAAGTTTCTAACTATTGATAGACAGAATTTGATTACGTTTAAATCTATCAAGATTACTGTTTGTTAACAATTGACTACACATAAACCTGTGCTCATGTCGTAAATTATTCAGGTAAGATTGATATGACAGCGATGTTGATCCTCTCCTCTCTATCAGGATCACGCAGTATGACCACTGCCATTCACCGGTCGCCCAAACTCCTTGACGAGCTGCGAAATCAGTTGCGAGTGATGCACTATGTCTGGAAGACCGGGCAGGCTTACGTGATGTCCATCGAGAGATTTTGTTTTCATCGTGAATGCAATCAGGGCCGGATGTCATGTGAGCAATCTCTGTCGCGTAGAATTGGGAAGTTACCAGTATTAAACGCGATTGCAGGAAAGATTGAAGTCGCATGGGTGAAATCAATCGGTTGAAATGCTAGACTCTGAGCTGCCGCAAGTCGTAAATCCGTAGAGGCTTACCGTTCGGCTGTGTTTTTTGACCACACGACGTCAGTCGAGTATTTTGGCATTTCCCCCAGTTCAGTCGAGGCGACGAAATTTGAACGTTATCGTAATCGGCGGCGGCGCAGCGGGATTCTTCGGGGCGATTGCGGCTGCCGAAAACGGTCACGATGTGACGATCCTCGAAGCTGCCTCGTCCGTATTAGCGAAGGTACGCGTCTCTGGAGGGGGTCGCTGCAATCTGACTCACAGTTGCTTTGAACCCCGCGAGTTGGTCAATAGCTACCCACGGGGCGGGAAGGCGCTGCGTGGTCCCTTCACCAAGTTTCAGCCTTCCGATACCGTGAGCTGGTTTGAGTCGCGCGGAGTTCAGACCAAAACAGAGTCGGATGGCCGCATGTTTCCCACGACCGATGATTCAGCGACTATTGTCGATTGCTTGCAAGGCACGGCGGAAAACGCGGGAGCAGTGATTCGTCTTCGCGCCAACGTGTCGGCGATTAGTAAAACAGACTCGATATTCTGCGTGACTCTGCAATCTGGCGAATCAATTCAAGCGGACCGAATTCTCATGGCGACCGGCGGCAGCCGAGCCGGTTTCGAATTGTTGAGTAGTCTTGGGCATCAAATCGTTCCGCCGGTGCCATCGTTGTTCACTTTCAAAGTTCACGATCCACGGATCGAAGACTTGCCAGGCGTTGCGGTGGAACACGTTGATTGTCAGTTAGTCACCGACTTGAAGACGTTCAGCCAATCGGGACCGATACTCGTGACGCATTGGGGACTGAGTGGTCCTGCGGTATTGAAACTGTCCGCGTGGGCTGCACGAGAACTACACGATTCGAATTACAACGCCACACTGCGAATCAACTGGCTGTCGGGATCCAGTGCCGACCAGATTCGCGCGCAACTGAATTCATTCAAAGCAGCTCATCCCAAAAAGACAGTCGATGTTGCGAGCCCCTGGCAGTTACCAAAACGGTTATGGAAATCGCTTGTCGATCACGCCGTCGGTCCGCAACCAATTCGATGGGCTGAACTTTCAAAAAAGGCAACGCAGGCGCTCGTGACAGAATTATCTGCCGGCGAATTTCAAGTGGCAGGGAAAGGCGTCTTCAAAGAAGAGTTCGTGACTTGTGGTGGCGTGGACCTGAAAGAAGTCGATTTCCGCACGATGGAAAGTCGCGTTTGCCCGGGCCTCTATTTCGCGGGCGAAGTGCTGGATATCGACGGCATCACCGGCGGCTTCAACTTTCAGAACGCGTGGACAACAGCCTGGATTGCCGGCAACGCGATGTAGCGCACTGTGATGAGTTTCGCGAAAACGGTCATTTATTTTGCAGTACCCTATTCGACGACTTTCGCGAACAGAATCGGGTCGAATTGCCTGTGACCGGCCTCTGATTAGGTTTCGTCGGCGAGCAAGAGAAATGGGTCGTTATTTGGATCTCAGACTACATGTCAACATGCCTGGGTGTAGCCATCTTGAGCACGCGATTTCTGTGCAGAACCTGCGTTGGCGTTTCACACCGAATGCACCAAGCCGAGTCTCGAAGTAGCATCGGACTATCTGACCGACACAATTATGGGAACGTGCTTGAGCGAGGTTGACGTAAATTCAGCGAGTTCGAGATTGGGATAAGTTACATCGGTGTCGTTTGGTTAGACACTGATGAGAGAGCCACTGGAACTGACAATATCAGACCCAATCATTCGAGAAAGACCGCGAATCCAAGCTATGCCGCCAGCCAACTAGCACATCGAGTTTGAGTGATTTGTGCATTACAATAGGCGAATTGGAGAGCACATTTGGAAGAATCAAGTAGGATTGACTACGTAGTTCGACATTGCCTAAAATCGCTTTATGAGTAATAATTCTAAAACAACATTTGGCCATTTGCTTAAAATGTGGCGTAAGAAGGCAGCTTTGAGTCAGCAGCAATTGGCCTTTGCTGCGGGCACCACACCTCGACACCTATCCTTTATTGAAACCGGGAGGTCACGCCCGGGACGTAGCATTGTGTTGCGTTTGGGGCAGGCACTCGACCTTTCCATTCGAAACCAAAATGCTTTATTGGTGGCGGCGGGTTTCACCCCAAGATTTCCTGAACGTGACTTGCGAGATGAACGAACACAGCCTTATCTTCGAGCTGTCGAATCGATACTCGCACAGCACGAGCCGAACCCTGGTGCTGCCTTCAACTCGCTGGGTTGCATTGTGCTGGTAAATCGACCATTTCGCACGATGTTTCCGGACTGCCTGAAGCTGTCCCCAGAGCAGTCCGTAGACGTGTTCTTTTCGCCAGGACCATATCGGGACCGCATGGAGAACTGGGCAGAGGTCGCTTGGGCGTGGATAGACCGGCAGCAGCATGAGGTCGCCCGCACAAACAATGTCGAGCTTGCCCGCCTAGTTGAGCGTGCGATGGACCACCTGAGGGAGGTTGAGAGGCCCGAATCATCACAAGATAGCCCAGATGTTATCGGCCCCCGTTTTCGAGTTGGCGACCAAGTGATTCGAACGTTCTTCACCGTAATGAAATTTGAGTCCGCACTAGAGATTACGCTCAGCGAATTGCGAATTGAGCTACTCTTTCCGCTCGACGATACGGCAGTTGAATTCTTTCAGGCTCTAGATTATTCGTAGTCCGGCGTGTTTAGGGCGATAAAAGCACCAGTCACTCCCTAATCGGGAATTGTGTGAAGCCAACACTTAGTCGATAATGAAGTCTAGTAGACGATCGTCTAACCGGTTCTGCGACCAGCACCTTTACCGGACTTCCATTACGCGACACTTTAATCGAGGTAACGAAATGAGTACGACTCAAGCTTTTTCAATTGGCCCCATCGCCATAGAAGGAATGGAAAAATCGCGTGGCTTTCTGTTGGGCTTACTGACATCACTGTCTGACGAACAGCTGGCAGCTCGCGCCGGCGGGGCAGGCAATCATGCCCTCTGGATCATGGGCCACATTGCTCAATCGGACGATGCGGTAGTCTCAGCGTTCACCAACGAGCCAAGTTGCCTTCCTGATGGTCACGACGCACTTTTTGCGGCAAAGACCTCGGTAAGTGATAACGCTACTGACTACCCAAGTCGCGACGAGCTTCTCGAACGCATGACCAACGCGCGTGAACGCGTGGTTGGATGGGTAAAGTCGCTCGACGATCAATCTTCATTGCAGGCGTCCCCGGAACAACTCGCTGCGTTTGCACCAAATCCTATTGCGGCGGCGCATGGTGTCTCGCTACATGAGTTCATGCACGCAGGGCAAGTCGCAACCATTCGCGCTTCCTTGGGTCTGCAGCCCGTCTGTCAGTAAGAACATCCACCCGACCCGATACCGGTCCGTTCGCAGAGTCTCATGTGATCTCGGGGTCGCCAGCGATGGGAGTGACGGCCTTGCTGTTGATTTGTGTCTGTATCCGGTCCGGTACATGCCTAGTTTTTTTGGACCATGAAGTTCAGACGTTTAGCACGTATTTCTTGCCATCATTCTTCAACGCCCGCTAAGGTGGTCACGCGTCTTCCAATTCAGGACGTGGGGACCGACAACGATACGACTGACAAAACGATCTAACAATTGCGAGAGGGGTAAGACTATGAATAAATCGGAAGAGTTCTGGGACAAATCTGCAAGCAACTACGATAAGACTGAGGAACGATTTGAATATATCCACAGTAAAAGCAGGGAGAACGCCAGAAAACACCTCAAGGGTAGCGATATTGTTTTGGATTATGGATGCGGAACAGGTACTACATCCTGTGAACTTTCCAGTCAGGTGAATGAGATTCATGCTATTGATATATCATCCAAAATGATTGAGACAGCAAAAGGGAAAGCAGATGCGAGCAAAGTCGAAAACGTAAGTTTCGTGAAAGCGGATATTTTTGACGAAAGATACAGAGAAGGATCGTTTGATGTGATTCTGGCTTTCAATATGTTGCACACAGTTCCGAACCCCCGAGATGCCGTGAAAAGAGTGCATGAATTACTAAAACCTGAGGGATTGTTTATTTCTGTAACACCTTGCTTGCGGGGCAAGATGTCGTTCCTAGTCAATCTTCAGATTCAGCTTGTTCGGATACTGTGTGCAGCTGGAGTAATTCCCATTCCCATAAGAAGACTTAAAAGCTCTGAATTAGACGATTTAGTGGCAAATGGGAATTTTCAGGCTATTGAAACTGAAGAGATCTACAGAGGAGCGTCTAGTTATTTTGTTGCAGCAAAGAAAAAACACATATCATAACCATTGGTGCCGCCTTCAATCCACTCGATTGCATTGTGCAGACCTATCGACCCTTTCGCACGATGTTTCATCACACCATCCCTTAGCGTGGGTTTCTGTTCCGTTGCTGCTCAAACTCCTAAGAGAAGTGCGTAGGTTCGGAATTCGGAACTGCGGTAGGAAGTAGCAATGAACTCGCTACATTTATGTAACCTCTAAGTCGCTAAAGTGTGACATACTTCGCAGAGAAATGCGACTCCCGAATCCACATCGGTCCGATTGTCCGATACAGAATAGGCAAATCGCTTGAACGCGTCGAATTTATCGTCCGGCGCACTTTGTGGACAGCCACAAATCCCCAAAACGTTCGTTATTTCGAACTGCGACTGAGTGACGCGACAGTCAGTTTAAGACACCCGGCGTGAATCCGAATTTGTCGTAGGCGAAATTAGAATCTCGATTTCCTGTCAGTGACGGCGAAAACAGAACTGACTGGTATGCGTGCGAATCAGCCGCTTCATTTCTCTGGCGTTAAGATCGTGGTGACCTGTTTGAACAGAGCGGACGTTGGATTGCCTTTGGGTTGGGAATCGATTGATCGCGTGCACCAGAGGGTGACGGTGAGGTCTTTGACAGGGAGGTAACCGGCGGTGCCGTACAGGCCGGCGAAGCTGGGGCCTTGCGTGAGCCAGCCTTGATCCAAGACGATGCCCTGGGCGTAGTAGCGGTCTTTGGTCCAGAACTTCATCCCCGCCGTGTGCGGTTTCAGCATGGCCTGGAACGACTCGAGTTTGAGACGCTGGCCTTGTCCGATGGCGCGGAAGCCGGCGAGGGTGTCGCGGATCGTTGATGTTTGGACCGCGCCGCGGGCTAACGTCCAGGAAGGATTCCAGAAAGTGGCGTCCTCAAAGTGTCCCCGCTCGTCCGTGTAGGAATGCAGGACGGGCGCGGGGATCTGAGGCGTGTTGGGGGCAGCGGTCTGCTGCAAGCCGAAGGGGGTGAGGACGCGTTCCTGCATGAGTTCGCCGAACGGTTTGCCTGCGGCTTTTTCCAACGCGAGGCCGAGAATCACAAAGTTGGTATGTGCGTAGCTCCAGTCGCTGCCTGGTTTGAATTTCGGTTTCTCAGTGAAAGCCAGTTCAATCAGTTCTTCCGGCGTCCATTGGTGAAACGGGTCGGCGTAGAGCTTTTTCTGAAACACGTCCATTGGCATGAAGTCCGGGTAACCAGCGGTGCCGTTAAGGAGCATTTCGAGCGTGACGTTCTGCGCATCAGGCAGCTCCGGTAACCACAGGCAGATCGGATCGTTAGCCGACACGATGCCTGCATCCACGAGCTGGTAAAACAGGTTCCCCATATAAGCCACCGCGACGTTGCCGTTGCGAAAGTGCATGTCAGCTGTCACAGGCACACCGGTCATGGTTTCCCCTTCTGCCAGGATCAGGAGTTCTTTCCCTTCGACCGTGATCCCCAGGAGAACCGCCTGCAGTTTTTCTTTGGCCATTGTCTCTGTGACGAGTTTTCGAATCGCAGGGATCTTCTCCTGATATTTTACAGATTTATTTGGTTCAGCCTGTGTTGTTTTCGGAAGAGTGAAAACCAGAGCGAGGCTTAAAAAAAATAAGCAGCAAAGTGGAGAAAAAACACGCGCCGAGTTATCTAATGTCGTCATTGATTTGTCCTGACAGAGTGCGCTCAATGTTGTTGGCTGAAATGGATTCTTTGTCTAACGAAACGTAACACACTATCCGGAAGGCTGCGTCGATTCGTCTGCATTGAGTCTGTGTGTAGTGAAAACCATGATTGATACATCCGAACAATCGGATTTTACAGAAAAATCATTGTTGCCATAAAGCAACATCCGCACAAGCGGTCACGGTCTCGACAGTCTGATTCACGCTGAGTACACTGATTAAATCGAAACAGGCATTTTAGAATTGTCTGTACCTGTAATTGGCGTATCGTCCCACTGGAGAGCCTCGTATGAATCTGCATCGCACCTATCGCGTATTTGTTTTCACGATCGCCATGATGCTGCTTACGGCGGAGCGTTCGTCTGCTGGTGACAAAATCGACTTTGAACCAGTCGCCAGTATGATCCAACTCCCGGAAGGGCTTACGCTTGGGCCCTGTTCGGCCGTGGATTTCGATAGCAAAGGTCGGATGTATCTTTTCCATCGTGGCAAACAGCCGATTCTCTGTTTTGATCGGAGTGGAAACTTCATCCGGTCGTGGGGCGACAACCTGATCGGCCAGGCACACGGTCTGCGTGTTGATCGGCACGATAATGTCTGGGTCACCGACGTTGGCCAGCACATGGTGTTTCAGTTCAGCCCGGAAGGAAAGTTGCTGCTGGCTCTGGGACAATCGGGCAAACCCGGTAACAGCGTTGACCAGTTCAACAAGCCGACAGATGTTGCCTTTGGACCTGAGGGAGAAATTTACGTTTCAGATGGGTACGGCAACAGTCGTGTAATGAAGTTCGCTGCCAACGGAAAGTATCTCGGCCAATGGGGAGAACCGGGCAAAGGGCCGGGACAGTTTAATCTGCCCCATTCGATTGTTATCGATGGTAAAGGCCGCGTGTTGGTTGGTGATCGGGAGAATGACCGCGTGCAGATCTTCGACACGGAAGGCAACCTGCTGGAAGTCTGGCCCGGCTTTGCCCCGTATGGCATGGAATATGATTCCAAAGGAAGACTCTTTGTAGCGGACGGCCGGGCGAATAAAGTTCTGCAACTCAATCCGGCCGGCAAAGTCGTTAACTCCTGGGGCAAGAAAGGCAACGGTTCGGGGGAATATGATCTACCACACATGCTGGCCGCCGATGCGGCGGGAAATCTTTTCATCGCAGAAATCGGCGGCCGTCGGCTGCAAACGCTGCAACGGAAAAAATGACGCCCGCCGCCTGTCAGTAGTCGCATCATTTCTGATGCGAATTGCTTTCCAGAAATGCGATCAAATCTTTTAACTCACGATCGGTTAAGGCATGGACTAGACCGGAGGGCATGAAGGAAATCGGCGATTCGATCATCGTGTCTACATCGTTGCGATCAAATGTGCGATTTTGCCCATTGGCATCACGGATGGTCTCTTTAATATAGGATCGCAGTCGAATTCCCGTAAAGGTGCGACCATCATTGAGAATGATTGTTCGTGGCTGGTACTCCGGAGCCATCTCCCGACTTGGTTCGAGAATGGACTTCAACAGCCAGGTGCGGTCCTGTTTGTTGCCCAGACTGCTTAAGTCCGGACCGACGACATTCCCGCGACCGCCGTGCCGATGACAGTGAGAACAGTTTGCCAGTCGGCCGTGATGAAAGATCCGGCGACCGCTTTCCGGGTCAGCAGGTTCTTTGACGGCTTCCAGCGCCTGTAACCAGGCTTGTGTATCGAACAGAGCAGGGCGACCGACGCTGAGCCTTTTGGGATTCCACGCGGCTGCAAACAGATCGTTGGATTCGGGGTACTGACTGGCCAGGCGTTTCAGAGTCTCCACCTGCTGAGGCGTGTGTGGAATTGATCTGAGGCAGCGTAAGGCTTCCTCACGCACGGCGCGTTCCTTGTCTCCTGCCAGTTGGTATAAGAGTGCGGAATTCTGTTCTGCCATCGTGGCCAGTCCGGCAACCGCTTCCGCACGCAGCTTCACGTTTTGCTGAGGATCGGCGGCGATACCAGCCAGAATCTTTTGCGCAGCGACGGGATTGCCAGCCAGCGTGCGGATCACTTCCAGCGACAGCCTCTCATCGTTAACGGCCAGAAGTTGCTGGAGCATTTCGAGCGTAAGACCCTTGGGGAGATTCTTTACTGGCTGCGCTCCCGGTTTGGGGGCGGCAAGCGACTGCTTTGGCAGCAGTCGCAGTGCATAAGCGCGGATGCGTGGTGCGCTCTTCGTATCCTGGACCTTGGCTAACAACATCTCCGGGTTGCGGATGCCTGCTTCGGGTTTTCCTGTTAGCGTATTCCAGGTGGCGATGGCGGCTTCGAACCGCCGGTAGTCGAGGTCGCTTTGAGCTAATTTCTGTTCCACTTCCGGTAGAAATGCTTTCAAACCGTAATCCGAAATCCAGCGGAGTGTCTCGAACTGCACGTCCGGGTTTTTGTCATCCAGGAATACTGGGACCCATTTCTGCGGGTCTGCCTTGGCGAGTTTCAACGCCATCACGGCCTGAATGCGGTCAAAGGCTGGCCAACCGGCGACCTCTTTCGGAGTCCAGTTTGACGCTAGTCGTGCCAGCGCCTGCAAGGCAGCCTGCGCGAGGAACGGGTCTTTGTTTTGAGCGAACTCAAACAATTCTTTGAGTTGGTATGACGTTTTGCCGCTACGCAGAAGGGCCGCCAATTTTGCTTGTTTTGTGGGTGGTTCCAGATCCAGCTTTCCCACCCAGTCTGCTTGTTCCAGATCGATCTCCAGTTTCCACAAGCGTCCATAACCGTGCGCCTGATAGCGACCGTCGACCCAGTCGCAGAGATAATAAACGCGTTTTTGTTTTTCGGCGCTGGGATCTTTGGCGATGCAACTGGGGCGGAAGTAGCGGCCCCCTTTGACTAACGTGATGGGTTTGGATGTGAAGCTGGCTCCTTTAGGAGTCAGCGGGAAAAAGTCAATTCGATGATCACTCCACGAAGGCACGAGTAATCCGCGTCCCAGCGGCAAGACTCCACAGGGGGCTTCGCCGGATGGATGAATCATGGGAAGGGTGCCGCGCAATTCTCCATTCCAGCTGACGAAGGGATGATGTGCTTCTGAACCATAGCTGCGCTCATAGCCGTAGTCACCACCTTCCACAATGTGCAGCAGTCGACAAGGAGGGCGTTCGCCGGGATCGTTTTCTGCGGCGAAGATTTCACCATCTGCGCGAACACAAATGCCGAAGGGGTTCCAGAAGCCGACAGCAATACGTCTCAGTTTTTTGCCATCGGCGCTGCAACGGAAGATGCCCCCTTTGCCGGCTCCCTTGACGGTCACTCCATCTGTCCCCGTCAGTGACCATGGTTTCGCAAAGTTCTCACCGATCGCAAATACCAGATCACCGTTCGGATGCCAAGCGAGTCCTTCCAGACCGTTATGGGGATAATCGGCCTCACTCTTCAGAACGGCGATGTTCTCTTCGACATCGGCTTTGCCGTCGCCATTGGTATCTTTGATGCGTAGAATGCGGTCCCGTTCGGCCAGATAGACCCAGCCATCCGGACCCAGTTCCAGGTCCATTGTCGCATCGGTGGCGTTATAGAAGACCTGTCGTTTTTCGGCGCGACCCGCTTTGTTGATATCGGAGAACACCAGGATTTCATCATGCTCCGGGCCGACATAATCGTCGGGTCGAAAATGAGTGTGCGTGGCGACAACCCAGATGCGGCCTTGTGCGTCGACATCGATTCCCGTGGGAGTTGCCAGCTCGGGATGTTCGGCGACGAGTGTCAGTCGCACGCCCGGTTGCAGCGTTTTTACCTGCGGTTCCCGTTCTGCAGCGGAGAGCGAACCAATGGCGAGAGCCCAGCCGATAATCAGGGAGCAGATTGTAAAATGATTCATAGGTTTTTCTCTTTTGTTATTTAGCGTGATCTGCTCTCAGCAGTGTTAATTTCTCAATGAGTCAAGCTGCGGGTCAGTTGCCTGCTATTTAGTTAAGATAGTTTATAAGACGGGTTTGAAAAGAACAATGCATCAACGTGCGTAAATGTGTTGAGGCAGGTGATTAAGAATTGCAGTAGGTCATAAAAATAATGGTTTCTATTCGGGAAATACGTTATTGTGAAACTCTCTTGGTTGAACTGGCATCGTTTGAAAGAAGGGAGAGAAATGTTACACCACCGAATCCTAAGAACCATTGTAGCAGCAGCGATCACGGCTTCTCTGTCATTGACGTCACTGTTGGCAGAAGAGCCTTACGCATGGCCTGAGAAACTGCCTGACAGTGTGATCAACCTGGTTCAAACGGAGCGCCCGAAAATTCCCAAAGAGACAGGCCTGTCGAAAGAGTTCGGGCTGGAACTATTAACCAAGGCCTTACGTCCCGATACCTCTTTGAAATCGGGTCTCGTGCTCATTGAACGCGAGAAGTTTCTTCCCAAGCGACTGCACGCGGGAAGGGTACCGCTGATAAAGATCAGACTGATTTTCGATAGACAAGTGAAGCCAGCGCTCTGGGCGCAATGGACAGACGGAATGAAAAAACAATGCACCTTTATCCGGGGTAAGGACGCAACATATCTATCGGAGCAGTTCCCCGAAGCACGATCGCGTCAACGCATCTCAAAGCGTAACGTGGACTATATGCCCAGAACCAAGTATTGCGATGAATTTCCCCTGTTTTCGTTTTCCTATGTTCCTCACTTTCTAATGAATCACCCCAAGAATATCGAGAGCTTCGTAAAGCACTCTCTGGAGATAGAGATCGATGCCGTTGAAAAACAGGGGACATTCTATTTGGTTCATCAAGCAATAAAAAATACAAATCCGAAAAGTAAATATTCCGAGTTTCATAGGGTTTATTGGATTACAATGGACGAGTCCTCTCGCGTTGTCAAAATGATTGAGTGGACGCGTTTATCTCAGACAGGGGAATGGGGGGGCAATTTCGCTGTGCAGAATGAATTCGAGAAAATCGAAGGAATTCACGTTCCTAAGGTCTATGAGTCTTATTACCTCTCTCAGCAGAAATCTGAAGAGCGGGTAGAACGAATCCGTTTATCCTGGAAAGATGTGAATACTCCTTTTCCACCAGAATTATTCAACGATGATCTACTGGAACCCAAGTCGAATTCATTGCTGTATGACAGGACAAAAAAATCTGATGGAGTCATCGGTGTGCCTTACGGTACGCTGAAAAAAAAGAAAACGAAGTCCGAGTAGTTAAACTCCCAGTAAGCATAAAGCGTATTCCATGCAGCAACGACAATCCGCCCGGGCAATACTTATGAACCCGCGGGATCAGGTGCTGTTGATCCAGCATGAAGACAGGACGCCGGTTGATTCTGCGCGGCCTGATACGCTCTGTTACTGGGCGACACCCGGCGGTGGGATCGAAGCTGGTGAGCGACCAGTCGACGCACTCCGGCGCGAGTTGCAGGAAGAACTGGGTCTGACGAATGTCATTATCGGCAGGCAGGTCGGCGTGCGAGAAGTCCAGTTAAATCTTCCAGAAGCAGGTTTGGTACTTAGCCATGAAACCTACTTTGTGTGCCGCGTTTCTGATGCGCCCCAACTCAATCATGCTGGAATGTCTGACAGCGAGCGTCAAACACTCAAAGCGATCCGATGGTGGTCGCGCGAAGAACTCGGTAGCACCACTGAGATTCTGCGTCCCGCTGCGTTGCCGGAATTAATCGAGAACGCTTTTGACGCTGCTTCCGAACCGGTTTTCTTACAGGACTGAGTGTATGGTGGGTGGTATTGGAAGGGCCCTACTTTCTGACTCACTGGTCTTGTCAACGATCTCGCTACTACGGACGCGCGGGCGGGAATTGAGATTAATGCCGTCCTTGAAGGAGTCCTTATTGACGTGAACGACTGACAGGTGGCCTTCCTGGTTCAGTACCCCGATGTAAGGGCCAATGTATTCAGTGTAATGGCGCGCTGGAAACTGGTCGTGATAGGTTTTAATATCGTTTTTGACATTGATGGCGCGTTTGTCCTGCTTTTTAATTTCAGCAAACAAGTCACCGTTGCTGATTGCATCGGCTTCGAGCCAGTTTTTTACTTTCAGCAGTGCCAGCTTTGTTCCACGTACTGCGAACAGTTCGCCATCTTTGTAACCGAAATCGCCTTTGCCAGTTTGATCAAGCCAGTGAGAGATTTGGTCCGGTTCTCGGACATCTGCTGGCACAGTGATTAGCGGATTTGTTTGAAGGGCAAAGTCCGTATCAAAAACGGAGTATGAATTATTGAAATCTTCTAACTCGTGTCTCTTACCGCGGAATTTATCGTTTGATGTGAACCTCAATGTCACATATCCATTCGTTGTGCCGGATTGATTGACTTCATCATCAAAAGGCAGAGTGCTAGTGATACCTATTCCATAAGGATAGTATGCCTGCTGAGCTGCCCCAGACAAATGACGGGCCACAAATATGATTTCATGCTTAATATTATAAGAGCTTTGCTGTAATTTATCTTTGAATTGTTTGAATTGCTCATCCGTCATCGGACGGTCGAACTGGGTACAAAGAGGATCCGTAAAACGAGTCTTAAGCTCCTTGAGTGCTGCCTGATGAGTAAAATGGCGAAACTCAGGAAAACTCATAATATGATTTGACATAAACGTCCACAGTTCTTTCCGAGGTTGTGCCTGTTCTTTGTTCAAGGGACCGCGCTGTAACGCCTGACTAAGCTTCCATTGGAGTGTTTTGAGTCGGTCAGGCATATTCAGATAGTTTTCATTCAGCGAGTCCATTCTATTCGTGTCAAAGCTGGGTAGAAACAGATGCTGACTACTGTGTTCTTCGATCGCCGTGAGAATAGATCGTTTGCGGTCATCGCTCAAGTTATCCGGGGCGTACTTTTCGACGACCTGACGAAAATCCTTGCGAATTTTATCCAGGTCTGTTTCATTAAAAAACGGCAGATTAGATGCCTTAATCACTTTGATGAGGTGATTGGAAATTTCCACACTCAACTCACCCTCAGGCAGTTCGCTTTCCAGATCTCTAGTGAAAAGCGCAATCGAATTTCTCTGGGGCATGCTGTTCATCGTTAACGCAGTCGCAACCAGGCCAATCAAGATCAGTCCGGTAAGACAGGCTGTGATGTTGAAAGAGCCTACCTCCTTTTTCGATTGTTCCAATAATCGGCGAACGCGGGATAAGAGCAATCCGCCAGTTGCGGTCAGTACCATGGTTGGCGTCTCTTGACGTTGCTGTTCAAGCCGTGCCAGCGCCTGGACGTATACGGCACGGTTTTACCGAGGGTAACGGCGATATCGTCACAACAATTTTCGCGTTCCTGGCGGATCTGATTCGAGATCCACCACATTCCAGGATGATAGAAAAGCAGAGATTCAATCACCGTTTGTGCAAGGTTGATCAAATAGTCATGCCTGCGGACGTGAGCCAGCTCATGCGCTAAGATCAACTCGATCTCTTGCACTGTGAGGCCTGTGACAACGGAAGCCGGCAATAAGATGATGGGAGATAAACAGCCAACGACCGTTGGCACTTCAACCAATGATGACTGAAAAAATTGTACGCTCTGTTTGACGCCTAGTCGGATAGCCAGGCTGGTTCCCAAGTCTCGTAACTGGTTAGCGAGCGGGGACAATCCGTGGCGTTTCAGCCGACGTACATGGAGCCATCCCCAGAGTGGCCTAAGTGCAAAGAGGGCAGTCCCCATTAGCCAGACGATGGTTGCCAGCGGCAGCCAGGGACGCAATAACGATAATAGCTCGTCTGTGAAAAAATATGTGGGAAGGACCGCATGTGAAACAGTGTCCGTCTCGCGTTCTGTAGAAGAGGACTGCGTCGCAGGAGATATTGGATCTGTAATCAGGTCTTCAGAATGTGTGAAGAGATTCGAAGACACTGGCAAATCGTTTGATCCCTTAGCCAATGTGGGTGTGTCGTTTTTGTCTGTCGAAACCTGAATGGGATTTTGTGAAAGTAGATAGTAAGTGCTTAGCGGAAAGCCGAGCATTGAGAACAGCGTCACACAACAGACAAAATATCGAACGGTTGCCGGGCGATTTCTGAGTAATATCGAAACGAGATGATACGCGATTGCGAGTAGCGTGACCTGCCATAAGGAATGCAGTAATGTCCAACCCACGCGTTCGGCCCAATCAGCTTGGAATATCGTTGATAACGCGTTCATTTCTCACTCTCTTCCAACTCATCCAGTAACTGACGAATTTCGGCCAGATCTTTCGGAGAAGCTTGCTGTGAGGAAAGTGCCTGTAAAACAAGGCTCCCGGTTGAGCCATTGTAAACTTTACTGATGAGATCCTGCAGCATTTTCTTCTGCGTACGTTGTTGAGTGGCAGCAGGACGGTACATCTGAGGGTGAACTGTTTCGTCACGTTTGACAAGTTTCTTGCCGAGCATGACCGACAGCATCTTGACTGTCGTGGAATAGTTTGTGTTACGATCCTCAGAGATACAATTATGAATCTGACGCGCTGTCGCAGCCTGCTTCTCCCAAAGAATGCGAAGGATTTGTAGCTCGACTTCCGTCAGCTGTGAAGACGGGGGACGCGGCATATTGGGGCTCCAGTGAAAGGGGGGCGGAGTAGCGAATAGTTTCGCTACTCCGATATATACTAGCGAACGTATTCGCCATTGCAACCCCGAAACGAAAACTTTCGCCAGCATGCTCTATCGCGTTCAATGAGTAAGCATACGAACGCATTTCTCGCCGAGTCCGAACCGGTTTTCTTTCAGGACTGGCTGCAGAATTATTGAGATGAGGTGAATTCCTTTTTTGCTCGCTCCTCGTAATCTTCTGTTGATGAAAAAGCCGAAAGAGCCTTGATTTGTTGACTCAAACGCATGACTAAACTTCAGACAATTGTGATTAATAAAACTAAAATTGACTCTGCTGGATAAGTAAAGATTTCTTGTATGAAATTTTTGTATACATTTAGCTGAAAAATAATATAGTGAGGAATGAGTGTGTTTTTTGAGACGTGATCACTCAGATTCATTTCTTTTTAGCGGGGCCAATTATGAAGACACAAAAACGTGGATTTACACTGATTGAATTATTGGTCGTGATAGCGATTATCGCGATTTTAATTTCGTTGTTGTTGCCGGCGGTCCAGCAGGCCCGTGAAGCGGCGCGACGGAGTTCGTGCAAGAACAACCTGAAACAGATTGGGTTAGCGTTGCACAATTACCATGAGACGTATCGTTCGTTTCCTCCGGGAGGAGTCACACTCGGCACTTGTTGTTCAACCAAAAGTGGGATCAACTGGGCCATCGCGATTCTACCTTACCTCGATCAGGCACCGTTGTTTCAACAGTATGATTCCAACGCGTTCAACGAAGATCCCCCCAACGCGACTGTCCGGGAGCAAAACATGGTTGTTTACAACTGTCCGTCGGATAAGAACGCCGGGAAATTGATGCAGCCGGAGAGTGGGCCGGGTAGCGGCGTACAATATCGCATGAGTTCCTATCGCGCCGTTTCTGGAAAAAGTGATACAAGCGGCTGGTTCGATAATGCGGAAGGGGCGTCTCTTTCGGAGAATTGGAAAGGTGTCCTGCATAGTATTGGGACGACTGGTTACACGGTCGAAAAATTCAGTTCGATTACCGATGGGACATCGAATACGATTGTGGTGGCAGAGTATCATACGAGAACCCGTCCTCGTCGCGGGACGTTTTGGGCCTACACATACACTTCTTACAGTCAGTCTTCCTTTACCGCGCAACGTCGTACTTTGATCCCTGATTATGATCGTTGTGTGGCAATCGGAGGCACAGGAGGCAGTAACGCCTGCAAACGAGGCTGGGGCAGTTTGCATGTCGGTGGAATGCAAGTTCTACTGGCGGACGGATCAAGTCGCTTTATGAGTGAAAATATTGATTTGGGGATCTTTCAAAGTCTGGCAACCATGGAAGGGGAAGAAATCATCGGGGAATGGTGATCGCTCTGATTCTCGCGGTGGAAAGTGACAGATGTGTTGAAATCTGATGGTTTGAATTCCGTGTAAGGAGTGTTTTCATAGATGAGCAACTTATTGATACCTCGAATATTTCTAGTGACGATCTTGACTGTGGTGCTGACGGGATGTGGTTCTGATAAGGTGGAGTTGGCGACGGTTAGCGGGACGGTAACCATGAACGGTGAGCCGCTACCAGGGGCTACGGTAGTCTTTCGGCCTCAAACGACAGTAGAGGACAATGAGGCCAAAGTAGGGGCCGAGTCATATGGCAAAACGAATGGAGATGGCCAGTATCACCTTACGATCGTTTTGACCGGCGCGAAAGGGGCAGTCGTCGGGCCAAATGATGTGATGATTTCGCTTGATGAGTTCGAGGAAATATTGCCATCCTTTGACTCGTCAGGAAAAGACCGCCGCGGCCCCAACCCGATTCCGGCAGAGTACAATTCGAAAACGACACTGAAATTCGACGTGCCTCCAGCAGGGGCAGAGGACGCCGACTTTAAACTCGAGAATCCCGAGTTCAAGGTTCCCGATAAGAAAGCCCATTCGGAACAAGATGTGTCATAACGCAGAATAAACGATCGCGAATCTGGATTATGATTGGTTCTTCCGAAAGTTGAGACGATTTACATTGATGTTACTTAGAAGTTAAATCAATGTCGATTTGGTTTTCACCTTCCTTAACCGTAAATTCGAGACCGCTGGTGGAGTGTTGCTGATACTTCACAGGGAATTTCGGTTTGGCAGGGGCCACATCGCCGCCTTCGAGCATCTCCTCCGCCGACATTTCTTCCGTATCTTTGCCAATTCGGGGAGGTTGGATCAGTACCTTGTAACTGCCCATGGGGAGTTCCGATTTGCGTTCTCCATCGCGCGCCCAGGTAATCGAATAATTTCCTTCCGCATCCGTCTCTCCAAAGGCTGCGTACCCGGCATCCATCTTCATGAAGAGTAACTGAGTTCCCTGGTCAATCGTTTTTCCATCCATCGTCAGTTTACCCGTGACACTCCCCATCGGGCCGAAGTCAGTTTCTTTCGAGCATGCTGAGGTGCTAATCCCCAGTAGAACAATGAGCAATGAAGTAACAACACGTGACGCGTGCATGAGAAACTTCCTTTGTAATCGAAATACAGATTCAAATCATGATCGAGACACAATTCAACCATGTTTTAAGATAGGAGACTCAGTGGAGCAGCTCAGGATTAATACTCTCCCACTGGCCGACCGTCATCACGAGTCGCCAATTGCTTCAGGGTCTCAAGGTGAATGTTTTCGCTAAGAAAACGGACTGAACCATCTGTACGTAAGACTTGAACGCCTCCCACGTGAAACGACATCAGTGGGTTATTGGCCCCTACGTTACTGCCCATACCCGGGAAGAGCTGATTGGCAAACGGTTCCTGGTTAGGGCTGTATCTGACCGTTGTCAGATTGAAACAGCGTTGATCTGAATTTGCGGAGACCGGCTGTAGATTGGGTGGCGTGCCTGTCACGCGCAGTCCCATCAACCAGCCATGTGTTGTACCAGAGGCCGCCAGTTTGGAATAGGTACCGGCAGTCAGTCGCTCCAGGTTTCCATTTGCCTCTCCAATTATGATGGTGTTACTGGACCCATCGGTGCAGTCGCGCAGACGGATGCCTTTATTGGGGACGAGCATTCCCCCGCCTGAAATCAGCCCCAGGCTACCATCGTCAAAGATACGACTTTCAGTAAATGAAGTCGGGTCAGCGGCTCCAGTGATTCCGGCGTAATGCGCGAAAGGGCAGAAAGACCCATTGCGCACGGCCAGCGTGGATGAAGGACAGGTGAATGCCGGTATTTGTCCTGCCTGATTGGCAATCAGACCGTTGGAATCACCGGCGCTCCCGGCGCCTTCTCTGATGTAACCCGGGGACTCGCCTTCCCATTCCATTGCATTGTACATGGTGGCGAGATCCATGAAGGGTAAAATTAAACCATAAAAACTGGGGCCAAAACTATGGCCACTTCCCCCGTTGCGAGGCACACTGGAGTGAACACCTCCCGGAGGAAACTGTGAAAACGTTTCATAGTAATTGTGCAAACCAATCCCCAGTTGTTTGAGATTGTTTTTACACTGAGATCTGCGAGCCGCTTCGCGTGCCTGTTGAACGGCAGGTAAGAGTAGAGCAATGAGAATAGCGATGATGGCAATCACAACGAGTAATTCAATGAGTGTAAAACCAAGTGGACGTTTCCTCATAATTATGTATCCCAGCCCAAAATAAGAATCCACCCCGGAGAAATGTGAAAAAGATCCTGATGATTCAAGAAAAAGATAAATCGACGGAAATCCAGACGGGGGGTATGAATGGATCTCTCCCGCTATCCATTTCTCCCTGGCAGAGAAAAAATCCCCTTACTTTTTTAAGAAAATATGATGAATAAGTTAAAATAAACAGTAGATTGGCTGATTAAGCAAAAAGTGAAATATTGCAGGGGGAATTCCGCATCCGTCTGGAGAAGTAGTCTGGTGACTTACAACATGATGATGAGGTCGTTCTACTGAGCCATATAGTCCAAAATCAAAATGACGCGATGAAAGCTTCGGGAAATATGTTTGCCAAGTTCATGGTCACATACGATCGTGCGCTGCTGCGATATATTATGATGCTGATCCCGCGCCGGGATGATGCGGAAGAAGTGTTACAAAGAACGGCGCTGGTGATGTGGGAAAAATTTGATGAGTTTGACTTAAACAGAGACTTTCTCCCATGGGCAACCCGCTTTGCCTATTTCGAAGCACTGAATTTTCGCAAGGAATGCGCCCGCAGCAGACTGATGTTTAATGAAGAGGTCATGTCTTTGCTGGCAGAGTCACGCAAAGATCAAGAGACCTATTTGGGCCAACAACGTTCAGCATTGAAACATTGCCTCGCCGAACTTTCCCTGGAAGACAGGAATATGTTGGAACGCAGATATTCAGATTCATCAACCATTAAGACACTGGCTGAAGAACAAGGACGGACTGTCAAAGCGCTCTATCGACGGTTAGACCGTGTACGCAAATTAATTACTGATTGTGTCGAACGCCGCGTCGCTGCTTTGGACAGGATTTAAAGGACTTATTTAGATGTCAGCACCATTTCCTAATGGACAAAATCCCGAAAGTGATGTCGATCTGATTCGGCGTTTACTTGATGGGCGGATTTCAGAAGAGGAGCTGCAGGGAATTCAGAGCCGCCTTCAGACAGATACTTCGTTTCGAGATCACTATATTCAATTGGTGGATCTTGAGTCTGCGCTTTATGAAGAGTGCTCTGTACCGAATTCGAATGCGCATTCCTCTGCGATATTACAGCTGAAAACACAACAGACGGCGACAAATCGCAAGACCGTCATCGCGATCACCGTCAGTGTTGTCTGCCTGATCCTCGTGATTTCTTTTGTATTATCTCCGTGGTATTCCCGGACCGTTCCCAACGACCAGCATCTGACGCTACCATCCAATCAGGAGACGCCCAAATCAAAACGGGAGGAGGAATTGAGTAACTCTCTTCTTCCTAAAAGCGAACCCGCACCGGATATTGCCATTTTAACTCAGGTGAGCGGCATCGACTCGGATGACTTGAAAATCGGACGCTGTTTTAAAGCGGGGACACTGAAAATTCCGCAGGGACAAATCAAACTGGAGTTTTTCAGCGGCGCGCTGATTACCATTGTGGGGCCAGCAGAGATCGAGATGATCTCAAAGTCGGCTGCAACATTGCGATCCGGCAGGGCCACCGCGTTAATTCCTGAGTCAGCAATTGGTTTTGTGATCAATGCACCGGAGTCTGCTGTTGTTGATTTAGGGACTGAAATTGGGATTCAAGTCGAGAAACATGCTCCTGTAGAAGCGAAACGGCTGAAGAGTCAGGCGAAGCTTCCATTGGCAGGAAACGAAGAATCTTCTATCGCCAGTAACCGCTCCAATCCATCATCAGGTGACCGCCTCGATAAAAATAAAATGGCATTACCCAATAAGCTGGACGCCTCGACCAATTCTCTGAAAATCGTTGAAACTCCTTCATTGGCCCTCACCGTCAGGCAGGGATATATCGACGCGATTAAACAGGCGCGGCCTCTGGTTTACTGGCGTTTTGAAGCGGAAGAGCATGGGCAGGTACGAAATGAGATGAGTCCGCAATGGGCGGCTGACGTGATTCGCAATATTAATGAACCGAACGGTTTACGAATTGTTGATGGGCACGCGCAATTTAAAAAGTCAAAAGCGCCTCGTATGATTATGTCGGCAGATCCCTTTCCGCAATGGAATGAAGGGCCCTTTTCAATCGAGTTTTGGTTAAGGGCAGATAGATTGTCACACATGACTTGTGTGTCCGTTATTCAAGAAACGGATGTCGTTGGAATTCAACATCTCAACGTAATTGAGATCATGGCCAAACAATACCTTTCTAACCTGAAACATGATATTGGCAATCTGCGTTTTCTGCAAAGAGACCCTCCCTGCGCTGATGGGAAGACAGGGGTGAATCTCTTCTCAAGAGAACGGTGCACTCACGGGCAGTGGATGCAGGTCGTTGTTGTTAAGAAACACGATATGTTGGAGCTGTATCTTGATGGATTGATTGCCCGCCGTGTTTTTCTGAACGTGGCCAGTGATTCATCAACCTACAAGCTTTACCTGGGCCAACTCAGGATCGTGAATACGCTACGGCAGTTCATAGGCGGCATTGATGAATTCGCATTCTACAAACGAGCCTTGAGCCCGGAAGAGATCGACAATCACTTTCGCTTGATGTTCTGGTGATTTGCCTGTCGAAGTTAGTTGAAACTGGCCAGAGTCGGTCTTTCAATCGGCTCAGCCGAACAATTCCATGATCGGTTTGCCCGTCGTCAGGGTGCGTAAAATACCGGTAGGGTCTTTCGGATCGTTGATCGGAATGTCGAGGGCGTGGTAGATGGTCGCCGCCAGTTCCTCGGGGCGGACCGGGTTGTGGGTGGGATACTGACCGTACTTGTTGGACTTGCCGTAGACGTTTCCCCCTTTAATGCCCGCTCCCGCCAGAATCGATGAAAAGCATCGCGGCCAGTGTTGTCGCCCCGGCGGGTCCTGCTTCAGCACGTTGGGGGTGCGACCGAACTCGCCTGTGACAACCACCAGCGTGTTGTCCAGCATGCCGCGCTCTTTGAGATCAGAGAGCAGAGCAGCCAGTGCCTGATCCAGACGAGGCAAACAGAAGCCCATGCCGTAAGAGCCGTTACCGAAGGCGTTGCCCATGCCCATGTTGCCGCCATGCATGTCCCAGCTGCTGCTGGGAGGCCCTTTCTTGTCATGCTCTGCCTGTCCCGTCCAGCCGTTGACGGTCACAAACCGCACGCCCGATTCCATCATCCGCCTGGCCAGAAGCAGATTCTGTCCGAGGGGATGCATGCCATATTTTTCACGGACTTTGACCGGCTCCTCATGCATGTTAAACGCCTTTCGGCCTTCCGCCCGCGTCAACGCTTCATAGGTCTTCTCGCGCAGGTCAGACCAGTCCTTCACTGTCTGGTCTTGATCCAATCGATTCGATTCCAGCTTGCTTAGCACTGTCTTCCGTTTTTCAAAGCGCGCCTCATCGTAGGCAGCGTAAATTTCGGGCGGCTTGAATTCTTTCATTGCCGGATGGTTGTTTGCTGAGCCGACAAAGACGGGCGCATAGGCCGAGCCCAGGTAACCGCCGATGCCAATGTTGGGCGCACAAAAAACAGGCGGCCCCACGCATTTAATCAGCCAGGCATTCGACACGAAATTGCGTTTGCTCGGTTTATGTTTGGCGACGAATGAGCCGAGGTAGGGTTGTTCGTTCGCTGTACCCTGCTGTACGCGCTTGTTCGATTGGCCGCTGAGCAGATTGTGCATCGCGTCAAAGTGATTGCTGATCGCGCCCGGATGCGACATTGAATTGATCAGCGTAAACTGGTCGGTCAACTTCGCCAGTTCGGTGTGCATCTCATTGATCCGCATGCCCGGCACCTTGGTGGCAATCGGCATGTAAGGCCCACGATATTCTACTGGGGCCTCCGGCTTCATATCCCAGGTATCCAGGTGGCTTGGTCCGCCGCACAGCAGGACGAAAATACAAGACTTCTCCGCCGCGACCGCGTTTCCCGAGGAGTCCACCTTGTCGCTTCCCAGCACCATGCCTGGCATGCCGAGACTCATCGTGCCTAAACCACTCGCAATGAGGGCCTGTCGTCGGTTCATCTGGAATTCGTCCATGCGCAACCTCACTATTTGTCGTATAAACCCAAGTTGATGTGTGGATTATACCATTTTTCTCAGGGATACAAGAGGAAAATGGGCGAGATATCAGAGAGAGCCAGATTCAGAGGAAATTCACCAAATTGAGTGCGTTAGATAGGAGAAAAGGAAGGGTGAGTCATTCTACGAAAGAGTTTGCATCATCGTCACTAAGGGAGAGAGAGTTCCAGCGACAAGAAAAACCAGCCAGGATCCACCCAAACCAATCATTATGATCGCATAGTATTTCCGCAAACGAACTTTGCAAAGACTGGAATAGACAACCCCCAAAAACAACGTAAATAACACAGAGGTTCCTAATCCTATGAAGATCGCACCATTGCTGAGTCGAAGCCACTGCCGGTACTCTGAAACACAGTCAATCGCTCTGCCAGCCAAAGTCTGCTGGAACTCTACAGACCAGACACTGACTTCGAAATCAGAGTAAATCGATTCAAGTTGAGGTGAAATTAGAATCGAGTAGAGCATCGGAAGAACTATGAACAGACAAGCGATGGTAACCACGAAAAACCGTGGGTGTCCGCTCGTAATTAAAGATTGAGTTTTCTCGTCTGCATCCCATGGGACGAAGGCACACAGAGCAAAATATAATATGGGTATGAGGGCTAGTCCAATACCGCTGCTCAGTACTGACAAAAGTGCGTAAGAGAGAATCAAAACGCTTCGAACGAGCGTAGGATCAACATTGAAGTGCTTCGCGTATCCGGCACATAGTCCCCCGATTAGACCATCTTTCCGACTCTTACAAAATTTACCGCGTTTGCAGGTCAGCGTATTGTCTGTTTTGATCTGTTCTGAAGGAGTTGTCATCACCTGTGAAAGTCGCCGGTATTCTTCCTCGGTAATTTTCCCATTCTGAAGCATCTGGTCGAGTTTTTCGCGAGACGAGATCTCAGTTGATTGCATGGTCATAACCTTTCAATCGCTTTAGCTGCTTCCTCGGATGTCATTTCGCCATTCTCCAGTTTCTTAAGAATCGCAAATTTTTCTTCTTCATCTTCGAGGTGGCAGCGATATGACTTGATGATCCGATCCAGTCGATTCCGAATCGCGACATAACCCAACCCCGATCCTTCGGCCAACGTTTTAATACTGAATCCGGCCAAGAGGTATCGCTCAAGAAACTCCAGGTCTTCACTTGGTAAGTGAGAGAATTGTGTCGTCCGAAAATGCCCTCTAATTTCCACATCGCACCGATCGCACGCCGCGACTACCGGGCGCATAACCGCATTGCAATAAGGACATTCTGTTTTGATTCTCGTGAGTTCCATTTTTCTATTATATCGAGTTGAGTTGCGTTGTCCCAAATAAAATTTCGATATTGGAGTCGTATCAAAATAAAATTATGGTATCAGGCTTGCTTGTAGAATATTTATCAAACTTGCTGGGTTAGCGAAAGTGGGTATTGAAAATTCAAAGCTACCAGATGGGAATTACGAATTATACCACTCAGTTTCTACGACCCAGCACATTACCAACATGAGCCGAGAAAACATTTTGGGTCAATTCTGAACCCCTCTCAGACTGGATTGATTATACGGTAATTGGTCTCAGGTTCTGACTTCAATGTTCACTCACTGGAAACTTCTGTTGATCATTATTTGCAGGCTGGTAAAATTGACCTGTACAGCGTGTTATGTGAAGTGCGTGCGTTATTATTGGATTATTATTTTCTTTTCACAACGAGTCAGGCGGTGAATGGCACCTTGAAACTTTGTGTGCCGACACGCGCCAACGGGAGGCAGTCATGAGTCAGGTAAGCAGAAGAGATGCAGTAAAAATGGTGGCGGGAATGGGCATCGTTGCGACAGGCGTCGGTGTGATCGCGACCAGAGACTCAGACAGCGAAGCGGCTACGAAACAAAAAGAGACGACCGGCAAACCAGAGCCTGCGACGCAAGTGGCTGAGAAGGAAGATGGGAATTCGAAACGGATCGATAAGGAGCTGGAGAGTGCTCTCAAGGATCCCTCAATGTTCTATTTCCTGGAGCAGGTCACATTTAAGAAGCCGGATCGCAAATATCGCCTCATTTTTACTTCTGCTTATAGCAATCCGGAATGGGATTCCCAAGAAGTGAAACTCGACAGAACGGGCTCGATGCGGATCTTTCGTGCCATTGCTGATCAGGATGAATTCACCAGACAAGGCGGTTTGTACTGGAAAAATCATAAAACGACCGGCAAGATTCAGTTCAAGCATCCCGGAGCACTGGTCCTGGCCGTCTGCGAACTTGATGGCACGGTCAATTGCTATTCACTGATGCATGATTTTCGCTGCTGAACCACACGGTTCTGTTTATCCAGAGACAGAAGCAAGAAGATTGGGGTGGGAGCGAGCACAATTCTGTTCGACACGACATTAAGGTCGATGTCGATGCGCGCTTTTCTCAATTCCGATCATCATTTAGAATTTTATAGAACTGTTTAAACAATTTTGCTATAATGCTTTTTCTATAGAAGTGAACCCATCTTTTTTCCCCTGTTCTTGGGGTTTTATTTATTTCATTTCTTGAGAGGAGGCTGATATGTCTGCTTCTACTTCTCACCGCCCGGTATTGAGTTACCTCTACAACCACAATCCGTTCTATGTCATTAGTGCGGTTTTGATGTTGTTCGCCGTGCGGTCCGCTTACGGAACCATCGAGATTGGTTCCATCAATTGTTGGCTTATGATGGGAGTGCTCGCCGGGTATACTCTGTTGTTGGCGGGGATCGGCGTGCTGATTGTGCGTTGGGGCAAAGTCTGGGAAGATGCCCGCTCGATTCTGCTGTTGCTACTGCTACTGTTTCTCGGTGTTTCTGTGAGTATGGATGATCTGTTTTCCCGCATTTCTCCGGAACAGGGAATGACTTTGATGATCGCCGGCTTTCTGTTTTCGGCGATCGTTTCTGAAGCCGTTTTATGGGGGGCAGGCATTCGTCTGGGTTTTCGCTATCGTATTCCTTATCACCTGTTTCTGGCTCTGTTTTATGTGGCACCCTGGTGGTGTTCTCCTGAGATGCATGCCCGTTCGGCTGCATCTTTGGAATGGACGCTGTTTCTGTTCCCTGTCGCCGCTTCCGTCTTGTTTCTGTGCCTGCTGCCCGCCATTCGAGGGGGCGTCAATTATGTCAAAGGGAACGGCACTCCCTGGGGCTGGCCGTGGTTTCCCTGGATTGCGTTTGGCGTGATCGCCGCTTGTGTCAGTCTGCGCTCGTTCGCACTTTGCCTTACGTTTGGCCCTGCGGGGCCGATGTGGATTACATCAGGAAGCGGCCCACGCCTGATTTCCTTCGATACCCTGTGGGGCTTCTATTTTTTAATTCCACTCGGCTTTGTCTTGCTCCTGCTGTTGCTGGAGGGAAGTCTGGTGACACGCAACAAAGCCTTTCAGGCAGGCGTGATCCGATTTTCTCCGTTGTTACTTTTGCTGGCGATGCCGGTGGTAACAGGGCGGGTCCACCTTGGTTTTCTGTTCCAAGTGACTGATGTGATTGGCTCTCCTATCTGGATCACACTTTGGTTGATGCTGGGATTTTATCTCTGGGCGGCGTTTCGACGTGTGCCGGGCGCGATCGGGGCAGGGCTGGGGGCGATTGCGCTCCTCTCTATCGTTGGTCCCCAGACTCTTGGTACGCGGACGCTCATCGATCCTACACCCTGGCCATTGCTCCTGGATGGAGTCCTGCTACTGGGACTGGGAATGAGGAAGCGTTCCTCAGGAATCTGTACTGTCGGAGTTCTGGCGGCGACATTGGGGATCTGGCTTCTGATTCCGGACACGATCCTATTCCAGTATCGATTTACGGCCTGTTTTCATTTCTTGTGGATCGCGGCGCTGGTGCTGGGACTGACGATGAAGGATGATTTCAGCCGGGTTTTGCAATGTGCGAGTGCGCTGTTGATTCCATTAGTCTCAGTGGTCGTCATCTGGAGTACGCGCGCGGTAGAAATCCCGTTTATCTGGCGGGTCTCTTATGTGGCTTCGTGGGCCGTTGGTTGTTTGTTGATCGCCCGTTTCTGGTCAAATCGCTGGTTCTGGTATTCCTTTACTGCCACACTGAGCGTCTTACTTTATACCAGTGCCGCTTACGGATTTCGACTGGCAACGCAAGTCCTCAGCCGCGAGGCCGTAACCGCGTTTATCTGGTCAGTGGCCGCCTTATTGATCGCCTTTCTGATCAGCGCCCACAAAGCCCGCTGGCTACCGGAGCATGCCTGGTTATTACCCCGAAAAGAAACGCCATCGGAAACAGATATGCTGCCGCAATCAGCAGAGGAATCACCTGTGGATGAGGAGTGATTGCAGACCGATTTGTTTTCGCTAAAATTTGCTCCTCTCTTCACTTTGGAGAGGGGAGCGCGATATTAAAGAGGGTCATGAAATATGCTTGGAGTGGTACCAGACTCAACCTAGATGGGAAATTACAGTTGACGTAAATCTTGTGACAAAAAGCTATTGAGGATGAATCTGGAATGACCACGCTCAATCAAACGAAACCTTTGCCAATCCAAAACGACTCTGACAAACGTGGTTCACACAAAGGGTTCAATCGAACATCAGATTTTGATCGCATCCTTTCATTTTGCCAGAAAAGAACGACTCTTAACGATTTGGGAACTCTTGACTTCCCACGCGATTCCCCAAACGAGTGTCATATAATCAGGACTCGATTCTCATCCGATGATCATGAATCACCAAACTTGATTTCTGAGTTAATCATACTGGGACAACGCGCAATACAAAGTACAGCAGAATTACTTGATCCCTGCCTGAAAAAACTAGCATCTGAGTATGCAAGTAGTTCACACAGCAGACGCTATGAAATATGCGCTGAGCTTTATCACTCTTTATTGACTCAGTCGCAACCCGTTCGTTCTCAAAAAGAATTATTGGAACATATTTGGGACGACCTTTCGAATCAATCCTGTAACCGAATCTTTGCTCGACAATTCACTAAACATGGAAATCCAAATTGTATTGGTCGTGCGTTGATCATACTTGCTTTTGCGAAACTCGCTAATGCAACCGTGTTGGGAGCAACTCCTCTGATACCCAGTTCAGAGGTCGCTATCAGACATGATTGTCGTGTGGCAAGACGTATTTTAAGGCACGCCCGAAGACACAAAGTCCAACTTAAACCAGAGCTGATTTCTTTCTTAGAATTTATCGTTACGCGTCCTGAACTTGATCGCGTTCGGCCTGCTATGTTTCACATGGGAGTCGTATTTCAAATAGGTTCTGCTGGCTGGGTTTTAATCGATCCTCACGCGAAAGTATTTGGCAAATATCAAAATGAAGCACTGATTTCTCAAATCGAGAAAAATAGTATCAAGAGACCACAGGCGATTTTCAATGTTGATTATCGCGCTGAAACAAATATCAAAATATGTGACCAATTCAGGAAACTGAAATCCTTAACCACATTTCTCCATCAAATTCAAACACTCAGTACATCAAACGAATGTGATATCGGTGAAGCCCTGCATGCAATAATAACGTCAAAGTTTCTTGAATTTATACTCAGTGACGAATGGAACATCTCCCAAGAACAAAAAGAAAAAATCGCCTCACAACTTCGAGGTGTTTACTCCCCTGTTGTTGATGAGCTTTATCTTGAGCAATTGCTGGGAAAAAAGTGCCCCATGTCTACTTTGAGCCGCATACAAGCGTTATTGGAATATTTTCTATTGCTGGATTGCGGAAAAGAATTTGTAGGTCTGCTTTCGTTTCACGTTTCTGCAGGAACTCAAACTCTACGCCAGGAGATGCTGAAGCTCTCCTTTGCAGAACTCCTTTCGGAACTCATCGCTAGATTTCATGGGTTTATGTTTAATAAATCTTCGATGGGAAACGATCAGAAATTATTACATCCCGGAGTTGAGCTGTATCAACCGGAGTTTCGAGTTGGCGTAGAACTAATCTCTCATGTTAATGCAGTCACTCTTTGTTCTGAGAATGTCACGCAAAAGTTGTCTCGTGTTTGTAATGGGCAATCTGTCCAACTCTCCACAGCGACTGAGATCCTTCGCAATCAAAAAGGAACGATTCACCTTTCATCAAAACGAGCTTTTGATAAATTATGTGCAGCAGAAATTCAATCGGACCGACTTCAAGAAATATTGAATCGGATCTCCATAAAATATCACACGCATATCCAGGAGCATGAAATCTCATGAATCAGAATGAAAACGATTTTGTCAAAAACGAAGCGGGTCACATTAAAGTCAGATTAAAAAAAACGCTTGGTGATATTCAGGGGTGCCGAAACCATTATCTGCTGGAAGCAATCCCTGGGATAATGCCTGTCGTAGAAAAAGTCATAAACGAATTTATTGACGAAACGAAAAACAGTATTGAATTTGCCAACGCACAGGAAGAGTTACAACATGCGAATTATGATCAAGACGAATTAGCCAGATTGATTCGTCAATATGAAACACATCCCTCAATGCAGATTGCCCTGAATGTTGCCTTTGTGATCTGGGAAAACAACCCTGGTACTGAAGAAAGATTACGACAAATCGTTGATCGCGCTGATTATATCTTACCTGGTGGAAGCAAAGCAATTTCTAGCTCTCAAGCGCCAACATAACAAATACCAATCACTTCATGGATAGTCTCATCAAATTCATCCAACCCAAAGAAGGAAGAAGAAATTCTAGTCTCCTGCCAGGTATTCCCGTGGCCCACAGGATTTTGATCAATGGTCGGGGTTCCAGTCAAATTTCAGAAATCGCAGTCCCGTCAATCGGAACACGATTAACGAGAGAATACTGAGAACAATGACGGAGAGAACCGCAGGGATGATTCCCACAACCGTTCCCAGAAAGGCCCAGATCGCAATTTTTGTGATGTCAAAACCATCTGGACTTTGTAGTAGTAGAAGAAGGATGGTCGTAATGCATGAGAATGCGGACGGTAAGAAGACCAGGAATACAAATTCACGATGTCGCGTGGAACCAAAATACTCTGCAAAGAACATTCCGACAGCAGCCCCAAAGCAAATCATCGCGAAATAGAATTGTTCGGTCATTATTCCCAAGGCAAGAATGAGAGCGAGAACGGAACCGAGTTTGAAGCACTCCCCAATCGTGAGTTGTGAGAGGGGCCTCGTATTATATGGTAAAGGCTTCATAATCAGACTGGCATTCGACGCAAGGCAGAACCTGCTTACCCAGATTAGTGTAAGCGACACTGCTTTTAAAAAGAACGAATTTTGAGGCACCGATAAGTTCTATCACTTACAACGTATCTCAATTTCGTTCAAATATCAAGCACATTTCGTCTGTGAACCAATATCGGGGGGCTGTTCCCTTTAACGTCTTCATGACGTTAAAGGGACTATTACTTCCCGATCGACTTAAAGTGGGATGTGTCGAATACCGTATGCTACAAGCATCGCCAGGAAAGAGACGCCGAAGAACAGAGCTATTATCAAGCGAATGGCATGGTGGTTCAAATAGTTGGCAACTTGTGCATCGATCACTCCTGCGAGATTCTGACGCAAAACCAGTAAATCGATAGAGGGATTGGGACCATCTGACATGCAGGAGCGGACGATGACACGAACCGTTGCCCAGACGAGGGCTCGCTGAATCTTCCCTGCAAACCAGAGAGCAAAGCGAGGCACGGTTGCTGCAACGACTTTTTGTGAAAGCAGCACATCTCCCGCAGACTTCAGTTTGTCTTCCAGTTCTGAGATTGACATTCCGTGGATAGACTGGGATGCAGAAAATCGTCCGTCAGGATCTTCATCAGAGACCCCCAGAATGATGTCAAACAGCGCATCGAATACACGTCGACCAATGGCAGTGCGCTCGATGAATCGGGAAATTGTCTTCGCCAGAGTCATTTGAAACGCCACAAGAAATCCAAGCACAATGACGAAAATGACAGTGATCGATAGGGCGAGAACGAAGCGAACCATACTATCGTTGGTGAGAGCGATCCAGAGAACTATCGCGGCCAGAATCGGACCGTAGATCATTTCAACAACAAATAGGGTAAGGGCAAAAGTCTGAAACGCATACTTGATGAGCCCCGCAACGCCGCGTAATGCATCAACGATCATTGACATGGTTTTACTATCCCGCCTAAGTGAATTGTCGCTCACTTGGATGAGTTGGTATCAGAAAATCTGGGGGTATGGATCTAAGTATTTAATCGTCCTGAAGCATGATTTATTTGGATTTTAAAGCGTTGGAATTCGTAATTTAATATAAAAAATGGGATCAGGGGCGGCCCTCTTTACCGTCGGTCCGCTCTACTCCTTGCTGGTGTAGCGAAGGTATGCTAAATTAATATGATCGATTTCCATCCCGTCACCCTCAAGCTGCCGAGTCTTTCTTATGCAACTCGATCCCTTTCACCTCGCGTTTCAAGTTCGTGATATCGCCGAAGCCAGAACCTTCTACGGTGACTTGCTCGGCTGTAGTGAAGGTCGTAGTTCCGAGTCCTGGGTCGACTTCAATTTCTTTGGGCACCAGGTGGTGTGCCACTTGAATCCGGCCATTGGTCCTGTAGGAAACATCTCGTCGCACGTCAACCCCGTCGATGGTCACGGCGTTCCCGTCCCACACTTCGGCGTTGTCCTGACGATGGATCGCTGGAAGTCTCTGGCGGAAAAATTGCATGCGCACGAAGTCCAATTCGTCATCGAACCGTATCTCCGATTTGAAGGCCAGCCCGGCGAACAAGCCACAATGTTCTTTCTGGACCCCAGCGGCAATGCCCTGGAATTCAAAGCATTCCGCGACGTCGAGACCCAGTTGTTTGCCACTTGATTTCACAGGCTACACTGTGGGGGCAGTACAGGGGGGGCAGTACAGGATTGTCATGGGCCATAATATTTGGGGAGCTGGCCCCTCTGGACAAAAGCGGCATACGTAGTTGGTTTATTTGAAAACAAATTCATTCCACGTCTTCTTCTGTCCGTGAGAGTGGTTCTACCGGTGTGAAATCATCACAAATTTCAAACAAAACTGAAACAGTTTCACCGTCTGATAGCTTCCAATCCAAAACTCGACTGCCTGGCGTGCATTGTTGCTTGGGGCCAGAAACTAGGATCCGCATACCTTTGCCGTCGGTGGGAATCATGAACGTAGCGTTGGGCAGGCCAAGCCGGGTTAGCACTGAATCACTATCAGCAAGCAATTCTTTTAGTTGTTGATAAGTAGGTTGATTTGTATGCATGGACTACTCCTTTTTATTTCTGGGACAACCTGTTAATTATTATACTATTGTAAACGGATAGAAACTAGCAGAAATATTGTTGAACTGACGGGGCAACTTGATAGTCTGTATATAATGTCAGTGGTTTGTGTGGGAATGTATATCAACAATCATACACGAGGAGAATGTCATGGATTTTCAAGAAGCCGTTCTAGTTGTACGTGAACACGGAATTTCATTATTGGATGATCCTACGAGCAACGTTCGTTTCGTTGCGGTTGCCAGCAAAGACTCGGGACCGTTGGCTCAAGCGACAGATTTCTGCGTAACTGCCTATGTCGATCATAAATTGACAGCCACTCAATTAAGAACACGCGGCATTAGTACGTTTGCAGCTTCATTTTCTTCAATCTCTGGTGTCGAGGCGGGTAGTCAGGATATCGACGTTGTTGAGACTACGGGGGCGATCGAACCAATGCCCGGGCTCCGTACTCCTATAGCTCAACGCGGTCGATATGGGGGGCCGCCTCCAGCATTAAACGCGCAAAAACGATTCCAACAGTTGCGTTGCGGAATTGGCGTGACTAATCCGACGAATGAGTACCCGAATTTCCTGAGTGTTGGGACGGCTGGATTCTATATGACGGATGACGCAGGGTATCTCTTTTTGGTTTCAAACAACCACGTAATAGGACGGTCAAATGCAGCGGTAAACGGAGAATCGATAGTTCAACCCGGAACGCTCGACTTAACGGATAGTGAGTTAAACTTGATGCCCACGTTTAATAAATTGATCAACGAACTAGAGATTGGTGGTGTCGTCGGTGTTGTACAGCTGCAGTTTCCGACCATCGCTGGAACACCAAATAATACTGTTGATGCAGCGATCGCGCAACTTTATGACGCTGGGCGTGAATTCGATGATACGGATCGTGTTACCTACGGTGGAACGATCCGCGGAGTCGCTCCCGCATACTCGGTCGATGATACTACGGGGGCGTTAAACCAATCATCGCGAGTCTACAAAGTGGGGAGAACGACTGGTTACACTGAAGGTAACGTGGTTGGAGTCGCCGGCGTTGCCAACGTACCCTATGATGGCGGCACGGCGAGATTCGTTGACCAACTTATCATCGCGCCAACCGACGACAATACTGGAGATTTTAGCGATAGCGGTGACAGCGGTAGCGGTATTTTGAATGATAAGCATGAATTGGTTGGTCTCCTCTTTGCCGGGAACGGACAACACACATTTGCAAACCCCATTCAGAACGTCGTTGATCAAATCCGTATTGCATCTGGCATCACCAGTTTGAAAGTAATTCAAGGGTGAACCTTAACATCTGACCGACACTATTGAGACAGATTTGTTCGCGTTTTGAACTCGTAGATGGTAAATGAAACTGTTGTATCCATCATTTTGAAGCTGAAACGTAAAAAGGTCGCCGCAGTCACATAGAGAACTCATATGTAGAGAACTCATATGTTTTTGTGACATCAACTTCAAGGAGAACTGTGAGATGGCTGACAAACCGATGCGTTGTCCGACTCCGGTCTGTACGGGGTGGATCTCATTCGTGAAAGATGAGGACGGAGACTTCTGGGGTTGCGGAGAGTGCGGAGAAGTCTGGTTCGAACAAGACGATTTGAACGATGCGATCAAAGAGATCATTTCGACCTACGAGTACCGCAAGCCCTGCTATCAGAAGTCCGGCAAGAACTGGGTCGCCGCGCCTTTGAAGAAAGAACCCGAAGACTACGAAGAGTTAGTCGAAAACGAAGATTACCCGGACGACGACGACGAAGAAGAAGAGCTGGGCTTCTATTGCTGTCCGACCTGGGGGTGTTTCGGCATGGTCGTCTGGTGCGACGACGGCGGAAATCCCGAAGAGGATGATTCGGGTTGGTACTGCGACCACTGTGGTGACAGCTGGCCGACGAACGAAAAGTTCTTCAAACAGATCGCCAAAATCATCAAACGCGGCCCACACCGAACAGCACTCTACGAACAAACCGACGAAGGCTGGCAACCGCTGGGCGAACCCGACGACTGGGAGCGTGTCGTCACAAAAAACGAGGAGCCGTTAAAGGAAGAGGGCGGGGAGTTATTTTAGTCTGGATGATAACGGAGCAGGGGGCTTAAGTCCGGAGTTCTGTCCCCTTTGAAGACGTTTTACGTTCCTTTAAGTGATGAGACAGCAAAGAAAAATCTCCGCGGTCGCAAGTCAAGCACAGAATAAACCTGTGAACCCGGAGTCAAAATTCGGCCACTTTTTAAAAGATACTAAGATGAAACGATTAACTGAAAAACAAAAGCGGATTCTGAGTTTTATCCGCGTCTTCCAGTTCAAAGCCGGCTGTGCGCCGACCGTACGGGAAATCGGACAAAACTTTGGGATCAAATCGACAAACGGCGTCTCATGCCACCTCAAAGCGATCGAGGCGAAAGGCAAAATCAAACGGAATGAATTCATGCCCCGGGGAATTGAAGTCCTGGACAATCTCCGGATCCGGTTTTGTGGCGAAGTGCATTAGACAACTGGATTATCGTTAAGGAAAGGCAGCCTCCTTTTCGTTCTCAAAAGGCATTGTTGCGATGCATATCCGGCCAGCGGAAATATCTGATCTAGATGAGATTACCGCCGTTTACAACGAAGCGATTTTAACGACGACGGCGACGTTTGATCTGGAACCGAAAACGCGAGAGGATCGACTTCAATGGTTCGAGAGTCATGACGAACGTTTTCCGATTCTGGTGGCGGAGTGCGATGGACGGGTCGTTGGCTGGTCCTGTCTTTCTCGCTGGCGTCCCCGCAGGGCTTACGATGGTACGGCTGAAACGTCGTTCTATGTCAAAGAGGACCAGCGTGGTCAAGGGGTCGGGCGACAGTTGAAGCAGGCGATCATTGAAGAAGCCCGCCGTCTGAAATTTCACACGCTGATCGCAGGCGTGGCAGAGGGGAGCCAGGCCAGCCTGCATTTGAATCAGAGTTTCGGATTCGAGGTGGTAGGAACTTTCAAACAAGTCGGTCAGAAATTCGGCAAGATGCTCGACGTGACCTATCTGCAAAAAATATTGGACGCCGATAGCGGGGGGTGACCTTTTTAGTCTTCTTGGGTTTGATAAAATAGCTGTATTGATTTAATAATCATTGGGTGGCAAATGGATCTTAAAACTATCGATAATAAAATCATTGTTGCTACTGAAATCGCACAGCCATTGATTTTGAAACTTCATGCCTCTGATCCCACTAATGTTACTTTTGAACAAGTCGGTCTGCTTGATGGGCAGGATATTGTATTCGAGTTTCTTAAGCATAATGAACGTGGATGTGCGTTAGACCATCTGCTCTACATGATCCACGAATCCGATATTCGTTACCCTCGTGAAATCATGCTCGAAATACATGAAATAGCGAGCATCCTTTAGTATGACAAATCATTACAGTAAAGAAAATCAGGTAAGTATGACAGAAGACAGAACAAAATATAAAAAGCATCTTTAATGCCCCATGACCAAGTGTTCTAAGAAAGCCATATCGGGATTGCCGCAGGCAACAGAAACAGATCAGAGGACACGATCGAACCAGAGAATCGTAGGGGCCGACCCATGTGTCGGCCCGCCTGGCAAGATTCAACTTGTGATTCCGGTGAGAATGGGGCCAGCCAAATCTTCGGACGTTCTCAAGCAAACATCCTGCCACAGCGGGCGGCCACATAGGGCCGCGCCCTACAGCAACATTGGTTGGGAATCTTTCTGTGGGATTGCACCAGCACCGTCGGACAAGTCGAGGGGTGGCAGACGGCAGTTTAAATCTGTCTTCAAAGTGGGTGGCACTGTTGACTCGCCAACAGTGAATGAGCAAAACGCACAAAACCAGGCTGGTCCCGTATACAATTCGAGGCGACCCAGTCTGAAGTTTTCGTGTGATTTCGTGTTTTTCGTGGTAGTCATCTTGCTACGAAACCACGATATCGTGTGACCCCATTTCCTTCACAAAGACGAATTCAATCGAGCCCCAGTTTGGTCTGCCGCGTTGTGCGTCCTTCAACTGGTTGGCCGACTCTGATCACGACCGTACCCTCTTTGGCTTTCGCATCCGCGTAATCCGGCACCCCTTGGGGATAGATCGCTTCGACCGATTTGACCGTTGCAGCTTTTCCATTCACTTGAAGATTGCCAAACGTCACGGTGACTTTCGGGATCTCGGTGACCGGTTTGCGTGGGCCATAGACTTCGACAAAACTCGCGATTTTCGGCGAGAGCATCAGGTTGTCACCTTTGAATCGTAAGGCACCGATGAAAATGTTCTCGTCCTTTTCGTGCGCATACACGAACGCGCCCACCCAGGTGCAGGGTTTGCCGTCGACGATCTCTTGATCCATGCGAGTGATCTTGTAGGTGTAGGTTCCTTTGCTCCATTTGTAAGGACGGCGGACGCTGACAAAATCTCCCTCATGCCCGGAGCTTTGGTAGAAGCCACCCAGGGAAGGCCGAATCGCGTCAGGGCTGCGTTCGCCCCACATGGACATCAGCAGGCCGTGACCAATCTTGCGGAGCCGTTTGTTGTGCAGTGTGTAGCCGTCTGTCTGTGTCTGGATCCCGCCATAAAACGGCGTTTGACTGAGATGGCCCAGCCCAATCGGCGCGATATAAAGATTTTGGGTCGCAGGAACGTCATCGCTGATGGTCACATCAATGCTATAACTCTCGAACAGAGTCTCCTCGCCAATGTCCCACCACAGATCCACCAGATGCCACGGCATCGGTGCATATTGTTTTTCCTCCGCGGAGACGGATGTTGTTGTCAGGCAGGTGACCAAAATCAAAAGGCCCAACCGAATTGTTTTATTTCCGAACACAAAAGCAACCTTCCCATTCCAAAATTCTGTTTCAGTATTCAATTCAATTGTTGTCACAACAATGGATTCGAGCGTGCCGTGTTTAGCACAAATAATACTGCATTGAGAGAAGGCTTACTAGAAGCTGTCTCATAACGTCAAAAAAAGTGAACTGTTTGGCGTGACGTTTGCATGTGAAGTTCTCCTGAAAGGAGAATTACTCATGTATATGATGCTGGTCTGGTGGCCCAAACGAAAACGGGTTTCCACAAAAGCAGCGTCCAGGACGGAACGCCCGGTCGTTTTGACCGATAACCAATGGTCTTTAGTTGCAAAACTGTTTCCCTGGACTCCCCCCTCCAAAAAGGGAGGACGTCCCAAGGCCCACCCACGAGATTGCCTGGAAGGCATTCTCTGGATTCTGGTGACAGGAGCGCGATGGAAAGATTTACCAAAAGAATATCCCTCTAAAGCGACGTGCCATCGACGTTTCCAGCAATGGACGATCGAAGGGCGACTCTTGTCTGCCTGGCAAATCATTCTGGAACGAATGGATGAAGCCGGCCAGATTGATTTCTCAGAAACCTTTGCCTCGGCAAAAAAAGGGGTAGAAGAGTTGGCCCGACTCGTCGTGGCAAAGGCACTAAGGTCATGATTCTCGTTGATCGTCACGGGACACCTGTGGCGATCGACACAGAATCGGCCCGTCGTAGCGAAGTCAATCTGATCGAACCGCTGCTTGCAAAAAACACATTGCAAAATCGACAACCCGAGCGACTGGTTTATGACAAAGCCGCCGATTCGGACCCACTGCGCAAACGGCTGATGGAAAAAAAGATCGATCTGATCTGCCCGCATCGAAAGTCGAGAGTCAAACCGAAGACGCAAGACGGTCGAAAGCTCCCACGTTTCAAACGACGTTGGATCGTAGAACGCAGCATTGCCTGGCTGCATAACTACCGCCGGATTGTCACACGCTGGGAATACCACGATTACCTCTACGAAAGTTTTGTAATTCTTGGGTGTTTATTTACACTATTAAAAAGGTTTTGAGATGCCTTCTAGTCCTTTTGAGAAAAATATTATGATCAAAAAATAGAGTTATGCTTTGTGGACTTATTAAATGCCGAAAACTGAATATGACATAGATGGAAAAGCATTTCATATTGAGAAGACTCCAACTGGGTGGAGAGGGTGGTTTCGAGATTCTGAGCTGGAAATCTATGAGGGTGAACTGAAACGAAATGTATTAATCACGGCAGGTTATAAGCCCCTTCAGCCTTCAGGAATTGTCATTTCATCAGATTCCATTTATAGTCAATGCGAGTTTAGACCACCACGCACAATGGAAGTTGCTTATCAAGAACTTCTGAAGCGTCTTTCTTCTGGGAAGAAGCCTGCTTTTCGTAAAGATAAATCACTACATAAATTTGTGATCTTTGCTCGAGATGATTGTGTTTGTTTCTATTGTGAACAATTCATAGAAAAATCTACTAATATTCATCTCGACCATTTGGTCCCAAGAAGCAAGGGCGGAACTGATAGCGCAAGCAATATCGTAACTTCCTGTCACAAATGTAACTTGAAAAAATCCAACTCAATCTTACATGATCTCAAGGATAGGCTGAATGAACTTCATTCACGAAATTACATCAGGGGCAGCTTGGTGAAATGGATTACGGCATCGTGTTTGAGGGGATTTCCGGTTCTCTGTCAGCGACAGTGCTGGGGGGAATCGTCACCGTCTCTGCGGGATGACACATGGGTCATCCCCTACCTGCGCATACTCGCGTTTCATGCCGGCTTAGCTGCTTAATCGTTATCGCTGGTTTGACTGCTGCGACCTGTCTCGTCCGTGCATTGCGCATGTTGCGCCATGCCTCTGTTGATTCTCTTCGCAAAATCTAGTTGACGGACGCTGTACACGACATAACTTTCCGTAAGGCTTATCCCTCCCTACGGGCCTGCGGGGAGTGAGGGTCGATTATTAACGTACCACATCGATCATTCGAGGATTTGACGAATGCATAAAGTCATTCAAGAGACGCTGGAGATGCTGGATAACTGGAGTAGTCGGCTGGACGGCCATTGCTCTCAGAAACGCGCCGACGAACGATCGGATTATCGTCAGTTGATCAGTCTCTACGTGGCCCGGTCAGACCTGAATGGAGGTGAAAGTGGGGAAGATGATGAGGCATTGGAGCTGATTGTCGTCACGGCCCGAAATTTATCGAGAAGTGGTTTGAGTTTTCTCCATCCGCAAAGCCTGCGAACAGAAAAAATTATCGTGGCGCTGGGCGAGGACAAGAAGGATCGTATCTACCTGCAAAGCAAGATCGTCCGTCGACGTCAGGTTCATAACGACTTGTGGGAATTCGGCGTGCAGTTTGTTGGCAGAGCCATCATGTAGGGTAAGTGTGAGGCACTGTTCGTGAGAACACACCGGATTGCCGTCGCGTCCGGTTTCCTGTAACGGTATGATGAATTCCGTAACGTGGATGAGTTTTTGCGAAACCTTTTGAGTCGAACGGTGTTTCTATCCCTATGAAATATCACATCATTATTCTGCTTTGTTTGTGCTCCACTGCCACTGGTTTCAGCCAGGAGCCTGACCGCCCTGTCAGAGACCCGAAGTCGCGTCGCGCGGAATTGTTAAAACGGTTTCCCAAGAGTGATACCGATGGGGATGGCGTATTGTCGTCACGTGAACTGGCGGCGCATATTAAGAAGCAGCAATCCAGCCCGGAAATGCAGGCCCGACTAAAACGAATGCTCAAACGGTTTCCTGATGCCGACGCGGATAAAGATGGCAAATTAAGCAGGGATGAGCTACGGAAATTACAGACAGCCAACCAGAAGCAGGGGACGCGGCGGTCTCGACGTGGCAACGCGCCTAAGGTCGTCGCGACCGTTCCTGATGTGGCTTACGGCGAACACAAATTGCAGCGGTTCGACCTCTGGCCTGTTCCCGATGCGAAAGCACCGACGCCGCTGGTGGTCTTTATTCATGGTGGCGGGTTTCGCGGGGGGGATAAATCACTTTTAAAACAAGGGACCGTGGAAACCTATCACAAAGCCGGCGTTGCGGTGGCCGCGATGAATTATCGCCTGACCGATTCGGGCCCGTATCCCATGCAGATGCACGATGCCGCCCTAGGTTTGCAGACCATTCGGCATCGCGCCAAAGAATGGAACATTGACCCCGAACGCGTTGTCTGCTTCGGTGGCTCGGCGGGAGCCGGGATTAGTCTCTGGCTTGCCTTCCACGATGATCTGGCGGAACCAGGCAGCGACGATCCGATCGCTCGTCAATCGACACGCGTGCTTGCAGCCGGGGCGATGAACGGCCAGTCGACCTACGACATCCACACGTTTCGAAAGTGGTTTGAGATTCCCGATCTGGCGAAGGGAGGCGCGATGCCTGCATTCTACGGTATAGAACCTGATGCAAGCATTGATACGCCCGCGGTGAAAGCATTGATGAAGGATGCGTCGCCAATTAGTCATCTTGACAGTGAGGATCGTGCGAGTGTTTACATGACCTACAGCCGCCCCAATTCCAAAGTCACGCGAGAGACTAAGTCAGCAATCTGGGTACATCATGTGCTATTGGGCATCAAACTGCGCGAAGCGATGGAAGCACTCGGCTTGGAATGCACGGTGACTGCGCCCGACATGCCGGCCGAAAAGAGTCCCTACGACTCACTGGAAGACTTTCTGATTTCCAAAGCCACTGGCAAAAACAAAGCGAAATAGTTACGGTCGTTTGAAACGGCGGCTAGCGCCGAACCGCTCATGGTAGGGTTGCTTTTAGAGTCTAAGTAAACCCATATAGCTGTCTGCCCCTGTTAATCTCTATCCTCCTAAATGCTTAATCATTTTGGGGTCAATGCTGGTTGCACACAGGAGTCCGCCCCACAATGCGCCGGGAATGCCGGGTGAGACAACGTCCTGTCCGGTCAGGTAGAGACCTTTGATTGGTGTCTTCATCCGGAGTGCATTTGACAACACGCGCTGCGGCGTTACGTCGAGACCGTAGAAGGAGCCTTTTGTATGGCCGGTGATCGATGCCGTTGCCAACGGTGTCGCGACTTCGCGAAATACGACCAGTTCTGCAAGCTTGGGGAAATACTTCTTGAATTGTTCAAACAACGCTGCTTCGACCTGGTTTTTGAAATCAATGTAGTCATCGCCGCGTTGTTCGGGCGGGAGTCCGGCCCAGCGCGCGACGGTAGACCAATCTGCCCAGGCAATAAATTCTCCTGTATGTTTTTGATCGGGGCCCGGATCATGTGCGGGGTCTTTCAAAGAAGCGAACGAGACGAACATCGCGGGGGGGACGGCGTTAGAAACGTCGGTCCAAACTGCGTCTATTTCGCCAGTCGGATAAAGCCAATGGTTGGACTTTGTGGCACCGGCGGCTTCGACGTCTCCAGAGAAACCGAGGAATAATGAAAAATGGCAGATGTTGGAACCGAGGGAACGGATCTGATCTACCCACTCTTGATGGCCGTGATCTTTCGGAAGCAGGCGGTCTACCGTTTCCCTCGCGCCGATATCTGAAATCACTTTGTCCGCATCGATTTCTTCACCATCAGAAGTCGTCACGCCGACGACGCGACCGTTTTCCATGCGCAGTGACTCAACGGTGACGCCCGCACGTGCCTCGCCGCCAGCCGACGTGATCGTCGCCAGCAGGTGTTCCGCAATGGTGGAGCCGCCTCCTGCGGGGTAGAATCCTCCGCTACTAAGATACGACCCGATGACCGCCGCGTGCAGTGCGAAACTTGCCGTGCTGGGGCGGCCGCCAAAAGTGCCCCACTGCGCGGAAAATACAGCGGCAAGTTCCGGGTTGTCTGTCAGGTCGTTTGCCACTTCCGCGGTGGTGCGTTCACACCAGCGCTTGATTGTCCGGCGCCTCCACCACTTCATTGCTGTACCGAAAACCGCAGGCATCGAACGTGCTTGTATGATCGTCGTCAGTGCCTCACGGCCCTCGTGGATCGCGTTGTACCAGGCTTTGATGGCATCGCCTTCGTCTGGAAAGCGTTCCTTCAAATCGAGCTTTTGGGATTCTGTCGGCCGAGTCAATTGAATTGTGGGAGCGTTACCAATGTGAAGCGTGTCGTAGATTGCTCCGATCGTCGCCAATTCAATCGGCGTATCGGTCAGCCAGTCAAGAATGGCTTTCTCCCGTTGATCCTGCCCCAAGTCGCCAAGATAGTGAAGCCCGGCGTCCCATGAGAAACCGTCACGAGAAAAACTGTGAGTCTGTCCGCCGAGTGAATCGTACTGTTCCAGCAGCAGCACTCTGTGCCCCAGACGCGAGATCGCGGCAGCCGCAGTCATCCCGCCCATACCGGAACCGATCACAACTTCATCCCATGCAGCCTGAGTGGTGGTCATCGTTTCTACGCCTTCGCTTTCTCTGAGTTATTCTGACATTGCACTCCGACATAGAAATCGAAGCCAAGTCTTGCTAGATGTCGCGCTGTGAAATCTGCAACCCTGTTAAACTTCCCTCTAAAGTGTAACCATTATAAAGTCTGTTGACTGGCTGTTTCAGTGTGGTACGATTTCTATGTAGCTTGCAGTGACCAGATTTAAAAACATCATCCAGCGATTATTGTATCACGTTTGAACAACATATAATATTATGCACGTGTTGATGCCTCGTGAGTATCAGCTACAACATCGTGCAGGTGAATCACAAGTTGTGCCGTAAATCGAATATGCTCCAATGGATAGTAAACAACCAATTCGATACTCGCTGACGCGACGCCAACGGCTGATTCCGCGTCTTAAGATATGGGGGCCTGCATTCGTTCCATTCTTCGTTCTACTTGAATCCTTCTTCATTGTACGATTCATTGATGAGATAATCGCGTTCGAGTGGCTTGGGGTGCTTACATTCGGCTTCTTGGCGTTCGGCCTGCTCCTGCTCTTTCGCGGTCTTGTCACCGGGCTGATTGATGTTGTGGTGCAAGCACGACGGGAAATGGACATCACAATCGAGGACAACGGCTTCGGTGTCATGATTGGAGAAGAACGATGGTATCTGTTTCTGGATGGAATAACTAAAATATCAGAATACACGTCGGGAGTCTGGACGATCGAGCATTGGAATGGATCGGTGGTCCACATACTCCAAGATGCGATTTCGGAAAAACAAATCAGACACATGCGACAAAAGATGGAATTCGGACGAACGTCGGCGGGCACTACCGCCACAATTGAACGCGGCCGTCAGATTCGGGTGATCCTCGAAGACGAAGAAATGGCATCAGAAAAAACATGATACAATCTACGATTGAAATTATTCCGCCCGAACGTCGCTTGTCAATCGCTGCAATCGTCTTTCCGGGAATGGATCAAATCGACTTGACTGGTCCCTATTCCGTGCTGTCTCGCATCCCCAACTGTTCGATTCAGTTGGTGTGGAAGAATAAGGAACCGTTGCGCGATCACCTCGGATTCAGTTTGCTGCCGGACACAACTTTCGACGAGGCTGGGCAGATCGACCTGCTACTGATTCCCGGAGGTCCGGGACAGGAAGAACTTATGGACGATGAGCGAGTTCTTGAATTTATTCGCCAACGAGCCGAAGCGGCGCAATGTGTCTTTTCCGTTTGTACTGGCGCTCTGATTTGCGGTGCGGCCGGTCTATTGACAGGTCGGGCGGCGACGACGCATTGGACCTCCCTGCATCTGCTGAAATATTTCGGCGCGAAGACCTCCACGAAACGCGTTGCCATCGATGGAACATTCGTCAGCGCGGCTGGGTTGACTGCGGGAATTGACGGGGCGTTAACAGTAGCCGCACTGCTGCGGGGCGACGAGGTTGCTCAGAAGATTCAGCTTGCCATCCAGTATACCCCTGAGCCGCCATTCAATTGTGGCTCGCCCGAGACTGCCCCACCCAAAATACTCGCCGCCGTTCAGGAAAAGACATCGTCTCTCACTGCCAAACGGGAAGAAACGGCCAAACGCATCGCGGCAAAAATGGGCGTCAAAGTCGACTAGCAGCGACCACAGGGTGGAGAAAGGTGCCTGGCAATTTTATGTTCTCCCGAAATCGGCATCAATTAAACGTTGCTGGCTCATGAAATCCCCAGGAAGCCGCGAGCGCATCGGCAGCTTCTTCTACGTCTGTGATTTCGCCCCAACCGCCGTTTCGCAGAAACGCATGTGCGAACTCGTGAGCGATGATGTATTTCGCGTACGCTTCAGACGCCATCTCCAACTTGGGTCTCAGCACTACGAGACGGCTTCCTTCGCCGATCGGGCCAGGTGCTGCCAGGAACAGTGTCCACCCCTTTCCGTGTTCGTAGTTGTCGATCGCGGTTCCGAATCGATGATCATCCAAAAAATCACGCTGCACATTGACGGGCAATACCTGGAGGACAGAGAGAACGCGTTCCTGCAACAGCGGGTAATCAGCAAAGGGGGCGGTAAAGGCGGCAAAGGGCATATTTAAAATGCTTCACATCAAAGACGACAGTAAAGGGGGCAGACTCCAGTAGCCGACGGTTTAAATACTTTAACGGCACAAGAGACGTGAAAATAGAGAAGCAACAGCACAGTTAACAGGAATTTGTGTATTGTCCCCCATTCTCATTTCATGTGGCGGATTTATCGGTAGACCAATATTTGAATGCGCATGATTGGTTGATATGATATCCACAAATTGGAATCACATCCTCATTAAGGCACGCAGTCCATGTTTCGCAAGCTCATTGACAAGCTAAAAAGTTTATCCACAGAGGACGGTGAACGCTTTGATCCGGCGACACTGGACGATCCGGTCGCGCTGATAACGGAATGGACGCCGCTGAAAAGGGGCGGGGCGAGTTTCTGCACGCGGCAGCTGGTGCGGATCTCACCCCTGCGTTATGAGTTTCGTGCTTCGTGGGGTGCAAAAGCCTTTTATCTGATCTTCCTGGTGATCGGCTTGGGACTCTTGGTGATGTCGATCTCTCAAGTCATCATGGGCGGAACTGTATTTACGGAGGACGTGATTGGCCTGGGAGCGGTCGGGTTGGTCTTTTCAGTGGTCGGTGGCCTGATGTTCTACTTTGGCATCAGGCCGGTTGTATTCGATAAGCAGCATAACTGTTTCTGGAAAGGAAAGATTTCGGCCGACGAATTAATCTATGCCACCGCCAATGAGTTGTTGATGCCGTTCCAGGAAATCCATTCGATTCAACTGATTTCAGAAACGATCAGCAACAAAAACGGTTCGTATTTTAGCTATGAGATGAATCTTGTCTCCCAAGAGGGCGTACGAACGAATGTCGTCGATCACGGCAAGTTGGACCAGATTCACGAAGATGCAAGAACCCTTTCCGAGTTTCTGGAAGTGCCGATCTGGGATGGGATCTAAGGGGAGACTCGCCCGCCCTGGCTTGGAAGACGCGTGTGGAACGAAGTCACTGTTGGTGTTTGCGGGCTCGTCTTTTCAGGACCGATAATTCTAAGCAACAACCCGCCGGAGCACCCCCTTCATCCCCTCTTCCGAACTACTGTGCTCTATGTCTAATCATCAAAGCGAAATTAGAATACGTCGAATCCGGTCACGCGATTTTCGAACGTGAGTTTATGGCGAACATTGTTGATCCGGTGACTGGCAAAACAATGGGCGAAGTTGTTCAGCCATTGATTGAGAATCGCTATCAAGGCATCGAGAATAAGCCTGCGTTGTTTTTACCTGGTCCGACGAAATGACCGGGTAATGGTGATTACCCACCCAACATTCTAAACGAGTTTAATAAATCGAAAGAGGAACTCATGAGCTGTGAAAGCGACCAGGAAGAAAGCGAACTGGAATAATCGAGGTCGCTTGAAAACATTCGTTTGCATGGTTTGGAGAAATGCGAGTTTGACGACTCCTGTGATCGCTGCAGCAGTCCGACCAGCGGCAGTTGGGTTCAGTTGTGTCACAATCCCGAAGATGTCACAGAGGCGAATTTCTACATCTGCTGGGAATGTATCAAGGCACGGGCGGCCCTGGACTGGTGCGAATACTGCGGACGCAGTACCGGGGAAGGAATCAATGTCTGTGAAGAATGTGAATACTTTGAGAAGCTGATCGACGAATCAGATTTTGAAGAATGGCCGGGTAACCGTTATTACCTAGACGCTTTTGAGGATTTAGGAAAGGAATGGTGAAATTTAAACCATTAACAAAATCAGAAATAGACGACGGAAAATTCTGATGTGGATGCAAATTCATGAGGCATCAATTTAGAATAGACAGAAATTCTGTTAGGTTTAGACAGAATCAAATATTATCTTTCAATAGTTATTCAAAGGAATTATTCGCGATGGACGAAGCCACTCGACTCGAACGCCAGTCCCTGTATCTCGCAATTTGTCGTGAAAGGGGATGGCTTGCCGAGGATAATACAGAGCTTTGGCCCGACGACGATGAATCTAGGACGGAGATGGCTCGCGGTCTGTTCGGACTTACTTTGGTCTCAAACACGGACGATCTTTTTGCAGATGTCAGGGCACAGATTCGCGCGACCGACTTGGTGGCGGGGTCGGACGTTGATGGTGCTGTGGCAACCCTATGTAGCCTCACCGACGAGCAGAAAACAGCCCTTCTGACGGTTCTCGATGACTTCCTTGATTCAGCGGTTCATCGCGCCATGTTGCGACTGGATCGGTTTGAACACGGATTCATCAAACTTCAGCTCCAGCAATCTGACCCAGATGAAAGCACACCTGTCCCTGGTTCGGAGATCGACATTATCTCCGACGATCACAACGAACTGTTTCAAGAGGCACATCAATGGAAGGAAGAATTCAGCAGAGGGACAGAAATTGGTCGCAGGGAACCCGAACATGATTGATACCATCCCACAAAACGGGGATAACAAGACGTCGCTACCAACCGGCTGCCTCCGTGAACTTGTAATCTGAATGACAACTACGATGTTAGACCCTGCTATCAAGGATTGATTCCGAATTGCTAACTCTCAAAAGTGTCCGGGTAACGCTAATTACCCGGACACTTCTTTTTGCCGCACGAAAAGATAGATTAAAGCTCTTTGTTGACAGTCTATAGTTGTTTGGTACGATTACTGAGTATGTGGCCTATTTCAGTTGAATAACAAGTTTGGCGGAGAAATGAAACCGCTTCTACCACTCCTCTTTATACTTTGCTACTTCCTTGGTGGGGGCTCTTCCGAGCAAGCGGGCAAGCCCATTCCTACCGCCTTCGATCCCGTCGTTGAGTTTCGAAGCCGAATTAGCTGTCACAATTTTGATAGCGCCTCTTTTCTTGTTGCTGAACCCTCGCAATTCTATCGTGCGAAAATGGAGACTGGGTTATTGGCGAAACTGACGGTGATGATATCGATTGCCAATACTTGGTTACGGGTGTGATGTGTGATCCGTTGCAGGTGGTTGTTCGATTTGTCCCGCAGAACGATAAAATTCTCTTGGTGGTCGATCCAATTGGAGACCACAAGAACTTTGCACTCGAGTGAATTGACAACATGGCGGATAACCATGACAAGTACTGGAGTCGTGCCTTTTAATAGATACTCTTTATATTAATGTCCGGGTAACAGCAGTTACCCGGTCATTATTAAACCAGTCTAAGCATCCAATGCCACAGTCTCATGAACGGTTTTACGGAATCTGGGAATCATAATAACAATTAGTATAACTCCAACATCGACGCTGTAATGAAAAATCATAATCTGGCAAACAGGACTAGGAGCTGTTTGATTTAAGGCAGTTACAAAGTCGCTATTTTCACCCAACTTTTCAACAGCTATCTTGGTGCAAAACTCGTGCACTGCTATATTCTGTATCTGTGACCTCTTGATCGCGCCACTGTTGGACATAGCAAAAATAAAGAATACTACAGCGACACCGACTCTTACCTTGAAAGATTCTAATGGAGCTTTCGCTGCCATTACATATCCGATAGTGGCTAGAGATACTGTAGAATAGAATTTCCAGAATGACGATGTCTGGGCTGTGGCAGAAAAAATTAGTTCACAAATATTTGAGATGTCATCCATTCCTAATCAATCTCCCCGGTATATCTATTGTTCGGTTAGCATAAACAATGGTCCAGAAATATTAGACAGTTTTGAAAGTATTGATTCAAGCACTTAATTTTTTTTGGTTGACAAATCGGAAAAACGTCCGGGTAACGATGTTTACCCGGTCATTCGACAGAGCTTTAGTTAGACCTGTTGTAGATTCTGTCTACGCAGATAGCTGAATTTATTCTCTGGGAAGCTGTAACTTGAAATGCCCTCAAGATGTGAAATCATGTATACTTTTCTTTGAGCATCCTTTACACAATACCCGACGCCGTACTGTAGACGCTTAAACTCCCTGGAGGCTGCCAATGCTGAAATTATTGTTTCGACTTTTTGCACCCTCGAAGCCATTTGTGCCGCCGACACAGAAGCAGTTGGATTATGCTGCTCTGTGCGGCGTCGCAATCACACACAACATGGACCGCGAAGCAGTTTCCAATGCCATCGATGCAGCGTTCACAGCTGACCCAAAGCTGAAGTTTAAAATCAACGCACGACGAAAACGCAAAGAAAAGGAAGCGAAGGTGACCTTAGATGCGATGCCCGCCGCTGAAAAGCGAGAATTGAAGAAATGGGCAACCGCTGCAGACGAACATGATCATTTTCTTGTCGTTTACAAATCCGACCGTGATACCATTGTTGACATTCTTGAATGTGATGACGTGCGAGTCGATACCGGTGCAAAGACGATTGTGATCAACTTTCTTGCCCCGCGCGTTGATGTCATCGTCGCGGGATGGGATGGCACAAGAGAGGTTCGTGAACAAGAACTTTGCTGGGACCAACCACTCGTACTTTCCGCCAGCGAGATCATCGAATCTCGAAAAGTTCAGATTTACGAAGATCAGATCAAGAAATACCAATCGACAATCGCACGAAAGAGAAAAGCACTTTCTGGCTAATCACGAGGCGAATAATAACGGGTTGAATCGGAGCCCTTAAATTAAATTTGATTTGATACAAATAAATGACTAGACGCTAATTCTACAGGCAATGGAAAGCTACTGGGAAAGTGGGTTTTTAAAATATTTCCATGATCTTATTTACAACTCCAAACGCTACAATCTTAGTAAGCTTAGACAGAACATGTTTTCGAGGAGCTTTAAATGGAATTAAAACCGTTACCTGAAACAGTTAAGGAAAAAAGTGTGGGAACTGACGGACAGAAGGAAGAACCAAAAGTTAGCTTAGATCAAAACAATGTTGCTAGCCGATCAACTATTTGCTCTGCATGTGAAAGCGTGCGACCGTAACGTCAACATGAAAATTCCGCTTGGCAAAAGTGCAATTGAGCTGCTGCCAGTCACCGATGACGAATTGGCTGAAGACGAACAGGAACGTCTTGAATTGATGGAAGTCGGTCAGTATTGGCTACTCTCACTAATGTGGCATTGTGTAGACTTAATACACATAAGAGGCGAGCATCTTCCAGTCGATGAGGCGATTGAGCATGCAGAAGACTGTTATATATTGGCTTATGACTTGTTGAATGCGAATGCCTTAATGCGTGACTTTGGTGACATCACGCTAATCCAGATGGTTCACGCCTACTATGGTTACGTTACTCAGAAAACCGAAGCAAATGTCGAGGCTGTCGTGAAAGCAATGGAGAATTGGCAAAATGCCCACATAAACGATGCGGATGACGAATAGCAACGGCAGAAAGACGAATCCAACTAAAATCGCCTAATGACCGGGTAACACACGTTACCCGGACACTTTTGATGATTTGAAGAGTATAATGAACCGGTCACGTGATTTATGTTATTCATTAGTTAAATTGCGAGCTAGAAAATGAAATCATCTTGCCACCGTTTGGAAATAATTAAAGCCCCCGAAAGAGTGGTTGTTGTAGCAGCCAAATCGTGGTGGCAGGACAATGGATTTACAATTCATCCTCCTGTGAATTCCAGCATCATTTCCAGTTTCCGGGGCTCGGGTTTTGGACTAACTGACCAGCAGACCAAACGGATTATGGAGATCATTCTGAAGCCAATTGGCGATGGAACAGCAGTGTCGGTATATCACCATACAAACCGCATTCTATGCGTAGTAGGAGTCATGTTTGGTAATATATTGGAACGGGAGACGGAAAATTTCCTACAGCACATTCGGGAATATGTTGCTGCAAAGTGCTAATGACCGGGTAACGTGCGTTACCCGGACATTATTCTAGAGGGTGTCTTTTAAAACGGTCGATATTCGGGACGTCCCGGAATACGTATGAGTTGATAGGATTACTAAAGCGACCGAAATGGGAGAACCAGAAGTTGTTCAAGTGCCGGATAGTTCTGTAAATATGAGTTGGCTGAGTTTTATGACCGCCGCTCACGTTCAACCGTTTGTTCGGTAGTCATTGTTGCGGCGCTGTTACGGTTTGCGCCACGACTTGGCGTAGTGTCTGATTGACGGTGACATCGGAAATCGGGCGATTCGAGTTGTGTTCGTGTAGACGTGCCATTGCCGCTAAGTTGCCTCAAGTCGGATAACGTCAGGCATAACAGGGCCACCGCGATTGATGCTGCACTTGAAAAACGCGCTGTCGGCGGCTCCGCGTTCATGCCATTGTTATGTCGCGGCTTCCACTTGGCGTGGACGTGACATCGCAATACCTGCATGTGATTGGCTACGGAAGCGGGACGCCCTTGAACACCAGTTCGCGACGGTTGTTTGCATCGCCGAATGAAAAACGAAGTACGGCAGTTTCTGAATGTGGGAGCTTGCCAGACAACGTGAATGAGTAGACCTTGGATTTCTTCTCATTTACAACTTCGGGCATTCCCACTGGGAACGTTGCAAAGCGAAGCGGCGGATAATTATAATCCATTTCGGCGATGGCACCACTGGTACGGCTTTCAAATACGCGGCCGTTCGTTTTCCACTTGATTTCACCGACCAGTTCTTTGCCATCAGCCGTTTCCGCGCTGAAGCCCCACGGTTCGTCTTTGTCTGTGAGGTTTTCGATAACGGTTACGACTCGCATCCACGGCACTGCGTTTTTGCCCGGAGGGCGGCCGCCATCGTTAATCGGTTTTTGAGAGTCGACAAAAGCAATTCCTTTCGTGACGCCGAGAAGCGTAACTCGGTAGTCCTTGTCTTGCTGTACGGATTCAAACGTGGCAATCTCTGATTTCCACGCCTCTTCTTCGGCATTCAAGAATACGGCAGCCGTGCCTACGACAACAACGACAACAATCAGGGTGACGAGCCTATTCACTTTGGATCTCCATTACGAGTGAAAGTGGATTCGATTGAGCGACATAACTCATTGATAGACAGAATATGTTTCTGTCTAAATCTATCAGGCTTTCTGTCTATTATCAATTGGCACTATATGGGAGAGACGGAGATCGAACAATATCAGACATAATTGGTGATCGACAAAATTGTAGCAGCTTCAGAATAATGACCGGGTAACATAAGTTTCCCGGACATTCTTTCCGTTTGAACTGATTCGATGTGACTCTGCTTTATCACATTTCTTTCCCTGACAAGGAAGCCGTAACGATGCTGGATAACCTCCCCCTCAATGGTAAGAAGACGTACGTCGTCGCTGACGTCACTGTGATCTATTTCGTTTGCGGAATTCTACTTGGCGACATGCCCATTCATGATGCGATGGTGCTCATCGGGGGCGCGCTGGGAGGAAAAGGGAGGGAGGCTTTGAATCAAACTTATGATTTTACTGCGGGATGTTCATCTGCGTGGGAGTGGTGATATCTGGTAGGATTTGTTTGGCTTTGGGGTGGGGATTGCTTTCTGCTGTTTGAAACGGCGGCTGGCGCCGATCCGCTCAGGGTTGGAGATATTCTGCTCTCTTGGTGGGGGTTTGTGGTAGGTGATCTGATCACTGTTGGCGAGCCAACAGTTGTCACACGGACGTCTGTTATTGTAAGGGGTAATGTGATGTTGTTTTGTTCTCTGAGATTTCTGAACTTATTTTCGTTCCCACAACAGCGCATCCGATCAATCCTCCAATAAATTCTGCCCCGATTCCGGCGAGCGGGATTGCTTTGCCTGTTGTTCGATCTCGTTCGCTTCGCTGATTAAATCTCCTTCCGCTTCGTTGGCCGAGGCTGCTTCTTCTCCCGACGACGACGGTGACTCTTGTGGTATCACAACAGGCTCAGCGATATGGTCGTGTTCTGAACGCATCCGCACCGGCACCCCTTCGGGAAAGACGATCTCGCGGGCCTCATCCGGCATCGAGATTCCCGCCTGATCGAACGCGAGTTTGGTGAGTCGAATGACAGCCGAACGTACTTTGAACGTGCTGAATTCGGCTGTGTTGATCCAGAAATAAACCCTCAAATTGACAGTAGCAGCGCCGAGCGACTCGACCAGAACCATCGATTCCGGATCGGCGACGATGGCGGGATGATCCTCGAGAACCTTCAAGGCGATCGCTTGTGCTTTCGAAATGGTGTCGGCGTAACCGATCCCTACCTGGAAATCGAAGCGGGTATTCGGATTGGCAGTAAAGTTGATGATGACTTCTTTGTAGATGGTGGCGTTTGGAATCTGAACGTGGTTTCCCTCAAGCGTCATCAGCAAGGCCGAGCGGGTATTGACACTTTGCAGATACCCCTTATAGCCAGCGACCTCGATTAGATCACCCATTACAAAAGGTCGCTGTATGCTGATCAAGATACTGGCGAGAAAGTTTTCGGCGATATCGCGAAAGGCGAATCCGATCACCAGAGCTATCAGTCCTGTCCCTCCTAGAACCGTCATCGCCAGTCGCGTTAAACCTGAAATCTTCAGGACAAGGTAGAGTCCGAGCAGAAAGACGGGGATGGCTGCCGCCCGCGAAACGACGTTTCCCAGTAAGAGGCTTTTCATCCGTCTTTGAAACAGACCGGCCGTCAGTCTGGCAGTCCACCCACTGGCCCACCAGGTCACTATCAGGAACAGAATTCCGACCAGAATCAGCGGACTGTTTTGAACCGTCTTCGAACCGAGAGTCGTGAGTTCTCCAAACGCATCCGAAAGGTCCCACATTGATTTTTGATGGACCTCGATGCGATTGACGACGGCCACGACATCCTGGGTTTTGGATGCCAGTTTTGCCGCCCACTCCTTGTGTGGTTCTGTATCCACCTGACCAGAGAGGAACACGACACCTTCGTCGACACGCGCTTCAGGCTGTTTGAACCACCCGGTTGCTTCCAGAATCCGAACCAACCGGGATGCAATTTCGGCGTCGGCCGCAACGGGATTCACGTCGACCTTCTCAGGGGTTTCCGGAGCTTTCGTGTCGGTGGATTCCGGTGGAGCCTCTGGCGGGGGCTGATCCTGCGCAGCGGCAGGTGGCATTGAGATTTGGCAAATGACAACGACAACACAGAGAAAATGTCGAGGCATCCATCTCAATGAGCTGCTTATAATTGAGTGTTTCTTGAGCACACAAAGGAAACGATTCGTCGTCGGTGTCGATTCAGTTCTGCTCATACGATTTCCTCGGAAAAATCGGGATGAAATTTGCAAAGTGAGTCCTCTTTATTCGTTGCAGCATACCCGAAATCGAGGGGCGGAGTTGTTGCAAAACGAACTTGTTATTCTCCAAACAGTCTTCTGGCTCCAGACTGCTTTCGGGAAAGTCCTGATCATCAAAACCACCTTGTACAAGACGGATCATTACGATGAACGCTTTCATCAGTTATCACTCCTGGAATGAATGGCTGCTGCTACAGTTCAGGGATCTTGGAAATATCCAAGGTAACCGATTTGCATTTTGTATGGAAGCATCTGACTGAATCGTCGTTTGTGAATGAATCAGTTCCTGATTTAAGTGACAGGAGCTTGGGGCAATGTTACTTACGGAGAGGGCTAAGTATAAAAGTCTCAGACAGGAAGTATCTCACTTGGAAACAGCGGTGACAGAACATCAGCTGATTGCCGAAACGATTCCCAATCGAGCTCCCCTCCCTGAAACCAATCAGATGATGAAAATCCATAGGAAGTGTAAAGGGGGCAGACACAGACATGCACTTTGTGATTCTCTGCGGGATGTTCATCTGCATGGCTGCGGTGCTATCTGGTAGGATTTGTTTGGCTTTGGGGTGGGGATTGCTTTCTGCTGATTGAAACGGCGGCTGGCGCCTAATGGTACTTACTTTACTTTTTTTATGTTGGATCGGCGTTTTTTTTTCGGT
>NZ_CAXBKP010000030.1:0-84271 GCF_963976445.1 uncultured Gimesia sp. | reverse complement strand
CCGCCTGCGTTCCCGCCATTCTTTCCAGAGCAGAGACTGTAAAACGAAATCCATAATACGGGTCCTTTAATCTATCGCTCTCAAGATACTATGCTTGTTATACAACAACCGGAGTTCCCGCCTGCGGCCAGCCCTGCGTGCGACCGATCACAAACGATTCAAAAATTTCATCCAGACTCAAATCCACGACTTCATGATCGATTCCCAATTCGGCTAAATGCTCCACAAAGTCCGCTGCACCATCAACGGTTACCACAAACTGATCATCCAACTGCAGCACATCGAGCAACCCTGCCGGCGGTGAGACTTCAGAGATACCTGTGGAAGTCAAAATAATGCGTTTGACTTCACTGCGCAGTGTTTCGGTAGCAGCATGGCGTATAATTCTGCCGCCATCCAGAATCGCTACTGCGTCCGCGACCGCTTCGACTTCATCGAGTAAATGCGAACTGAACAATACGGTCCGCCCGGCTGCCTGGAGATGTTCGATCAGATCGCGATTGAATTCCTTGCGGGCAATCGTGTCCAGCCCTAACGCGGGATCGTCCAGAATGACCACATTGGGTTCATGCGCGAGGGCCAGTGTTAATCCCAGTTTGACGTTTTGTCCCTTGGAAAGCTGTTCAATTCGCTGATGTCGGGGAATGTGAAAGCGTTCCAGATAATCATCGGCGAGTGACTGATTCCAGGCGGGATAAAAGGGGGCCAGAAAATGACAGAGTTCGATCGGCGTCATCCAGCCATACATCGTCTGGTCTTCCGCCAGATAACCCACACGACGCCGAAGTTCAATCGCATCTCGCGTGGGGTCACAACCATCGACCTGCATTGTCCCGCTATCCGGTTTCAATAAACCGAGCAGCATTCGTATCAAAGTGGTTTTACCGGCTCCGTTTCGCCCCAGTAAAGCCAACGTCTGACCACGGGGAATGTCCAGTGAGACATCATCCAGTACGACATTCGCACCGAATTGTTTATGAACCTGATGAATTCTGATCGCCGATTCTGACATGAGAATCTCCTGATGAAAGGTTACGCGGTTCTGGATTCTGGCTTGTGTTTCTGTTGCGCAGCGGCTTCTGCTTTGAGTTCCCGTTTCACATCCGCAACCGACGCCGTTAACAGCTTCCGCAATTCAGCCGCCGTCAGCCCTAATAAAATGCCACGATGCACGACCGCAGAAAACTCCATTGAAAACTGATCTCGCTGTTCGGCCATCTGTTGTGAAGTTTCTGTCACAGCAGATTGAGGCAGCACGAACGTTCCTTCTCCGTGACGCATTTCGACCAGCCCTTCGGCAGATAAACGCTCATAAACGCGTACAATCGTATTCACATTGACGGTCAACCTCTGTGCCAGCTTGCGAACGGAAGGCAAGCTATCCCCCGGTTTCATAGTTCCTGAAAGACAATGTGCCCGGATTTGTTCCATGATCTGCCGAGAAATCGGCGTCGAAGAACCGCGTTCAATTCGAATATGCATGATGACCCCTCCCAAAGAGTACACAGTACTATAACAGTGAATATTTTCAGGTCAAGACCATTTTTTCACTGTTCGAAGTTTTCGAGAAATCACGAACTCTCGATTCTTTCGAATTTCCTTGCAGAAGTGTGGGGAATCCAGCATAGTTAACATAAACACTCACTGACCCATCTTCAGGATGCTGATTGTTTTCATTCGCTTTGGCTCGAAGTATCTCGCTAACCTGCCCCTGAATAACAGGAGAGACAACATGTCGCAAATGAACCGGCGAACCTGGCTCCAGCAGGCTTCGGCTGCTTCCCTGCCTTTGTTGATGTCAAACACAACCCGTGCTACAGAATCTCCCGCGCGACCGAAGCTGCCCGTTGCCGCTGTCGTTACCGAATACACGCCCAATTCTCACACTGACGTCCTAGTCGGAAAAATCCTCGCAGGGTTTCAACAACAAGGGGGACTGGGACCTGACCTGTATCTTGCCTCGCTGTATACCGATCAGGTTCCCGAGCGCGACATGAGTCGGGCATTGTCCCGCAAATACAAATTCCCCATCGCTGCCACCATTGAAGAAGCCCTCACACTGGGAACTAATCAAGTTCAAGTCGCCGGCGTTCTGAGCATTGGAGAACATGGAACATACCCCCACACGCCGAAGACGAAGCAGCATATGTATCCCCGCAAACGGTTTTTCGATGAAATTACGGCGACATTCAAAAAGTACGACAAAGTAGTCCCGGTGTTTAATGACAAGCATCTTGCCTATCGGTGGCGGGATGCAAAAGCCATGTATGACACCTCTCGCAAAATGAACTTTCCGCTGATGGCGGGTTCCTCACTGCCAGTGACATGGCGCAAGCCAGCATTAACACTACCTGAGGATTGTGAAATTGAAGCGGTCTTAACCGTCGGTCGTGGCCAATTTGAAGCACATGGATTCCATGCACTCGAAGCACAACAATCACTGATTGAACGTAGAACAGGTCCCACCGGAGTCATCGCCGTACAGACGGCGCGGGGCTCGCAAATCTGGGAGGCAGAACGGCAGGGTCTGTGGGCACGTCCCATGTTACAGGCGGCGCTGGATGTGATCCCGAATGTCGCCAAGGGAGACTGGGAAGACATCCTGAAAGACGACAGTGCCTTCTATTTCCTGGAACATCAGGACGGCTTAAAAAGCACCATCGCGATGGCCAACCGCCTGAGTGTGCACTATGCCGTCGCGGTGAAGCTGCGCGGACAGGAAAAACCGCTGGCCACCTGGTTCAAACTGGAACTGAATCCCCCCTTCGGCCATTTTGCGTATCTGCTCAAAGCCATCGAACAAATGATCCACACCAATCAGGTTTCGTATCCGGTCGAACGTACGTTACTCACAACTGGCATTTTAGACGCGGTGATGCACAGTCTGGCTGCGAACGGAAAACGGATCGAAACGCCACAGCTGGCGATCGATTATGAGAATGGAAATTGGCCTTTTGCGAATCAGAATCGGAAACACTAGAGTACATCCCCTTTAACCATAGCGTCCCTCGTTCTATGATACTCGGTCTAAATCGCCCTGAAGACGCTACAGTAAACCTGGACACAGGCTCAATTTCAGCGATCGGGACTACTTCAGTTCCTCGCACAAGCGTTTTGCTAAAATGTGTACATTTTCTGCAGTCAGACACAACGGATTAATGGTCAGCAAGCCTTCGTGTAATCGAGCATGGTTCACATAAATCGGCGGCGATCCCTGACGCAGTCGCTGACAGACTTCAAACGCGGTTCCCACACTCTCTTCATCAATATGAATATCTAGAAGAGGCCAGCGCTCACTGCTGAACGGCGTGGCCAGATAACAGGTGGCGTTAACATTCGCCAGTTCCAGCTCCTCGCCGATTAATTCCAACCAGGATCGAAATTCCTGATTCTGCGCGTCGTATGCTCCCGAGGCAAACAGATCGAGCGCCGTCAGGAGCGCGACGATTTCTTCCTTGGAAACCTTCAAAGCCCGGCCGATTCCATGCCGGGGCAAGCCATGAAACAATGACGTATCGATCAAATCAGCGGGAGGCTGCCAGAGCTCGTAATGGTCGTCCATGTCGAGCATCTGTAATGCGGCCGAAGAAATCAACTCGCGTTTGCCACATAATAACCCGGTTGACTGCGGTCCCCGAATCGCCTTCCCACCACTGAAGGCAACCAGAGCAGCGCCTGTGGCTGAGATCGCCTTCAAATTGGCACGAGGAGGCAGTTCGCCCGCCGCATCGACTAGAACCGGCAAATCATGTTGTCGCGCGACTTCAACGACTTCTGTTAATGTCGGCTGTGAATTAGCCGCATGCACATACACGATACCTGCGGTGTTCTCGTTAATCGCAGCCGCGTACTCCCAACTTTCCGTACGACGCACTCCGGCATTGGAAACAATTTCATTGAAGCCAACCTCAACCAGTCTTGCTCCCGCAGCACGAACGGCATGGTCGTAACCGCTGCGCTGCTCCCGCGCAATGATGAATTCATGCGGAAATCCGTCACAGTGAGGTAGCTGTTCCATCCGCTTTAAATCATGACCTGCCAGAATCGCCGCCGTTCCCAACGTCAGAGCGCCCGCCGCTCCTGAAGTCACCAGCCCCGCTTCCGTTCCTGTATGCCCGGCGATTTTTTTCGAGGCAGCCGCCTGAAGCTGCTCCAGTGGAACCGACTCACCCGCAGCTTCGCGAAATGCATCGAGTACTTCGGATGACATCGGTGCCCCGCCCAGCCGAGTCACGCTGCCGCAAGCGTTAATGATCGGCGCCACGCCGAATCTTTGATAAATACTCATCAGTGACCATCTCTCTGAAGAACAAAATAAGCCAGGAACTTGAGTGCTTCTTACATGCTACTGGCAGGAATCGCGGGAGCATTGCCCCCCGCGTGTCAGAGTGAATTCACTTGCCAAAGCGTTCCAGCGCCCAGTTTTTGAACACGCCGCGTGCCTGCGCCCCTTTGCCCGGAAAACCGCCATGCTGCACCATCCAGATCACGACGATTCCTTTCTCGGGATAGATTTCCATATTCGTCGCGTGGGCTCCACCGTGCCCGAACCAGTCCGAACCAACGGCCAGTCCGAGTCCATAACTCTGTTTAACAGAGTCCGGCGTCTGTCGTTTTGTCAGTTCTTTAAACGCCGCTTCACTTAAATAACGCCGCCCATTCAATTCGCCACCATTAAGCAGCATCTGACAGTAAGTCCCGGTATCTTGCGCCGTGGAAAACAGACCGCCGGCTGGCATGGGAAACCGACGATTCCGATCAGTGAGCGGGTAGGTCAGCTGGTTCAGAGGAAACTCGACTAAATCTGTTTTTGCAGCATCGGGTCGATACGACTTTGCCAGACGAGCAACTTGCTCTGCATTGGGCCAGAAAGTGGTGTCTTTCATTCCGAGGGGATCAAACAGCCTCTGCTGCATGAAGTCTTCGTATTTAGTGCCTGTCACCACTTCGATGATTCTCGCAGCCGTGTTGATGCCGGCATTGGAGTATTGGTAGTGTGTACCGGGCTCGGTTTGCAGTGGTGTCATCGCATAACTGCGTACGGCTGCTTCCAGCGGAAGCGCATCGAGCGTCGGCACTTCAACGGCTGATTTAAAGGGCAATCCGCTCACATGACTGAGCACTTCCCGGATCGTAATCGGATGGGTTGGCTTGTGAAGTAGCACGTGCTTGTTATCTTTTTCAGCCACAACCATCTGACCGCGAAATTCAGGCAGGTACTTTTCGACTGGATCATCCAGCGAAATCTTGCCTTCATCGACCAGCATCATGACCGCGGTCGCCGTCATCCCTTTGGACTGCGAGGCAATCCAGAACATGGCATTCGGTTGTATCGCTTTCGCCCCCGCGATATCAGCAAAACCAACGGTATCCACCGACAGCACTTTGTCCTTGTCGGCCACTAATGCCACAGCGCCTGCCAGTTCATGCCGATCGACAAATGGCTGGAGCACCATTTTCGATGAACTGGGAGATTCGGCGTACAACGGTCCGAGCAGTGTAACAGCAGTTAATAGTGTGAGGACCGTAAATCGGGAAATGTGAAGTCTCATGGGAGTCCTATATTTTGGGTAGCGGAATATTTTGTTCTATCTTAAAGCAACTTCAGGATTCGGGTAAAGGGGCCGAAACCTGGAAACCATGATCCCTGCCCAAAATCAATGGCAAGCAGGAATTACCAGACCAGAAAGCAAATACGCTCTTTCGAACCATTTCATCTGTTTGTACAATGTCTTTAGTAAAGAGTAGAAAGAATCGAAGGGGCTGCTCTTAAGACCAGTTTCTACTTCTTACCGGCAATAATCAATTCATAATGTGAGACGACTTGATGAGAGCATCATTTTAATGAGCAATTCGAATCAGCAAAAAACGCGTATTATGATTGTCGATGATCATCCCATTGTCAGAGAAGGATATTCGCGGCTGATTGAACGAGAACCCGACCTTCAAGTCTGCGCAGAAGCAGATAGCAAAGTCGGTGCGATTAAGCAGATCATGGACGATCCTCCCGATCTGGTTATCGTTGATCTCTCTTTGAAAGATGGCAGTGGCCTGGAATTGATCAAAGATATCAAATCCCAATTCAAACAGATCAAAATGTTGACGGTCTCAATGCACGATGAAAAATTATTTGCAGAACGGTGTATTCGGGCGGGTTCGCTGGGGTATGTAAATAAACAACAGGCCGCGGGGCAATTAATCGAAGCCATTTACCGGGTCCTCAAGGGGAAAGTCTTCCTCAGTTCCGAGATCACAGAGCGTATGATCTGCCGCTCAGTCGGTTCCGAAAATTACTCTGACGCATCCCCCATTGAAAGTCTCTCTGATCGTGAGCTGGAAGTCTTTGAACAAATCGGTCAGGGAGAAACGACACGCCAGATTGCTGCAAAACTGAATTTGAGCCCCAAAACCGTGGAAACCTATCGGGAAAATATCAAACACAAGCTGAATCTGGATAACGCAACGGAATTAACCCAGAATGCAATCCAGTGGGTGCTTGAAAAAAACTAAAGGAATTGCCGAGTTCCAGTTTCATCAGGCTGGTATGACAGTCCAGGCTGAGCAAGCCCATTGTGGCCTGTCACACAAAAGCCCACGTTCCCCAAGTTCAATACCACATTTCCACTGGGGTATTTCCCGATAGCAGCATCAGAAATTCACCCTCATGCTCTCGCTCTCTTAGCCTGATGTTCACAGAGTTTGATATCGATAAAATAAAACCAACGATGCAGAATTTCTATGTTGTGTTTTAGAAGTACAAAAATGGAATGAGCGTAAAGCCGTTCAATATTTTTGTAGAGGGTTGAGACCATGGTGACCATCAGCAGAAATGACTTACAGAGGCTCATCGTATCATGCCCTGATCTGAAACTCGTCGAGGTTTTGTCCGAAACCTCGTATCAGGAATTTCACTTACGCGGGGCGATTAATATCCCATTGAATCATCATTTTGAGGAACAGTTTCTGCAGAAATTTCCAGATAAATGCCAAACGATCATTGTCTACAGTTTGAATTTCGAATGCCCGATTTCCGAGCAGGCCATGCAGCGTCTGTTGGAGTTGGGCTACCAGAATATTTATGATTATGAGCCTGGCAAAATCGACTGGAATGCTGCGCAACTTCCCGTCGAGCATGGTCATTACAAGACTGCTGTTTTTACGAAACAACAAGGGTTTCTTTTTCCATGAGCAGTCTGCTCAAATTGCGGAAGCCATGACAGGCTGCCACCGCAGAATATAAAGAGCGTCTCGCAGGAGAACTCACGTGCCTTCGTCTATATGTGCAGGCACGCAGTACAAGTCTCGGATGAAGACGAGGCCTATTCCATACCAGCATTAAAAATGAGGCTCGATATTTCTTTCAACAACCAATTCGTTAGTTAATGTCTTAACCCCATCCAACGACAAAACCCGGGTCTGGGCAACCTGTTTTAAGAAATAAGTAGGAACTTCTCCCTCCAGAAATACAGCTCCCTGATCTACCACAACGCGCACTCGAAACAACGGAGCATAACCTGAATTTCTCAGGGCCCGTCTGATCCGCGCCATAAGTTGATTGTCTGGATTGGGAAGCAATACGCTCCGCGTCTCTCCTTGTAGTTTCACCATTCTCTCCTTAGTTTTGACTGGCAGAATAAATAAATCAGGCAGCATAACAAAAAACAGTACAGGATTCCCTGCCAGCAACCTCAGGGAATTCATCAGAACAGCAGCGATTAAAGGACTAACTGATCCTGCTCATGGGGCTGCTCTGACAGGTACAACTCATCCTCACATAAGGGCTCGACGGGGACCTCATTTCGCCGAATCGGGATTTTCCGGGAACATTCGATTCCCAGTTTCACTTTTCCCCCTCGAACTCGGACAACCGTCAATACAATATCATCTGCAATCCGAATCTGTTCATTTTTTTTGCGTGTTAAAACGAGCATGACGTCCTTTCCCTGAATGGAGTGTACGCGAAATCTGATTCTGGCAAGAATAACGCGCCAAAAACGCCAGCCGTTCCAGCGTCCCTCGATCAAAATAAAGCAAACGTTGCCGACAGTCCTCACTTAATACGGTCGGATGGGCAGCTTGAATCACCCGCGCCAATTCCTCTCGCGTCATCCGACGGACTTGTTCGTTCGACAGATCAGCAATCAATGTATAATCTAATGCCTCTGCCTGATCTTCCCACATTAATTGATTCCGAGGGCGGGCGTCACTCTGTTTTTGTTCTGATCCCGTTGAGCTGCCTGTCGTATGCATAATGTTCATTCCCTGGAGAGAGTGCTTGAACCAAGATGAAAAATACGAAAAACATCCCTGCCCCTTATGCTCAGAGTTTTCCTTCCTACATCAATCTGAGACGCCGATAGTACATTCCATTACAATTGAGCACACGAGTCATGTCGCTAACCTGACTCTCTCGCACTATCTTTCCTCTAGACGATTCATCCATAAAGCATATTTCGATTATGAATTTCCTGTTAATCCCAATTCTGTCTCGCTACAACAGAGAGTTACTATGACTCACAGCAAAATGTGTTTCTGAAGCGAATCACCCATTGCACACTACATTACAGACTCTGTCATTTTTAGAAAACGGGGAATCTGTCCAAATTTGAGTAGGGGAATTCCCTAGACTCACTCTGCTGGGAAAACATCGTCGTGGGGAGCTTATTTACAGTTTCAGTGCGAATGGCTATTTTGAAGGTTTAATTCAGTTTAAGGGGGCCGTTTGAAGACCACATCCGGAAATAAAATGACTAGCATGCGCAATCCACAAGGCTTACCAGTTTTGCTGGTGGAACCAGATTCCGATTCACGGGCTCAGCTGACCCAGATATTGGAGAGCGATGGTTACCACATTGATATTGCCGAAACGCAGGCGCAAATGCTGGACCGAAATAACTGGTCTGATTACTTCCTGATTGTTCTCGAACACGACCTCCCCGATGGGAGAATTGACGAACTTTTACCCAAGCTGAAACAACTGGCGCCGCATACTGAGCTACTGGTGATCACATCTCAACACAGACTTGAGAATATGATCATCGCCTTTCGGAACGGAATCGCCGACTATTTTGTCAAGCCAATCGACGCTGATTTATTTCGCGCTTCGTTAAAACGAATTCTGCAAAACAAGACTGTCTCCAGCAAATTACGCCAGATACAGGCACAACTCAAGGCCATCGTGGAAGCAGCCATCGAAGCGGTGATCACGATTGACCGCAGGGGCATCATCCAATCGTTTAACCCGGCGGCTGAGAAAATGTTTGGCTATACTGCCAGCGAGATTATTAATCAAAACGTCAGTCTACTGACTTCACTCCCCACGCGAGCGCACCACGATGAATACATCGCCCGCTATCTGGAAACGGGAATCTCAGAAATTGTCGGAGCCAGACGGGAGCTGAAAGCCTGCCGCTGTGATGGATCGACCTTCCCTATTGAACTCTCGGTGACGGACATCCCTCAATTTGGCATCTTTGCCGGAATTATCGCTGATATCAGCGAACGCAAACAGGCAGAGCAAAAACAGAAAGAATTGTCCCGCGCCATCGCAGTCGCTGGACAGCAGGAACGTCGCAACCTTGCTAATATTCTGCACGATCATCTGCAGCAAGTCTTGGTCGGCGTGCGGATCCATCTAGACATTGCGAAAAATGATACTGCAAATCAAGACGTAAAACAGACCCTGATACGCGCCGATGAGCTACTCAATCAAGGCCTGGAAATCACGCGTTCCCTAACGGCAGAGCTGAATCCGGTTGTATTACATGAGGAAGGGCTGGCCACGGCGCTGGAGTGGTTAGCCCATAATATGAAAGAACGTTATAAATTAAGCGTAACTCTGGATCTCGATCACCGTGCCAACCCGCAAAATGAAACAACAAAAATTGTTTTATTTGAATGCATCCGCGAACTGCTGTTTAATGTCGTCAAGCATTCTCAAATGAAGGAAGCCCATGTCAGTATGACGCACCTGCCGAACCATGATATTGAACTGACTGTCTCTGATAAGGGCATCGGCTTTGATACGCGGCAACTTGACCACCGGCTCCCCGATGCCAATGGAATCGGCCTCAGCAATATCGAGTTTCGTCTGTCACTCATCAAAGGGAAATTCTGGCTGGATTCTCACCAGGGTGAAGGCACAACCGCGCATATCATCGCCTACCTGAATTCCGATAAAGTAAGCGATCCCAACCCAGATGCCTGAAATCAGGGGATGACAATACTTTTTCACTGAATCCAGGCATTCCTGAACAACTGCACTATAGCCAGCGTTCCTGTTTCGTCTATGATTAAGAGTGCCTCGTTATTTTCAGCAAATGTACCAACTTCTCTGTTTCTCTGTCCTTATTCAGAGCAACAGATTCTACGACATACAATCCCGCTTACTCACAGCAGAATGAGAATACTTTATGAATCGTCCCACCAATCTGGCGGAACTTCGCGAAAGCGGCTGGCAAAGCAAAACGGTCAAACGTGAGATTTACGATAACTTAATGCGTGCCCTGCAAAGCGGCGATGAACTCTTCCCCGGCATTGTCGGCTACGATGATACCGTGATTCCCGATATTGTGCTGTCTTTGTTGTCTGAACATGACATGCTGTTCCTGGGAGAGAAAGGACAGGCCAAAAGCCGCATCATGCGGTTGCTGGTGCGTTTCCTCGATCCAGAAATCCCCTATCTCGACATCCCCGACTCCCCCGTTCACGATGATCCCTACCAGCCCATCACCAGCGCAGGACGAACGTTCCTGGCCAACACTCCCGATCAGGAAGTGCCGATTGGCTGGTGGTCCCGCGATGACCGTTATGCGGAACGACTGTCCCCCGGAACCAAATTTGCCGACGTCATCGGCGAAATTGATCCCGCCAAACTCGCACACGGCGAAAGTATGTCCGCCGAAAGTGCCCTGCACTTCGGTCTGATCCCGCGCATGCATCGCGGCATCTTTGCCATGAATGAACTGCCTGAGCTGGATGAACTCGTGCAGGTTGGCCTGTTCAACATTCTGGAAGAACGCGACGTCCAGATTCGCGGCTATCCCATTCGCTTCGACCTCGACCTGCTGATCCTGTTTTCTTCCAATCCGTCAACGTTCAACCGAAGCGGTAAAGTAATCCCACAATTGAAAGACCGCATCGGCTCGGTCGTTCACACGCATTACCCGCGTGACCGCAGCCTGGGGATTGAAATCATGGAACAGGAAGCAGACGTGGAACTGGATGGCGAAGTGCCGGTAGTCGTGCCCTATTTCATGCGGGAAATCATCGAACAGATCACTGTCGCCGCCCGGGCTTCCAAATACGTCGATCACGATTCCGGCGTGAGTGCCCGGTTCAGTATCGCCAACTATCGCATGATGGTCGCTTCCGCCCGCAGGCGTGGTGCCGTCCTCGGTGAAAAACCGTCGGTCCCCCGCATCAGCGATCTGGGGCACCTCTACTCTTCTTCACTGGGAAAACTGGAACTGGACCTGATGGGAGCCAGCCAGATGTCCGAACGTCAAGTGCTCGATGCTATCATCGCCCAGGCGATTCAAGATGTGTTCCAGGAATACATCGTCGAACACGGCTTGGCAGAAATCAGCGAAATCTTCGCACAAGGCATCAAGATCGAAGTGGGAGACATGCTGCCGTCATCACAATACGCAGAGCGACTCAAACGGGTGCCTCCCATCTGGGACAAAGCTTTTGAAGTTAATGCATCCGGTGATGAGGCGATTCGTGCGTCCTGTATTGAATTCGTTCTGGCCGGCCTGTATGCCAACAGCAAAATTTCACGCTCGCAGGATCACGGTCGCATCACTTATGAAACCTGATCGGAATTCCGTTCTCAAATCACTCTCTTCAGAGAGATCGAGATACCTTTATGACTGACAAACGACTGACCGGCGGGATTATTCATACGTACCAGAAGTACGATCCGAAACGCATCCCCGATCCGATGCAGCCGCCCCCCGATCTGGTTTCCCCTGCGCTGAACCATATGATGTATTATGGCTCAATGCGGGAACTGACCGAGGAAGAGCTGGCGCGGGCGATTCGCCTGGATCCTAGCCAGATTGCCGGTCTCGGCCCCAGTCTGGATGCCCTGCTGGCAATGCTGGAAGAACGCAAACGCAAAATTCTGGAAACGTATGAAACAGATAGCGTCCGCAAAAAAGCCCGCCGCAGTTATCTCGATTATGCAAAACAGCTACAGCCTCCCAAACGGCAAAAAGATTTCTTTCATCAGGCCGTTCGCGCAGAGCAGATCTACGACCTGGAACGACTCTGGTACAAGGTTAATGATGATCAAAGCCCGTTCTCTCAAGGTCTGGTCCAACTGGTGGATCGCCTGGGTGACAAATACGAAATTGACGAGCTGGCGGCCAATTATTATTTCACAGGACGCACTTCCCTGACGATTCCAGAAGCGTTGGAAATCAAAGCGGAACTGGAAAAAATTGACGAACTGCTCAAACAACTGGAAGAAGCCCGCGAGACCGCACAGATCGCCATCATCGACATGGAAGCCCTTTCTGAATTCACTCAGCCGGGTGATGTCGAATCGCTGCAAGCGATGCAGAAACAGGTCCGCGATCTCATGCGAGAAATGGCCGACCAGCAAGGGCTGGAATTCTCGAAAGGCCAGTTTCAACTGACTCCCAAAGCGTATCGCCTGTTTCAGAGTCGCATTCTGGAGCGAATCTTCAGCGACCTGCAGGCATCACGCACCGGACGGCACGGCGGCCCGGTTATCGGCGAAGGTGCAGTGGAAATTCCAAGCACGAAACCATATGAGTTCGGGGATTCGGTCTCAAACATGGACATCGTGCAATCCTTCACCAATGCGATTCTGCGAGACGGACCAGGCTTGCCGATTCGTTTGAAATCAGATGATCTGGTGATTCATAAAACACGCAACTCGCCTAAATGTGCAACCACCGTTCTGATGGATATGAGCGGCTCAATGCGCTACGAAGGTCAATACGTCAACGTGAAGCAGATGGGTCTGGCGCTGGAAGCATTGATCCGCGGCGAATTTCCCGGCGATTATCTGCAATTCATCGAGATGTACTCATTCGCGAAACCGTGTACCGCCGGTGAGATTGTAGAGCTGATGCCCAAACCGGTCACGATCTTCGATCCTGTGGTCCGTTTGAAAGTGGATATGAGCGACGAACGAATCAGCGAGCAAGTCGTGCCTCCGCACTTTACGAATATTCAACACGCACTCCAGCTTTCACGGCACTTCCTCGCAACACAGGACACGCCCAATCGGCAAATCATCCTGATTACCGACGGCCTGCCCACCGCGCACTTTGAAGGTGAAATGCTGTACCTGTTGTATCCGCCCGATCCGCAAACCGAAGCCGCCACGATGCGCGAAGCCCATTTATGTAAACGCGAAGGCATCACGATTAATATCTTTCTGATCCCCAGCTGGTCCCAATCCAGCGAAGACATCCAGTTCGCCCATCGTCTGGCCGAAGCCACACAAGGCCGCGTCTTCTTCACCGCCGGCAGCGACCTCGACCGCTACGTCGTCTGGGACTACGTCAAACAACGCCGCGATATCATCGGTTAACGAAACCAGGCCCAACGATAGTGATCGCCGGGCCTGACTCATTTCGTTACTATTTCATCTGGTAGATTTGGAACGGTTTTTATTTATCCAGATCGTCGAGTTCAATCATCAGATGCAATTCATTTTCAATTGGTATATTGACACCCCCGAATGTCAACTTACCAACCACTCTCAAAGAGATTTCTGTTGGGGGATCTCCCTTCGAAAAGTTTTCATCTAAATATCCCTTTACCATCTCTTTGATATTTTGATGAAAAGTATAGTAGTCACTCAATTCGATCACATAAGCGTCCCGTTTTGCATCGTGCCTCATCTTTAATGAGTCGAAAGGATTTGATTTCTCTTTCGGACCTAAAACGGTTGACAGCCCTTGCCCCGAGTAGACGACACTTGCCACAATCGCTTTGCTATCGTTAGCATGCGCAACTAGGTCATTTCCGGGAATAGAAATCGTCAGTTCATGAGGTTCTCCAACTTTAATCCCTATATTTTCAATCTCATAGGCCGTTTTTTCGTCAGCCCCGGTTCCAGTCTTTTTAGCTTTATACCCATACTCCAGAACCACATTCTGTCGATCCCAGAGATAACTTTGTAAAGCGGCTGACTGACTGCCCGGAATCACCGGAATCGCCAGATGACCAGACACGCCGTAAGGCGTCGCCACATGCACGTCCACAAAGCCGTTCGGAAACTCCCGGCTATTCTCTTTATGAATTACCTGGACACCAGCTGGAATCCGCACTTCCATCACATCCCGACTGAGCAGCGAAAAGGCCGCGTTTCGATTTCCGGTCAGCACTTTGGTTTCGTGCACACTGAAATGATTTCCTACCAGAAACAACGTCGTTTCCTTGGCAGGATTGATGCCGGGTTGACCGTAATAGTCGATCAACTCGGGCGCCAGGTCGGTAATACCGGAAGAGAACATTTCAAATCCACCCAATGTATTTTCATTGGGCACACGGGCATACACGGTCTGCATCGGCAGCTTACTGGCGACCTGATGCACACGTCGCATGATCCGTTCGACTTCACCTTCCCGGTAGCGGTCCGCTTCACAGACCACATCTTCCAGCGCCAGTTCCATACACCGAATATCCTCACTCCAACGGGTATTTTCCAGCATCGAGGAGCGAGTTTTATGACCATCCCAGGGCCGCGTCATTCCGGACAGCTTGAAATACTGGCCATGCGAATCAAACGTCACATGCTCAATGAATGAAGGCATCAGAACAACCGCCACACACTCCCGCATGCCGGGTTCCAGTTCCCATTGTTTTCGAAGTTCATCTTTGGAAGGACCTCCGATCAGCATATCTTTGACGAGAACTTTGAAATTATTATCGATTGGCGGCGACTGCACGCGTGGATAAAACCGCCAGCCGAATGTATCAGCCCCATGTCCAAACGCGACTGCCGTTGAGTTCAAGGCGATGGTCTGCATATCGATCTCAATCCGCCGCGAATAGCGTGTCATGTTTTGGGCGTTGATCTTACCTGCAGAAAATGCCAGTGCCAACGCGAGTTGCATTTCGCGACGCATACTAAAAGAATCTGTGATATTCTGATCCTGTCGTTGGGGATCAAGGGCAAACACATGAATGGGCCAGCGACATTTGACATATTCGACGAATGCCTGCTCGGCCGCAGGATCGGAGCGCAGTTCGCTGTCATCCATCCCGGGATACTCCGATTCCGTCATCTTAAAATCGGTACCAAAGAAACAATGCTTGCCGGTACACATGCAGTTGCATTTCGGGTCACGGCTGACCCGTTTGATATCTTCATTGAGCTGCTCATTGAGGAGCGACGCTTCGACCAGAACCGCCCAGGCCAGAGAGCTGACCGTGGTCGGCAGAAGATTGAGCTTTTTGTTATCATTCCCCTCTTCATTCTTGGCATAGTTCTTTTTATTGAGAGTACCATCAAATTTCTGAGCGTCAAAGAGATCAGAACGGTGGAATATCCCCGGATCAGGCTGCTTTTCCAATATCCGATGTGTTTTCCATAACTGCTGTCGCAGCCTCTGTAATGTAGAATAATCTTCCGTACGGACCGCTTTATTAATCGTCTCACACAGTGCCATGCGGACTTCCTGTGGTGCCATCCCCTCGGGACTGCCAATCTGAGTTGCCAGCGTATTCCATAATTTGGGATTCGACTTCAGATAATCATAGGCAGCTTCCAGTTCTTCCCGCAGAAACCCCCGGACGTCGGAAAGATGAGTATCATGATCGACTGGCTTGCGCTGATAAAACTGATAGCTGATGGCCACCAGTTGGCGTTCCCCGAACACATTCACAACCTGAGTAGGAGGAATTGGATTTCGAGCCCGACGATTGCCGGGTGCCACCATCACAACCTGACTTGAATTCTGCTCGATAGCTTTTTGATCTTTGACACGTTTAATTGCATCTGGAGCAGAGACTTTTGTTGATAACATCTGTGCTCTGACGTCAGTAGGCGGAGGCGGATTAGCTCCAGCATTGCCTTTTTCCGGAATCACATCCGGCGCACGTCCCATTGCTTCCTGAAGTTTCAATACCGACAGACTCAATTCGTCCACCAGATCATTGATCACCAGTTCCCGAAAGACACGGGGCAGTATTTCTCCTGAAATATGGGGCGTCGCCGTGACAGTCACCTCGGCCCCATGACCTTTGCGCGTATGGTAGCCCGGTAACACAGAGACGGGAATTCGTACCAGATTCAAAGAGTACCCCGGCGCATCGGCCGTGTCGTCCCCTTCATTCACGCGACGAATTTCATTCAAGTGATCCAGATACCGTTTTAACTGATCCAGTTGAATCGTCGGCTCTAGCCCATATTTCATATCCTTGAAAGCACTATTCGTATCGGTAAGATTAGGATTATTATAAATATTAGTCCGCACGATCGGTGAATTAGTTGTTCCTGTTGCGGCTATACCAGAAACAATCGGCTGTCCTTCAGACATTTGCTGCAATATATTGTAATTATCTGTCCCAGGTATCCCTACCGTAGTACCATTGGCAGTCTCTTTACCTACGGAAGAAGCGGCAGCCTGAATGGCCAGAGCATTAGACAGATAAGCCTGGTCGCTACGTTGAATCGACGCATTCATCATGATTTTGAATTCGTTGACCTTCTTGGCCATCACGCGTTCGAATTCCTGACGGTGTTTCGTCAGACGCGATTCGCCCCAGACGTCAGGTGCTTTAATGACGACGGTTCCATCCTTACCGATTTTGTGCTCCATATGGTCGAGCTTCACCGCCACGCGTTCCATGGAGGTTTGAGGCTTTGATTTCTTGGAAAACCAAGGCAGCCCGCCTCCGGCCATCAGACAATCAACGGCTGGATTCCCCACCGTGATCGTAGACACCAATAAGATGCGAACAAGACAATCCTTATACTTAAACATGGTCACCTTCCTTGGAACCATTCCGTGCCAAGACTTGAACGTGATGATCAAGCCAAATGATTCACCTTATAAATAACAGCCCTACTATTGGTCAAAGTCTCAGATCTATACACAAGATCTCACACCACATTCAAAATCGGCCTTCTGTGTCGTCTTGTTCAGGGTGATTTCCCCCAATTCAATGATTAAATAGGGAAGAATCAAGATTTCGCTCATGATCCGAATATTCGACACAATTAGAACCCGGTTGAGTGAGCGCCAGAAGGAATCTGGAGGTACTTCTTTTTTAGTTTTTCAGCTGGAAATCAGGACTTTCCCGAGAAATGTGTCCATCCAGCATTGTACCAACTGAGAATCAGCAAATTCGTTATTTTCCACTCAAACCCCCTATTCACACTTTTGTCGCCAGTACATTCACGTGTACAATGACACTACAGTACCCATTAGTCCACAACCGAGAAAGGACCATACCGATGTCTCGATCGAGCACACTACCATTTGTCACCTTGCTATTGTTTTTGGGTCTTAGCCCAAACACTGAGGGAGCTCAAACAAATGAAAATACAGTCAAGGTCCAGAGTATTACTTTATTGGAAAACAAGACGGCGAAAATCAAATTCGAGATTCATGTAGAAGCTCCCAAGAGTGATGTCGAGATTAACCTGGAAAATATTACCGATCCGAAAACGATTGAGAGTACAGTGAAGATCGAGAAGAATGGCAAAGGCCAAATCACTCGTAAGTTTGATAAAAAAAAGTTGAAACTGACTTTAAGTAAAGGAGATTATCAACTCGAATATATTGATCCTACAATTACCATTACTGGTCCGGCGTATCGAGTAGAAATTCAGCAGGATCAAATCACGAGCCAAATCGAAGGAACACTATCCGGAAACGTGAGTGTCAAAAATGGAACCAAATACCCCTGGAATGGATCAACAATCATCAAATTTGCTAACACAAAGCAGGAAGAGTCGAAAATTGACACTCTCTCTAAAGACTGTGCTACTGGTGAAACAATAGATTTGTTTTTTGAACAACAAGAAATCCTAAAACAGCCTGCGAAATACACCGTCAGCGTCACTGACTTTAAAGCAGATAAGGCTCATCCTAGTCTGATTGTGGACATGAAAAAGGTCTGGCCACATAATCCGGTTTATTCTCAGTTCCCCGGCAAGATCAAAATTTCCGTCGATGGTAAATGGAATAATTTGTTCACAGAAAAAGACTTCAAAACTGTGACAACAAACTCGAAATTACCGCTGATAAAACTAGATGAACTGACTGTGACTCGTACGGAAACAAATAAAGCCATTGTGAGCTTAGACAATACCGATTTAAGTATTTTGAACGGCGCTTTCAAAGTCGATTATGACTATAAATACACTACAAATCCCGGCCCAATTCTTGCTTTCCAGGTCCCTTCAGAAAAAGATTCCCATTTGCAACCTGGAGCGACTCTCCAAGTAACGCACTCCACGACTCTTCCTTCTGTAAACTTACTGGTTGACACACAAGATCCACTTGACGATATTGCTCCAATTCTGGCATCAATTCACAAAGCGCTGGCAATAAGAGTTGAACTAATCGAAGTGAAAGACCTGAAGCCAAGCGACTTAAAAAAACGTTTCCCTGATGCCTCAAAATACCCAATCACATACCAGCCTCGTAAAAGTCCAGCAAAAAAAACTCTTCTGAGTCAATTTCTTTTGAATCTAAGTCTACTCAATAAAAGCACACCAAGTGCCCCCCTCCTCGATCGATTAAAATCGATCGATAGCAATGCGAAACAAATCTCCTCGTTCTTTGCTCCGATTCCTTCTCAATCGTTATTTCAAGCAACACTACGGAGACTCGCCTTACAGGGCGATCATGACGCAGACATCACGCTGTTCAGAAAACAACGCTCTGAACAAACAAAGTTGGCAAGGAGTTTTATGCAGGTCTATAATGCTCTGGTGCTAGAATCTACAGATATTGTTCAGGTCCGAATTAACTTACAAGCATCTCAGCCAAGAACAACTCGGAACAATGGGTTGCCTAATATTCCTAATTTAATTGAAGCTCAATCAAATAGATTATTCCAATTGGAGTCTAATAATAGATAACCCTTTTTCTGATTTCCTTTTCATTCCGGTTTCCGAATCCAGTGATCATGAAACCGAATGCCGGCCGTCCACTCGACGGCTGGCATGTGGCATTCGATGCAATCTCCCTGTGGCTTCACAGGGCACACGGTTAACTGATCAGCGGCTTGATGACAGGACTGGCATTGCTGGATATATTGTGTCCGGTTATGTGAGGTGGCGTCGTGTGGATCATGACAATTCGCACACGAGAGCTGACCGTCTGATTTCAGATAACATTTGCTTTTCTTTAAGCCATACGGCTGGAAACGAACCAGTTCATTCGGGTCTGCTGTTGCGGAAATATTATTTTCATCCCGATGACATTGTGCGCAGGCGGCAATGTATTGTTCCGCGTTGGCGTAGTTAATCAGTGGCTTACTTTCACCGCCGCGACCGAGCTTTGCCAGTTCAACATGCTGCTGGCGGGGGCCGTGACAGCGTTCACAACCCACGTTCGGTATAAAATAATCCGGATTGAATGGTGCGCTCGGCGGCGGGCCAACCGTCATATGACAGCCTAAACAGGCCAGCACATCCGAAGCCTGCATCGGGCGGCCAAAACACTCGATACTGTTACGGTTATATTCATCATACTGCTCATGATCGGGCGTCAGTCCCAGTCCTTTTTGATTCGCCAGCCAAGACCAGCGCAGCTCGACTCCCTGCCGCCGTTTTTCATCAACGGCGATCGCCGTCTGCGCATGCGTCCCCGAGCCCAGTAGCCAGGTTACTGACAGTGCTGGCATCGTGGGATACGTCTCATCTTTGACAAGAAATTGCCCCGCGCCTGACTGAAATGACCACTGCTGATCGCGACGGGAATCCGGATAAGTATCTAACTTCAATAACTGTTCTGCCAGACGACTTTCATGCATCTGTATTGCGGTCTGTGAATGACCGGAACGCTGGTGTGCCTCAAATTCCTTGCGGTGACAATCCGCGCAGGCTTGATCGCCGGCAAAGTTAGCAGTCAAGAATTGCTTCCAGGCCGACGCAGGATCGTGAGGAGGCAACTCAGTCGCCGATTGCAACTTGTTGTTGGTTCGGCTTTCCGTTTGCGAGGATCTGTCCCCATCATCAGAACAGGAAACGGCGATAGCCATCATGCCCAAGAGCATGACAGCTATCAGCATACGTCTCTGATTGCCGTTAACCTGCTTCAACGATGCACCTTATAAATCGACAGTGTTCAACGGCACTTAAATTGATTGGCTGGAGTAGACAGAAACAGATTAACCCGGGAGTGGTGCTTCTTTGATTTTCCATTCTTTCCCCTCGCGCTGCAGCTTCCAGGTCATTTGGGTTTCTGACTTGTCACCAGATTTTTTTTTCGCTGCACGATCTCCGTCTTGAGAAGAGATCACTCCGCCAATAACTTTGACAGGCACATTCGCTTCATCTCCATTGATCTCGGCTTGACCTTCTACAATAAAGGCATATTTGCCATAATCTTTCCGGTTCTTGGGAGCAGCACCGGAAACAAAGGCAGCCTGAAACATTTCTTCATTGCCACTCGCATCGCCGAGCCCGACTACATGTGCATAGACGTTTTCTTCCACAGTGGGTTTAGCTACTCCCCCGCCACCACAGCCTGCCAATAAACAAGACACCAAACATAAAATCCAATTTTTCATCTTTCACTCTCTTCCCAATGTATTTCATAAAAAGTAACGCTACAGACACCATTGTCTGTAGCGTTCTCTTGAAGCTCACACTCGTTTAAAATTCGCCAATGGTTTCTCCATATCGGATTGTGTTCAATGGCCGCCAGATTGCAGCGTTGTCCACATTATCACTAATGAAGCGTACGGCGCCATCGGCCAACAACACATTGACACCCCCCGTATGATAACTGCGGGCGGCAGCATAAACGTCAGCTGTTGTCCGCTCTTCAGTACAATTCAGATAAGGGACGGCGTCTGTGGGAATCGAAGAATCACAGCCTGCCAACACGTCGGCGACTCGAGAGTTGGGGTTATTATAAGCAGTAAAGATGGTTGCCCCCATTGCCGGCGAAAACCAGACTCCCCGGATATCAACACTCACTCTACTGGTAAAACCATCTGCCCCTACGATTTCACTGATCGCGACGGTATTGCTCATTCCATCTACAAAGTCACTGTCGGTCGTCCCTTTTCCCTGCTGGAAATGATCGCCGGATCCGCCAGAGCCAATCGAAATTTCCTCCTGGGTAGTGAAGAAACAGCCAAAAGCGCCCCGCGTGCTGCGGTCTTCCCAGGAAAGCATGTTTCCAGATCCCCAACTGGCGGCATAGTTATTTCCCTTGGCCAATGATTCCAGACCATAAGTTCCATCACTATAATAAGAATTATCAGTGGGAGCCGAAGGACAGCGATTAAATGCCGGCAGACGCTCACGACCAATATGATCTGGGGCCAAGTACTCGCAGTGATCCCAAGGATTGGTCGTCGGATTCCCACGGATATTATCTGCACAGGCCTTTACCTGATTCCACAATCCAGGCTGTTCCATATAGGGTAACATCATCACCAACCAGTGAAAACCAAATTCATTCTGGCCATGTTGCCAGCCCCCGGTTTTAAACCGATTGCCTGATTCATCATAACAGACATATCCAGGTGGAAATGAACCATGGGCATCCAGGTGATTGTGTAATGCCAGACCGTATTGCTTGAGGTTGTTTTTGCACTGTGAACGACGAGCGGCTTCACGTGCCTGTTGAACAGCGGGTAACAACAGGGCGATCAAAATGGCAATAATGGCAATCACCACCAGCAGTTCAATTAGTGTAAAACCGCGACGCCATTTCTGTCTCGCCTGCTCTCGAACTCGTAGATGTTGCATGTACTTACTCTCCGTTTAAAAATAAAAAGAATTACTGATTCACCACTCCAACCTGAATCATGTTGGTAGCGGACTTCATAAAAATGGCACACATATCGTGATCAGCTTCACGCTTCAATCATCAAAATCAAGGACGTCCGTTACGCCAGACATTCAGACAACCAAAGTGCTGCTGCTGTAAGGATGTGATTAGTTTCTTTCCCGGTATCGCATAGCGTGACGCATTCAGCGCCATTGCCTGCTGAACATGATCTCGTGCTTTTGTCGTTTGTTGTGTGTCTTCATAGAATTGTGCGAGTAAAAAGTGTTGGTCCGCTGTGGGAACCAGTGACAACGCCGATAAATACGCTGCTTCTGCTTCTGCATAGTTCCCTCGTTTTCTTTCAGCAAATGCCATCCCTTTCCAGGCGGCGACGATCCCCGCCTGCTGCTGCTCTGAACGTGGTAGCGTTTCCCAGGCCTTCAGCGCCCGGCGATAGTACCGCTCACTTTCCCCCCAATTCTCCTGCTGTTGATAGATATTGCCCAGTAGCTGATAGCTCAGTGGACTCGCCCCTGGTTTCCCAGTCCAAGTCTTCAACAAGCGGGCCGCGGCAGAACGCTGCCCCAAAATCGACAGTAATCGTGCCCGTTGATACGTGAACTCTTCACTTTGAACAGGACGACGTGCCATGAACGCCAAATTCCGTTCGATTTCGTAACAGTCCCGATCCAAGTCGCGTGCCAGATCACGGACGGACGCGCCGCCAATTTCTTCCCAAGGCGACAGCACGCATATTTCACGCACCCCTTGCCTGGCATCTCCTAAACGTCCACTCCCCAGATTTTCTTCCGTTTTCGTCACCATCTCATCGACTCGCGACTGGACATAAAACGCAGGCACAACCAGAGCGGTGATACCAACCAGCAGCCAGACCAGAGCCCCTTGACGCGGCATTGACGCTGATTCCTGAAATGGAAATAGATTTCCTACAAGCAGCAGTGAGGAAACCATGATCCAAAAGGCAATGACCGGACGCAGCAAGAAAAACTCCCAGGCATCATCCTGACTCAAAGTGACACTTGCCTGATCGCTCGTAAACGCAAGGAAGAACAGGCCTGCGGTCCCGATAAATAATACGAACTGCACTGTCAGAAATATAAAACGATTTCGCCGTTTCAAAACCGCGAACATCGCTTCAACTAACAACATCGCCAAAGGCAGCATGCACAGAAAACTAACAACCATGATATCCAGGCGGACGTAAGGCAGGCTTAACCCACCTTCAGCACGCACACGCTGTATCCACCAGGCGACACCACACGTCAACACGCCTGCGGTCACTAATGAAACTGTTCTAGCTGGCGTCTGAATGTCATTCTCGGACGGACTTTCGATACTGTCTGCCTCTAACTGATTTCGCGATTTCCGCTCCTGGCGTTTCATGCGGGCACACGCCTCGGCGACTTCCAAATCAGGCCATCATAGGCATAATGCAGAAACGCCATAATTAAATTTGCCGTGAGCCAGAGCTCGATCAGATGCGATCCCATCAGCCAGGCGCCCATGCCCAGAATGACGATGAAGACTGCTAACACCAGTCCCCAGCGGGGCATCAAACGAGCAAAAAGCGCTGTCGTTGGTTTGCCTGATTTCTGAGTGCGATCTACCGACCAGCTGACAATCGCCAGATATTCAATGGAATGAAATAGTGCGGACGCCGTGACCAAGACCAGTAACATCATGGGATTTTTCATCACGATCGCCCCTAGCATTGCCAGATAGAGCGTCATCACGCTGATGAAATACAAACATCGACCGACCGTTTTAGCTCTTAACTGCCAGAGTTCGCGTAGAATCATGCCGGCAGGAATGGCGGCGAACAGTGTATCCAGTAGTCCCCAACCTTGGCTCATTGATGGTCCCCAAGAGGTCCAACTGGCGATTCGAAATGTGACATACAATAGGAACGCACGCATCAGCCATTTATCAATCCGTGCACGACGGGGAGAGAAGCCACCGGTTTTTCGACCATAGATACTATAAATACCATGATGCTGTGCGGCGAAATGCCAGGCGTTCCAGATGTAATCAATCGTCAGCAAACAGGTCAGCGCGCCGGTTGAAATCTTCACGGCTACGGGGATCGTCAATAAGCACACCGTAATCAAAATATATTTCGTTTTGTTCGCCTGTAATCGGTCGCGTTCCAGAAACAGGAGTGCTGGTGTAATCCAGCGATGAGGCGTTGTGATAAAATAGATCTGCCAGAAGCTGATGCCACTTTGAATCTCCAAACCGCCCCACCACTGAAACAAAACCAGTAAAGGCCAACCAAGATTTGCCAGAAAGAGCAGATCATATTTGGGATCAACCAGCCACGCTGCCTGCAGCGATTGCCGCAAGCTCCCCGTAACCGCTTCCGATCGCTCTGAAGCAGCTTGAGGCAAAAACGTAGTTTGAGAGAGTTGTGACATAACCAAGCCACGATGGTCCAATACCATCGCACCAATTCGATTTTCTATGATTGAGGAAAGAATGACTTCACAAGACGCTTCAATTAAAAGGTGAAATGCATCACGAAATCACGGACTTCAGCAGGCACGCATTCATTTTTTTGAACTACAGAAACACAATGGTTTAGAGATTATGTGCACATCTTCACATCCCTCTTCACTTGCTAACATGGTTGGCATCTTAAAAGCGAATTGTTAATAATCTGTGAACAAATGAAGAAATTACCTTTACAGAATGCGCTTAATAAAAAAGCTCATTAAGTAAGGCACTATTCAAACAAATAACTTTCCAGATTAATGTTTTGTGAATTTCATCCTCAGATTGTGCAAAGATCGCTGAAATCTCGATTGAGGAATATTCATCACGACGACATCAGACAGATAAGCCTGTTATTTGTACTTTGAATTTCTATATTTGTCCCTGTGAAGCAATCTTGCTATGCTGCTTCCTACTGATGATCCTGTTGGACTAATTGACAGGAATCTTTTTTGAGGTCTGCTCACTTCTTTAACTGTTGTCTGTCTGGTTATGCCCGTCGATTACCAATTTGCCCCACACAATCCACGGCCACTTGTGGTGATGACTGATCTGGATGGGACGCTGCTGGATCATGATACCTATTCTTATGCACCAGCCGTCCCGGTGATGGAACGTCTCAAATCAGAGGGAATCCCCCTGATTCTGAACACCAGCAAGACAGCTGCTGAGCTAAATGCATTGCGCGAAGAACTTCAGAACTCAGATCCGTATGTCGTGGAGAATGGTTCGGCCATTTATGTCCCCTCTGGTTATTTTGCGGCAAAACCAGACGAAATTGCCCAAAAACCGGGAAACGAGATGCACGTTTTGGGGGCACTCAGGACAGATATTCTGCCAATTATTCAAAAAATCCGGACAGATGAGAAATTCCTGTTTACCGGTTTTGCAGATATGGAAGTTGCTGAAGTCATTGCATATACGGGATTATCGGAGACTGCCGCCACACAGGCTGCAACACGAGAATTTTCCGAACCCTTAATTTGGCAGGACTCGGCACATCAATTGCGTAAGTTTGAAGCACTGATTGCCAATCATGGTCTGCGGCTGCTGAAAGGTGGCCGGTTTGTGCATGTGATTGGCGCATGTGACAAAGGAAAATGTCTGCATTGGTTACGAGAGCGTTTTACGTGCTCGTCTGGCGTGCAACCTGTGTTTGTAGCACTCGGTGATAGCCAGAATGATGTTGCCATGTTAAACGCAGCAGACATTGCTGTCATAGTGCGCTCTTCCCATCAGAAACCGCCAGACCTTGAGAAGCAATCTTCGGTCATAATTACTGAAGAAACCGGCCCACAAGGATGGGCCAATGCGTTAACCCAAATACTAGATGAAACACTGATCTGATCAGTCTGGTTTTGGCGCTCAAGCTTTGATTACGGAGGTCTGGTATGGGAGACTTTTACCAAAACGGTATCATTACCACATTACACAACCTCTCTTCACGTTCGACTGAAGAGATGGAAGCTGAGTTGGTCCAATTTTCTGAAGTCCGCCCGATGAGTCTGGTATTGCCCTGCCTCTACAGCGAACTGGAAGGACCGGCCCTCGACAAAATTGTGACGGAGCTGGCTAAGGTCGAGTATCTGAATGAAATCGTCATCGGCCTGGATCGGGCAGATGAAGCACAATACAAACATGCGATCCAGTTTTTCAGTCGCCTGCCTCAGAATCATCGCATTCTCTGGAATGATGGTCCACGATTACAAGAAGTCAACAGGCTGCTGCAAGAACAAGGGCTGGCTCCAAAGGAACTGGGAAAAGGCTGCAATGTCTGGTTCTGTCTCGGCTATATTCTTGCTCAGGGAACAACTTCGTCGGTCGCGCTGCATGATTGTGATATTTTGACATACGACCGTAGTCTGCTCGCACGATTGATTTATCCGGTCGCCAACCCTAGCTTCAACTATCAATTTTGCAAAGGCTACTACGCCCGTGTCGCAGACAGTAAAATGAATGGCCGCGTCACACGACTATTAGTGACTCCCTTGATGCGTGCTTTGAAAAAGATTCTGGGCTCACTGGATTATCTCGAATACCTGGATAGCTACCGTTATCCACTCGCGGGGGAATTTTCGTTTCGCGTCGATGTGATCAATGACATTCGGATTCCCAGTGACTGGGGACTGGAAATTGGCGTGTTGTCTGAAGTGAATCGGAATTATTCGACGAACCGGTTATGCCAGGTTGATATTGCCGATAAGTATGATCATAAACATCAGATTTTATCAGTCGAAGACGCTCAGGCAGGGTTGTCGAAAATGTCGATTGATATTGCCAAAGGCGTTTTCCGCAAACTGGCCACCAATGGTGTTGTATTTTCGACTGAAACCTTTCGTTCGATCAAAGCCACCTACTATCGAATTGCGCTGGACTTTATCGAGACGTATCGTAACGATGCGATCATCAATGGCCTGAAGTTTGATGTGCACAACGAAGAGAAGGCCGTCGAATTATTCGCTGAAAACGTATTAAAAGCGGGACTTCATTTTCTGGAAAATCCAATGGAGACCCCCTTCATCCCCAGTTGGAATCGTGTGCAAAGCGCGATTCCGGATATCTTCAGACATCTGTGTTACGCCGTTGATGATGACTACCGGGAGTTTTCCTGAAAACATGATTGAACCTGTCGAACATTCCGCAATCAGTGAATACCGCTTCCTTGTTGAAAATCACTTACGGGTTATTTATCCGGAGATCGACCATACCGCATTCGCCCAGACTTTGATTGACATCATGGCTCCGGATGGGATTTGTCAGACACCGGAAACTCACCAAAACCACTGGGATCAGCGCGATGCCGTAATGATTACCTATGGCGACAGCCTGCTCACGGAGGGGCAGCAGCCATTGGAAACATTGCTACAGTTTTCAAAAACATTTCTCAAAGAGACCATCAACGGCATCCATATTCTCCCGTTTTTTCCCTTCAGTTCCGACGATGGGTTTTCCATCATCGACTACCAGCAGGTCAATCCTAAACTGGGCAATTGGGATCATATCAACGCGATCGCCGAAGAGTTCCATCTGATGTCGGATCTGGTGATCAATCACTGTTCCAGTCAGAGTGAATGGTTTCAACAATTTAAACAGGGAGAATCTCCGGGGAAAGATTATTTCTTTTGTGGCAGCCCGGATGACGATCTCTCTGAGGTTGTTCGTCCGCGAACCAATGATTTATTGCAACGCATCGATACCCCAGAAGGTCCCCGTTATGCCTGGTGTACCTTCAGTTTTGATCAGGTCGACTTAAATTTTGCTAATCCGCAATTACTGCAGGAAATTGTCAAAATCGTTAAATTATATCTCGATCACGGCGTGAAAGTTTTTCGCCTGGACGCGGTTGCCTTTATCTGGAAAGTCGCCGGAACCAACTGTTTGAGCCTGCCGGAAACTCATGAACTTGTGCGTCTGTTTCGTACGTTAATTCAATTTGTTTCACCCCAGGCCATGATCATCACCGAGACCAATATTCCAAATCGGGAAAACCTGGCCTACTTTGGCAACTCAAACGAAGCGCATGCCATCTATAATTTTTCCCTGCCTCCCCTCTTGGTGAATGCACTGCTCTGCGGAAGTTGTCAGCATTTGAAAACATGGATGATGAGCATGCCCCCGGCACTGCATGGCACTACATACCTGAATTTCATTGCCTCGCATGATGGGATTGGATTGCGTCCTGCGGAAGGCTTGATGGACGATGAAGAAATCAACGAGATGGTTTCGAGGATGGAACAGTTTGGAGGCCAGATCTCGATGCGGTCTCTCGCGGGTGGCGAGAGGCGGCCTTATGAAATTAATATTTCGTTATTCGACGCCATGCGCGGGACCCTGGAAGGCGAAGACGAATGGCAGATTCAACGTTTCCTGTGCGCGCATGCCATCATGTTTGCTTTGGAAGGTATACCGGCTGTTTACATTCATAGCTTTCTGGGCACAAGAAATGATCAATCAGCCGTCGAACAAACCGGGCAGAATCGTTCGATCAACCGTCATCGCTGGGACTATGATCAACTACAGGAACAACTGGCGAATGAAACATCAACACACGCACACATCTTTCAAGGCATGTGCCATCTGCTAAAAGTGCGGCGACAACAACCTGCTTTTCATCCCAATGCGACACAGTTTACCTTACATCTGGGTGACAGTGTATTTGCATTCTGGCGTCAGAGCATGTATCGCCAGCAAAGTATCTTCGCGATTAATAATGTCACCAATCAGGAACAGATTGTCCCCTTGTCGGAAATCAATCTGATCGGAACCGATTCCTGGGTCGATTTAATCAGCGGCGAGTTATATACGGACCTTCGAGGAGATCTGGTATTGAACCCCTATCAGGTGATCTGGCTGACCAATTTACGGGAGCAGACATAATCCGAATGCAGAGAGCACTGTACTCGCCCTAAAACTCTTCTGGTTTTTCAACCTGATTCTGAAAACAGAGTTCATAGCCATCAGGATCTTTCATAAAAAGCTGATTCATCCCATAAAATGCCACCTTGGGTGGTTCAAGCGAGATACCTTGGGCTGACAGTTCTTCGTAAATCGCCTGCGCGTCATCGCAGTGAAAAAAGAACCCGACTCCTTTGCAACGTTCTTCCGAAGTTCCATCCTCATCAGCACAGGCTAACTGCAACATAAGCGCCGTATTGTTCCGTTCCAGTCGACACCAGGCCAGCTTGCCTTCCGGCTCCCACTTGAGTTTCATTTCAAAACCAAGTTGATCACAGTAAAAGTCAGCAGAGCGAGACAAATCTTCGACAATTAAAAGAGGTACCAGTTCGCGAATTGCAGTAACAGTTTGTTGCATGATCAGCTCCATCTTACGAACAAAGAAAAACAATATGTTCACGTATTACAATCAAATCTCTCACAGATTTCAAGATGTTTATAGCGCACCAGGTAGAAAGCGGCGACTTTCTATTTAATGAGGATTGTAAACTTAATCTTCCTGATCACGGTGAACCGTATCCGGAGAGAAGGCGGGAGTGCAAATCGCGATATACTCAGCCCCTTCTTCACCCGGAGTGCTGTAACGCACCCATTCACCAGGTTCTAAAACAATTGCCTGTCCTGCTTTGACTTCGGTTACACTATCAGAGCACTCCACACGCAAGACTCCTTTGAGCACAATCGACGTCTCACGAAAATCAGGTGTTTGTGCGGGTTCCACCCAACCACCGGGAGAGACCATCCGGGCAATGCTCATCGATTCATCGCCGGTATTAACGCGTCCCACAAATTCTTCAATCTGCTTTGGTTTGTTGCCCGCTGCTTGAACGACCGTGGGTTGCTTAATCAATTGAGGCATGGCTGTTCCTTTATGTGAAATCAATACTGAAAGAGATTAAATCATCCATTCTCATAAATTCTCAATGATCGATCAGCTGTGTACTGGGAAAACGGATTTTGTCATTTTATGATGAACTCAAATGCATTTCAGGGACTTACCTGATTTTTGCAATTCCACGACTCCCTTCTCCCTCTCATTTTTTGAACGGCATTCAGGAAAGATCCTATGTTGACAAGTTTATTAATTCCAATTGCATTGTCGGCTGTAGCTTTATTTTTTGCCAGTTTTTTATCATGGATGGTATTTCAACTCCATCGAGATGATTGGATAAAACTGGAAAGTGAAGACGCGTTTCTGGAAGCAGTTAAGAATCAGAATATTCCACTGGGTAGCTATATGTTTCCCGGTTGCAAGTCGCCAGAGGAAATGAAAAGTGAAGAATACCAACAGAAATGGAATGACGGCCCGTGTGGAATCATGACGGTTTTCCCGAAAGTGAATATGGGAAAGAAACTGGGACTGACGTTTTTATATTTTCTCATCATCAGTTTTGCTTTAGCCTATCTGTCGACTCAGGCAATCGCACCCGGTGCAGAGTTCATCGTCGTGTTTCGCTTCATGGCAACCGCCGGTTTGCTGACATTTCTAGCAGCCACCGTGCAACATGCGATCTGGTTTCATAATCGCATCATCGGACACGTAATCGAATCGATCCTGTATGCTGTGATTGTCGGGCTGATTTTCGGACTCATGTGGCCTGCCGCATAGCTCTCACATTTTATTAAAATTGATAATTAAATTCTAAGGAACAAAGATGACTGGTCCTCTTCCCTTATCGGGTCAAAAGTTTCTCTTGTTTGTGGGCGAGGATTATGAAGACCTCGAACTCTGGTATCCTAAATTCCGGCTGGAAGAAGCCGGCGCTGAAACAACCATGGCGGGGTTAGAAGCAGGCAAAACCTATCTGGGAAAACACGGCTACCCAGCCGTTTCTGATACCACGATCGACAGTATCAACTCAGCAGACTATCAAGGCGTGATCTGTGCCGGTGGCTGGATGCCCGATAAACTCAGACGCTTTGAAAAAGTCTTGTCATTGCTTACCGAATTCAATGAGAGTCAAAAACTGATTGCCGCCATTTGCCATGGCGGCTGGATGCCAATCTCGGCTGGTATTTACCAGGGAGTCAAGGTGACCGGATCACCGGGTATCAAGGATGATCTGATTAACGCGGGCGCGATCTGGGAAGATGCGTCCGTGACCGTTGACCGTCATTTTGTTTCCAGTCGACGACCAGGCGACCTGCCCGATTTCTGTAGAGGCATTCTGGAAGTCTTACTGTAAGAGACAATTGCCTGCTGCTGACAGGTTGCATCTGTCAGCAGCTTATTCAATCGAATACTTTTTTGGCCCGCCGTTGAACTTTAGAATCAGCGTGCGTTTTCAGCTGTTGCTGAATTTTCGGATCTACCAGTTTTACAGAGAGTTTTTCAGACTGGACCGCTTCCAGCAGTGCAATTGCCCGGGATTCCGTTCTGAGTAAAGCTTGTAGCGCAAGCGTACGATTCCGGGGAGTCAGCTCGGGAATTGCGTGGATCAGAGCCTGCGTTGCCGATGCTGAATCGATGTCTCCGATTCCACTGACGGCTCCCATCTGCAGTTCTGCCTGCTTGGGGTCACCCAGATAACGTTTCAATTGGGCCTGACATGTTGCGAAATCAAGCATGGCGATCATCCTCAGTGCATCATAGCGGGTTCCTGGTTTTACTTGTGGATCATCGGCCATCTTGACGGCATGAAGCAGTGAATGCTTCCAGCGGGCAGCCAGTTTCGGATCCTCTTCGAGGAGTGTTTCAATTCTGGCACGCGGCCAATCTCCGGCAATGGTGATCCCGTTGATAACCCCGCCGCCAATTACAACCGCCTGCCAGCGTTGCAGCGTCCCCTCGTCTTCAGGCAAAGACGCGTCGAGTAATGTTTTTAGCTCCTCTGCCTGATTCCGTTTTCCCAGTGCAATCGCTTCCCGCCAGATATCGGGAATTTCACGGTACTCGTCCGGCGTGCCCACTTTGACACGGGCGACAAGCGATTTAATTTTTGTAACTGGATCCACAGAAACAGCTGGCTGTTTTTTTTCTTCGGGCTTCACAGGCACTGCCTGATTTTGCTTCTCGATTGAGCTACTACTGGCAACAGAGATTTCCGAAAGAAATAACCAGCCTTGTTTACTTTGAAAATCAATCCGGATAAATCGTGCCCGTTGTTCTGGTAGATTGATGGCGACAGTACGTGAATCGATTTCATAGATCCCCAGACCGTCGGGATGGTCATCAAAGTTTGAAAACTTGAGCGGGTTCCCATACTGTTGACCATTATTGCTGAAGGAAACCAGAACTGAGGAGGGGGCATGAATCGATCCCGGATCATGGTTAACGCCATACACAATCTTTAACGAACGCACCGGCATTTTTTTGCCGAGATCAAACTCAATTCGTGGCTGTGGTTGTTCGCCTGCAAAACGAAACCCGACCCAGTCCCCATCATTAAACCGTCCGGAACCCATGGATTGATTCACCAGCTTCAACTTTTTCGAATCATCCGGATAGTTCGCGTCCGGAGCAATAGCCCCGACATACTTGTAATGAATGGGGGCACTGTGTTCCTGTAGAAAAGCCAATAAATCGGCCATCGCATCCGGCGAAATCTCACGCTCCAGTCCTTCCGGCATCAGCGACTTACCGGTATTACTCAGTTCTTCAAGCTGTGCTCTGAGAATTGTCTGAACTTTCCCCTGCTGCCCTTTCAAAGTAATACTGTTACTTTGCTCGGAGACCAGAATCCCGGTATTGATTCGACCATCATCAGTGAGCGCCAGATAGGAAGCATATCGTCCATCGACGGCTTTGTTGGGATCGAGAATCGAAGTTAGCAGAAATGACTTTGACTGATCCGTCAACGCCGCCAGATCCGGACCGACCACATGCCCTTTTCCATTTAATTTATGACAATTCGCACACTGTTTCTCAAACACCACACTGCCCCGCTCGACATTGGCTTGTTTCAGATCAATCGATTGATAGCGTTTGAGAACCGCTTCACGACTGGCACTGGTGGCGACAGAAAACAATTTCCTGGCACGGTGACTGAGTTTCTTATTTTTATGATCGATCAGACGCTGGCGACTGGTTAAATCAATCTGTGCGGGCTGAATCAGTTTGTTCTCGACACTGTTTAATAACTCAACGGTCGTCGATTCGCGTGCCAGAAGCTGGTTGAGAACTTCTGTTTGCAAGGCGGGCGTGAACTGTTTCCAGTTCTCAAGAACCATTTGCATCGCCTCCGCATTCTGCGTATTGATCAAACTGCGCAGCGCCGCCATTTGAATTTTTAGTGAAGTTTGCGGCGTTAATAAGTCAGAGATCAACTGCCGCTCTTCCTGACCTTGACCAACCTTGATCACAAACGCAATCGCGGCAATACGCTCTGCTTCAGGACTCTCTGAATCTGCAACCAATTGACGAGCCCGCTCGTGCAATATTTTCATCTGCTGACCGAGCGTCTGATCCTGGCTGATTTTTTCGCCGCCAGTCGTTCCTAATATTTGAGACAAGGCCATCCACTCCCAGACGGGAGTTTTCGCATTCTGAACCGCATCAGAGAGCAAATGCGCTGCAATCTGTTTCAGAACAGCGGCATCTTTTGTCGCAACAGCCATCCCCAGCAATGCTTCGAAAACCGGCTGCAGCTTGGGTTGGCTACTGGTCTGTGGAATTAAAACAGCGATTGCCGGTGCCAGACGACTCGGTTCGAAACTGGTCAGCACAGCCGACCTGATATAGACATTTTCTGAATGCTGTTCCATCAGTTGTAACAATGCCTGTGTCGCCGATTCGTTTTCTAATTCGCCGAGCGAGTAAGCCAACTGTAATAGGACGGATAAATCCTCTTCCTGTTTGACGCGCTGCAGGACTGCATTTGCTAAAGGGTTCGATGCATTTAAAAACGGCTCCGACAATCGGATGGTCTCTCTTCGAACGCCCGGATGAGAATCCTGAAGCCGCGGCAGTAATAACTCAGCATCCAACGCTTGCAAGCCATCCAGAGTACACAGTGCCTGCAAACGCGACTCAGGTAAGCTCGCATTCGAAGCAATCGACTTCAATTCTGCGATGGAGTTCGAATCAGCCCGTAAGATCAATTCCTGCTGCACCATATCACGTAACGTGCCATTACTGCTTTTCAGCAGTTTTGCAAGATCCTGCGATCGTATCTCTTTCAATTTCGGAATGGGTTTATACTGCTGCTCTTTCCGAGAAACCCGGTAAATCCGGCCCCGTGTTTCTCCCGCACGAACATTGAGTTTTTGGACTGTCTCGGGAGAAAGAAACTTGGGATGTTCAATTAAATAACGATACATGTCCACGATCAGCAATGATCCATCAGGCGCTGTTCTTGCCTGTACCGGCCGAAACCAGTTATCGGTCGAGGTTAAGAATTCCCGTTCCTGTTCTTCCGGCGCACGCATCCCGAAAAAAGTAACTCCATCCGGCTGGATGACCTGACGATGCACAAGCTGATTGACCGGTTCACAGACAAACGCGTTCCCATAAAACCCGTCCCCCAGTCGTCGATCACGGTAAAGCCCCAGACCACAGGCAGACGTCGGCCGCCCGCGCTGCCCACTTAAATGAAACTGGACCAGTTCCCCTACCGGATAGAGTTGGTTGGCACCATTGCCTCGAGGAACAGAAACCTCAGGAGGAGGCGAAACAACAAACGGGTTCTTGCGATAATAGGATTCGTTAACGGGATAATGCACGCACAGGCTTCCGTTGCGACAACCGAACCAGTTCCCCCAGTCATCACGCACACGCCCCTGCTGGGTTCGACCGCTTACCGGCTCCAAGACTCCTGTATCGGGCTGAAACCGAAAATCACGATTTGTCACATTCACCGTCTGGCCATTAAACGACTGAATGACTCCGCCGAACAAACCACCCGACGCATAGACCCAGTTATCCAGTCCGGGAACCAGGCTATTAACGCGTGCCTGATAATTATGGGTTGCGAAACCAGTTAATATTTTTTTCTGAAGGTCCGCTTTTCCATCGCCATTCGTATCTTCCGCATAAATCACATCGGGGGCCGTACAAACCAGAACGCCCTGCTTCCAGAGCATCAATCCGGTAGGAAACGCCAGTCCTTCCAGAAAAACGGTCGCCTTGTCATAGACGCCATCTTTGTCTGGGTCTTCCAGAAATTTTACAACGCCCCCCGGCTTCAGGTTCCCATCGATGCCATTCGGATAGTCCCGCATTTCGACCACCCACAATTTCCCGTCAGGTCCGAATTCCACCGCGACGGGATCAATAACCAAAGGCTCCGCCGCGACCACTTCGACCTTGAGATGATCGGCGTAATTCATACGTGAAATCGATTCGGCAGGCGTTAACGCTCGCTTGCCGCCGGTTCGACTCACATCTTCTTTTGCTTGAAATGAACCTGGTAACTGTCGATCGACTTCTTCCAGGATTTGTTTCTCTAACCCGGGAGCGAAAGGACCAGGCAGATCATACCAGACCATTGCACTTCGGCCTTCGTAGCCGCCTTCCTGCAGGACCCGTTCGGAGGGAATATAACAGGGAACATCATTCGCATAGGACGTAACCCATAATTTCGAGCCATGCCGTTGCTTGATCGCCAGAGAGTAATCTACAACGACTTCCCCTCCCAGAAAGACCATCGCCAGATCATCGCCAAAGATCCACGATTTTACCGGGTAAGAAATTTTCTTAGTTAAGGCCTGTCCCTGTTCCAGTCGTTTCAGATTCTTTTGCGCATGATACGCCGTGATCCCTTTTTTCTGAGCCCGCTGTTTCCACTCGTCCTCTGTCGGCAGCTTGTCCAAAGCAAGCGTAAGTTCTTCACTCTCCGAGGTCAGATTTCCTGACAGGGGAGTTAATTTAGATTTGAGACGCTGGCGGACTCCGTCTGCGATTCCTTTTCCATTTACGCGAGCCGCCCCCTGATCATTGCCTCTGAATTTCGGATTCTGATCAGCGCCACAACCAATCACCACCATCGCCATACAGCCAGGAACATCCGCTTCGATGCCTTCGACCGCGCAACCGGCCCAATCCCCGGACATAAACGGAACTCCCCCTAACGTGGTGCAATGACAGGCATAGTTCACAAGAATCGCACGCGATTTTCCATCAAGACTTTTAACCCGTAGGATCGGAAGGTCATGATCTTTCGGCCCGCTCACATCCCGACGATTTTTCGCAAAGGTCGCCGTTCCGATTCCCCACTCCAGGAGAGAAGGTTCGGTATTGTGGATGGCTTCTTCTGCCACTTTAGTCAGGAGTAACACCAGATCTTGAGTGTAACGATCTATAATCACTTGTTCTGAAGCAGTCAGATCTTTGATAAACAGATTGGGAAGAACCCCCGTGAGCATCGGAGCGGAGTGCGTATGCGTGGAACAGATCACCAGATTCTGAGGAGCAATGGAATACTGTTCTTTCAGTTTCGCGACAACAGATTTCGTCACGGAAGCAGAGACGCCACAATTATCGACCGAAATCAGAACCTGCGGTTGATGATTCTGAGAACGAATCACGATCGCACGTGCCCAGAGCTGCTGCTCAACCCGATCAATCGGTTTTGTACTGCGCGAAGCATAGCCACTTAGCAGAACGGGGTAATCGGGAGTGATATCTACTTTGGCGATCCCCACGGAATAGGTTTTCGCTTTTTCAGCAGATAAACGGGAGATACAACCGCCTGTGACGATTACGGCCATCACAATTCGAAGTACAATCGATAGCTTCATCTTGATTTCCTCAAAGCAGTTTCAGTCTCAAGCGCATCAATCTCTCAGAAATCCATAAATCAGATTCAGAGTGTCCTGTTTCCTAATGACGCTATCATTTATGATCTAATTTTGAACTTAACATCTCTAGTTTACCTGCTTGACTGACGCAGTATCAATCCAGTGCTGCGTCAATCTCTTTTATTTTTGCGACACACCGGAAAGAGACCATGCCCCGTTCTGCTACGCCACAGGTTGCAATCTTTATTGAAACCTCAAAGACATTCGGTCGCGGAATAATACAGGGAATTTCAACGTATTCGCGAACGCATGGACCCTGGTCTATTTTTATTGACGAATGGGGACCAGCAACCTCAATTCCCGCCTGGATGAAACAGTGGGAAGGAGACGGCATTATCGCCAGAGTGCGTTCACAACAGATGTGCGAACGGCTTCAGCAATCTGGTGTACCGATAGTAGATACAATACACCAGGTTCCAGGCCTGAATCTTCCGGGTGTTTATTCCGATGATACTGCGATCGCTCAAATGGCTTTTGAACACTTACGGGATCGCCACTTAAGACAGTTTGCATTTGTGGGGGTAGAACGGGCCAACTGGTCACTGCGTCGTCGCAATGCATTCGCAGAGATTTCACGTCAGCAAGGATTCGAGTGTCATATTTATTCTCCCCTTTCGCGCAGGCGTTTTGCAGAAAGCTGGAATGGTGGCCAGGAAGATTTAGGAGACTGGCTGGAATCACTTCCGAAACCGGTCGGACTGATGGCCGCACATGACTTGCGTGCTTTATGTGTTTTGGATGCCTGCCGTCGTCGAAAGATTGCTGTTCCTGAACAGGTCGCTGTTGTCGGCGTTGATAATGATGATGTGTTTTGTGAAGTGATTGATCCCCCCCTCACCAGTATTTCACATCAGGCAGAAGAGATTGGTTACCAGGCAGCCGCCTTGCTCGGTCGCTTGATGCAAGGTGATTCCGCACCTGCTCAGCCAGTTATGCTGCCTCCCAGAACCCTGGTACCACGCAGATCAACCGACATCATTGCCGTCGATGACATGTCCATTGCCTTGGCACTGGAATTCATTAGGCGCAATGCGTGCAAACAAATCAATGTTCCTCTGATTGCGCGGCATGCGAAACTCTCCAGACGTTCTCTAGAACGGCGCTTTATGAAACTGATTGGCAAAACACCGCACCAGATACTTGCAGAAGAACGACTCCGCCGCGCTAAACAACTATTGATTGATACCGACTTCACACTCGAACAAATCGCGGCAATGGTCGGATTTTCCAGTGCCGCCTATCTGAGCGTCGTGATTAAAGAACATGCAAATTGCACACCGATTGAATTTCGTCTAAATGCGTGCCAGCCAGGAAATGAATAAAATGAAGTCGACTCCAGAACAGCGACATCACAGAATTGGTAGCCTATTGACTCCCCAATAGTTTACATCTAGAATTATCGTCTAAACATTTTTTGTCAGGAATCAACAATGACACAGGGTAATTTGCAACAAGAACTTAAAAAGAAACAACCCTTCACTTCACTGGAGCAGGAAGCGATTCTAAATATCTTGCGTACCAGTGATGTCTTTCACAATCAGTTCGGCAGATTATTTCGTGAGTATGGCTTGACACCTTCCCAGTATAATGTCCTGCGAATATTACGTGGTGAAGGAAAGCCAATGCCTTCCCTGGAGATCGCCAGTCGCATGGTGCAAGTTGTTCCAGCAATCACCGGGTTGCTGGATCGACTGCAGGCTCAAGATCTGATCAAACGAAACCGATGCACAGAAGATCGGCGCGTCGTATATATTCAAATCACTCCCAAGGCATTGAAACTGTTGAAAAAAATTGACGAACCTGATCTGTGCCTGCATCGCAAACTGGTCGGACATTTGAGTTCTGATGAACTCACTGAGCTCAGTCGACTTCTGGAAAAAGCGCGTGCCGCACTGACAGCGGCAAATCAAAACTAGTGCTTTGTCAAGCTAGAAATTGAAGGTTGGGGGTGTTGTTTACGTGCTCCGTTGTCGCACTCTCGTAATATCTATCAACCCCAAATTTAAACATGACACTCCACTAGGCTCTTTTATTGCTGTCTCGTTTTGATGAAATGCGGATCGGGTATCTTCTCCAGACTCTGCTATGTTTCAAAAGTCGAAAAGCGCACGAACCAGGCCATATCATCAATGCCGGCTTGACAATGAGCACAGCTTGTCGCTCGGCGGGTATCGTGATTGCTGTCAGAACTGGCTCAAACCGGGATTCCAGTGATCCTAATATTGGCCCAATTTCATGAAAGCTGTAACTGAAAAGTTTGACTCTAATCAGCTTATCTCAATTTCATGAGTGACATCAATTCAACACTTCCCCATACCCATAACAAATCAACAGTATCAAGTGCCCAAAAAAACTGAAACCTGCCACTTACTCCCCTGCCAGACGATACATTCCGAATTCGTCTTCAACAATTTACTGAATCTGCTCAACTTAAGCGGATCGGGCAATAATTCTTTCCTGTTTTTTAGACCTAATCTCTAATCTCTCGTTATAATATTCTGCTTCACAGCGGTTATTTTATAGAGAGTTTTTTAAGACAATAAAGGTGCGTTTCCCCCTTGCTTCTCACTACAATAGTGATTGAAAAGCCACTCCAACCACATACGTGCCTGTAAATGTTATTTCATTATGCATCATGTTTCAGTAAATTTAAATATATCCTGATCTTTATACTACAGCCCTGAATTGGGTAGAATGGAGTGTACTCCACTCAACACACACAAACGCCCACGCTCACGTATGAACACATCGACACGGAGCCAGAATCACGATGGATCATTGTTAAATCCACTCCCAGAGGAACGACAGAATGAATTACGGCTCCGATTGGCCATCAACACATATCACTCTCTTGAATCGTGTGCGTGTTCCCACCGATTCAGAAGCATGGAGAGAGTTTGTGAGAATATACGGGCCTTTAATTTACAATTACTGTCGGAAATTTCGATTGAACGACTGCGACTCGGAAGATGTCTGTCAGGAAGTATTCCGCCAAATCAGCACTTCTCTCAAATCTTTTGAATACAATCAAAAACTGGGACGATTCAGATCATGGTTGGGCACGGTTACCTATCATGAAATCTGTCATTTTTTAAAAAAAAACCAACGATTCAAGAATCAATCAGGGGAAAACGGACTTCAGGAATTTATCTATGAGCAGCCAGGCGAAATTGATGCGATGTGGGCTGATGAATTTTGTAGCCACATTTACACAACTGCTTTAGAGAATATTCGACCTGGATTTGATGAGAAAACCTGGAAGGCATTTGAGTTTACCTGGGTCAAAGATCTACCCTCTCAAGAAGTTGCGATGGAATTGGATACAGACATTACCTGGATCTACAAAGCAAAATGCCTGGTACAAAAAAAACTGAAGGAGGAAATTCAACGACTTTCATTTGATAGTGTTGTATTTCAAAAATAAGTTTATCTTGAGTCTTTCATGGAAAAGTGCATCTCGGAAAGTCTGTTATTCCAGTACCTCGTCAATGAACTTGACGAAGATGTGGGAGAACTTGTCAAGGAACATCTGAATCAATGCCCCCATTGCCAGAAAAAGGCGGAGTTGTACTCGGATGACGATGAACTCAAACAGTGGCACGAATCTCATCAGCGACTACAGGGAAACGATGATTCACAAAGATACCCCTTCAGCGAAGATCGATTAGATCGACTATTTAACTCAACCGTCTCCTCGATTCAACAGCCAAAACCGTACTCTCCAAAACGATCTGCTGTCAACAATCAGAACAGCAGCGTGTCGTTTAACAGCAAGCTGAATCAAGACACAATCAGAGTGATTGGCAATTATCATTTAATCAAAAAAATCGGCCAGGGAGGCATGGGGGTTGTCTACCAGGCAATTCATGCACATTTAAAAAAACAAGTCGTCCTTAAACTGCTACTGAATAACGACTGGGAGAATTCAAACCAGACACTCAGATTCTATCGCGAAATGGAACTTGTGGGACAACTGGACCATCCCAATATCGTCAAAGCCACTGATGCTGGTGAGGCAGATGATACCTGTTTTCTGGTCATGGAATCTTTAGAAGGCCATGACCTGAAAAAGATTCTGAAAACAGAACGCTCAATCTCGATCACAGCTGCATGCTCGATCTTGCGACAGTCTGCCAATGGATTTCAATATATCCACAACAACAAGCTGATCCACAGAGACATCAAACCCTCAAATCTGTTTCTAACAACAGATGGTCAGATTAAGATTCTTGACTTGGGCTTAGCAGGACTCAGCCATTCTGAAACGTCATTCAGTGACCTGACTGATAGTAATTGTATCATGGGTAGTGCCTACTATATGGCTCCCGAACAGGCACTGAGCGTCAAAACGATTGATCAACGCTCGGATATCTACAGCCTGGGTTGTACGTTCTACCAACTGCTCACAGGGCGGCTCCCGTTCAAAAGAAATACACCCGTCGAAACGATCATCGCACACCGGGAAGATATTGCGCCACGCTTCTCTGATTATTTGCCGGAAGTTCCCGAGGCACTGGAAGAATTATTCCAGTCGATGATCCAAAAAGATCCGAATGACAGAATTCAAACGATGGCTGAGGTCGTTAAAAAAGTGGATGAATTCCTGCTACAGGAACAGGATTCACTCATCCATGAAGCATCAGACACCAACCTGACTCATAGCCAGGAGTTGATTCAGCTATGCCAGAATACTGATTTATCACCTCCGGTTGAAGCGTTGAATCAGTACTCCAGTACTCTGTTTCAGCCGATGCATCGATTTTGGAACAAAAAAAAGATCTCCCTGGTGATTTTAGGAATTGTCCTATTGAACATCGGACTGTTTAGCATTTTTCCACTTTCACCCCCTCCTGTGATAAACGATGTTCTTATAATTTCCCCAGAAGAGGCTCAGGAACAAAGAGCTGCAGCGATTTGGGCTATGAAGCATGAATGCGAACTTACCCTGCTTCTGGCAAATGGCGTTAAAATGAATGTCAGCAATACGACAAAGGGCTTACCCGACGATGATTTTCAAATCATTACGCTTAAATATTTCCAAGATCAGCCCTTAACCCAAAACTCTCTGGCTCTTTTAAAAGGTATTATGAGCTTAAAAGAGCTCCGGTTAGACGACTGTGTGATTGGTGATAATGCACTTTCTTCGATCACAGGGCTCACCTCACTAACCATATTGGATCTTCATCATACAAAGCTCACAGACAAAGGCTTATCCCATATCAGTGGGTTAAAAAATCTGAAGACGCTCTCACTTAAACTAAACCCAAAGCTGACTGATAAGGGTCTAGAGGCCCTGAATCAACTGACGCGTTTAGAAGACGTAGATCTGGCCAGACTGAATGTCACAGACAAAGGGATCATTTTTATCCAGAATAATCCCAACTTGTCCAAACTGAACATATCAGAAACAAAAGTAAGTGATGCATCTATTTCACATCTCATCGCTCTCAAGGATCTGAAAGATCTATACCTGAAGAAGACTGTGATTTCAGAAAAAGGCATCGAAGAAATCGGAGATGCCTATGAAAATAGCCCCGTCAGATTTGATTAATAGCATTTACACTTAACGCTTATATCGACCCTATCCCCCAACCAGCACCACCGTTCCCCCCCTTGCCTATAAGACATAGTTGTGCACCTGCCCACTTGAACCTTACTGATGATTCTAAACTTGATCAGTTTGTCCCATTCTGAATACTTAACTTATGTATTTCACAGGAGGTTTAATCAACCGTTAAAAAGGGCCCCAAAATGGTAGGTAACGCTCTCTGGCCGAAATCGGACAGAATTAATCAACAGAATCAATTCTCTGCTCAAGCTAAAGTCCGTGAAGACAAAATTAGTATCGTGATTACCGCCAGAAACAACGCCTTATTCCTGGCAGAGGCCATCGAATCGGCCTTGAATCAAAGTATGTCCTGTGAAGTAATTTATTCCGATGACTGCAGCTTTGATGATTCAATCACAATTGCGAAGCGATATCTTGACCAGGGAGTCATCACCCTGGAAACGCCTTACCACCTTGGAGTCTGTGAAGCTCGAAACCGCGGTGCCGCTCAAGCGACAGGAAATTATCTTTTATTCTTGGATGGAGATGACATCCTGCCGCCTGACTATGTAAAAGAACACTGGGATGCCATCACGCCAACAACCCCTTTTGTTTATGGAGGAGCCGAAGCCTTTGGAGATTTCACAACGCTGTGGGATGCCCCGGAATGGACTCAAGGTCAACTCTGGTTAAGAAATTTTGTCAATACCTCTGCGCTATGGAACCGTCAAGCATTTGAGACGGCAGGTCGCTGGCAAAATAAAATCAATACCATGTGGGACTGGGATCTGGCTTTGCGAGGTGCAAGACTGGGTGCTCCCGCATTAAGTAAGGCGATTCTGAAATATCGCCAGCATACGAGTTCCTGGTCTGCGAATATACAAACCAAATATGAAAAAAGGCAAGAAGTCCTGTTACCACATATGCGCCGCGCGTGTGCCAAACTCAGCGTGGGATCCATTATCAGCGGCAGGCTTGCCAGCTTTTTTCCTCAATGGATGTCAGCTGTCGCCCAATCTGTCAATCTCATCAATTCCCAGGAACCAGTGGAACTGGTTCTATTGGATAATTCCAGAAATGAGAACACTCTCTCCCTAATCAGGGCTGAAGCCAATCGATATCAGAATACATTTGAAACGGTCAGAATCATCCCGCATCCTGTCTCTTTCTCTTTTTCAAACGAGAAAGAACGGAGAGATAAAGTGGCCAAATTTATGGCTCACTCCTGTAACCGCCTCAACGTGGAAATGAGAGGCGACCTGCACTGGCTGATCGAAGACGATATTCTGGTCCCGCTGGAAGCAGGTGCCAATCTGATGAAGCAACTGACTGATGGCTGGGTTCCGCCGAACGCCGTGAGTGGCTGCTATCGAAGCCGTCATGCAGAAACACAATTTGTTGGCGGACATTTTGACGACTATCATCTCGTCAACGCGTTTACTGAAATTGGCACTGAGACGACTCCCGTGGATTATTGCGGTACAGGTTGTCTCATGTTCTGGAAAGACCGAACACCCCGGTACTGGGACAGTCATTATCAGCATGCACCGGCACACGACTGGGAATGGTGTGCTCGAGTCAAACAAGCGGAAGGTGAGATCCTGATGCTGCCATCAGTCCATTGTGGCCATGTGAAATCGCCCGAAGAGATTCTCTATTGAATCTGGGAGGGGTAAAAAAGAAAAGCACAGGCTCACGTACACAAAGATAGGAAGCAGGCACTAGTCCCCTAACGTTGCGTGCTCTTTAAAAGCAAGTGAGCCCATGCATTTTCATGATTAGTTCATTCACGCTTATCACAGAAATGAATGACACCCTCTAATTGCATATAGGAATGCTAAAGGCATTTCTTCCTGGATATTTTTAAGTTTTCGATCATTTCTGATAAAAAACCAACGAGAACAGCTGAAACAATCGCACACACAGGGTTAGCATGTACACATTCGATCATATTAGATTTGATTTTTTCAAACCGATAATCACCCTAAGTCATTCTGATTTCTCTAGTTTTGAACTCTGTGCCCATCCAGCTACCAATCACTCTCGATTCATCCTCTACTGAAATTGCCCCTTACTCCTCAAATGGATTTGTCAAGTTTTGATCACCGACCATATACTGTACATATCCAACAACACACTAATCCTACGTTTGAGATTTACTTGTTTGAACATCATTTTCATTTGACATTTTATTGTTAACAATATACAAAGAACATCGTTAAACAATTTGTCTACTAGAGCTCTCAGATTAATTCTTCCTGGATACTGAAAATATCACCCTCCACTAATACACAGAATCGACTTCGAATCATCCCGTTATTGGTAAACACTTGAAGGAGAATTGAAATGAAATCGCCAGCGAACTCAAGGGGATTTACACTGATTGAACTACTGGTAGTGATCGCAATCATTGCAATTCTCATTGCACTTTTACTACCAGCGGTCCAGCAGGCACGAGAAGCAGCACGCAGAAGTACGTGCAAAAACAACATGAAACAGCTCGGACTCGCTTTTCATAATTATCTTGAAACTCATAAGGTTCTGCCTCCGGGTTATGTCCAAACGAGCCTGGCAGCGCGTAATGAAGCTACCTGGATCTCTTTAATACTCCCATTTATTGATCAGGCGAATCTCTACAATACAGCAGACTTCAACGCTTGCTTTGGATGTACCAGCGTCGGTGGGACGAATTATGAGTTGATTTCGAATGCGATTCCCATGCTGCAGTGTCCTACTGATCTGCCGGTCCCCTCACTCCCCTATAATGTCTTCGCTAGAGGTAATTATGTTGCCAGCAATGGTGTCGGACCGCTCGTCTCGGGCTATGGACTCGACCCCAGTCCTCCCGCACGCGGTGCTGCCGGAACCTTTGGTCAGAATTCTGCCAGAAAAATGCGGGACTTCCGGGATGGAAGCAGCAATACCATCGTTGTTTCGGAACTGCAAAAAGTTGAAAATGGAACCGACTTTCGCGGGGTCCTACATTATCCGGAAGGCCCCTTTTTCCACCATAACTTTACTCCGAATTCCAATGTTCCAGATCAATTGCGTACTGCTTTTTGCGACAGCAATGCCAAGCCAGCATGCACAGGCACATACACGGCACACAACAATCGTAATCTGCTCTATTCCGCGCGGAGCCTGCATACTGGAGGCGTACACACTCTTCTGGGAGATGGCGCAGTTCGTTTTATTAGTGAAAATATAGATTTAAACACGTGGCAAAATCTAGGCCTGTTGAATGACGGTAATGCCATTGGCGAGTTTTGATCTCTCACGCAATGCATTGTTATACATCATCAGTTTTTACAAGGGCAATGAAATGAATCATGTTCATATCTCACTGGAAAAGATTCCAAAGGATCAATGCTTGCCGTTTATTCCGAAGTCTCTCACAGGGACTTGTTTAAAATTATTTCTGCTCACGATCACCGTTTCATTTTTGACAGTCTATTTATCCGGTTGTTCCCAACCCACATCCGATGGTCCAGAACGCGCGGCTGTTAGCGGGCAGGTCAAATTCAAGGGTTCACCTGTAGAAGTTGGCACGATCACTTTTGCACCGGTCTCACCGAATGTGGGGCCTTCAACAGGCGCCAAAATCAGCGCAGGAGCATATTCGATCCCCCAAGACTCCGGACCGGTCATCGGAACGAATCGAGTTGAAATCACCGCTTATCAGAAAACCGGGAACAAAATTGAAGCGGGAACGCCCAACCCGCCAGGAACGATGGTTGATGAAGTAAAGTCAATCATCCCCAAAGAATACAATCAAAAAAGCAGCCTGACTGCTCAGATTGAGAGTGGAGATAATAAAAACACCGACTTTGATCTTGGTGATAAATAGGAATGGTTTTGATAACATTTCAGTTATTATTCATAATAGAACATTGTTCAATAGCGAAAAGCATCTCAGGTTTTAAGGAAATCAAATGAATGAGTCTCAGTTGGTCCGAGGTTTGGGCGAACAGATAGTTGAGCGTCTGAGAGAAGACATTTTCTCAGGAAGGATCGCCGAAGGAGAACGCTTACGTGAGATTGACCTGGCCGAACGATTCGCCGTTAGTCGCGGTCCGATTCGTGAAGCAATCCAACAGCTTGCCTGGGAGGGAATTGTCGAAACGGATCGGAACAAAGGCGCTCTGGTTTCTACTTCCGCCCCCAATGAAATCACAGAACTGATCATTCCGCTGCGTTGCACGATCGAAAAATATGCAGTCCGACTTTTTTTCGATAACTTAGCAGAAGAAGATTTCCTCGTTTGGGAAACGATACTTGAGAAAATGAAACGCGCGTGTGAAGCAAAGGACTTTGCCCTGATTTCGGAACACGACATTGCCTTTCATCGTGCGTTAGTCACGCGCTCTCATTCCCCTGACCTGTTAGCAATCTGGTCCTCCATTGTCTCGCGTGTGCGACGGCATTTTCGCGAATCCCATTTAAAATATACCAACCCGATTCAAATCTATGAAGAACATCTGCCCATACTCGACGCATTCAAAAATAAAAGCCTGGCGGAGTCACTGGAAGCGATTGAACAACATATTGAATAAATCAGATGAAATTCAGTTATGCACACTCAAATAAATCATCTTAAGACATTCCTGCTTCAAGGTCTGATCTGTTTCGGAATCTTTTCGAGCAGCTTGCAATCTGTCCGCGCAGAAGTAAAACCGAATCAGCCTGCGCAAACACAACAGGAACACTTTTTTGAACAGCACGTTCGCCCGCTGCTGATCAAGCATTGCATCGAATGCCATGGCCCCAAAAAACAGTTTGCAGAATTGCGGCTGGATTCTCGCGTGCATCTCCTCAAAGGGGGAGAAACAGGCCCTGCGATCAAAGTCAAGCACCCCAATGAAAGCCTCTTAATCAGCGCCGTCCGCCGTGAGTCACTCGAAATGCCTCCCGAGGAACCACTTAAAAAAGAAGAAATCGAAATTCTGTCGACATGGATCAGTCAAGGGGCTATCTGGCCTGAAACAGCAGCGATTGGCAACACCACAAAAGTCAACTTCGCGGAACACTGGGCGTTTCAACCCGTCCAAAATCCCAGCCGACCTAAAGTAAAAGAAACAAACTGGCCACAGAACGACATCGATTATTTCATTCTTTCCAAACTCGATGAACATCACCTCAAACCATCACAGCCTGCAAAACCAGCGACGCTCCTGCGGAGAATCTCCTGGGATCTCACCGGACTTGCCCCTTCACCTCAGCAGGCCAAACGCTTTGCCGAGAGTCAAAGTCCGCAATCGATCGAATCCGTGATTCAGCAACAACTCGCTTCCCCACACTATGGAGAACGCTGGGGCAGATACTGGCTTGATCTGGCACGGTATGCAGACACGAAAGGCTACGTTTTTTTTGAGAAGCCTGCGTTCCACATCGCATTCACTTACCGAGATTATGTGATCCAAAGCTTCAATCAAGATAAGCCTTTTAATCAGTTTATTCTGGAACAACTGGCCGCTGACTCATTGAAAGACCAGATTCCGCATCAGTCGCAAGCAGCACTGGGCTTCATCACCGTTGGTCCAAGATTCAAAAATGACATTCATGACATCATCTCCGACCGCATTGACGTAGTCACGCGTGGATTTCTGGGTTTAACAGTTGGCTGTGCTCGCTGTCATGACCACAAGTATGATCCCATTTCAATCGAAGACTATTATTCTCTGTACGGAGTCTTTCGAAATTCACTCGAGCCGATTGATCTCCCTTTTGTCAATGCAGAAAGTCTCCCTGCCCCACTGAAAGCGCAGGCACAAAACATAAAACAGGCCGCTGAGAATCTGGAACAACTTTATCAACAACAGTATGACAAAGTTTTGCACGATACTTACAAGAGACTAGCCGAGTATCTGAGCGTTGCACAATCACGCAGGGACGGGCCGGATACCGTGAAATTTGATGTCATCGTCGACGGTGATGATTTGAACCCGGAAGTCTTATTGAAGTGGCAAGAATTTCTGGATCTTACTGAAAAGGCGAACTCCCCGGTCTTCACCCTCTGGCATCAACTGGCAAAATTTCCCGACGATCAATTCGCCAGCCAGGCCCCAGCCTTACTCCAACAGGCAGTCAGAAACAAAAACAGCGATCCCCTGATTTCGCTCATCGCCTCTCATCTGTTAACCAGCAAACTTGAGAGCTTTCAGGATGTGATATTGAGCTACGAAAAGCTCTTTAAAAATATTGATCAGGAATGGGACAACTGGATCGTAGAAGCCCCCAAACCGGGTCATGAAACAAACCAGAAACCGTTGGCTCCACAAAAACAGACTTACCTGCAAGCCTTTTATAGCCCTGACTCGCCGTTAGTCACGCCGCGACACGGTTTTACCATCTTAAAACTGTTTCCGGATCGTAAATTACAGAAAAAAGTCCAAGAGCTAAACGCGGCTTTAGACACAGCCCGCGCAGGGGCACCGGTCGAACTGGCACAAATGCTGTCGCTACAGGACGCGGAGCAAATTATTGAACCACGAGTTTTTCGACGGGGAAACCCGGGAATGCCAGCACAGTCGATTCCCAGACGCTACCTGAGTTTTTTCAACCAGGTATCCGACAAGCCATTCACACAGGGGAGTGGCAGACTGGAACTTGCCAAAGCCATTGCATCACCCCAAAACCCACTCACTGCTCGCGTTATTGTGAATCGGGTCTGGCAGCATCACTTTGGACAGGGAATTGTTTCTACCCCCAGTGACTTTGGTATTCAGGGAGCGGCCCCCTCTCATCCCGAACTTCTAGACCATCTGGCAAGCTGGTTCATGCAGAATGGGTGGTCGATCAAAAAACTCCATCGCTATATCATGCAGTCTGCGACCTATCAACAACAAAGTATCTCACATGCAACGGGAGAGAAGCTAGATCCCGCAAACAAACTATTATGGAGAATGAATCGCCGGCGTCAGGACTTCGAAACCATGCGGGACAGTTTACTCCAGGTCAGTCACCAGTTGAATTTCAATATCGGCGGAAAATCGATTAATGGAATCACAGCGAATTCCAATCAACGCAGAACTTTATATACCTCCATTAATCGCCAAAACGTTCCCGGCCTGTTACGCATATTTGACTTCCCCTCTCCCGATGTCAGTAGTGGGAACCGCAATTCGACCTCAGTTCCGGGGCAATCACTGTTCCTGATGAATCACCCGCTCGTTCTGAAATCTGCCCAGATCCTGGGAGAAGAAGCGTCACAGGTTTCTGATCCCACAGCCGGTATCAGCCAGCTCTATCAGAATATTTTGCAACGCGCACCAACGCAGGAAGAATTGAGCGACATGCTGGCGTTTCTGAAAACAGATCAGGTTCCCACAAAACAAGCTCCCACAGCGTCTCAATGGGAGTATGGTTATGGCGCGTACGATCTGAAATCGAAAACATTATCAAATTTCAAAACAATTCCTTATTGGAACGGCAAACAGTACCAAGGCGGTGATCGACTGCCTGACCCTAAAATCGGCTGGGTCTTTTTAGATCAAACCGGCGGCCATCCAGGGAATGACCTGAAGCATGTCGCGGTGATTCGCTGGCGCGCCCCCGAAACGATGACGGTTTCCATCAAAGGCAGTTTTAAACACGAACTGCCGCAAGGAAATGGAGTGCGGGGGCGTGTACTGATCGCTGGCAAACAGGCTCTGGGACCATGGACCATTCATCAAAAGTCGGTGGAAACCAATCTCGACCAAGTCAAATTAAAAAAAGATCAAACGATTGATTTCATCGTCGATATCGCAGACCAGCTGGGGTTTGACTCATTTATCTGGTCGCCCGAAATCACAGTCCAACCAGTTGAAACAGCAGCAACTTCCAAAACAGATCGCAGTCAATTGACAGTGCGACACTGGAACTATTCCCAGGACTTCAGGGAACCAGACAATATCCATATCACGCCTTGGCAAAGTTTGGCTCAGATTTTATTGCTCTCCAACGAATTTCAGTTTATCGATTAATCCTGCAGGAAAACCATGCATCAATTCACACAATCTCTCCCCCCCTTCACCCGGCGCGAAATGCTGACGCGATCCGGCATGGGAATGGGAATGCTGGCGTTAGCAGGCCTGACAGAGAAGGAAAACGCACAGGCGGCAGGCAGCAAGACTCCAATTACCAGACATCATCCCGCCCAGGCCAAACAAGTCGTGCACCTGTTTATGAACGGCGGCCCTTCGCACGTGGATACGTTTGATCCGAAACCGTTACTCAATAAGTTTCATGGCAAGCCGCTCCCTAATCCAAATTTACCGACAGAACGAAAGACGGCTGGCGCCCTGGGGTCTCCTTTTCAGTTTAAAAAATATGGTGAATCCGGAATCGAGGTGAGCGAGCTGTTTCAGAAAACGGCCGCCCATATCGATGACATGTGCATCATTCGGTCGATGCACTCTGATATCCCGAATCATGAGCCTTCTTTACTTTTGATGAACTGTGGCGACAATGCCCTGCCTCGCCCCAGCTTCGGTTCCTGGGTGAATTACGGCCTCGGTTCACTCAACGAGAATCTTCCCGGTTTCGTTGTCCTCTGCCCGAATGGTTTTCCCGTTGTGGGTCCTAAAAACTGGCGTTCCGCTTTCCTGCCCGGCTCATTTCAAGGAACCCACCTGGATACGAAAGAAACGGACGTCTCGCGATTAATCGAAAACATCAATAACCCGCAATCGCCCCAACGTCAGCGCCGTCAACTCGATTTGTTACAAAAAATCAATCAGCGCCATCTGGCACAAAGAGGACACGACTCGCTACTCGAAGCCAGAATCCAGTCTTTCGAACTGGCTTACCGCATGCAATTTGAAGCATCGAATGTGCTTGATCTTTCCAAAGAACCGAAACACATCCACGAAATGTACGGCGATGGGTTACAAGGCCGCCAGCTATTGATGACCCGCCGCCTGCTCGAAAAGGGCGTCCGATTTATCCAAGTCTGGCATAGTGGCGGCCAGGCATGGGATCACCATAGTAATATTGAAAAAGGTCTCAGGCAGCTTTGTGGTCAATGGGATCAACCCATTGCCGCTTTTCTGACCGATTTAAAGCAACGAGGCATGCTCGATTCCACTTTGCTTCTCTGGGGCGGCGAATTTGGCAGAACCCCCGTCGCAGAACTTCCCGCCATGAACGGCCGCGACCACAACCACTATGGCTTCAGCATGTGGATGGCGGGCGGAGGAGTCAAAGGCGGACACGTCCATGGCGCAACCGATGAAACCGGTTTTGCGGCCTCTGAAAACAAAGTCCACGTGCATGACCTCCATGCCACAATGCTGCATTTACTGGGCATTGATCACGAAAAACTCACTTACCGCTACGCAGGCCGCGATTTCCGCTTGACCGATGTGCATGGCCACGTCGTGAAAGAAATCCTTGCGTAACCAATCTCTATTTTAAATCACACATTTCATTCAAGGCGCTTTAGATTCATGAAAATCGAACAAATCGTTTGTCAAATTTTGAGATCAGGATCCGTTACAAATAAAACAGCCAGTTGCCAGGATTCCGTTCTGGTCCGTATTAAAACTGACAATGGTCTGGAAGGAATCGGTGAAGCCGACTCTTCACCGGAAGTCGTCAAAGCAATCATCGACGCGCCCTATAGTCACAATGTCGCCTGTGGTTTAAGAGAACTCCTCATCGGTGAAAACCCACTGGAAACGGAACGACTCTGGCAGAAGATGTATCGGCACACCATGTACTTTGGCAGAACCGGCGTCACCATTACCGCGATGGCTGCCATCGATATGGCGCTCTGGGATTTGAAAGGCAAACATTTCGGCGAGCCGATCCATCGTCTATTAGGAGGTCAGCATCACACGGAATTCCAGGCCTATGCGTCGATTCTGTTTGGCAAAGATGGTCAGGAAACCTGTGACATCGCCCAGCGCTGGATTGAAAACGGCTACACGGCCGTCAAATTTGGTTGGGAACCGATGGGCCAGTCAGAAAAGCTCGATCTGGAACTCGTTGCCGGCGCCCGAGAAGGAATGGGAGATGGCACGTTATTAATTGATGCAGGCTGTGTCTGGGATGCCAGAACCGCGTTGCAGCGCGCACATGCATTTTCCGATTACAACATCGGCTGGCTCGAAGAACCGCTGTTCCCGCACGATGTCGCCGGCTACGCCTGGCTCAAAGATCGTTCGCCCGTTCCGATTGCCGCGGGAGAAGAAGAATGTGGCCGCGAATCATTCCGTCCTTATTTCGATCAACGCGCCCTCGACGTTTATCAAATTGACCTGGCCCGCAACGGTTTCACAGAAGCCTCTTACCTGAAACAACGAGTCGCAGAAATTGGCGCGCGGCCCTGTAATCACTGTTACACCAGCCCGATCACCGTCGCAGCCAGCCTGCACTGGCTGGCGACCTGCAAAGACGCATTCATCTTCGAAGACTGTGTCGAAGACGAACCACTGAGACACGAATTGACCTACGAAAAAGTACAGGCGGAAAATGGCGTGATTCAAGTCCCCAATCGACCAGGACTCGGAATTACGCTGAATGAAGAATTCATCGCAGCGCACGTCGTCTCAGAATCGAAATAAATCCAACACATGATTTCCCCCCCCCTTAATCAAAAGAATCAGCCCGATGACTCAAACTCCCATTCAAACGAAGATTGATTTCGACAAACCCGGAATTCAGTGGGGCACGCTGAATATCCCTTTCTCTTATAACCTCAGTGGCTGGGCACAACTGCAGATTCCCATTTCCACAATGGCGCACGGCGAAGGCCCTACTGTGCTCCTGATGGCGGGGAATCATGGCGATGAATATCCAGGCCAGATTGCCATTATGAAATTGATGAAAACTCTCAATCTGGAAGAGATTTCAGGACGCATTATTTTCATCCCTGCGATTAACATTCCTGCAGCCAAAGCAGCCACCCGGCTTTCTCCCCTGGATGGTAAGAATTTGAACCGCTGCGCCCCCGGTAATGCAGACGGCACAGTGACTGACATCATGGCGCATTACCTGACACACGAACTCTTTCCACGGGTCGACGTTGTCATCGACTTGCATACCGGCGGTCGCGGCGTCTATTTTTATCCATGTGCCCATATGCATCTGGTCGAAGATCGAGAACAACGCCGCCGAATGGCGCAAGCAACTCAGGCTTATAATACCGATTTCGCATTTCTCTATGCCGATATCGCCGGCAAAGGACTCCTGCCTGTCGAAGCGGAAAGATTGGGAAAAACGGTCGTCACCACCGAAATGGGAGGTGGCGAAGTCACAAACGCTGCCGTCCATCGGCTCTCTCAGGAGGGGCTGCAGAATGTATTGATCCACCTGAAAGTGCTGCAAGGCGAAGAAAAAAGTCGCTCTGATTTAGAGCTGCCTCCGACTCGCTGGATCCAGGCACTGGATGCGGAAGATTATATTTTCTCCCCAGAGTCCGGTCTCTTCGAAAGTTTTGTGGATGTCGGAGCTGACGTTTCTGAGGGGCAACCATTGGGAGCACTCTACTTCCTCGAACGTCCCGATCGCGAACCAACGATCATTCACGCCAATTCCGACGGTATCGCCATTGCCCATCGCGGCCCTACTCTGACCAGTCAGGGAGATATTCTGTTCTGTCTGGCGCATGATGTAGATCAGGCAGTTCTGAAAACATTTGAATAACCGCGTGTTTCTCAACAACAGGGATACCCCACATGAGTTGGTTGGACTGGTTAATCGTTTTCGTTCTGAATGGGTCGGTCATCGCGTTTGGCTTTTATCTGGCTCGTGGTACCAAATCCAGCAGTGACTGGTTCCTGGGAGGACGGTCTCTCCCCTGGTGGGGTTTAGGTCTCTCGATTTTCGCGACCAGTGTCGACAATGCTGATGCCGTCTCGTTGACGGGATATGCTTATAACCACGGCATGCACATCATCACGGCCTTTACACTCGCCAGTGTCTGCGGGGCCATCCTGGCTTCGTTTATCGTTGTGCCGGTCTTATATCGCGGCGGTTTTTATACCAACGCGGAATACTTGGAAACCCGGTACGGAAAATCCATTCGAACAATCAGTGCGCTGATTCAGATTCAATACCGGACCAGTATGCTGGGGCTGATGATCTGGTCGATCTATCTGATGTTACAGGGAATTCTCGAATTTTCACCAGTCCAATGCTGGGCTTTGATTGTCTTGCTGGTCATTTTCACTGCTGCCTACACAACCTGGGGCGGCCTGACCTCGGTGGTCTGGACCGATGCATTACAGAGCCTGATCATGATGGCCGGAGGCATTACCATATTCTGCGCCGTCTGGTCTGCCAGCGGAGGCTGGTCTGCCACCGTTCAAAAACTATCCGAGTCGACCGACGCGAATGGACAGCCCTTGATCAACTGGCTACACATCGGCCAATTTCAAGACAGTCAATCAACGTCTCCCTATCTGATTGTCATCGGCTGGACCATTGTAGGCCTGGGATATTACACCGTGAATCATACTCAAACCATGCGACTGATGGGGGCACGTTCGCTATGGGATATGAAAATGGCAACGCTGTTTGGCTGCCTGCTGATTATGCCCATCATGATCGGCACCACGTTGATGGGCGTCATGGGGCGTGTCATCGTTCCCGAGTTTACTGACCATTCCACAGCCGACCAGCTGTTTCCCTATTTTGCGAATCAGTTTTTGGCCCCCGGCTTCAAAGGCCTGGTTGTCGCCGGAATTCTGTCCGCCGCCATCAGTACCTTCGATTCAATCGGCTCCGCTTTATCGGCTCTGTTTACCCGCGACATTTACGCACGCTGGATTTGTACGGACCAGACTGAAAAGCACTACTTGAAAGTCACGCGTTGGGCCACCATCGGCATCCTGTTGATGGGTTTCCTCTATATCCCGTTCATTGTCCGTTATGACAATATGATCCAAGCCTTCCGCACCCTGATTCCCATTTTTGTCACCCCCTTATTTACGATTTATCTGTTAGGCGTGCTGACTCGGGTCCCGCGCGAAAGCGGCCTTGTCGGACTGCTCGCTGGCTCTCTGTTCGGACTACTGGGGTTCATCGATCGCGAACTCGTTGACCTTGAATGGCTCAGCCCAGTGCTTACCGAAAAATGGTACGCCTTCCCCTGCTCCATGATCGTAACGACCATCGCCATGTTTGCAGCAGCGACGAAATGGGGCTGGCTGAAAAAAGAAGCGCCCCTGAAACAGAAACAGCCTGAAGTTTCACCGAAGCACGACTGGCTCTCCGAGAGTCGTCAGGAATTACTCGAGATCAAACTCTCTCCGTTTTCAAAACCAGTTCCACAATATCTAAACCCTAACTGGTACGCGATTTTACTAATCGCAATTTCCTTCTGGATTATCTTTGGTTACTTCTGGTAACAGACTTTCAAGCCAATCTTTATAGATGAATGATTTTATTATGAACTCATGTCGAATGATTCTTACCATCTTTGTTTTGAAAACGGCAATTGCGATGTCGGTCTTCGCTGCCGATCCGGTGTTGGAACAGTCGGCTCCCCAAGATTTCGAATTCATCGCAAACTGCGATCAAACCAGGCAACGTTATGTCATGATTCTACCCGAAGCATTTTCGAATCAGGAACCACATTCGGTATTAATCGCACTGCACGGCCATGGCTCTGATCGCTGGCAGTTCATCAAAGACAAGCGAGGCGAGTGCCAGGCAGCACGCGATATCGCTCAGAAATATCACATGATCTATATTTCTCCCGACTACCGTGCACGGACCTCATGGATGGGTCCCAAAGCCGAAGCGGATCTGATTCAAATCATCAACGACCTAAAATCGAACTATAAAATCAAGCACGTGTTTTTGTGTGGGGGATCCATGGGGGGATCTTCGAGCCTGACCTTTGCAGCGCTTCATCCCGAATTGATCGCTGGGGTCGCCGCGATGAATCCCACGGCCAATCATCTGGAATACGACAAATTTCAAACAGCTATCCAGACATCCTTCGGCGGGACGAAACAGGAAATTCCCCACGAATATAAAAAACGGAGTGCCGAGTATTGGCCGGAAAAATTAACCATGCCTCTTAGTATTTCGGTCGGCGGTCAGGATCAACTGGTTCCCCCTGACAGCGCTCGACGCTTGAGCAAGGTTCTCAAACAGCTCAACGATAACGTGCTGCTGATCGACCGTCCCCAACAAGGTCACGCGACGTCGTATGAAGACAGTGTTTCCATTTTGGAATTTGTGATCCAACGAACATCACAAAAGAAAAACTAAAACACCAGCTACCGGCTACCGGCTACCGGCTACTGACCGATTTGAGTTTCGCTACGCAGCAGATTGCCACGATTCAGCAACTCTTCGGTCGGCACAACCACCTTCGGTTGTAACTGGTAGGTAAACTCGTGCCGATTCGTGACCTCGAACGGCAAGAGATTATCAGAGACGGCATCCAGCGGAAATGTCTGATACCAGGGCGTCTTCACTTTTTGCATCACAGTCTGCGTTTCATAGCCATCTTTGGTGAGTGTGATTTCACGAGTACCATAATAAGTGAAATCAACCGATGCCGGCGTATACCCGATTTCGTCTCCATCGACCTTGACCAGCGCCCCCGTCGGGACCGAACGTATGGTCATTCTCCGATGCACACAGCCGATTTGACTGCCTGAGACCAACACCAATAGCGCAACAATCAGCCAACGTTTCACAGAAACGGAGAGGGTTGAATTTGAATTTACAGGTGGAACAGAATCGGACATGGACGGTTTGAATGAAATTGACAACGACTAAAAAAGTGAGAGCGCAGGCTCTAAAGCCTGATTCCGGAGCGGGGATTCTACTTAACTTCCCAATTTCTGCCAAGAGAAGTTTCATTATGACGGCGCCTCGAACAACACAGCAAACACTTATGTAATAACGACTTACGCACTTACACTAAAACAGGATCAATAAACAGAAACCTGCGAACCTGATCCCCCTGAAATGTTTCTCACTATCACTGAGGCCTTGAAAGAAGCAGTTTTATGGTGTTTCACCGATTATTTTGAAGACAAAAGCGGGTAAGTGACTCGGTTATCTTGAATTTCTTCCGCGGGCGTGCGATAAAGTGCGAATAAATAGTAAGTTATCGATCTCTGAGCCAGTACATCAGGATCGTTAACCAAATCGGGACGTGGCGCAGCCTGGTAGCGCGCTACACTGGGGGTGTAGAGGTCGCAGGTTCAAATCCTGTCGTCCCGACTTCTTTCAAAAAGCTTAAATCTCTTTAAACGTTGTGAAGACAACTGTTGACGGGATTTAAGCTTTTTCTTTTCCCCCCTACTCAACCGTAGCGGTTTCGGTAAACTTACAAATACGCACAAGCACTCTCTCAGTCGGTTTACTAAATTTTCGTTTACAGTCTTAGCTGAACTGCCACGCAAGCTACTCAACGAACAAACTCTCCACAACAATCAAACAGGAAATAGCAATGCAGAAACGGAAACTGGGAAACAGTAATCTGGAAGTATCCGCACTGGGACTCGGCTGCATGGGCCTGAGCTTCGGGTACGGTAAGCCTGTTGAAGAGCAAGCAGGAATTGCTTTGATCAGAACGGCTGTCGATCTGGGCATTAATTTTTTTGATACGGCCGAGGTCTATGGAGCGTACACGAACGAAGAACTGGTTGGCAAAGCGTTGGCACCCGTCCGTGACAAGGTAGTCATTGCCACCAAATTTGGATTCGCAATTGATGAGCAGGGTAATCAGACAGGTCTCGACAGCCGCCCGGAGCACATCCGGGAAGTTGTTGAAGCGTCTCTGAAGCGGCTACAGACCGACCACATTGATCTGCTCTATCAACATCGAGTTGACCCCAACGTGCCTATCGAAGATGTCGCTGGAACGGTTAAAGAACTGATTCAGGCAGGCAAGGTTCAACATTTTGGTTTGTCCGAAGCGGGCGTAGAAGTCATCCGCCGCGCCCATACAGTGCAACCTGTGACCGCACTACAAAGTGAATATTCACTGTGGTGGAGAGAACCGGAAGAAGCAATTTTCCCAATACTCGAAGAACTGGGGATCGGCTTTGTCCCCTTCAGCCCCCTCGGGAAAGGTTTTTTGACCGGTAAGATCGACGAATCCACTACGTTCGACAGTAGCGACTTTCGCAACAAAGTCCCGCGATTCTCGCCGGAAAATCGGAAAGCAAACTTGGAACTGATTGAGCTTCTTGATCGGATCGCGAAGCGTAACAACGCAACGACAGCACAAATCGCGTTAGGCTGGCTGCTGGCCCAAAAGTCCTGGATTGTTCCCATTCCGGGGACGACCAAATCACATCGTCTCGAGGAGAACATCGCAGCATCTGAGATCAAGCTCTCTGAATCCGATCTCTCTGAAATCGAGAATGCCGCTGCTCAGATCAAAGTGAAAGGGGATCGATACCCTGAGGCCGCAATGAAAATGATCAATCGCTGAGAACCGACAACTGAAACGGGCATGCGCGATCTTGTCAGCTGGAAATCCGCCCGATAAATTGACATTCAACCTGTTTAGAAAATGGAATATATGCTGATCTGGTACAACGCCCTACACTAGAGTGTAGCGGTCGCAGGTTCAAATCCTATCGCCCCAATTCCGTTCAATACAGCGCTTCGCGAGATCTCGTGTCGCGCTGTTATTCATTAATGCTGACCAAGTTCTTCCACTTCAAGTTGCCAACTCCTGGCGATGCGACTACAATCATTCTGTCATTCGTACGAATCTGATAATACAACCCACTCGATGCGTGTGATCATGCCTTTGTTTGAAACAATGTTATGACTGAATCAGAAAGCCCTCTCATGCTTGATCGATTTTTTCTCACAGTGGCGCTGGTGATGGCTCTGGCAATGATATTCAAGCCAATCTCAAACTGCTCTGCTCAAGATCAATCAGGCCAGACCTTGACTCCTGATACCCCCTACCATGCCGAAAAGAAGGAACCCGTTAATCACAGTGTGGAATTCTCGATCGTGGTGACACCTCCCTACCACTGCAAAGTCTTGAAAGTATGGGTCCCGGTCCCGCAAACCGATTTTGCGCAGCAGATTCAAGACAGCCAGTTCAGCACATTTCCCAACGACGTGAAACCACAGATCAATAACGAACCCGTTTATGGAAATCGATTTGCCTATTTTGAATTTCACAATCCCCATGGTGCTCAGATCATTACACACCGATTCAAAGCCAAAGTCTGGAATTTAGACTGGCAGCTGAATCCAAAATCAGTTGAAACAGTTAAAAAGTGGCCTGATACATTTACGTCTTATCTTCAACCTCAATCACTGAATCAAGAACAAAAGTTTCAGCAAGTCATACAACAAATCGCTTCTGGTTCCAATAACGCCAGCATGCCTCTGGTAAGTGCGATGAACTGGATCGACCAGAACCTGGCTTACGATCACATCAATGCCTCGCTAAGAGCAGATGCCAATCATGCATTCGTACAACGACGAGGACATTGCAGCGATTATCACGGACTGTGTGCCACCATGGGACGCGCACTCGGCTATCCGACGCGTGTCACATACGGCCTGGCACTGTTTCCGAAAAATTCTCCTTCCCACTGCAAAATGGAAGCTTTTTTACCCCCCTATGGCTGGGTCAGCTTTGATCTATCCGAAACACAGAAACTCGTTAAGAAGATCCAGACCTCACAAGAACTTTCCGATTCGCAGAAAACAGGTTTGGCCGCCGCCGCCCGGAAACGGATGCAATCGGGCTTTCGCGAAAACAGCTGGCTGCTGTTGACCAAAGGGACCGATTACGAATTAGTCCCGAAAGCCTCTAATCCGGCTCGCGTGATTCGAACAGCCTATGTCGAAGCCGACGGCGAAGTCTTGCCCGAACCCGATCCTGCCAATTTAAAAAAACGGGAATTCTCCTGGATGACCTCACACCGCTACACCGCAGACAAGGCCTTCAAAAAACCCTTTAAAGATCTTTCGACACTGACAGATGACTGATTGAATGATTGTCCCTTTTCTTGAAATACCAAACGGTTTTTAGCTTAGATCTACTTCCCGTCAGACAGAGCCTGATTTCTTCTTGAATCCACGGTTCCTGAGAAAGTCAATTAACAGAACCAGTAGCACACTGACACCTGCCAGGGGAAAGAACAAACAACATAGTACAATGAGTGCGGTCAACCACCAGGGCAGTCCATGCTCACGTCGGCGTGGAAAACCAGATTGTCCTTGAGGTCGGCGTTTCCACCACATCCATAATCCTGTCACAGGCATCCCCGCCAGAACCAGACAGGCGACCAACCAGATAACCTTGGTAGTAGGGCCCCAGAAACTGCCAACATGGAGCGGGTACGTCCAGCCGTGTAACCAGTAGCCGGGGTGATCAGACAGACGTTCGACGCTGGTCATGGTTTTTGACTGCGGATCGATGATGACATTATCGTATTTATAGGAACCATAGGTTCCTGTCGAGTGCGCATTCATGGCTCTAATATTGATCCCAGATTCCGATGAATTCTTCATCACGAGTTCCAAAGATCGATCCGGATACTCATTTGCGGCAACAAACCAGGCAGCGTTAATCTGCTCTGACGCTGGTAGCACTTTTTCCTGTTCGTCCTTCTCTGTTTTGCCTTTTCCCTCAGCGAATTCTGACAGACCAGCAATACCGCTATTCGCGACAGTTGAAACGACAAAGACGCCTTTCCCCCAGACAACGGTGTAGAATAGTCCGGTACTGACAATCAGCAGCAATACTGGCAATAAATAGATTCCCGCCAGAGCGTGCACATCCCTGAGGATCACATAGGGTTTTGCCTTGAGTCGTGGAATCCAGACTCCACGCACTTTTTCCCGGCGACGAGGCCACCATAAAAAGATTCCCGTGCACAGTAACACCAGCCCCCAGGATGTAACCAGTTCTATAATCACGCGACCAGTCGTTCCGATAAACAAATGACGGTGAATATCCAATACCACTTTGAAGAAACCACGCACCGGATCTGCCTGGGGATCAAGTTCCCCCAATACGGTCGCGTCATATGGATTGAGATAGAGCTCTTTTTTGGTTCCGGCATCCTCATTCACAACAGAGACAGTCACAGAGCGATCTAATTCGGGAGGGGCAACCAGTCCCGTTACTTCCCAACCATCGGCGTGCGTTTGAGCAGCATGGATCAACTCCGACGGCGTCAGTCGCTGCGATTGTGGTTCCACGAACGCCAGATCGCTTCGCAGTAGTCGGCCAATCTCGGGTGAAAAGATGTAAATGATCCCCGTGATCGCTAAGGTCATCAAAAATGGTGCCGTGATAATCCCAGCATAAAAGTGCCACCGCCAAACCGTTCGAAACAGACTGATCTGGGGCTCTCGTGCAGACGCCGAAGAAACACCAGCTTCAGTGTCATCTGATTCCTCAACGTCGATCGCATCAACCGTTGTACTGTTCGTGGTTTGTTTCACGGGGATCTACTTTCCTGGAATAGAAGCACTGTTCGAAGTCATTCGCGCCCCAAACAGTTGCACTTCTGTTGACCTGCACGTATTCAACTAATCCGCATCATCTTTTTTTCATGCCCGGTCCAATGGGGAGTCGATTCGTGCCTTTTCCACCCTTCTGTTGTTCACCGGGCTCAATAATTTTGGCATCCTCGATATTGATCGGTTGAATCGGAGTCCCCTGCTCCGTAATCGTTACTGTCTTTTTTGAGGTCTTGGGAGTTGCATAGACATTTCCCAGCCGGTCTGGTGAAAGTCCTCCTAATTCTGGTTTTTGTGGCCAGTAAATTGTAAAAACGTAGTCACCCGGCGGTGCGCCATCACCATATTCATAGGTCGTGAGGGTATATCTTCCATCGTCCGCAACAATGCCCGACGGTCGCGAAGCGCGTTTGTCGACATTTTTATTCACCGGATGCAGTCGGATAATTGCACCGGCTGGGATCTGATTATTCACAGTCACATAACCGGTTGTCTTCATCGTTTTCGCTTGCCAGTCTTCGCCGGAGCACCCGGCTATCAACAGACCCGCGAAAAAGATCCATAATAATCTCATATTCCTATACCACTTTCCTATGTGTAGACGCTGCCGCTTGAGTGCGCAAGGGCGAAGGCAGAAGAAGATTTGGTAACAAACAATGCAGGTAAAATCTCAACCAACCCGGTTCAGAATTCACCTAGGACTTCGCCGCCACCACAGCTGGACATTGCCCAGATGGTATCCACGCTCATGTTCTCCGACAGGAAGCGAACAGAGCCATCTCCCAGCGCAACGTGTATACCGCCGGTATGAAAAGAATAGGGAGCACTGTAGAAATTGGTGACGTTCATTATTTCCGATCCGCCAAACAGCGTTACGGTAGGTTCGCCGCCAGAGGTCGCAGCAGGTGTCACCAGACTGGGTGCTAAATAGGTCCCCAGAACATGTGAGGTCCAGGCTTCACGTTCTGCCCCCCAGGTATCACCATAGAGAACATACATCTGGGGAGAGGCTGCGCCGCCCGGTTCCCGTTCATTCCCCACGTACCAGTGTGCTCGACCGGCAGACTCGTGAAACATCAGTGTGTTCGTCAAGCCATCCGTCACATCACGAAACGAAATCTTTGCCCCCCAATGAAAGAAAGACTTTCCAGGCGCATTGTAGAGATCAACATCATTAAAGGGTGAGTAGAGATAGGAATAGTCAGAGGTCGCAGCGCCGGAAACTGCTTGCTCACCCGCACCAGGAGTAGACGGGCATTGAAGTACGGTGGGCACTTGCATTGATTTGCTCAGATTCGCAGCATTATGCCAGGGGAGGTCAAAATCATACGAATTCTGTAAATTCCCCTGGTCCAGATACGGTAGCAATGCCACAAATGCACTGCGTTCAGCGACACCAATTGTGGGGACACACCGGTAAACATCGTGGTAATTATGCACGGCCAAACCGAGCTGCTTCATATTATTTTTGCATTGGGTTCGGCGGGCTGCTTCGCGGGCCTGTTGAACTGCCGGCAGCAGTAATGCAACCAGGATCGCAATAATCGCGATTACAACCAATAATTCGATGAGCGTAAAACCCCGTCGGAGACGGGAAGTTGACGTAAGCATGGCGCAACTCCTGATAGATAACCAAATTATAAAACCACATCGTTCAATCAGATGTGGCTCAAGCGTGAGGCTGGCTATCGCAGGAATGCGGATTGGCTTGCAGCTTTTTTAAGAACAGTAAACAAGTTGAGATTCAGTCTCAACAATCATCATCATAAACTGAAAGCAAGCTTTGTCAACTCAAGAGAGAAAAAATCACTTGAAGAGTTCGTACATTCAATCGAAAAGCAGTTTGCCTACAGTTTGTTTGAATTGGCGGGGCTGTCTCAGAATAGATCATTGCTGTACTTCAGAGAAGCCAATCAAGTTCCTCCATGTGCAACGCCACAACACTTACTCTTGTTTCAGTTTCCGAAATGGGATGAGTTGCCAGAGACGGCGATCTCGAAGAAATATTCCCAGCCAGACCAGCACGCCGCAGTAAAGGTTTCATGCAGTAGAATGTTTGCTCATCCGGCTCTCCAGATTGATCTCTTGCTGAATGATTGGTCTAGCTTAGAAAACAATCACCAGCATCTAGAGCGGTCATGTTCAAACGGAGTTAAGAAACCATGCCAGATCATGATTCTTGCCAATTGAATTTACTTAGCGATTTTGCTCAATATCGGATGGTTATCGCGGATATGATAAGAGAGGGCTTTGCGAGCAGATCGCCAATCTTTTTTGATCAACGCTTTGAGAATGGATTGATGCTGACGCACCGTTTCAATTGCGGTTTCCCGATCCTGGTCTTCCCAGTCAAACAGAATGTCATAATATCTGCCCTGCCGCTGAAAAAAGTCCTGAATGTAATAATTCCCGGCTTTTTCGATGATATATTCATGCAATGAATTATCGATCACCACACTCTCAGTCTTCTTCTTTGGAATCACATTTCCATCAAGAATTCTCTGTAGATCTTCTTTGACCAGATGCGGCTTTGCCAGTTCCAGCGCCTTCAATTCAAGCAGTTCACGCACTTCCAGAAACGACTGCATATCTTCCTGGCGAAATGGCCTCAGTCTCCAGCCTCGGCGGGGAATGTGATCCAGTATCCCGGTCCCCGCTAAACGGTTCAAAATAATCCGCAGTGATGATCGACTGATTTTATATTTCTGAGCGGTCACTTCCTCACGAATATCGACCGGCTCTCCTTGCAAACTCAGTTTCACAAAGTCATTCGTGATCACTTCAAACATGTCGGCAGGAGGTTCTGGCAAGACCGACTTTTTCCCGCGTTTCAACGGTTTGATCTGCTCCGGGTTTATGACCAACCTGCGATTGGATCCTTTTTGCAGTAGTCCTTCTGCAACCAGTTCGGCCAGCGCAATTCTTACGGGTGAAAAACTGACTTCATAATGCTCTGCCAATGAATCCAATGTCAGCTGCGCAGGTAGCTCCTGACCGTTCCGCAAACGAACTTCCAAATCATTCTTGATATAATTCTTGAGCGACATTATTTGAATATTAGACTTTAAAGCAGACAGGCAAGTTTTGTTTGTAAAATCAGAAAAGTGAGTCTCGAAAATACTGCAGACCCGTCAGACACTCTTTCAGTTTACAGTTCAACACAAGTGCTTTAAAGCCCGCATCTTCGGAAATGCGGAAAACTCCTATTACCTTAGGACAAACGGCTCTCAGCCGAGACACACCTTCCTTTGGTGTACTTGTTCATGAAATAAGCCTCGTTGCTCTACCACAGAACAAGAGGCTTGAAATCGTCTCAATGACTTAGAAAGGGCCTTCCGCTAAACCCCCAGTTCATCCCAAGGACCTGTGATCGCAAAGGTCACACCGGGATGCTGAATATTGACAAACAGCCATTGACCATCCGGGCTGAAACAAGCGCCCGCCCATTCACCACCGCTGAAATCACCCTCCAGACTGTCATACTGTCCTTTTTTCAGTTGGATGTTGTTAATCGCTACGGTTTTCAAGACTCCCTTACGACTCAGTGCATGCAAACGCAGCGGTTTCAGATCCGCATCTTCACACAGAATCAATCCACCTCGCGGACTCACTGTTAAATTGTCCGGACTGTCCAGAATCTCATGGCTGGGAGACTGAAACACAAGTTGCAGTGTCTGATCTTTGGGTGAGAATGACCAGACCTGACCCAGGCCGGCTTCTCCGCCATTGGTGCAGTTAAAATAAACCAGACCGTCACCATACCAACATCCTTCCAGGCGACCAAAGGTGGTAGCCCCCTTCTCTTTCCCCTGCGAATAAACGCCGAGTCCGTCTTCCTTGCCTGGCGTATTCCGACGGACCGGATCTTCAATGTCGACCCATTCCGCTTCATAACGAACGCCACGTATTGCGCCGGTTCGCAAATCCCGTTGACCTTTGACCTTCAACATCTGTAAGCCTCCCCCCTTTGTAAGCACCTCACGCTCATTCGGCAGGAAGCGGTAGAAGCCCGCTGTATCCCGGTCTTCCGTTTCGTAAATGATGCCATCACGCGGATCGATGGCGAGCGCTTCATGCACAAACCGTCCTAATGCTTCCAGCGGCTCTAATGAAGCCGTCCCTTCTGCCGGTACTTCGAAGACCCAGCCATGATGTTTTTCATGCTGATATTGAATATCTCGAAAACTTTCTTTCGGTCCAATTACTGTCTCTTCACAAGACAACCAGGTTCCCCAGGGAGTCGGTCCGCCGGCACAGTTTTGTACGGTCCCCGATAAACTGGTCCAGCTTTTCAACCATTTCCCCGCTTTGATATCAAACTGAAGATTCGCGCAACCGCCGCCCGCTTTCCGGTCAAATGTAATGGCTTCCGGACCGAAACTTTGGGAACCGCGAATTTCATGATTCCGACAGAGAGTAATCACATCCTCTTTCTGGGAAATCACCGCCATGCCATCATGGCCTTCGGGAGTGATCACTCCATCCGACATTTGATCTCCGACCCAACCGAACGACTGATACCGAAAACCTTCTGGTAACCGCAGTAATGGCAATCCCGTTGTCTCATCCGCCGCGGGGCGAAGTTCAGCATGGTCTTTCGTAATCCCATGAGCAGACGCTGTCGTCAGAAAACGAGAAAAGACAGTTCCCACCGCAGGGGCGGTAATAGCGGTCTTTAAAAAATGACGTCGCGAAGATGAGGTACGCACGATTTGCTCTGCCTTATGCTGGGAATTCAACATCCAGTTTCACTCATTGAAACAAATCAACGTCTGGATCTATTTGGGGATAATACAGCCATTTATTAAGTTTTAATGAACGTTGCATTAAGATCTCTAAATAGCAAATTCTTATTTCGCTGTTCACTGGCCTCTACTCCCCAAAACGGGCCTCTTCACGCATAACCATCTGTAAAATCGAGTGAAATGCCATGTTCACAAAGGGCCACATATTTTGAACCATCCACAACAGCGCAGCGCGGATTTATTCTATTTGATACCAACCAACGGATTGGACCTGAAGATCTGACAGGGCACAGGAAGAATACGCCCCTGCGCTTTAGTCTCAACAATCAAGGAGACGATAAGGGCTGGACCATCAAGCAAAATTCAGCAGCTTCGTTTTAGCGTGCTCTGCCGGGAAACGAAAAGCCGGACTGTTTGATCTGCGACGGCTGTTCGGTTGGTTGTTTGAGTCCCGAACTCCCTTTCATAGCGCCACTCACTCCCAGTATTTCCGGGTGACGGGCAATTTTATCGCTGAAGATGCGCACGTCACGCGCGATCGGCTCCAGGTTATTCAATAGAACCGTCAACGAACTGGCCGACCGGTTCATATTGCGGTACAACTCTGGATCAGACATGAATTTTTTGAGGGAGCCATCCCCCGCATTCAACGCACGGCTAAACGAACTCATCTCCGCCATAATCGAGTCCAGGCGGGATAAACTTCGATCCAGTTTGATAATCATCGACTGACTATGTTTGGCCAAAGGATCAGTGACTTGTGAAAGATTATCCAGGTTTTCTCCTGCCTTTTGTACTGCTACTTCCACCGAAGCAATCGTGCGGTGCGTACTTTCGATCATCGCAGGCATTGCAGCCATCGTGCGTTTCAGATTTTCCTGTTGCTTGGGATCGGCAACCAGTTCGTTCACACTCCCCATCATCAGGTTCATTTTTCGCATCGCCAGCGAAAACTCCTCTAAGGAAGTTGCCGCACGTTCGATTACGACATCCAGATTCCCCTCTTTGGTCTCCATCAGTCGGTTCATATTTCCGGCCAGTTTCTCCCACTCTTTGCTGGTCGAAGTAAAGGCTTCCAACGTTTTGGAAACCTGTTTCTCCATCCGGAAAACGACTTCCATCGGGTCACTGGAAGCCTGCCCGATCAGCCGGTCGCCTGGCTTGACAAAGTCAGAACTGGTTCCGGGAGTGATCACAATTTTCGAATCACCCATGATCGAACTCACAATTTGCGGACTCGCATCTTTTCGCAGATGTTGAGTTTCACTGATAGCAACCAGCAACATCACACCCGGTTTCGTATCACTGGTGATAATCTTAACCACCTCACCAATCCGAATCCCGTGCCGCACAACGGGGGTCCCACGATGCACGCCTGAAATGGATTCAAATCGCATCGCAACCGTGTATTTTTTCTTCCATAAGGTTTCCAGTTGACCGAACTGGAAAATCATCGCGGCTCCCGTAATCAACGCGGAAATCACAAACAGTCCTACACGAAATTGTATTTGGCGATCCGTCATAATTGCCTCAATCTCGATCTCATCCTTGAGATCAAATCCTCTGATACGTTTTAAAATTGTTGATGAATACGATTTCTGATCGGCTACCGATCAGGCAGTCTCCGCCATTTCCCGAATCCGGTCTCCGGCTTCGCCATACACAAACTGATGGACTCGTGGCGAATCAGACTGAAACGCTTCTTCTGAGGTTCCTTCGAAGACAATTTGCTCATCTCCGGGGTTAAGACGCGCCAGTGGATACAACATAATAATCCGATCCGCAACTTTTTTGACGGTACTCATATCATGCGTCACGACAATACTGGTGACCGGGCGACTGGCCCGTGTCTGCAGAATCAGCTCGTTAATCACATCCGTCATCACAGGGTCCAGCCCCGTTGTTGGCTCATCATAGAGCATGACTTCAGGAGTCATCGCTAGAGCACGCGCTAATCCTACACGCTTTTTCATACCGCCGGAAAGTTGTGCCGGCTTCTTCTGACTGATTGTTTCAGAGAGCCCGACCTCTCTTAACCGTTCGACTACAATCTGATCGATCTCTGCTTTTTTCAGTTTCGTATTCTGTGTCAAACCGAAGGCAACATTTTCGTAGACAGAGAGACTGTCAAATAGCGCTGCTCCCTGAAACAGATAGCCAATCCGGAGTCGATCCCGGTGCAATTCACGTGGATTACGGTCTGTAACCGAACGTCCGCTCCACAAAACATCGCCTTGTGTGGGCAGCAATAAATTCATGATCAGCTTCATGGTCACGCTTTTTCCACAACCACTTTCCCCAATCACAACGAGCGTTTCTCCCCGATGGACACCAAACGAAATATCGCGCAACACCTGCTGTGTTCCAAACTGACGTGATACATTTCGCAGTTCAAGTACATAGCCGTCTTTTGATTTCTGCTCATCCATAGCAATTTTTTCTTTTGATTCGGTACAGAGACTCTGCTTTATCTAACCACACCCGGATAGACCGTCTGCATGAAGTGATAGAAGTTGACGATTCCCACTCCCAGCATGAAATCGAGAATCATGATCATAATGAAAGAATACACAAATGCTTCCGTCGCTGCTTTCCCAACTCCTTCTGCACCAGCACCACAATGAAAACCCCGGTGACAGGAGACCAACGAAATTGCAGCGCCAAAGAAGAAGCTCTTGAAGATTCCCCCCAACACATCATACGCGTACACAAATTGTTGTGAATAATGCCAGTAGTAAAATGAATCGACGCCTAAAATCTGGGTACTGAAAAACCACCCCCCCAGGATGCCAACCGCATCGGCGATTATCGTCAGCAGGGGGATCAATAAACAACAGGCCAGAAACCGCGGCACAACCAGATAATGAATCGGGTCTGCCCCCAACGCGCGCAGGGCATCAATCTGTTCGGTGACGCGCATTGTTCCCAATTCGGCCGACATCGAAGTTCCCACGCGACCGGCTAACATAATCGCCGCTAGAACCGGTCCCAGTTCTTCCACCAACGAGATGGAAATCACCGCACCGATTTGATTTTCCAGATGCATCAATTTGAACTGATCATAGGATTGCACGGCCAGGACCATGCCTATAAAGCCGCCAGTAATCAGGATGACAGGGATACTTTGAACCCCAATGTGATACATGCACGACCAGAGATTGCTCCGGGGAGGCAGTCGCGTGACCATCCAGCCCAGCATTTCCCAGCCAAAGAGAAACAGGTCGCCCATGAGGCAAATTAAATTGATTACTCCGCGACCCAACCCGTGAATGATGGTATCTCGGGGGTACGAAGTTGAAACTGATGACATTAATTGTTTCCAGTTCAGACTTTACTATTCGAACGGCAGAATCTTCCGAAGCGGAAGGTTAATGGATTTCTCGATTTGAATCGAGACCATTTCCCCCAAGACAGGCGAAAAACAGCCCCCATCAATATTCCAGTCCAAAACTGACATTTTTTGAGCTGACTCTATTCGAAACCGGTACACTCCTGATAAAATACATCAAGATCAGTTGAATTGATAAATTGGGATCTATCTCCAATGCCCGTACTGATTTAATGCATGCTCCCCATCTGGGGCAGTCAAGAAATCCAAGATTATATATGATGTAGCTTCACCTTTGACATCAATACCGAAGAACGCAAGCGAAAGTAAGGATAGGTAAAATGAGAACTTTTTCCGTAACGCTATTTTCCGTAATTTCACTCTCACTGATTCCCATGGTTTCGGCAGAAGAGAAGAAAGCCGACCCGGCTGTTGAACAGGCTAAAGCTAAAATTCGTGCTGCCGGTGGTTCCGTTTTGGAATTGGCACAAAACGACGACCGGCTGGAAATTGCCTTCCATCTTTCGGACCAGAAAGTCACCGACGACACCCTGAAAACACTGTCTGGCCTTTCCAAAATTGCCAGTCTTAATTTGCGTGGGACTGAAGTGACTTCATCAGGGCTGGCTCATCTGAAACACCTCAAAGGCCTGACCCATTTGCATCTTGAAAAAACCAAAGTCAACAACGCCGGCCTCAAGCAGCTGCAGGCACTCCCGAACCTGGAATATTTGAATCTCTACGGAACCGAGATTACCGACGCTGGCCTGCCCCAGCTGAACTCGTTGAAAAAACTAAAACGCCTGTATGTCTGGCAAACCAAGGTCACTCGACCAGCGGGCCTGGCTTTACAGAAACAGATTACTGGCCTGGAAATCATTGGTCTCCCCGAAGAGCCCAAACCGGTAGTAGCAGCAAAACCTGAACCTGCAAAACCGGCTGAGAAGAAACCCGCCGAGAAGAAACCAGCCGAGAAGAAACCAGAAACCAAGAAAGACAAAAAACCAGCTCCGAAACCCGCTGAAAAGAAAGCGGAAAAGAAAAAAGAAGAAAAGAAGCCCGCTGAAAAACCAGTGGCAAAGAAAGAAGACACTAAGAAGAAAGAGAAGTAAGTTCTCATCACACAGGCACACGTTTTCCAGCAGGGCTGAATCAGCCCTGCTTTTTTTAGGCACCGGTTATCCTAAACCAAACATCCGTCAACCAGACCGAACATCCAGACGCGCCCGTCGATCCCAATTTGGTAGCCCCATTCTCCAGGATTATTGATCTCAAACGCTTCAGAAGCTGTTACAATAAGCCGGAATCAGGGCTGCCAAGCCTCGGTGAAGTCGAATTCGCAAAGAGCCACCTCAATTCCCTCGCACTGATTTTGAAAATCCTGATTCAGATCAGCCAGGAGTAGCAGTGGCGAATTTAAGGAGTGGGCCGCCTTGGAAATTACCTATCATCAGGAAATCATCGCGCCAATCGATGTCGTTTTCAGATTTCTCAACGATGACGAAAAAATGAAGCTCTGGATGGAAGGCCTGGAGTCGATTGAATATCCCAACGGCCAAAATACTGAGAACCCGGTCGGGACCGAATTCATCCACACCATCCGCGAAGGCGGGCACACACAGCAGTATACGGGGACGGTCACGGAATACGAGCCACCCACTCTAATCGGAGTCGAACTGCGTAGTGCCGCTTTTCAGATTAATGTGACTTATGAATTAACAGAGCAAGGTCGTAAAACGCAATTAGATTACCATTGTGAAATGATCTTCACTTCTCTGTTTTATCGGATCATCGGCTTTTTATTCTGTGGGTTGACGAAGCGAATCTTAAATTCGCAAATGAAAAAACTGAGTCAACTCGCGGAGCAGGAATCCGTTCGGCGCTCTCCCCCTAAAGAATGAATCGAAATCATTCGCAGAAGAACAACTTTGGCTGTAGTCGCAATTGGGAGTCAATTACTTCGAGGCAGGTGAAAGATCAAAACAGGCGGCCTCTTCACTATTTCGAACAAATAGTTTCCCATGTGCCAAAGCCGGATGATTCCAGGTTTGGCCTGCAATAGCCTGAAATTCTGCAACCTGCTCATATTTTTCAGGATCTGCTTTCACCAGTTCGACGCGTCCGTCTTCCGCCAGAATCAGCAGATGGGAGCCAACCAACAACATTTGGCCATATCCATAGCGGCCTCGTTTCCAACTCCGTTTTCCCGTCTCCAGATTCAGGCAGGTCAAGATGCCTTCATCCAGGCCATACACAAACCCATCCCGCTGCACAGCAGAGTTGAATTTGAGCTTCAGACTTTGACTCTCCCAGTCCTGAGTCACTTTTGCTTCCGGCGCTTGATCAGAAACAGTGACCTTGAGTCGGGTGGAGCCGGCGCCATAACCAGACCCCAGATACAGGGATGTATCATCAAGAAGAATTGGTTGTGCCGCATTGACTCCCGGCTGATTCGTCCAGGGGAAAAACCAGAGCGACGTTCCATCTTGGGGTGAAAAACTTTCCAACCCCTTGGAATGAAATATCAACACCTGCGGCGTTCCATTCAGCATCGCAAACTGAGGCGCACTGTAACTCGATTTATGCGTGCCACTTGCCCACGCCTTTTCACCACTTCCTTTGTGGAAGGCAATCACTGATTGATTCTCCGCCTTGGAGTCACTCTTCTGAACTCCCTGATTGACAATCACCAGGTTTTCCCAGATCAGAGGTGAACCGGACATGCCCCATTCCAGATTTTTTAAATCACCCTCTTTCAGCAGATCATAAGACCAGACCAGTTCCCCCGTACCTGCTTTCAGGCAGTTCAGAATCCCGATCCCCCCCATTGTATAAAGCAAACCCTCATCGAACGTGGGTGTTGCCCGCGGTCCCACGCCTCCCAGTGTTTCTGAAAAACGGACTGGGTCCGTATGAGTCCAGATCTGATTACCTGTCTGCACGTCATAACAGACCACGGTCTCCTGTTCGCCACGTTGCTCCTGGGTAAAAGCGCGGTTGCCAATCACACAAAAGGAGCTCCAGCCGGCACCAACCGGATGTTTCCAGAGCAATTCCGGTGGATGCTTATTCCAGTCGGTACGAATGGTTTGATCCCGAACGATGCCATCCCGTTCCGCCCCCCGAAAAGCGGGCCAGTCACCGGGAGAAAGCTCTAGTGCCTGTTCTGTCAGCTTAGCTTTTTCTGCAGGCGAACTGTTTTTGATCTTTTCAAAATATTGTTCTGCGCGCTGCTCAGGCGTTGGTAAAAACCGAAATCGAAAGCGGGGGAGCATATCCCCTTCAAAGCCTTCCACGCGGAACAGCGAAAAGAAAAGCACGAATACCAGCACTGTCCCGATCAGACCTTTGAAACGTGTTTTCCACGCAACGCCGGAAATCAACATCCACCAGAACAGCATACCAACCAGAATATAGCAAATACCAAAATAGACCGAGAAAACCTGATACGTTCGATCTGGAGCTAACTGAAACCACCGATAAATAACCGTAGCGATACCCAGAAGTAAAATTCCCAAGCCCCATTTCCACCTGAGCTTCCGCTTTGGCAACGGTGAAATCTCGGAATCACTGGACTCAGGAAGTGCCTGCTGTTCCGGTTCGCTGTCATTCATAAAGCTGTTCTGACCTATTTTTTGAATAATCCGATGTAAGACTTAACCACAGTGGAAGCAGGTTTCATATCTGATTTGACAACCTGAGCCAAGGGAGCATAGACGGTCTTAACCGAGTTGGAAAACGGCCCGAATTTCATCTTCCCTTCCATCCAGACCAGCGGTCCTGCCATCACAAAGTACAGCAGCAGAAACGCAGTAAAACACATCACGCAGACCCCCGCCTTTTGCATGAATGTCGGTTTATCCGAATCTGGTTTTAGAGTCGCATTGGAATCAATGGGAGCTGTCATTTTCTGTACCTTTCACCCGAAAACACTCTGATAGTGGTACTCTTGAAAGACAGGTTGCGTTTCATATTTCTTCCTGAAATGATAAATACAGCACCAGATTCATTTTTTGCGAAAAGCTGGCAATTGCTGGCCGGTTTCACGATCGAATTCGTCAGGCCTGCGTGTGCGAGGCAGCCGATCATGCGTCTCTTCCTGCCACTGATCGAGGGCTGACCGCAATTCCTGTTGCACTTTCTGAAACGCTTTCTGACCGGCGAGATTATGTAACTCATGCGGATCAGTCTCAAGATCATATAGTTCTTCCTCAGCCCGCGGTGCTAAAAAACAACTTTTCTGGTCTTCGGTTAGCTTCTTGCCGTCTCTCAATTGACGCATTTTAACATAGGTTTCACTGCGTACCGCATCTGCCGGTGGGGTGCCGGGAAGATCCGGATAAAAGTTGCGAATATATTTGAATCGAGATGCACGAACTGCACGACCAAAATCTTCAAAATCATGCCAGTTATGTTCGGCAAAAATATGAAGTCGCGTTGTCGCGGCCGGATTTTGCAGTATGGACTTAAAACTCTTCCCCTGAAAAGTCTCGCCGGAAGGTAGACCGGCCAACTCCAGAATTGTCGGCGCCAGATCAACCGAACTAATCAACGAATCAGAAACCGTTCCCCCTTTCACCTGCGCAGGCCAGGTCACAATCCAGGGCGTTCTGACACCACTGTCATACACGGTCGTTTTACAGCGTGGGAAGGGACGCCCGTTATCACTTAAAAACACAATCACCGTATTCGATGCTGCATCCTGTTTTTTCAACTCGTCACGGACTCGCCCGACCACCCCATCCAGCCTGGTAATTTCATCGTAATACAACGCCAGATCATCTCTGACCTCAGGAGTATCCGGCAGATACGGAGGCACGATGACATCTTCATTCGTATGAGGGCGTTCGATTATATTTCGTTGATAGGGACGATGTGGATCCGTAAACGCAAACCACATGAAAAAAGGTTTGTCTTTCGGTCGCTGTTTGAGAGTGGGAACCCATTCATTCAGTTTTGTGGTCACGTGATCAAATTTGCTTTTCGTCGGCGTGCCCAGATGCCATTTACCCGCGGACGCAGTATAGTACCCCGCGTCTTTTAATTGTTCTACAAACGTCACCTGACTCTCGGGTAACGGAAGATGCAGTTGATGAGCGCCGGTACTATGCGGATAACGGCCGGTGATGATACTTGCACGGCTCGGACTGCAGGAACTGCAGGTCAAATACGCATGATTAAACTTCATGCCGTCCACTGCCAGTTGATTCAAATTCGGCGTCTGAATCTTTGGATGACCATATGCACCACAATCATCCCACGCCATATCATCGGCGATGAAAACGATGAAATTCGGTTTTCCCTCAGGCGGCTTCTGCGCGAATAAAGCCCCACTGCAAAAATTCAAAACCAACAGTGTCGTAACCAGGGATAAAAACGGAATCAATCGCATAGTTCTCTCTTCACTCACTTCTGAATTCTCAGGTTCAAGGTAAAAAACGCGTCCGTTCTTCCGGTGTCGGCATCCGACAGGTTTCGTGTTTGCCAAATAGACGATAACGCGATCCCGCCACCATGCGGTAACCGAGATTCCTGATCGGCAAAGGAATCAACCACAACAGCCATCCACAAATATTCCAGGGAAATCCCAACAACCACAAAACTCGTACAATTGCCGCCGAGCGCCGATAAAGCCGGCCTGACTCTGCAGTGCGAAAAATGACCGTATCAATATTCTGAATGTCCTGCACACTCAATAACGCGGCTGCAGTCTCTCCCTGCAAGGGCGAATACAAAAGCCGACCCTGTCGATCCCGCGCCATCGCAAAATCGACACTGCTGTTACATAAACCACACACACCATCAAAGAATAGAACTGGCTTATCCATAGCCGCCCCCGATTCACTATTGATTTCCTGAGTTTCTGTTGGAGAAACAGGACTGGGAGCCACTTCGTTACGACGATCCTGGACAGTCTGATCAACGGCCGTTGATTTTATCATCTGATTCCGTACCGCAACCTCGAAATACTTAAAAGGGCGTGGACAAAATCTCAAAACACCCATATCACCTAATATTATACGTAACAAGCATTTATCTCCAGTCGTTTTTTCACGCTTTGAACGGAATCCTGCGAAATCTTGAAGCAATGATCAGATCATGATCCCAAAGGAGTTTCTGAACTGATTTCTTTCTGTCGTTTACTGAATTAAACGCTAGAATAAGAAAGACATACAACCCAAAGTCCCCTCAAAAGGATGCTATTTTTCTGTTTTCTTCTACAAGAGTCTCTCATGCCCACATGCCAACAGGATTCTGATCCGCCATCGCGCTGGAATCAGGGTATCGGTGTGTCGACCCTGTTCCACCTGATCCTCATCGGTGGTTTAGCCATGATTGTGGATCATGAAGTGGAACTACCGCCCACATCAGCCGCCAATACAATTCAAACAAGCTGGTCTGCTCCGCAGAAAGACATTGAGCCCGTCATACTGGAAATAACGGCGGTCACACAGAACAAGGAAAGCGCTTCCAGCGCCGCGGTCATTTCGAAATTGCCACCGGTGCTCGATTTGAATTCTGCTCCGGATCCCAAGTCGCTCTCTTCCTTTCTGGACGGGCCGCTTCCCCAGGCAACTCAGCATGAAGAGTCGCTCACGACCAAATACGCGGCAGACATCGTGGGCGCCTTATTAACTTCATCAGCCTTCGGGAATGCCAATTCCGGCTCTGGAAACGGAGCAGGAAATGGTGATTTCTTCGGCCTCAGTCCCAAAAGTAAACGCATTGTCTACGTCGTTGATTCTTCTAAAAGCATGAACTTTCCACATGAAAGCGTGGGAAAAACCAGACTCGGTCGGGTCAAACTGGAACTTGCTAAATCGATTTTCTCTATGGATGAAAATCAGGAATTCTTCGTCATCTTCTTCAGTGACTTCGCCATCCCCATGCCTGCCAGAAAACTCCAGCCTGCAACGCCCGCGGCAAAGCAAAAATTCCTGTCCTGGGTGGCCAAGGTCCCTGGCGTCGGAACCACAGAGCCGCTGGAAGCCCTGCTACTCGCACTCCGTCTTCAACCAGACACGATTTATTTCCTGACAGATGGTCAATTCAATCCCACCATCGTCAGAGCGTTTAACAAAGTCGCTGCAAAAACAAAACGAAATCAAAACGTGATCGTCAACGGTATCTGCCTGGGAAATCGGGAAGGCGAATCACTCATTCGTGAACTGGCAGAGAATAATTCAGGCAGCTACACCTTTATTCCCTGATCCCGCCACACGCAAGAACGTCACAAATTTACACCTCAAGATATTCTCTCGCAGTATCTTACGCTCTGTCAGAATCTAAGTCTTTACAGATAAATGCTTTTTGACATATTATGCCCTTGATTCGATCTTCACATTTTTCTCGTGATATTTTCGAGCATTCTTCGCCTTCAATGAAAGAAGCAATTTGGTTGCTTACCTTTCAATTACTTTTCCGAATGTCGCCCGGCAATCAAAATCTGATTCAATCAGAGACCATCAGATAGGGGCGTATCGATATCTGGATCTCGACAAACAATGAATTCAATAGACACCACCGAAACAGAGACTCAGAATCTCGGTGAGCGAAAAGGAACTTTAAACTCACCCTCATTTCTGGCGCTGCTGGCAACCCAGTTTCTGGGCGCTATGAATGATAATATGTTTCGCTGGTTTATCATTCCCATCGGAAAACCGATGCTCGGCGATGCGGTCGCGCTTTCATTGGGTTTAGCCTGCTTCACGCTACCCTACCTGCTACTGGCAAGCGTCGCTGGCTATCTTGCCGACCGCTTCAGTAAGCGCACGGTGATTATTTCCTGCAAGGTGGCCGAGATCGTCATCATGATCTTAGGAGTTCTCGCTGTACAGCTGGGGAATATTTATCTGCTCTTTTTGATCGTGGCTTTAATGGGCTGCCAAAGTGCGCTCTTCGGCCCTGCCAAGTTTGGTAGTATTCCTGAAATGTTACGCGACAACCGGCTCTCGAAAGGGAACGGCATGATGGGACTGATCACGGTTGTCTCTTCGGCCCTGGGATTTATCGCCGGCAACTATTTATACCACGTCACGCAGCCTGATCTCTCAACCCCCGGATCTTTCACCGGTATCTGGATTGCCGGATTTACGCTCGTCGGGGTTGCCATTATTGGTACCCTGGTCAGTCTGAATATTCGCAAACTCCCCCCTGCTGCTCCAAAACGAGGCTTCCCCTTTAATCCCGCAAAAGAAACCTGGCACCAGCTGCAACTGCTCCGCAGCAGCACCCCCTTACTCAGAACCGCGCTCGGTGTCGCCTTCTTCTGGATGCTGGCTTCACTTGCACAAATCAACGTCGATACGTATGGAATTCACGAACTGGGGCTCTCACAAAAAGATATCGGGCCGTTACTGGGAATTCTGGTCTTCGGAGTTGCTCTAGGAAGTATTCTCGCAGGGATCTGGTCTGCTGGCCGCATTGAATTAGGCATTGTTCCACTCGGAGCCGCCGGAATCGTCATTAGCTCGTTGCTTCTATTTTTCACTGGCAGTAGTGTGATCCCCGACCAGGAATCCAGCTCTCAATTCTATTACCTGTTATCACTACTCTGGCTGTTTCTACTCGGCGTCAGTTCCGGACTGTTTGACATTCCACTCGAAACGTTCCTCCAACATCGTAGCGATGTAAAGACACGTGGAAGTATTTTGGCAGCGGCGAACTTTCTGGCATTCTCCTTTATCCTGTTCGCATCATTCGGTTTTTGGGTGATGCAGGACTGCCTGAAGATGTCTGCCAGCCAGATTTTCATGGTGATCGGTCTACTCACAATTCCGGTCGGCATTTACATCTTCAAGCTACTCCCCAATGCCACCATCCGCTTTATGGTGTGGCTCGTGAGCTGCACGATCTATAAACTCAGAGTCAAAGGACTGAAAAATCTCCCCAAAGAAGGAGGCGCACTCCTGGTGGCGAATCATGTCTCCTGGCTCGATGGAATTTTTCTAATTCTCACATCAACGCGCCCCGTCCGAATGATCGCTTTTTCGACTTATGTGCAAGGCCCTTGGATTTCGTGGCTTACAGAAATGTATAACACCATTCCCATCAATGTCGAAGATGGGCCGAAAGCCTTAATGCGTTCTATTAAGGTAGCCCGCACGGCAATTAATGATGGAGAATTAGTCTGTATCTTTGCAGAAGGCAAATTGACTCGTTCTGGTTATTTACAACCGTTTCAGTCTGGTTTAATGAAAGTCATCAAAGGAACTGGCGCTCCTGTCATTCCCGTCTACATCGACGAACTTTGGGGAAGTATTTTTAGTTTTCATGGCGGAAAGTTTTTCTGGAAAAAACCCCGGCGCTGGCCTTACCCGGTTTCCATCCGCTTTGGGAAACCCATCCTGCACCCGGAAAATGAAAAACATGTCCAGAAGGTTGTTCAAAACCTGGGGGTCGAAGCGGCCAATTTTCGAAAGACGTATCAAATGATTCCACCAAGACTGTTTCTCAGAAAATGTAAAAACCGACGATTCCAGCAAAAAGTCGCCGACTCAACAGGAGTTGAAATTTCAGGCGGCAAGCTTCTTACAGGAGCACTGTTGATGAGACGGTTACTCAACAAACACGTTTTAAAACAAGACGAAAAAATGGTTGGTGTGCTCCTGCCACCTTCGGTGGGAGGCTGTGTCATCAATGCCAGCCTCGCAATCTCCGCTCGCGTTCCAATCAACTTGAATTACACGCTCTCAGACGGCGACGTCAATTACTGTATCAAAGAAGCAGGTATCAAAACGGTTCTGACCAGTCTGAAGTTTCTGGAGAAAAAACCGATCGACATGGACGCCAATGTCGTGCTCCTCGACGATCTAAAACTGAAAGCCTCAATCTTTGACAAACTGATCTGCTTATTCCTGGCGTATGTCGTACCCGCGTGGATCATCGAACGATTCATCGGTTTAAGAAACGTCGATTCCGATGAACTGAGTACCGTGATCTTTACATCCGGCTCAACAGGCCGCCCCAAAGGGGTCATGCTCACACACCATAATATCGTTTCTAATATCAATTCAGCCGATGATTTACTACACCTCTCTCCCAAAGACTGCATGCTCGGAATTTTGCCGTTCTTCCATTCTTTCGGTTATACGATTTCGCTTTGGATGCCATTTATCCGCAATATGGGCGCCTGTTTTCATTTTAACCCCACCGATGCACGCACCGTCGGAAAGATGATAGAAAAATACAAGGTCACACTCTTCGCATCGACCCCTACCTTCTTAAGGCATTACCTGAAACGCTGCACTCCGGAGCAATTCAAAACGCTGGAGATCGTAATCACCGGCGCAGAAAAACTTCCGCAAAGCCTGGCAAATGAGTTCCATGATAAATTCGGAATCTTTCCCACCGAAGGTTATGGCACGACTGAACTCTCGCCGGTAGCTGCCGTCAATATTCCCCCCAGCCGGCAACTTGACATGAATGAAATCAGTTCCAAACCAGGGACCGTGGGACGGGCAATTCCCTGCGTCATGGCTAAAACCGTGAATCCGGATACCATGCAAGATCTGCCTGACGGACAGGAAGGGCTTCTGTTTATCAAAGGTCCCAACGTCATGAAAGGCTACTTGAACAACGAAGAAAAAACAGCCGAAGTCATCTTCGACGGTTGGTACAACACCGGAGACTTCGCCACAATCGATGAAGACGGGTTTATCACCATCACAGGCAGACAAACGCGATTTTCAAAAATTGGTGGGGAAATGGTACCTCACGTTCGAATCGAAGAACTGATTGCTAATATAGTCAGTGATCCTGATGCGGACGAACCCGAAGTCCAAGTGGCCGTGACTTCCGTTCCCGATCCTAAAAAAGGAGAACGGCTAATCGTTCTCCACAAACCACTGAATATCACCGTCGATACGATTCTGAAAGAGATTGCGAAAGAAGATATCCCCAATCTCTGGATTCCATCCAGCGACAGTTTTCTGGAAGTGGAAACTATCCCGCTCCTGGGTACAGGCAAACTGGATCTGGCAAAGATTAAGCAGCTTGCCGCTGATGCGTATTCCACTAAAGTCAGTAGCTAACCTAAACGACAATCACGTCTGAGGTTATCAAAATCCGAAATCCACACCACTTATCGGGATTTACACGAAATCCTGTAAAAAAACGGTTAGATTTTCAGGTTCCATTGGTCCATTAGTGTATAGAACGGGCCATTGTGTGGCTTACGCCACTCTGAATTTAACCGTTTACGCGAAAGTGATGAGGAAGCAGGCATGATCAACAAAACTGTCAAACTGACGGAACGACAAACAGCAATCTATCAATTTTTGAAAGATAAGATTGTTAACCGCGGCTATGGCCCCACAGTCAGAGAAATCGGTGACGCTTTTGATATCCGGTCCCCCAATGGCGTCATGGGACATTTAAAAGCGCTGGAACGCAAGGGGCTCATCAAACGACAGTCTCATATATCCAGATCGATTCAACTTTGTGATAATTCGCAAAAGCCGGCCAATATTGCTTTAGTTGGCACATTGCAAGCAGGCGCTCCCCTGGAACAACCTCCACAAGGTCAAACACAAGTTGACTTTAGTCCCCTGTTCGACTCTTCTCAAAATTTCTGCCTGAAGGTAAAAGGCACATCGATGATCGATGCCCAGATCCAGGACGGTGATTACGTTGTAGTCCAAAAACAGGAGACATGCCAACAGGGAGATATCGTCGTCGCGCTGATTGGCCATCAGGAAGCCACCTTGAAACGCTTCTATCAGGAAGAGAATCGTGTTCGTTTAGAACCCGCTAATTCGGCAATGGCGCCCATCTATTCGAACGATGTCAAGATTCTTGGAGTCGTACAAGGTGTCGTCCGAAAATTCACTTGAGCCTTCAGTTCGGCTTAGTCCTGATCTGCCAGCGCCGCCATTTCTGTGCGTGCCAGTGTAATCAGCATTGAATCCGGCAGGGATGTTGCACCAACCTGACGTAACATATTTACCACTTGCGCCGTAGTGTAATGCGCGTGAGTACAAACGTGTAATAAAACATCACTACGTTTTGTTTGATGCACGCGTCCCTTGCCCGAACTGCTACTGCGTTTCTTGATGACTTCGTCCAGCGACGCTTCCGTTAACTGCTCCAGATAATGCATCCAGCGCTGATCCAGTGCGCCCCACTTCTGTTTCAACTCAGAAAATGTCTGAATGGCTCCTGCTCCCTTTTGATTTCCCGGAATTTCTCCCCGCAAATCTCCGGGCACCAGGGGGTTCTCGTCTCCCTCTAATGCCTCCAGCCAGACATATTCTGCCGCATACAAATGCAGCATCGATTGCCAGATCGATCCTTGTCCGATTGCAAACACTTGAACGCGTTCTGCTTCTGAAAGCATTTGAACAGATTCCAGCAACCGTTGATTCACCCACCGACGGTGTTCGTGTAATCGCGAGATTAACCTGATAGACATAGCAACGCCCCCCGATCCGATCTGATCCATCATTTGCTCGAAGAAGTACAGAATCGCTCCTGTCTTCACTCTCTTAAGAGTAAATTTCCGTTACCTGGGTTCGCAAGCCTGAACACGATTTTCCCCTGCATCACTCTGGTTGGCACCTGTCGTGGGACACGATTCGGGATACGAGACGTTTTTTAACTGTTTTTTTCATTTAGATTGTTTCTCAGCACTTGAATTGCCGAAACTATTTTCTATCCTTAGCCTTACATTCAGGTGATTTTACTGCAATCTGGGGGATTAGCTCAGTTGGGAGAGCGTTTGGCTGGCAGCCAAAAGGTCACCGGTTCGAGCCCGGTATCCTCCACATCAAAGACACTTACGCATTGTCGTAAGTGTCTTTTTTTATTGCACTTACGTATTTCCAAAGCCACTTCCATAGGGCTTATGTGCCGATAAATGTGCCGATAGTAGAGCAAAATGTGCCGATAAGCCAATTTGATTTTTGCTTTTATTTGTATAATGATAACAACAAGTGTGGTTGTTTAAATCATTTCCAAAAAGGCATATTCATGAAAATTCATGTGGTCAGAAAGCAAGATCTTAAGAGGGATAATAGAGGTAATTACAGCACACGAATTGGCTATAAAGAAGGTAAAAACCAACCTCGCTTCAACCTCGGTAAAGATAAACAGCAAGCCGAACAGCGATACAACATTCTCAGAAATCTCTACGAAGAAAACCTTGCTAAGATTAGAAGAGATAACAAACGGTGGAAGATTGACATACCTGAAATCTGGAACAAGCGTATTTTAAGATATGCGAAGCAAATCGAAAAAGGAAACTACGAATCCATTTTTGATCATATCCCGACCGAGGAACCTGATGACTATGTTATCAGGTTCAGAGAATTCCAAGCAGATTTTCCATCGCTTCGATTAGCTCCTTTTGACTTCGTTTTTTTTGCTGATGGCGTAAGAAAATTAGAGCAGCTTGAATACCAGAGAACAGATAGTTTTTATCACGATCTTAAAAGATCCTTTGTGGTGACTCCAGAAAGAGAAGTTCCAGATAAAGTAATTGCTGGAACATTTTATGAAGCTATAGATGCATATATTGCTGATATCAACAAGAATGGCGAAAAACTGTCTGATGGCATGCTCAAGCCATCTCAAAGAAAAAGAGTGCAATATTCAGAGAAACTAAAAGAACACTCAGACTGCTCTTTGTCTCAATTAAACTACGATAAATGTAATGAATTTTTCTCTTACTGGCGAAATAGACCACTTGGCAAAAGAGGAACACAACTTACCAAAAGCTCTGCAAAACATCAAATTGACGAATTGACAAGATTATTCAAATGGCTTGATTCTTCAAGTCAATTTGCTTGGGAACTACCAAGAAATTTTGAGAATCTGTCTAAAAAGATTGTTACTACAGAAGAAGACCATTCAACAGCCAGTTTAATTACTAAAAATTCATATTCACCAGAGCAATTGGCGAAGCTTTATAAGGCTGGTGATTCTTTTGAACAACTTTTGTTACTAGTCGGTTTGAATTGTGCGTTTGGTGCTGCTGAGTTTGGGCGTCTAACTTTTGATGAAGTTCTTTTTAATTACGATCATGAATATAAAGCTTTGTTGAAGTTTGAAACAACAAAAGCAGATAGTTTTCTTCGAGCACTAAGACCCAAAACAGGTGTGTTTGGGGAATGGTATCTTTGGAAAGAAACAGTAACAGCTTTGCACTATGGAATCGAACGAGCAAAGAAAGCAGGAAGTCCTTATATAGCTTGTCGAGAGAATGGGAAACGTCTTTACAATGAATCCGTAGCAAATCCCCAGCAGGCTACAGCGAGTATTTGGAATGATTTAGTAGCTAAAGTACAAAAAAACGATACCGGTTTTCCACATCTGCCTTATGGATCTTTAAGAGATACAATCCCAGATCTATTAAGACAAGAGGGCAAAAGTGAACTCGCTAATCTAAGCCTTGCTCACGGAAAACCTTTTAAAGCTGACACTCTTCTTGACTGCTATGGAAATAAACCTTATGGAAGGTTACATGACGCATTAAGAGAGTATAGAAATTACTTTGATGTGATTTTTCAGAAATAACATTCAATAGAGTGCCATCATCTCATCCCCCCCCTGCTCTCCTATCCATCATTTCCACACAGCTTTGTTCCCAACTTGACCA
>NZ_CAXBKP010000029.1:0-90734 GCF_963976445.1 uncultured Gimesia sp. | reverse complement strand
CAAGCTCTTCATCCTCAAGCTCTTCATCCTCAAGCTCTTCATCCTCAAGCTCTTCATCCTCAAGCTCTTCGTCCTCAAGCTCTTCACCCTCAAGTTCTTCATCCTCAAGTTCTTCATCCTCAGCCGCTTCACTTTCGGCCTCTTCATACGCTTCTGATTCAGCTTCTGCGAGACCCTCTTCTAGCGTCTGTTCATCGGTTAATAATTCCTCTGGCTCCTGATCTGGATCGATCAATAATTCCGCGCCCGCGGACGATCGGGTTAAACTGACAATAATCCCCAGAGAGAGCAGACTAACCATCAAATTAGTACCACCATAGCTAATGAGGGGGTGCGAAATTCCTTTTGGTGGCACCATCGCAGTCACAACGGCAACATTGATAATCGCCTGCAGGACCAACTGCATTAACAATGTCATCCCAACAACATAAGCATATGATTTCTGATTTTGTGCGCGAATGATGTTGAACCCTGCCAGAAACAGTCCCAACCAGAGACCCACAATCCCAAGTGTACCAATCAAGCCTAATTCTTCGCCTGCCACTGAAAACACAAAATCAGTATTCGCTTCGGGAAGGAAACTTAATTTTTGTGCCCCTTTCCCCAGCCCGGCCCCAGAAATACCGCCTGTACCCAAAGCCATCAGAGACTGCTTGAGCTGATAAGGAGCCGATTGCCAGTCAGTCCAGGTATCAAGAAACCCGCTAATTCGTTTTAGCTGATAAGGCCTTAATGCCACGAGCATCACCAGTGCAGGAATCGCACAAATCACACCGACAATAAAATTTCGTAGCGGCCAGCCTCCTAGAAACAACGCAATCGCAACTCCCCCAGCCAAGAACAACGACGTCCCCAAATCAGGTTGCTGTAAAACCAGCGGGATCACAATCGCCAATGGAATCAAGAAAGGAATCGTCCCTTTGAACCAATGCTTTAAAGACCGCCGCCGTTGAAGCATCAGACGTACCGTCAAAAGCGGAAGTGCAATTTTTGCTAATTCCGATGGCTGAAGCGAAACCGAGCCAAATCTCAACCAGCGTTGCGCGCCATTCACGCGCGTACCGATACCGGGGATCAGTACCAGGATCAGCAAAACAACTGTTCCCCAGAAGAGCAAGGGCGCACGATCAAACCAGAATCGGGCAGGCATGTAGGATGCAATCGAAGCCACTGTGACAGCAATTGCCAGGAACGTTAAATGTTTTGATAAATAAACCTGTTCAAATTCTGTCGGCCAAGATGTGATGCTGGCACTGTGAACCATCAACACCCCAATCCCCAACAGCGCGCACGCCATCGAGATGAACAGGCTGCGATCATGGTCCGGTTGAGATTGTGGCAAGAGTGAAGCTGGCTTCATTTGAAATCTCTCATTGAAAGACGAGAAAGAATATCAATGAAATCGACCTGAAAATTAACGTACCACCAACCCCAACCCCTTTGTGAATTCCCGATTTAGAAACATTCGACAACCACACGAACTAGCTGACAAAACCGTGATAACAGGCCATTACCCAATCGGATCGCGTTTCCCGATTGACAGAAGCCGCATGATCAACAAACCCATTGAGGCTGGTATGACCCCAATTTCAGGAACCGAGGCTCAGGTCGCGATCTTCAGGCTGGCAACCGCGATGATGGCCAGCAGTGCGGAACAGATCCAGAAACGAACGACGATTTTCATCTCATGCTGGCCTTTGAATAAATAATGGTTGTGAAGTGGACTGCAGGCAATCAGTCGGTTTCCCGTACGTCGATACCAGAATACCTGCAAGATGACACTGAGCGTCTCCACGACAAACACGCCGCCCGCAATCACCAGCAATGCCTCTTGACGAATCACCAGTGCAGCAAAACCAAGCAATGCACCCAAAGGCAGAGAGCCCGTATCCCCCATGAAGACCTGAGCCGGATAGCAATTGAACCACAAGAACCCTAAAACTGCTCCTACAGCCGCTCCCAGGAGAATACTCAACTCACCGGCACCTGGGATATACGGCACCTGCAAATACTCGGCCATAACTTTATGTCCCGCCAGATAAGTCAAACCGGCAAAGGCCGAGCCGGCAAAGACCATGCAACCACTGGCCAGCCCATCCAAACCATCCGTCAAATTCACGGCGTTGGAACTCCCCGTCATGACGAGAATCGACCAGGGAATAAAAAGAACGCCTAGATAAAAGGTCATACGGGTCACAGGCATGATCAAGTCCAGCCCCGAACTTAAGCTGGAGTGACTGAAATAGAGTGCTGTCCCCACGATACCGGAAAAAAGCATTTGAACCAGCAATTTCTGACGTGGCTTTAACCCGTTCTGTGTGGTACTGAGTTTGATCCAGTCATCATAAGCCCCCAGTAATGCAAAACCAGCGGCTGTCAAAATCCCCAGTTGAACATAACGATTCGTAAGATCGGCCCAGAGTAACGTCGAAAGCAGAATCGAGCCGATAATGAAAATCCCCCCCATCGTAGGAGTGGAATTTTTCGAAGCATGGATTTCATTTAGTTTTTCCGAAGCACTGTCAACGCGCTCTTGAAAACGTTTTTCCAGCCAGCGAATCGCCAATGGGCCCAATAAGAGGGCAATCAAAAATGAAGTGAGGCTGGCCAACGCAATCCGTGCCGTCAGAAAGACGCGGGAATCACCGGTCGAGAGAACTTCAAGCTGTTCCAGCAGGGGAGAAAACGTCTTCAATAACCAGATTACCATGAAGTGTATTTCTCGTCACTTATTGCTTCACACAAACCAGACTTAGGATTCACACTCATTCCACCAGCCTGTTGAACTCGATTCAGACACATCTTACCTACAATTCACACACCCGTAAATGAAAGCACCGGACGCCGAGACCCCATATCTCGACGTCCGGTAAAGATTTCATCATGATACAGCAGTGGAGTGATCGACCCAAGTAATCACAAATTCCGGTGCTGGTTTGTCCGCCGAAGCGAACGCGCTCAGGATTCCCGCAAACCCAGGAGCACATGATGAAACCACAAGTTTAGACACATGATATATTTTTATCTCCTAAGGCCATCTGCTGCGAAACCTGTTGATTCAAATAGGAAACCAAACGTTCCATTCGCATACCTCGGGAACCTTTAACTAACACAACGTCTCCCGGCTCCAGGCAGGAGACCACATCACCCTGTAATTCTTCGACGTCAGTCGCCTGTACAATCCGATCTTGAGACAGATTCGCCGAAACGGCCCCCTGAATAACAGCGCCCGCCTGTTTTCCACAGACAAAGAGCAAATCAATGCCAGACGCCGCAATCAACTCTCCGACTTCCTGATGATACCGGTTTGACTCGGCCCCCAACTCCAGCATATCGCCCATCACAAGAATGCGTTTGCCAGGGCCGGACCAATCCTTCAAAACCTGACAAGCTGCTCCCATTGAAACAGGGCTGGCATTATAAGAATCATCAATGATTGTCCAGGAACCAATCTGGTCAATATGACAGCGACCAGACACCGTTACAAATTGAGCAAGACTTTCTACCAGCTTCTGATTTGATAAACCGAATTCTTTCCCGACAGCAATGGCGAACAGAGCCGCATAGACAAAATGTTTCCCCTGTGCGGGAATGAAATATCTGGTACCTTCAAACTGAAATAAGATCCCGTCGGGTGTTTGCCGAATGGACATCGCCTGTAAATCATTCTGTTCCCCCAATCCGACTTTCAGGGTACGGGCTGACGTTTTAGAAACCAGAGACTCTGCGAATCGATCGTCGCCATTCACGACTGCTAACCCTTGGGCCGAAAGTTGTTCAAACAACTCGGCTTTGGCATCTGCCGTTTGAGTGAGTGTTCCAAAATGTTCTAAATGTGAGGGGCCAATACCGGTAATCACTCCGATTTCCGGTTGTAGGATTTGAGCCAGATCTCGAATTTCACCAGGACCAGAGGCTGCCAGTTCCAGAACCGCGAACTCATGAACAGCTTCGATTTGTGCAATACTTAAAGGAACTCCGAATTCATTATTGTAATTCTCGGGGCTCTGAACTCCTTTTAAATACGGAGACAAAGCCGTATGAATCATATTTCGAGTCGTTGTTTTTCCGACACTACCCGTTACACCAATCATGGTTGCCGGTTGCTGATTTCGATACCAGCAGGCATATTGATGAAACGCCTTATTAACATCATCAACTGTAACAAACCGCTGCGAAAGCCGCCCTGCTTCCGAACCGCGTTTCACCACACAAGCCTGGGCACCACGCCTTAGTGCTTCCGTGACAAATTGATGCCCATCCAGCCGCTTACCCTGAATGGCAAAAAACAAATCTCCCGGAACGGTCGTGCGAGAGTCAATCGAAATCCCCTCAATCTCAGCGGCAATCAGATCCGAGAGGACAGGAGCCCCCTGGATGACCTGAATAATCTGATTGAGTGAAACATGATCCATACTATAAATTCTTTACGCTCTTAAAATCTGTTTTGCCCTACTGCAGATTCAGGCAGGAATTTTTGTTGAATTCCCGGAGAATGAGGAACTAAAATAATTTTCTACTACTAATCGATCGCTAAAGGGAATCTTTCGATCCCCAATGATTTGTTCGCATTCGTGCCCCTTACCGGCAATCAACACCAGATCTCCTGCGTGTGCTTCTTCGAGTGCCCGGCAGATGGCTTCTGTTCGATCAATAATCAATTCAGGCTCAACCCCCTTGGTTCGGCAACCTTCCGCAATCATCTCCATGATCTGCATTGGGTCTTCACTCCGGGGATTATCACTGGTAATGATCACCTGGTCCGCTTCGCTGCCTGCCAACCCCAACAACCTGCGTTTTGAATTATCGCGATCTCCGCCAGCACCAAACACACACAAAACCCGTTGCGAACTCACTTTCTTAGCAGAGCGAATTACATGACTTAATGCATCGTCGGTATGGGCATAATCAATGAGCACCGTATAAGACTGCCCGCAGTGAACCTGCTCCATTCTTCCAGGAACGCAACCAAGACTGCGAATCCCCTCAGCAATTTCAGCCAAAGACAAGCCCGACGCCAGACAGACAGCCGCTGCTGCTAAGCAGTTTGAAACGTTATGTAATCCAATTAACGAAGTTTTGACAGGGACACGCGATCCATCAAACAGAATGTCAAACGTAGCACCATTCGTAGATTCCTGAATCTGTTCGGCTGAAATATCAGCAGGGTTATCAATCCCATAAGTCAACAAAGTCTGTGACGTATTGACATCTGCTGCGAACGACCGACAGGCAGAATCATCGCTATTTAAAATAATGGTTCCATCCTGCTTAACGTGTTGAATAATCTTCGCTTTGCAGGCTGCGTAGTTTTCATGATTCTTGTGATAATCAAAGTGATCCTGCGTGACATTCGTCACAACTCCGACTGAGAGTTCCGTCCCCGCTAGACGGCTTTGGTCCAACGCATGGCTGGAAACTTCCATCACTGTGTGAGTGACATCATTCTTGACCATTTCTGACAGAAGCCGAGAAATCTCACTCGCATCAGGAGTCGTCAACGAAGCGGCACGCGCTGTAACACCATTATGATATTCTATCGTTCCCAGCAATCCGGTTCGCCGACCTGCATTCTGCAGAACAGCTCTGATCAGCCAGGTCACAGTCGTTTTCCCATTCGTACCAGTCACTCCTACGGTCTGTAGATGGCTGGCAGGGTGACTCACAAATTCAGAACAAAGAATTGCATAGGCTTTTCGGACATCGGCAACGATGCACTGCGGAACCGGGAGCCCCACCAGAGGATGTCCTGTTAAAATGGCCTTAGCGCCATTCTTGAGTGCCTCGGGAATATATTTTTCGGCGTTTTCTCGAGTGCCGGGAATCACGGCAAAAAGATCACCCTTTTCACAACGTCGACTGTCAGACTGAATGGATGTGGCACAAATGTCGGCACAATCGACGAAGCTGGCCGTGGGAAACAGGGCCCTTAAGCTCATGGCGACTGTTCCCGGAGATATGCTTAGCGATGAAGATGACATGGATGTGAGGTAAGAACCATGCATTTCAGTAAAACCATTATATGAAAGGGACGAGGAGTGGAGGAAATTTCGCGGATAAAATGAGTGTTGAAGTATGCCGGAACAGGCAAAGGAGTGGAAAATATTTGAGTTGAATAAACAAATTCTTGAAAGCGGGAGCATTCTCGTAATTCTCAGGATCAGGTCAACCCTGGATAGCTAAAAAAGTACTCCTTGCCACGGCACCTTGTAATTATTGCAAACAAAAACGCTGCCGCCAGCTTTGGCATCAATGACAATAACCTATTTTCGGACCTGCCTCCCTTCATCTTACGAGCCCTCAACATCCTCAGATCAGCCCCGACAATCAGCGCTGGGCATGGTTTTCGCGGAAGCAGACTGCCAGTTGCTGCTTCACAAAATCTTCCCTGAAAATTAAAATTGGTATTTTTACCTATTTTATAGATAATCACATGGATCATTGACAGTATTCTAGATATCCTGAATAAGTATCAGATGTGTCTCCAAATCATTTCCCTTACATCTGACTACCACACTATCTAGTGCTATTTTTCTTTAAGAGACAGGGTTTATCAAACTGCAAATTCTTGCTCGTCACTTCAACGCCTGCCCGGAAACGGATCTGCAGCTGATGACGAAAAAGACATCACTCGTGAATGGAGAAACTACCCGCGACTCGTTATTCCCCGATCAAACAGTTCATTTCGATGTGCCAAAGGAGAGAGAAAATGTTACAAAACTCGCGTCCCAAAAAAGGTTTCACACTAATCGAACTACTTGTTGTCATTGCAATTATTGCCATTTTAATCGCTCTTTTATTACCGGCAGTCCAACAGGCACGCGAAGCGGCCAGAAGATCTACCTGTAAAAACAATTTGAAACAGCTGGGACTGGCGTTTCATAATTACCATGACACGCACCGCTGTTTTCCGTTTGCCTGGTTTTTAGACCCTACCAACCCTGCCAATCTAAAAGCAGGCAGCTATGGTGTCATGCTGCTCCCTTATCTTGATCAAGCCCCCCTCTACAATCAGTGGAACTCATCATACCCCGCCATTAATCAGTTCGCAGCGATACCACAAGTCGCTCAAAACCTAACTGTCATTGGAACACCGTTACCCGTATTTATGTGCCCCTCGACTCCAGAAGCCACGATACATGACTACGACTTAAGCCCGGCCTTTCCTTTCAGCTGGACTGCTGCTCGGTCCGACTACTGCCCAGCATCGGGCGTTCGTCAAACCTATTCCAACATTGCCTATACCGGACACCCCGCAGCAGCGAGCCGAACTGGAATGTTGAACTTTGTAGGTCTTAGTGCAACAGGCTCACCTGGAGACAGCATTTCCAGAATTCGTGATATTGTAGACGGCGCCTCGAATACGGTCTTACTAGGGGAGCGAGTAGGAGGCTCCAATATTTATAGTGGCACAACGTTAAGCCCCACTTTAACAGCAACACTAGGGCCCAGTAATGGTGGCGGCTGGGGAGACTTCCTCAGTGGTGAGCACTGGTATCAAGGATCTCTTCGTGACGGAACCGACGGGGGAAGCGGAGGGCCTTGCGCCATCAACTGCAGTAACGCAAGAAGTACCGGCTTTTTAAGCTTTCATGTTGGTGGTGCCCACTTCCTGTTGGGCGATGGCGCAGTGCGTTTCATTAGCCAAAATGTCGATGCTTATACCTTCGCCTCGCTTACGACAAGAGCCGGCGGTGAAATCGTCGGGGAATTCTAACTTCCCATAGCTATTTTACGGTCATTTGTTTGTCGGCAGGCCCCCTCAGGTGCCTGCCGATATTTAGGCACAACATTTACCCTTATATTCACCTGAGAGAGTACTATGCAAATACAGCAGATAGTCTTTCTGACTCTGACCACAGCCTCCATACTTTCCTGCAGCAGTCCTGAGCAACCCTTCACCAAACTTACTTATCCCGTGAAGGGAAAGATTACAGTTGACGGAAAAGAGCCCGGTTCCCCCATCCAGATTCAATGCCTGAGCACGGGGGAAATTGACAAGGAACACCCTACGGCATCGGGAAGCATATCCAAAAATGATGGGTCGTTTGAACTTTCAACTTACACAACCGGTGATGGAATCCCCCCCGGCGACTACACCTTAACTTTCGTCTGGAAGAAGTATGACATCATGTCACGCGGTTATAGTGGCCCTGATAAACTCAAAAAACGTTACGATAAACCAGAAAAATCCAAAATCAAATTTTCTGTCGTCGAGGGAGAGCCAACCGATCTCGGCATCGTTGAATTAACCACAAAATAACGCGACCCTCTAACTGAAACACTTTGAGTACTAAACAATACAATCCAGTCTGCCCTAAACGCTCCCTGGATATTACTCTGACCTCTGCCTGAAAACTGGAACGAGTCTATGATTTCACGAGTCTTCACATGCCTGCTTGCTATTACAGTCGGTACCAGCATTTTCGCAGCCGAGAATTCGAATGTCCCTGCTTCAACAAAAGAAGCTAGAGAAATTCCGGATGCGTTTTTCAAGTACATCCAGCGCGATGAACCAGCCTATAAGTGGGAACTCCACGACTCCTTCTCGCACGAGGGAGTCACCGCTTACCCGGTAGAATTAACATCCCAGACCTGGCAGGGAATGACCTGGAAACACTGGCTGTATATTTTTGAACCAGACAACATTCGCATCAACAACAAGGTTCTCCTGTTTGTCACCGGAGGCAGTAATGGCTCTCGCCCCAGCGAAAAACGACTTCACCCGGCATTTCTACTGGCAAAAACAACCGGTGCCCGCGTCGCCTTACTCACACAAGTCCCGAATCAACCACTATTTGACGGCAAAAAAGAGGATGACCTGATTACCGAAACCTGGCTGCGCTATCTGAAAACAGGTGACGAAAGCTGGCCGCTCCTGTTCCCCATGGCAAAAAGCGCCGTCAAAGCCATGGATGCCATCCAGGAAATTGCTCTGGAAAAACGCAACACCGTCATTGATGGCTTTGTGATTACCGGCGCTTCCAAACGGGGCTGGACTAGCTGGCTCACCCCCGTTGTCGACAAGCGAATTATCGCTACTGCACCAATTGTGATCGACACACTCAATTTCCGAGAGCAAATGAAACACCAGATTGCCACTTGGGGAAAATACAGCGTACAAATTATCGACTACACCAGTAAAGGATTAATTGTTGAAGGCGAAGAAAACCAAAGAGAGAAAAACCTCCGTCGAATGATGGACCCTTATACTTATCGAAACCATTTAAAATTACCCAAATTAATCATCAATGGAACCAACGATCCCTACTGGGTCGTTGACGCGATGCGTTTTTACTGGTCAGACCTGGTAGGCCCTAAATACATCCTTCAGGTTCCCAATGCAGGCCATAACCTGGGAGAAGGAGTCGAATACGCACTCCAAACAATTGGCGCCTTTTTTATCCATGCTGCAACAGGCAAAGAACTTCCGACGATGGAATGGGATAACTCGACAGACTATGAATTGAAACTCACCTGCCAGAGTAAACCGACTCAAGTCCGGCTGTGGAGTGCTCACTCGGATAATAAAGATTTCCGAAACTCCAAATGGACTTCCAGTGAAATCAACTCCGACAAGAATGTATATTTAGCAAAGATAAACAAACCAGAAAAGGGGCACATTGCCTATTACCTGGAAGCAATCTACACCATAAACCAAATCCCCTACTCACTATGCACGATTACGACGGCAAAATAGTCAGAAATTTTGAGTGTTTTAAAGCAGGAGATCCATTTCTAAAATCTTCAAAGAAGATTTCTTTTTTCATCTATCCGTTTCTTTCTTGAATGTTAAGATATTGTGTAGAGGGAGTTCATCTTCCCGAAACACGAATAGAAGGACCGTATTTAAAAGTGGTGAAAGGAACAGCCACATGAAAAAGAAATCGCTCGCCCAAGCTTCTAACCCCACGCCCAATAAGACAGTCGTTCGAAGGACATCGCTGGAATTTGACGCGCCCCATTCCCTGGAGTGCGAAATTAAGCATGCACTAGCTATCGACTCAGACGTCTGCTTGAATTCGCTGGTGGTTCACCGTACCAAAAATGGAGTCTGCCTCGAAGGTGTCCTTGAATTTGATGGCGATTGCCCGGATATCTGCAACAGAATCAAGGCACTCACTGGCGTTGAAGAAGTCATTAATCATCTCTTGATGAAAAAACGCATGCCACTCCCACCAAAAGGGTAAGTACTGCTACAGACACCTATTCGATGCCGTTGAGGCCTGCGCTTCAAGGAAGTTCTGCTCTGTGCGTTGAATCCTGCAATTCGTTTTATTTTGACAAAAAACAAATAATTCGTCTGTGCGCCGAGAATCACTTCTGATAACTTCCGCGAATCAACCTCGCTGTTTTAGGCGTCTTCAACTCTGAAACACATCCTCAATTATGACCAACATTTTCTGACGCCCAAACTAATCCTGATTCCATTCAATTTTCCCAGACTGTTGCCGGACTCATGAAGAAAAAAGCAACTGTCTCAGGCACTAATTGCAGCACTTATCAGTAGCAGGAAGGCCACTATGAGTCTCAATCATCACTCAAACCAAGATACCATGGTGCAAATTCGCTGGCTTATCCGAAGAGATATGCCAGAGGTTCTTCGAATTGAAGAGGAAAGCTTTGAGTACACTTGGACCGAAGAGTATTTTCTGAGTTGCCTCAGACAACGAAACTGCATCGGCATGGTGGCAGAGCACAACCATCAGATCGTCGGTTTCATGATCTACGAACTCCACAAATCGATGATTCAGGTTTTGAATTTTGCAGTCGCTCCTGAATTCCGACAGCAGGGAATCGGACGTCAAATGGTACAGCGCGTGATTGACAAACTGTCCCAGCAACGTCGGCGGGAGATTGTATTAGAAGTACGTGAGACCAATCTATCCGCTCAACTGTTTTTCCGCAAAATGGACTTCCGCGCCGTTTCGGTTTTGAGAAACTATTTTGAAGATGCAGAAGAAGACGCCTACGTTCTGCAGTACCGTATGGAACGTGCTGAACAGGACTTCGCGCCTGGGCTTGCTCCTAAAAATCGGATCAGTAAGTACTCCGATGCCTCGGATGCTGCCTGAAATTGACAGCGAATGACAAATCAGTTGCCAAATGGATCTCCTTCCAGCCAGCAGACGCCTGCAATTCAACTTCGTGGCGTTCGGGTCCATAACCTGCAAAACATCAACCTGGACATCCCCCTCAATCAGCTGACGGTTATCTGCGGCGTCAGCGGTTCCGGCAAGACCAGTCTGGCTTTTGATACGCTTTATGCAGAAGGCCAAAGACGCTACATCGAAACGCTTTCTACTTCTGCCCGGCAATACTTAAATCAACTCCCCAAGCCCGATGCAGACCATGTCTCTCATATTCCGCCGGCGATCGCCCTGAAGCAAAACGCTGGCAAACGGCATACAGGCAGCCGAGGAATCGAGCCGACGGTTGCCATCGAATCGGGCATCCATCACTATTTACGACTACTGTATACCTCATTAGGACAAGTCGTCTGTCCCGCATGTCAATCACCGGTCACATCACAAACCCCGGAATCCGTTCTCGAGTTCCTGAAATCGCTGCCCGAAAATAGACGCTACCAGATTTGTTACCCGATCCTTCAAAGGGACGAACAATCTTCAAAAGAAATCATTGAAGATCTGATTCAGCAGGGCATGACGCGTGTCATTGCGAATCATCAAACATACAAACTGACCGACAACAGCTCCCTGGACTTCAATCACCGGGGAGAGCCTTTCCTGGTTGTAATTGACCGCCTGAGTACAAAAAATCTTGAAGAACAACGCATCCTGGATAGCTTGGAACTCGTGTTTGAATCATCACCTGGTCAGTCCGTGATTCTCGTCGAGCAAAAACCGGACATTGAGCTTTCAACAGCCCCCCTGACAATCGACGAAAAGCCATGGCTCCGATTCGATTTCTCGGCAGAACTGGTCTGCTCTCACTGTCACAAAGAATTCAGCTTTCCCGAACCCCAACTCTTTAATTATTTTAGCCCGACTGGCGCCTGTCCCACCTGCCAGGGATCAGGGGTGACTTCGAATTCCTCAACTCCTGTGAAGGCAATACAGACTTGCGCCGACTGTCATGGCAGTCGCTTGAATGAAGCCGCGCTGGCGATTCAAGTCCAAAACCGAAACATCGATCAGCTCTGCCAACAATCAATCCTGCAACTCCGAAACTGGTTCTCGGAATCAGAGCTACACCTGAATCAACCAATCCAACAGCACGTGACGCCACTGCTTCGTGAAATCAATAACCGGCTCGCACTGCTACACGAACTGGGAATCAGTTACCTCGCACTCAATCGCTCTATGCAAACCCTCTCCAGCGGCGAGGCGCAACGAATTGCTTTGACATCAACCCTTTCCTCGAATCTGGTCAATACGCTGTATGTGCTCGATGAACCATCATCGGGCCTGCATTCTGCAGAAAATCATCGTGTGATTTCCGTTCTCCAAAAACTGTGTCACTTAAATAACACTCTGGTGATCGTCGAACACGAACCAGACTTCATCCACGCAGCCGATCACATTATTGAACTGGGGCCTGGCGCAGGCAAAGCAGGGGGGCAACTGGTTTTTGAAGGCTCCTATGACCAACTCATTTCCTCGTCATCCTCACCAACCGGCAAATTCCTGAACGCCCCTGCTTTATCGCCTCTGAAAACCGTTCCCAGAAAAATAGAACCCAACTGGATCGAACTCAGTGGAGTCACTCATAATAACCTGAATAACATTGACGTTTCGTTTCCGCTGGAACAGTTGTGTGTCATCACAGGCATCAGCGGCAGCGGGAAAAGCAGCCTGATTGAACAAACCCTCTTTCCCGTTCTGTCAGACCTGCTGACGCAACCGAAAACTGCCAATTCATTTTCGTTCTGCGAGTCAGTAACCGGGATCGCGCAGATTGATGAGGTCATCTTTCTTGATCAGTCACTCATAGGCCAAACGCCGCGGAGCATTCCGGCAACCTACCTGAACCTGTTCGATGATATCCGTACGGTATTCGCCCAAACCGGTGATGCGAAACTTCGTAATCTGTCTCCCAAGCATTTCAGTTTTAACAGCAAAAACGGTGGTCGCTGCCCTGAATGCAAAGGGACTGGCTCGATTGAAATCGATCTACAGTTCTTGTCGAATCTGAACATGACCTGTCCGGAATGCCATGGCAAACGTTATCAACGCGAACTTCTGGAAATCAAATATCGCAAACTCAATATCGCCGAAGTTCTGGAGCTGAGCGTTGATGAAGCATTTCCATTTTTCCGCGGTCAGCCAGCACTACAAAAAAAACTGAAACAATTAAAAGATGTCGGCCTGGGTTATATTCCCTTAGGTCAACCGATCCCCTCACTCTCTGGTGGAGAGTGTCAGCGATTGAAACTCGCCGCCTACCTGACAACCAGCAGCCGTAACAAAACACTCTTCCTGATGAATGAACCGACGGCAGGTCTGCACCCGCTGGATATTCAATATGTATTGAACTGCTTCGAGTACCTTTTGACCGCAGGACACTCGATCATCGTCATCGAGCACAACCTGGAAATCATCCGTGCCGCCGATCATATCATCGACCTCGGCCCTGAAGCAGGCGAAGCAGGGGGCTCAATCGTAACAACGGGAACCCCCGCAGAAATTGCACAACACCCCACCTCTTATACCGGAGCAGCACTCAAGAAATTGATCGCGGCTTCCTGAAAGAACACGCGTCTCAGCGTTTGCGTCTCGGTCGTTTTCCTTTTTTCCCAGACCGGGATGCTTTACCAGTTTGCGTTTTTTCAGACGTGCCTCCCGTTTTTTTCAGATCGTCAATCCGATCCCTTAACAACGCGGCTCGCTCAAACTCCAGCTTTTCTGCCGCCTCCAGCATTTCCTTTTCCAACTCACCCAGAAATTCCTGGGTAATATATTCGGACTCGTCTGAAAATCCGACTGCCTCTCGCACAAACTGACTGGCTTCATTTTCTTCTTCGATGCCGCGTTTAATCGCCTTCTTGATCGACTCCGGCGTAATGTTATGTTTGCGATTATATTCTTCCTGAATCGCACGGCGACGTTCGGTTTCGTCGATCGCATTCTGCATGCTGTTCGTCATTCGGTCGGCATACAGAATCACTTCCGCGTTGACGTGCCGCGCAGAACGGCCGATTGTTTGAATCAGACTGGTTTCACTGCGCAAAAAACCTTCCTTGTCGGCATCGAGAATGGCAACCAGCGAAACCTCGGGAAGATCCAGCCCCTCACGCAATAAATTGATTCCGACGACCACATCATATTTCTGTTCCCGCAGCCCTCTCAAGATTTCTACACGCTCAAACGCATCCAGCTCTGAATGTAACCACGCACAACGAATGCCTTCCTCTTGAAAATAAGCTGAAAGATCTTCCGCCAGCCGCTTGGTCAACGTTGTCACCAGCACACGCTCATTCACCGCGACACGTTTTAGAATTTCCCCTTTCAAATGGGGAACCTGCCCGCGCGCCGGTTCGATTCGAATCACGGGATCAATCAAACCAGTCGGACGAATGACTTGCTGAACCACTTCTCCCTGAACACGCTCCAGCTCCCAGTCACCGGGCGTTGCAGAAACAAACACCGTCTGCTTGCGTCGTTCGTTCCACTCGTCAAAGGTCAACGGACGATTGTCCAGCGCCATCGGCAATCGAAACCCATGCTCAACCAGATTCGTCTTCCGAGAGCGGTCTCCTGCAAACATCGCACGCACCTGGGAAACGGTCACATGAGATTCATCGACGAATAACAGATAATCCTCAGGAAAGAAGTCGAGCAACGTATCTGGCGGCGACCCTGGTTTTCTGCCCGCCAGCGCACGGCTGTAATTCTCGATCCCCGGACAGAAGCCAACCTCTTCCAGAAGCTCTATATCATATCGGGTTCGTGCACTAAGCCTCTGAGACTCCAGCAACTTCCCTTCATTCTGCAAAACCTGCAGCCGCTCATCCAGTTCGCTCTGAATCTCCTGAATAGCAGACTCGATCCGCTCCTGAGGCAGAACAAAATGCTTCGCCGGATAAATATACGCTTCCTGCACGGTCCGCAATACTTCTCCTGTTAATGGATTAATGACCGCCAGGTTCTCAATTTCATCGCCCCAAAATTCAATCCGATACGCGAACTCTTCATAAGCGGGCCAGCACTCAACCACGTCCCCGCGAACACGAAATTTTGCCCGTGACAGTTCCACATTATTTCGATCATAATGAATGTCAATCAGCTTTCGCAGCATCTCATCACGGTCAATCTCGATCCCCACCCTGAGTGGGATCATCATCTCCAGATAGTCCTTGGGAGATCCCAACCCATAGATACAACTAACACTCGCCACAACAATCACATCCCGCCGACTGACCAGCGCACTCGTCGCCAGTAAACGCAAACGGTCGATTTCATCGTTGATCGACGCATCTTTTTCGATGTAGATATCTCGCTGGGGAATATAAGCTTCCGGTTGATAGTAATCGTAATAACTTACAAAATACGAAACGGCATTATTCGGAAAAAACTCCTTAAACTCACCATACAACTGGGCGGCCAGAGTTTTATTGTGCGAGAGAATCAGAGCAGGGCGGCCCATTTCTGCGATCACGTTCGCCATCGTGAACGTTTTCCCCGACCCCGTCACCCCCAGCAAAACTTGTTCTGACTTTCCCTCTTTGATTCCCTTGACCAATCCTTCGATGGCACTGGGTTGATCACCCGAGGGTTGGAAGTCACTCTTCAGCTGAAAAACCGACATACTCTCTGATTCCTCTGGTTCTGCCGCATCCCGACAGAACATTTCTTAAACACAGATCCTCAGATCTAAAATGGGGATATCAGTGCCTATTGTAGAGGAAAGCATTCGATAGGGGAAAGGGACCAAAAGAGCAGAATCAAACAGCCATGTATTTCAGGAGCAAGTGCAAGTCCCCCTGGATCAAGCCGCGTTTTCTCCCTTGGACACTTGAGAAGATCCGACAGTTTAGGCTTCAGGAGCCGTTTCTTCTTCAGAGGGAGGTTCCACTTCAGGCTCGTTCTCAGATGGCAAGATCGCTTCTTCAACGCCTGCCGATTCTGGAGCATCAGCCTGGCTCGCTTCCAGTTCAGCTGATTCACCGGCTTCTGGTTCACCAGTATCAGCTAAAGGAGGCATGAGCCAGATTTCACTATATTCCACAGGCTGGTCCGCCCGGAATTGGTGATGTCGCAACAGTTCCAGAATCGCCAGAAAGATACCAATGATTCGGCTGCGTATCTTTTCCCCCTCAAAGAAGTCGCTGAACGCAACCCGCTGTTCTTCTCGAACACGAACGCCGATGAGTTCGACATAGGTCGAAATCGGAGTATCGTCATAGGTAATACTGGACTGCTCTTCGACTTCCTTGCGTTTGACAACTCGCGCCAATGCACTAACCAAGTCCCACAGCTCGACTTCCTTAATCAAGTCTTCCGAAGGATCTTTCCCCGATTTAGGACGCTCATCTGTTAAACGCGGATAGTGTTCCTGCCATTCAGCAGCGTGTTCTTCCAGCGCGTTGGCAGCGTCCTTGAACTTTTTATATTCCAGTAACTGCTGAATCAAATCGCTGCGAGGATCATCGATGACCTCGGCAATTTCTTCTTCTTCCGCCCGGGGCAGAACCATCCGACTTTTGATTTCTGTTAACGTACTGGCCATCACGATGAAATCACCAACCAAATCCAGGTCGATCAACTCCAGGACATTGAGAAACTCGTTAAAGGATGCCGTAATTCGAGCGATCGGGAAGTCGAGAATGTCCAGTTCATTACGTCGAATCAGGTACAACAGCAAGTCCAATGGACCACTGTATATACTCAGATCGACCCGATATTGCGCAGACGTCATAGTTTTATTTCGGGCTCTGTCAACAGAAACAGCTTCTACGATCCGTCGTTAAACTGTTACCTGTATTTTAGTTACATCGTTTCTTTGATCAAGAACGGAATACGATGAGTCGTCAGTCATCGCGGTATTCGATCGCATACTATCGTTATCGTCAGATTAACCGTTACAAATTCAAAGTTTCCGAAAGCCAGACCGAGAAATAAAAAATCGGCAAGTCCTTATGACTTGCCGATTTTCGAGTACATCAACTCACGATGAGACAAAGCTGACTGAGGTTTAACAACCCCGTATTCGGATCAGGCAGCTTTGCGGACAGGCATTTGCAGAATTTGTGGTTCGGGTTCTTCGCAAGCCGTCATGAAGTTTTCGAAGACCTGCATATCCAACGCAGAAGCCGAATGATTTTGTGGATGCCATTGCACGCCAACACAGAACCACTCTTCATCAGGAACTTCGATTGCTTCGACGGCACCATCAGGAGCTGTCGCTGAAACAACAAACATTTTGGAAATATAATTCACAGCCATATGGTGCTGACTATTCACCCGAATTTCACCCGGGCCATACATTTTGTCGACCCGCGTTCCGGGGACAATATTGATAATGTGTCTTAAATTGGACTCCACTCCATCACGGTGATACATCGCACCGGGAACATCTTCAGTCACATGCTGATGCAATGTTCCGCCGCTGATCACGTTCATCATCTGCATTCCAGAACCGATCGCCAGAACAGGCATTTTCATTTCCATCGCCATGGTACAAACCCGACGATCAAAGTCTTCGCGACGCAGTGGCATAGCCCGAGATGCAGGATGTTTTTCAAATCCCAGACGAACAGGATCCAGGTCCAGAGTACACCCGGAAAGAACCAGACCATCCAGCTGGTTCAAGAACTGCTTTAAATCATCGTCATCAACCAACGGGGGAAGCATCACTGGAATTCCACCGGCATCGGTTATGGAATCATAATAGCCGGTATAAAACCAGCTTAATGCCTGAGACTCTTTTTGCTCAGCGCGATAGTCTCCAGTAATTCCGATGAGGGGCTTTTTAGACATGGTTCCATCCTTCACTTCAATGTAATGCACTTCCTGTGCGGTCAAAAAACATTCTGGGGAAAATACGGGAACTCCCCAATTAACAGACCGTTGGAAGCAAACGACAGAAAGACTCGCCAAAGAAGTGCGTTCGAGCGGATGAAAATCCCCCCCGATCGAACGAATAGAAATAGAATCCATTCTCTTTTAGCGGTCCGTTCCTTCGGTCCGTGTCGTACTGAAAATAACTCAGTAGCCTCAAGTGTTTCTTACTGAATCTTTCCAAATCACTTGAGTGAGAGGATCTTAGTATCCTGAAATCAGGCTGTCCAGCGAATCGATCATTTTGAGTGAATATTTTCTCATTCAAACTTTGACATACCATATCTTGTGCTAGAGCTTCTCATACATCCTGAATCCCCCCTCACCGACAATTTTTTTTTCTAAAATCGCCCCCATTTCCATGTCGCAACTCGGTAATAATACGAAAAGGGATTGACAGACAGAAACACCTCCCATTCTGACAATAACCCCTTAAAAACAGGGCTCTAATTCACATCTTGACTTCCCCATGCCGACCCTTAAATTGTGTGACTTGCGTCGCGTGCGCGAGTCATCATTTTTTTAATAGTGCATACGCCATAACCTGTTAATCAAGTCACTATTCAAAACCCCTGTTTTTAATGCATGAAACTCAGAATCGCTTTTTTCTTGTTTTCGTTGAGCAGTTGTTTTCGTTGGCTTTCGATTGCGTTTCATGTGCGTTCCGTAAGAGATCAAGCTGCGATCATTGATGATGGAAGGTGATTCGTTGACGCTATTCTGCATGATGCATACTTCTTCAAACAATGTGTCTTGACTGAAACAAAAAAAGTCTTCTTAGAAGCTCTGTAGAACTCCCTGCGCGAAGACAGATTTAACTCAGGCCTTATCTTATAAAATATGACCACGAATGCAGAGATGAAAAGCAGGCACTGCTTAAGAAGTCTCCACCGCATCTGTCTGAGGTTGTGTCTGCGTTGCCAGTGCAGGCAACAACAGCGTCCCCAGGGTCGCCAGAATCAGACAAGGAATGATGGCATGAAACGCCTGTTGAGGAATATCCAGAGCAACATAGTGACTCGTAATTTTTGCCTGAATCATGCCGCCCCCACCCCAGGCCATTCCCATCGTAATTGCCGAAGCGACTCCGCCTCCATTCGGAAACAGTTGATGAGAATAAGAAACCATCGCCGGGCTGGTCCCCCATAGAATCAAGCCACTGGGAATTAATAGCAATGTCATGAGCCACATCGGACAGCCTTCCCAGCCCAGCACAAACATCAACGGAATACCCAATAACGGGCAGGCTATCATAAATGCTTTTTCATGGCCCGACTTGAATCGAAACGCCATCAACAACATCCCCGCGCTGGCGGAAAACAGGAACACCGATTGAGTCATCCCAATCTCAAAGGCAGACGCGCCCTGTTTCTCAAGGATGAATGAAAGCAGTTTATCCATCGCCATATTGGGTACCAGTCGTAACGAACAGACCAGAAACAGAAAAAACGCTAAAAAGACGCGTCCTTCCAGCATCTGTGACAGTGACTGTGCCGGCTTTTTCCGATCTCGCTCAAACAGGGCGGCAGGCGGCTTTCCAAATTGGTATAGAAACAGAATCAGTCCGGAATACAGGGGTGCTAAAACCCAGATACTGGACAGTCCCCAAGTCGAAACAATCGCACCACAAATCAGCGGCCCCAGTGCCAGTCCCATTGCACCACCAAACATGAACAGCGACAGACTGCGTGTACGGCGTTCCGGAATTAACGCCCCTGCCACCACAGCGGCTTCCGGATGAAAAGAGCCAATGCCAATTCCCCCCAGCAAGAGTACTACGCTTAAAACGAGCACACTGTTGGCCGGCCCCACCATGGGCATCAGAGCTGTTCCCAGCAACGGTCCCAGCCACAAAATGGATTTGATTGGATAGCGATCCCGTAGATATCCAAAGACCGGCTGCGCCAGAGATGAGGCGAGCGCATGAATGGTCAACACCATGAACAAGGTGTTCTCAGTTAATGAATGCACACGTTTTAACTCACCCCATAAGGGGCCGACAATTATCGCGGAAGCATCAACGATAATGTGAGTCAGCGTGAGACAGATCAGACAACGATAGGCGTGAGACATTTCAGGTATAACTTCAAGGCGGGAGGTCAATTTGAAAGCAGGCAGTATTCTACAGAGCTGGACAGGAAATTGGGAATCGGGTTCACGCGACTGTCTGCCTGTTTTTGTTACTTTTTATAATCTCGCTCTGAAAACAGCTTGTATTGTGATTTCGCTGCAAAAAAGTTATACCTGCTATATCACTTCAACATTGCATTCAAATCATTCAGGAAAGAACGAGCGTTGGACACTGCTTCAGAGTGGACCTTTCAATCAACCAGTGAAACCGAAACCCAACGCCTGGGAACGATGCTGGCAAAATTGCTTGAGCCTGGTACGGTGATCGCCTTAAATGGGAACCTGGGTGCAGGAAAAACCCGTCTGGTTCAGGCTATTGCCGTGGCGCTGGGCGTGGATCGCGAGCAGGTCAATAGCCCCACATTTGTTCTGATCCAGGAATACCAGGGAAGCCTCCCCCTGTATCACTTCGATACCTACCGTTTGCAAGATACTGATGAATTTCTGGAACTGGGTGCCGACGACTTGCTGTACGCGAACGGCGTCTGCCTGATCGAATGGGCTGACAAAGTCGCGGAAGTCTTGCCGCGGGATTTGCTGCAAATCAACATCGAACACAGTTCCGAGACGGCGCGTACCTTTCACTTCAAGGGGCAGGGTCCCCGATCAACAAAAATCGTCGATGCACTGAAATGAGAAGACTCTGCATGTACGTAGTAAGCTTCTCCTCCCCAGACTTTGAATCAGGATGACAGATATGACTGTGGAATCGGAAGAGAAACTGCTAGTGACAGGTGGGACAGGCCTGGTCGGCAGCCGCGTCATTCAACGCGCACTGGAATCAGGAGTTCCCACGAAGGCACTGGTGCGTTCGGCATCAGAGGCAGAGTTCTTAGCAGAGCAGGGAGCCGAACTGATTGAGGCGGATCTCACAGACTATAAAACACTAAAGGATGTTCTGCGCGGCGTGACGATCGTTGTCCACACGGCTGCGAAAGTAGGTGACTGGGGCGAGACCAACGAGTATCGAAAAACGAACGTCGCCGGTCTGGAGTATTTACTGACCGCGTTGGAAGAACAATGCCTGATCAAACATTTTATCCACATCAGTTCACTGGGCGTTTATGAAGCCCGCGATCACTTTGGAACCGATGAGACAGAGCCTCCCCATACAGCCGGCATTGATGGTTACACCCTCAGTAAAATCGAAGCCGAACAACTTTTGCAACAGCATTCACTCCCTTATACGATTCTGCGTCCCGGATTTATTTATGGCCCGCGCGATCGCACTGTCTTACCGCGCATTCTGGAGCGTTTGAAATCTGGACGGTTCGCATATCTCGGCTCTCCCGAGAACCTGATGAATAATACCTACGTCGAACATCTGGTCGATGCCATCTTTCTGGCCCTGTTCAACGAAGAAGCCCTGAGCCAGATTTATAATATCACCGACGTTACGCTGGTCAGTAAACGGGAATTTATCTCCACCATCGCGGAACTGGCCCAGTATCAAATCCCTCAAAAGGTCGTTCCGCTGCCGATTGCGAGAAATCTGGCCCGGATTCTGGAAAGTCTCTGGAAATTCCTCGGAAAAAAACAGGCCCCCATCCTCTCACAGGCGCGCATCAAGTTTTTGGGGCTCAATCTGGATTTCAGCACACAAAAAGCCCAACACGAACTGGATTATCACCCAGAAAAGCCGTTTCAACAGGCAATGACAGAAACCATTGACTGGTTTCGCGAAAACCACAAGCTCCCGTAGTCTACCGGTCATAATGAATTTTACATGAAAAGATGCCGTAATCCGCTCCCATCGGAAATCTCCCATTTGACCCGGCTTGGACCTACCGGGTAGAATAGTCATTATGGAAAGTGAATCAACGTCAGCACCTGTACTGCTCGAACAGAAACAGCCAGCGGATCCCCCGAAGTGGTCATGGCGGCGGTATATCATCAAATCGCTGATTCAGGTGACGATCATGTTCACTCTATATCTCCTTTCCATCGGCCCCTTCTTCTGGCAATGGTACGCCTCGTTTAATTCGATGAGCTCCCCATTCTTTGCATCCTTTTACATGCCGCTGTTACTGGCCTGCGATTTTATCCCGCCACTTGCCGATGGCGTGAACTGGTACATCAACCTCTGGATCGGCTGATTCGCTATTCACTTCAGAGTTTGGAAACGTGCCACTCACTCTTGATTTAAAGCATTCGCAAGCAGGGTGAAATTGCAGCTTCCAACCAGAAGGCTTTAAAGAAGACTGATTACCAGACATTCATCACCATCGTTTTTAATAACGACGAACATCATAATTCCCACAGATGTAAAAAAACAAATGCTCGTCAGAGCTATACTTAGGACAACACAGGCATCCACCTTTCTGTTGTCATATCCAAGTGAAACCTCTTTCTCTTGACAAAGGTATATCTGACCGCTTAATTTGGTTATACGTACCTAGCACCCCCACACACCATCATACCTGATACCCCACAAGTACACTCCCCCCCGATTAGCCTACCCTAGAGAGAACAGCCTTATGAGAACGACACCGAGATTCCACAAACGCGGGTTTACATTAATTGAACTGCTGGTGGTCATTGCAATCATCGCAATCCTGGTTGCACTACTGCTCCCTGCAGTTCAACAGGCGCGCGAAGCAGCCAGAAGAAGCACATGTAAAAACAACCTGAAACAATTCGGTCTAGCTCTGCATAACTACCACGATGTGTTCAATACGTTTCCCTACAGTACAGAAAACCCTGGTGGTTCCGGATTAAGCCCCGTCACCAACCACACTGGGTATATCGCGTTATTGCCCTATATCGACCAGGCGACACTCTATAATAAATTCGTCTTAACAGCTGCATCCGGTAATTATCTAGGAGGCGGCAACTGCAATACATCAGGTTCTGGCAACTTGTCGGGCTCAGCTGCCGACCGAGAAGCAAACATCATTCTGGGAGGCACAATTGTAAATATGTTCCTGTGCCCGTCTGACCCGGGCAGTCCCACTCGTACCAGCAACTGTGTCTCACAGACGGGAGGCGGAAATGGTACCACCTTATCTCCAAGACCGCAGTCAGCGAAATCAAGCTATGGATTCAGTGTAACCAATCTCAATAACGCCGGGCTGTGGACTAACGAATCATCAACAACAAAAGCCATGTTTGGAACTAATTCAAACTGTCGAGTTCGTGATGTCACTGACGGAATGAGTAATTCGATTGCCATGATCGAAACCCCCTTGGAAGTGTGGGTTTCTGCACATGAGCCAGTTACATGGGTTGGCCCTGGCTGGTCAAAATTCGGTGTCACGCTTCAGCATTCACTCGCAGGTATCAATGAATGGCGTTGCTGTACATGGGACGGTTTCACCGCAACGACTACCGGAACCGCTGGTCGCACTGGATCGGGAGGCTTTCCTGGAAGTAGCCATACCGGTGGGATCCACGTCTTATTAGGCGATGGGGCAGTGCGATTCATTTCTGAAAATATTGATTTCAGCACACGAGTGAATCTGGCCCGCATCAGCGACGGCAATGTGATTGGCGAATATTAAACTGACTCTGTTTCCTGCAAGGGCTCCATCAACTCTCGTTCGTGGAGCCCGTTTTATTCTGGATCAATCTCATGCATGTAAGCAAACTCTCGTTCTGTCTATTTTGTCTCGTCGGTCTGATACTAACTGGCTGTGGGTCCGAAAATACTAACCTGCCAGAATTAACTCCTGTAAATGGAACAGTCACGCTGAACGGCGATCCGGCTTCGGGAGTGACCATCATTCTTTATCCGCAGCAAGGTACAAACGGCAATGCGCCGAAAGATACCGCATTTGGAATCAGTGACGAAAATGGTCACTATGCCATCAAACATCGTAGTGGTGCCGAAGGAGTCGAACCCGGGCAATATGTAGTCACGTTCTCAAAAATGGTCATGCCCGATGGTTCGACCATGGAAAAAGGAGCCGAACCAGCGGCAGTCGGTGCGCGTGAGTTACTGCCGAAACAGTACACAAATCCGCAGCGAACAAAAGAAAACGTCACTGTCCAGAAAACTCAAGACACCTATGACTTTGCATTGAAAGCAAAGAAAAATTGATACGATTCAGAGCCCCTATCTCGGGGGGGGGAAGTGAATCTTTAGTTTGATTTCAGATCAAGCGTCAGCTCATTCTTGCCTGGAAAGACATTAAATTTGATCTGGCCAGCCTTCGTTACCCGTTTGAAATCATCCTGGGTCGGGAACGGTTTAAAATCTCCCATGTTGATCACTTCGATCGTGTTGGTTCCCTGCACAGGGCCATATGCTTCGGGAATCGAAAATTTCCCGTTGAAAACTCTGCCACAAACGGCAGGCTTATTCTCAGCATCTTCACCTTCCGGTTTAAAGGTAATCGTACCCCAACGCAGGGGACTTCCATTGATGGCAATGCTGCCTTCGACCGCACTCCGTTTGGCAGCGGTTAAAAAACCTGACGACTTCAGCCAGTTGACCAACAGATCCGGCCAGACTGACACCGCGGGATAACCGGGAGCCAGACTCACGCCGTGCCGTCCGTGTCGAAAAATATGCATCTCGGCGGGCACCCCCGCTTGATTCAACGCCTGATAAAAGGCGATGCTGTTCATCGGTGGCACCACTTTGTCATCACTGGTATGAAACAGAAACGTCGGCGGCGTCTCGGAAGTCACTTGTAGCTCATTCGACATTAATTTGAGCAATTCCGGATTGGGATTATCGCCTAACAAATTCCGCGCGGAACCTTTATGCCCGAAATCCTGGGACATCGTGATTACAGGATAACACAAAATCGCAAAATCAGGGCGGCAGCTCATCTGATCGATAGGGTCAGAACTCGCTTTATTTCCTGCATCAAAGTGAGTCGCAGCCGTGGATGCCAGATGACCGCCGGCAGAAAATCCCATCACGCCGATACGCTGTGGATCGACGCCCCATTTCACAGCATCTTGCCTTACATAGCGAATCGCACGCTGGATATCCTGCATCGGAGTCGGGTGCGGATACTGACGCCCCAGGCGATAACGCAGGACAAAGGCACTGATTCCGTTTCGATTCAAAAACTGTGCAATCTGATGTCCTTCTGTATCCACGGCCAGACCGCCATAACCACCACCCGGACAGACCACGACCCCCGCTCCTGTTCGCTTGTCTTCAGGAGCAGGATAAACCCAGAGCCCCGGCTTATCGGCATCTTCCGTCCCTTTCGCACCAGGAGCGCCTTCCGGCCAGAGCAGGGTTGGCTCTTTTTCGGCAGCATCTACCATTGCCGAAGCACTGAAACAGGCGATCAAAGTCAGGCAGAGACGCAAATTAAAAACAACGGGGCGAGCAAATTTCATGATACTGGATCCTCTGATGGACGTCAGAAATGGAAACGGAATAGATTTGGTTATCATCAACTATCGTACATATCAAAAACCAAAACCTCAAAGCCATAGGGTTGATTGACAAACCGTAGAATCCAAATACACTCATGGGTAGGGAAATGGGAAAAGAGTTCTCTCCTGTTTTCCGCACGCAATTTCTCTCACAGCTCACGCTGATTACTGCCTGGATGGCGTCCCAATAGACGGAGCACGGAATATTATGAGCGACCCACGCCCTTTTGCTCATCTGCATTGTCACACTCATTTCAGTATGCTGGATGGTGCCAGCCGCATCCCCGAAATGGTGAGCAAAGTCAAAGAAGCCGGCATGAATTCGCTCGCGATCACCGATCACGGCAATCTGTACGGCGCGATGGACTTCTACCAGCAGTGTCGCAGTCAGGAAGTCAATCCGATCCTGGGGCTGGAAGCCTACATTGCCCCCCGCAGCCGCTTCGAAAAAGGGGCCTCGCGGATGAAAGAGGCCAGCTTTCACCTGACCTTGCTGGCACAAAACCGCAAGGGCTTTGAAAATCTGATCAAGCTTTCCTCAATCGCATATCTCGAAGGTTTTTATTACAAACCCCGCATCGACAAGGAAATTCTGGAAGCCCATAGCGAAGGTCTGATCCTGCTGACGGGCTGTGTGGCGGGTGAGCTGTCGCAGCGTATTCTGGGAGAAGATTTTGAGGAAGCAGAAAAGCTGTGCGCCTGGTACGAAAAAGTATTTGGCGATCGCGTCTATATGGAAATCCAGAATGCGGGTCTGGAAATCCAGAGGGAGTGCCTGGAAGGAACCGTCGATCTGGCCAATAAAATGGGGCTGCCTCTGGTCGCCACGAACGATGCACACTATGTCGATCAAAAAGACTCCTTCGCGCAGGACGTGCTTTTGTGTGTCAGCACACGTTCCGTTGTGAGCGATGAAAAACGGATGAAGATGACCGGCGATCAATTCTTCGTTCGCACACAGGACGAAATGTATGACGCCTTTCCAGGCCTGGAACATGCCGTGGCGCGCACGCAGGAACTGGCTGAACGTGTCGACATCCAGATGTCAGATAAAAAATTCTACCCGGTTTTTCAACCCCCAGATAATTTGACTGATACCCAATATCTACGAAAACTTTGCGAAGAACGACTGCCATTGAAATATGGGGACGAACTGACGCAGGCCCACTGGGACCGACTTCACCTCGAACTGGGTGTGATCGAACAGATGGGCTATTCGAGTTACTTCCTGATTGTGTGGGACTTTGTCGTTTTTGCGGAAAATGAAAAAATCCCCTGCACAGCTCGCGGCTCGGCTTGTGGGGCAATCGTCGCCTTCCTGCTGGGAATGTCACAGGTTTGCCCGCTCAAATATGACTTGCTATTCGAACGATTCCTGGACCCAAGCCGTTCAGAACCGCCTGATATCGATATCGACTTCTGTCGTGACCGCCGCCAGTTGGTAATCGATTATACGAAGCAAAAATACGGCGAGAACAGCGTGGCCCAAATCGGCACGTTTGGTACGTTGAAAGCGAAAGCCGCCATTCGCGACGTCGGTCGCGCACTGGGTGTGCCTCTGGCACGGGTAAACGAAATCGCCAAAATGATTCCCGAGACACTGGGAATCAAACTCAAAGACGCGCTCAAAGAAAGTCCCGACCTGCAATCCGCCTATGATCAGGATCCGCAGATCAATCAATTGCTGGACCTGGCCATGCAACTTGAAGGACTAAGCCGCAGCGCTGGTACACACGCAGCAGGAGTCGTGGTCGCCGATGTGCCTCTCTCTGACGTGGTCCCGTTACAGACCATTACCGGTAAAACAGACATCATTACCCAATGGGATGGCCCCACCGTTGAATCGGTAGGGCTGCTCAAGATGGACTTTCTGGGTCTGCGCAACCTGACCATTCTGGACAAAGCCGTTCAAAACGTCAAAAAACATTGTGGCATCGATATCGATCCGCATAAGCTGCCTCTGGATGATAAAGAAACCTTCGAGCTGCTGCAGCGGGGAGAAACCAAGGGGATCTTCCAGTTGGAAAGTGGCGGGATGCGTGACCTGCTCACGAAGATGAGGCCGGACAAGTTTGAAGATATCATCGCGACCTCTGCGTTATACCGCCCCGGTCCTCTGGAAGGCGGGATGGTCATGCAGTATGTGGACGTGAAGAACAATCGCATTCCGATTCCGAAAGTCCATCCGATTGTGGACGATATTCTGAATGAGACCTACGGCGTGATGGTCTATCAGGAACAGGTCATGCGGATTTTGAACCGTGTCGGAGACATCGAGCTTTCTGCCGCGTATCGCTGTATTAAAGCGATCAGTAAGAAAAAACTGAAAATCATCGCCGACTTTAGAGACCAGTACCTTGAAGGTGCCAAAAGAAATGACGTTGACGTCAAGCTGGCGACAGATTTGTTCGAGATGATCGAAAAATTTGCCGGCTACGGGTTTAATAAATCACACTCAACGGCCTACGGCGGGGTAGCCTATGCGACCGCCTATCTCAAAGCACATTACCCCAAAGAATTCATGGCGGCACTCCTTTCTTGTGGGATGGAGAGTCACGAACGCATCAACGAACACGTCGATGACTGTCGCCGGATGAAACTTGAAGTACTGCCCCCCGACATCAATCATTCGGACGTGGAATTCAGTGTGGAAGGCGAGAAAGTCCGCTTCGGCATGGGTGCCATTAAAGGGGTCGGCGAGCAGGTACTGGAAGCGGTCGTTAAAGAACGAATAGAGAATGGACCTTTCCAAAATCTATATAATCTTTGTGAACGGGTCGACCCCAAGACATTGAATAAAAGCACGCTCGAAATCCTGATCAAAGCGGGCGCACTCAGCAGCCTGGGAGGAAACCAGGCGCAATTGACGCTGTCCGTCGAGCGGGCGGTTCAGTCGGCGCTCAACCTCCACCGTGACCGGGCACGCGGGCAGAAAAGTCTGTTTGGCGATGAACCCGCAGCCGATGAACCAGGCGGCGTCGAGGAAGCGATACTGCCAGAAGCGGAAGACTGGCCACGTGCCCAGAAACTGGGTGCGGAAAAAGAAGTCTTCGGTTTTTATCTCACTTCACACCCGCTGGCCGAAATGGGAAGCTCACTTACCAAATATGCACAACACCAGACAAACGAACTGGCAGAAATGGATGATCGGGTTGAAGTCATCCTGGCTGGCATGATTTCCTCAATTAAAATGGCAACCACGAAAAAGCCAAGCAAGAATGGAAATAGCCGCTACGCTAACTTTGACCTCGAAGACCCACACGGCCTTGTTCGCTGTATTATGTGGCCGGAACAATACGCATCGATGGGCGAAAAAGTCAAAATGGAAGCCATGGTGATCATTAAGGGCAAAATCGATAAGCGGGGCAGGGAGCCCAATGTGATTGTCGACCAGTTGCTGACCCTGAATGATGCTCGCAAACAGTTCACCGATCGTCTGGCCATCAATTTCAAGCGTGGTGTCCACACCCGTCAGGATATGGTCAACGTGCACGATGTGGTGTCCCAGTATCCAGGACAAACTGAAGTGCTTCTCGTCGTTGATTCCGTTGATCAGGAAAAACCCGATACCTCTTTGCGTTATGTTCTGAATCCCCCTGGAACCATGCGTGTTTCCTGCAGTATTGAGTTTGAAAACCAGCTGAGAGCAGTTATCGGCGAGAGCCATATTCACTTCCATACACCGATTAAGAAAAAAAATACCGGTGGAAGTATGGGCCGCTAAAACCTTTGCAGCAAGAAGTATGAACAAAGTGCCCGTTCTGCTGTTTTTTAAGAAACCTTGGCGTTCCCTCAAGCCGAAAATAAGATATAGTTATGTTGATTATGAGGGGGCTCAGGTTGTTTAGGACACGTGCGATGAAAAAAACGGGAATTATTATCTTGGCTTTGGCAGGCATCTCAGCCCCGTTTCTGCTAAAAACAGTGAACTCCGACCAAAGTCACTCCCAGGAAAATCGTAGCACAACTCAGCGAAATCAGCCGATTTTGCAACAAATTCCGGCCCGTCTGGCACAAATGAATCCCTCTGGCTTCCCCGCCACTGATTTCAAACCCAGCGGGACCGCTCAGAAATCTGCCTCACCCGGCTCTTTTGAAGGTTTCTCAACGGAAGAAATCCTGACAAAGCTCGTCGGCAAATGGGAGCAAACCAAAAGTTCCAGTAAGCAAATCCTGACCATCGATGAAAATGGGACAGCGACGATGCTGATAGAACCTCAGGGACTCTGGACAACCGTCCTGGGAAATCAGGTCACCATCGATATCGAATGGAGCCTTGAGGCAGCCACACTCACTCTGCGTACCATCGGCGGAAAGCCTGCAAGCAAGCTGAATTACATCAAACAGCTCTGGGGAAGTGAATTTGTCCGCGAGATCAATTCCATTGAAGACAAAATGTTCACTCTTCGCGATGACAAAGGTGATGTCAGCCAAAAGTGGATTCGCACTTCTTACTAAGCTGAATCGATGATTCCGCCAAACTGCAGCCCTCCCAGGCAGTCAGTTTACTTGTACTCTCACCTGTTTTGCCTATCATAGGGGCAGGATCGGTTTCGAGGTCAACTGCCTCGATTCTCACAACTCATGGCGAGACTGGGATTTCCACCGTTAATACGAACCATGATTGTCTGGCAGAACCGAACTCAACTAAAACCGTGCCCGGATGGCAGGTTGACTACCAAATTGCTTCTTATGCTCTGAAAGATCTATTTGATGAACACTCAGGTTAATTCGTCTCCTTCACGCTGGCAAACACTCGCGGATCAGGTTCTGTCTGGTTATCAGATTACCCACGAGGAAGGGTTGGAGATCCTGAATTCTTCTGATGCTGAGTTGCTGGACTTGCTGGCTGCGACATATCGCATCCGACAGAAAGCATTTGGAAAACAAGTCCAGCTCTATTACTTGAAAAATGCGAAAAGCGGCCTTTGTCCCGAAGATTGCGGCTATTGCTCACAGGCCCGGGGCTCAAAAGCAGAGATCCCCAAATATCGCATGCTCAATGAAGAGAAACTGCTGGATGGCGCCAAAGCCGCTAATGAAGCCAAAGCCGGCACCTATTGCATCGTCGCCAGTGGTCGTGGGCCAACCGATAAAGAAGTTGACCACGTTGCTTCCGTCGTCGAAAAGATCAAATCAACATACGATCTGCGGATTTGCTGCTGCCTGGGTCTCTTAAATGAAGACCAGGCCAAACGCCTGCAACAGGCCGGTGTGAATCGCATCAATCACAACCTCAACACCAGCCGCGAATATTACGAGAAAATCTGTACCACCCATACTTATGAAGATCGTCTGCAAACGCTCAAAGTCGCCCGGGATGCCGGTATGGAACTCTGTAGCGGCCTGATTGTCGGCATGGGCGAAACCCCGGAAGACATCGTCGATGCCACATTCGAATTGCGTGAGCTCGAGACCAAATCAATCCCCGTCAACTTCTTGAATTCGATAGACGGTACTTCGCTGGAAGCCGTCGATGAACTCGATCCCCGCTATTGCCTGAAAGCACTCTGTCTGTTCAGAATGGCCCACCCCAATACTGAAATCCGCATTGCCGGCGGTCGCGAAGTCAACCTGCGATCCATGCAGGCCATGGGGCTGTATGCCGCCAATTCGATGTTCGTCAGCGATTACCTGACCACCAAAGGACAGGCCGCGGAAGCCGATTACGAAATGATTGCCGATCTCGGCTTTGAGGTCATCATTTCCGGTCACGAGATGAAAGCAACTGACGCAGCTCCCGAGTTGGCTGCCCAGAGTGAATCCTGTTAATCCAGTGACACGACACGTTTTGCCGTAGGATACAGGCTTTCTCAAACCCCTTATGTAGATTGAGGTTGTAAGAAAATCGGCCTCATCCTATGATCTTATCTGCAAAGATGAGTGCGCGCATTGAATGCCGCGCCTCAATCTCTGGGAATGGAATCCGAATCATCAGAGTCAGGGAGCACCTGAAATGAATTCAGGCAGACTGAGAGCCAGCCACCTTACCGGCAAACCGGAGGCAGGCCACGAAACAAACCCCACCTTCAAAATTTTCCCCAGCACCGAGGCTGCTCCCTTTGATCATCCGGAGCAGTTGTTGAAAGGCATCGCCCGCTCGCGCGACTATCTTCTGTCTCAACAACATGACGACGGATATTGGGTTGGAGAATTAGAAGGCGACTCGATTCTGGAATCAGAATATATTCTGCTACTGGCTTTCCTGGGCAAACAAGACTCAGAAGAAGCCGTTCAAGCTGCAAACCACCTGATGGACATTCAGATGCCGGACGGGGGCTGGAATATGTACCCGGAAGGCCCGATCGAAATCAGTGCTTCGGTGAAAGCCTACTTTGCACTCAAGCTTACCGGTCATTCCCCCGAATCCGACTACATGCAACGCGCCCGCCTCGCCATTCTGGCTGCCGGCGGTGTCGAAGCAGTCAATAGCTTCACCCGTTATTATCTCGCTTTACTGGGAGTCATCCCTTACACGAAATGCCCGGCAGTACCACCCGAGTTGATGCTGATTCCCCGCTGGATGCCGTTCAATATTTTTGAAATGTCTGCCTGGTCACGCACCATTCTGGTTCCTCTTAGCATCCTCTGGGCCTATCGTCCTTCGATTACTCTACCACCAGAGCAGGGGATCACCGAACTATTTATCGGCGACCCGGCCGCCTACCCCAACACCATACCAAAGTCGGAAGCCCTGGATTCGCTCAAAAAGAAAACTTGGCTCAACTGGCATCGGTTTTTCCAAATTGTAGACCAGGGTATCAAAGGCCTGGAAACCCTGGGACTCAAACCGCTCAGGAAACGTGCTGTCACCAAAGCACATGAATGGATGAAATCCCGCTTTGCGCACAGCGATGGACTGGGAGCCATTTTTCCGTCCATCGTCTGGACCGTGATTGCCCTCAAAAGCCTGGGAGAAGAAGACAACAGCCCTGATACCCAACGTGCGATGCGTGAATTAAAAAAACTGCAGATCAAAGACGGTGACCGCATCCGACTGCAACCCTGTAAATCTCCGGTCTGGGACACCGCCCTCAGCACCATCGCATTGCGCGAAGCCGGCGTTTCCAATCGGCATCCTGCGATTCGAAAATGCGTCAAGTGGCTCCTCTCACAGGAAGCCAGACAACCGGGAGACTGGGTCAATTCCAGTCGTTCCCAGGCCCCTGGCGGCTGGTATTTTGAATTTAACAATGAGTTTTATCCCGACATCGATGATACCGCGATGGTCATCATGGCCCTCCGTCGCTGCATGCCCAAATCATTAAAAAATGACCAGTGGCTGACTGACTTTTTGGTGACTCCGGAATGGAACCCCTACGAAGAAGACCTCAACACCGAAGCCATCATCGCCGGAAGAAGCGAATCACGGGAACAGGCCTACGCGGATCTGGATCTGCTGCAACCGATGATCGGCGCCATCCAACGTGGCATGCACTGGATGTTAGGCATGCAGAATAAAGATGGTGGCTGGGGTGCCTTTGACCGCGATAACAACCGCGAGTTATTCACCCAGGTCCCCTTTGCCGACCACAACGCCATGGTTGATCCGAGCACCGCTGACTTAACCGCGCGCGTGCTGGAAGCCTTCGCAGATATGCAACTACCAATCAGCCACCCCGCCTGTCAACGTGCCATTGAATATGTCTGGAGCGAACAGGAAGACGATCACTGCTGGTATGGCCGCTGGGGCGTGAACTACCTGTATGGAACCTGGCAAGCGATTCTCGGCCTGACTCAGATCGGTGTTCCCGCAGACGACCCGCGCATTGTCCGTGCGGTCGGATGGCTCAATTCCAAACAGCAACCCTCTGGTGGCTGGGGGGAATCAGCCGACAGCTATGCTGACCCCACACTGCGCGGGCAAGGTGCCGAGACCCCTTCGCAAACCGCGTGGGCTTTGATGGGATTGATGGCAGCCGGAGAAATCGACTCGGCGGCCGTCCGACGCGGTATTCATTATCTGCTGGAAACCCAAAATGCGGACGGAAACTGGGATGAAGCACCTTTCACAGGGACCGGTTTCCCCAAGGTCTTTTATCTCAAATACCACCTCTACCGCACCTACTTTCCGCTGATGGCGTTGGCCCGTTTTGAGCGTTTACGACGCTGATTTTTCACTCAGAATAAGCCACCATCTCCCTGGGTATTCCTGCCTATGCACAGAACACCACGTTCGTCTTAATAATTATATTCTTGACAAATATTAACAAAAAAAAGACTGCCAAAAAGGCCTTAAAGCCATCACAGTAAACACAATGGCACCAATCAAAAATTAATTTTCAGTTTTTTATTAAACTAAGTTGGAACCGTTCTTGTTTCCTCTTCATTGCAGATGTAATTTCACGTGCTGCTCAAGCTTACTCTGTTTCTCAAGAGTTAAATTTCGCTTTTAGCAGGCGCCCTCTACACACAATGTTTTGACTGGAGTAATGATGAAGAGATGCAAAGGAACCGCCCAACGCGGATTCACACTTATCGAACTACTTGTCGTAATTGCAATCATTGCCATTCTGATTGCTTTACTTCTTCCGGCTGTCCAACAGGCACGTGAAGCGGCACGACGCTCAAACTGCAAAAACAATTTAAAGCAAATCGGACTGGCTCTCCACAACTACCACGAGACATTCAGCATCTTCCCTCCCGGTTATATTGGAACAGGAGCTTCTACTCAGAACCCGAACCTCCTGGCATGGTCCACTATGATTCTGCCTTTCATCGACCAGGCAAACTTGTACAACCAGATCAGCTCTTCCATGTTCCATAATCCTGGGACCGGCGGTTGGTTAACCGTTGCAGACGTTGCAGGACCACCTGCTGCAGCAACGCAGGCTCAGACAGTGATCCCCGGTTACAATTGCCCTTCTGACCCAATGGGTGGTCGCAACTCAGACCGTAATAGCCCAAGCCAAAGCTACTCTTGGGGTAAATCTAACTACCCAGCCGTAAGAGCATCACTCTACTGGGACGCAACCGCAATGGATGACGTTGCCGTAAAAGGTTCTTTTGGCAACAGTGACATCAAAGTCCGTTTTCGTGACATGACAGACGGAACAAGTAATATCATTATGGTTGGTGAAAGAGCAACTTTAGATTCTCCTGCTCCCGCATCAATTACTCGTACTGGCGCAATTTGGATTGGTTTTCAAAATGCGACTGGTACCGTATCAAACGATATCGATTCCATTTCTGGAACCGCATCCAGTGCTGAAAGCACAACACCTGCTGCCTCAACGAATGAACTCATCAACCAAGCAAGTGGTCACGCATTCAGCAGCCCACACGTAGGTGGATGCCACTTCCTGATGGGTGATGGAAAAGTTCGTTTCATCAGTGAAAACATCAACGGCGACACTTACACATGGCTTGCCGGCATTAACGATGGCAAAGTGATTGGTGAATTCTAAACTAAGAATGAGATCCAAATTGTGTTGCAGCTCATTTTAAGTAGCTGAACAGCAAATACCAAACAGGCAGCATTTCAACCTTCAAACCGTTGAAATCGCTGCCTGTTTTGCGTTCACCACCTGCTAAAATCAAAGCAGTCACCGTAATCAAAACCCCTCCTTCAAAATATTCTTATTGCACATATCAGGAATTTTCGATATCGTTCCCTGTTGGCTCACATACTCAAGATCTACAACAGGCGTCCTCCAATTGAGTCAGAGATGAAATTCTTCAGTGGTTCGGGATCGTGAAATTGTTTCTGATCCCGCATTGAAGAAAGTGATTCAATGTCTGCGAATTCCATTCGTACATTGGAACTTTCCCAGGGAAGGGCGCATATGCAACGAGTGCAACGTTTCCGATTCAGGTTTGACCTCACGGTCCCTTTTCTACACCCGCTTTCTTTTCACAGCCGGCGGCTCCGCACTCAGACTCTCCAGACACTCAGTTTCTTTCTCGTCATCGCCGTCTTACCAGTCTGTTCTTACTCATCAGAAATCGAAGACTGCGAACAACTGCTGCGAACCGGGCAATACCAAAAGTGTATCCACGTCGCAGAAGCAGCGATTGTCAAGAAAACCTATGGTTCGGAATGGCCACTTCTCAAAGCCCAGGCTGAACTGGCAGTCGGTCAATATGTAGAAGCCAGACAAACCATTGATGCAGGCCTCAAACGCTATTCCTGGAACTTGCCGCTCAGACTGTTAGCCGTGCAAATCTACCAGTTGAATAACGAGCACGAAGCAGCCGCCACGTTTCTAACCAGCATTCACGATCTCGCCAGCCGCTCTGCCTGGCGCTATACCGATGCCAGCAGTGTGGTGGCTTTGGGACGCGCTTCGCTATTGCGCAATGTCGATCCCGGCGAAGTTCTCGAATCCTTTTACGATCGCGCCATTAAAGAATACCCCGACCACAAAGACGCCTACCTCGCCAGTGGAAACCTGGCGCTGGCCAAGCATGACTATGCTTTGGCGCAGGAAACATTTCAAGCTGCGGTAAAACAGATTCCCGATGATGCCGACCTGCTGTTCGGCCTGGCGAAGTCACTCCAGCGTTCCAACCCGGAACGTTATGAAACATTAATGGCCCAGGTGCTCAGTAGGAATCCCAATCATCTCCCCGCGCACCTGGACCAAGTCTCACTGTTGATCCATTCGGAGCAGTTTTCGAATGCCAAAAACCGACTGGAGCGAGTTCTCTCAATCAACCCGCATCAGGCAGAAGCCTGGGCGACTCTCGCTGTAATTGCCCACTTCGAAAACCGGCGTCACGAGGAAACCGCTTTTTATTGGCAGGCACTCAGCCATCATGACCAAAACCCGCAAGTCGACTACCTGATCGGCAAAGCACTATCCGAACATTATCGCTTCGCGGAAGGCGCCGCCTATCAACGACAGGCTCTGGAAAAAGATAATCAATACCTGCCCGCCCGCATTCAACTGACCCAGGACGAATTGCGGCTGGGCCAGGAAGTCAGTGGCTGGGAACATGCACTCCAGGCCCATCAACAGGATGGTTACGATACCACGACTTTCAATCTACTGGAGTTGAAAGATCAACTGGCCAAATTCAAAACCCTGGAAGACGAGTATTTCATCATTCGCATGGAGTCGAGCGAGGCCGACGTCTATGGCCAGCAGGTCATCGAACTCCTGCACGACGCCCGCAAAACGCTTTGTCAAAAATATGGTCTCGATCTAAAATCGAAAATCACCGTCGAAATTTTCCCCAATCCAGACGATTTCGCCGTTCGCACCTTCGGCATGCCTGCAGTCTCCGGTTACCTGGGAGTCTGTTTCGGAAAAGTCATCACCGCCAATAGTCCCGCCTCGCAAGCCGATCACCCCACCAACTGGCAGTCGGTCCTATGGCACGAATTCTGCCATGTCATCACTCTTGAATTGACGAAAAACAAAATGCCCCGCTGGATCAGTGAAGGCATCTCGGTCTACGAAGAACGTCAGAAAAATCCCCGCTGGGGCGAAACGATGATCCCGCAGTATCGTGAATTGATCCTGAGCGGAGAAGCCACACCAATCGGCGAATTAAGCAGTGCGTTTCTCAATCCCAAAAGCAGTCTGCATGTACAATTTGCATATTTCCAGTCATCAATGGTCGTGGAATATTTGATTGATCAGTTCGGTTTCGAAACACTACGGCTCATCTTGAATGATTTACGTGTGGGCATCCCCATCAATGTCGCCATCGAGCGCCGCACGAAAACACTGGGAGAGTTGGAACTAGAGTTTGCTGCGTTTCTCAAACATCAGGCAGAAAGTTTTGCACCAAAAGTCGACTGGTCAGAGCAGGACCTGCGGCCGCTGCTCAGCGATGACACCAAGCGGTTTGATGATTGGATCAAAGAGCACCCGAATCACTTTGAAGCCCTGATGGCGTATTCCCAGATCCTTCAAGAAGAAAACCGTACTGAGGAACTGGAAACGACGCTCAAAATACTGACTGAAATCTATCCTGAATACACGGGCGGCGACAACGCCTGTCTGCGATTGGCGAATCTCTACCAGAAACAGAAACGTTTTACCGAAGAGCAGAAATATCTGGAACAACACGCCCAGTATAATCCCAACGCACTAGACGTTTTTCGACGGTTGACCAAAGTCTATCAAAAATCGGAAAACTGGAACGCTGTTTACACAGCTGCACAAAATGCGAATGCCATCAACCCGCTCAATCGGGAAACCCAACAGACGTTGGCCGAAGCCTGTATTCAGCTGAAACGCCATCAGGAAGCCATCAACGCCTGTCGCGCCATCCTGGCATTAAAGCCGCACAACAAAGCAGCCGCCCATTACCAGCTCGCCCGCTTACTGCAATCGGAGAATTTACAACAGGCCAAACGACACACACTTATCGCGCTCGAAGAGGCCCCTCGTTTCCGGGCTGCCCACCAACTATTACTGGAATTGACAGCAGATTCACCCTAATGCCTCGCACCGGTTTTGATATGAACTAACCAGGCTCACGGAGGAGCCGACGATGAAGAATAGTCTAATTTCGCTGACCGCAATTTGCGGATTACTGATCGTCGTTACGATCTGCATCGGACAGTATCGACCCGCGATCCCCGCTGATCGAAGCGGTGTTCCGGACTGGAAGAACGATGCCGAATTCAAACACGATGTCTTCACCTTCGTACGTATCCGGTACAACTCACATCAGGGCTGGCGACGATGGGCCACCGATTATCCCGACAGCGACTTAAATTTTTCGTATCGCCTGCAGCAACTCACTTCCATGAAAGTCGACCCGGAAGGCCGCATTCTGGAACTGACCGACGAAGAACTCTTCGATTTTCCCTTCATCTATCTGATTGAGCCCGGCTCGCTGGAATTCACCGAAGAAGAAGTCACCGCCCTCAGACGTTATCTGTCCAATGGTGGCTTCATGATGGTCGATGATTTCTGGGGTGAAGCCGAATGGGATAATTTCGCTCTGGAAATGAAACGCGTTTTTCCCGAACGCGATCTCGTTGATATACCTCTGGAACATCCCATTTTTCACTGTGTTTATGACCTGAAAGAAAAACCCCAGGTCCCCAGTATTGGAGTCGCACAGTGGGGCCGCTCTGAAGGCATCACCTGGGAACGAGAAGATGCCAAACAGGTCCATTACCGAGGCTTATTCGACGACAAAGGCCGTCTGATGGCAGTTGTTTGTCATAACACCGATCTGGGCGATGGCTGGGAACGGGAAGGGGAGGACAAATGGTATTTCCGCGAGTTCTCAGAAAAGAAAGCATACCCCCTCGGTATCAACATTGTGTTTTATGCCATGACCCACTGAATCCAGCGCGTGAATTTATAGAATTTTTTCAGGAGCCGAAACGTGAACCTTAAAGTTGTCTCCCCCGATGGTCGCAGTGATGACGAGCGCACTTTTGAAATGCTGCAAAACAGCCGCCAGCAGATCGATGCTGAAATTTCCAAAGCAGTCATCGGCCAGAAAGAAATCATCGACCAGCTCCTGATTGCGCTGTTCGCCGGCGGTCACTGCCTGATCACGGGAGCTCCGGGCCTCGCTAAAACGCTATTGGTCAATTCACTGGCGCAGGTCTTCAAGTTGAAATCATCGCGAATTCAATTCACACCCGACCTGATGCCCGCCGACATTACCGGAACCGAAATTCTGGCGGGCGACTCGCAAGAATCACGGGGAATGAAGTTTGTCAAAGGCCCCGTGTTCACGAATATTCTGCTCGCTGATGAAATCAACCGCACCCCTCCCAAAACCCAGGCCGCGCTACTGGAAGCGATGCAGGAAAAACAGGTCACCGTCACCGGCGTCCGATATGAACTGGACAAGCCTTTTTTCGTGTTGGCAACGCAGAACCCGATTGAAATGGAAGGCACCTATCCGCTTCCGGAAGCACAGCTGGACCGCTTCATGTTCAATCTGGTCATCGATTATCTTTCGGAAGATGATGAAGTCGCCGTAGTCACGCAAACGACAACCCGCAATGCCGAGCCGATCATTCCGCTGTTTACCGGCAGCGATATTCAACAATTCCATCAGTTTGTCCGTGAAGTTCCTGTTGCGGAAGAGATCGTCCGCTATGCCGTCCAACTTTGTGCCGCCTCCCGCCCACATCAAGAAACAACGCCGGACTTCATCAATGAATGGGTCAACTGGGGCGCCGGCTTGCGCGCCGCACAAAGCCTGATTCTGGGTGCCAAAGCCAGAGCAGTCCTGCACGGCCGCGTGCATGTCACCATTGAGGATATCCACGCGTTACTGGCTCCCGTTTTGCGTCACCGCATCCTGATCAATTATCGCGCCGAAGCCGAAGGCATTACCGTCGAACAAGTCGTTCAACATTTGATTGACACCATCAAAAGGCCCATCGCAGAATGAGTTCGATTCGCATGAAACAAACATCACAACGTACACCCCAACAGAACCAGCGACTGGCCTCTCAGCGGATAGATCCCGCTTGTCTGATGCGGATTAAATCGCTGGAACTCAGAGCGAAATCCGTCGTCGAAGGCGCGTGGAAGGGTTTGCACAGAAGCCCCTATCATGGCTTCTCGGTCGAATTCACCGAATATCGGCAATATACTCCCGGCGATGATCCGCGGCACATCGACTGGAAACTGGCGGCCCGTTCGAATCAGCATTTCATAAAACGCTTTGAAGAAGAAACCAACCTCTGCTGCCACATGCTGCTGGACCTGAGTTCTTCGATGCAATTTCACAGCCTGGGATATTCTAAATCGGATTATGCCAAAACACTGGTCGCCACTTTCGCCTATTTTCTATCAACCCAGCGCGATGCCAGCGGATTGATCATCTTTGATGAGCAGGTCGAATCTGTCGTCCCCGCCCGCTTCACACGCGGCCAGCTCAGACGCATTCTGATTGAACTGGAACGACCTCCACAAGGATCGCATACCAATGTGGTGTCTCCCCTGAAACACGCCGTCGAAACAATAAAAAAACGCGGCCTGGTTGTTTTAATTTCTGATCTATTGTCCCCGTTGGATGAGTTAAATACCCATCTGGGATATTTGCGTGCCAAAGGGCATGAGGTGGCTTTGTTCCAAATTCTGGACCCAGCCGAGATTCATCTGAACTTCAATGAAACGGCGATTTTTGAAGATCTCGAAACGGGAGACCGCATCGCCCTCAATCCCAAAGCAGCGCAAGCCAGCTACAAACAGCAGTTGAACCAACACCTGGACGAAATTCAAACCATCTGCCGTAAGCAAGGCGTGCATTACCACAAGTTGACCACCGATACACCACTGGAAGCAGGGCTCTCTGATTTTTTAGCTGATCGCGCCGCATGAACGCAGTTCACGAACCGAGGGAACATAGTTGAGTTTTTTAACCCCACTTTATTTAGTTGGAATCATCGCCGTCGGGCTACCGATCCTGCTCCATCTGGTCCGGCATCAACCCAAAAATGTCCTGTTCTTCAGCTCGCTCCGTTTCCTGGAACACAAGCCCCCTCAGACCAATCGCAAAAATAAAATCGAACACTGGTTACTACTGATGCTACGTGCAATCGCCGTCATGCTGCTGGTGACTGCCTTTGCACGCCCCTTTTTCAAAAGCACCGAATTGGAACTGACGGCAGCGGACACAAAACATCAAACGATTCTTTTGATTGACACCAGCGCCAGTATGCAACGAGGCACTCTCTGGAAAGAAGCACTCCAGACTGCCGACGAAATCATCAAACAAGCCGACGAGGATCAAATCGCGATTTACACTTTTGATTCCCGCCTCACTGCCGTCAAACCACTCAAGGAAACGAAACAAAACACACCACAACAAACGACGCAGGCTGATTGGCAACGGCTCTCCAGACTGACTCCCGGCTGGAATGCGACTAATCTGGGACTCGCGTTGACCGAAGTCGCAGCACTTCTGCAACAACAGGCCATTTCCGATCCGTCGGGGACACTACTACAAAACAGTACAATTGAGCTCATTACCGATTCTCAAGCCGGTGCGCAGATCAACTCACTCTCAGAATTTTCCTGGCCGGCAGAACTTCAGGTCCGCTTGCATCAACTCAAAGACGAACAGACCAACAATGCAGGCCTGCAACTCCTTTCGCTGGATGAACAAGGGCAGGCAACCGTTCGTATTGTGAATGCAGCCGACTCACAGCAGGAACAGTTCCAAATCGCTTACCAGACTGCGCTCAGCGAGTCCGAACAACCTCAAAAGATTTATGTTCCCGCCGGTCAGTCCCGTGTCATTCGTATGCCGGCAGTCGATTCGCAACAGCCAGCGACGCAAATCATACTTACCGGCGACCATCACGACTTTGACAACAAGCTTTATCTTCAACCACGCGAACAAGCTCACATCACCATCGTGCATTATGGCACTCCCGCCGCAGGCTCTACTAAGTCTCCTGACTACTTTGCCAAGCGTGCGTTTCCCACAACGCCCCAGCGCAAAGTCGAGTTCGTAACGGTTGGCCCCAACTCGCCACAAGTCCTGCTTTCGGCCGCTCAAATCCATCTGATGATTGTCAGCCGCGAACTTGCAGCTGAGGAAACCAATCTCGTCAAAAACTATCTGCAGCAAGGCGGAGTGGTTCTGTTTTCTCTAAACGAACAACAAACCAACGACACGTTTCAACTTTTAGTGTCCCATTCGGAAAAGCACCTCATCGCAGAAGCGGACGTCAACGACTACGCTCTGCTCACGAACATCCAGTTTGAGCACCCGCTGTTTCAGATGTTTCAAGCTCCTGAATATTCAGACTTCACCAAATTGAAATTCTGGCATTATCAGCGGCTCTCACTACCTAAAAATTTACCGCATCAGATTCTGGCCCGTTTCGATCATGAGAGCCCCGCAATTGTGAGCGTTCCCCTCGGCCAGGGACAACTGATCGTCATGACATTTGGCTGGACTCCTCAGGAAAGCCAGTTCGCACTTTCGACCAAGTTTGTTCCGATGATGAATGCCATTTTGGCACTCAATGTAAACACAATCGATACTCCATCCCAGTTTATCGTTGGTGAACCAGTCAAGCTGCCAGCGTCCCTGAAAGCAGCCAAAGTCCGCGTCCCCAAGGCCTCTCCAATCCAACTCACGGCGGGAGAAAAGAAATTCGAGCAGACAGTCCAGCCGGGCCTGTATCGGATCACTTCGGAAGATGAAACAACACCGGCACAAAAGTTCGTGGTCAATCTCGACATCGAAGAAAGCAAGACCGCACCGCTGGAAATCGAAAAACTGGAAGCACTGGGAGTCAAACTACTCGACCACGGTGAAACGACAGCCAGCAATCCACCTCTCGCTGATCTCAAACGCCAGGCGTTGATCCGGGAGATGGAACAGAAACAGAAAATCTGGCGTTGGCTGATCATCGTCGCGCTGGCGATGCTGGGTCTGGAAACACTGCTGGCGAAATGGATCGCCGGCAAAACTTCAGCGACACGAAAGGTGTAACGATGGGCCTGCCCGATCTCTTACAACAACTCAATCAGGTCGTCTTTCGGTACCAGACCAGCCTGAAGCTCAAACGATTGACCCTCCTCTGGCTCATCGCCGGCAGCCTGACTCTGCTGATCTTCATCAGCCTCAAACCGATTGCAACACCGCAATACCAATACTTATTGCTGGTAGTAATGCTGGGAGTACCATGCCTCGTTGCGATGGGAATGCTCCTGTTTCGCTCTCGAAATCGAGTTTCCCCGGCTAGCCGGCATCAAATCGCCACATTAATTGAGCAAACCTATCCGGATCTGGATACGAGTCTGCTGGCAACGCTGGAAATGGAGAAAACGACCGCAGAGACGATTCCCACCTTTCTGCAAAATCGCCTGATTCAACAGGTCATCCAGCATGCAACCGAGCACGACTGGCGACAGACGATCTCCAACCGCAGGCTGATCCTGCAAAGCACCACACACCTCGTCTGTTTCACCGCCTGGTTCATCAGTTGCTTAACCTGCTGGTCTTATCTGAAGGCGGCTCCTGTTCCCAAAGACCTATCGCCATCGAGTATCGCTGCGATGCAGGAAGAGTTTCAAGTCGAGATTAAACCGGGAACCACCGATCTGGAAAATAACCATCCCCTGTTGATCACGGCTCGTTTCACAGAAAAGATTCCCGACATTGCAACTCTGCACATCCACTCTGCATCAGGGAAAATACAGGAACTGCCGCTCGTCAAACATCTGGACGACCCCGTCTTTGCTGCCCGGCTACCCGCCGTGAATGGGGATCTTTCTTATTCCGTACAAGCGAATGAATGGAAATCAGAAACATATCAGGTCAAAGTCTACGTCCTGCCGAAACTGGTCCAACTGGATACGCTCATCACACCCCCTGACTACACGGGGCAACCAACACTGACAGTGGAAGACAGCCTGACCATCAGTGCGGTGACCGGCTCGCGGATCGTACTCGTCGCACAGTTCAACAAACCTGTGAAATCGGCGTTCCTGGAATCAACGGCAGGTCAGCCACCATTGCCGATGAGGGTAAGCTCAGATGGCACAGTCGCCCGACTCAGTCTCAAAGCCACACAAAGCCAGACCTGGAATCTGCGGATCATCGATGCCGACAAACGCGAAAACCGAAACCAGCCTTTCATTGAGCTCGCCGTTATTCCGAATCTGCCACCCGAAATCAAAGTCACCTTTCCCGCCCGCGATACCCGTGTCTCCCCGCTGGAAGAAGCCCTCGTTCAGGGAACCGTCGTAGATGACTTCGGCGTGCAACAGGTAGGACTCGTCTATACCATTCCCGGCCAGACCACGCAGACACTGAATTTACTCAACTCGACAAACCCTAAACTGGAGGTGGCCGTGGAACATCTCCTCTCACTGGAGCGGATGCAGGTTCAGCCTGACACGCTGATTTCCTATCACCTGTTTGCGGAAGACATCGCCCCGGATGGCAGCAGGCGCAAGGTGCTCAGCGACATGTATTTCATGGAAGTCCGCCACTTTGAAGAAATATTCAAGGAAGGCCGTTCTGCGAACAGTGCCTCGAAATCGGGAAAAAGTGGCGGCAATGCTCAGAAAGCCGAAAAGCTGGCAGAACAACAAAAGCAGATTATCAACGCAACCTGGAAAATTATCCGCCGCGAAATCAAACAGACTGTATCCAGCGAGTTTGTAGAAGACCTGAACACACTGCAACAGGCACAGCAGGCACTCGTCACCGAACTCATCAAACTGGCTTCGAAAGTCAAATCGCAAAAGTCGAAAGTAATTATTGATTCGGTCTCACAAAAAATGCAGGAAACTGTTTCGCTGCTCAATGCGGCAAAGGAAACAAAAGCAGTCGAACAACTCACGGCGGCACTGGCGACAGAACAAGCCAGTTACCAGTTCCTGTTAAAACTGCGGGCCCGCGAGCACAAGGTTTCCAAAAACAAAAATGGAGGTGGCAGTAAAGGGGGTGGCAGCAGCCGTTCTCAGAATCAACTGCAACAACTGGAACTAACCAACAAAAAACAACGCTACGAAACAGAGAATCAGGCATCGCAACCGCCGGCAGCACAGGCGAACCGTGACTCACTGCAAATCCTCAACCGTCTGCGAGAACTGGCTCAACGCCAAAAAGATCTGAACGAACAACTCAAAGAATTGTCCGATAAACAGCGATTCGCGAAAACCGATCAGGAACGCGAAGAAATCGAACGACAGCTCAAGCGGTTGCGGGAACGGCAGCGGGAACTGCTCCGTAAAGCCGACGAAGTTGCCCAGCGCATGGATCAATCAAAACAACCCTCATCGACAAAATCCCGGCGGGAACTCGAACAAACACGAAAACACCTGCAACAAAGCTCACAATCACTCAAAGAAGGGCAGGTCTCACGCGCCTTGAATTCCGGAACCAGAGCACAGCAGCAACTGAATCAACTCAAAAACGAGTTCCGCAAGAAAACCGCCAATCAATTTGCTGATGCCATGCGTTCATTGAATCAGCAGGCCGAACAACTCGATCAAAAACAGAAAGCATTGAGCCAGGTCCTCAACAAACAGGACCAGCCCGACCAACCTAAGGCGCGGCGATCTCTGAGGAAAAATCAGGGGCAACAGAAACTGGCAGATCAACTGGAGAAGCAGAAAGACCCCTTAAAAGATCTAGTAGAGCAGATGAAAAAAGTCGTTCAGGAATCGGAAAAGTCAGAGCCGCTCCTTTCCAAACATCTCTATGATGCGATTCGCAAAACAAGACCCTATCGCCCGGAAGATGCGTTAAAGAATGCCGCTAACTTTCTGAAAGAGGGTGCCACCGAACGGGCACAGCAGGCCGAACAACGTGCCGGGCAGGGGATTGAGGCAATGAAACAGGGAATCAAAGTCGCCGCCGAGAGTGTTCTGGGCAACGATCTGGAATCACTCAAACGGGCGCGACAGGAAATCAAATCACTCACCTCGGAAATGAAACAGGAGCAGAAACTCGCCGGCAATGCCTCATCGCAAATCCAGCCTAAGTCTTCCCCACAAAACAAATCGCAACCTGACGCTGCGAAATCCCCCGGACAAAAACCATCACCGGGAACAAAATCTGGGCAGCCAGGAAAATCTGGTTCACCTTCCGGCCAAGGCAAATCACCGGTACAACTGGCGTCGGCCCAAAAAGGCAAAGGGCAGGGTTCGCAATCAGGTTCCGGCAAGTCAGCATCACAGTCAGCATCCAAACCATCTTCCCCCAAATCGCTGAAAGGCTCCCGCGGCAATTCGAAAGGCGGGGCTGGTGGAGGCCAGGGAGGTCCTGGCGCGCAGGCATCGGGACCGATTACCGGCAACCAGTTCCGCGAATGGTCTGACCGCATGCGGGACGTCGAAGAGATGGTGGGAGATCCCGAGCTACGTAGTAAAGTCGCTCAGATTCGTGAACGGGCACAAAGTATGCGTGCTGAGTTCAAACGACATTCCAAAGCACCTGAGGGAGACTTGGTCAATGCACAAATCCTGGAACCGCTGGCTGAACTTCAAAAAGTATTGTCAAACGAAATCAGTAAACAAGGCGCACAGACATCACTGGCACCGATTGACCGCGACCCGGTACCGGAAAAATACTCTGATCTGGTCCGACGCTACTATGAAGAATTAGGGAGTGGAAAATGAATTGTCTGGCCCAAATCCAATTCGGCGCCCCTGAATGGTCCACGATCACAATCGTCGTCATCATTGTGGGACTGGCTTTGTTGATCTATGCCTACCGCGCACTCGCTCTGCAACGCGCACTGGCGGGAGTCGCCTTCAGCTTGAAACTCTGCGGCATCATGGTTCTCTCGATCGCACTTACTGAGCCATTATGGAGCGGCGTGCGAATTCATCCTGGCACCAATCTATTCGCGATTGTGGTAGACGACAGCCAGAGCCTGCAAATTACGGATTCGAAAACAGGCCAACCCCGCCTGCAACAAATCCAACAACTGCTCTCAACAACCGATTCAAAACAGCAAACGCCCCAGTGGATGGCCGATCTGGAACAGAATTTTTCGGTTCGGAAATATTCTGTCGACGCTCACGCACATGCTCAAACGAATCTCAAGCATCTGGCCTTTGATGGTTCTCAAACAAATCTCGTCTCCGGTCTGAATGAATTAAATCGTCGTTATCAAAAACTCCCCTTAGCAGGCATTCTGCTGATGACCGATGGCATCTCCGCCGAAGAAATCAGTCGTCTGGATTCCTCGGTTCCGATTTATCCGGTACCCATTGGAACATCCAAGCCGGCGACCGATCTGGCGATCACGAAAACGTCTGTCAGCTATTCCCCCTTTGAAGATGCTCCTATTCGGATTCTCGCCGACCTCTCCGCCACCCAATGTCAGCAGAAACAAATCAAAGCACAACTGCTGGATGAAACAGGCAAAGTGGTCGAGACTGTGACGCGCGAAGTCAGTCAGCCCGAACAACAGTTCCAAATTCGCTTCCAGGTACGTCCTGAAGCAACAGGCATTGCCTTTTATCAAATCAAAACGTTGCTGATCTCAGAAGACAATAGCGAAGCAACGCTGGCTAACAACCAGCGTACACTGAAAATTGATCGTGGACGCACCGCACATCGCGTGCTCTATGTCTCGGGACGCCCGAACTGGGAATTTAAATTCCTGCGGCGAGCAATCGAAGAAGACGAATTCATTCATCTGGTGGGGCTGATCCGCATCGGAAAAAAAGAGACGAAGTTCGATTTTCGCAGTCGGGACGGGGAAGAAGGGAACGCGCTTTTTCGGGGCTTTGACCCAAACAATGAAGCCGACCTGGAACGGTATGACCAGCCGGTCTTCGTACGGATCAATACGCAGTCTCCTGATGAATTAAAAGACGGCTTTCCCAAATCCGAAGCCGATCTCTTTCGGTACGAAACGCTGATCATCGACGATCTGGAAGCGGCTTTCTTTACACACGACCAGTTGGAGCTGATCACCCGCTTTGTCTCAGAACGGGGCGGCGGGCTGGTGATGCTCGGCGGACAGGAATCGTTTCAAAAAGGGGGCTATGACAAAACCGACTTGAGCCGCCTGCTTCCTGTGTATTTCCCACAGCGGGATGCGTCTGCCTTCGAAAGCGACTATCAGTTTACACTGACCCGCGACGGCTGGCTGCAACCCTGGATGCGGCATCACAAACAGGAACAGGAAGAACACAAACGCTTGACGGAGATGCCCCCCTTCAAAACAATCAACCGTATGGACGCCACAAAACCCGGAGCAACTCTGGCGGCTGAAATAAAGGGCCCCCAGAATGCCGTTTATCCCGCGATTGCGACACAACGTTACGGTTTGGGGCGTGTTACTGCCGTCATGATTGGCGATCTGTGGCGCTGGCGGCTGAAAGAAGATTCGACGTCACCCCAACTCTATAAGTCCTGGCGACAATTATTGCGGTGGATGACAACCGATGTACTGGAGCCCGTTGATCTCCTCGTCGACACGAACTTAGAGGGAAATTCCGGCACGAAAATCAAAGTGCTTGTCCGCGATCCTGAATTCCAGAAACGCAGCGATTATCAGGTAGAACTGGAAATCACTACGCCGGAAAATGAAACGATCAAGCTGTCCGCCGATCCGGCTGCCGACAAGCCGGGTGAATACCAGACCGTCTATCTGCCACCTCAACCGGGCGGCTATACGGTATCTGCGACGGTGACTACCCCCGATTCGAAAACAAAAACAATTCATAGTGGCTGGGTCCATGAACCGGGCAATACAGAATTTCGGTCCATTAAGCCGGATCTCGAACGACTGCAGCGACTCGCGACACAAACAAAAGGCGAAGTGATCCCGGCGGCCAAACTGGCCCAGTTCGTCCATTCTCTGGATCAACGTCACGTTCCCGTAACAGAAGAGTCAGTCAGTCCGCTCTGGCACCATCCCTGGGTCCTGATGTTTGTCCTGGGCTGCCTGTTTGGTGAGTGGTCTTTACGACGCTGGAAAGGATTACCCTGATGCACAATCAATTCCGAATTTGGTTTTTAGCTGGATTGGTCAGTCTGTTTGCGCTGGTGAACGCTGGCCATCTGGACGCGGAGAATGAAACTCCCGTCAAACAAACAGAACGCATGATCGTGGTCATCGGAGCTGGCGGTCTGGAGGAATACGAGCACCAGTTTTCCCGCTGGTCGCAGCGCTGGCAGCAGATCGCTGCGCATAAACAAACCGACTTGACGGTCATTGGTGAAACCGTCGATGCGCGGCAAACGGATCTGGAACTCATGAACCGAGAGCTACAGCGTCAAACAGACAACACCACGGCCACCTGGTTAATCCTGATCGGGCATGGTACATTTGATGGTAAAATGGCCCGTTTCAATTTGCGAGGCCCCGATCTCACTGTAGATCAACTGAGTGAGTCTTGTGATCACATCAAACATCCGCTGGCAATTATCAATTGCTTTTCTTCCAGCGGCCCCTTTTTGAACGCGTTGTCTGCGGACAATCGTGTGATTATTTCGGCGACCAAAAATGGGCACGAATTCTACTTCTCCCGCTTTGGGAATTTTCTTTCCGCAGCCAGTTCTCAACCGCAGGCTGACCTGGATCATGATGGGCAAATTTCGTTGCTGGAAGCCTATCTGACTGCCTGCCGTGAAACAAACGCCTATTATCAACAAAAAGGGGAACTCTCTACGGAGCACGCGATGCTGGATGATAATGCCGATCAACGGGGAACCCGCTACGACCAATTTCAAGGCCTGAATCGGCTCCCTGATTCCCATTCTACGACGACATTACCTGACGGACATCGGGCGCACCAATTCACATTGTTCGCGACACAATCGATTGCACAGATTTCCGGCGAACAAAAACAGGAACGCGATGAACTGGAACTCAAAATCCTGGCGTTGAAACAACGTAAAGCTGAGTTTGCCAGTTCAGATGAGTATTACCAGCAGCTCGAACCACTGATGCTTCAACTGGCACACGTCTACCGCAGGATTGATTTAAAGAAACAGCAGATCATCTATGATCCGATGGTCGTGCCTGCCAACGCAAAAAAGACCGGCAGATAACCGGTCTCTTTGCAAATCTTTTTAAGACGTGTTTCCGAAATTACTCGCCGGAAATTTCCTTGGCCAGTTTTTTGAGTGCTTCACTCTCGATCTGACGCACGCGTTCCCGCGTCAAACCTAATTCCAAGCCGATCTCTTTCAGCGTTTTCGGTTCGTCGCCGTCCAGACCAAAACGCATCCGCAAAATGCTGGCTTCGCGTTCCGGAATTTCTTTCAGCAGTCGATAGACATGTTTCAGATTATCATTCTCAACCAGCTCAACATCTGGGCCTTTTAAGCGGTCATCTGGAATCATTTCTCCCAGTGACCAGCCAGCTTCATGCTGCTCGGACTGTGGTGACGAATTATAAAGCTGAATCGCTTTCTTGACGATTTTCAATTTCTTCGGAGGCAGATCAAGTTCTTTGGCCACTTCTTCTGTCGTGGGAGTTCGATCCAGAGTGTCTTGAAGCTGAGCGGTAGCACGCCGCCATTTGGTCAAAAGTTCGACCATATAGGCAGGGATGCGAATCGTTTTCGCAGAATTCACCAGTGCCCGTTTGATTGACTGCTTGATCCAGTAACTGGCGTAAGTACTGAAGCGGGTTCCCATCTCAGGATCGAATCCTTCAACGGCCCGTAACAGTCCCAGGTTGCCTTCTTCAATTAAATCCTGAAGTGGCAGACCTTTGTTTGAATACGCTCTCGCGATATTCACAACGAGCCGAAGATTTGCACGCACCATACGATCGCGGGCTTCTTTGTCACCGTTCTCGATACGGTTCGAAAGCTCTTTTTCTTCATCTGCAGTGAGCAGAGCGGTTTCGTTGATTTCTTTAAGATATGTTTCTAACGGATTCTGTACGGCTGAAGAGGAACGCCGTCGAGCAGTTTTCTGCATGGAAAACCTGTTATCTATTCGTTGTTGACAAATGGAACTGCCGAACCAAATCCTTGGCATTCCATCATAATTGCAACCGTTCGCGGGAACTCGTTTCCTCTCGACACGATGATTTATTTTCAGGACACAGGCAGAAACACCTTGCACCCCGTAACCTACTCATCGGCAACTCAAAGCCGGTTTCTGAAGGCTGGATGGAAAAGCCGAACAGGAAACGAGGATTCTGCAGAAACTGTAACGATTATAGGAATCAGGTAAATTTCGCCTGCAATCACGCAACGATTCGTACCGTTTTTCCTAGAAACGGGCTCCAGGCATTGCATCGAGAGTAGCTGATCTAATCCCTGGAATCATCGTCGTATCACACGTTTTGCAGACACGAAAAAAGCGGTGGCCCGCTAAGACCACCGCTTTGATTTCGATTTAACCTTCAGTCTGATTTAGACTGAAAGAGATTACTCAGTTTTTTCTTCCGAACTCGCTTCTGCAACGGGCTCTTCTACAACTGGTTCTTCTGCAACTGGTTCTTCTGCAACTGGTTCTTCTGTAGCTGGCTCTTCTGCAGCTGATTCTTCTGCAGGAGCTTCACTAGTTTCAGATGGCAGTGAAAACAGAGGAGCATTTCCTCCCGTTCCGCCCAGCAGTTCCTTCCGAGTTGCACCAGCGGTTGCTGGTTCACCGGCTTCACCAGCCGTTTGTTCTTCTTCGATCGATTCTTCGAGCTTACGGCTCAGGCCGATCTTGCGATCGTCAGTGTCAACACGCAGGATTTTGACATCCAGTGCTTCGCCGACCTTGACGATATCCTCTGGGTTTTCGACTTTGTGATCTGCCAGTTCTGAGATGTGAAGCAAACCTTCCAGCTCTTCTTCCAGTTCGACGAACACACCAAAGTTCGTGATCTTGGTAACAACCCCTTGCACGATGGCACCGGGCTGATACTTCTGAGGAATGTCGGTTTCCCAAGGGTCGGAAGCCAGTTGCTTCAGTCCCAGAGCAATTCGCTTTCGCTCTTCATCTACGGAAATTACCAGACACTCGATTTCGTCGCCTTTCTTCATGACTTCGCTGGCATGAGAAATCTTACGGGTCCAAGACATATCGCTGACATGCAGCAAGCCGTCGACGCCTTCTTCGAGTTCGATGAAGGCACCGTAATTGGTGAGGTTGCGAACGGTCCCTTTGACCTTGGCACCTTCTGGGTACTTCTTGGTGACTTCGTCCCATGGATTGGACTGAGTCTGCTTCATACCGAGAGAGATTTCCTGTTTGTCTTTGTTGACACCCAGTACAACCACTTCGACTTCATCACCGATATTGACGAGTTCACTCGGATGGTTGATGCGTTTGGTCCAGGACATTTCACTGATGTGAACCAGACCTTCGATTCCGTCTTCCAGTTTGACAAATGCACCGTAAGACATCACGTTGACAACGTGACCGATAACCTTGGTACCAACGGGGTACTTGGATTCGACCAGTTCCCAGGGGCTGGGAGACTTCTGCTTCAGACCGAGAGCAATTTTTTCTTTGTCACGATCAACGCTTAAGATCATGACTTCGATTTCGTCATCAATCTTCACGATTTCCGTTGGGTGGTTAATACGTCCCCAACTCATATCGGTGATGTGTAACAGTCCGTCAATACCGCCCAGATCAACGAAGGCACCAAAGTCGGCGATGTTTTTCACGACGCCCTGAACAATTTGACCTTCTTCAATCTTGCTGAGCAGATCCTGTTTGAGTTTTTCACGTTTTTCTTCGATGAGTTTACGACGTGAGACAACAATGTTTCGTCGGGCTTCATCAATTTTCAGAATCACACACTCAATGGTGCGACCAATATAGTTGGCGATATCGGATGGACGACGAATATCAACCTGGCTGGCTGGCAGGAAGACATTAACACCGATATTGATGAGCAAGCCACCTTTGATTTTGCGAACGACCGTACCGGAAACCACATCGCCTTCGGCATGTGTGGCAATGACTTTTTCCCACTCGCGAATTCGATCGGCTTTGCGTTTGGAAAGCATGGTCAAGCCGAATTCATCTTCGACTTCTTCGAGCAGTACCTGAACCTGATCACCGGCCTTGGGAGTTTCTTCTTCCTCAGACCACTCGTCAATGTGAACGACACCTTCACTCTTGAATCCGATGTCGACCAGAACCTCTTCACCTTCGACGCTTAAGATCACACCATCAATGATCTGATTCACATCATAAGCACAGGAGACGGAAGCATAGACGTCATCCAGCACCCAATCGGTTTCTACACCATCTTCGTCCACTTCTGGCATGACCTCGGCAAATGCTGCGTCCAGGTCTTCATCAGAAACACTAAATTCTCGAATTAAATTACGATCAACCATACTAAAAAAAATCCAAATACACTTAAAATTTCAAAATCAATTTCTTACAGGAATGTACCGTCAAATTTTGTCGTTAGCGGAACCCGGCGTGAACTCACTTTGGCTCACCCGTTCCAGCGTTTCAAAAACGCCTCTTTGTCGACAGGTCTCAAACACTCGCTCATGAAGAGCAGGAAGTTGAGAGTTGAGTCAACTTGTCTTTGAACGCGATCTAACAACCGAAAGAAAAAAGCGATGAGATCAGAGAATCTCCCGCAACATTCCAGCGAATATCAATTTCTCCAAAACAAAATGTCTCACTAAGTGGCCAATGCACAACACATTGATCTTTGCACCAAGGAGATCAGTCCAGCAAATATATCAGAATCAATTGATTTAATTCCAGCCACATAGATGTCTGAAAGTCACTAAATCACTGATTTCTTGTATTTTTTGTCTTTTTCTGGCTCGGATGCATAATACCGGCCGACTGCAATCAGATTACCAGAAACAGACCTTAAGAAAACCGGGGATGGGGTGACTCATGAATAACTTGCTGGCTCTTTTCACTTAACTTCGTGATTTTCTGTCTGACCTCATCAACGGAATCTGAAGTATTCAAAATAGAAATCTGGAATTCGGTCTCGTAGCTGCTTCCAGACTCGAGGGTTTTCAATCGTTCCTGCTCCCGCTCGACCGCCCTGAAATTCGGGAAACTGACCCCTGGCTCCAGTCCGGTGACATAACCGCCCGCCTCAGACTGTGTATTTTTCCATAGCGTAAAACAGGGGAGAGACGCCTTTTTAAAGTTAACCAAAATCCCCATTCCACCCTCTCTATCAGTTAATAACGCCGGGCTATCTCCCTGCTCATCACAGATGGGACGAAAATAGTAGGCTTGTTCAGCATAACCGGGGGTGGGTCCCAGATACATTTCAAACTCGTTCACCCCTTCTGCAGCACGTGGGTCGCGGGGCGCCATTTCCTCAAAGGGCAGGGCAAATTGAGCGCCTTCCTCCAGAAACGGAGCACCTACATTGATGTGATACAGCAATTCTGACTCCGCCGGTTCCGGCCCCAGATTGGTAACGCGGTCGCGAATTCGGAATTCTGCTGATCCCAAGCGGGTTTCGAGTGTTGATTCCAGCAGTAAATGACTGCCAAACAGCATGCCTTCTTCCATTTTTCCTGTAATTTTCAGCCAGCCCCCCTCAGCAGGATCAAGTTCGACACTCACATAATGAGCCGGCGTATTGGCAATGCGTCCGTGTAATGTTAACTCGGATTCCAGTGGATTACCGGCGGAATCGGTTCCGGGAGGTCCGTTTGAAATCAAGCCGCACCGACAAATGAGCTCATTGAAGCCACTCAACCAACCAAGTCCGCCTCGTTCTGAAAGGGTGACAAAAGCAGGATTTACCGGCGTTTTAACAGGCGACTGCCATTCCAGTGGAATTCCCTGACAATTTCCTTTCCAGACCCCCATTCCCCGCGTGGGTAGAATCGAAAGCTGCAGTGCGCCGTTATTCACCTCGATCAGATCAACGCCTTCTGACAAGCCGCCGTGCAGTTGTGTTTTGCGAATTGACCACTCGGGATTCGTAGAAAACTCGGGGTGGCTCTCTGCATTCAACAGAATTTCTTCCACCCAAGTCTGCGAACTCACATCAGTGAACAAAATATGTGTTGATTTCATAGTCGCGCCTTAAATCTAACAGATCAGTAAATTCGGAATATCCGGCATGAGTGAAATAAAGAAGAATATCAACCTGACAGTCTGGATAATGTAAACCGGTTTGTTCAACCTGGCCAGCACCGAAAGCAGAAATGAATCAGAAAGTCCTCTTGCAGATGCCATTTGCAACTTATAATACAGGAGAGAGCCTATCAAAGTCTTAACCACTCTGTATCAAAGTTAATTATGGATTTCCACTCAATGACACCAGTTCCTCAATCGGATGAACACGGTTACCCGTACACGACCGAATGGTATGACTCATTAAAAGCTTACCTGGGAGAAGCCGGCTGCCGACAGCTCGGTTTTTATCCCATTCCAGAAGACTTTTTACTCTCGGTGGTCATCCCGATCTTCAATGAGAGTAAAACGGTTGAGAACCTGATCGACCAGGTTAAAGCCGTTCCCATTCGAAAAGAACTGGTCCTGGTCGACGATGGCAGCACCGATGGGACACGGGAAATCCTGAAGCGACTGGAAGAACAGTCACAGACCAACGAAGATCCCCGCAATCAAATTCGCGCCATTTTTCATGACGTGAATCAGGGGAAAGGGGCCGCTGTGAGAACGGGATTCCTCGAAGCGCAAGGCGACGTCATGCTGATTCAGGATGCCGACCTGGAATATGATCCCTCAGAATACCCGCGTCTCCTGCAGCCGATCATCGAAGGCAAAGCAGATGTCGTCTATGGCAGCCGCTTTCTGGGAGACCAGCCTCACCGGGTACTGTATTACTGGCATTTTCTGGGGAACAAGTTCCTGACCACGCTTTCGAACTGTTTTACCAATCTCAATCTGACCGACATGGAAACCTGTTACAAACTCTTTAAAAAAGAGGTCATCAAGGAAATCGCCCCTGGCCTGTGCCAGAATCGGTTTGGCATCGAACCGGAGATGACGGCAAAAGTAGCGCGACGTCAGTGCCGTATCTTTGAAATGTCGATCAGCTACGATGGTCGTACATATGATCAGGGAAAAAAAATTGGCTGGCGGGATGGTGTCAAAGCGCTGTGGTGCATTGTGCGTTACGGATTGAAAGATTAGTGGCCTCATCCTGAAAAAATGCAATAACATCCCGTCTTGGAAGAACTTATTTTGCTGACGGCTTGCCTGATCCTTTCTAAAAACAGGCTTCCCACCATTGCCTGCAGGACAGATTTTCTCATAGAATCAGCAACATATTACTGAATTGCAGAAATAAACATTCGTCCCCCACAACTGTGATGAGACGATTTCCCGGCAGACGACTGATGCAACGTGAATGCCACTTCATGTTTAAAACAGTCATCAGCAACTAAAAAATATAAAGATCTCAGTAAACGAACGGAACATCATATGGCCTCTCCTCCGGAGAACCCCCAAGAGAATCCTCCCAAAGGCAAAGCCCCACAAAAGAAATCAGGCAAAGACTCTCAGAGCTCTGCTCCCTCAACAGGTCCCTGGCTGATTATCCTGCTGATTCTGGTGGTCGGCAGTCTGATCATGATGAAAACCTCGCCGGAAAATACTGGCTCGAAGGTTGACTACAGTTTTTTCATCTCAGAGCTGAATCGTGGTAATGTAGAATCCGTTGATTTCCATGGCGATATTCTGACCGGGAAGTGGAAGATTCGCCCTGAGAATCCGAATGATAAGGAAAAGAAAGAGGAAAAGCTGGCAGAAGAATTCAATACCGTTCTGCCTTCACAACCCGTAGAAGATCGAGATCTGGTTCCGGAACTAATTAAGCAGAAAGTCGAGTTCAAGGCGGAAAGTACCAATGTCGGCATCGGCACCTACATCATCCCCTGGCTGATTGGTCCGCTGTTGATTATCGGATTCTTCTGGTTCATGATGCGGCGTTCTTCCGACCCCATGGGATCCGGAATGCTTGGAAATTTCACCAAGAGTCCAGCTAAGCGGTTCAGCCCTTCAGACGAACAGACCACCTTTGACGATGTGGCAGCCATGGAACAGGCGAAAGCAGAATTACAGGAAGTAGTTGAATTCCTGAAGACACCGGCCAAGTTCCAGCGACTGGGCGCTCAAATCCCCAAAGGCGTTTTGCTGATGGGTTCGCCCGGAACCGGTAAAACCTTATTGGCGCGTGCAACCGCCGGTGAGGCAGGAGTCCCCTTCTATTCGATCAATGGATCAGAATTTATCCAGATGTTTGTCGGCGTCGGTGCCAGCCGCGTAAGAGATTTGTTTCGAACTGCCAAGGAAAACGCTCCCTGTATCATCTTTGTCGATGAAATCGACGCCGTCGGCCGAATTCGAGGCGCTGGTCTCGGAGGCGGACACGATGAACGCGAACAGACATTGAACCAGATGCTCAGTGAGATGGATGGTTTCCAGCAGAATGAAGCGGTGATTATCATCGCAGCCACAAACCGTCCGGATGTTCTGGACCCGGCGTTACTGCGTCCCGGACGCTTTGACAGACATATCACCGTGGATCGTCCCACCAAAGAAGGACGGGCAGCGATCCTGAAAGTTCATTCGCGAAAAATTCCTCTCTCAGAGGATGTCGACTTGCACAATATCGCTGCCGGCACGATTGGCTTTTCTGGTGCGGATCTGAAGAATCTGGTGAATGAGGCGGCTCTCTCGGCAACGCGTCTCAACAAAGACCAGGTTGATAAGGATGATTTTGATAATGCTCGGGATCGTGTTTTGATGGGACCGGAACGCGAAGAAATCCTGAGTGAAAAAGAACGTGAAATGACAGCCTACCACGAAGCCGGCCATGCATTATTGGCCTGGTTACTTCCGGAGATAGATCCGGTTCACAAAGTCACGGTGATTCCCCGTGGTAGAGCACTTGGTGTGACGCAGCTCCTGCCTGATGAAGAACGCTATAGTATAGGAGAGAAGCAACTTCACTCTCAATTAGCATTCATGTTGGGTGGTCGGGCTGCAGAAGGAATTGTCTTCGGCGAACATACCGCCGGAGCAGCAGATGATATCAAACGGGCGACCCAGATCACACGGAAAATGGTGGGGCAGTGGGGCATGAGTGATGTCATAGGACCGGTGGCGTTTCGCCATTCGGATGAAAACCCGTTCTTGGGTAAAGAGATGAAATCACAGGGCGAATGTAGTGAAGAAACCGCCCACGTCATCGACCAGGAAATGCAGCGTTTTTTAAATACTGCAGGAGAACGGGCTGAAAAAATATTAACAGAAAACAGGGAGAAACTTGACCTGCTGGCAAAAGCACTCGTAGAACAAGAGGCTATTGACAGTAATGACATCAAGCGTCTAATTGGAATTTCGGTTCGGGAACAAGCAAAACTTGATAGTGCCAAAGAAACCGGCACTGACAATCAAAGCAATAGCGAGCCAGAGTAACCAGCCAATCCAAGACGCCTCATCAGAGAGCGAGTTTTCTCCTGCTTCAGCAGGAACAATTAGGAAATGACTCAGACAACAAAACAGAAAAAAAAGACAACCAAAACCCGTTTCGATCAGTTAGGACTGAATGACGAAATCTTAAAAAATCTCAGCGAGGCAGGGTATGAAACCCCCAGCCCGATCCAGGCTGAGCTGATTCCGATCGCCGTCACCGGCCAGGATTGTATCGGACAGGCGAGAACCGGAACCGGTAAGACAGCCGCCTTCTCACTCCCCGTACTGCAGCAAATTGATCTCCGACGACCGGGCATGCAGGCTTTGATCCTGGCTCCCACTCGAGAATTGAGTGAACAGGTCGCGACAGAAATTCGCAAATTAAGCGGTTCCAAATCGCTGAATCTGGCGGTGCTGGTGGGTGGCAAACCTGTTCGCCCCCAGGAAAATCAATTGAAAAAGGGAGCCCAGATTGCTGTCGGGACTCCGGGACGCGTGATCGATCATATCAATCGCGGGAATCTCAAACTGGGTCAATTAGGTTTTATGGTCCTGGATGAAGCAGACCGTATGCTGGATATCGGCTTTCGCCCCGATATTGAAAAAATCCTGCGGAAGTGTCCGAAAGAACGACAGACCCTGCTGCTATCCGCAACGCTACCCCCTCCGGTCGAACGTCTGGCACAACGCTACATGCAGAATCCGGTGATGATCGACCTGTCTGATGACAAGGTCAGTGTGGACGCTATCGATCAGTATTACGTCACGGTCGACCCGAATCGCAAAATCAAACTCCTCTCGCGGCTGCTGTTTCAGGAACGCCCCAAACAGACGATCGTATTCACCCGCACCAAACGTGGTGCCGATAAGCTCGATCGCATCTTTTCCAAGAAACTCAAAGACGTCGCCGCGATTCATGGTGACTTACCGCAGACGAAACGGGATCGTGTTCTCAAAAATTTCCGTGAAGGAAAAATTCGTCTGTTGATTGCCACAGACGTGATGGGACGCGGCATTGATGTCAGTGGGATCTCGCACATCATCAATTTCGATATCCCCGAATTCAGTGACGATTATGTGCACCGAATCGGGCGGGTCGGCCGGTTATCTTCCGATCAGAAAGGCGCCGCGTATACCTTTGTGGCCCCCGATGAAGGAGAGCAGTTGACTAATATTGAAAACCGGATTAATCATATGATTTCCGAATTTCGTATCGATGGTTTTGAAGCGTATAAGCCGCAAAAGCCTCGCAAGGAAATCGAGACGGTGTCACATCTCGGCTCGACTGAGCACTTAATAAACCCTGACTTCGGTGACTTTTAATCGACGAGCTTCCCGCAGGTATCACTGCTTAATCGAGCTTGATGCCTGCGTTTGAAGAAACGCTTCAATGCGGGGCAACATAATTTCGTGGGCATCTTCAAACACATAATGTCCTGCGTCGGGAATGCGTAGCGTTTCTGCCTGGGGAAACCGGCGTTCGAATTCGTCCAAAAAGTTGGTCGTAAAACACCAGTCCTTCTCGCCCCAGATCAAGAGCATGGGATGGTTTTGAAACTGTTCAAGACCCTCTTCCACATGCTGCAGCGTCGCGTAGCTGGGATGGGAAGGCTTCAGCGGAATGTCTTTCACAAACTGGTGAACCGCGACCCGATTCTGCCACGAGTCGTAAGGTCCGAGGAAGCCGGCTTTGACTTCATCTGTCATCCGGTCCCGTTTATTCACCGCCATGGAAACGGCGGCTCCCGAAAACAGGTTTAGCCCTCGCACGCCCAAGGCTCCCAATAAGGGTATTCGGCAGACCGCAATCCGTAGCGGAATCGCTTGGGAACGAAAGGCCGCTGTATTCATCAGCACAAACCGCTGAAAATGTGCAGGCAGATCGACGGCGGCGCCCATGCCAATCGCACCGCCCCAGTCATGGGCGAACAGCGTGATGTTCTGCAGATCCAGTTCCTGAATCAACGTTTTCAGATTGTTAATGTGTGTTTCCAACTTGTACGAGTAATCCTGCGGCTTATCGGACAAGCCACACCCCATATGGTCGACGGCGATCACACGATAGTGGGCCGAAAGCTGCTTCACCAGCCGTCGCCAGGCAAAACTCCAGGTTGGATTTCCATGAACCATCAACAGCGGTTGCCCCTGGCCTTCATCCAGATAGTGGTATTGATGGCCGTCGATCTTCAACCAGTGAGATTCAAACGGATATTCATTTTTGATCTGATCACGAAAATTCATGCAAACGTCTTTAATCAATGATATTCTGAATGGCTGAAAAACAGTCCTGTGAACGATGTTTCTGATTCGATAATGTTGATTTGACTACCTTATCGAGATTCGACATTTCTGGCGAGTGAACGATCCAATGCTTTTAAAAACCGCTCCAGATCGTCTCGCTGATGGGCACAAGTGACAGAAACCCTGAGGCGAGATGTCCCCTCGGGAACCGTCGGAGGCCGAATGGCACCGACCAGGAAGCCAGCTTCCTGCAATTCTGCCGCAACGTTCATGGTCACACCAGGGTCTTGTAGAATGACCGGAATGATCGGCCCTGCAGACGAGGGGATCGTGACGTTGGTACGCTGCTGAAGTTCGTTCCGCAGAAAATCCGCCCGCTCACTCAATACACGCCGCCGTTCCGGTTCAGCCTGAATGATCTCCAGTGACTTGCAGGCCGCAGCACAAATCGCGGGGGGCAGGGCCGTTGAATAGATTTGTGTCCGCACCCGATTCCACAACCAGTCGATCAGATCAGACGCACCAGCCACAAAACCGCCCATGGCTCCGACCGCTTTACTGAGTGTACCAATCCGAATCGTCACACGATGTTCGACGCCGAGTTCTTCCGCCAGACCTCTACCGGAAGCCCCCCAGACGCCGGTGGCATGCGCTTCGTCAATGATCAGAATCGCCTGAAATTTCTCAGCCAGATCACAGAGTGAAACCAGCGGAGCCAGACTGCCATCCATGCTGAAGACTGAATCGGTGACGATGATTTTTTTCCCATCGCCGGTTACCTTGTCCAGTTCACGTTTCAGCTTCTCCAGACGGTCATGCCGATAGACGCGTAACCGGGCACCAGAGAGCCGACAGCCATCAATCAGACTCGCGTGGTTCAAGCGATCACAGAAAACCGTATCTTGCTCATTCGCAAACGCAGAGACGATGCCTAGATTGGCGGCATAACCGCTGGGAAACAGAATCGCCGCCTCGGTTCCCTCAAATTGTGCCAGTTGTGCTTCCAGCTTCGCATGCCATTCCGTACGCCCACTGACCAGAGCACTGGCCCGCGCGCCGACGCCCATTTCCGACAGGGCCGATGCAGCGGCGGCAATAAGACGGTCGTCATGCGCCAGATCAAGATAATCATTGCTGGAAAGATTGATCAGCGTTTGACCATCCAGCATACAGCGTCCGCCTGTGAGTGGCTTGAATGTTCTTCGTGATCGAAACAGACCCGTGTCCCGAATCTTCTGCAAGTCATCTTCAATCCATTCCGGAAGTTCAGGAGGGGACATGCTGCTTGAGACACCTGACAGAATAAAAAAAATTGGGAGTAAAACAGGCGACCGGCTCATCAACACACTGAAACCGGCCACGCTGTTTTCAAAATTTCACTCAGGAATATTTTACGTTAACGAAATGACATGATTACTGAGCCGTTCGAATCCGTCGTCCGTAATCAGGTAGTTATGCTCGATCCGCATTCCACCAATGCCTTCCACATAAACGCCGGGCTCGAGCGTGATCACATCCCCCGCCAGCAGCACATCGGTGCTTTCCGGCACGAGAATCGGTGCTTCCGGATGCCCCAGTCCCAATCCATGACCAGCGTGATGCTGGAAGTTCTCTTTATAACCGGCGTCCCAGATCGGAGCCGCGGTCGCCGCATGCACATCAGCACATTTCGTTCCCGCTTTAAGAACCGATTCGCCTCCCTGCATCGCAGCCTGGCACAGACCGAATAGCTTCTGCTGATCAGCCGTCGGTTCGCCGACACTGATCGTGTTCGTAAAGTCGCTCCGGTAACCGTGAATCACAACCGAATAATCGAGAACGAACAGATCGCCATTTTCCAGAACATGACCGGAAGGCAAACCGCCTGCTTTGGGAACCGCAGGAGTCGAAGCCCGAAAGTCACCGTAAATAATCACGGGCAGTCCCGCCGCCTGTAATACAGCCGCCTGAACTTTACGGAAGATGTCGAACTCAGTCTTGCCTGCTTCGACCACTTCCCGCGCACAGGCATGACCGGCATCACAGGCCTGCATGCATTGCTTCATCAGCGCGATCTCATCCGTATGTTTCTGCCGACGCAGTTGACGCAACACGCTACCTAATTCGAGCGTGGTATCAGTCTGTGTGACTTCCAGCTCCTGTAACGCCCCAACTGGTAGCCATTCTGCTTCGATCGCACCAGCCCGCCCCTGTAATTGAGGAACGACTGACTTCAATGCATTGAATAACGCGTGATCTCGATTCTCGACCGAATGTTTGTGATCATACCATGTTTCGATGGCTTCATGATCGACAAAGAAATCGGCAGAGGAGGACCGCAGTGTAAAGTTATCGCCGATCAACGTGACGCCTTTGTCACGATCCAACAGCAATAGCGCCCGTTCCCCCCGCGAGAAACTGCAGGGTTGCACGAGAAAGTTCGAAAGATAAAGCACATGACGCGGGTCCGCGATTAGAATCCATTCCAGATGGTCGGGAACAGCTTCCCACAGTCGTTTCTGTCGCGCCAGACAACCTTCTTTTGACAGCATTATCTTGAAGTCCTTTTAAGACGTGATTGAAAAAGTATGAATCAGCGTACCAGGTTTACTCGAAGCCTTTTTCCACCAGCCAGCGTTCGGCATCAAGAGCCGCCATACAGCCACTGCCGGCGGCTGTAATGGCCTGCTTGTAATTGTCATCGGCGACATCACCGGCGGCAAAAACGCCATCAACGTTCGTGTTCGTGCGGAAAGGAATTTTCCACTGAATGAAACCTTTGTCGTTGGTATCGATCTGGCCTTTCAAAAAATTGGTATTAGGCGTATGACCAATGGCGGCGAAATAACCGGTTGCTTCCAGTTCTTCGGTCTGATTCTCATCGACCGTGCTGCGGATACGGACCCCGGTCACTCCTTTTTCATCATTGCCCAAGACCTCGTCAATGACCGAATTCCATTTCACTTCGATCTTTTCATTGGCCAGGGCGCGATCGACCATGATTTTACTGGCGCGGAATTCATCGCGTCGATGCACGAGATAAACCTTGGAAGCAAACTTGGTCAGGAAACTGGCTTCTTCCATGGCGCTGTCTCCGCCGCCAACGACGACGAGAGGATGATTGCGAAAACGAGGCATCGCGCCATCACAGACGGCACACGCGGAAACGCCCATATTCTTGAAGCGTTCTTCGGAATCAAGCCCCAGATAATTGGCCCGGGCACCGGTAGCAATAATGACTGACAGGGCTTCGATAGGCTCGCCATTTGAAAGCGTGATCTTGAAGGGGTGTGACGAAAAATCGACATCCACCACGTCGTCGGTCACGACCCGTGTCCCAAAATTCGTCGCCTGCTGACGCATTAAGTACATCAATTCCGGTCCACTCACGCCATGCCCGAGATGCGGTACCATTAATTTTCGCTTGGGTTCGTCGATCGAATCATTCAAATACGATTCGAGGTTACCGACGGGAAAACCGGGATAGTTTTCAACTTCCGTCGTTAACGACAACTGTCCTAATGGAAGCGTCCCCTGCAGGCGATTCTCATTTGTAAAAGCCCCTTCAAAACAGAGGGGTTCCAGATTTGCTCTGGATGTGTAAATACAAGCGGCCCAACCAGCGGGTCCTGATCCAATTACGACGATTTTTTCTGGCACGTTTGGTCACCTCCTGATATGCAGACTCCCCCGGCAGAAATCAGAAAATGCGATTTCAGACAAGAGAAATTGCCAGTGGAATGGAATTCTGAAACACAGCCAGCATACGAACCTGGCGTGTGTCACAATCCTAATGAAGTCAGGGCAGGAATTCCAGAAGGGGAAAGGGCTCGTTTTTAAGCAGAGGCAGAAAATCAGGAGGGAGAAATAAAAAAAAGGTGCTTCGAATCATGTGAATGACTGAAGCACCTTTTCTGTGCTGAATGGAGCAAGTGCGGGCCAACGCTTGCCACCATCGCTGATATAGTACTATTGCACAAGCCATACCATTCAGAAACTTTTGTGCAATTTTGTCTGTAAGCCGCTTAAAATCAGGCCTTTACAACTTTATGTAGTTCCTAACAGGAAAATGGCCCCCAAAGAATGCGGTGCATAATGCAACAGGTGTTGCAATATAATACGGTGCAAAATACTACAGTCGCTGTGCCCAATCTGTTTTTGAAGAAAAGCAGACCTCAGTCTTGCGAATCAGGACTCAGTTCTCCTATTGTGGAGCCTCAACTGCGATAAAATGTCTACTATCGTAGTACGTAACTGACTTAGTTTTGGCTGTTATGCCAGACAAGTGATGTCATTTAAGGAGAGTTCCGTGTCGAATGCGTCCCCCGCACGGCCTAAAAAGTTTACGGTCCCCCGATTTCTGGCTGCTAAGGAAAAAAAGCAGAAAATCACCATGCTGACAGCCTACGATTTTCTGTCAGCAAAAATTTTGGATGAAGCTGGCTTAGACTGCCTGCTGGTAGGCGACACTTTAGGAATGGTCGTTCAGGGCAAGAGCACAACACTGCCGGTGACCGTAGATGAGATGATCTACCACGGCGAAATGGTAGCCCGCGCTGTTCAGCGGGCTCTGATCATTGTCGACATGCCTTTCATGTCGTTTCATGTCTCTCCTGCACAGGCATTGGAAAATGCAGGACGCATTCTGAAGGAGACTGGCGCAGATGCCGTCAAACTCGAAGGGGGCGTGAATCAGGCAAAGACCATCGAAGCCATCGCATCTGCCGACATTCCCGTGATGGCACACCTGGGCCTCAAACCACAATCCGTGCGTGCAATAGGGAGCATGGGCAAAATTCAACGGGACGAAGACCAGCTCATCGCCGATGCGCTGGCTGCAGAAAGAGCAGGGGCCTTCGGAATTCTGCTCGAAATGATTACCGCGCCCATCGCACAAAAAATCACGGACACCGTCACGGTCCCCACAATTGGCATCGGCTCCGGACCGGGCTGTGACGGTCAGGTACTCGTCACGCCGGATATGCTGGGAATGAATCCCGATTTTCATCCACGGTTCTTAAAGAAATACGCCAACTTCGCGGCAGAAATGACGACCGCCGTGCAAGCGTATGCGAATGAAGTCCGCGAAGGGGCATTCCCAGACGAGCCTCACAGCCATTCATAAGGCTAGTCCGACGAGGAATCAGCCGTTTATTTTGAAGACTCTGAGGGAAGCGCACGGACCCGTTTCCCCAGGCAGTTATCAATGCCCAGCACGAACATCACCCATAACGCAGAAAATCCTTCTCCCATATTGATCTTGGAGCTACCATAGCGGCGTTCTTCGAAGGTGAAGGGGACTTCCTTAAACGTACATCCCACGCGACGACAGCGATAGAGAATCTCTTCCTGAAAGGCATACCCTTTGGCCCGCAGCAAGGCGAAATCGATCTCGGCCAGTTTGGGAACGCGATAGCAACGAAAACTGCCGCTGCAGTCTCGTGATTTCAGACGCAGCAATAAACGGGCATACCAGTTGATAGCCCCACTCATAAAATAACGTTTCGGCCCCCAGCCTTCGATCTTACCGCCCGGTATATAACGCGAACCAATGGCGACATCAGCCGATTTGGTTGCTTCCACCAAATCGGGCATGAACCGTGGAGGATGGCTGAAATCAGCATCCAGATTCAATACCAGATCGTATTTGTTTTCAATCGCGTACCGAAAACCGGCGATGGTCGCGGTTCCCAGCCCTAATTTACCGGCGCGATGGATCGAATGAATCCGAGGATCGGCTTGTCCCAGCTCTTTCGCATATTCTCCGGTCCCATCTGGTGAATTATCATCTATCACCAGAATATGAGCCTCGGGCAGAAAGTTATGAATCTCCGGAATCAGCAATTCCAGGTTTTCGCGCTCGTTATAAGTGCATAATGTCACTAACAGTCGGGAAGTGTCAGAATCAGTCATCAGTTGTATCGAGCCCGGAAATTAAAAGAGGTGTTCTATTATTGTGGAGGTATCAACAACGGTGGTTGTTGACTTTTAGCAGGCTCGGGAAGAGGAATCAACGGTTCGCCCGGTGTACCGGCGTCTTTGGGAAGCGGAGGTAGAGACTGATTGTTAATCTGATTATTAAGCTGTGGTGCCCTCTGTTTCATTGGAGGCGGCGGTAAAGCCAGTGGTTTGGAAATCGGAGCTGACCGCGATGTTCCCTGTGGTTTCAGCTGCGGTTGCTGTTTGGGTGCTTCAAATGCGGGAGGACGGGTTTTCGCCGGATCGACAACATGCCCGGAAGGGCCGCCTTTCTGTGGGATCATCTGCTGTTTCCCGACTGCTGGTTTGGGATCCAGAAACGCCAGGAAATGATCACCACGCCCCGCCAGACGAGCCGCGGTTCTGAACACATCATTTGCCTGTTCTACCTGACCGTTAAAATGTAACACCACGCCAAATACAAACAGCCGTTCGGGATCACGAATATCTTTCTGAACCCACTCAGCGACCTGATGCAGCATCGAATCTTTCGCAATCAGATGATCTGGACCAAATAGTGCGCTCAGACTTTCGCCGGTCGCAGGCCAGGTAGGGTCAAGTGCCAGTCCCTGTTTAAATTCATAGGCTGCACGGTCATATTGTGTTAATGCAACAAGGGCAAATCCCTTTTTGAAATGGGGCGTCGCAAGATCTTTTGCCAGAGACGCCGCCAGCTTATAGCGATCATAGGCTCTGCGGTAATCCAGTTTCTTAAAGTATTCATCCCCTTTCACTTGATTACGCAGACTCAATTCTTTCGCGTGACGCGTGGAGGGAATGACATATCTCTGAATCTTTCTTGAGGGCTCAGGCAAATAGTTCTTGTCGTTCCAGCGATCCAGATCATTCTTTAACGCCTGGTTCAACGGCACATTGCTGGCAGCGTTGGGGTCATTCCATTGTGGATGCGCGGGCAAACTCGGAATGACGCCCGGCACATTGCTATAGGGATATACCGCCGGGGGCGAATATCCTTGACCAGGGAGAATGGGATAAAAGCCGTTTAAGGAATAACCATTGGAAAACTGGACAGGATTGCCAGCAATAAAGGCTTCCGTATTGTAATAACCAAAGCGGTTATAGAAATAGGGGCCCCACGGATCGCCATAGTAGGAATTGCCGCCAAACGAAAAGTTATAAGCAACATTCCCGGAGCGACCACTGACCGACCAACCAGGATTAGGCCACGTACGACCGTAATAACGCGGGTACGATTGGTGGTGCTGCGAATAACCGTGATGATGCCCATGTCCAGAGTGATGCCGCTGAGCGGCAACCGGTTCGGGAAGCACCATAAAGATACAAGTCGCGCTCAAAATGAGAAGATACCGCATTTGTTTTTCTCCTTTGGGCCCGACTGGAAATACTCTATCACATTATGCACGCTGAATTTGTCAAAAGCAAGGTTTGTTCAATTGATACAATCAAAAGCCTTTGACAATGACCAGGCGAGAGTGGCACCCGGAAAGTACCAGTCAGGACCGGCCGAAACTGTATAAGTTTATTTCCAGATACAACTCCCACTACCTGAGCATACTGACCAGCAGGAAAAGAGAAAAAATCAGTTGCGATTGCTTCAGAAGGTGTTGACCGGCAAAGTTTGAACAGGATTCAGGCTAGTTAGTCAAACTTTGCGGCCCTCAGTTGCAACGGACTCAAGAGTACGATATCGCAAACCATCCAACAAATAGAGCTGACAGGAACGGGTCCCTCCTCACATTAGGCATAGCCGCAACCGTCTAATACAAATCCCCCTCTGCCACACAAATATCCCAGTCTTACACATTTCAAGGGGTGTTTCTGCACTCGAACCATCGCAAATCTCTCCCAAATTAACCAACCGGTACGATGCGAATAACCCTATGAAAAATGACGTAACCTTTTTGTCTGATAATGACTTGAGACATTCAAGGGATAATAACAGCACGCCGATAATTTGTAGCAGTCGCAATGAGAATTCGCATCTGAATGATCGAAGGAAACGATTCGGATGTGAATTAGGCCAGTGCTCGCAAGAGCATCGACCGCAATCGAAATTAAGAAGATTATTGTAAAGGAATTGTAAGTCACAATTCCTTTAAGGCTCAAGCCAGCGTGAATTGATGATGTCAACTTGGACTGAAAGAAGTCCCAAAAGAAACAAAACAAAATTCGCGCCGTAAACCAATGTGTGATGTGACAAAAGAGGCACATCAATCTGTCTATGATGGTCAGGAATCGACCCAAGAAGGAGACGCTGTTCTATGAAATGGATTAGTCTGTTAAGTGCATTTGTAGTGGCATTGGGGATGAATGCCGTTGCACAAGCAGATCTTTTTGACCTTTCGCTTAATTGCGGGGCTGCAAAGAGCTGTGAATGTGCCTCGAACTGTCAACCCGAGTGTTGTAAACCCACTATTACCAAACCCTGTGAAGCCAACGTTTATACGTACCAACGTCGGTGTTCCTCAATTAAACCACCTTGCTGTGGTGAAACGGCTCCTGCTTGTTGCAAGCCTGCTCGCCGTCTGCGTGGCTGGTTCAAAAAACGCTGCTGCAATTCTGAATCTAGCTGCAATACATGCAACACCGGATGTAATACCGGCAAAGGATGCTGCACACCAGCTCCTAAAGCATGTGCCGCACCAGCTCCAAAAGCTTGCTGTGCTCCTGCTCCAAAAGCATGTGCCGCACCAGCTCCAAAGGCTTGCTGTGCTCCTGCTCCTAAAGCATGTGCCGCACCAGCTCCAAAGGCCTGCTGTGCTCCTGCTCCTAAAGCATGTGCCGCACCAGCTCCAAAGGCTTGCTGTGCTCCTGCTCCAAAAGCATGCACACCAGCTCCAAAGACCTGTGCTGCACCAGCTGCTCAGTCTTGCTGCAACGAAAAACCTTGCTGCAACGCAGATCCATGCGAAATCGCAGAATTGATCTACCAGTCTCAGACTGCTTGCTACGCCAAACACCGTCGCAAAGCAATCCACAAACTGGGTGACAAATTCACTTGCGAATGCAATCCTGAGATCATGTGTGCTTTCATCTACGCTTTGAACGACGCTGACGAACGTGTTCGTGCTAAAGCTGCTGATGAAATCGGCGACCAGCTTCGCAAGAATGACTGCTGCTGCTCACCTGAGCTGACAGCTGCTCTGACTTGTGCTCTGGGCGATTGCGACCGCAAAGTTGTTCGTGAAGCAACTCAGGCTCTGGAACTCTGTGGATACGAAGTTGTTGAAGGTTGCTGTGACACACCTTGCTGTCACACTGGTTGTGCTCCTGCTGGATGCTCACCATCAGCAGCTCCTGCAGCTCCTGCTCCAACATCAGATCCTAAGGCTTACTTCCCCAGCCGTATGCAAGACCGGAAACAGTCTCGCCGTCTGAGCGGAAACAGCCTGTCAAACCTGTTCGGCCTGATTGACTAGTTCTCAATCAAGACTTCAGTTTGACTGAACTAAAGATGAAAACGGCTTCCCAAATCGGGGAGCCGTTTTTTTTATAGTCTGAGTGAATTCAAGAATCAGGGATTGTACTTCCTCTATTCTGGACAGTATAATCCGAATTAGCTAAATTCATTGTCTTAAAGACATGAAACCATTAGACTTAAAATAAACATTCGTAAACCCTTGTATGATTTGTTAGGATAGAGCCAGCCTTCCAGCAATAACGGAAACTTAAAAATTACCGTTTCGGAAAAGTAGATTGTTACTTCCCTCCTCACCAGCGACTCACTAAAAACGAGAAGCACCCTGCCAGCGAAAAGTACGACAGACGTATTACTGTTCGAAATTGAACAAAACTAAACTGTTACCCTTAAAAGGCACTTGTTGTTTGATTCAGAAATCAAATAGTGATACCCGGACTACTGATCAACAACCGGCTTTTCAGATTTGAAGGTTCTCACCATGCGACGTCGAAAATTCCTCAAATACTGCACTGGTGTTTTAGGTGCCGTCTACGCCACTGTTCTAGCGGTGCCTGGATTAGGCTTTCTGCTTTCGACTCTCAAGCGCGGTCAACAAGAAGAGAAGACCTACCAACTGGCCAAACTGAAAGATCTGGAACCAGGAGTTCCCCAGCGATTCTCCATCATCGACCAGCGCGAGGATGCCTGGACGAAATATCCTTCTGGCCCGATCGGATCGGTCTGGATCACAAAAGCCCAGGACGGAACAGTAACCGCTTTCTCATCCACTTGCCCGCATCTAGGCTGTGTGATCGATTATGTGCCCGGCGACGAAGAATTTTTCTGTCCCTGCCATGCAGCCACATTTCAGACAGATGGTGCCATGGTCAGTGGTCCTCAGCCCCGTGGAATGGATGATTTGAAAACGTCGCTGAAGAAAGTACGCGGCGAGCAGTGGGTTGTCGTCGAATTCCAAAAATTCGAGACCGGCATTTCAGAAAAAATTCCTTTAGGCTGACTCGGCATGCCATGCCTTGCTCCTGATACCTTACTCCGTTGACGTAATTATTTTAATTTCCCATAGGGAGATGTTTCAGTGCTGTCAGAAAAAACCAAACAGTGGATCGATGAGCGAACCGGCTACAAGAAATTCTTCCATGCCATTTTTTTATTGAATTTCCCAACGAAGAGACGCTCCCGCTGGCAAAACATTTGGGGCGGGGCACTGGTTCTGCTGATGCTGCTGGAAATCATCACCGGCACACTATTGATGACGGTTTACAGCCCATCTGAAGCGGCCGCCTGGGGTAGCGTACATTACATTGAAACACAGGTAGACCTGGGCTGGTTTGTGCGTGGTCTACATCATTACGTCGCACACATGATGATTGTTGCGGTCATCATTCACATATTCCTGGTTATCATTTCAGCCGGTTATCGCAAACCGAAAGAATTTGTTTATTGGACCAGCCTGCTCATTGGAGGCGTGATTGTCGGACTCACAATTACCGGAAATCCGCTTCCCTGGGACCAGAAAGGTTACTGGTCTTATCAAATTGAAACAGGAATCGCCGGTACCATGCCGGGGATCGGTTCCTCACTCCGATCCGTCATCGTCGGCGGTAGCGAATTCGGAAATCTGACATTAACACGGCTTTATACGATTCACGTCGTCGTTCTGCCTGTAATAGCCATTCTGCTGTTTACGATTCACATGGCGTTGGTGCGTCGTGAGCGTCTGCGGACCGCGAAAATCAAAGAAGCCGCCGATGACCCGGAGATCGATTTTGAACTGGATGAAGATGACCCGGTCAAAGACGAACTCACACAACCTTACTGGCCTTACCAGACAACACGCACCCTGGTCTTAACTCTGATCCTGATCGGGATCGTGATTCTCCAGATGCTGGTTTACCCCACCCTCAAAAATCAGCATGTGGCGCCAGGACTGGCGGAGTGGGAAATGGACCTGCCTCCCAGCGAGATCAAACTTGAAGCGCCCGCCGACAGCTCAATCCCTTATATCGCGCGTCCTGAATGGTTTGTGCGGTTTCTATTTGAGCTCAGGCACATGGTTCCCAAGGAACTTGAAGTCCTGGTGACTGCCGTCTTACCAGGCGTGCTGCTTGCCATCCTGATCCTGGTTCCCTTTTATGAAAAAGTTCTGGGTGAGAAATGGGGACAACGTCTGGCGATTGCCGTTTATATGGGCGGTTTATTGATCATTTGCGGCATCAGCTGGTATGGAGTCAATCTGGAGCGAAGTGCTCCCGACTATGCCTTAAAACGTTCACAGGAAATCGCCTATGCGGCCCGTGCCTCGTGGCTGGCCAGTGAAAATGGCGTGCCCCCGGAAGGACCTGCTTCGCTCCTGCAGAATGACCCCAAATCAATAGGGCCGCTGATTTTTGCACGGCATTGCGGAGTCTGTCATACCTGGAATGGTCACGACGGAACAGGGCACTATATCATGGAAATGAAAGATGGCAAAAAGGTCAAAGCAACTCCCCGCGCTTCCGATCTGGCTGGCTTTGCGACAACCGAATGGATTGCCGAATTTCTGACAGATCCGAAAGCCCCCAGGTTTTTTGGACACCTCGGCACAACAAAAGGGGGAGATGCAATTCTGCACGGAGACATGAGCGACTGGGCTGACAGCTATGTCGGTCCTGAAGGCGTACTCTCGAAAGAAGACATCGAAGCAGTCGCGGCACTCATCGCACGCGAAGCCAAACACCGCAATGCGGAACTGGTCAGCGAATCAGTCATCAAACGCGGCGTGTCCGTCTTCAGTGGCATCGATTTCAAAGATAAATCAGGGAAAGTGGTCGACTTCGATGGTTACTGCGCCCAGTGCCACGCCATGAAAGCAGGCGACCCCGAAGAAGAGGGGGGCGGCGCTGCTCCAGACTTGAATGGCTACGGCTCATCCAAATGGCTCTCCGATTTTATTCGCAATCCGGAAGCAGAACACTTTTATGGCGAGAAAAATATCATGCCTTCATTTGAAGAATCAAAACTCTCTCAGCATGATCTGAACCTGCTCGTTAATTGGATGCGCGGCGAATGGCAGCGTCCTGAAGAGGAAAAATAACTTCACAGTTCAATCGATCAACGGGGCACGATCAGCTTCTTCCCAAGTGGCAGACGCTGGTAGCCCGCTCACGTTGATTCGTCTTGGATCCAACTCCTGATCTCACACTGACTTGTCTGGTGGAGCGCTCGCATCGTTCCAGCCTGCTGAAGTCTGCTGTTGCGTCGTCAATTTATAGCGATCTGATACGAACGCGCAGCATCATCTGCTCAATCTCAATTTTTCTGCTTGCAGCATTACTACACTTGTGGTAACACTAAGCCAGAACATTACTACACACGTAGTCACAGGGGATACCATGAGCCAGCGATCAGAATTACAAATCACTGATGCAGAATGGGATGTGATGCTCAGCGTCTGGAAAGCTGAGGACCAGACAGCCGGCGAAATCATCGCCCGCGTCGAACCAATTCGAAAGCGAAGTCATCGAACTGTGAGAACGCTCCTCACGCGTCTGGTCGAAAAGGGTGCTGTCACAGTGCGCGTTGACGGTTCGCGACATCTCTATCGTGCGGCAGTCACGCGAAATGAATGCGTGCGTCTAGCAGCCCGTTCCTTTACGGAACGATTCTTTGCCGGAGACCTGCAGTCGTTATTACTCCATTTTGTCGAGAATGAAACGCTTTCCAGTGACGAAGTGGAAGAACTCAGACAACGTTTAGATGAACGTCTCACAGAAAAGTCAGAGCCGAATGCTGACCAATCTTCCAACAAATCATCTTCAAGACGGAGAAAGAAATAATGAACTTCGATTTTGAATTGACCGCGTTATTGGCACTTGTCTGGCGTGCCACCTGGCAGGCATTCGTGCTGGCTGGCATCATCTTCTGTCTGACTTCGACGATGCACCGCTGGATTTCACCCAAATGGCGTGCACTTCTATGGGCCATTCCGCTGGCACGTCTGGCTGTACTGCTGATTCCAGCAAGCGGGTTGAGCCTCTTCTATTTTTTCGATTTCGATAGCAAATATCCAACTCCCATAGCCGTGGTTTCTTCCACTGAATCGACTGCCATAAAATTGACTCCCCGCCCCAATTCGCTTCAGCCAGATCACCGGAACTCAACTGCTGAGCTGTCTCAAGAGCATCACGCATCGCACACTCCAGTCATTCTACCGCAAGAGTCCCAAACCAGCGTCCCCATTTCGCGTTCCAGTTTCCTGGCGTTTCTTTGGCTGACTGGTTGTTGCGTTGTGCTTTGCAGATGGATCGGTTCCAAGATCATATTAGCACGACTCATCAAAAACAGTGAACGGCTCCGGGATGTAGGTCTGCTCAAACTGATTGAAGAAAGACAAAAGAGGGACAGACTCTGGTTCCCTGTTCGCTGTTTCGTTACCGATCCTCATATTGGACCGTCCACTTGTGGATTCTGGCGGCCGACCATTTTGCTGCCGCGAAATTTATGGTCCGATTTCGGTGAAGAAGAACGGCAGGCGATTGTCAATCATGAACTAGAACACATTCGCCGCCGTGACGTTTTACTGCTGTTATTAAGCCGTCTCGCCATCACCGTACACTGGTTCAATCCGCTGGCCTACCTGATCAGCAATCGCATGCGCCGTGAAATTGAGCAGGCCGTGGATTCAGCAACGGTTGAGAATTTCGATAAGCAAGCACGTCATGCTTATGGTGAGTTATTAATCCGCCTTGCCCGGCAGACACAGGGGCCAGTTGCTGCGCTCCCTATGGCGGGCAAACATTCTGCGCTGCGTGCTCGCATCAATCAGCTTACATCGCCGATTCAGGACAGCCGCACGAAGTCAGCACTTGCCATCGGCGTGTTACTGATTTTGTTTGTGACGGGCTTGAGCGACGTGGCGCAAACCCGGGAACAAAGCAGCCCGAAACCGAAGCAAGCGGCAGTGTCCCCAAAAACAGAAGCAGTTCCAGATAATAATAAACCAAATCAGTATTTCATCACAGGTTCCGTCCGGGAAGTTCAAACTGGAAAGCCAGTGGCGGACGCAGGCATCCAGATTCTAGTGGCATCAGAACCAGATCCTGACAAGAGAACCATTCAAGGAACGACGAACGAGGCAGGGCAGTATCGCATTGAAGTCCCTTTGGGCAATGTGCAGATGTGGTTTCCTACATTGAAACCCGGATATTGGCTCATGCCGGAAGAATGTACGCGCGCGTTAACAACAACACCTGACAACCCCGTTGTTGAACACGACATTGTAGCGCAAACAGGAGCGGTCTGGAACGTACACTGGAAAGGTAAACTCAATGACCAACAACTTCAACTATTAGGCTTGCAAAACGAGGATCAGCCCATTCGATTATTAGCATCCATAGAGGAGATTGAGGATGATGCGAAACGGGCAGCATGGCTGAAGGGGGAATCGGTCTCGTTCCAGAAAGCGAATGCATCATCAAACAGTTTCCTGAACCAGGAAGGGCGCGGCAGGCTGACAGAAGTCGGCACCAGTGGCAAATTAATATTTACTCTTGTCAATATGTCAGCCGAACTAATCGTGGAACCTGGTTTTGACAATTCTCAAGTCGTCTCCCTGAAACGCCTTCCCGATTCGGATACAACGCAAATGATCGACAAGGCGGGGAAAAAAGCAACCATAAACAAAGCCACTGTCACACTCAACAACGGCGTTCCCCTACTCACATTTGAGCCTGAAGTATCCAAACCAATCGGCAATCAAAAACTGGTCGGTCGCGTCGTCGATGTGGAAGGAAAACCGCTCGCAGGGGTGCGGGTGGGAATGGTCTTTGGCATGAAAGGAGGAGGTAGTGGTGACACGGGGGTAGCAACAAATACCGCACTCGATGGCAGCTTCGCACTGGCTTCTCCCATGTATGAGTATGACAACCAAGCTGCTGATGAACAGCAATTTTCGGTCGTTCTGACAAAAGACAGTTTTGCTGGGATGGACTCGAACGATGTCACCGTTTCAAAGGACTTTCCCCCCATCGATTTCAAAACACTCACACTGCGCCCCGGATATTCGATCCCCGTCCGTGTTCTCGATGAACAGGGCAAGCCTCTCCCTGGAGCAATTGTGGAACCAGGAGGTAAATATGCCCTAAGACGACAAGCTGTTCGCACTGACGCCGATGGTCGGGCGGTGATTAATAATTTACCCAGCGGTGTGGTTCAAGTCTCCTTACGTTGGGGAACAAAAATAAAACACACCAATCTATTTGTCAGTAAAAACAAGAAAGACAACACGGAAGTCACAATTCGACTGCAAAAACTGGCAACTTCTATCACAGCCACCGAAGAAAAAACAAAGCCACTGGCCGTCGGACTAATCGCCCCTGAGTGGGAGATCGCGGAGTGGTCAGATGGACGTCCCCGCAAACTGTCGGACTATCGCGGTCAAATTGTGGTCATTGATTTCTGGGGACTCCGCTGCAGTGGCTGCGTCGCTTCGATTCCTGCACAAAAGAAACTGGCCAAGAAATTTGCAGAGCAGGGCGTTGTCTTCCTCGGCATCCATACCGCGGATGGCGAAATGAGTCAGATCAACAAATTGAAACTAAGCGAACAGTGGACGACTCCCACGGGAATTGACCGGGGCACTTCAATTCTGGATGGTGTAACTAGTGAGAAATACGGCGTACAGAGTTACCCGACTCTGATTGTGATCAATGCAGACGGCAAGATCACATTTCGCAGTGATGTGGAACCAGCGCAGGACAAAGCGACCTACATGAAGAATCTCGCTGAGGCCAGCGGCGTCAAATGGCCGCCTGCCGAGAATGCAACTCCAGCTGAGATGATGGAGATCATGAATCAGTTTCAATACACACTACTGAGCCGCGAAATTGAACGCGTCCTCAAAGAGAAGCGTAACTAAAAGAGTCAACGACGAATGGCGTCTTTGTGAGAGCCTCTGCGTCCGTGGCATCCAGTAAAAAACCAGGGCAACTCGGAAGTCTATTCCGAGCCGCCCGAATATCGATACTACTGAATCAGCACCACTACTTTGATTCAAGGGCTCGTCGTGGCGGCTGCAACGGGTGGCTTCACCTGCGTATTTCCAGCAATGTAAGCGATCAGATCAGCCAACTGCTGTTTGGTCAGCTGATCGAGTTGCCCTTCCGGCATCAGAGATAGCTTGGACTGATTGATTTCTTCAATCTGACGTCGATCCAGCACAAGTTGCTCATTCTGCGTCTGTAAGGTCAATTGCTGATCGGTCTGTCTGACAATCGTCCCATTCAAAATGCGACCATCTTCCAGAGCAAGCACTACCATCTCGTATCCTTTGGGAATCAGGGCAGAGGGGTCCACCATATTTTCCAGCAGATAATCCATATTGGTCCGATTGGCACCGGTCAGATCCGGGCCGATGCTTCCACCGCTCCCAAACAGACGATGACATTTCGCACACGTTTTTTCGTAGAGCGCCCGGCCTTGCACACGGTCTGACTGCTGCAGTCGTTCTGCCGTCAGCAATGTTTTATAACCTTCAATCTGTGCCCGTTTCTTTTCAGGAGTTTCTCGGGCCTGGCCCCAAACCTGATTCAGTTTTTCGACCACTTCCTTGTCTTGAAAATTGCGCAACTGACGCACATGAAATGCAGAGACTTCACCCTGAGGCACCTGTTTCTTATCGATGGCCGTCAACAGCAAGAGAGCATATTCCTTGCGACTGCAGAGCGTGTCCATCAAAGCCTGACGTCCCTCATTTTTGATATTCCGATAGCGACCCAACATGCGTTGAATTGTTTTAGGATCATAAAACCGCGACAAACCCCGAAAGGCCAACGGCTGCAATTCAGTGTAATTCGCCGACTTCTGAATCACGGGCAGCAAATCTTTATCCTGGGAACTGCCCAATAATGATTCCAGTGCCTGATAACGGCTTTTCATCGACTGATCCGAATCGAGAACGATCTGCTTGAGTGCATCCATCGTCTGGCCATCTCCGAATACGATAGACAGTTCGGTCACCCGTGTCTGCAGTTCCTTTGAGTCTGCTTTCGCAGTCTGCTCTTTGAGCGCCTGCCAGTTTTTCGGTGCCTGGGCTTTCAATCGGCCCTGTAGCGCTGCCTGGATACCAGTTAACAGGTCTTCTTGAACCTCAGAGTCCTTCGCGTCAATCACCTGCTGTACCAGTTGTTTTACATATTCGGGATGTTGATCAATGTCTTCCGTCAACCGCCGTGCCACGAGCTGTCGTACCAGTGGTCGTGTGGAATGACTTAGAAATTGCAGTGCGGAATCACTCTCCGCCATGACCGCTGGTTCAATTCCATACCAAAGCATCAGCGTAAAATTGCGGTCTTCTGTGTCTGTATGATTCTGATCAAGGGCCGCTGCGATCTCCCAGCAATCCTGCGGGGCAAGTGACTGCATCGCCGACGCCAGATAAAGTCGGACCAGTCCAGAGGATTCCTGTTTCGCCATTTTTGCAAATTGTTGAACAGCCTCTGGAGAGACTTTTCCATCATCAACCAGATACCGAATCGCCCAGATGCGAACGTGCTCACTGGGATCATTCAGTTGTTTCACCAGCCACGCATCATTCAATTGATTTGTACAATACAGAGCCCACATCGCACGCAGCCGCCGGGGGACCTCTTTTGATGTATTAAAGATGTTCAATAATTCCGCTTTGGGCTGACTCCAGTTTGCAGTCGTTCCCGCTCGCTCCATCAGAATGCGACGAGCATGGCGGACATACCAGTCATTCGGATGCAGTTGCAGCTTGACGAGTTCGCTGTCGGAAAGCTGATTCAGATCCAGTTTTTTCGGCTGCGTCACATCGCCATACGAAATTTTATAAATGCGTCCGCTGGTACGATGCACGCCATCATGGTCGTGGCATTCTCCCAGATCAGCCCAGTCAGAAAGATAAACGCTGCCATCGGGTCCGTATTTTAATTCGGTTCCTCGAAACCAATCTGAACCGGTTAATAGAAAATCGGGACGATGCGTGCCCACATACCCTGAGCCTTCGCGTTCGAGTGCGTCATTATTCACACGATGCCCGTGCGTGTTGCACAGGAAGAGGCTATTACGATATCTCTGCGGCCAGTTATCGCCCAGATAAATCATGCCACCACAATGACTATGGCCGCCCCCCAGTTTCCCATGAATTCCAGACGTATCACGTGAATCAGACCATTTTCCTGAAGAACTGTCCCAGTGATCGTGGTCGGCACACTTCGTCATCAACTCATAAACATAAGGATTCGGATCGCTGCCGTGACCATTCATGCGAATGTAATGCGAACCAGGAATCATGTGCCATAAATGACCATTTACATTATTCGTGAAGAACATCTGGCCGTATTCATCGTAATCAAAGCCCCAGGGATTGGTGGTTCCGGAACTGACTTCTTCAATCGTTTTCCGAACGGGGTGATAGCGCCAGATGCCACAATGAATCAGCGTGCGCTGCGAAGGATCGGTCTCGGGAGTTCCCACCAGTGAGGTATCGGTAATTCCGTGTCTTCCATACAACCAGCCATCCGGGCCCCAGGTCAGGCCGCTGACAATATTGTGTCGGATCGTTTTATAGTTCCAGCCTTCGAGTAGAACCTGTGGTTTCCCATCAGGAACATCGTCGTGGTTTTTGTCTTCGAAGTAAAGTAATTCCCCGCGGCATAATGCCCAGACACCATTTGAACCAACAGTGACGCTTGTCAGAGGACCCGGTCCCTGCCAGAAGATTTTTCGCCGATCCATTTTGCCATCGCCGTTGGTATCTTCCAGAATAACAATTCGATCCTCATACTGATCATCGAATGTGCCGCGTTCATAGGTGAAACATTCAGCGACCCAGACACGGCCCCGATCATCAATTTCAAACCCAATCGGCTGATGCACATCGGGCTCACTGGCGAACACCGTCACCTTGAAGCCCTCTGGAACGGTCATATTTTTGACAGTCTGTTCCGGAGTGGTCGCAATATCTTTGGGGTCTTGTGTATTTCGAATCGGGCTTTCGGCTGCAGAGAATTTGAACAGCAAACCAAAGAGCAGTGTAAACGTCAGAAGAGAGACAGAAAACCGGTTTAGGTAGTGGAAGCGCATCGATTACCCTCTGTGGTTGGAATAAATAGACAAACATAGCTTGATATCATTTATGCTATATCAGCCACGAAGCAAGAGCAATCAAATCGCCATGGAGATCACTGATAAAATTGAGAAATACAGACCGTTATTTCTCAATCGTGTCAAACAGTTCGCGAAATTTAACCAGAACTTTGGTGACGGCTGAAGAAAGCGGGCCATTTAACATAGCGCCCGATGCCTGACGATGTCCGCCGCCGCCGAACGATTCGGCAATTTTGGAAATATCCCATTCGGAACGACTGCGAAAACTGATTTTCACCTGTCGGCTGCGCTGTTCGACGGCGATAAACGCCGCCTGAGTGCCCGCTAGTGTCAGACAATAATTAACGAGACCCTCGGTATCCACGGGCGTTGTTCCCGTTGCACTGAAGTCTTCACAACTGACAACCGTATAAGCCAGCTGTCCGTCGAAGTCGGTCTGCACCTTGTCCAGTACGCGGCCCATCAATTTTAACTGCGGCAAACTATTCTGTTCGTACAACAGCTCATAAATCTGATGTGGCTCTGCTCCCGCTTTAACCAGCTCACTAATGATCTGCATCGTGTAACTGGTTGTTGAGGGAAATCGAAACCAGCCTGTATCGGTGGCAATGGCAGCATAAATCAAGGTCGCGATTTCCGGCGTCACCGTGCACTTGAGGGCTTTGCCCAGATCATACACCAGACACCCCGCTGCCGGAGAAGTAATGTCTTTGAACTCTTCCGCGCCCAGAGAATCAGAGCTGACGTGATGATCAATCACCACTTTCTTCGAATCCGTTTTACGGTAGAAATTCGCCAGTCCGGGTAACTGTGACCAGGCACTGGTATCGAGAATGATATGCACTTCGGCCCATTCAAAATCCTCCGTGGTCACACCATCACCCACGTAGCGGACTTCGTGCTCCTGCACTAGAAAGTTCAGGCTTTTGGGATGCGCTGACGGATTGATGACACGGACTTCTTTACCCAGCTCTTTCAAAAAGCAGGCCAGAGCCAGTTCAGATCCCAGAGCATCCGCATCTGGACGCACATGGCAGGAAAGGAGAAACTTTTGATGTGCTTCGATGATTTCACAAAGGGGAGTCCAGTTAATACTGCTCATTGATGTTTCCTGCGCTGCGTTTACCTGCAAATTCCAGTAACTGATTCCACTTTGCCATTGAGGCATCTTAGGCAATTATTGAGCGGCGTTCCATTGCTTGAGCTGCTTTTTTGCTGAATCAATGTCAATCGCCAACTGAGTTTTGAGTGCCTCGGCATCAGAAAACACCTCTGTAGCGCGCAAGCGTTCTATCAAATCGACCTCTAGCACCTGATCGTAAATCTCACCAGAAAAACCGATCAAATGCACTTCCACCTTTATTTCTGAGTTGTGAAACGTCGGATTCGCACCAATATGAATCGCCGCTGGATAACGCTGTTCTCCCACAATCCCAAACCCACAATAGACGCCAGCGGCAGGCAGGAGCGTTGCCACCTGGCTCAAGTTAGCTGTCGGAAAGCCCAGCTTTCTTCCCCGTTCGGCACCGTGTTCTACGGTTCCTTTGATCTGATAAGGACGGCCCAGCATCTTTTCCGCCAGAGCCACTTCCCCTGATTGAATCGCTTTGCGGACTTCCGAGGAAGAAATCATCCGTGTGTCACACAAACTCGGTTCGACCACTTTAAAAAACATTCCGGCACGCTCACACAGTGTCTGCAATAGCTTGACATCACCCGCGCGGTCTTTGCCGAAATAAAAGTTGGGACCTTCCACCAGACCTTTCGCCTGAAGTTGATCGCATAAAACCTGTTGAAAGAATTCTTCGGCACTCAAATTGAGTAAGGCCCGATCAGTTGGGTAGGCAACCACACAATCAACACCCAGACTCTCTAGAATAGCGGCACGGTCTTCAATCCCCATCAATTCCGGGGGCACGTGGTCGGGACGGAGCAGTTGAATCGGATGAGGATCAAATGTGAACACAATCGCGGGCAGTTTCTCATCACGGGCCTGTTGAACCAATGCCTGAATCATTAGTTGATGCCCGCGATGCACGCCATCAAAGTTACCAATTGAGACGATGCCTCCCTGGCAGACGTTGAATCCTTTTACTTCACGTATAAACACCACTTAACCCAACAATTTATTGCCTTTACTTAGAAAATCTCTATGCCCGATATTTCGATCAGGCTGTATCAATTGAATCGGCAACAATTCAGAAAATATAGAGTGATAAGTACCATCTGGCCCCCAATATTGCTACTATTATGCGTAAGGAGAGTGTTTCCCTCTCCTTCCCCCGCTGCACCAGAGGGTGCTCACCACAAAAGTATAGAACAGCTTGGTATCACCGTCCCTTGATGCCATCCAGTAACAGACTCACTTTATTAAATAACTGGAGATAACGAAATGGATCAAAGCCCCATCAATCGAAGAGATTTCCTGAAAACATCAGGAACGACAGCTGTTGCTGCCAGCACAATCGCTGGACTGGCGACTGCGCCGGCCTTCGGAGCTGGTAACAGTAACGAAGCCATTCGCATTGGATTTATTGGACCAGGTGGGCGCGGATTTGGTGCGCACGTCAAAAAATTGGTTCAACTGAAGAAGGATGGGATGAATATCGAGCTGGTCGCCGTATCAGACGTCTATTCAGAACACCGTGATCGCACAGCGAACTACATCAAAAAAGAGCTGGGTAACGATGTTACCGCTTATGTGAACTACCTCGACATGCTCGAAAAAGAAAAACTGGATGCCGTCGCCATCGGTACTCCTGACCACTGGCATGCCAAGCAGACCATCGACGCGATGAACGCCGGTCTGCACGTCTATTGTGAAAAACCAATGACGAAAAAAGTCGAAGAAGCATTGGCCGTCGTCGAAACCTGGAAGAAGACCGGCAAGATCATGCAGGTCGGTGTGCAGTCCACCAGTCTCCCTGTCTGGGACGACGTCCGAGCACGCCTGCAGGACGGACAACTGGGTAAAGTCCTTCAGTTCCAGACCGAATACTTCCGTAACTCGTCCATGGGACAATGGCGGTATTACGCTCTGAAAAAAGAAATGAATCCCAAAAACATCGACTGGAATCTCTGGTTGGGTACCAAAGAAGGCCTGGCAGAATTCCAGCCATTCGACCGCGCTGTGTACGCACAATGGCGTCGCTTCTGGCCATTTGGATCGGGTATGTTTACCGACCTGTTCGTCCACAGAACAACCGCTATGTTGAAAGCAACCGGCCTGCGTTATCCCGGCCGTGTTGTCGGTGCAGGGGGCCTCTATCTGGAATATGACGGACGTGATGTTCCCGATGTCGCCACTGTAGCCGCCGACTTCAACGAAGGCGCGCAGGGGCTGATTAACGCCACAATGTGTAACCAGGAAACCCGCATCAAGCAGATCATTCGCGGGCACAATGGTTCGTTCGTCTTTGGTAACGGCGAAGGTTTCGACGGATACGACTTCATCCCCGAACGTCCTCAAGTGACGCGAGATAGTTCTTTGAAGCAGCAGCGAATTGATGTCGCTCAAATCAAAGATACAACGTATGCTCACTTCAAAAACTGGGTAGAAGCAATGCAGGCCAATGATCAGAGCAAGTGTAACAACCCACCTGACCTCGGTGCTGCTGCCATTGCCGTTGTGAATATGGGTTCCAACAGCTATCGCAACGGTAAGGTTTACCACTTCGATACGGACACGCTGGAAATCACCGATGGTGACGGAAGCTGGTCCAAGAAATGGGAAACCATGTCCAAAGCACGGCAGAAACCCAAACACATTCCAGGCTGGAAAGCGGGCGACAAAGGAAGCCTTCTGGAAGAACCCGCCTACATGTCACTGGCCGGTCCCTGGATCGATGGAAAACCTCCGAAGAATGATCCCAATTCGAACGCTGGTTAACCATACGGCTTGAAAATACCAATTCCCGCGTTCCGCTCTGGAACGCGGGAATTTTTTCACGTACCATATAGATCACACCCAATATTATTTTCACCTTTTAGTCCTATGGATCTTACCATGAAACGTTTTTCTGCATTTTCAATCGTCCTCTCAGCAATGATGACGCTGCTCACATTCGTCTCAGCGGTTAACGCAGAGGAAAAAGTCGGTTTCACCTGGAAAGATCAGCCCGAGAAAAAAGTCGCCGATCTGTATTTTAATGGCACTCCGGTTCTGCAATACGTCTACCCCTACGATGACTCATCCGCAGAGAGCATTCATGACACCTACAAAGTCTTCCACCATGTTTACGGACCGGGCAGTAAAGCCATCATCACCAAAGGCCCCGGCGGAAAATACACACATCACCGCGGACTGTATGTGGGCTGGAATAAAACCAAATTCAACGGCAAAGAACTCGATTTCTGGCACTGTAAGAAAGGCGCTCATCTGCGTCATGCTAAAATGATCGAGATGAAAGGCGGCCCCGAATCCGGCACGATGACTGCGGAAATTCACTGGAACGACGCCAAAGGCAAACCAGTCATTGTGGAAACCCGCACTGTGACTGTCACGCCGATCAAAGTCGCCACTTCTAAAATTCCCGCCTGGCAGATCGACTGGCGAACGAAACTCGAAAGCAAACGCGGCGAAATCATCCTCGATGGCGACCGCCAGCACGCCGGCTTCCAGTATCGCGCCGCGCAACCCGTCGCCGAATCCAACAACGCGAAATACGTTCGCCCCGAAGGATTCCCACAACAACCGGCTCCGTTTCAGGTCTCCGACAAAACCGACCCCAACGGCCACATCAATCTGGGCTGGTTCGAAATGTCGTATGACATTGACGGCAAACATTACAATGTGGAATACATGGAAGATCCCAGCGTTCCAAAACCATCACGCTATTCCGAACGTCCCTACGGTCGCTTTGGTGCTTTCTTTGATACGAAGTTCGATGAAAGCAAGCCACTGGAAATGAAATACCGGGTGATTGTCAGTGAAGGGGAGACTCCCGCACAGGCAGAGATTCAGAAACGCTATGCTGAATTTGCCGCTTCTTTGAAGAAATAGGATATCACATGGGCAAACCAACTATTGCCATCATTGGAGCCAGCGCGGACCGACAGAAATACGGAAACAAATCGGTTCGCGCTCATATAAAACAGGGTTACGACGTGTACCCCGTCCATCCCACGGAATCCAATATCGAAGGGTTAACCGCCTACCCCAGCCTGGAACAAGTTCCGTCAAAACAGCTCGACCGGATCAGCGTGTATGTGCCCCCCGAAGTCGGGATTCAATTACTGGAACAGATTCGTAGCCGCGGGGCAAACGAAATCTGGTTCAATCCCGGCAGTGAAAGTCCGGACTTACTTGAGCGTGCCAGGGAACTCGGGCTGAACGTCATTCAAGCGTGCAGTATCATCGCGATCGGCGAATCGCCGTCTGATCATCCGGAATAAATCGGAATCGCGATTGAGCCCCTGTACCGGTTCGTATAGAATAAATTCAGACGTGATTCATTTGCGTTTGATGAATTCCTTCATTTGTCCGGTACCTGAAAAGCCTCGACCATGAAAAAATGTAAAGTCTGTAACAAACCGGCCGTCTATCACCTGACCGAAATTCAGAGCGGGCAGGCACAGGCACTGCATTTCTGCGAAGATCATTTCCAGGAATATATCAGCGGCCAGGCCCCTCAGGACGAATGGGAACCCCAGGACGAAGCCACACTGATCGAGCTCAACTCGCAGGATTTGGAACTCGATGAAGAACTGGAATGCCCGAATTGTGGCATCACCTTTCAGGAATTTCGCAGTGAAGGGCGGCTCGGCTGTCCACACGACTATATTGCCTTCCGGGAACCGCTGATTCAGCTCCTGGAAAATATTCACGGCGAATGTGTCCACATCGGCAAATTCCCCAAGCGAGCCCCCACCTCGAGCCAGCAGCAATACAACCTGATCAAACTCCGCCGCGAGTTGACAGCTGCCGTCGCAGAAGAAAATTACGAAGCAGCCGCCGCACTCCGCGATCAGATTTCCAAACTCGAGCAGGAAGAGCAAATCAGTTCCGAATCCGAGACCACAGAAGATTAACAATTCCGGATGCCCGAATTCCCGGCATAAAACCGGAAAATTCTCCCAAAACCCTCTGAAAGTCAGACTTTTTTCTCCTGACCGATTTGTATCAGCCTCTGGAAATCGTTAGTATTCCTGCAGAATCAAAATTCCCCGGGGATGTGGTGGAATTGGCAGACACGCTAGATTTAGGATCTAGTGCCGCAAGGCGTGCAGGTTCAAGTCCTGTCATCCCCAATACATTGAAATAAAACGACTTATGGCAAATGCCGTGAGTCGTTTTTTTGTTTACACACTACTAGCAGATCACAATAAGTAACAAAAAAGCAACAACCGTCTTTTAACCGTGATTTGTAGACGGTAGTATTTTAAGGCTGGATTATCTGGTTCGGCCCGATTTAGCACCGAAATTTTACAGACGATTTTTTGCCTTTACAAATAGATCCTCACTCATGGCAAGTATTCATCAAAAACCAACCGGAATTTACTATGTCACATTTAGATTTCCGATCAACGAAAAACCAAAACAATTCAATCGATCCTTAAAAACTCAATCAAAGAAGATTGCTTCAGCTAGATGCGTAGAAATTGAAGAAACGATCGTACTTATTGAAACAGGGAGGATTTCCATTTCTGATGGGATGACTGAAAAAGAGATTGGTAATTTTATTCTTTCAGGAGGAAAACTAACTGCCAAACCCACCGCTATAAAATCCATAAAGCTGGAAACTTTATGGAACGAATATGCAGAAAAATATGCTGTAGGCAAAGAGCCATCTTCTATAGATACAGAAAAAACCCACATGAACAATTTAGTTCTATTCATGGGAAATATTGCGATTCAGTCAATTACAACTGACAAACTACAAAAGTATGTCAAAGACAGAATGAATCCACCAACGAATTTTAAAAATAAGCCAGTAGCCCCCAGAACTATAGGAAAAGAAATTCAAACCTTTAACTTTCTTTGGGGAGTAGCCCAGAGGATAGGTTATATTTCTAAAGAAAAAGAATCGCCGGCCAAAGATGTAATACTCCCTAAAGGGAAAGCAAAAAAACCTTTTGCGGCTTGGGAGCAAATTGATGAAATAGTCAAGCACTTAACCGATGAAAAAGAAATCAAAGAAGAGTGGGATTGCCTATTTTTGCGAGAATCAGAACTAGAAGAACTTCTCAAATTCGTAAAAGAAAATGCAAGACATAATTTCATTCACCCTGCATTTTGTTTTGCGATTTATACGGGTGCTCGACGCTCTGAAATTATGAGAAGTGAAATTTCAGATTTTGATTTTAAAAACAAAAGAGTACAAATAAGACAGAAGAAGAAAGACAGAACCCAAAGCCTGAGCTACAGACAAATCAGAATTCATCCTAAGCTTACAGAAGTTATGAAAGACTATTTCAAAAACAATCATGTAGGTGGCAAATTTACTATCGCCACTCTGCCAGATCCTAAATTATCAAAAGCAAGAATTGTTGCAGTTAAACCAAAGCCTCTTTCAAAAGATCAAATGAGACAAGCCTTTGAAAGGACACTAAAAAACAGCAAGTGGGAAGTTCTGAAAGGGTGGCATGTATTCAGGCATTCCTTCTGCTCGAATTTAGCACAAAGAGGAAAACCTGAAGCCGCCATTGCATCATGTATGGGGCACAAACCTAACAGCGAAGTGACAGAACAGTATAGACATCTTTTTCCTGAAGACATGAATGATGCTATGGATGATTTATTTACCTGAAGGAATTCTTCCTGAAGCTAAAAGTCTGTTAAGCTCAACTTCTGAAATTCTCCAGTTTTTACCCCCCTCATCTTTTTCAGCCTTAATTCTTCCTGCATTGCATGCTTGCATAATCGTGTTTGGTTTTCGCTTTAGAAGCTTGCCTACTTCTTTTGTTGTGAACCATTTTTTTTCTACCTTCAAATCTTTTTCAAGCTTATTTTGATTCACTGCCTGAAGAACTTCTTCAAGCTTCGATTCTAAAGACTTCATTCTATCATCACCAACAGACTCTTCTGTTTTAGCGATAGCCAAAGGTTCTACTGAAGGAACTTCTTCACCTGTGAATATTTTGTCAATGACAAGCTCAGAGTAAAGTTCTTTACCATCTAAAACCATAGGGGAAATACCACTACCAGAGAGAAGACTCTCTACGGCTTCTTCAGAGACACCCCAGAACTCAGCAAGCTTTTCTTTAGTAAAGAGATTACCCAAACCTTTGACACCTGATTGATTTGCAAACTCTAAGGTTTCTCCCTGCAAAACAGAATAGTTTTCATCAACTTCTTTGCCTTTAACTAGTGGGATGGCCCGATCAGAAATACTAAATCCATCCCTGAAAGTATTCCTGATATCTTTTACTTTTCGTCCTGCAATATTCGCATATTGGATATGAGCACCATGCATTATGCAGCATTGCCCAATAGTAGCTTCTGCTTCTGCCAAAATCTCATCTATGTTGGGCAAATTCAAGCTACCATTGTCTTTATTTGAAACTCGCTCTCCATCAGATAAAACCATCGCTCTTTCCTTCTATTTCGAATATAAAACAACCTGATGAATAATACGTGTTATTTAATAAACTTCAAAGAAAACGATTCACTAAGTGTTTTGACTGCAAAGAGATAATAATATTTGGCCCAACCTTTTCTGTAGAAGCAGGTACTCTTAACGCCCCTGACAAACTGAATCAGGGGCTTTATTCGTTTAATGCAAAAAACCTTCCAGACCCACAATGCCTAAAAGGCTTCATGAAAAATGACCTACGGCAATTCAGCCCACTTTAGATACGCCTCTGACTTCCACCCTAAGCCCCTCAAGCAGATCCAAAGCAGGATTTTACTGGCTGATTGAAAGGCTGCTCAGGTCTCATGTGAGGGCTGCCCTAACTCATACATCAAATTTTACTTTGGACAATTTTTTCGTATAATGTGAGTACGTGACACAGAAGTAGATTTGGGTTCAATCCCATCCACTCTTCACACTGCGAAGCGGGTAACCTAATGCTGGAATCATCAATATGTCCAAACCAAAATTACTTCGCATTCCAAAACTGTTATGGTTCGGCATTATTGCTGTCGTGATGATGGTACTGTGGGTGTTTCTGGCAGTCTGGTTTCCGTATCACAAAGAGCAGGTTGCGATTAGGGAAATTAAGAAGCTGGGAGGGGAAGTTGCGAATTATATATATGCTCCTGAATACTCTGTGCATTTTTACAAAAGACCAATCAGTGATGAAGATCTGAAGCATCTTAAGAAGCACTTCATTGATTTGCCTAATCTCAAAAATTTGTCTGTCGTCAGCAGAAGTGTCAATGACGACGGAATAAAGTATCTCAACGGCTTGACGAATCTTAGATCTTTGGGTCTCAATAACACACAGATCAGTGATGAAGGGTTAAAGCATCTTAGCAGTTTGACGAATCTTAAATTCTTGGACATCGGAAACACACAAGTTAGCGATGAAGGGATGAAACATCTCGGCATTTTGATAAATCTTACACAATTGGAACTTGAACATACAAAAATTGGTAATGAAGGACTAAAGCATCTCAGCAGATTGTCGAATCTTGAGATATTGTTTCTTGATGATACACAGATCAGTGATGAAGGGCTAAAGCATCTCGGTGGTTTGACAAATCTATCATGGTTGTATCTCAATAACACACAGATCAGTGACGAAGGGCTGAAGCATCTTGGTGGTTTGACAAATCTCGAACAGTTGAACCTCAATGACACACAGATCAGCGATGGTGGTCTGAAGCATCTCGGTGGTTTTACGACTCTAGTATGGTTGTATCTCAATAACACACAGGTCAGTGATGAAGGGCTGAATTATCTGAGCAGGTTGAAGAAGCTTCTCACGTTGTCTCTCAAAAACACCAATGTCTCCAAAGAAGGCATAACAAAACTCCAGAAAGCACTGCCTCTTTTAAGCGATATTTCATATTGACTAATATTCTCAATCCTTTATTGCTCCCCCCACGCCATTCTCAGGGCCTTAATCAGATCCATAGCAGATGCCTCTTTCTGATCAAAAGCTGCTTCAGGGCAACTCAGTGCGCACTAAAGCAGCTTTAGTCGCCTCTCTGTTTCATATATAGAACATCAAACAAAAATTATGTTATCAAATGGCTCAATAGCTTCTTTTTTTGGCCGCTTCAGCACTGATTTCTTCTTTATATTTCTTATTACTTTATGGCTGTACTGTCTGCAAAAGATTTCTGCATCCTCTTCTGATTCGAAAATACAATTGATTTTGAACGGCAGACAAGTTTCTTTCACAAGGGCAACTTCTAGTGCCACTCGCTCGATTGTTTCTATGCCGATAATGTCATCTTGTAAATAATGATTCCAAGGGACGACTTGACCTTTGTGAATTCTAAGTATGTTGATGTTTGCTTTCATATTCTATATTTTCCTATTGGTTAATTAGTTTTCTCTTCTCTCTCTTTCACTCCGCTCCGCTCCGTGAAAGTGTCAGGCTTGCAGCCTAACAAATTGCCTTCTTCCCCTTCGGGATTTTCTCTTCATCTAATTGCATACGCACCACCCCCGATTCCATCTTCTAAAAATGGTTCAAATTGCTCTTGAGGATGGGATTTGAATGATCTAATCAGGGAGGAGGGCGGTCGAAGAGGTCTTTTTGCTCTTCTTCTGTTATTTTGCTGTCGCTCTTTACATCAACAGAGTTAAGGGGTTGGGGGGTAATAGTAAAGAATGAAGAACTGAACTTAGCTTTGACTGTTAAAGAATCCACAGCAGAAAATCCTGACGTATTCTGAACCGCCCGGTTATCGCCGCGCAAAGCC
>NZ_CAXBKP010000028.1:0-95940 GCF_963976445.1 uncultured Gimesia sp. | reverse complement strand
TGTTATTCTTGGATGTTTATTTACACTATTAAAAAGGTTTTGAGATGCCCTCTAGTGATTTTACGCGGGTGAATCCCCCATTCACGGAAGCTCTGAATAAATACTATACGGTAACCATCTTCATCCTCAGGTGCATAATCCATATCTGCTGTGATAATACCTCTCAAGAAATCACCGAATGTAATATCGACTGGAGGACAGTAATCAATTGCACGAATGCACATTTGCAAAACTCGATCGGCACATATGGAAGCTTCTGAAGATAGTCGTCTGGCTAAGTCAGGGTGAATGTCTCCGTCAGGAAGTGAACCAGTACCGTTGGTCGCAATTCGAAACAAATCGGCGCTTTCTAAGCGATAGATCAGTAAAAATGCCCGAAATACTGCCGCAACTAGAATTGCCCCCCTAGCATGTGGAGCAAACGATTCTTCCAATGCATGTGCGTTGGGTTGGCGAGGTTCCCACTTGTTGTTTTGATTCTTTGTTCCCAATGCGTCACGTAATGCGCCACTACGACCTGTAGCCTGACCAAACTGTTGAGCTAACTGACTAAGAAGATTCTCGGTTTCAAGATCTCCTCGTGTTCGACGTATCTGGTCTTCAAGAATTTCAGGATAGGAGAAGTGCTGAAATAGAGAGACAATATCGGCGAATGCTTCATGAAATGCATGGACATCAGGGTTCGTTGACTCATTGAATCGAGGATGAACACCATCAAGAAGAGCATGAGTGACCTCATGTGCAATTATGTCATGTGACAGACAAGTAAATACGAGAGTTCCTGGCACATTGTCTTTGTCTTTTCTAGTAACAGGAAAATAGCCGAATAAAAGGGCCTTTTTTGACGGACTGTAATATGCGTTACGATCGCGAATCGCATGCGGATAGATACGCAAGCGTCGTACAAACTGAGTGACATAGTCACCTGAATCGAGTCTCACTCGGTGATCCGACCAAAACGTGACACGTCCGAGAGCACGTTCGAAATTCTGAATGGTCACCATCGCAACTGCATAAACCATCTGCTGATGAAATTGTGGGTCAGATTCAGAGGGCTGAAGACCATCTTGCGCAAGAAGATATCGGTGATTTAGGTCAACCGGCTCATAAAATACACCACTGGCAGGATCGTAATCTATGACTTCTATGTATTCACCAATGGGACCTTTGTCAAGTTCTTCCCACTTCACATGAAGCGTTAGCTGGTTGATTATGGCTGTTTCAAGTTGCGTTGCTAGACTAGGATCAAATGCAAGCACTCGAAGGCGACGTGCGACAGGTGGTTGGCTCATTACTGTTTCCTGTTTTTAATGAAACATGCGATTTCAAACGTTTACTGAAGGAATAAACACAGTGAAAATAATTATAATTCCACAGGAAATGGAAATTCTGCGGGTGGAGAATCCGGAGCGATTAGCGATTCGGCGTGTTGCCGAACCGCAGCATCGCAAACTGCGTACCCCCAATTCATAATTTGCTGTTGACGTTTTTCAGGGAGTCGTTTCAGTCGAGTTGGAGTTTCAGCAATTTGCAATGTTCTTTGAGGATTAGCTTGCAACGAGTCAGCCAACTCGTAGTCACTGATGTTAGTACGGATTCCCCAGTATGCTCCATCTCGTATTTTAGTGACATATGAACTGATGAGTTGCCGCTTACGCAAATTACGAACCTGATTATCAATGATATCAAGAATTCGCTTGGAGTGCTGAGCCCAATCGCTAGCCGGTTCCGGATCGGGATGAGTTAAACCACCACCATCACTGACGAAGATTGTTTTGTAGCGCTTCCATGCTGTTTCTAAACCAAGGTTATCATAGACGCCACCATCGCTTAGAACGAGCGTGTCTGTAAATGGTTCACGTTGCAAATCGCAATTCTCATCGACTTCAAAATCTGAAGGGTCGACATCGATCTCCGCGGGCGATAAAAAAGGGGGAAATGCTGAGGATGCTGCTACCGCTTGTGCAAGGAGAATCTTTGGAGAGCGAATCATCCCAACTCGGTAATCAGCCAGATACGGTCGTGACATACGGACCAGGGCACCGGACTGAATACTCGTTGAATTAATGACAAAACGTGGACCTTCTAAGTCAGAAGGCAAATCCTGGAGAGTCGCTTCTTTGAAAAGTATTTCTTGATAGTGGCCTACAATTCGATCATTTATACTTCCTGGAAGAAAAACACCGCCGAGTATGGAACCGCGGTCAATTGTTTTACGAGCCATTCTTTGGATCGGTTCAATAAGTAGTTCAGTGAAATTCGAAGCTCGTCCATTCGTATCAAAGTTGAGTTGATTCCAATTCAACCCAAGTACCCCTGCTGTGATCGAACCACCTGATACACTTGATACACGCGAAAGTTTTTTGAGCAGAGCAAACTGATTTAATCGGATAATTGCGCCAGTGTGAAATAACATTGCCCGGTAGCCTCCACCAGAAAGACATAGTGCGATGCCATCTTCCGGTCCGGCAACTCTCTCTTCTTCAACAAGCTCTTGCGAGATATTTAACAACGGCTCCGAAACGCTGCTGGATTGGTTGGACATTTTCTTGTTCCACAAAATTAGGTCAAAATTTGGGATTTCAAGTTGGTAGATACTTATATCAAACGGATTTTTATTGAGAATTCGTGCTCGCATACCTGAAGTTCTGGTTTTCAAAAAACGGACTTTAGCCAGGCCTGAAGAGCTCACTGTAATGGGATGCTGTGATAATGAAACGCCTTTCAAACTTGAAATTATTTTTATTCATATTCATGGGAGATATATAGAATATGTCTGCCCCATTTTAGGAAATTATTCTCGTAGCCTTCAGGAATACATAGCTGAATGTATACATCTAGAACTCTATTTTGTACACTTAGAGTGCTGTGCGTCAATTATCAATGTCACAAAAGATGAAATTATTTTCAATCGCTTGTGTTCGAAGGCTGAAACCTTATATCGGCAAATCTATTAACAGAATGTTTCTGAAGTTCCGCAGAAACAATGTTCCTTGAACACACCTTGAAGGTCTCATTTTAGTAGGAAAGATTGTCAAGTGGGCAGACTACAGATTTGGTATCCGGAATGTTTGGTAAAATTATTTGACCAGAAAGCGAGAAAAAATAATCAGCTAGAAAGTCCAATCGTTTATCTCACGCATTGTTCTCCTCTTCGTGTTGGAAGATAGTAAACGGCAGTATGAGGTAGTTTTAGTTCTCGGACTACGACACAAAGTGTCTCGCCAGAATAACCTTAATTTCGAAGCATTTTTTAATCTGTTCGAATCCATTTACCTTAAGGTAATAAAAAATTGCATATATTTATTTTTAAACTTTCCAGTGATAATTCAGTCTGGAAATCAATAGCATGAAACCTATTTCGTCTTATCTTCATCCCTTATAGGAGTGACTACATGGCTTCATTAAAAACACGTATAGAAAAACTTGAATCTAAAGTCAAAGCAGTAGAGAATAGTTGCCTTCCACTTAAGGGAGGAGTTATTTCGGGAAGTCTAACTGTAAAAGGTAATGTTTCCTCGGGTGGAGCTTTCCAGAACAACTCAACTCGCACACACCTTAAAGGCCTCTCCAGCGGTTATAATCACGTTTTAACTGTTGGAGGAAAGAAGCCGGAAGACAACGTGATGGTTTTCAACAAAAAAAAGAAAACCTTACAATTCCTTTATCGTTTGCTCGTAAACACAATCAAAACAAAATCTATTGAAACAAAGACCCTTTCTGCATCAGGCAAGATCTCAGCAAAAACCCTTTCCGTATCAGGTACGAAAAACTTTGTCATCGACCACCCATTGGATCGCGAAAAGAAGGAGCTAGTTCACGCTTCGCTTGAAGGTCCAGAAGCAGGAGTCTACTACCGTGGTACTGGGAAATTGAGCGATGGTCGCATAGAAATCAAGCTTCCCGATTATTTCGAGGCTCTTGTCCGTAAAGAAGGTCGGACAGTGATGCTGACACCTATTTGTGATGGAGACAACCCTGTTTCAATGCTGGCTGCATCAGAGGTTCGCGACGGGGTCTTTACGGTACAATACATCGACAACAAAAACTGTTCGCAGAGATTCTATTGGGAAGTCAAGGCGATACGAGGTGACATTCCAGAGCTTGTTGTAAATCGAAAGAAGCAATTCGCAGAGCTGGCACATTAAGAAATAAATCGGATCGAAAGTATTGTGCTGTATTTGACGAGTAACATTATGGGCTGTTTAAAAAAACAGGCATCTTGTGTTGAAAATATTCTATTTCTATTAGCCTTTAGAAAAGGAAAATACTGATGAGCAAATACTTAACTGTTTTCGTAATATTCGCAATCACGATCATGTTAGTAAACAACGGCCAAGGCGAGCAGCCCCAGGAAAAAAAATCATTAGTTAATCAAGTGGTCGAACTGCAAAAACAAAACAAGGAAATGGAAAAACGTCTCATAGCGCTGTCGAAAAGTGTGAAAGAATTAAAGAAAGAATTAAAAGACTCAAATAAACGCATCTCCAGAGTTGAGGGTAGGACAACTGATATTTCTAAACATAAAGATGGAGGGATCAATGTAAATGGTAGAATCATTATTCATAGTGGAGGTAACGAACTGTCACTTGAAGCTTATAATGGATTCAGACCAGATAATGATAAAGCAAACTGGGGCGTTATCTGGCTGAAAGATACCAAAAGTGGTAACTTTAAAAGAGTTCAGATATTTAATGGAGCTTTTAAATGATTTTTCAATACAACAGTCTATTCTCAGAAATTCTACGTTTGAGAGAGGAGTGGTTTCAGTGAGCTTCCAGCATGGGAAGTTCGAATGCGGCAAACTTAAGGTTAGTAAGTTTCGCAAAACCACCATTCACTGCCTGTATCTCAAGACTATATGTTACATTTTCTTTTAGAGGCGATTGGTCGATTCCAAGAAATCGTGCACCTGCCCAGTTTTTGGGGGCATGATATTCATCTTGCATTGAAACAGTTGCGACAACTCGTTTCGTGTTATCATGAGTTCGGATCACGCGAAACGCGGTCCCAGATCCTTTCAGGTGAGAGTTGTCAATGTGTGCCATGTGCGTCCAATCAGTGTCTGTAATCTTGAGATCATTTGATGGCATTAGGAAAAATGCAATCGGTCGATTAGAGGATTTTATTGAAAGCGAATCTATTTCTTTTCCATTCACTCCAGCTTGTTCACCATGTAGATTTTTTTCTCCGAAAAAACAGCGAGGTTGAGAATCAATTAGATTGTCGAGTTTCTTTTTTTGTTTCGTACTCAAGCTTTCAAGCTTCCGGGTCTTATCTGTCAACTCTTTTACCGCTTTTTGCAATTCAATCAGTGAGTCTTTTAGATTAACTTTCTTTTCTGAATTCGCGATCACGGAGTGGTTGTTGGCACTAATTAATAAAAAGACTATCACGAAAAGAGTGCAGATTACACCAATGAATGGTACTGTTCGAATTTTATTTCTACTCATAATGAAATCTTTCTAATCTATTATTACTAATGACATTTCAGTGAGTCATCGACTTCAATTCTTAGAGACGACAATTGATTCAGTTACTAGTTTCACGAAACGATTCAATAAATAGTTTACATGATTAGTCTCTTTTATATGAAATCATACTATATACTCCACAAATTGCTTAGGTTCGTTTTCTAAAGAGCAAAATATAATATTCTTAAAACGAGTACCTTTTTTCTGACTGATCCGTGAGTACTTTTCCTCGACCGTGTACCCTTCCACTAGTATAACTTTGATAGAATAGAACGCGGCCATCCTAAAATAGTTTCGTCCCGCCGTTTTGAAAATGACTGATTTATGTTGTGTCTTCTATAGCTTCGAAATAGATGTGCGTTTCAGCGAACTCCCAACATAGGCAGCTCATACGCAGCAAACTTCGCGTTAATAAGGGTCACAGTTCCTCCGACTGGCATCATCTCAAGTGTATAGACAACTTTGCCTTGCTTGGGAGGGGATTCATCGATTCCCAAAAACCTAGCTCCTGGAAACAGCTTTCCTCCACTGTGACCGTCATGCCAACTCACTGAAGCGATTACTTTTTTCTGGTTATTGTGAATTCGAATTACCCGAAATGCAGCACCGGCTCCTCCTCCATATCCATTTCGAATGCTTGCGAATTTGTCATAGGATTCATTTTGATTGTCCGCAGGCATCAAGAAAAAAGCTATGGGAAGTTTCTTACACTCGATCTCTAACTTATCCATGTCTTTAAGGCTAGAGGCCGATATACCATTTAACTTTTTTTTACCGAAGAACGAACGAGGTTGAGAATCAATTAGAATGTCGATTTTCTTTTTTTGCTCAATACTCAAACGTTCGAGTTCTTTTGTCTTTTTGACCAATTCATCTACCGTATTTTGTAAGGCTACCAGTGAAGATTTTAAACTGACCTTCTTTTCTGGTTCCGCGATAGCGGAATGTGAATTAGTGCTGATTGTTGCAAAAGTCAATACGAAAAGAGTGCTGGTTGCAATATTGAATTGAACTAAGCGAAATGCTTTTCTATTCATAATGAAATCCTACTAGTTTATTGTTACTGAAGATATTTGAGTTAGTCGTCGACTAGTTTTTGAATTTTGTAAATCCAGTTCGTTTATAGAGGCAACAAGAAGTTCATTTGCCAGTTTCAAGAAACGATAAAATAAGTAGTTTACATGCGTTTTCTATTTGTATATGAAATACCGTTCTAGAACCTAAATGTAGTTGGATAAACTCTCCCATGATTTGTTGGGATATTCAAAATGCAAATTCACGACTTGCGCGGGTACTTAAAGACTAAAGCGTTTACTCTAATTTCCCCATTCCCTGAACGGGCCTTTAGGTACCAGTTACCATTTTCTCTTTTAAGCCACGCACGGTCTTTTTCACTTGAAAAGTCTCCCTTGATTTCCCCAAGGATTGCAAAGCCTTCATTAATACGAATTAATTTTACAGATTTTTTTTCACCTTTTTTACAGTCTATTGCAATAGTTTTGTAATACTTGAACTGTTTAATGACTTTAAAGAAATCTTTTTTGTTATTTTTGACTTGTTTTTCAAGATCCTCTATTCGCTCTTTTAATGAACTCATTTCATTTGTACCCTTTAGTCCTTAATTAAATTTGGATTATAGCTAAAACCACTTTGATTTGCTTTACGTTGTGCAGCACCTCCGCCAGAAGGACGAGTTGTTCCTTTTGACCAAATCTGAGGTCCTCTTGCTTTACCCCAAGTAGATACAATTTTTCCATCTTTGTTAAGAACAATTGTTGCTTTTTTAGTTTTGTACATTGTCGTTCCACGAGATTGTTCTAATATCTTGCTAGGGTTTTTTGCTGCATTCAACATCGCTCTTGAGCTTACTCCACGTCCACCATCTCGCCCTATTGCGCGATGAAGTCCATGCCTTGAATAGCCTGTGATTGGTCCTATAGCTTTAGGTGACACTCGACTGAATGTCTTTCCAACCCAACTCACTAACGCACCGACTACCCGTGTACCAGCAACGTTGCCAACAGTCCCTAGGAAGGTGTTGGTGCTAACAGCTTGGTCGTTCGGCCCTGGTGCATTCGCAGCCTGCGTATTCGTAAGCTCCAAGCCAACCAGAACAAGTATAGCCACTAAAGGATGCTTCCCATCTGGATCTATAAATGCGTTAGGATTGGCCAACCCGTATGAATAGGGATTCTTTGACAATGGCATCGTTAATAGCGAGTGCTTTGAGGAGAAGAGTAGTGGATCGCTTTCGAAAAATGAGCCGATGCTCGAGTTCATATATCTAGCTTGAAAATATATAAGTCCCGACTCTTCATCGCGTTCCTTTCCTGAAAAGCGAAACGTTGAGGATAGAGTATTCTGTGCGTCTTTTGTAATATTGCGAATTGCACCGTACGGTAAATATGCAATCTCTTCCAACTTCGAGGCATCGTCAGCTGTCGAGAGAATCATTGAGTTGATGTGATCATAGTGGTGAAAACGGCGTTGTCCGTTTGTGTAACAGACAAGGCGTTCAGAGCCATTGAGCAAGTAGTGCCGTAAACCTGTCGCTGTACTGTCACGTACCTCTTTAAACGGGTAGTATACTCGGTCTTCTGTAACCTTTAGAAGGCGGTTGCCTCGGTGAGAATATCGATATTTTGCAATGGTATTGCCAGCATCAGTAACTTGTGTGATTCTCCCCCAAGCATCACGGGTTAACTCTTTTTCATCATATTGAGTTGCAGCTCCGGATTCGTCATATTTGAGATTCGACCCTTGATCGGAGGACAACATCGCATGTGGCCCTGACTGGGTTGCAACTGCTCCGTTTTGGTTGCTACGTGTAGCATAGCTCGCCTTGCCGAGTCCACGTTTCCAATGTTCATCATTGGGAAGCACGCCGCTAGCAGTCTTTTCAAGTCGATTACCTATTCGATCAAACTTGAAAGCAACCGAGGTTGTTGCATCTACATCGGGTGGTCCAGTTACGTAAGAAGCTGACCTAAGACGGTAAGCATCGTCAAGACTGAAGACTTGTGTGTTTCGTCGTGGATCATTGAATGGTACAACGGATGTGGGGCGAAGGTCATCAATACGAAGGATGTTTGACACTTGGTCGTAGGTGTAATTATTGTGAATGAGGTCTTGTTGAGTTCCGCCTGCAGGTTTTGATATCCTTAGAGATCGAAGCCGTAGACGATGATCTAGCTCTGTGGTCTTTTTTGTTTTGTTTGCATATTTGGTGTTCCTTACCACGCCGTTAGGGTGATAGTCGAATTCGACGATAGAGGCGTTATTGACCTCAAACGCTTTGGTTAAGCCTCGTTTGTTATAGCGGCTTACAATTGTAAGTGGATCACTGTCGTGGCTCGTTAGATTCTGTTGGATTCGTCGATCTTGAGAATCGAATTTTTCCGAGCGTACATAGACACGATTTTCGCCTTCGGCGTTGAATCGGCGTAGTGTCCAATTTACTAGCCCGCGTGCAGAGTAGCTGTGATGCTCTTCTCCCGCTAAGTCCTTAACCCACGTCAATCGACCAAGGCAATTCTTTGGCGTGAACTGGTTACCAGGCATATCCAGTAGACCGGGCTTAGAAGTGTCGTAGTGAAATGAAATCGTTTCAACTGAACCGTTATATGTACCTGTTTCAGTGAGTTTGCGATTAGCACCATCGTATTTGATGTTAATTGTCGACCCACGGGCATCCTTCTTCTGTGTTTGGTTGCCAGCAAGATCATAATCGTAGGTTGATTTTCCACGGTCAGGATCATTGATTTTACGACGACGACTGAGACTATCGTAATGATGATAGCTGATGTTATTTTGAGCATCGGTAATCTTGGTAAGATTGTCAAGCAGGTCGTAGCCATACGTTGTTGGCCAAATATTGATCTTCGCAGACTGTTCCCCATCATCTGTAAGTCGCACGTGCTCAACGACTTTAACAAGTCGTTCAAATCCGTCTTGAACGAGATCAGTGAAGGTTCCTTCGTGTTTGCTACCGGAACGATTATCTTCTTCGTCATACCGGCGTTCGGTAAGCGGAAGGAAATGAGTGAGAGAGGAAGCGACAAAGTTATTTGCATCCTTGGGATGTGATGTCGAAACTATTCGATTTAGCGGGTCGCGTTTGATTTGCTGTCGGCGAGCGATTGATATGGGAGACCAGCCATCCTGTTCGTGGGGCTGAAAGATTTGGCTTGGATTTCCTCGTGAGTCCAATAAAACGCTCTCAAGAAAGAGATTCTGATCATGCGTATTTTCGTTTATCTTTGCGATAGAACGGTTAAATCCATCGGTGAATGTGACTGAGCCGACCGTCGCTTCGTTTCCCGCATTTTCACGTTTCTGAGTGACAACGGCAGAAAGGCCGGAGACTAATGAAACGTTACCGTTATTGATTCCAAGGGGAACTGTCCAACTATCAGATACCGTCAGAAGATTTAAACCCCCATTTTCGTCGTAGACATATTGCAGTTTGTTTATGGGGTCTGCTGGTATATAGGTATAACTCACCGTTGGAAAGTTGCTTGAGTCATCGGGACGGATTAAAGCTGAAAGTCTTGCATGAGAATCATATTTAATGGTTGTTTTCTTACCTTTAACTGATCGTTTACCACCGATCGGATTTCCCGCCACACTGTCCTGAACTGTGATCGGTTCATCTTCGGTAAAATCGACGAGCTCAGTGATCACTCCAAATGCGATATCAAAAGACGCTTTTGCGCGAAGCTGTTTTTCTGCTCCAACAAAAATCGTCTCACTAACAGGAAAGGCATTGAAAATAGGGTCGTAAGTCAGGTTGCGTGAATGCCCGTCTTTGGGGACTGCTGGATTTCCTTCACCATCAAGAATCCAAGAAACGTTGCCGAATTTGTCGTAACCTTCGACTGAGCGTTGAACCCAAAGATCATTATTGTTAATTCGCTCAGGGCTAATTCCTTTTTGTGAATCAGGAAGTAATAGTCGTTCGGTTCGAATTTTGAGTACACGAGATTTAAGCTGGAAGAGGGGGTGGGTATCGAATTTATCGGTCTGGTCACCATAGAAAGTACGTTCTCCAGAAACGATATTTCCAACTTCACTTTGAATGGTTGTACGTGCCACGCGATCTAGAATCCAATCCTGAATTGCACTCCCTTGATGTGCATACTCAATAATCTGTTTGCGAGGTGAATCTCTCAGATCAGCCGGAAAGATGACCCCATACTCAACCTTCTCGGTCATACCTCCGAATTCGTTGAATTTGAATGTTTTTCTTACGACTCGAGGTTTAAACCTGGCTCTCTCTATTTCTTCGAGCTTCACAACATTTGGACCTTCGGTATACTGTACATGCTCGACTGCAAGGTGAGCGTCACGTATGATCCGTAATTTGTCTTTAGTGTGATGGTTATTTAGCGGTGGCGCTGAGTTCTCGTCGTACAAGCGGCGCAATTTCCACTCGTTCACCCTGCGTCGGTAAACGAGGTCATTGTGGGCGAAAATTTGCTCGTTACTTTCGTCAATTTCTCCATTGCTATTATTGTCATAATCATCGTTTGCGCCCGATTTTAGCGGCCATGATGCCGTGTAATCTTGGTTATGTTCGATTGCAGCGATACCACAAATTTCTTCCCAAAGCAGTCGGCCTTTGAGTGGTTCCTCTTCTGCACCGGCAATATGATTAAATTCATCAGTTTTGTCGTTTTGATCGTTATCAATTCCATCAGGCGCTCCGGTGTGAAAATAATGTCGTGTCACAGTGGTTGCAGTGCCCGACTGAGATTCATCGAGGTTATCTCCCCACTCAATGCGAGTGACGTGTGCGAATCCGCGAAATTGTTTTTCGCGTCCGTCGTAAAATGGCTCAGCATAAATGATGTTCGTTACTTCGGAGTCGAGTTGGCCATCTTGATCTAAATCCAAAGAGTTCGATCGTGAAATACGGCTTACTACATGAAGGGGAAGTGGAGAAAAACTGTGCCACGGATGCTTACTTGCTAGTGATCCTAGGTAGTAATCTGTAAGTGGGCGATATTTGAGATCAACTTGCTTACCGATTCCATTCGTAATCTGAGAAAGCAGATTCCCACGCCCCGGTGGGAAGCAATCCAGCACTTTGAGTTGTTCTTCGTCTTCAACTTCAGGGTCGATACAGACAATGTCTGTGCTACCATTCCCGTTCATGTCTTGCAGTAAGATTTGGGCAGACGAGCGGTAGTTTGGGCCTCTCCAATCAATAGGTTCCTCAAAGAATTCTCCTCGTGATGGCCAAACGCGGACGTTGCCTGGAATAACGTGGACCAAATCCGATAGACCGTCAGCGTTGATGTCAGCGAAGTGAAATGTTGCCAGGTTTGAGGTAGGAAACTCACCGATGTCAGACGTTTGGTCTCCAGTAATGAACTGGAGCAGTTGACCTGTTCCAAATTGTCCATCACCCGTTCCGTAATAACATGTGATTCTGATAGTTCCATCGCGCTCGAACATATCAACAAAGTCCATCAATCGATCACCGTTCACGTCAACCAGACGCATTGTTGGGCTAACGGTATTATTGGGAAAATTCGAATCTGAAAAATGAACTTTTTCTTCGTGCCATTTTCGCGATCCGTCAGGCTCAGTTTTGTTTGTTGCAAAGAGGAACGAGTCATCGAGAATTCTCGCGAAGTCAACGCACTTGTTGAAATCAATATCAAAGAGGCGCACTCCTTCAGTAGTCAGATCAATAGAGCAAGTGTTCGAGAAAATTCTCTTCGCTCCTTCTTTTATTTCAGGATGTCGAAACTCTATTTCAGAACGTCGAATTCCTGAGGCGTTGGTGAGACTTTTTGTGATTTCGTAATATGCAACCCTTTGGTCTCCTTCATCATTGGGAACGGTGGTAGCCAAATCAATTCGACCATCTCCATTGATGTCCACAAGTTGCGTTTTGGGATCACGAAGACTGAGGCTCGTGGGGATACCTTTGAAAATGTGAACTTTTGAAAAGTTCATATTTCCTTCGTTTAATAGGTATCGCCATTCGCTATCCGGCACCGAATAGCAGATGTCAGGTAATCCATCGCGGTTCAAATCACAAAGGGCAATGTCTTCTTGCCGTAAATGTGCCGGAATGTGGATCTTCACGCCTTCAAACGCTAATTCTCCTGGATTTGAATTACCCAATATTGAGGGCAGGTACTGAAAACGTAGAGGAGGCAACTCAGTACCATTTACATCAGATTGAATGACTGATTTAATTAATGGGACGCGAGCAGTTTCATGATATTGAAACACATAATTTCGAATATTCGTCGCGGCAGAGTCAACAATTGTGTTCACTTTGACTTGTCGACAACGATGACCAATCGTTCGTCGAAAACGGCTTACGAACGATGTTGATGGGGCGCGTGATTTCTCGTAGTCAAAAACAATTTCATGATAGTTCGTTGAGCCAGAGTCTTGGAAACCATAGCGAATTTGCGAAAGACACTTCACACCTTCGGATTCAGGCAGTTCTTTGTAAAAGTATTCAATTCGATTCCCATTAAGATCGACAGAACTCGAAAGTAGCCATCGAAATGTACCGTCAAAGTCGTCAGTACTAGGCCTATGCTCTCTGGCGTGTGGCTCTTCACCGAAAATCAGCTTAACTCCACTGGGAAGTATTTTCTCCCACCCATTGCCAAGTCTTCGATATCGTGCATAGTCCTTGCAGTTTTCAGCAAAAAAACTACCATCCTTGACCTGAACCAGCTCTTCCCCCGCACAAATAAATGTGTCCATTTCTCCATAGCGAGGAATGCCTTTATCTGTTTGACGTTGAACCGAATCTATAAAGAGTGACCAACCAAGCCCAAATAGATCCACTCCTAAGTTAGAGTCATAGGAGAGAGTCAAACTTGGAGCAAAACCACCAGCGGCAGGTGGAATATCAAATTGAATCGAATAGCGCGCAGACCCAGTTGCCAGGTCTGACTCGAAAGACTCGCCAAGACCTTCGATACTGCCTGGCCCCCTAGGTAGAGAAAGACGTTGAAGTGTTATTCCTTTAGGTTGTGATGTTTGAGCAACTACGACATCATATCCAATGATCCATACTAAAAAACTTGCAACGGTTAAACTCAAAAAACTGCATACTTTTGTAGAACTTGATGCCGCTCGCTCGCGTTGCATAGCTGATTTCCTAACTTCAAGTCATGGCATTCCTAAAATCAAGATATTACATCTCCACTGGATTTTTTGGTGGGGTTCCGTTGACCTCTTCACGTAGTTTTCGGAAACCTTTCATCAAATTCGCTAGCTCAGCCTCGCGAGCAGCGAGGGTGTCTTCCAACTTCTTGATGCGCATTTCATAGTTATTGATAATCTTTTTCAATTCTCCATCAGCTGCGGCTTTATAGGCTTCTGTTGCTTGATGAGCATATCCAGCAACATTCAGAGCCAACCTCGGCGTAGTATAAGTTTTATCTTCTACCTGCAGAGTAAGCAGGAGCCATTTGGTGTCTTTAAGTTTAATCGGAACATTTGTGGCTGGGTTTATCAGCTCAGTTTTCTTTCCCAATATTAGAACTATTGCGTGAGAATTATTTGCGGGAAATCTAATTTCGTCATGCGTGACCTCAGTCCAGATCGGATCACCGCCACCTGGAGCATCAAACAGTTGAGCAATAAGTTTTCCTTTACTACCTGCGGGTATTGTTGCACCATCAGTTTTGAGCATTTCTCCAGATACGCTAACTGTTAAATGTCGTTCTTCGGCGTTAGCAATAGTAGTTACGTTTATTACTAGTACGACCGTTACCAAGCCGATGAAATTTTGAAATATCTTGTATAGGAGCATTAATTCATTCTTTCTGGTTAATATATTTATTGACGGATGGAACTAGCAAGTCGATCCCACTCGCGTCGAAGCTGAATAGCCAAATCGTCACTTGGGTGATTAAACGAGTACATGAAGATAAACTCGATGTCCGTAAGATTGCGGATCGGAAAGGGTTTGCCTGAATTCATTCGGTTCGATGGATCACTGAAGTTCATAAAGAAAGCCCAGCGGTCCGCGGCAACACTCATATCCACCAGCGCGCTACTCATTGTACGATCAGGATCTTTTAAGAAGTCACGACGTGAAGCTTGAATTTGAACTTCCGAGATCTTGTCATAAGTACGCTGCTCAGCAGGTCGTCCAAAAACATCTTCGAATTCATTGAGCCCGTAACCGGAGAGTGAATATCGTTCAATATTGCCAAAGATTGGTGGAAAACGACGGACTGAAACAACTCCACTCTGGGTTAACGAAATCGATGGCGATGCGGCGGGAAGTTGGTCTCCCAAGAAATTCACGCCGATACGAAGAATTTTTTGATTCCATTCATCACGGGAAAAGAACTTGTCGGTGTCAATCTCAGTAGCAAACTGAAAAGCAAACGCCGATAGATCACCGCGTTGTTCATATAATTGCTTTTCAAGCCAATTACGATACTCATCCATTCGTAGTCGACGCCGCTCTGAGAGCGGCAAACTACTATCAGTAGGTCGTATTACATACTCATCCATTCCCAGTATATCACGACGAAGCGAGATCATTTTTGTAAATGCTACTTCGTTACCACGTGGTGAACCACGCAGCCCTGATCCCAAAGTATTGTGCCAGACATAGATCGCTTCGAGAAAATCACGTAATTCGTTGGCATCACGCGCTCCCAGTACACTTTCGGGGTTAGTAAACGGTCGGAAGGCTTTTTTAGGTAAGACAACATCGGTGCCAGTCCCCATTACGGTTACTGGGTTGGAATATCGCTCAACCCATACGTATTGCATCGCCTTAGATGCCAAGTAACATGCTGTAACTGCGTCAGATAAGGATTGGTCAGCATCGATTCGACTTGATTCTCGTTGAACACACTGGGCGGCGTAACCTTCAAACTGCTCTAATGCTTTTTCTTTGGCTGCTGCCCAATCTTCCACAAGTGACTCTAGCATTGATCGGTTCATCGCATAGGCGTTTTGTGCAGCATCCAGCTCTAGCAATGCCTGCTGCAATGTTCCTACACGTTGCTCAAAGCTTCGAAATAATTCGTTCAAAGTCTTTTGCAATCCTGCCGCACGTACTTTGGCATCACGATTAAGACGCGCATTAGACAACAGAATGTCCTTATCTACTTGTTTGCGTACTTCTTCCTTTCGAGCATCGGCTAGCTTTTGTTCTAATGGGTTCCTGGAACGACCTTGAGAAAAGGAGACTCCACCACCAGTATTTGAAATGGTGACTCCGGCGGAGTCACTGATGGTAGTCGAACTAAACTTCACCTGATCGGATGCTAGTTTTTCTTGGTCCCTTGCCCAAGCCTTCAGAACTTGTTTGGTTGTGTTAAATTCATCTTGGTCAATCCCATTTAGATCATTTGCATACTGTTGCTCGTCAAGAATACGCTCCAGTTCATGATTCAACGATTCATAAGCCTGACTGACCGCGGTCATGGCTTTTCGAATTTCAATGGCACTCCCCCCCAACGCACCAAATGAGTCAACCGACAATTGTGTGGCATTGATTGATTTACTTGACGCATCGGCTTTAGCAATTAGACGCCGTGCATTACGAACCCCCTGTTCGCTGTGTATTGATTCTGTGATAGATTTAGTACGTCGAGAGATATCATCAAAATGTAATTTTAAGACCGTAGCAATTCGACGATCGACTTCAGCAAAGAACTGTGCACGATGTTCAGGATTCGATGGATCGAGGTCAACTTCAATTTCATGCCCATTTTCGATCTTTTGTTTGATTGTCAAAGTTTTTCCACGATGTTTGACTTTTTGTGTTTCAAACCGAAATCCTGATAACTGTTCCAACGGATATCGGAATGACTGACGCTGATTGTTAATTTCAGCAGCGATCTGTCCGAAAGACAGGAGTTGTGTATGCTTCGAGGTACGCGCGACGTTTTCCTTGGAGATGGCTGAAAGAGTAGCCGTCACAGCATCAGCATACAGTTCGACAGGATTCCGATTTGGAATGAATGATTCAATATAACCATCGGGTTGCTTCCCTGCTCGAATCATTGAATAGACACGTGAAGCAACTCCCAATTTTGTGCGTAGTTCACCTGCACCGCTATTTGAAAAATCAGTACTCTTTTTATGGGATGCTCCAAGCATCGCTAGGCTCAAGTATGATTCAAATCCGACTTCATGTAATCGATTTTCTGCTTCATCTCGAGCTTCTTTGATTTCGGATTTGGCCTTTTTGTTACGAGAGGATTCATTGAATATTTTCTTCGCCCCATTGATTTTCGCTTGAAGTCGTCGCTCTTGTAGTTGCATAAACAAGGATTCAAGAGGTGTGCGTGTCAAACCTGCTTCTTCAGTTGGTCTATATTCATGATCAAGTAACTCAACATCTTGTCGAAACAACCACCAACTACGTAATCCTCGGCCAGCCTCTTCGGAAGCAATGTCAAAATAATGAGTGGGTGAAGCATCCAGTATTGATCTATTGGAATCTCGGTGTACTGCTTGATCTCGCTCTAGTTTCTTTTGTTTCTCCTCCTCTGTAATTTTTGGTTCTTCTTCAGGAGCAATATCGTTACCGTCTGTAGCAGTGTCATTGGTTTCAGGTGAATCATCGCTAGTTGCCGCGTTCGTTTTATCCATGAAGCGAGAATCTAGGGCATTCAGTAAATTGTCCGAAGCCAGCATCAACTCTGCTTCAGGATAGTTGCGAAATCCTTCCTCTTCAGTCGAATGAAGCAGAGTCTTAAATTTGTTATATTCATCTTCTTTCAGGCCCACTGTACCAGGGACAAAGTCTGTACTCAACTTCTTAAACAGATTATGCACTCCACCGAGGTAGTTTGCACGATGATTACCTCCACGATATTGATTCAAAACCGTTGGAAGTGGGATTGTATTTTCCTTATGTTCTTCGATATCTTTTGGGATAGTCTTAAATCGTTCCAAAATTTTAAATGCGTTTTTTCCGTCTTGATTTGTTTTGTATCCAGAACCATTTTTAAAACTTTTCCGAGCATTCTCGATAAATGACTGCGCATCGTCTTGAGCATCAACTGAATTAATAAATATTAATAAAGTGTAAAAAATAAGGATGCAAAAATACTTCATTTAGTTAGCTCCTTTTCCCATAGTTAACATTGATCGGCGCGAAATCAGAAGGATCTTTTCCTTCACGACATCCTGAACTGGGACGCCAGCATAGTGGACTTTAACTTTAACCAAGACTTTTACATGTTCATGAGCAGCGCATATATCATCACTCAGAACTAAGCCGTAGAGTTCACCACCATCACCTTCCTGGTTCTTTTGATCTACAATATTCCATGCAACAGGCGTTGAAAACATCGTTTCCTGTGTTGCCACTGCTACACTCCACTCATATTTTTTCGCGCCAATAGCTGGGAAAACGAAACCCTCTAACTTAGAACCAGGGTTGAGTGAAGGGTCTATGACAAGCAACCGTTCTGACCCTCGCTGTGATCGGTCCTGTTCTTTCAATGTGATCTCTAATTCGATAGGATCAACTGAAGTTGCAGGCACAAAGACAGTACTTACATTAGAGTGGTACCCAAGCCGATTAACTGTCAATTGAACATTGCCGTTTCTTTCTGTCTCAAGTGCAAAGTTACCGTCAGCGTCGGTTTTTGTAGTCGTAGAGTGGTTTCCTTGGTGATACAATATCACGTCAACAAACGGTACTACTACGCCAGACTTATCTTTAATAGTACCCGTGATTTCAGCCCCAAAAGTATCGTTTCCAATACATATAAGCGCAATGCTCATTAGAAACATAACAAATGTTTGGTACACATTTATTTTAACAAACTGATTCAGATAACGACTCATCGTTGTTTCTCTCCCCTATGTTCGCAACCGTATTGTCTAAGTATTTAACCTACTCAGTTCCATTTTCCTGATCGACAACTTTCTTTTCTTGATTCATCGTTGTTGTGCGGAAGAGGTTGATTTCTCCAATCACGAAAATATCCTGTTCAAAGTTTGTCACTCTCCCAGTCGCTACGTTTTTCTCCATTCGTCGAACAAAACTACCTTTTGAAGGTTGCGACTTAGATCGACCAAGACGCTCGATAAAGATTCCCCGCAAATATCCCGATGCTTCTTCTTGCAGTAAAACTTGTATCTCTCGTTGCACCTCCACATCTTTCTCATTGGAATTGTCGGAAGTTGGCGCGGGTTGCGGAGTACCTAGAATAGGAACTAAACTTGGTTTGACTTTACGAAACAGTTTTTGAGTTAAAAAAAGAGTTTTTTTTGCTTTATCCAACGAGACATTAACCGCATGAAAATCACTGTGTAATGCGATAAAATTATAAGAGACATTGAGAGGCATGTCTTCGTTAATCAAAAACGAGCCGTTTCGCAAAAACTTTGCTGAAACAGCATTACCGTTTGGAAGAAATCGGACTCGCACTGGAAACGTTCCAATCTGAATACTGCGTGCACCAGGACGCGCTGCGTTTTGTAAGTCAGCAAAAGGTATACTGGCTCCTAATTCTCGATTTGTCATCTCGGCGAAGAATGTTCTTGGGTCCTTTCTGTTGACTCCTCGAATGCTTAATACTTGCGCTGCAATAGAGCCTTCATAACCACCATAAAGTTCTGGTACTTCCAGAAAAATGATTGTATTAGGAAGCGTGGTTTGGTTCTTCGCCGAAGAAACTAGGCGGATTCGTCCGAGATAAATACCTGGTTCGAGAATACGATTCCTTAACGTACCGTCAACAACACTACCTTTAGTCATTCGTTCGGTATTTATTCGAATGGATCGGTTATAGGACCAGGGACCGTGTGAAGATTCAAGATATGGAACCACCGCATATTTGTGGGAGATCGAGATTCTGGGTTCATCTTTTGGCTTTTCGATGCGAACAAAACCTTCACCAGGTGTTGTTCCAATATCTTTTGATGCAGCCTTAAGAATAGAAAGTAACTTCTTTTTTGTTGGTCGTCCATTTTCGTTAAACTCGTACCAATCGTTATCCACCTTATACCAGTCAACTTCGTGTAAATGTAGAACGCAGGGAGAAGAGCCCTGAGCCACGGACGTCTTGAGATCCACATAATTTAACGAACTTCCAAAAGAGAGGATGACTGATTTTGACAAGTCGGCATGCCATGGTGGGGTTTCCTTTTTCTGGTGTTGCTGTAGCTCAATTTTCACCTCTTCAATAGCAGTTACACGGAGATCTGGTTTAGTCAGATGTTTTTCTTTGGCTTTGATCCAAATAGCTTCGCCTTGCCTTAATCTCCATTCCTCACGCCAATTTCCTTTTGACTCAGAATTGAGCCTTACCTGTTTCCATGATTCTGAAAGATCGTTGAGGTTTTCTGAGTCTGGTCGTGTAGTACTGAGATACGAAACTTCTGGTTCTTTGCCTTTTGTTATTGCGAAAAATGAAAAGAAAGGAGCCTCATTAGGCGGATAAAACCCACTATCGGAATCACTTGGTGTGTCTCCATAACGACCAATCGGGACACCAACGAAAGTCCAAGAGCCTACAGGTATTTTTGGCATTTTCAGTAATTTCAGATCAGAAACAGAATGACCAATCTCCGTGTCTTTATTACAAAATACCATACAACCTTCATATGGTTTCAAACTTCCGACGTTTAAATCTGCAATGCCGTTGAAACTTGACTTCACTACTTCAGGTAGTAAAGAAGACGTATCTAATGCCGCTTGGCCCCCCTTTAGGTCATGAATGAGAAGCTTACCGTCTCTAGGCACTACCAACCAATCCACCGTATTTGGAAACTCGACCGCTTCAGTTGGTGGATCAATAAATGAGATCGCATTCCAACCAGCACGAAGCTTGATTGTGTAATCCTTAACAGAAGCTTCTTGAGCAACAGCTTGATCTTGCAAAGCAATAAGAAGTATAAAAATGGAAATATAAATTAAACGTGGCATAGATTGTTCCTCAACGTTGACAACTGACTATGAATGAGAGTGGAGCTTTACTAAATTTATTGAGGTAAGTGATGTTTGAAATATGAAAGACCGCTTGGTTGCTTTCATGGTTCAAACTTTAGAGATGTTGAAGATTCATAAAGAGTCTAAAAAATTGGTTTGATTGAATTTCTTCTTACCAAGTATTTGTGTTGATTAAGTCCTTCAAATGTTATCAATAATTAACATTGTGAATTGGTTTTGTAGTACGGATACTTGTTGATTTACCCTGATACGTGTGATGCAACAGTCCGTGTTTTTTTTCTCCTAGGCCATCAATTGCACGGATTTCAAGCTTCCCTTCTATTCTTTTTTTCCCAACTTTAACCTTTTCACTAATCTTAATCGAATCTCCATTTATTTGAAGGTTGGAGTTTATTTTCATACCTCCTCTTGAATCGTCATCAACATGTCTGACCTTTTTTTCAATTGTTCTAACTTTTGTTTTTAAGGTGCTAACAGTATTGTTTAAGAGATTAATTTCTTCACGAAGTGATTTAGAAGTAGACTCTGCCCCCATGCTGAGTATACCGTTAAGCGATTTTTCTTATTTCGTCTGTCATCAGCATAAGAAAAAGGGAGCAAAAAACTAATTGCTAAAACAAATACAGCTTTTCTCATAATATGCCTTTTTTGAAGCTGTTTTTTATGTGCACTGAATAAATGTATTTTCCTATATATACTTGGGATTTAATTATCGCAATGAAAAACTCATTTTCGTGTACAGTTTAATGAAAGTAATCTAAACATTAGATTCCTATGAATCGGAGTAATTTGTTTGATGTGAATATGAAGGCGCTGTGCAATTTGTAACTGGGTAATATTCCACGGGTTTTTTGGGTTCCGAAGAGCGTTGGTACTCATCCACACATTGATTTTACTTTGTTTTGCGTTGATGACGCGGACAGCGGCGCGAGTAACAACCGCATTCACTATGCACGAGTGATGGCTATGATTTCAGAATTCACCAGCCAGCGCCTCTCTGCTTTATGCAATGGTTAGTGATTTTAGTACCACGATTCGTAGATGATAGAAACGGGTACGAGGTCGCTCGACTTAAAACCTTTACAGGCATGACAAAGTAGTTGAATATTCGAACCGCCGCTGGCTTCTACGAAGTTCGGACCAGGTAATCGATGGGATATGGACAGGTCAGTTGGAAATGCTTGAGAATCTCACGTTTGCAGACTAAATGTTTACTTTTTCACTGCAATTCAGTGGAGTAAAACGAATGTGTACGGTATCTTTTCTTCTCTGGTGGTTCGTCTAGTTGTCTCTGAGTTGCAAAGTAATCTTTGCAGAAAGAAGTCTCTTTGATCGTGGCTATTTTTATAACTCACAGTTGAAACGTAGCTTGAATCCCCTGCTGCGATCACCTCGGTTGTCGGTCAATTGTCATTCCGGCTGACGGGATGATGACAGCCTGATTCCTGTCTCGCGACAGCCTGACATGACTCCCCGTCTGACACCATGGCTGTCATCCTGTTAAGGGGCTGACAACGGGAAATTGACGGTATGACATCTTCGATTGATGAGTCCTCTTTTTCGCTTAGACAAGCGGAAACTACGTTTGTCATCCCCCTCTGACAAGTGACGGGGTGTCAGACATCCTGTCGTGAGGGGCGACAGAAATTGTTGACATCCTGTCAGCAGCAACGCTACTCTGGAGCGGTCTTATTTGTCATCCCGTCAGCCCCATGTCAGTCTCACCCATCGCAGGTTATCTCACCAAGAAAGAGATCGAAGAAGAGTTCAATCGCTCCCATCGTTCGTTGACCCGTGACTTCAGTCAGGCGGTCAGGGTAGGGGACTCTAAGATTCTCCCAAACCTCAAACTGCGAACCGACAATGGTAAGGAACTTATGGGAACCGAAGTGACACTGGAACTGATACAAGAACTCTCCAATCAGGGACTCTCGCCGACCTGGTATGCCCGGCGTGAATGGGTGCAAGAACATTACGATAAAGAGGCATCAAAAAAAGAGAAAAAACAATCTGAGAAGGAATCTCAAAGGATAGAAGAATCAAAGCCTTCACCTACCTCAACAGACAACGAACTGGTCTCCACTTTGAAATCACATATAATCCGTCTGGAGCAGGAGAATGATCGACGGTCTAATGAACATCAGCAGGACAAGCAATCGTTCATGGAACAGATCAAAATGTTCAAAGACATGTTTGATACGTTGAAGGAAGATCACACCGATACGAAAGAACTTCTTAAAGAAGTGCATCAAGTGATGGGGAAGTTTGCTGACGTCAGCCTGCTTGGGGCTCAGAGAGAGGCACCAAAGGATGACTTCCAAAAGCGTGAGACACCATCCGGACAAGATGCGATTATTGATCTTGGAAATGATAAGGCAGTGGAAGCAGTAGTTGTTGAAGAACCGAAGAAGACAAACAAGTCTTCTTCGAAACAGGAGGGTAAGAGAAATGTTAAGAATAAATCAACACGCTCTACAAAACCGAAAGGTGCAGCCACTCCGAAAACAAAGCAGACTGCAAAGACCAAACCAAAGTTACACAGGTGGTATGAGACTCCGACTTTGAACCGATTTATTTCCAGAAAACCCCGTAAATGAGATTCAACGGCTTTGAACATCTGACGGCGAATTACCTTTACTGCCCCAATCAGTTCTTTGATGTCTGCCTGCCACATCATTCACGAGGAACAGTTCGACTGGTGGCTTATCTGTTGCGAAAAACACTGGGTTGGCTCGATACAGAGGGAAATCCCATCGAACAGGATATCAGCATCTCGTATCGAGACCTTATCAGTGAAGCGGGAATCAGTAGAGGAGCGATTCGAAAAGCATTGGATGAAGCAGTTGCAGCTGGATTTATCATTTGTATTCAGCAAGGGAAGGCAAATGGGAATAATCAGGCAGCGGAGACGGCTCAATATGCACTTCGCTGGGATACCGGCAATGACTATGCAAAGACTCCTGAAACATTCAATGGGTTCTTTGCGGGGGAAGGATATCGCACGCCGATCCCGAATAGTTTTTTTGATCTGATTGTGAGGCAGGAGACACTAGCGGTAGTGAAGGTGGTTGGGACAGTCTTGCGTCACACGGTGGGTTATCAGAACCAGTTTGGGGGACGACGTCAAATTGCTCCGCTGTCGTACAGTTATATTCAGAAGTACGTGAATCTGAGTGATCGATCGACTCTCAGTGCAGCGATTCAGCACGCTATCGAGACGGGTTACATTCACTGTGTCCAGAAAGGGGGGATTGATCCCAGTCACACTATACGACGTCCCTCTACCTATGCCATTCGTTGGCATGTGCAAGCCAATCGTGAGGTGAGCGGTTCAAAAATCAGACCAGCGACTCGACAACGGTATAAAATCCAGACCAGTAACGGTTCAGAAACCCGACCAGCCAAACGGTTCAAAAATCAGACTGAAGAAAAGCCACAAGAAAATAACACTGACAAACAACAAAACGGACCAGCTGTTGTTGCTGTTGAAAATTTGGAATCATTTCAGTTACTGCAACACGCAGGATTTGATGATGAAATTGCCAAAGATTTGTCCCAGAAGAGGGGATTGGAAGAAATCCAACAACAGATCGAGTGGTTACCCCATCGAAATCCGGATCGCAATTCACTGGGCATGTTACGACGAGCCATTGAAGGGAATTGGTTGAAACCAGATTCTCTTCTCATTCAGGAAAAGAAACACCAGTCTCTTCAGAACAATCATGCAGAAGCTGTAGAGACTCAGATTGAAGAGGAGCTGGTATCAGCAGCCAAGCGGGAGAAAAAACGCCTCAGAGAGCAAGTGCGGTCTATTTGGAATGAACTGACGTTCGATGAACAAGCAAAAATCGAACAAACAGCTTTAGAGCAACTCGACTGCGAGTTCTTTCGGGATCGATTCAAAAAGAGAGAAGAATACCGTTTGAGTCAATGTCTGGATGTTCTCTCAGTTCAGTTGGGATCGGGTGACAGAGAAGTAAAAAGCCGTTTTCAATTGATTGCTCAATAGGCCCGCAACTGACATCGCAAAACACCCCGCGTTTACCCCCGCAGGCAGGTGCGGGTTTAGACGCGTCCGTTGGCGATTGGGAATCGACCAAACGGGGCTTGGCAAAGCCAAGAAAAGCCTCTTATGAGGTGACACCACTCGCGGGCGGGAACCCGCGAGGCCGAGACTTCCGACACATTCCAGGGATGCAATGGCTCCACTCTCGGCCTCGCGTCTCCCTTTGGTCGCCCCTCGTGGGTCACGCACTATTCCCTGGACAGGGAACGGCCGCGAAGCGGTATAAGCCCCTTAGCCTATCGGCTTCGGACACACCAGCCTTAGCATGTCGATAAGCATCGAGAGCATTTTATAAAAGTTTGCGAATGAAGAGATGCTCAACAACTGGCCGCATAATTCACTCTTCAGGAGTCCGCCAGTCTCGGGCTATCGCACCGAGAAGGTTTAAAAATTCCTCATGGCACTCTTCCAATTTTAGTCCGCGGTTTACCAAAACCTGAGCAGCGACACCATCTTGTTCCCGCATGATCCCCAGGAATAGATGCTCTGTTCCCACATAGTTGTCGTTAAGTGTCAGTCTCTCTTCCCGCGCGAATTCAATCACCTTCTTCGCTTGGAGTGTAAGTGGTAACCTTACACTAGTGACACAATCAAGTCCTGATTGTACAAGTTTTTCAACTTCCAGACGTATAATACGTAAATCGATATCCAACTTTATTAGAAAGTTGACAGCAACTCCTGATCCCTCTTTCATCAGGCCTGCTAAAATATTTTCGGTATCAAGGTGTTCGTAATTCAACCGTAGGGCTTCAGTATTAGCTAACTGCATGACTTTTTCTGCTTGGTCAGTAAAATCCTCGTACACAGTTCGCCTCCGTATTAATAGTTTACTCAAGGATCGATTCAGGCTTAGATCGAAGATCGATTTAATTCAGTGTTCTTTGTCTTCAAAGCTTGACATTGCTGTGATCGAATTGATTCCCGTTTGTAGGTCTAGTTGGTTTTGTGGGAATCAATCAATTCAATCGTGATGTAACTTGAAATGTCTGAGTCATTTCTTACGCCTGTTCATTTTTGCAGGAACGATAGCTTCTACCTGACTGCCTTTTCCAGATATTAGTCGATAATAAGTGTACTATAAAATCCTTGAGAACATTTGTCGAAGTCAAAAGACTATATTTACTAACTTCCAGTATTAAAGTGGATTCTTCGAAGAACAAAAGGGATGTGATAACGGGCGTCTTGTTCCGCTATGGTGTTTGTTGGTAGTCGCACACCCTTTATCAACAGTACAGAGATGATTGCCAGATACTGCCTGTTCTCCTTACTTTAGTATTAGCAAAATTATCAGCGTAACATTATATCCCAATCTTTAGCAGTCACATATTCCGGTTGCCGATTACGAAATTGGCCATCTAATAGATTGGTTGTCCAAGCAAGACGCACACGGCAACGTTTTGCCAGTTCCAGCACAGTTTGTTTCGCCCCATTTTCGCCTTCTCGATCGAGGTCATACATGACCGAAACATGTCCACCGGGAATGCTGTTCGCCAAGGATGCTAACTTGTCAGCCTGGGTTTCGGTAATAGTATTGCTGCAGACTGCTAAAGCGGGAACTCCGAGGTTGTGCAGGTTAATCACGTCGTTGGGGCCTTCAACCAGAATGATCCCGGTTTGCTGGAGTTGTACCGGAGTGGCGAGTTCGTGGAATTGTGGTTCACCAAAGAGTTCTTGTCCCCGATGAAATCCCTTCACAAATTTGAATTTCTGCGGTTCTTTAGAACTGTCGCCAGAACCTTGCCATTTTTTGTGTTGGTCTTCGTAGTTCAGATTCCGACCGAACCAGGTCAGAATATTTCCGTCTGCATCGGGATAGCCATAAACAAAATGACCTCGTAATAGTCCCTTTGCGTTATTAGGAAGGTAACCACAACGGAACTTTTTCATGATCTCGGGAGTCATAAACGGGCGTTTCCGTATATAGGCGGCTGCTTTGGGTGACATCTCCGCGACATCGGTAATAAACTGTTCGTCAAGGTTGACCAATTCACGTGCCCGTTCGTTTTCGGAATCTTTCAAGGGGATGTTGATGAGTGGGGACTCATCCTCCATCGATTCCGTTGCGGGGGATTGGTGTGTTGATGGTGCTTTTGGTTCTGGTGTCCGTCCTGCAACGAGTGCTTGCAGATCAGAGGCGATTTCCTTGAATTCCCGACCTTTCAGTTTTCCATCTGCCGGTTCTGAATTGTGCTTCATTAAATACATCAGATTGAGCAGGTTTCCCCGGACCGTGCAGCCGTACTGAAAACAGCGAAACACGGCTCCGTCCTGTTTTGTTTTGACCGAGATGGCACGATCGCCGGTTTCCTGTTCTTTACCACAGGCGAAAATACACGCCAGTCGCGTTTCGTTCTGCGTTTTGTGCAGTTCCGGTAAGGAAACGTTGTAGAAACTAGCGATGCGTTCGACGATATCACCACCGGCAATCAGTTCCTGCTGCAACGAATCAACGTCAATGTATCCACGATTTCTGTGTGCCATGCAAGTGGGAGTGTCAGCAATGTGAGAGAGAAAATGTTACGCTGGATGCCAACGTATGACAACAAAATCAATCACGAAATCACGTTGGCAAAAAACCGCACGCGATGATGACATCCTGGTAGCGCTGGCTCGTTGCCCTTTGACGGCGGAAGAGATTCTCAAATTGAGTCAGACCTGGTCACAGCCGTTCCTGAGTTTGCGGCGGGTGCAGGAACGCATGAAAGACCTGACCACCGCAGGCCAGTTGCATTCGTGGCGCTATGCCACGACTGGCCCAGGTGGTGCCCGGCTGTATTACAAACTGACGTTGGCCGGTTATCGTACCGTGATGCAGGACGATCATATTGAGCCGCCCACGAAACGGTTCTTTCACGAAATCAGTCCCGGACGGCATCGACATCAACGTGCATTGTCACAGTTCATCGTTCAGACCTATGCCGCCGCCCACCATCGGGGAATCAAAGTCATGGATTATCATCCGGAAAACACGTTTCGCATTGATTGCGGAGAACGTCCACTGTGGCCTGATGCTCGTTTTACTTTGGCATTGCCGAATGGAACGCAGTTCTCTTATTGTGTGGAACTGGATAACAGTACTGAATCGGTGCTGTCGTACAAAAGTGCAGACAGTATTTCGAGTAAAATGGGGCGTTATCTGGTCGATATGGTCGTCATGCCTCAACCGTACCGTGTGCTCTTTGCGATTACCGGTTCGTCAGATCGGTTACGGCATATTGTTGATGTTGCCGGGCAATACAAAATATCTGAACAATCCTTATCGCCGTTTTATGTAGTGTTACTGGATGATTATCTGGCACATCCCGATGCCTTTTTTCGTCCCTGTTTTCATTCACCCCAAAACAGGAACATTCCTCTGTTGCGATCACAGTCACGGCAGTTTCAGATTGCCTCACCCTTTCTGGAAAGACCGAAGGCACTGTGATAACTTATGGCTCCTGTTGGCAGGCTCGTTGCTCCGATGGTGCTGAGTTTTATCAAACTCGCCACTCCTGCTCGGACTGGTCAGCCACCCCCGAGCAGATTGCAAGCCACAACGAGGCAAAGCCCGCCGATGAAACATGCAACTTCTGACGCGGGTCCTTTGTGTGACGCATTCGCGTCTCAGTTCTAATTCACTCAAGAAGTGATTTCAACGGAAGCGTCAGATTTGTTTTACACTGACAACCTTGCTCTGCTGATGTAGGCTGTCGTTCTAATGCTGATTTCGATAAGTGACACCCCCACCAACGAACGAGGACCACGGCACATGCGGTCGATTCTGGCTGCCATTCATCATGCGACGTCACGAAAACAGCCTGTTTATTTCATCATTGGACAACACGCAGGGCAGGTCGGCTTATTTTGTCGATTTCCGAGGCTTTTGCACCGACTCATTCAAAGTCAGTTTCATGCTAAATATCCGGACTGTTCGATTGAACTGCTGGAAGAGGATACTCTGGATTGTCCCGCTGGGTTTCAGACCTGGGTCATGTCACTCCATTTACGCCCTGATCTCTTTCCGATCTTACGTTACCAGCAGTTTGAAGATGGAATTCACAACGAAGTGGATGACCCTATCGGTGGGATCTTACAGGCCGTGTCAGCGGGGGACTCTGATCTCCAGGCAAGAATTGAACTTGAAGTGATTCCTGCCCCTCCTCGACGATGTAGACAGGCACAGTCCGTCCTGGAATGTTTAGCGACTCCTTTTTTTCGGAGCCATCGTTCGTTGGCGCGTCAATATGCGTTCTTTGCCAGTAGCCCCCAACGCTGGCAGCGGACGTTCGTTGCGATATTGGTTCGTTGTTTGGTGCGATCTGAAGAATCACGGTTCAGTTTCGATGACGAACTGAGCAAGACCTCGTCCCGGATGCATGACAGTGAAAAAGATTTGCAGGCCGCGTCCGTCAAACTGGGGCAGCATCTGTTTGAAGTCCGATTAAAACTGATTGCTCAGGCACCTCAGAACCAGCAGCAGACTGCACTCAATAAACTGCATGAGCTGGCGGCTGTGTTGAACAAATTCACGGAACCCCGTTTCGGTGCGTTTCAGCCTGCAAAAATCAGACAGTCTGAGAATGGTTTCAATCGATCGGGGTTTCTGATTTCTGATGAAGAACTGGCGACCATGTGGCATCTTCCCACCAGTTCGGTACGTGATGTTTCCCGCATGGCGACACATTCCCGGCGGTTGGAACCGCCTGTGGAGTTACCCCTCAAGGAAAGGGAATCTTTGGGTTCCAGGATTTGTGAACTGGGAAGAGTGGCCTTTCAGGATCAGCATGAACGATTCGGGATTCGGACAGAAGACCGGTTTCGGCATCTGTTCATCGTCGGGAAAACCGGGAATGGGAAATCCACCGTCCTGCAGAATGCCATTCTTTCCGACATGAATTCAGGAGAGGGGCTGGCTGTCGTGGATCCGCACGGTGATCTGGTCCATGCGGTCCTGGCAGCCGTACCGAGTCAGCGGACCAACGATGTCATCCTGATTGATCCGAGTGATCTGGCGTTTCCCGTCAGTATCAATCCGCTGGATGTCCCCCCGTTTATGGTCGATGTTGCCTGTGATGGCGTGGTCAGTACGTTTCGGAAAGTCTTCGGAACGGGGACGCATACGCCCCGTTTGGAGGATATCCTGTGGAACACGGTTCTGGCTTTGATGCTGGCAGGGGACTGTACGATTCTCGATATGCTGCGGATGTTTGCCGTCGATGATACGTTTCGTCGGGAAACACTTGTCAGGGTGACAGACCCGGTGGTCCGGAACTGGTGGATGACCACGTTTCCAAGGCTCCGTTCCCTGAAAGGGGAGGACCCGTTCGCTTCGGTCGAGAATAAATTACGGCAATTACTGACGAATTCGGTGATCCGTAACATGGTCTCGCAGCCCAACAGCAGAATTGATTTTCGGAAGGCGATGGATGAAGGAAAGATCATCATTTTCAATCTTTCCAAGGGAAAACTGGGGGAGCGGACCTCTTCATTTCTTGGCTCTTTATTCGTGACTCAACTGCAACTGGCGACTATGACGCGTGCAGCGATTCCGGAACAGGATCGCAGGCCATTTTACCTGTATTGTGATGAATTTCAGCACATCGCGACATCGAGCTTTTCCGTATTTCTCTCAGAAGCCCGCAAGTACAAACTGGGGCTCTGTCTGGCGACCCAGTTCCTGGATCAGGTGGATCAACAGACTCTGCAGGCAGTGTTTGGGAACGTGGGTAGCCTGCTGGTGTTTGCCGTGGGCCCTCATGACGCGGGTATCCTGGCAGAACAACTGACTGGCCCTGTTAAAGCAGCCGATCTGATCGCCCTGCCCAAATACCGGGCTTGTATTCGTTTGATGATTGATGGCATGAGTCGTCCTGCATTCACGATGGAAACGATCAAGCCGGAATCGTCCTCCATTGATCGTTCCGAATTCGTTCGTGAACAATCCCGCAGACGGTATGCACAACCGGTGGAGATCATCCAGAACCAGATTGCCCGATCTTTCACTTCGGTTTGACGGATTTTCATTTTGATGGCAGTCTGCAACACTGATGGTAGCCTCTTTGACCGACGTCGAAATCCAAGCCCGAAATCGATTGATTCTCGATTTCCTCACCGCCGCCAAGGGAGCAGAGGTGTTTTATCTGGACCTTGCCTACTTCTTGAATATGGAACCTTATGATACCAACTGCTGGATGCGGAAATATGGCCAGGGACGCTGGAAGAATGGCAAAAATGGACTCTGGTGGCGGCTGATTTAGTGACCGTATTGCAGTGGTTATCAGGGGTTTGAAGGGAAAACTAAGTCTTCATTTTGGGAAATTCCTGTAGCCATTGTTCCCATAGAGTAGTATAATAGTGGTATGAATAACTTCGGAACAGGAAAGACATTGCGGGAAGCCTCACCCCATTTGCAGGATGCGGCAGAAAGGCACGCGCGCATTCTGGAAGTTGCGGAACGCGATAGCATTATCGAAGGACTGCCCCCGTTTACGGACGAGGTCCGTACCAGGCTCAGAGAACAGCTCGAAGCAATGGTTAGTTCCGAGCCCGTTTCAGAGCCTGCTGAGTAATCTGTATCATCGGCTGATAGTCTTTTCGAGCTAGTGCCGCTTTGGCGGCTTCAATATACTGTTGCGTGCCCGATTTTGACGTATCGTAGGTCAGCATGGGTCTACCCGATTGGATCGAAAGCAGATTGGTCATCAGCTTGATCGTCCTCGCATTTCCTTCTCGGAAGGGATGAATGGCCAGGAATTCTCCCTGAATTTCCCCCCCAGCTTCACAAAATGCCTCGTCGCTGACCAGCTTAGCTGGCGGGTATTTCTGCAACACTTCCTGTTCAAACGTCTGCATTGACTCGTCGAGATAATGCGGGGGAGGCCAGATGGCTCCTGGTTTGCTGATCTGCACGGTGCGCCAACGCCCCGCCCATTCGTAAAAGTCTCCAAAGATACGGGAATGGATATGGCAAATCAGTTCGGCAGTCATCGGCGTGTCGGTTCTGACTTCTGCCAGTAACGATTCATACGCCCTGGTGAGTCCCTCTTCCTCCGCGATTTGCAGTGTCTCAAGGTCTCGAATCCCTCGTTTGTTGACGAGCACCTGCTCTGCTTCATCGACATACTCGGCTTCGATATTGCCCGATACGTCGTATTTATTGTGCTGATTTTTTCCCATGCCCGTACTGTAGCGAGAGCATTTCCCAATTACCAGAAAGTGTTTTTGCTTCGGCGATAATTCTTTAGCACTCTGCAGTTACTGTATCAAGACTGTAGCAAGCAGCACTGTATGGTGAGAGTTGTTTTTTAAACTGTAGGTGAAGTTGGATTGCTCACTCAGGAAGTTTATGAATATAGACGACATTCGGTATAAAGAATTGGGTAGTTTAGAAAAGGAACTATCAAAAAAGTGATAAATAATTCAGAGAAACCTTCTTAGAATATTCTGATTTCATACCCTAGAAAGCTAAATAGGGTTTCTGTGGGGAACTTCAAACTGATGCCTTTACAAATAGAACAAGAGATATATGATCACATGTCCTGTTTAGGTGTTCTATGCAAATGGGACTTAAGGTAGGCTATTGAATTGTAAAGCAAGCTTTGACAATTTCATTGGTGAGAAATAGGAGGTAAATTGGAAACTAATAACAAACCTCAAACTCCACAACCTCCAGATGAAAAGATTGATCTGGTGTATCCTGATTTAGCATTGATTCTATCAGATGCGGAAATCAATTCTGAAGGACTTCGAACTAGTACAGTAGAGAACATCACCAAAGAACTGGAGTCTCGAGATCATAACCTAACCGTAATTGAATGGGCTATTTATTTCGCATGTAAAAGAAATTTACTGATATCGAATACTATTAGAGAGAGAAAAATTAAGTCACTTGGTCGAAACTCGCGTGAGGCAAAGGGGGAGATAGTCGATACCGATGCAATTTGTGCCACAAAGGAGTTCTGGGAATCTTGGACGGGAAATAAATTCTCACAGCGACAAAAAGAAATAATAGTGCTTGTTCATGGAATCCGAACTTTTGCAAATTGGCAACCAATGGTTAAGAAGGTTTTAGAAGAAATTCCTCAAACCGAAGTCATTCCAATAAAATATGGGTATTTTGATGCATTCCGTTTTTGGTTTCCACTTTGGACTCGTCAAGGATGTATCAATGACATTCGACATCAAATTCAAGAAATTAGGTCTGAAAATTCAGATGCTTTTATTTCAATTTGTGCTCATAGTTTCGGGACATATGCCATTACTAAAATATTAGAAGATAATCCAGATTTTAAGATTCATAGATTAGTTTTAGTAGGATCAATTGTTAAAAGGTCGTTTAAGTGGAAGAATGTTCGATCTCAACTTGATACTAATGTAATCAATGACTATGGGACTCGCGATATTTGGCCATTGCTTGCCAAATGCTTAAGCTGGGGGTATGGAGATACCGGACGTAATGCTTTCGGACGAAATAGAGTAAAAGATCGAAAGCATTGCTATTCACATAGTGAATACTTCAATGAAGAATTTATTCGTGCATTTTGGAAGCCTTGGTTTGAACATGGAAATTTTGTTTCAGAAGTACAAAAAGATGAAAAACCGCTTTCTTGTACAAGCAAAATTCTAAACGGGTTCATTAGCAATTTATCTATATTGCCACTTCAGTGGATTTTTACTGTTGTATTGTTTTTGTTAATTTCTTGGTTTGTTGTAATGCATTTACTTCATCCTCGTGGCCCAATTCTATCGAATTCATCCCCATTAGAACCAAAGCCAATGAGTTTTCCTAAAGAAGTGCAAGACTTACCTATTGAAGAATTAATTAAAACGCTCAATGATGAGAGCAGTGACACTACTACTCGAGCCGCAGCACTTTCCCGTTTAGTAAAGGCGAAAGCAATTCCTGATCGTGCTGCTATGGAATTGATGATGTCAATCATGAAGGAATTATCTAAATATTGGACTTCAACAGAGCGAGAACAACCACAAATTAATGCTGCTATAGCTATTCTTAATGAGTCGTGTAGTGGTCTACTGGTTCGTAAAGAGAATATGTCTTTTGTACTTGAACAAGCTCAGGATCCACAATGGAACACCGAAAGTCCTAGTATTGATGAAAAACACCTTTTCACTCTTTGGTTTGAGTTTTTTCGTACTGCAATATTTCGACATGAACTCGAGGAATTCGAATTCCTAAATGATGAGTCTTATATGGCACAGTATTTAAAAAACATGAACCGTTTAATGGTTAATCTACCTTTCGACAAATTACAGAAGATGATTAATTCAAAGGTTCTCGGTTTCCGTCTTATTGGAGCAATTCAAGTATTGAGTGACTGCAGCTTGCGCAAAGAAAAGGAAGATTGTAGATTGCAAAAAGAAGAGGAAGTAATAACATCTGCAGTAGATATCGTACAGCATACAGTGGAAGCCACATCAGGAAAAAAAAACGCCTTCTCACTCGCGGCATCAGTGTTTTCAACTCTGAATGGTCAATACGTCGTTGTCGGCGTTGATCGGGAAGAATTAATTCAAACAGCGTGGAAAATCGTAATCGATGAAAAGTCGCATGTGAGTCGTTCTACTATCGTGGAACGAACAAATATGCGATTGAGGGAAGGGCAAGAAAATGTAGATCTCTTCTATGCTACTGTTGCATGGTTAAAAAAGGCATGCCGTTATAAAAGTGCGTCGGTAATTATTGAGCCACAAATTGTTCAGTTTCTTGAAAAGCGACGAATTTCTTTACTTACTGAACATCCTCAAAAAGTTAATGAGCATATTGATAGTAGAATTTCTGCTTGTCTTGATATTCTATTTGAGATGAACAATGCAATGCTTCCGTTAGATCAACGAGGCAGACCAGACCTTCGACTTCAGCCTAAAACTATTGAAGAAATTGATTTACTTTTCAGTGTTGAATCCAAACAAGTGGGAGATTTTAGGTATTACAAAAAACAGTGGGAAAATCTTAAGTTCTTAATTCTAAAATCTGAGAAATAACAATCCACAATTTACTTTCTCAAGTATAAGCAAATGAAAAAAGAGACTGAAGGGGTTGTTAGAACATGGGACATTAACTTTGTGCTAACCGTTCGCCATGCAGCCCGTCTTTCACTGCAGCGTGATGAATTAGATAAAATTCAGTAGCTGCTGCTTCGCGGCGAAAGTTCTTGCCTCAGGTTTGAGTCTCAGGCAGGCTACGGGGCCGATGGCCAAAGAGCAATTCATTTACTCCCATACCCGGCAGCTATTCAGTACCTTGGAAAGTATTTCCCAGCGGTCAGGCGTCAGTCGAGGGAAGGCTTTTGAAGACTTATTGGAGGCATGTGTTGCCGCTCTGGCTGCTGAAACGATGGAACCCGCCTATTTTGAGGCGATCAAGGCCCATTTAGAGGGGACTCAAGGAAAACGGGGCGTGGATCTGTTTCCGAAGTTTCTTGCACAGTTGATCGAGGGTATGTCAGAGCAGGATCAAGATCTGCTGGGAGATTTGTTTGAGGGGAGTATTTCTTATGGGGAGAAGGGACAGTTTTTGACTCCGGAATCGGTTTCTCAGCTCCTGGCAAATTTGACGATTGATGTCGAAGGAAAAAGAGAAAATGGGAAGACGCAGACCATCAACGACCCGTGCTGTGGAACCGGACGAATGCTCCTGAAAGCGGGAGAGATCAATCCAAATGCGGAATTAGTCGGTCAGGACATTGATGCCCGATGTGTCCGGATCACGGCCCTCAATCTCGGATTACGGGGTAAGTATGGCTATGTCATTTGTGGGAATTCACTGACACTGGAATCGAAGTTAGCCTACCGGATTGGCAGTTTTTATCACGAATCTTCCAATGGGAGACGGCGAGGCGTGATCCGTGAAATCCCGCTTGAACAGGCTCCGGTTCCCTTTGTTTCTGACACGACACGAAGTGCAACACAGGATTTGTTTTCTGATGAGGCAGAACCATTGAAATCAAGCCAAGTACAGGAAGTACCCCAGAATATCATTGAAGTTCCACAGTGGTTATTCCGGCTGGAACAGCGTATGGGCGATGTGGATTCTGGGAAAGGCACAATTGAACCAGCTGAAACAGAGAAAGAAGAATCTCCCAGTACAAAGCCAGCGTCTGATACCGACACAACCAAAACGCAGAAGAAACTGTTTTAAGCTGACTGGTGTCTAAAGAAGCCATCAGAATTCGGTTAGTAATTTCCTTCTATGCGAAGGCATGCTAAACTCACCTCGAAATGCAGACCGTTTCGATCAACAACTTCGGGTTTTTAATTGCTTATCTCGTCCCTGGTTTTACGACTCTTTGGGGAATCAGCTTCTTTTCAACAACCGTTCAATCCTGGATCAGAGTTCTTCCCAGTGAAGCACCAACGGTGGGAGGGTTCTTGTATGTCACAATCGGTTCGGTGGCTGTGGGGCTCACAATCAGCACGATCCGCTGGATTGTTATCGATACGATTCATTATTGGACGGGGATTTCTGATCCAGGTTGGAATTTCTCAAAACTGCAGAAGAATATCAATGCCTTTGATCGATTGATCGAAATTCATTACCACTATTACCAGTTCTATGCCAATATGCTGATAGCGACAGTCTTTGTCTATTGTTCAGCACGGATTTCCAGCGGGTTTCAGAAAGTGCCATTTGGATGGGCTGAAGTAATTCTTCTGTTTTTAGTGCTCCTCTTCTTTGCAGGATCACGTGATACATTGAAAAAATACTATCGGCGAATTGATATGTTCTTGGGAACTGATAGCTAGGGAAGTGGTGAGAATCACACTGAGTCAATACTTATCAGAGCTCGATGCGTTGCAAAAAATCAGCGAGTGGGACGTTATAGATCTTACAGAAAGAAGCAAGTTCAATCACGTCAATTCTTCTTTCGCCTGATTCACACTTAGAGACAAATGAAGCGTGAGCTCCAAATTTTTTCCCTACTGTCGTTTGGGTCAATCCAGCTTCAATACGGGCTTCTTTTAAAGCTTTTAGTAGCTGTGAGTATTTTTGTGAGTAACGGGATTTCTTCATTTAGCCTGCTCTTTTTAAATTTCTAGTTGCAGCAGACTATTCGGTTGGGTAGAATTTCCCAAAATAGGAAATTTCCTATGTCGGGAAATAGATATTGACACACATTTACTGAAAAGGAGAAAAGAGATGACGAACGGCGGTTCAAAGGGGCCTGAAGAAGAAAAGAAGGAAGAACCTACACAGTCACCCTCGACCACAGATGTGGGGAGCACTTCTAAAAAAACACGTTCTGAAGAAAACTAAGGGGGCAGGGCGGCAAATCAATTTAAGTTTGTCGCCCTTTTTCGGTGACAGCCTGTTGTGCTATTTCCAATGATATAGCTGTACTCGTTAATTGCGAAGCAATCGTTGCTCGGTTCGCCATCTGACGTTCCGTGGTAAGTTGCATCCTGATTCCATCCGAAGAATCGAAGCGATTCCCAAATGCATTTGATTCAATGTCATCGGGGGGGTATCCGCCCGCCGCGTTTCGACGGTCAGGAGCCAGTTCGCTAACAGACATACTGTCTGATGACACCACCATGACTGTTTCCTGTACAGAATGTGGTGAGACTTAGCTGATTCATGAGCCTTTCCTCTTCTCGCAAAACTGATCCAGCCCCATTTTGACACTTGTGACTGTAGCCAACCTACCGTATGGCAGTGTAGTTCAACGCGAATTATGATAACCAAGCAAACACTTATTGCCTTTATGAAACCAGAATTCTTTAGTTTTTTGTCGGGAATTCAAATGTGAGAAAATCAGCCTAGACTTCCCCAGAAATAGTGGCGAGGTGTTAAGGTTAGGTGGCCTGTTCAAACTGTTCGGGGCTTTTATAGCCCAGGGCTGAATATTTTCGCTAGCGATTGTAAAACGTTACGAAAATGCAGAGTGAGGAGCAAGGGGAGACTCACATCCTTCCAAATATTGCTTTATCCATTTCTTTGTCCAACGTTTATCTTTCATATTTTGCTCTGGATAAATATACAATCCGCTGATATCACCTGTTCCCACAGTGCAAGTGGAAACACCTACGTCTATCGGTCTGCTTGGTGGTTCATCACATTTGATTCGACAATGCGACATTTGTCGTTCGATTCCATGTTCAGGCAGGCCGAGAAAGCTTACTCTCAATTCTGCCAGCCCTCCACATGTAGGGCATTGGATCCATTCCTCAGCACGATATTCGTCTACCCAACGAATACCTAACCGAATACCATTACGTCTCAACTTTTTAGGAGCAGTATTCCAAGGTGGATCATTTTCTGACCAACCCGCTAGTTGTTCCTCTTCCCGTTCCTTTCGAATCTGATACTGTTCTTCTTCCCATTGATCAACTTGTAAACGTAGATATTCTTGAATTCTGTCGATCTCAGCAGTTGCATCAGATTCTGTCAGATAAGGGCCGGAAATTAGTTCTGTATTTCCAATCGGATTCTTTCCAGTCGATGCATTGTCTTGCAAAAATGCATATCCACCAGGCCTTCCGTCGTTACTCGTATAGAAAGTGTGCAGGACATAATATTTGCGAGTTCCAACTATAAGCGAATCTTTGGGAACAGATTTAGATGTATCGATAAATTCACTCTCGGAAGTACCATTCCTGAACGTCTCGAAAAATTTAAGTGAGGTTTCACTCAAAGGTGTTCCCTCTAATTTAAACAAACCGATATAACCTGAACTCGTTCCTGCCCAATATATTCCTTGATCATCCAAGGGAGTACACTTATCAATCGGGAGAGTAGGGATTTCTGAATCGATGAAGTCGTCATGTTTGAATTGAAGCACTCGGTCGTTCCATGAATCGAAATCAATAACTGATGCTTCTTCAATCATTACAGCGCAATTATTAGTTTCGTCAATTTGTAGAGAGATCTGTCGATGCGAATGAGCGTAGCCCCTGCTTACACAGATATCGAGTACTGTGTCATTCTCACGAAAAACTGCCTTAAGAGTTTTTTCTTCGATAGAACAGATCTTAGGTATCAAGAGTGGATCGCTTGGCCTGTCGACATACCATATCGCAAATTGTACCAAATCGCCTTGAGATTCAGTCGTAAACATTTTACCAGACTCTGAAACTGCGATCACTTTTGCCTTATTGTTGGCAATTTTCAGTTTATAAAGATGCTCACTACCCTCCAATTGCCACTGATAGCAAATCCCCTTTTTGCTTACTGCAGATATGCGTTTGCCCTCATCAAGCCATACAAGATCGCAAACGCCGGATTCTACCTGATAGCAGTTGATTACTCTGCTGCTTGGATCAACATCCTGTACATACACACGGCCATTGATGTCTCCTGAAGCCAACTTACGACTATCGTGCGAGAACCGAATTTTGACTGGATTGAACATAGAATCTGGATTAACATGCTCATCAAAACGCGAAAATATCTTTCCCTTCAGTTTGTCAACGATAAGGATTAGTCCATGCCTGCATCCGAGTGCGATAAATTGGTTACATTTTGAGATATCCATGGAGCAAACAGAAAGTCGCGAGCTAATCCCATTCTGTGGTTTATAGGAAATGGCTTGAGTCCAAACCACTTTCTGATTAGCACATTCCATAAGATTGAAATTGATTTTTCCCGGTTGGTCTCTGATTTCAGCTGGAGTAGCACTGACGGTTAGGAGTTTATTACCATTATCCATAAGGCAAATGGTTTCATGATCCTCGTTTAATTTTAAGTAATCGATCAGATCATTTTCATGAATTCGGTACCGATAGAAATACAAGCCCGATTGAACGCCTTGTCGCTTCGTCAGCAAAGAAACTTCTGTTTCAACTTGATTGAAACATAGGGAAACTAATTTGCCAACAGGCAGCCGATGAATGATGCCTGAGCGAACATTCCCAATGACAACTGTTTCATCTTCACTTCCCGAGCAAAACAAATTACCACTTGGAGACAGATTGACGCTTACAACCGGCTCCGTATGACATTCGTACTTATATAACAATGCGCTATTATTTGCAGAAAAGAACTCTACTGATCCGTTATCGTTGCCACAGATCAGAAGGTCACGTCCGTTCGATTCGAGACAAGGATAGTCATCGACCGATGCTCCACTTTGTGTTTCCGTTTGGATTCTGAGAAAAACAAAATTGTTCTCCGCAGGGGGCCGCAGTGCTCGAAACCATCGAAATTTAGAATCATTTTTCTCCTTGCCTTGCTTCCACTCATCAAGCCATGGACGAATAACATCCTTTAATATCCGCTGTTTTTCTGGTGCGACATTCATGTCGCTCACTACGTGCTGCTTCAACTCTTCGGAGTGCCACCACCAACTGTGGTTCCACACATGCTGAAAAAGAGATTCGGAATCTCGTGAAATCCAATCATTCGATTGGCGAATTGAATCTTTGAGAAGCTGACAGTGCCAAAATAAATCTGAATCGACAGGAAACAATCGCGCTGCCTCATACAGATCTTGAATTAGAAATGCCGTGTCTCCAATTTCTACTCTAGCCTCTACAAATCTCCAATGCAGCAAAAGTTTCAACTTGTGTTGTGCATTATCAACAACATCGATTGAAGAATTGTAGCGCACCGTTTTGATTAATTCTTGCGCCGTCCTTTTCAGAAATTCACGCGTGTATTCCACGTAATTAGTTGGATGTCGCTCGGCAAATCGTTGGCAAAACCATTCAAAACTCTTCATTCCATTCAATCTCCTCAAAATCCGAGATGGCCTTACCGTAACCAGCTTCTCCCCTATCCATTCCAGCTGCCCGAACAGCATCATCAGACATTAAAAACTCACGGAAGCTATTATGATAAATGGAATATCGTTTATTCTTCTCTGCATCGATTTCAATTCGGAGAAATGGTTGCCACTCATCAAGTGTCTGCTGGATAGTTAGCATATTGAGTTTTGACCACGCCGATATCTCTTTTACTGTGGGAGCTACTTTGCTTACTGTTAGATAAAACAGAACTTTGGGACGGTCCCCCTGATGAGCGAGCATTCTACGAAAATGGTTGTGGTAATATTGAATGAGCCCCTGAGGCAAAGCTGCTACATTAACTGGATCATGAGCAATATCACTGAGAAGATAATGTAGATACATAAAGTTGCATTCACTCTTCTCAACTAGATCTTCAATTGCATCTTGAGTAGATATCTTTTTACACGAGATCCAAGTTTGAAATGCTGTTTCAAATTCTTCATCTTCAAGTAGATGTCTAATAAAGCCTTCAGCATCATTTTTATTTTCTTGAGGATAGTTTCTCAGATCGAGAGTCTTTCTCGGGCATGTTGAAACGAGTCTCAGATCTTTGACTCTGCGAGTAGAAACGACGACATGTACCCCATTTGGCAATGTTTGAGGTAAGAAAAGAACATTTGAGTATGGGTCTTGCGATGACGTGTCGACTTCATCCAGAGCATCTACAACCAACAAAACTCTTTCGTGAGATTTTTCTGCTGCCTCCTCCAACATTCGACGCAGCAAGCTACCATCCACATGGTTGTCTTCCGGTAGCGAGCGAGGTGCACTTCCCAATGAGTAACCAGTAAGAATTTGTGTGCAGACGTTCCGGAGAAATTGTTTCGGCTCCGTGATTCCATCAGAGACGACATTGAAGTGCCGAACACAATCATTGTTTCGAATGTATTTCGACATAATAGTGCTCTTACCCACCCCAGGATCACCTTCGAGGATGTAGTAACCTGCATCATATTGTTCCTGAAAGGATGAAATGTCGTCTAAAACAAACTTTCGGCTCTCAGGGGCAACAAATGCAGTACGGTCTTCGATCAACGCTTCAAAGAGATCCACATCGGCAGATAAGCGATCGTCTGATGGTTTGAATCTTGAAAACTCACCCCAAAGGAGAAGGCGTGGATCTTCAAGAGAAAGAGCTTCAACCATATTTTCGAAATTCTTACGATACACGCTCTTTCGTCGTCGTTCTCGTCCGGCTTGCCTATATTTTTTTATTGACTCAATGGAGATCTTTGCTTTATCCGCAAACATCTCATTCGTCATTTTCCGTTCCTGAAGCCAGTTGACGAGCTTTTCTCCATCGATATCAACATTTCTCAGGGATGTCCAATCTTGCATCAAGATATACCTCCGAACGCCTCAAACGATAATTCTGAGAATACCCCCAGATGAAGAGCAGGATACCTTCAGACGCCCCTCGTGATTATTTCACTCTCTTATGACAATTATCAAAGACGGCAAGTGGAGTGTTCAAAGCACTCCACTCACCAGTTGCCTTGGCCGAAACAAGCGACCAGACAACCCGCAAAGCTCCTGTGTACGAAGTTCTACGGACTATCCAGTTGGAACTGAGTATGCCTGATGCTGTACGAATTGTCAAGTATTCGCCCGTTTTCAGTCTTGTGCTGAAAGCGGGTTTTTTCGTGATGGAAGCCAATATCTGCCGTAAACGGAGAATCAATGAAAAAGACAGTTATGAGATTGGTCGTTGTGACTGATCCAAAATGCGAGTCGTTGGGGAGGCCGCAAAACCAAAACCCCAACGACTCTTTCACCACGACCATATGCCGCAGAGATTACAAATATAGCATGTTTGGAATCAAAGCGCAATATGGTCGTCAACCTTTTGGAGGTTTGATTATGCCAAGACTTCTCTATTTTGATTCCTCTTCCCCCGTTCTGGCCCTCCAGGGAGTTTCTGACCCTCCTCATCCACCCGATACAATCACAACAAGAGCGGGTGATGAGGAGAGAAAGGATTCGTTGACGCAAAGACAACTTGCTGCCATCGGTGAGTTTCGTCGTGATCACCCGGAATCAGAAATGGCTTTGTTGGAAGATTTCGAACTTCGGGGCCGATCCGTACGTGATCTTGCTGAAATGGTAGAATACTCCTGCAATCCAGGAACGATTTCTCGTCGCGTCAATCGCATGCGAGAAAAACTCCGAATCCACGTGTTGGCGGACTCACAAGAGTTTTTACTCGGTTCACTAAAAACGGGATTCACATTGTGTCCCAGGAAGGGCGCTCTTGTTGAAGGCGTAGACGGCTATGCTGTCAGTCTCAAGGAGACTGACAAAACCTTTCGTTTCGCTCCCAGCTACTTGCAGTGTTATCAATTCCTAAATGACGTCTGGCGATCTTTGAATGAACGATACTGTGATGGTTTCGGGGTTCCAATTTCCGATCGATATCTGGGGGGATGGATCGCCGACGATGAGCAGTATGAATTGAACGTTTCAATTCTGATCAAAGATTTTCAGTTGGCACAAAAAATAGCCTGGGAAAATAACCAGCAGAGCATTTTCCATCTGTTAACTGGTAAGACGTTCAAAGTCATGCATCCTGCTCAAGCAGCATAATTTGCTATGGCACTGGAGTCTGAATAAGAGCCCTTGGAAATCCAGGGGCTCTTTTTAAGCGCAGCGCTTCAACCTAATAGTAGAGGGGCATGAAATAATCTTGATAATCAGAATCATCAACGTTTATAAATTGCCCGCTCTTTTTTCTTTGTCATAAACATGCCCGGATGTGTCCGGTCATGTAATGAACATTATAGGAATTTGAAGAATCGGAGAGCACCATGTTGTCGGAAGCAACCAGCACACTGATTCCCGTATCTCCGCTTACTCTTCACGGGAAAGAGTCAGACGTTTTTGAGTTTAAACCAGAAAATAAATCAAAGACCACCAAGCCCGTCTATCACGCACTGGCCGAACATCAGATTCAGGAAGAGAGTTGGGAATTCCAGGAGCTGGCAGCATGGCTACAGCTTTGGACCCAGCGGTTCAATGAGGAATTTAAACTGGGACTCTCAGAAATCTCTCTTTGTATTGAATGGCTATCGATTCATCGTCTGGGGCACTTTCGCCATGGCACAAACGGCTTTGGTTTGAAAGGTGAGATCGCCATCAATCGGCGGCACCTGCATTCCCGCGACCCCTGGCAAATTTTAGGAACTTTGCTGCATGAACTAGTCCATGCCTGGCAGGAAATTTACGGGAAACCGGGTAAGCATAATTACCACAACAAACAGTTTCAAGAAAAAGCCCGTGAATTCGGTTTGGTTATCAATACTAAAGGACAAACCCAGTACGAACCGAATTCTCCTTTTTTCGCAGTGCTTCAAAAGTACGGTGTGGAGACACCTGCGATTCCACCAGTGACTTACGTCACTGGCCAGGGGAAAAGCAAACTGAAGAAATGGTCGTGCCAGTGTGAGAAACCGATCAATGTTCGGGTCGCTGCACCTCACTTTTATGCACGCTGCATGTGGTGTGGTGAAATATTCGAACTACAGGAGTCGTAAGAACACCCCGATCCGCTATTGAAAATTTTCTGAAGGAGTAAGTGATGTACCTGAAAATAATGGAGAAAATCAGTCTATGGTGCACATTATTTTCGCTTTCTTTCTGCATCGTGTATCTCTTCAACAACAATTTATTTGGTGCCATTGCTTCAGGAGCAACGACCGCATCAATCAAAGCACCATTTTTGCTGGTACATGATTATGTCTGGTCAAAAATTAGAAGGTAATCGTTGTGCCTCAGTTCAATGAAAAAGAAAGGTTTTACAGTGATGTATACCATCCATAAATATCACACAAAAGCGAAATGTGAATATGCAGGACGCGAAGGAGAGGCGGTCGAAATATCATCTGCAGATGGAACGATTGATCATGCCATCCTCAGTTTCCCCGAACTGCAAAAGATTCTTCGATTTCGTCAGTCACAGATTGAAAAGAAGAATGGCGACTCTCTTAAAGAGAAAAGCGCGGGATCGAAGCACGTGTGATTTTAACTCTGCATTCTGACGAGAAAAATCTTTTACTGTTTGAGTCAGTCCGGTTGTACTGGCTCAATAAAACTAATCATTCCTGATATGAAGGAGCACCAATAATGGCAGTGACCAAAAACTATCGCGTCGATGGTACCGATGACTACACAATTAAGTATGAAGAAAAAGGATGGCTCAGTCCCACCTACAAAATTACTTGTACTCGACATCCTCACAATCCTCGCAGCAACAGTGTCAATGACTGTCATCTTTACTCAAGTGGTGAAGTCTGTGTTGCAGCGGGCAAAGAGCCCAAATCGCTCGATAAAGCGAAAGCGATTGGAATGGCATTTTGTGAAGGATATAGCCAATACGTCCGTACTGGAAAGTTTCCCAACGGTCGTAAACGTGTGAATGTCTAAATGCATTATTTTTTCGGGTCATTGTCACATCGGGCCAGTTTCCGGCGATGTAATGATGACAGGTCACTATGCGGAACGACATTTATGAAAGGGTTCGCTATGAAAATCGTGCTATTTGGAATCGAAGAGCTGGATAACGGAACTTTACATTCTGACAAATAATGAAAAGTTTTGCATATCCATTCGTTATGTAAGTCCTCTACCAGGGATCGGCGGACAAAGACCGGTCTCTGGTTTTTTTAGGCCTCAATCATCCTCGTTCAACCTTTAACCACTCGGAGCACCAATATGTTTCATCTACCAAACACTTTTCTTGCAGATCTGCCGGGCCTTCTGCGTAGAAATCCTCATCAGTTCGCAGCATCTAACCCATTTCGCTCACCAGAAGTATCAGAACAAAATCGTCTGATTAAAGCAGACCCCATGATTCCAGCAGATCATCAAATGCAAAGCAGCCAGGCTGACGACACGGTGGTCTTCGGTAACGACAGAGTGGCCGGGTTCGGTTCGATCCTGAAGATGGCTCAGTCAGCTTATTGTAAGATTATGGATGATCTTGTTGAACAACCCTTTCGCAGAGAGAAAGCAGGCATGTTGCTGGGACCGTCAGAGGAAGACGATTTGGTGACGCATTATATCCCAGATAAAAACGGACGGGCGACTTATTCCTCATTTACCTTGGACGCTGTCAGTCTGAATAAAACGTTGCGTAAACGAAAAGGGGTTGGGTTGAACTGTAAGGGGGTCGTGCATGCGCATCCGCCCGGTGTGCTGCAGCCTTCATTCGGTGACCTAGCATATGTTGCCCAATTGTTCGCCAACCCCAAGAACACGGAAGCGACTCAAGTTATGCTGCCCATCGTTTGCAATGGCCGGCTTTATCCTTATCTCATCCAGGCGGAGAGTCCTCGGGAAGTTCTGATTCCCCGTTTGGTTCTGATTTGATTGCTTTGATGAACACACAAATAAGCTTCAACTGATCCAAGAACCCGATTTAAATTATTAGAAAGACTGAACTCATGCAATTTGCTCGTATTGAAAATGTAATTGATATCCCGGCTATCCAAACCAAAGTAGTCACCATTGTCGGTGCAGGTGGGTCGGCTCCCCTGATCGAAAACCTGACACGGTCTGGTGTTCAACATTGGAAACTGATTGACCCCGATATGATTGAGAATGTGAATATCTCCCGGCAAGGGCATTCTCCAGCTGATATTGGGATAGAGAAAGTGGAAGCGGTTGCCAATAAAATTCGAGCCATCAATCCCGGTGCCACGGTCGAGTGCTACCCGATCGATTTTACGAGCTTAAGCGATGACGAAATTCGTGAAGTATTTGGTGATACCGATCTGTTTATCTTTGCCACCGACAGCTTTGCAGCACAATCTCGTGGCAATGAGGTTGCCTTACTGCTTAACACCTCAGCGACCTGGATCGGCCTTTATGCTGGTGGATTAGGCGGAGAAGTCGTTTTCTGGCATCCTGAATTGGAGTGCTGTTTTCAATGTCTCTGTAGCGGTCGCTACAAAGCCCAAGCCAAAGCGAAAAATGAAAATCGTTCACTCGATCCACCGAGTGACGGAGCCACGATCTTTGATATCCAACTGCTCGATTCGATTGCCGGTCATCTCTGCTTAGGGTTATTGACCCGAGGGAGTGACAATCGTTTTGGTAAATTGATCGACCAATTGGGAGATCGACAATTCATTCAGGTCAGCATCAGTCCTGATTTTCTTGTCAATGATAATGATGTCATTCGGAAGCACCTGGGAATTGATGAAAACTGCCTATCCTATTTCGCCTGGAATGCGATTGCGTTGAGCGATCCTGATCAGGGAAATGAGTATTGTCCTGATTGCGAAAAATATCGCGGAATAAAGTTTTTGCCCCCTTTTCTTGGCGCGACTTCATTCCTTCGGGGCAGAACTGATCAAAGCCATGTGGACCAGACTGTTGAATCAACTTAAGGGAACGCTGACTTCACAATAACAATGTTGAATATGAAACATGAGGTAAATCAATGGAACCAATTCTTGTACTCGGTGCGTTGACCGGCGGAGTCTGGTGGATTGGAAAACGGCTCTACCAGGCAAGTCAGTCGGCGAATGCACGTCGGACTCAACTAAGAAATCAAGAGACGACTGCGACGCAACGTCAGGTCCAAAATCGATTGCAGCTTCAACGTCAAAACAGAGAACGTCAGCAAAGACAAATCCAACTCAACAAGAAATACCGAGAATTGCAGGTGGTATTATTGCAAATCGGCCAGGCCCCTGATTTTCAGCGGGCTGCTTCCCGTGCTGAAGCGGCCCGTGATGTGCCTATCGCTTCACGGCAACGGCAGTACCGCCGATTTCGACCGCAACTGGTCCGGCATTTTGTGAAGCGATTGCGTGCGGGTGCCGATGCCCAAATCTTGCTCGATTCGTTGACCACTCTTGTCGAGGCGCTGGGGATCGCCAGTTTTGAGGCGAGCTACATCCAACAGGAAGCCTCGCGACAGGGGCAGCACAGGAACCAGCAACCAACAGAAAACTTTTCTACGACACTGGAACGGATGCAGCAGGAGCACGCAGACCGAGCAGCCGCCCTCAATCAGGCGGCCCTTGATCCGGAGACAAAACAGCAACTACTGGAAGCCCAGAATCAACGTTTGGTGGAATCGTTGATGGAAATGACGCTTGGAAATCAGGGAGATACGGCATGAATCAACTGATCCGAGTTCCCACACAGAAACAAACTCCATCGCGACAGAAGAGATCATTCTATTCATCATCGCAGCTCTTTCAGAAGAGTATGGCGGGTATCCTGATTTCTGGAGATTCAGGCTTTGGAAAATCCAATGCGATGAAGGTACTGATGCAATCATTGGCTCTTGAGGGATACGGGTGGATGTTTATTAGTCCACATGGCGAAGATCCTGAAGATATGCGTGATTGGTGTCTGGCACAAAAGGAATCAATCCGTAACCGAGTAATCTACATCGATCCGGCTGATACGTCACGGACGACGTGTATCAATCCCCTCTCGGTGGAACCAAGTTCTGATCCCATTCAATATCGTGCTCGGTTGACCAATAAAATTGGTCACGTCAGCCGAATATTGTTGAGTGCCTGGGGCGAAGAAGACTTCAATAGCCGGCCTCGGCTGTTTACCTGGACGATGCGCATTCTGACGACTTTGGCTCAACTTGGTCTGCCGCTTGCCGATGCCAAACAATTCCTCGATGTTGGTTCAGATATTTACAATGCTCTGGTACAGGCAGTGCCGGATGTGATGGCACGGCACTTCTTTGAGAACCTGGCCGCCGGGCGTCCGCAGGATATTCGGGAAGAGATAGAATCGACACGCAATCGAATTCTCGGGTTTTTCAGCAATCCAATTACCGAAGCGATGCTCTCCCGGACAACAGGTGTGCTCGACTTCGGACAGCTTCGACGAAAAAATGCGATCGTGATTGTTAATCTCAGACGGGGTGGTGTATTACGGGAAGAAGACCAGCAGATTCTGGCGAATCTGTTCATCGCCGAGTTGCTGCATGATGTATTCAATAGCGAAAGACCAGTCCCCTATTTTGCTTTCTTAGACGAGCTTCCGGTCTTTGCCAAAGGGTCGGGACCGGAACTGACAGCAGCAGCCGGCCAAATACGGAAGTTCATGTTGCGGCTGGTTTGTGCCACACAAGGAGCCAATCCATTCCCGGATCGTGCAGATGATCGTTTGCTCAATGCCTTGATCGGTCAGTGTGGGCTGCATTTTTTGTTTCGGCATAAGCATCCCTATGATGCGAAGTTTTTCGGAGAGATCATTGGTCTTCCTACCTATGATCCGAAACGTGTCAAACACGAAATGGTTCAGACCCAGCAATATCAGGCGGGACATGATTTAGTCACGTTGATGGATCGAAGCGAAAGTGAGTCTGAAACGGAGGGAACCGGTGGCTCCGAATCGGATGGTACGAGTGATACCGAACAATGGAGTGATACTGACAGTCATTCAAGGGGGACATCAAACAACCGTTCTGATTCTTCGGGTTATACAAAGCAGATGCAACAACTCCAGAATGCGGTGAGTCAGTCTCAATCCCAGGCGACTGGGACTTCGACCAATAGTTCGGAAGGAAAATCTACGACAAAGGGAGGATCACGAGGGAACTCCCATCAGACTTCCAACAGTTGGTCGAAGTCGGTCGGAAAAACGTTTGGCAAAACATTCAAACAATCACTGGTTCCCCGACTGCGGTGGCGGTCGGTAGTGACCGGGATTACCTATTTTACTCCCCAGGAACATCAGATGATGAATGCCACGCTGCTTGCGTCGCTCCAGATTGGAGAAGCGATTGCCCACGGATCAGGGAACCCGATGAAGATTCAGTTCCCTCTCGCACAAGACCCCGCAAGATGGTCGCCCAAATTTGTGGCTCAACATGTCGAACAATACTTACAAATTCTGGCACAGATATTTCCTTCGCCGCGCGAGGTGTTGCAAGCACACCAAACTGAACTGGAAACCATGATCAAAAATCTGGGGCTGGCATTGCCGGAAAAAGATACCGGTGATGACCCTTTCCCCAATTGAAGGTGAACCATGATAACCACACGTGACATTCCGGTACTTGCTGCCTTGGGACGGTATTTTCTGATGAATCGACGCATGATCCAGCAGGAGTGTTATCCGACCGACGTGGATGGTCGGCTTTCACGCCGGCGCCTCTCGGCACTGCTGCGGGATGGCTACATCGGCAAACAAAGAATGCTGGTTGTCAACCCGCGCGATGAGACACCTGCTCCCGTCTATCATCTGGCGAAGCAAGGTTGCCAGTTTTTAGCGGAGCATTTTGAAGATGATCGGTATTTAGCGAAACCGACCAGCATCGCGCAGCCGATGCACCTGTACCATTATCTGGCAGTCGCCAACACTCATATTCTGCTCGACAAAGCGATTGCACAGAGCGAAGTCAAATTGATGACCTGGTGCAACGAGCAGGAGTTTCTCAATCCAGAGAACCCTGATTCCAAGCAGCGAATTCGCTTGTATTCAGAACTGAAGACGGTCCCTAAAAAAATCATCTGTGCTCCGGACTCCGGTTTTCTGCTGGAAGTAGACGGGCACCGTGGTGTCTTTTACCTGGAGCAGGATCGAGACCGTGATAATTACAGTCACAATCGTGTCGCGGCGTTGAAGTCACCCGGCTATACGGAACTCCATCGCCAACAACGGCACCGGAAACAGTTTCCGACCACGACCCTGAACCGGTTCACGGTGGTGATGGTTGCACCGAGTGAAAAACGGCGTGATGCATTGCGTCGCGCTTTTCATAAAAAAACAGGTGCGGATTTCTGGCGGTTCGCATCACTGACGGAATTAACACCGAAAACATTCCTGCATGAACGGGTCTGGTATCGTACCGATTCCGATGAGCCACAACCGTTGGTCAAAACAGCGGCACCATCAACGATCTCTTCGGAACCGACTTTCAATAGAGAGGATGTAGACAATGTGTTGGCAGTCTCAAAATCATGATTGTTTAGCCTGTTGCCGGGTCTCCGGGCAGGTCTCCGCCCCGACATACGCTGGCTGTTTTGTGGGTTGTATGTGTATTTGTTTGCCCACCAACGACTTACGGGTGTCGCGGCTGTCATTCGGCAAGCTCAATCCATCCCCGACCTCACAGCTTTCCAAGGGGGTAACGAGTCAACCTGTGAGGTCGGGGCTAGATCGCCCCCGACACCCCCGGAAAACTATCCGTCAGCGTCCGGCCATATGCCTGACACTGCCGGATTATTTTCCACTCTTCTTCCTTTGGTCAGAAGAGTATAAGTCGTACGCCCTCCCATGTATGTTGTTTTGTTTTTTACGAACCGGCAATGCCGGGCTGTTTTTGTTTGGTCGACAGCACGCAAGGCTGCATAACAGTCCATTGCGTACGTTTCCTGCGAATAAATTCCAGCATGACTGGATTGAATACATCCAGGAAGTTCGAGATCTCTTGTACACGCTGACACGGCAGCGTTTTACAGGAGCGAATTTTTTCGATGTCCGCCCACGGGCGGTTTTTGTACCCCATTTCACCCCTAACAGTATGGAACACGTACCAACCACAGTGCGACACGATGTCGATTCCAAAATGATCGCACCGATTTTTATTGCGAAACCAATGTGGTTTCAGTTTTGGAAACAACCCACTCTGGTCAATATGCAACTGCTCGCCCGCCAGGTCGACCTTGCTAATGACTGGAATCGGTTAACAGAACAGAGGCGAAAATTTTTCGAAGACCTAAACAGTTTTCAGAAGCAGACAACTCAGTTCAAAAAACAGGAAGGAAAGTGGCGAAACCTGTTTCAGACCATCGAGTGGGCTTCACAGCCAACTCGAAAAACCAACAAGCCCCGTGTCCTCCCGGGCATGGGACTTGAATTGAGCCTCCTGGCTCTGCATTTGGTAGTGGGAATCGCATTTATGATGGTCTAACCATCATGACGGAAGCGATTCCGAAGGAGTGAGAACAGTGTGTCATACAGAAGTTGCCGTTGTCAACTTCTGTATGCAGGCTCGCGGATGTGTTGAGTGTCGTTTTCGAACGTACCAGACGCTTTCTAAAGCTGACCATGATTCCCATTAGGAATCCAACTCGATGAGCAGGTTATTCTCCCTCGCTCATCAACTTTTATTGGATGCAACGACAGGTTTCAACTTCCCCCGACCAGAGAGGGTTGGTTTGGTATTTAGTTGAGACAGGTCTTTCGTCCCGTCAACTTGACGGATTTCAATTTCTTTACTCCCAAGATCATTATGGAAAATGACAAGAAAACAACACCGGCAAAAGTTTCTAACACCTCTAACAAGGTTAAGGAAGCAAAGCAGCCACCCATTTGTCGTGTGGAATTCAGTGGCATCAGTGCTGCTGTCTGGCCCAAGCAGATTCCCTCTGCCGACGGTAAACCACGCGAAACGTGGATGGTCAGTCTCACCCGTTCCTACCGGGACGGCAATGAGACAAAGCGAACGCACGTTTTATTCCCGGAACATTTACTTCCTGCTTCGATGGCTCTCATCAAAGCATGGGAATTCATTGAAAACGGTGGCAAATCCGAGGAGAAGAACGATGCATAAGGATGTAATCGCTACGGTGGAGGTTTTTTCTGGTTTGAGTTTGCTCAAACCAGAAAAACTGGAGTGGGAACAAAGAACTTCGGAACGATCGCCCTCTCGATCGTTCCGCACAATTCACTGCATCGAAGCTTTGCCTTCCACCGATTACGGACGGTGGAGAGTAGGGCGAGGTGCAGTCCCCTCACCCGGCATTCGAGGCCGGGGAGTAATTTCATTTCCCCCTTTATCATGGATGATTCACGTGCTACATCATCGGCACACTCTCCGGGACCGTGGAATTGGTCTTGGACAACAAAGGACAAAGGGTCATGGAGCATATACACGACGGACGAATTCACTGGGCATGACTGTGGCGGCAATCCCATCGCAGATGTTTGTTACCGCGAACATGGTGAGAGATTTGCCAACACGCGGCTCATTGCCGCCGCTCCTAAACTGTTGCAGAAATGCAAAGAGTATTCTATTACCTGTACTACTCGTATTGAGGTGATACAGGATGAAGAAGGCCAGTACTGTGACTGTGACGACAAAGGCGATCATGATAGGCATTGCGATGCCGGTGAACAAATTGGTCACTGGCAGGCAATCAAAGACATGGTTGATGCTGTTATCAATGAAGCCGAAGGTCAATGACTCTCAATTTCGGAGACAGCCGTAACTGTCTCTTCCTACTCCCTGGAGTAGGAAGCCGATAGCTTCGTTAAGCGTCGCCGCCAGGCGTACCGAGCGTTGTGAATGGCTGATAATGATTCACTTGATGGATCGAATTCGATGAGCGGGAATCACTCCCCCGCTCATCACCCTTTTTCGATTTGAAAAAATTCCTGACATCCCTGTTGAAAATGTTCACGATCTTCTTGCGCACTTTGCAAACTCGTGTCATTGTCGCAGTCTGCCTGCCCGACTTGTTGGTTTTTTAGTGCAGACAGGTACACGAATCTGACGGGTTGTTGATTCATTTTAGAAGCAATCCAAAACTGCTCCTTCCACAGAAAGGTTAATCCGATGGCTAAGAACAGCAGTAAGAAATCTGAGAGTGCTAAGAAACCAGAAAAAGTCTTTCGCATTGGTTATGTATCGGCTTCTACCTTCGCCCACGAAATCGAAACGGATGAAGGCCCGATTACGATCCGTAGCGTCAATGTGCAGAAACGGTACAAGGATGGAGATGACGTGAAATACACCTCGTCTTTCAATCTGGCGGAATTACCGCAAGCAGTCCGTGTTTTGCAAATGGCACAGAGCTACGTCGAACGGGCTGAGGCCGAAATCATTCTGGACTAGAGCCCTAACAGATTCGTTTCTGGACGGTGATTGAACCTTCAATCACCGTCCCACTTTTTCTTTTACTTAACTTCAACGGCAATCACAGGAACAGTGCCATGAATAAAAACATTGGTGGAGTCATTCACTCGGCGGAAGCCTACAGCAAGACGATGGTGTTGCAACGTCTCGGAATATCACAGCGATTTTGGGACAAACTTCTGGATGAAGGTCTGCCGTATGCAACGATCGGACACACACGTTGGGTAACCGGCCACAATCTGATTTTGCATTTAGAAAATAATTCCCACACCAAGTCAGATGAGGCAGAATAGTCCCCTGTTCTGAATCATTATGCCTCGTAAACCTGAAATCGGAAATATCCAGTTGTATCCGGACCGGCCACTCAAAAAAGCCGACAAGAACGGTTACGTCTTGAAATTTTATTGCCCGCTGCATCAGAAACGGATCAGGAAGAGTTGCGGTACTCGCGAACGTCGAGAAGCCCGTCGAATCATGAGAGAGTGCCGCGAGCGTTTGTTGAATGGTCGCTATATCGAATCAGGTGGGGTGATCACTGAAGAACTGGAAATTCAGACGCGTTTGCCAACTCCGTCGGTAATGCGAGGTGATGGGGAATGTGTTAGTGAGATGCATTGGCAGGATTGCTTTGAACATTACTATGAACATTGCAAGACTCGAATGCGACCAAAGTCTCTGGAAACAGCGATTGGACGAGTTCAAATCGCCAGTCGAATCTTTGAAAATTACCGGAAAAAAATGAAGCTGCCAGAGAATGCTAACATCGAAGAATATACAACACTGACTGTCTTGGAGTATTTACAGGATCGGTTGCTTGCCGGTGAAGAAGGCGTCTATGAATCTCGTTCTCTGACAACAGTCAATACGATGATGGGATCAGTTATGGCGTTCGTGAGGTACTGTCATCGTCATGGTTGGGTTGGTCAAGTTCCACCAATCACAAAACTGAGTGTAGATGATGTAATGAAGGGGCGGCCGGTGACCAGTGAGGAATTTGAGAATATGCTTGCTGCCACTCCAGAGGTCGTTGGCGAGAAACCGGCAGAATCTTGGAAGTATGTTTTGCAGATACTCTGGGAGAGTGCATTTCGCATAGGGGATGTGATGAATTTCTCGTGGGATGATGAGCGAAAGATTCACCCCGTTTGGCCGCGTCACCAGAATTTGCATCCCACATTGATCATTCCCTCTACTCAGAAGAACGGTAAAACCCAGGAAATTCCAATGTTGCCAGGATTGCAGATGCTTTTGGATCAGGTTCCTGAGAAGGATCGCCAGGGATGGGTTGTGAATCCCCTACCGATGGAATATCAGATTAAAGCGGACAGTGAATGGTTCAGGCCAACGGACACCGACCTTCAGAAATTGGCAAAGGAGTATAATAATTCTGCGATCGCCAGGGCCTGTGGTGTTTCTGAAACGACAGTCCGAAAATGGCTTTCGAGAGCAAAGATCAAGCGGCAGGAAGAATTTAATCGTCACCAGGGAGAGATTGATTCCAGTTCGATTGCAAAACTCAGAAAACGAGCAGAAATCCAGACGAGTAGACAGGCTCAACGAAAGGAACAAAGACTAACGGCCAAACGTGTCAGTCGCATTATTTCGATGATTGGGGAGCAAGCCCGAATTGTCGTTCAACAACCTGATGAAGAAGCAGGTCGCCGGCTGAAATATGCGTCGGCCCATGATTTGAGACGTGGTTGTGCGCATCGATTGATCAATGCTGGTGTTTCTGCAGAAACACTCAAAATCATTTTGCGGCACAAAGATTTTGCAACTACAGAGAAATTTTATGGGGCTACAAAAGCTGCCCAATCTGCTGCTGCGGAAGTTCATGAAAAACTTATAAGTCGTTCAGTTGGAAATGAGTCCGTGGATGAAGTACCTCTACTATCATCTGAGGAACTGAAGAAGTTGAGGAATATACTCAATTCGATTTGAGAAGGTCGATCATGGGTTGAAAGAATTTTCGCTATTTTAATGGACAAAAGGTGCCTGTTGTTTTCTCTGGAGATCGCAATCTTGGATCAATAACGCAACAATAAGTTTTTATATACATCTGATCTTGACAATAATTGGTGTTGACACAACAATAGTGTTGTGTTTGTGTTGTTGGTTGGTCGAAAAGACAAGGAGTAGAAATTGATTCCTGATTTTGAACCAGATGAAAACTTACCTCCGGGAATCCATCTCGTGTCATGGGGTGTTTTTGCCAATCACTTTGGATGGAATTCTCACAGAACCGGGTTATTAACGGGCTTGGAAGCAGGAATTCAATGCCTTCAAATTGCTGGTTGTTCTACCTTATTTGTTGATGGTAGCTTCGTGACTAAGAAGGAGTTACCGGGCGATTTCGACGCTGCTTGGGATCCAACGGGCGTAGATTTGGCAAGCCTCATGATTGCCGAGCCAGTATTTTTTGACTTTCGTAACTTTCGAGCAACCCAAAAAGCAAAGTTCGGCGGCGAGTTTTTCCCGTCAAGCACAAAAACCGGTAGTGTAGGAGACACTTTCCTAGAGTTTTTTCAAAAAGATAAAAACACAGCTGCGCCTAAAGGCATCATACAGATCAACATATAGGGACAAAAATGATCAAAAACGATCGCCAATACAAAATTACTAAAACGAGTGTGCAAAAGTTTGTAGATGCTCTTCATGAGTTGAAACAAAAAGAATTTGTCGATCCACTACTTGCCAAGCTTGAAAAAGCCGCACTCGAAAGTCAACACGAAGAGCTTCAGCTCCAAATTAGAGAATATGAAGAACTTCGTGACGGCAAACGTGCATTATTGCCTGTCGCAACTTTTGCGGATCTTCCTAAGGCCCTTATTCAGGCGCGAATTGCGTCAGGAAAGAGCCAAAAGGATTTGGCTGAACTCCTTGGTATGAAAGAGCAGCAAATCCAACGATATGAGTCACAAGACTATACCACTGCAAGCTTGGCAAGGCTTATTAAAATTGCAAATGCTCTAGGGTTAGAAATTCATAACAGCCTTGTCGTACCAGTCGCAATAAAAACATCGAAGGCCTTGTTTGCCAAACTTGATATGGTCGAACTCGACAAGAGCTTTACAGTTCGTCGATTGCTACCTAAAAGTATTGCAGCCCAAATTCAGTCGAGTGATGATGAAAATGTAATTCGTCAAGCCGCTTCGTTTATCGGTCGTGCATTTGGCTGGGCAGATGATGCAATCCTTGGCAAGGGATTGTTAAGTCTAAACACAGAAGCTGTGGGCATGGCTCGTTTCAAATTGCCTGCAAATGCCAGTGAGAAAAGAATCAGTGCCTACACAGTATACGCCCATTACTTAGCTTTATTGACCTTGCAGGCGACTAAGCAATTGAAGCCAAATCCAATATCGATCGATCCTACCAAGTTTCGACAAGAAATTTTGGATCGATACGGCTCATTGGACTTGGAGTCGGTCCTTTCCTATGCATGGGACTTGGGTGTTCCTGTTTTGCCGCTTAATGATCCAGGCCGATTTCATGGTGCATGTTGGCGAAACGATGGAAGAAATGTCATTGTCTTGAAGCAACGGACAAAATCACAGGCGAGATGGGTCAACGATCTCATTCATGAATTATTTCACGCTGCCCAGGAACCTGAAGAAAAAGAACGTGCGATAATTGAATCGAGCGAAATGTCACTTGAACGCCGCGAATCAGATGAGGAGATTGGGGCTACTATGTTTGCTGGCGATGTGACATTAGATTGTCGAGCTGAGGAGCTTGCCCAAATCTGTGTTGAGGAAGCTGGTGGTTCCGTTGAACGACTAAAACGTGTTGTTTCTGATGTTGCCAGTCAAGAATGTGTTGAGACAGGGGCATTGGCTAACTATTTGGCTTTCCGTCTCTCGCTCCAAGATATTAATTGGTGGGGAACAGCAACGAACCTTCAGATTAACGGCGAAGATCCTTGGGCCACTGCTAGGGATTTTTTGATTGATCGGCTTTCTCTAAATGAATTAAACGAAGTTGATCGCGAGCTGCTAACGTTATCGCTAACAACATTGGAGGACTAAATGTCTAAATTTTCTGTTCCAAAACTGAAACCGTTGAAAGTTAAATGTACTGACTCAGATTGCAAAAATGATCTGCATTGTTTCAAGGCAACGCAAAAACTCAAGAAAGAAGGTAAAGAAGGAGCTTGCAGAAGCTGTGGCGTTGAATTGATCAACTGGGATCGAGTTCACGAGCAAGATATGAATGACGTCGATTACACGTTTGATGCACTCAGAAGCGAATTAATCCGTCACCATTTTTGGCACAAAGAAATTGATCAACGTGCAATAAATCATGCTAAACGAAAAGGGAAAAGTAAATTATGGCCAGCGATCGAGAACCGTATTCGAAAGTCGGTTGCTGACGCTCATCCTGTACGAGATGGGCAACAAACACCAATGGAAGGGAACTCTATTTACTATGCACAACACGCCACCGCATGTTGTTGCAGGACCTGTATCGAGTATTGGCACCAAATTCCCAAGGGAGTCGAGTTGACGGATGGGCAGGTAGGCTATTTTACGGAGCTTTGCATGCGTTTTTTAAACGAGCGTATGCCCTATCTGACAAATGATGGCGAGCATGTTCCACCGATTCGGAAAAAGTAAATGACTGAAAATCTTATCAATACGGAAGATTTCTCCTTACGACTCCGAGGGAAATCCGTTGACCTTGAAACCCAGCGGCTGTTAATCACAAATTTGATTAATACTGAACAGGAAAATGATTTAACAGAGCCTGCTAACTGCAACGGATTTGGACGTATACGTCATTTTCGAAGAGCTACTTCAAAAGGTTGGCCAGAAAATCCACTCCCGATTGATCCAGCTTGCAAAACTATGGGTTTTCCAACTGCAGAAATCCTTAAGGCACAGGTTTTTCAAAATGCATCTTGTAATTGGCGATGCTGGTACTGCTTTGTCCCATTCCAATTGCTAGCTGGCAATCTGAAATACAGTGCGTGGATGTCAGCCTCAGACTTAATTGATCTGTATCTTGCAGAGAATGAAGCACCTTACGTAATCGATTTAACTGGTGGACAGCCTGACTTGGTCCCGGAATGGGTACCTTGGATGATGAAGGAGCTAACTAAGCGAGGCTTGAATGATCAGGTTTATCTTTGGTCAGATGATAATCTCAGCAATGATTACTTTTGGCGATACCTAAGTGATGAAGATCGTCAACTAGTTTTGGATTACAAGAACTACGGTCGTGTTTGTTGTTTCAAAGGATTTGATGAGGAATCGTTCTCCTTCAATACTAAAGCCGATCCAGCACTTTTCGATAACCAATTTCGGTTGTTTGAGAGATTTGTTGAACTAGGAATTGACATTTATGGCTATGCAACATTTACGACGCCAAATCTCAAATCTGTTGACTCTGGAATTCCCAATTTTATTGATAAGCTACAATCAATTCATAAGTTTCTCCCTTTGAGGGTCGTACCTCTGGAAATAGCTGTTTTTACACCAGTAAAGAACCGGCTAACTACTGCAATACAGAATTCCATGGCTCACCAACAAAAAGCAATTGAGCTCTGGAATCGAGAAATTGAAGACCGATTTTCATCCACTCAAAGAGAGATGAATATAACTGATATTTGCCTATCCGGATCATAGTCATTATGAATACTGATTTATTAACTGTTGATTTTGAAAAACGGATAGAATCTTGGGTCGTTCGTGGTGTGCGTATGGGGGCTGGATCCTTCGATGATCTTCTTGTTAGGTTGCCTGGTGTATATCCTCCACTATTGAGAGCAGCAATTGAGCGACTGAAGATGCGCGAACTCATTCCAGCTAGTCTTAGTGAAAAATTGTTGCAAACTCGTGTGCACTTTATGTCTTCTGGTGCAGACCCATGCCCAATGCCAATGGAACATCCGCTCGACTACGATTGGCGATTTACATCTGAAACAGTTGACTGCCTAATCGAACAATTTAGTTTATTAGGTGAGGATGGCCCCCTTATGTGTTTGGGAACACCATCTGTCTTTGATCGAATGTGGTTTCGCGATCATAGGACAATTCTTTTTGACAGAAACGATTTGATCATAAACTATTTCAGAAAGTTAGATTCTGGAGCCGAAGCCTTTCGAGTCAATTTAGTCTCGGATAAAATCCCTAGAGGCATAGCAGGAGCAGTCATTTTGGACCCGCCTTGGTATCCGGAATACATGGACCTGTTTCTCTGGTCAGCAGCACAAGTATTGAAGCCTAATGGAATTGCCTTGGCTAGTTTTCCACCAGAGGGAACACGTCCTGAATGTTTTAAAGAAAACAAAGATATAATTTCGCGAGTACGTCATTACGGACTCGAAAAAGAAGGCATAGATAAGGGGGCCGTATTATACAGAACGCCAAACTTCGAAAGGAATTCTCTCGCCGCTAACAATATCAATTTAGGTGGTCTTAGCTGGCGTAAAGGCAATCTAATACTTTTTCGGCTCGCAAGGCGGATTGAACATAAACGTCCTATTATTCAAGACTCTTATACTTGCTGGAAGCCGTACCACGTCCGAGGACTTTCTCTGAGGGTAAAGGATTCATACCAGTTTGGATTTTGTGATCCAAGGCTTAATAATTTAGTGTGTGGAGATGTTTTGCCTTCTGTGAGTCGACGTGATCCCATTCGAAAAAGGGCGATGGTTTGGACTACGGGCAATCGAGTTTTTGCGTGCAATGGTTCAAATACACTGAGACATATTATCGAGATATTACAAATCCAAGAAAACGATTTTTTATATGAACTGGGCAATAGGATGAATTTAAGATTGAGTCAACGGCAAAGAGATCAAGTTAAAATTGCCGTCGAACAAATATTTAATCTAGTTGATTTAGAGACATCCGAAACTAAAATGAATTGGATTACCAACTAAGATGATTGATAGATGTCAACTAGTTACCGATGTTAAAAATGCCCTTGTGGAACACTCTTTTTGGGCTCGATATGTCGAAGAACTGAACGAAACCGGACCTCAGTCAGTTTCTCTCCATATCGCAGTTTTTTCTGAACCTTTCTTGAGCTATGTCATCGAAGGTAAAAAAACGATTGAGTCACGCTTTTCTATTAATAACTGTGCACCGTATGGCAAAGTAAAAAAGGGAGATTCTGTCCTAATAAAAGAAGTTGGAGGACCAATTATTGGGATATGCTTTGTCGAACATGTGTGGTCCTACGAGCTTGACTCGAGTACTTTGGATGAAATCCGAAATCAATTTGCAAGAGCACTATGCATCGAAGAAGATCAATTCTGGCAGACAAAATCTGCCGCAGCTTATGCCACACTAATGAGTCTAAGTAATATCTGTACTTTGAAGCCAATTGACATAGACAAACAGGATCAACGAGGATGGGTCGTAATACGTGAACGTTCTCAACAACTGACTTTTTGGTGAAGTTAAAATGAATTTTGTAATTGGCATATCAGGTCAAATATCGAGCGGGAAGACTACTTTAGCAGCCGCGTTGGCCGAAACTTTAAGTTGCCCTATGGCCAGCTTTGGGGATTTCGTACGCAAAGTTGCAAAAGAAAGTGAAGCATCAGGTGAAAGGTTATCTCTTCAAGATATCGGTCAATCCCTTGTCGACGGTGATTGTCGACAGTTTTGTGAGGACGTCATTCAAAGTGCTAATTGGACTAGAGGGCAAGCGCTAGTTGTGGATGGTATTCGTCATGTCGAAGCTTGGAAAAATGTGTGCCAGATTGTTTCTCAAAAGGAAACTTGTCTAGTTGTTGTCAGCACTTCCGAATCAATTCGAGCACGAAGGAACAAAAATAAGGACAAAAAGATGCTTGCCCAACTCGATAAACATCCTGTTGAAGCAGACTCAATTGATTCACTGCCTGAGATTGCCGACATGCGGCTTGATGGATCTCGGAACGTTTCAGATCTTGTACATGAAATCATAGAGTTCGTTAAAGATCACAATCGATAGAAAAGAACGGCTCCAAGAACTGTTTTCAAATCATATTATCGGTGGACCCAGAATAACTTTAGTCTGTCGGAAAGAGTTGATGGTTCTAGAATCTCTTACTACTGGCTTCGCCTATTGCCTCTGGGGCTGAAAAACGCGACTACGAACCTATATACGGAACGTTGGTAGATTTAACGCACCGCAGATAGCAATTCGCCGAGATTGGTGGCGTTACTCTTTGTTCTTCGTCGTTTGGGTCCACGTGAGGATCGTTTGAGTCCAAACTCTGTAAGTGGGTTGACTACTTGATGAGTGGTGTCCACCACCCACTTTGATTCAGCGACTCGGTAGCCCAATGCCTCAACTGATAAGCCACCGAACCAGTGCTTGATGTAGTATGCGATACAGTTGCACAAATGCTCGAAGTCTGCCACTTCACGATATCTCGTTCCACTAGAAAGTGAGAAGCAGTACCTTCCCGGACCAGTGTAGCGATATGGTTGATTTAGTTCGAAGGCCTTTTGAATCCTATAGTTGACAAACCCTATCGGAGCAGCAGCATGAGCTGCGAATAGGTTCGCCTGCCGTTCGAGAGTGTCCTCGACATCTGGCGACATCATTGGGGCAGTCGTCGCAAGCTCGCGGACCATTCCAATACGTTTCATTTCTTGCCGTAGCCAATCGCCTTGCAAAATCGCGTGACCACCAACTTCGTGCCAGCACGTAAATACTCTGCGAGGATCTTCCCGCAAAGACGAATCTATGAACACGCGATTGAACTGAGGTTGAAAGTATCCGAGTATCTTTTCACCATCTTCATCAACGCCGAGATCATGATCTTCGATCAAATCAATCTCGTATACAGGGTAAATATACTTTTTGAAGATTATGTTGAAGTTGATCTCCAACATCGCAGTATCGTTCCCGACGAAATCAGCGTAGCCGCGAAACAATTCTGTCGCGCGTCTTATGACCTCTAGTCTCGAAAAAGGAGGAGGTTTGATAAGTTCGTTCACCGTTTCTCCTGACGAAAAACTGCAAGTGCTCTTGATTGTTTCGAGTCGATTTCTCACGGGCATCTGAACATGTCCAAGTATTGTTCGAAACAATTTGCTTATTGGAATATAGTAAGCACATTTCTATGTGTCAATAACCTGTTGGAAGGTTGTGGAAAACTGCTCTGTGCTGGTCTAATTGCTGACTGCCCAGGTAATTTGAATTCTGATTCGGACTGGAGATAGTTGTCGTGATAAACGAAGGCAATGAGTTCTTAAAGATCAGCAACTGAAGTGTCAGAATTATTGCATCCAATTGTTTAAATCTAGGCTAAAATAAGTGGATAGCGTAGGGCTGAACTAATGCAAAAAATCGCATTAGTGGGGGGATAAGTGGGGGGAACAAAAAAGGCCTTCGTAGGGGTGATGAAGGCCTTGGATTTGTAAGTTGTTGTTTTGAAATGACTTGAAGAAGTACACCCGGAGGGATTCGAACCCCCAACCCCCGGTTCCGAAGACCGGTGCTCTATCCAGTTGAGCTACGGGTGCATGAATTGCTTTATAGACTGTCTTTGACAGCCTCTGGTTACATAAAAAATGACTCTGATGCTTTTTTATGTCTCATTGTTCTGCAAAAACAGGTGCAACTTGTTACCTCCACTTATGTTACTGAAATCAGAAATGGATGCAACTGTTGCGAATGGGGATTCTAGCATTCCCGCGATAAAAAACAAGGGACCATCGTTCTGGCAAACGACTTTATCAAATTCAATATGAGACTGGGGGCGGCTCTTGTGAGCCAGTTTTCTTTGGTTTCTGAATGCGTCCAAAACAATTGCATTCTGCACACCAGAATCGCTTGCTGCTTGACTATCTGCTCTGATTCGGTTGTCATAGATGCAATTACGTAAGAAAGTTAATTTGTTTGGGTTTCCTGGACATTCTTTCCTGTTGAGTGTGAGTTGTCGTTTCCCGCGAACTTGCCCTGATTCTTGCCCCCGCTTCTTTTTAATGAGAGGTCCTGCCTGTTATGAAACGTTCTCAAACTGCTTTTGTGTTTTCATTCTTAATTGTGACTCTAGTATGCAATCTAACTCTGAGCCTGGTTGCTGCCGGTCAGGAAAATCAATCCTCTGCGAAGAAGCCGAAACTGGCCGGGGCGCGGCCTGTGATTCATGCGATCAATTACACTTCGATTCAGGCAGCCATTGATGCGATTCCGGATGAAGGGGGAGTTGTGTTGCTGCCTCCTGGAAAGTTTGAGATTGAGAAGCCGCTAGTGATCACCAAAGGGGATGTGCTGATCATGGGGTCGGGGTCAGCAACTCACATTCATAACAAAAACGAAGAAGGCAAAGATGCAATTGCGATTCACCCGCCGACTGATGCCAAGCTTCCCAATGGTAAGAAAGATCCTAAGCCGCGTATCTGGCGTGTGCAGTTACAGAATTTTCGCGTTACCGGCAACGAAAAAAGCGGGCGGGGGATTAATGCAAAGTGGATCCAGGAAATCTACATTCATGGTGTGACTTGCAGCTATCATGGCAGCGATGGGATCTTTCTCGATTTTTGTTTTGAAGATCCACGGGTTTCCGACTGTCTGATTACTTACAACAAGGCAACCGGTCTGAATACGATCGGCTGTCACGATATTGTTGTTTCCGCGAATCACTTTGAAGAAAATCTGGACGCGTTACACTGCAAAGACGGTTTCAACCTGTGTATGAGCGGTAATAATCTGGATGACCATCTCCGTGACGGTGTGATTATTGAAAATACTTATGGTTCCATTGTCTGTGCCAACATGATCGAAGAGTGTCAGGGGCGGGCGATTGTCCTGGATCGGGAATGCTATGGAATCACACTCTCTGCGAATGTGATCGCTCATAATGGGAGCGGAATCATTCTGGATGACGCCCACGGTTGTGCCGTGAGTGCGAATACCTTTACCCTGTTGGCTGCAGACGCTTTGCGGATTGGTCCGAAGTCCGGGCGGATTACCGTCTCCGGGAATAACTTCTCGAACAGTTATATTGGTAATGGCAAAGTCAAACGTCGTACGGATGACCTCAAAGCCTCTGGGTTGACGCTGGATAAAACACGTGGAGTAGTCGTTTCTGGAAATCTGTTTTCTTCAGTCCGACCGAAGGCAGTTCAAGTGATTGAGCCAACGACGAATGTGATCTTCGGAAACAATCTGCTGATCGATGTGGAATCGGATCATGAAAAACTGAAGGATTCGATTATTAAAAACATCTTGGAAACAGCGGCTGAACCCGTCAAGCCAGAGTCAAAGCAGGCAGGTTCGAAGTAAGCAGATTCGAAGTAAGCATCTGATGGAAACAGAGATGATCGGAAACCTCCCTGTACGAAAGGCAGATCAAAAATGTTGCGGTTTTGTGGATTACTGGCTTGTCTGACAGGTTATGTTTCTGGTCTGCTAGCTGCTGATCAAAAGTCAGAACAGAGTCAAGGTGCTCCTGTGTATCATGAGCATCTTGATCTTTCTTATTCTCTGGACCAAAGTGGTCAAAAACAGCCGATTAAATCCTGGGAAGACTGGAAAACACGTCGTCAGCATATTCTGGCGAACATGCAGACCGTGATGGGCGAAGTGCCTCGTCCACAACAACCGGTTCCTTTAGAGATGAAGGTGCTGGAAGAAACCAGCATCGGCACAACAAAACGTCTGAAGATTTCTTATCATACGGATGATTCCCAACAGCGGGTGCAGGCTTATCTGTTTATTCCGCAGTCAGCCAGCAAGCAACATCCGGTGCCAGCGGTGTTGTGTCTGCATCAAACCAATTCAAAAATCGGCAAAGAAGAACCAGCCGGGATCCAAGGCCTGCCAAATTTAAAGTATGCACTTGAGTTGGCACAACGGGGTTATGTAACACTGGCTCCGGATTATCCTTCGTTTGGTGAGTACGCTTATGATTTCAAGGCGCATCCAGAATATCGTAGCGGAACGATGAAAGCCATTTATGACAACATGCGATCAATCGATCTGTTGCAGTCGCTGGATTATGTAAATGGTGAGAAAATTGGCTGCATCGGACATTCGCTGGGAGGGCACAACACGATGTTTACAGCCGCCTTTGATTCCCGTATTAAAGCGTTGGTATCCAGCTGTGGGTTCACCCGTTTCCACAAGTATTATGGCGGGAAGTTAAAAGGTTGGACCAGTGATCGATATATGCCGTTAATTAATAGCAAATATCAGAATAACCCCGATCTGGTACCTTTTGATTTTACTGAAATTGTAGCTAGCTTTGCACCGCGGGCATTTCTTGCCTGCTCTCCTGTAAGCGACAGTAACTTTGACGTCTCGGGAGTGAAAGATGTGATACAGATTGCCAGGCCGATTTACGAGTTGTCAGGTAAGTCAGAAAATTTGCAGGCCGTTTATCCCGACGCGAAACATGATTTTCCTCCGGCTACACGAGAGACGGCTTATCAGTTTTTTGATCAACATTTGAAACCGTAAATTCTGGTTGTGATTCAACCACTAATTCTGCTGGAACAGATCTGTTTCGGGCCAATCTTTGATTTGGTTCACCCATCGATGCATCTGCCCGTCAATGAGAGACGATAAATTCTTTTTGTCGTTTCCGTAGCGTGTGTTAAACAAAATGGCCCAGTTGATTCCGTCTCGGCGTCTGACCAGTATTGTTGAAGTTCCTGGTAATGCGCCGTTGTGCCAATGGTTTTCACTTCCCTGTTTGTTAAAGGGTCTTACGGACCAGCCGCAGGCATAATAGATGGCTTTTGGGTTTCCTGTCTTGTCGAAGCCGGCCAAGCCATCAGGACGCTCAAACATCTGGGAAATTGTGGGTGCGTTCAGGATAGGGCATTGCTCACGGTTGTTGAATGCGGTTGCAAATCGCACCAGATCAGGTGCGGATGAGATCCAGCCGCCATGAGAATCCATCGCTTCCAGATACCAGGCACCATAGGGCTGAGGCACCTGTTCCAGTGCCTCCTCGGAAAATACAGAGGATCCTACCTTAGGGCTGTAATACTTGACTTCGTTTTGCTGGCGGTTTTTTAGCAGTGTTTTTCCCATTTGGGTATGTGTCATATGTAGCGGGGAACAGATCGTTTGCTGAATATATTCGTGATATGATTTCCCGGTTACGGTTTCGATGACCCTGCCTAGCAGGCAGTAACCAAAGTTTGAGTAAGCATAGCGTTCTCCCGGCTTGAAATCGAGAGGATGCTTCAGCATGACTTGAATCACGTCTTCGGGTTCAGCAGGAGGCGTCTTTCCCAATTGCTTCGCGAAAGAAACGGAACGAAACATTGGGTCAAAAGAAACACTACGATCCCAGCCCCCCGTATGGTTTAGCAACTGCTGGATTGTAATTTCTTTTAAGCGAAGGTCAACGTCCTGTTTTGATAGCTCGGTTCGATATTTTTTTAAAACATCAAAGACCGGTGTCTTCAATTCCAGTTTATCCTGTTCAACCAGTTTCATGACCGCGACCGCAGTGATCGGTTTGGAAATGCTGGCGATTCGGAACTGGCTATCAGGTTGAACCTGCATTTTCTGTTCCCTGTCTGCATATCCGAAACCCCGCGCATAAACGAGCCTGCCGCGATAACTGACGGCGACTGCTGCTCCGGGAGGGTGGTGTTCCTGCAGAAATTCTTTGATGGATTGATCCAGGGAAGCGAACTCTTTTTGGTCCTTGCCTGAGACCGGAATATCATCGGCATTTTTCCAGACAGAGGATTCGATTCCGTTGTCTACTTTCTCCCAGATAGCGTTGAAATAGGGGCGATTATTAATTCGATGACCATCAATGTTCGTGAGTTGGTAATTTTCATCCCTCATTTTTTTGTCTTCCGCCTGGAACTGATCCAGAGTCAGATGAAATTGTGACATCCAAGCCGGATCCCTTTCTTTATACCAGAGCGCATGATAGACGGGCTTGTGGTCAATGACATAGCCGCAGAGATCAATCAGACGAAATCCCTGAGAGGAAACATTTTCGAATATTTTCTGGAATTGGTCTGAAGGAACATTACAGGTTGCATCCCAAGTAACATCGTTTCGTTTGACCCAGATCCCGGCATGGAGAGGTTGGTTATTGAGCGTGTAACCATCCAGCTTAAACGGAACATAGCCCTTCTGCTTTAACTCATCTAATGTTTCCTGTAATTGTGCGTTCGATAATGAATGTCGAATGATATGTTCGGCTTGATCGTTCTTTTCCCAGATGACTGCGAATCGTGATGTATTTCCCCGTTCGTAACCACTGATGACAACTGGCTGGAACCCCTCACTGGCGTATTGCTTTTGTTTCTCTTCCAGTTGGCGCGCGTTAAGTCCATGACGCGCTTTCCTTGCTTTCTGGTCCGTTTGTTTCACTGCAATCGCCATGAATCGGTCAAATCGTTTTCCCGGCGTGACGCTGACATCTGTTAGCACATAGCCCTGTTTCGTGAGTCGTGAGAGATGCTTCTGGTAGGCCGCTGGGGTTAATAGCAATTGAACTTCCACCTCTGCAGCAAATAAAGCATTTGTCATCAGTAGTAACCCCAGCAGCAGGAATCGTCGGTAAAACATAGCAAGGTTCCCAAATGAGTGACTTGAACAGAAGGGTTCGTATCTATGATGATAGAGTGGCGGAGGGGATCTCTTCAAGCATTATTTCAGATGTGTTGACCTGCTTTTGGGTTTGACTCTTTATATAATAGAAGAGCAAGAGTGATCGGAATCTGTTTTAAAGACACTAGAGAAGAAATGATGCCCATGCTGATATCCAAGAAATTTGTGTACTCCATCGTGATTTCAAGCTCTGTTTTACTCCTACAGACACTGCACGCAGCCGATCCAGTATTAATTGCTCATCGGGGAATGTTGCGGCATGCTCCAGAAAATACTCTGCCGGCATTTCGTGTCTGCCTGGATTTGCGGATTGGTTTTGAACTGGATATCCGCACCACAAAAGATGGTGAGCTGGTGATAATTCATGATGACGGCTTGCAGAGAACCACGGATGGACCCAACCGTTCCGTGCGTGACCTGAACTGGTCTGAGGTCAGGCAACTCGATGCGGGCCGCTGGTTTGATCCCCTGTTTACTGGGACGCGAATTCCAACCCTTGAACAGACGCTGCAATTGATCAAAGAGAGAAAGCAGGGGAAATCAATCATTGCCTTGAATATCAAGCAATTGAATCTCGACGGCGAAAAGAAACTGGTGGATTTGCTCGAGAAATATGATCTGTTCGAAGACAGTTTCGCGTTTGATCAAAGTGCTGCCATGAGCCAGCGGTTGAAGAAAATGAATCCTCGAATTCGGATTGGCCAAAATGTCAATCGCAAGAGTATCGATGCTCGTTTAAAGGAGGATCAGCTGGACGTGTTTTTGCTCACGTTTGTTCCTGACAAGGCGGAAGTCGATCGGCTCAAGCGGCAGGGGAAGCAGGTGCTATTTAACTTTGGTGGAGCAGGGGAGGCCCGTCGCAACCCTGTAGTCTGGAATCAGGTTCGCGCTGCGGGCATTGAAGGCATGCTAACGGACTATCCTTTAGAATGTCGACAGGTTTGGAAGCACGCAGATCAGGAAACCACAAACTGATTCCGTGACCGCTCAAGTTTTAGCGGCTTTTTTAGGTGCAAACGCGTGCTGAATCAGCGATTCGTCGAATTGATCGGGTACTTTGCCTTCGGCTGCGAACAGATAGATTGCCGCAATCAGAATCGAATGAATGGCCGAAGAGACCAGCGATACGAGTAAGATACAGACAAATCCGGTCGCAATCATAATGCCACCGAGTACTGCATTGACCGATCCAATCACAACAAAGCCACCTACAATCAGCGCGAAGATGGGGATCATAAGCAGGAAGACAATCAGGCCGATTCCGAAGTTAGCGACGAGCGATTCGCCCCAGGTTTTGCGAAGAATTCCCACAGAGCGTTTCAGGGCTGCAAAGGGGTTTTTCTGTTCCACAACCAGAACCGGAATCACAAAATAGGTAGTAATCGACCAGGCCATCCCGAGCAAGCCGGCGACGAACTGTCCCATGCGTTCCGATTTTGATTCGATCAACCTGAGTATGAAGCCTACGGTCGCGCTGACCAGGGCCCAGCCTGTGATTTGAGGGAGCCGATTCATGGCGGCGGAGAAACCATCGCCTATGGTGGGATTGCCCCCTTTGAGCCGGATGATGGCACAGGACATTAACGCTGAGTTGAAAAAGATAATTACGAAGTAATTCACAAAATAGAAGGCAAACAGAATGAAATAAGCCAGTGGATCTTGAGGAGCCTGATGCTCATCCATGATCACCGTGACGTATTTGCTGCTGATCAACGGGATTGCAAAACTGGCCAGGACCATTAGGCAGGCAAAACCGCTCATGATCGGAAACAGCAGAAGTTCTTTATCCATCATGAGAACACGGAAACTCTGTTTGGATAATGCCCATCCATTGGAAATGCGGGAAAACATGATTAATCAGTCCTTGAGAATGCTCTCAACGTTGCGGAAAAATAGCTTTGACCTCGGCTGGTCACGTCAAATCAAGAGTAGCACGGTTTATAACAGATCGACCCCAAAATGCGAAATCGATTAGAAAATTCTTGAGGATTATTCTGATTGTTTGCAAAAGGTTAATTATTTATCTGTCGGTAGTGCTAACAGCAGGGCGACCGTTGCCCAGCTGCTGGCAGTGATCGAAATGAACTGATCATTGCCGTGTGGATAGCCTGTTTCAAAATAGGTCTGGAACGGTTTCGCACGCGTGACGACGTGCCAGGACCCGTCGGGCAGTTGCGTGTTAAGCAGGTACTGAATACCCCGTCTGATGGCTGGGTGATCGGCGGTGATTTGGTCTGAGCGGAGCAGGGCGACGAGTACGGTTCCCGTTGCATAGGCGTCGCTGGTCATTTCAGGGAGTTGAGACCAGCCGCCGTCGGCCTGTTGCTGATTGAGTAGGGTATCAATGGCAGTCTGGGTGACATCTTCATCAACATCCAGAATGAGAAACGAACGGAGCTGGAATACCCGGTCTTCGGTCGATTGGGGATTTAAGTCGAGCAGCCATTGCTGTGTCTGTTGAATGCGTGTTTCGATGCGGGCGGTTTGATCGCTGGTGCCAAATGTTTTGAGGGCACGGATGACGAAATAATTCGTGTTCGTATCACAGGACATGGAAGGGGGGCGAGTGGAATTACGAATCCAGTGATTTTTGTCTTTGTTGCGCTCTAATAAATAGCCTGTGACGGCGTTCGTCACTTCATCCGGCTTGCGTCCTGCCAGTTCGAGTGTCCAGAGTGCATAACTGGCGGTGTCCGGACCACCTCCCTGACCTTTGCCTGATTGATAATTATTCAGGCCTCGCTTGAGGTGGGCAGCCGTATGATCAATCTGTAACTGAAAGTTAGCTTCGTCAATGGTAAAACCCCGCTGTTTTGCTTCATCCAGCACAAGCACTGCTAAAGCCTGATTATGGCAGGTGAAACATTTTCGTTCGCGGGCAGAACCTGCTGCCGCTTTCTCAATCAGAGGAATCGATTTACGAATCGCGATTTTTATCGCAGTGGGAGTCGGTGCGGACTCACCAGCCAGTATTGGTTCTTGCAGACAGCAGATGAAGCAGAATAGAACAATAACGCGATACATTTTGTCAACTCCCGTATCTGCAGGCAGGGGTACTGCCGGACTGGGAATAAGGAATCAAATCGTTTCGCTCTATTCTAACGGTCTTGTGAATTGGAAGACCAGCTTCTTTTTCCGTTTCTATGTGGAACTTCGGTGATCAAAGCCTGACGACTTTTATTTGGGGGGACGCTCTGGTGTGTGAATATGTTCGGGGAGGAAGCCGAGACCGATGATTTTGCCTGCTTTTTTCCGGATAATTGGGGCGAACAGGCCGGCGATTTTTCGAGACGCCCAGGAAATAGAAACCGGATTTTCGGAAGTGGTCTTTCCGCCAAACAGACGCTGATGAGCGAAAACCTGCATGCGTTGTGTTCTGAGTGCTGGTGTCTCACGGCGAAGTTGAACCTGCTTTAAGTCATCGAGTGTTACATTACCTGCATAAAGTTTATCGGCGAGCAGGTTCGCTGTCGCGACGGCGTCCTGGACCGCGAGATTGACGCCTACTCCGCCAACGGGGGACATCGCATGGGCGGCATCACCGATAAACAAGAGTCCCGGCTGTGCCCAGTTGGTAATATGATTCAACTGGATGGTGAGCAGGCGGACTTTTTTCCAGTCATCAATTGCTGCGACGCCATCCGCCAGATCGGGCAGCATATCGAGAACTCTGTTACGAAATGCTTCCAAACCTTCCGCTTTCAATTCGTCAAAGGAACCTTTCTGAATGATCAATCCCGATTGGAAATAGTCTCCCCGGTCAACTGTGATCAGCATACGACCATTCTTGATCCTTCCTAGTGTGTGATCAAGTAACTCACTCAATTTTCCGACGCGAAACCAGAGCACGTCAATAGGAATTCCCTTTTCTATCACTTCGACTCCGGCGTCGATTCGCATCTGGGAACCACGTCCATCGGCTCCGACAACCAGGTCAGAGTGAATTTCATATTCACCGTTAATGCCCTCTACTTTGACGCCGACCACTTGATCGCCATCATGGATCAGGTTCGTTGCCTTGGCTTGCATATGAACCTGAAAATTAGGATATTCGCCGGCAAGTTTTGCAAGTAGATTTAAAAAGTCCCATTGAGGAGCAAACGTAATAAATTTGCATTTGGTAGGCAGGTGGGTGAAGTTTGGCCCCGGGATTTGCTTGCCTTCGATATTGAAATCAAGTGAATCAAAATGGTGAGTCGCAATTTGCAGGAATTCATCCAGAAAACCCAGCTCGTGCATCAGTTCCAGAGTCGAAGGATGGATGGTATCCCCGCGGAAGTCTCGCAGGAAGTCTTTATGCTTTTCCAGCACAATCACTTCCACGCCGGTTCGGGCTAACAGATATCCTAAAAACAGGCCGGCAGGGCCACCGCCGACGACGCAGCAGCGAGTAGTAATCTTGTCCCCTGATTGCGGTGGTTGAAATTCACTCACGACCTTTACCTCCTGTAAAGTGGCTTTGATGGATCAATTTCTGAGATCAATTTCTGACGCGGGTATGGTTCAGTAGCTTAGCGCAGTTAATAGAACGCCTCAAGTTGAAAATGATGATCTTTCATCAAAAACGTTCCTGATGCATGGACTGGATTCAGCTGGGGTTATTCAGAATCCTGTTGTGATGTTCCTTCCTGATGGCTATTTTCGTTTTTTCGATTCGCCTTTCGTTTAATATGGCGATGAGAAAACAGAACAATCACAAAAAGAATCATCAGGCTGCCAAAAACATCCATGAGGCTAATCATCAATTTACTCCCGTTCTATTATCTAAGTTACATGACTCATGTGATTGTTTAATCAATACGACTACAGAACGAGGCTGGACATCATAAGTGGTTGAGGAAACGATGCTGGCCTCCTCTGGTTCCAGTATATCCTGGGGACTCGCTTGTGAGGTATCGATAACACGTTTCCACTCGCCGGGAGTCCCTTCATGAATTCCAAAGTGATAAGCGTTTGAGGATGCATTGATCATCACATAAATGTCGGCGTGTTCCTCTTCTGCTCCGTGCAGGCAGAACGCCAGGGTTTTTGAATTCTCTGAAAGATCAACATAAGGCGTGGCTCCGTACCATTTGATATCTTCTCGCCAGAAATGCGAACGACACAATGAGGAGTGTCGTTTGCGGAAGGCGATGATCAATTTTACGAAGCGAAACATGTCGCGGTGCGTGTCCAGTCTGCTCCAGTCGAGCCAGCTTGTTTCGTTGTCCTGATTATACGGATTGTTATTTCCCTCCTGTGTCTGCAGAAACTCATCCCCCATCCGAAACATGGGTGTGCCATTCGAGACCATCAGCAGGCAAAAGAAGTTTTTGACTTGTTGTTTTCTCAGTCTCATGACTTCGGGTGAGGCATTTTCATCGCCTTCCCAGCCGCAGTTCCAGCTGTAGTCGCGAGTGCCATCGGCATTCTTCTCGCCGTTTTCCCAATTTCGTTTTTCATTGTAGGAAACGAGGTCGTATAACGAAAAGCCGTCGTGCGAAGTGATGTAATTGATGCTTTGGTATGGTCTGAGGGCATGCATGCAGTCATCGGGAAATAAATCCGAACTGCCGTAAAGACGGGTCATCAGATCTGAGATCCGTCCTTTGTCACCGCGTACGAATTGTTGCAACGTGTCCCGGTAAGCGGCGTTCCATTGCATCCAGCGATGACCGGGGAAGCGTGAGCCAAGCTGAAATCCACCTGCTGCATCCCAAGGCTCAGCAATAAAACGCCGACCAGCCAAAACGGAATCCGAACCAATTTGTCCCAGCGTTGTAGGGTTCGTCTCTTCAATACTTCCATCAGCTCTTCTGGTGAGCACGCTGGCTAAGTCAAACCGAAATCCATCTACGTGCATCTCTTTTGCCCAGTATTGCAGGCTGTCAACAATCAGTTTGCGAACGGCCCGATTCGCAGTGTGGAGTGTATTTCCTGCACCGGAGTAGTTGGCATACGGAGCATCCGGGTCACCTGTGGTTGAATAATAGGTTGTGTTGTCGATGCCTTTGAAACTGTAGGTCGGGCCAGATTCATTGCCTTCCCCCGTGTGATTGTAGACGACATCGAGAATGACCTCGATATCCGCGCGATGCAAGGCCTTGACCATCTCGCAAAATTCAATATGGCGTTCGCATGTTTCTTGAGTCGTGCAATAACCATCATGAGGGGCGAAGAAACCAAGGGGCATATATCCCCAGTAGTTTCCGTCTTGTGTATCGAATTGATAAACGGGCATTAGCTCGACGGCGGTGACTCCCAATTCTTTCAGATAGGGGATTTTTTCGATGACGCCGGCAAACGTACCACGTGCATTTTCGGCAACTCCGGAGTTGCTATTCTTGGTGAAGCCTTTGACATGCATTTCATAAATAATGAGATTAGAACCATGGTGAATTGGTTCGTCATCCTCCCAACTGAATGCGCATTTGATCGACTGCAGGACAGACAGCGGGGCATGGCCCATATTACTTCCCGGTTGACAGGCAAGGTGCCGATCAAAAGTGGGAGGGAAGAAAATATTACGTGAATACGGGTCGAGTAATAATTTTTCCGAATCAAAGGTGTGCCATTCGAGGGTGTCCTCTGGTGTCGGTCCGGCTATCTGATAGGCATAATATTTGGCATGTTTGATTTCGGTTGCCGGAATGCGGCAGTGCCAGATTTCGGCGGTTTTATTTCGATGCGGCTCGAATTGAAATTGATAAACAGGTTCGTTCAAGTTCTCTTCGGTAAAGAAGAGCAATGAAACCTGCGTCGCATGTTTTGAATACAGGGCAAAATTATAAGCATTCTCAGATGCGATCCAGGTTTCTCCCAGATGGATGGGAGACCCTTCGGTTTTATCCCAGTGGTCCATGGTGTGGTGTCCCTATTGAATTCGAGTGGGGTTTTCCAATCAAAGCAACGACGTCAGCCAGAATTTGGGGCAGGGCAAGGCCGCCTGGAGAAGCCAGATATTTCGGAGTCCAGACGGGATCAAATTTTTCTTTATAACTTCGTAAACCTTCAAAGTGATAGAAGTGGTCACCATGACGAAAAATTAGATTCGCCGTCCGGTTCCAGACCGGAGCCAGGGGACGATTCTGAATTCCCGACAGGGGAGCCATTCCAAAGTTAAACCAGCCATAACCTTCCTGTTTACCCCACAGCAGTAGTTCAATAAACAGATATTCCATTACACTCGCCGGCGCATCAGGCAGATATCGCATCAGGTCGACAGAAAGTTCTTCCTTATCTGCTCCCTCCAGAAGGTTGGCGAAGGCGATCGTTTTTCCATTTTGCTTCACGATAGCGATCGGAAAATGTTTGAGATAGTCTTTGTCAAAATAGCCGAGGGAGAAGCCTTTTTCGGTGACCTGTTTCGTCGTCAGCCAGGCATCCGAGATCTGTTGTAATTCAGGAAGTGATTCAGGAGTCTGTTCGACGGGGATGATGGAAAACTCACATTGTTCTTTTTGGCAGTGATTGACCGTCTGCCTGAGTTTTCTACGAGAGCTGCCGGCAATATCGAATGATTCCAGGGGAACACGGGCTTCTTCACCCAGCTTCAGGATGCTCATTCCCTGATCGAGATAGAGGGAGAGGTTTTCGGGTTCCACCTGATAAAATACGGGCCAGCCGTCATAACGGTCGACCAGTTCCCGGAACTGCCAGATCAGTTCGGCCTGCTCTTGCTTCGGGCCAATGGGATCTCCGAGTGTGATCCAGGAACGTTTTTGAACGCCGTACATCAGGAAGGCTGTCTGCTGTTCGTTCAAGATCAGGGATTTGTCTCCCAGTAAAGCCAGATTGGATGATGTTTTTGTTGACGCTTTCACAATCTGGGTAACAGCAGACAGTTCGCTTTCGGTTGGCTCCTGTGAACGGGGTTTCTGGGCGGCGATCAATTTTGATAACGCGAACAGCAGTAGAAAGATGACAGCACCAATACTGCCGCGCATAAAGCGGGGCGCGTTTCCTTTGAAAGTAAAGACCCACCACAGTTCGTTCGAGTAATCGACATGTTGATAAGCAAATAGGCCAAGCCAGATCGAGCAAATGACAATCACCAGGATCGTACTGGTCCAGGCCAGGCTGAATCGTGCGTGGATTAAAGTACCCTTGCGATAATACTGTTTGCGACTGACACATAGAGCGATCATGATTAATGCCAGCAAAATCGCTTCTTCGTAATCGAAGCCTTTTAAGAGCGAGACGACCACGCCGAGCCCTAGTAATGAGGTGATTAACCACCAGGCGGAATCAAGTCGTCGTTGCAGGCCGCGCGCGAGAACCAGGAGAGCGGCACCGATCAGACTGCCAACAAAATGGGAGACTTCGACGAGCGGCAGGGGGATCGTATGCTGTAGGTGAGCGAGTCGCGTTTTGACGATGGGAGTGGAACCTGAGAAAAGCAGAACGGCACCCGCCAGGAGCGTGCACCAGGAGAGCACCAGGGGAGTCACCGCGACCGACCAGCGATTGACTCCTTGCGCAACCCGCGTTGCCAGTCCGCGTTGAAGCGAAAGTTCGTGCAGCCCCAGCATGATGATTGCGATGAAGAGCGGAATCAGGTAATAAATCACACGAAATACCAGCAAGCCCGCCAGGATTATTGCTGATGAGGGGGAAGCAACCAGAGTTAAAATGATGAGCTCAAAGACTCCCACACCGCCGGGAACATGAGAGAGAACCACGGCAACAGTCGCCAGGAGAAACATCCCCAGGAATTCTCCATAACCGATCGTCAGGTCAGGCGCTAACAGGGTGTAGAGAATCGCGCCAACCAGCATCAGGTCTACGGCGGAAACTAAGAGTTGCAGCAGTGTCATGCTGGTTTTGGGAAATCGAAATTCAATGTCTTTGACAATAATCGGAGATTTGCGAATGAAGGGTAACGCTGTATAGACGGCGGCGATCGCCAGCAGGCCATACCCAATCGATTGAACATTAACAAAGGGTAAATGTAACGATGCCGGAACGGGAAACGGTTGTAAAATAAAGACGACCCCGGCTAAAGCAAACACACCAATCCAATAGGTTGTGCCCAGCATGATCACGAGCTGTAGGATTTCGACCGCCGAAAGTCCCCAGGCAGAATAGAGCCGGTAACGAACTGACGTTCCCCCGAGCAGGGCGCCAAAATTATAACTGATGACGAAGCCGGTAAAAGAAGCCAGCGAGATCTTACGGAGCGGCAGCGGGTGCTGAATGGCACGCACTGCGAGGTAATCATAGCCGATTAGAATCAGATAATTGAATATGGTTAAACCAGCGGCTGCCCAGAGACGCCAGGCCGGAATATGGTTGACCGCTGCTCGGATTTGGTGCAGGTCATAATGCTTCAACTCTTTCGAGAGCAGCCAGATTGCGCCCATGAAAATTGTGATGACAACCAGAGGAGCAAGTTTTTTAAGACGATGAAGCATCTATGATTCTTATATCGTAAAGGCGTTTATATGTCGCATTGGAATCATACCATAAGTAAGATCTGATGTGTTTGGCCGGTCTGGGTTTTTTAGTCTCTGTTAAGCCATCAAATGAATCGGAAGAGGTGACTGCTAAATAAAGTATTCCGAATATGAAGAATATGTTAGCTGCTTGATTCAGAATTCAGGCGAGCGATTTATTTCTAAATTGCTCTTTTGGTGTAGTTGGGTGATTGAGTTTACCGTTAATAGACACGGCTTAAATAATTTCTGAAAGAGATCATAAATAAAGCGTGCATTATTGAACAGACAGGAATAAAATAAATCTAATTGCTGTTGATAACAGGCAGCCCGTGTACTCTCTCACAAACAACACAAATTTCTGAAAGATGTCAGAATGAATCTTCTCCTTCGGCAGACCTGCTGTGGTCTTACTCTTCCCGCTTTGTTGATGTTGATTGTCTTTGACAGTTCTGTTGGCTATGCCCAGTTTCAGAGAACTCCTCTGAATGTCCAAACGGCGCCACCGGCTCCCTCAGCAACTCCTGCGGCCCCCCAAACTTCAGGAGCCACACAAACCATCAAAAAAATGGCGGTCGCATTTAAAGAGGCCTTCGATCAGGGGAATGCCCAGAAAGTAGCCAGTTTTTGGGCTCCGGAAGGCGAGTTCATTGATGCCAGTGGGAAACGACTGGTCGGACGGGCTACGATTCAAAGCGCCTACGATACATTTTTTAAGCAAAACAAGAACGCGAAGATTCAAATCTCTGTCGATTCCGTTCGTCAGATTGGTGAAAATTTAGCGATTGAAGAAGGTCGGACGATTGTTTCGGTTCCTGAAGCGGCACCCGAGTCTAGCCAATATACGGCGACACATATGAAACGGAACGGTCAATGGCGGATGGTTAGCGTCAAAGAATCGGGAATCTCTGCGAGCGGTTCTCACTCTAGATTAAAAGACCTGGAGTGGCTAATTGGAACCTGGATTGCTGAAGAGAGAGGTATCACTCTCACCACAGACTATCGCTGGTTACCCGGCAATAAATTTATGGACCGGACATTCTACTCATCCAGCAATGGTTCCAAAAAGGTAATCGGAAAACAAATTATCGGCGTTGACCCGATCAGCGGTGACATCATGTCCTGGACGTTCAATACCGACGGCAGCCATGCCTTGGGAATCTGGGCTCCTGTGGAGAATGGTTGGGCGATCGAATCGCGAGGAGTTACCAGTAACGGAATGGTAACCAGCGCGAACAATATTATTTCGAAGATTGATGATAACGGTTCTCGTTGGCAATCGGTGCATCGGACAGCCAATGGGACCCCGTTACCAGATGCACTGGAAGTCGTCTCTAAACGAAAATAGTGTAGTCTCGCTTACAATAAAATATTGCTTTTTTGAATACAGAAAATCGAGGATTGATCGAATGAAACTTTTCATCAGCGTCCTTTCCATTACGACATTACTCTTTGTCTCACATGAATCGTCTGTTACGTGGGCTCGCGGCTTTGGTGGCGGCGGCGGTGGTGGATTTCGTGGAGGTGGAGCAGGAGGCTTTAGTGGTGGTGGCGGTTATCGCGGTGGAGGAGGCTATGGCGGCGGAAGTCGCAACTTGGGTGGTGGTGGCGGATTCGACTCGGGATCCCGAAATATCGGTGGCTCTGGTGGCTTTGATGGAAGTCGGTTTTCCAACTATGGCAGTCGATATGATGTCCCCAGCCGCTTCAATGATAATACCGGATTTAATAACAACTTTTCGAATCAGGCCAAGTCCTTTGAGCAATCCAAAGGGTCTGATTTCAGCCGATTGAACAACGGTGGTGGGAACCGAGGTGGTTTCAATCAATCAGGGGCAAATGGGATTCGTAGTTCACGAACTGATGGCTCACTGAATGTCGGCGCCATGAATTTTAACCAGAAGCCAACACGTCAGGGACTGAATAATTTTCTGGGACTTCCTTCTGATGCCGGCCACAATTCCGTCACAAACTCACATCCTCAAGTTCAGGATTTTACAGGTCGCAATACGATTAATCAGTCGATAGTAAACGGTTCTGGTTCCGGTAACGTCTATCATGGGCCGAACGGTGGTGTTGCAGGAGGCGGAAGTTATACAGGACGGCGAGGAAATACGGTCTCAGGCGGTGGAGCCGTTGGACCTAACGGCGGACATGCTGCTGGTGGTTCTGTTGATGGAAGGAATGGCGGATCTGCTACAGGGGGACGCGTTGTCGGCCCCGGTGGTGCCTCTGCCGCTGGTGGAAGAGCCGTTGGTCCAAACGGAGGTAGTGCCGCTGGTGGTGTGGTTCATGGACGCGGCGGCGGAACGACTGCCGGCGGTGTTGTGCATGGTCCTAACGGTGGTTATGCCGCTGGTTTTGTGCATGTTCCCCCTTCCACGCGTTACTATCATGGTGCGGTGATTCGCGGTGGTTTTTATGGTTACGGAATGTATTACCCGGGCTGGTATACTGCTCATCCAGGAGTCTGGTATGCTTCTGCGTGGCCTGCGGGATACGCCTGGAGAGCTTGCACCTGGGCTTCAATGATGGCCTGGTTAACTCTGGCAGATACACAACCAGTTTATTATGACTATGGAAATAACGTGGTCTATCAGGACAACAGTGTCTACGTCAATAATCAAGATGTGGGTACGGCAGAGCAATATACTCAACAGGCCAGTCAGTTGGCGGCTGCCGGTGCTTCTGCTGATGTCAACGACGAGAAAAACTGGATGCCACTGGGTGTGTTTGCTTTGTCCGAAAGTGGACAGACAAAGTCTAATTCCGTCGTGGAACTTGCTGTGAACGCGCAGGGAGTTATCCGGGGGAATTATACCAATACGAAAACCAAGAAGACGCAGCAGGTCCAAGGCTCAATTGACAAAAAGAGTCAACGTGCTGCCTGGACTGTGGGGGATGATAAGAACACCGTTTATGACACTGGTATTTATAATCTGACCAAAGCGGAAGCCCCCTTGCTGGTTCATAGTGGAAAAGATCAGACGCAGCAATGGTTGATGGTCAGGCTGGATCAAAAGGATAAAGACAAAAATGCTGCTGCCAGTGAATGAGCTTGAATCAATTCACTGAGATTACTTTTGAGAATTAAAAAACAGAGTTGGTCGTTCCAGGCCAACTCTGTTTTTGGTTTAGACGAGTTCAGTAATCCCATTTATTCTTTGACTGGCGCCAGATAATCAATGCGGTAATCTTTCGGGAAAGGAAGCACAAAGTTTTCGTTCGCCCAGACATTCCACTTTAGAGCCAGTTGCGTAACGAGATCAGGACGCTGTTGAGCCAGGTTATTCAGCTCAGTGCGGTCTATAGAGAGATCGTAAAGTTCCCAGGGCGCTCCACGGAGCGCGGAAAGTTTCCAGCGTCCTTCTCGAATGGCTCGGTTTCCCTGGTGCTCAAAATAGAGCGTGCGTGGTTTCTGTGGTTTTCCTTTGATCAGAGGGATCAGACTTTTTCCGGGTAGTGGCAGCGTTGGCTGGTCGTCCCATTTTGTGGGATAGCTTACTTTTGAAGCCTCCAGCAGGGTGGGAACGAGATCAATAATGTGCGCGGGGGTCGAGACAATTGTGCCTGTTTGTGGCACTTGACCGGGCCAGTGGAGAATCCCCGGCGAAGCAATGCCGCCTTCGTGATTGTAGTGTTTATAAAGTCTCCAAGGCGTATTCGATGCATTGGCCCAACCTGAACCCACGCTGTGATGTGTGTTCGAGCCTCCCATCTTGTCGAGCTGATCTCCCCAATACAATGTATTGTTACGGCTGGATTTGATATCAAAGCCATGCGGGTCCCACTCGGCACAGGCACCGTTATCCGAAGTGAAAATAATCAGCGTGTTTTCCAATTCGTTGTTTTGACGCAGGCTGGTGAGGACACGGCCGATATTCTGGTCCATACGATCTACCATCGCGGCAAAAATGGCCATGCGTCGAGCCAGATCTCCTCGGCGGTCGGTGGGTAACGAATCCCAGGCCGGGTTCACACGTGCCTCTGATTCACCCCAGTCCCAGTAGCGGGAGCGGGGAGAAAGCTTTGTTTCCGGCGAGACAATATTTAATTGTTTCATACGGGCCAGTCTCTGTTTTCGGATTTGATCCCAGCCTACATGATAGCGGTCTGCGTATTTCAGAATATCCTCTTTAGGAGCATGCAAAGGGAAGTGGGGCGCATTATAAGCCAGATACAAGAACCAGGGCTGATCGGGAGTTCGCCTGCCCATGCGCAGGAAGTCGATCGCATAATCGGTGACTGCATCCGTGCCATAAAATTCTCCTTTAGGATAAGTGTGCGTCGACCGAGAGGCAGGCAGTCGCGTGAAATGATCGACATCCCAAAACGTTTTTGCACTGACCAGTGTTCCGTAAAATTCTTCGAAACCCAGCTTGGTCGGGTCTTCTGTACCCAGATGCCATTTCCCTGAGAGAAAGGTTCGGTAGCCGCCCTGTTGCAGGATCTGAGCGACGGTGATTGCTTCATCGGCAATGTGTCCCTGGTATCCTCGTTGATTGAGGTTTCGCGTCATATGCCCGAGACCGATTCGATGGGGATATTGCCCGGTCATGATCGAACCACGGGAAGGGCAGCAGCGACCCGTGTTATAGAATTGTGTTAAGCGCACTCCCTTGGCAGCCAGTGAATCGAGTTGCGGCGTTTCAATTTCACCGCCGAAGCATCCCAGATCACTGTAGCCTAAATCGTCGGCAACGATCAGCAGGATGTTGGGGCGCGGGGGTTGCTGTTCTGCGCTCGTGGAAGATTCCTGCCAGCATGCGAGAGTCAGGATGCCAGTCGCTGCGACCATGAGCGATCTACGGAAGTGGAATTGGGCAGGGTGATGCATCGTGGTTTCGTCTTTCTTTTGAAGCACTAAAGAGAACTATCTTTTGCTAAGCAGCTTACGAGTTCAGGAATTGCTGATCCAGAATAGGAACGCGATTTCGTGATCCGCTTATTGCAGACGCGTTGGGTCCCGTTTCTTAGGGGTGACCATGTTGCAATTAATCATCATATTTGAGTTACCAAATTTGACAAGGTATATATGTGAGCTAGGATTAAGATGAATACGTTGAGTGTGGCGATTGTTGAATTGCCCTTAAAATCGAGAAGCTCAGCACACAAAATATCATGTGTCTCGTACATATTTTGAGATAAAGGGTTACTAAGATGAAATTGCAGAAGTCTATATCGAGCAAGGGCTTGCTTTGTCTTCTCACACTCTTTTTGGTCGTGAATTATGAATCACAGGCTCAAGAAGGTACTGTCAACAATAAAGCAACTTCAACGGCCCGTCAGAAGTATGCCGCCTTGATGAGTGAAGCTCATAAAACGCGATTGAATCAGCATTATTCAAAGTATTACAAGGCAACATTAGGCGTCGTTGCAACCGATGCGTCCGGTCCTTTGGCGGCTCATTTGACGAATGGGGCCCCCGATATGTGGACCGGAGTCGGAACAGACATTAATGGTAATCCAGGATACGGTGTTGTCATCATGCATGTGGCACCGGGCTCTCCAGCGGAGAAAGCCGGGTTGATGAAATATGATATCATCTTGTCGTTTGGAAAACATCGTCTGGCTTCGGTGCGTCAGCTAAATGCACTACTTGCCAAAGCGCACCCAGGTCAGGATGTGAAACTGTCTGTCATTCAAGTGGGTGAGCAAGGAGCTGTGAGTACTGTTGATGTCAAACTAGGTTGGTCTGAACGGATCAATGCACCGGCTGGGGGAAATCCCTCAAGGTCGTTTACACCTCACTATCCATCAGCTTCTAATTTTGGAAACGATGATGAATATCTCATCAATCCCAAAGCACCATTGAAGTATCAATATGCGGCTCCCTATGAGTACGCTCCCAAGCTGGATCCGTCCACCCCAATGGATTTCGGATCGAGTTTGAATAACTGAAAACGATTCAGCCACAAGCAAAAAATTCAACAGGCTATGTTCTCTTTGGGGCATAGCCTGTTTTTTTGTATGTACGTTATAGGGTCTTAAATCGAGTTTGAGAAAGACAATCCGATCAAGTGATCTAGAAGCAGAAAACGCGGTCAACAAATGGTATCGGAGCAAGCTTTGGCAATCCGGTGGACTTTTTGGGCGCGTGTGAAAGTCTACTGAATTAAGCGACAGAATAAAAAATGAAGATCGACAGAACTAGCGAAAAAAACTGAATCTAGGTAAAATCATGCTTGAATCGCAACTAAGGAGGCCTCGCAGTAAACGTGACGAGAACACCACAGAGTGTCCATAGACGAAAAGCCGAGTTATCTGTTATCGGCTGGCGTGAATGGGTGAAGCTCCCGGATTTAGGGATAAGTACGATCAAGGCGAAAGTCGACACAGGGGCGCGCTCGTCGTCCCTGCATGCCTATGATTTGCATAAGTTCGAGCGCGACGCTGAAGAGTGGATTCGGTTCAAGGTTCACCCTGTGCAGCGAAAAACGCATGAGATCATTGAGACAGAGGCGAGAATATTCGAGTATCGGTCTGTTCGCAGTTCCAGCGGTAAGGCCAACATGAGGCCGGTGATTATCACCAATGTTGAACTGCTTGGCATCGTTTGGGAAGTTGAATTGACGCTCGCCAATCGCGACGAAATGGGCTTCAGAATGTTACTGGGCCGTGAAGCATTCCGACAACGGTTCTTTGTCGATGCAGGAGTGTCTTATTACGGTGGTAAACCACTAAGAGTAAAGCGGTCAAGGCGAAAGTAACCTCTGTTTAACGCCGATTGAGTCGGCACGGCAAGGAATTTTATGAAACTGGCAATCCTCTCTTGCAGTCCGAAATGTTATAGCACGCGGAGATTATACGAAGCTGCTGAGCAACGTGGCTTCAAGGTGAAAGTTCTGAATACCCTTAAATTTGCGATCGACCTGAAACAAGCCGAGCCAGATCTTTTCTACCTGCAAAAGTCGCTCTCTGATTATGATGGCGTACTGCCACGTATTGGTGCGTCGGTGACTTACTTTGGTACGGCAGTGGTACGACAGTTCGAGCAGATGGATATTTTCTGTGCGAATTCCTCCGCCGGAATTTCCAACTCACGAGACAAACTCCGTAGTCTGCAGATCTTTAGCCGACACCAGATTGGTATTCCACAAACGACTTTTGTTCGCGATAAAAAGGATGTTCTGCCAGCCATCGAACGTGTGGGGGGCGCTCCAGTTGTGATCAAGCTGCTGGAAGGAACACAAGGCATCGGCGTGCTGCTCGCAGAATCGGTGAAGTCGGCCGAAGCAATTATCGAGATGCTGCAAAGCCAGAAGCAGAACGTTTTAATCCAGAAATTCGTAGCCGAAAGTAAAGGCCGGGATATCCGGGCGTTTGTGGTCGGAGATCGAGTAGTTGCTGCCATGCGTCGCGTCGCACAAGGGCAGGAGTTCCGCAGCAATGTCCATCGAGGTGGTCTGACGGAGCCGGTTGTGCTTGATGAAACCTATTGCAAAACAGCCGTGAGAGCCGCTCAAATTATGGGACTGCGCGTAGCAGGGGTCGATATGCTTGAGGCCAAAGACGGACCTCAAATTATGGAAGTCAATTCGTCACCCGGGCTGGAAGGAATCGAAAAATGTACGCAGCTCGATATTGCCGGTGCCATTGTTGATTACATCGCCGCTCAGGTGGATTTCCCGGAGATTGATCTTCGTCAGCGGTTAACGGTCAGTCGAGGTTACGGCGTCACGGAAATTTACATCCCTGAGGGCTCAGATTATGTTGGCAAAGAAATCAATCAGTCCGGACTGCGGGATAAAGATATTAACGTACTGACTTTATACCGTGGGACAACCGTGATCCCCAACCCACGCTCTGATCGTCAACTGGAAGCCAATGACCGACTGTTGTGTTTCGGCAAGCTTGAATTAATGCGTGATCTGATCCCGGCGAAAACACGCCGCAATCGGCGTCCACAGGTTCAGGATCTTCCCGAATTACCCGTTGCCGAAGAAGTTCTCACAGAATCAGGACATACACCAGCCGACCAGGCATAACTGGAAAAAGCTAATGCAACTATGACAAAACCACGCAAACGAAAGCCGATTGATCAATGGAATGGAGATTCGATTCCAGCTGGTGAGTCACGTGATGTCAAACTGGCTGTGAGCGAGAGCTATAGCAGCATGACGGTGAAGATACCGATTCATATTCGCCGTGCAAAGGAAGAAGGCCCCGTCGTTTTCGTCACTGCTGCCCTGCATGGCGATGAGATCAATGGTACCGGGGCGATTCGTGAATTGATTCAGGACGAGAGCTTTCAACTGCTGAGAGGCTCGGTCATCTTGGTACCGGTTCTGAATCTTCTCGCCTTTGATCGGCACTCTCGCTATCTTCCCGACCGTCGCGACTTAAACCGCTCGTTTCCCGGGTCAGCCACTGGGAGTCTCGCTGGTCGCATGGCGCGAATCATTTTTGATGAAATCGTCTCGCGCAGTGACTACGGCATTGACCTGCATACTGCATCGGTACGTCGAACAAACTACCCGAACGTTCGAGGTGATATGACGAGTCCTGAAGTCCGTCGGCTCGCTGAGGCATTCGGTTCGGAAGTCATTATGAATGGGAAAGGCCCAGTCGGCGCATTTCGGCGTGAAGCTTGTACGAGTGGCTGCCCTACGATCATCATGGAAGGGGGAGAGGTCTGGAAGGTCGAACCGGGCATTGTAGAATCAGCGGCACGCGGAGTCAGAAATGTGCTGCGCGATCTGAAAATGTTGGATGGCGAACCACAAAGCCCCGATTATCAGGTCGTCGTTGATAAATCGACCTGGGTGCGTGCGGAACGAGGGGGCTTTTTAAAGTTCCATGTCAAGCCGGGAGACATTATTGCAAAAGACCAGGCCATAGCTACGAATACGACATTGCTCGGTCGCGAACACAGCATGCTCTATGCTCCTTTCGATGCCGTCGTGATTGGTATGACAACCCTGCCTGCCATTAGCCCCGGTGAGCCGATCTGTAATCTGGGAATGTTGCCCAAAGGGACCAAACCATCGCATATCCGTCGCGCGCGCCGGGAAGAAGATGGACTTGAGGGACAGGTTGTTGATGAACTCTCAACGAATCTCGTCGTCGTCGAACCGACTGAAGAGTCAAGTCATCACCACCATAACTACAAAGAGAACACGGCCAGTAAAGCCGAGCAGGTTAAAGGCAAGCAGGTTAAAGGCAAACAGAGTAAAGGCAAGCAGGGGAAAACCACTGCAGCCGAGTGAGCCTTGATAAAAAACTTCTTCGGCTTCGGTTGCGTCCTCCCAAGGGGGGCAATCCACCAGTTCCCTCTGATCAGAGGGAACGTTCGGAAGCCAACCAGAAATTCTCTTGACGGCGTGGTGACTTTGGTGAGCACTGAATCGTTCCAAATTTTCAGGTCTTGACTTCCGCGCGCCGTTTTTGATGATGTGTTACCTGCGTCGCGCGCGAGAAACACAAACGTTTTTAGTGACGATTTCTGCCGCTGTGAAAATCAGCACTATAAAAGGCCCTGGTTTCAGCAGCATTTTTAGCATTGCAGAAAAACGCATTCCGGTTGAGCAGTTGTTTTCAAGCGCGATCGATTTGTCATCATTGTCGTTGAGAGACGCTACGTGGAAGATCAGGCTGGGATCAAAGGTGTTTGAATGTCGCATTCCGCATCGCACCATTGCGCTGAATTAGGAATTCATTTCCAATTGCCAATTGGGCTTGGACCAATCGATTCGCATGTGTGACACGATTTTGGTGATGACATTTTCAGTTTCCCTTTCACGAAAACGGTAATTCAAAGCAGACGACAGGCTAAGTCGATGCAAATTGGCTCACAGACAGTCGGTGCAGAAGTATTTTATCGGATATCACCGGCGAGCGAGGGCCAAGTTGTGTCTGTCTTGAAAAGGACCTGAACGAAGTGGATGAGTGAACCGTTTCACCGAATCTGCCCGGCGTCAAAAGTTGGAAGTTACGGAATCAAGTGAGCAGGGGACGAGTTAACTCCAGGAATACGGGCCAGAGTTGCGTATCGGGTTTGCTCTCTGCAGTCTGGTTTTCTAAGATCAACTGTTCATTGCGTTTAACCCGTTACCTTGATAAGAGCCGGTCCGTATAAATGTCTCTTGAAACAGAGAAGATTGAGAAACAGCTGAAGGTAGTCGGAGTGCTGTTTATGTCACTCTCCGGACTATGCCTCTTGGGGCTACTCTTCATTCCAGTCCATTACATGATGATGCAGTCGGTGTTAAACATGGATTTTCCGCGTCAGGGAGAGGGTCCTGATCCCCGGGAGATGTTTGAAAAAATGCAAACACCTATGTTTGTGATGTACGGTTTAATGGGAGGCATGATGCTGTTATTCGGCGGGTTCACGCTGGCGACCGGGATCAACCTGTACCGGAAATCTCACAAGACTTTCTGCATTGTCGGTTCTGCTGTTATCTGCATCTGGATCCCCTTTGGTACGGCACTGGGAATCTGGTCTCTGATCCTTTTATTTGACAAAAATGCCCAACCGTTGTTTGAAGAACAGACGAATTTAAACGATGCTGATTTCCTGTCTTGAATCTTGGGGGGCCTCTGCTTGAGACCTCAAGCGAACTTTATTGAGGAGATCTCCCTGATGGCTGGAAAAAAGGCGAGACAGCTCAATCTGATTGGCATACTCTTTTTAGTTCTGACTGCAATTTCTTTACTCAGTCTGGTTCTGATGATCTCCGTTGCCAATCAAATTTACGAGGATGCAGATCAAGAATTGAGTGTACCTGCATCCGATGGGGCAACCTACGAAAGCAAGATACAAACTAATTCTGTGATGAAATCCATGCTGGTAGGGATGTTGATCTGCTCCATCGTGCTCCCTCTGATCTGTCTTATCACAGGGATTTCCATTCTCAGGCGGAAAAGCCATCGTTCATGTATCATCGGCGCAGTAGTAGTGGCTTTGATGGCATTTCCTTTGGGGACCATCCTGTGTGTCTGGTCCCTGATGCTGTTATGTGATGCCGAGTCCAGGCAGTTATTTGGAGAACAGCAGGACGGCTGAAAAAAACGAATCTGTGCTCCAAATCAAATTCACAGGGCTAGTCAAAACGGGCGCGGGTGCTAATAATACGCCAGCATATTATCTCCGGCCGTTTGAAATAAAGGATTCCGCATGGAGCCGCTTGACCTGACGCAGTTTGAATGGAAAATCAAAGTCCGTCAATTAACGATGGACGATTTCGACGCACTCGTCGAAATGGAGCAGCTCTGTTTCCCCGGGATGCCAACCTGGGGACGTGAGCATATTGAAAGCCAGCTGGCCACGTTTCCCGAAGGACAATTGTGTGTGGAAATTGAAGGGCGCCTGGCGGCTTCGTCTTCGAGTTTAATTCTGGAATTCGATCCCAGTCTGGAATGGCACAACTGGAAAGCGGTCGCCGACGACGGATTTATCCGCAATCACAAGCCCCAGGGTGATACGCTATACGGAATCGAAATCATGGTGCATCCCGAATTTCGTGGCATGAAGCTGTCGCGACGTTTATATGATGCCCGGAAAGAAGTCTGCCGCCAGAAGAATCTGGGACAGATGATTATCGCCGGGCGAATTCCGGGATATCATCAACATGCAGAAGCACTTTCGGCGCGTGAATATATCGAGAAAGTGGTCGAGAAGGGTTTCTACGATCAAGTATTAACGGCACAACTGGCCAATGGATTTTCAGTACAGGGGCTGATCCCCAACTATTTACCTTCCGACACCGCCTCCTGTGGTTATGCGACCTATCTGGAATGGGCGAATCTGGATTATGTGCGGGGCGCCAAACGCCGGTTTCATCACACGGTGGAACAAATTCGTATCTGCGTTGTCCAATACCAGATGAGATCAGTAAAGAATTTTGATGAATTTGCACAGCAATGCGAGTTCTTTCTCGACACCGCCTCGGACTACAAATGCGATTTCATCCTGTTTCCTGAGTTATTCACCACGCAGCTTCTCTCCTGTGTTGAGCCCACCCGACCCGGTCAGGCGGCCCGCAGGCTGGCGGAATTTACGCCGCAATACCTCGATTTCTTTACCGAGATGGCGGTCAAATATAATGTCAACGTGATTGGCGGCTCTCAGTTCGTCGTCGAGCATGACACGCTCTATAATATTTCCTATCTGTTTGGACGGGATGGCACGATTGGGAAACAGTATAAAATTCATATTACACCCAGTGAACGGAAGTGGTGGGGTGTGAGCCCCGGCGACCGCGTGGAAGTTTTCGACACCGATTGCGGCAGGGTCGCGATTCAAATCTGTTATGACATCGAATTCCCCGAACTGACCCGCATCGCTGCCCAAAAGGGCGCACAAATTGTGTTTGTGCCCTTTAATACCGACACCCGCCACGGTTACCTGCGCGTCAGGCACTGTGCACAGGCTCGTTGTATCGAAAATCACTTGTACGTCGCCATTTCAGGCTGCACCGGCAATCTGCCTTTTGTTGAGAATGCCGACATCCATTATGCCCAGTCCGGTATCTTTACCCCCGCTGATGTGGAGTTTGCCCGCGACGCGGTGGCGGCTGAGTGCAATCCGAATGTGGAAACGGTCATCATTCACGATCTGGATTTTGAACAATTGCGCCGGCATCGCGAGGGGGGCAGTGTGCAAAACTGGAATGACCGCCGCCGGGAACTCTATCGGGTAGTTTACCAGGAGGATGGGAAAACATTTGAGGTTTAGTCCAGTTGCGGCGTGTGATCTGAGTTGGTCTCGCGTGACTTGCTGAGATCTCATAAAATCTGCGATATCATGATTAGTTGACTCTAATAACAGTCTTTAAAGATGTCGTACGTTTGGTCTCTAGCAAATACAGATCCGCAGAAACATCGCAACGGATAGAATTTATGATTGACTCATTTGCAGGCGTCTCCAAGAAGGTGGGGATGCCACCTGGCTCTCTGATTCATGTTGGTGATTTTGATGAAGAGGAAACCCGGATTTCCGTGATTGATTACGGACGGATCGATCTGGAAGAACCGGTCGTGGAAACAGTCGAAGATCTTCTCAAATTCAGAGAAAAAGACTCGATCACCTGGGTTTGTCTGGAAGGCTTGAAAAATGTCGAAATCACCGAACTGATTGGTAAGTATTTCGATATTCATCCGCTGGTACTGGAAGATATCCTCAATACACATCAGCGACCGAAATTTGAAGAGTTTGACGATTACCTGTATATTGTGCTCAAGGGGCTGTCACTGCAGCACAGGGATTCCAGCTCCGGTGAGTTCAGAGTGGAATATGAACAGATCAGTATCCTGGTCCTGAATGACTTTGTCTTCACTTTTAAAGAACGAAAAGACGATCTGTTCGTCCCTCTGATTCAGCGAATCCGAAACAGTAGTGGTCGCATTCGCAGTCTGGGATCGGATTACCTGACGTATGCACTTTTAGATACAATCGTGGATCAGAATTTTGTGTTACTCGATTCGATGGATGAACGGATCGATGCCATCGAAGAAGAGCTGCTCGCCAATCCCACATCAGAGACGCTGATGGCAATCCAACGTCTCAAGCGGGAATTGATTGATATCAGACGTTCGACTTCACCACAAAGAGAATTGCTCTCGGCGATTCTGCGTTCTGATCATGGATTAATCAGCGAGAAGATTCATATCTATTATCGGGATGTGTTCGATCACGTCTTGCGGATCACCGAATCGGTCGATTCCTATCGGGATATGCTGGGAGGCCTGCTGGATATTTATGTCTCGAGTGTCAGTAATAAAATGAATGAGATTATGAAAATCCTGACGGTATTCGCGTCGATTTTCATACCGCTCACATTTATCGCTGGGATTTATGGGATGAATTTTGAGTATATGCCGGAACTGAAGTGGAAGTGGAGTTATCCTGCCCTCTGGGTCGTTTTCGTGACCATTCCCACGGTCTTGCTGGTCTATTTCAAAAAGAAGAAGTGGCTCTGAAAATTTGAACGGCCACGTTTCGTAGAACGAACCGATGTGTTCGCCCACTGAATCGAGATATCAGAACTATGTATGTCGTGTACGAAAAGACTCTCCCCGGGTGGCCCGGATCAAATCCGGGCCGAGCGGAGCGAGCGGGAAACTGGCAATGTAACAGGTCAATAAAGAGCCACCGTGGTTTCCACCGTGGTTTCCACCGTGGTTTTATTTTCGTGGGACACCTCTTGCTTAAACGGACGCGTACTCTGACTGTTTCCTATTGTTTTCAACAACCCCGAATTATATTCGGGGCTACCCGGGAAGTCTTCTGCTGAACTTTTAGACCTGTTCGTGGTTTGAAAAACTCCTGTGTGCCACGGACCGGCTCGTCCGGCCGTGCAAAGCGATTAACGGTACCAAAACGTTCATCCAAGGCAGTCATCACGCCGTTTGTAGCAGCACCATCGGGCACAAGCCGAGCGGGGACGCACGAAAGTCGATGATGTCTTCACAGTCAACCGTGCTTAGTGGTTGCTACGGGCAGGTACACAGGCTGGCCTTACTTTTGTTACATGGTTGGCTATCAAAAAAAGGCCTCGGAGAACCGTGTTCTCCGAGGCCTTTCAGCTTGATTAAATTCACAAAGGGAATTTAGTGATTATTGGCAGTAATCCCGGTCCAGTCATCGGTACGGAACGGAGTCATAGGGAGACCCTCTTTGTTCTGCACATTACAGATCGGATTGTCAGCCCAGCCGTAACGGACGGACGCTGGTGTAGCGACCCCATCACTCCAGACTTCGATTTTGTTCGCACCAATGATTTTCGCACTGGCGTTCACGAACTTTTTGTCTTCGCCGGCGATGGTAAAGCCAATCGGGATGTTGACGTCGAATAAATCCAGTCCGCCACCCACATGATCGAACGTCAGGATGGCTTTGTTGCCTTTGACTTCCATCGATTTATACCGTGGGCTCTGATGGACGATCTTCACGCCATAATCTTTGGCGAGCGCCCAGCGGGCCAGACGGTTGGCGACATCCTGTTTATTCTTGGGATGGATATCGACGGCTTCACCCAGATTCAGGATCACGGCTTCTCCCGTGTTGGGGAGTGCGTCCATGGTCATCGTCTGTGCTTCACGCAGCTCGGCCCAGTCGCTGTCTGCAGGTAGTGGTTTTTCGCTGCGGAAGTCGGCCAGCTGGACCCAATAGAAGGGGAAATCGCCTTGATTCCATTCATCACGCCAGTTCTGAATCATGAATGGGAACAGTTTCCGGTACTGATAAGCACGGCTGGCATTCGATTCACCCTGGTACCAGATCACACCTTTGATGCCGTATCCGATGGTTGGAGAAAGCACACCATTATATATATTGGAAGGACGGTGGTTACCGGTGAGTGGATTTCGTGGGCCACGAGGACGACGCGGAGCAGGTTTACCGGCTGCTTTGGCTTTTTTAACAGCCTCTTTCCACAGATCTACTCGCTTATTGTAACTTGCGACGACTTTCTTATGATCGTATGTTTTTTCCGTCTGTTCCCAGCGTTGCATCATTTCTTTGAAAGCAGGCTCGTCTTCCAGACGCTTACGATTCACCCAGGCTTCTGCAGAAGAACCGCCCCAGGCATTATCAATCAGGCCGATGGGAACGTTTAATGACTGATAAAGTTGGCGTCCGAAGAAGTAGCCGACAGCGGAAAAATTGGCAACCGTCTTAGGCGTACAGGCTTCCCATTTGCCATTAAAGTTGTCCTGAGGTTCCTGTGTACCAACCTGGGGTACCGATATCAATCGGATTTTCGGATAGTTGGCGGTCATGATTTCCAGGTCAGCATCGTTGGATGAACCTACGGTCCAAGCCATATTTGACTGGCCGGAGCAAATCCAGACTTCGCCGGAAAGCACGTTTTTAAGTGTAACGGCTTCTTTTCCTTTGATGGTGATCTCGTAAGGGCCACCCACTTTCAGGGGATCAAGACTTACTTTCCACTTGCCTTTGTCGTCGGCGGTGGCTGAGTGAGACTGTCCGTCCACTGAAACAGTGATCTTTTCTCCCGGCTCGGCCCAGCCCCACAGCGGGTTTTTCTGTCCCTGTTGCAGGACCATGTTATCGCCGATGATGGCAGGAAGTTTGATTTCGGCCTGAGCCTGGTTTACAGTAAAGGCATTCAGTGTAAGCAGCATGAGCAAAATTGCTGCAAGCGGCTTCGCGGAAGTACAATTCATTTGTGGTTCCTTGCAGGATGAGTAAAATAGTGAAAGGGTATCGAACAGAGTGTCCTGCTATAGCTTGAACTGAGCGGGATCATTTATCAAGCGATTCCTTTCAAATCGTTGCATCAAATCTTCTTTTTCATTTCTTCTAAATTGGTACGGTGATTCATGAAACGACCATTCTCTCTGATTCTGTCTCTCGTAATTTGTGTGTTCGCGCTCCCTTCGGTTCGGGCGGAAAGCAAGAAAGAGGCTGGGAAACGCTATGTGATTATTCACGCAGATGACGCAGGCATGTCGCATTCTGTGAATCTGGGGACCATTGAAGGGATGAAAAAAGGGATTGTTTCCTCGGCCAGCATTATGGTTCCCTGTCCCTGGTTTAAAGAGTTTGCCGACTTTGCGAAGAAGAATCCCGATCTGGATTATGGAATTCACCTGACATTGAATTCAGAATGGAAAAATTATCGCTGGGGTCCCGTTGCTTCGCGGGATCAGGTTCCCAGCCTGATCGATAGTGAAAATTATCTCTGGGACAATGTGGGCCAGGTGATGCAGCATGTGAATGTCAAAGATGCCGAGAAAGAGTTGCGTGCCCAGATTCAACGTGCTCAAAAGTTCGGAGTCCCTCTGTCGCACTTGGATACACATATGGGGGCAGTGGTCAGTCGGCCTGATTTGCTGGAGATGTATGTCAATCTGGGCATTGAGTATCAGCTGCCAGTGTTGTTTGTGGCGAATCTAGACCCGAAAAAGTATGGATTGATCGCTGAGAAAGGAAAAGAGCTGAAAGTGGTTCTGGAGAAAAATGGCTTACCTGTGCTGGACGATCTGGTTCAATTTTATGGAGAACCTGATTATGACAAGCGAAAAAACACCTATCTGGAGACACTGCGGAATCTCAAGCCAGGGGTCACGCAGATCATTATTCATTGTGGGATTCACAATCAGGAATTGCAGAATATTACCAACAGCTCTTCCCGCCGCGATGGCGATCGCCGCGTGTTTACCGATCCTCTGGTGGCAAAAGAGGTCAAAGACCTGGGCATCGAAGTCATCACCTGGAAGCAATTTCACGAAATGGCACAGTCGAAAGTTGCGGCAGCAGAATAAGCATTACAGGCTTTCTTTGTCGTAAAGCGTCCCCGGGCGAATCTCAGGTTCAATGGGAATAGAGAATCCCCCGCTGGTAACAATGACCAGCGGGGGATCGTTTCATAAGACAGATTCAATCTGTCCGTTCAGGAGGTATTACGTCTTCTGGCTGGGTTCAGCCGCTTCGTCTGTGCAGCAGGAATCGCCTGTTTCACAGCAGGAACGCGGGGTGTCGCAGCATTCTTTCTCTGCAGTACAACATTCCAGAGCCTGTTCACAACATGCCTGGCTTTGCTCGCAGCAGTCTGGCTTCGCTTCTGTTTGGCAGCATGCCAGGCCCGCTTCGCAGCATTTCAGGTTGAGATCACAGCAATTTTGACTGCTAGATTGTGAACTCGCTGTGGCTGACATTCCCAGACCAACGGATAACAGGGTCGCGGTAATTACTTTTGTAAACATGGAATTTCTCCTCGTGTGGATAAATGTATTGTCTAATAACTAATTGATTGTTGAAATTGAACGACGCAATTTCAGCGAATCAACAAGTCCACACGCAATGCATCAAGTGCAAAGGTCGAGAATGGGGCAGGGGACTCTGGTGATAAACCGATTGAGTCTTCCCCGGCGGAATCAATTCCTGCCGTGTATCGATCAGATGCAGCGACATCTGGATGGGATCGACTTTTGGTGTTTTCGCGGCGTCCGCGAAGGTATTTGTCGCATAGCAGGAGCAATTGTGAGGAGGCGCTACAGGTTCAGAAGGTTGATCTTGCTGCGCTGGCTGAGGGAAACAGCAGGTGTGCTGGGGAGCTGTTGATGTTAGGGCGGTCTGCCCGGAATCGGTACAGCACCAGGTTCTAGGGGCCATCAGGCTGGTCGCCAGCATGAGCGACAAACAGATTTTAATTAAATGGCTGATCATGGCTTGCATTCTGATATAGATAATACGAATTCAGCACTCCGTAAAACGTCTCTGAATGATATTACGCCTGAGACAGAGAATGTGTTGGACGGCTTTGCCTGAAAGTTCGCTTTTGTGGTGGCGAACTTAATCAATTCAGGTGTGTCAGGTTCCTGTGAAGAAAATGTAATTTTTTGTAAAACTAGTGTCGAAAGAGACTTTACAGCAAGAACATAAGAAGACAGAATACGCGTCCTCTTATTGGGGCGTATAGCTCAGTTGGTTAGAGCGCAGCTCTGATAAAGCTGAGGTCCGTGGTTCGAATCCACGTACGCCCATTTTTTTGACTCTCTAAGAGGCATCTCATTTGTTTTCCAGTTTTTGGTTGCACAAGTGAGGTTTGTCGGCAATAGTATTGTTGGCATCTGTTAGGGGACGTAGCTCAACTGGGAGAGCGCCGCCCTTGCAAGGCGGAGGTTGCCGGTTCGATCCCGGTCGTCTCCATTGTGTTTCGGGAAGTGACAAGGTCTGAGCCTGTAAGACGGTGTTGAATCAGGTCTTCGAGCTTTCTGGGAAACTTCCAGGGAAATGTTCTCCCTGGGTTGACGGGTGGTTTCTGCTTAGTTAGGATTCCGATCCGGTTGTTTGCTGTTGGCAGGTTTTGCTGGCAGCAAGTTGTTGTCACAAAACAGTTTGTGGTGACAAGGTGTCTGGGGCGATTTGAAAAGGTTTTCAAAATTGTTTTCCCGGACAGTTGACTTTCTGAGAGGCGGCGTTAAGCTGGCTCTCACAGTTGACTTAAGTCGTTTGAATTAGTTTCAGTTTTGCTGATACTGATTCAGCTGATTTTTGTTAG
>NZ_CAXBKP010000027.1:0-101931 GCF_963976445.1 uncultured Gimesia sp. | reverse complement strand
CCGAAAAAAAAACGCCGATCCAACATAAAAAAAGTAAAGTAAGTACCATTAGGCTAGCGCCATTCCGCTCACTGGTTGGGTTGTTTTCCCGTTGATGTGGACGTGGAAAATGAGTCGGTTTCCCCATTCGGAACACGGGGGCGTGTGCCACTGGTCGGCTTGTCCCAATACTGTTCGGCTCACCGTTTGCTGACGCTCTCAAATAATAGCTTCAATTAAAAATATTGATTTTAAGAGCAGCGTTGATTGGTTTGTTTTGTATCGGAAAACGTTTCCACGTGAGCGGAACGGCGCAAGCCGTCCGTTTGTGGGTGGACGATGTAAAGTGGAACCGTGCGATACTCTCGGCATTCGGAAACGAGTAATTCCGGTTTGTCACTCGGCGCAGAATTTGTACTGATACGTTTCGTGATCAGAGGCATCGACTCGACCCGGTTCTGGAGTCGGGTTGTCGGTTCAAAAACGGTGGCTGGCGCCATGCCGCTCATTTTTGGGTGGGAACGTTTCTACCGGCGGATAGCGCCGTCCCGCTCACAATATTACTATCGTGAGCGTTCGTGTTGTTCGTGGTCGAAATCACAGTGATCGATTCCATTCCCTAACTATACTCTTCTTCTATCAACCAGGGAATCTCTCGGATTCTCATTTGCCACTTCACCAAAGCTGCAAATCTGTCATGGTTCTGGAGATGATTAGCGTCGAATATAAAATTGTAGCCATCCTCCCTCACTATGCAAAAACTTCGACTTCTGATTTTGGGAATCTCGCCATCCAATAGGTTGACAGGTACGCGAGGGCGTTCATAGAGTGCCGTTTCTTCTGCAAGCACAATCTGATCCCAGGTAAAGACTTCCACCCGCTGATCGCGAATCACACAAAAACCCTCATCCCCAAGAAACACTCGCAAAGAGGCGATCGACCTGAGCCAGTGAAACAGAAAGATACTGGCAATAATCATTCCGGCCCCCAAAACACAACCGATGCTTAATGAAAACAGCGACTCTCCTTTCTCGACAAACAATGGCATCTGTTTCGCCCGACTCAGCTTGAACGCACACATGAATAAAAGGCAACAACCGCCCACCAATAAAAAAGAGACGATGATGTAACCGGCCATCTGATTGTTCCGATTTGGACGAAACATCTGCTGCACTTCACCGATGGGTCGATCTTCTGTTTGCACTATTCAAACTCGTCTAAAAGATTCTGTAGGTCACCTGCTTTCATATTATCAGAGATCCTAAACAAAACTCTTGTATAATCACATACTTTTAGCCAAAATCACCGATGTTGTTCATTTATTCGAGCTATACATGGTCTCTCCCCGACAGGTCCCCAATGAAACTCTTTCGTTTTCTCATCCTGACTTGTCTCGTTTTTGGTTTTCTGGACCTGGCGGGGGCGGAAGAGCAGGGGACGGAAGCGAGTCGTAAGCCGCGGCAGGGTGGCACTGGTGGCTTGCCACCAGTGAAAAGCAGTGAGGGCGTTCCAAGTTCTCTTGCCTGATTGAGGCCACTAAAATATCACCCGCTGTTTAGGATTGATCTCTCATATTCACACAGATCCAAGTTTCTGCTTTCGTTCACTCGCAACAAAGTAATCCCCAAAGACAAGAATGCTTTATCGGATTGTACGTCAACTCTCAACACTGTTGGGCCAGCCAACAGTGGCACCCGTTTGTGTGAGATTATTGAGAACTGAACTTGGATCCATGCCTCACTTTAATCCCCACTCACGCCCGCGAATACATACTCTACTGGCTGTCCGTCCTCATACACCGTCAAATAAACTGCCTGCCAGCGGTCGCAGAGAGCATGCAACCTGCCGTCCTGTTCGGCGGTCTGGATCATGGTTTTTGTTGGCTCGGTGGTGCCGAACAGGGTTTGCAGTTGGGACTCGCTGAGGGGAGTAGCGGCGCCCAGTTCTGGAGCAGGGGAGACACCTTCGATGTCGAGAATCGAATGCGTGCCCGCTTCGGCGCACTGTTCGAGGAGTTCGTCGATCGTCGTCGGCGGTGCGTCTTTTGGTTTCAGAGCCTCCCGCGCGGCGGCAGCGAAGCCGGCCTTGTCGATCTTTTGCATCATCTTCTCGACAGCGCCGGTCTGCTTCGTGGACTCGTTCGTATCAAGCCCCAGGCCGCCAAGCGCCTGATCCAGAGCCTGGCTGATCTTGAGCAGCTTCTTCAAATCCGCAGTCGGCGGCGCGACGCTGTTCAGCGTGGCATCATCCATCCCGTCGATCAGATCGCCGGGCAATGAATATTCACGACGGTCAAACACCGCCTGCCGCAATGTCTGTAATGCCGCGTTCGTATCTGCTTCATATGGACAATAATAAACCCAGCCACTCGCTCCCATGTTCGTCTCTCCCGATTGATATTGATCAACAATACTCCATTCCCACTAAAACTATTTTATTCTTTTTCCACGACCTGGAAATTCGAATCTTGTTCTAGTTGGGCCAACAGATTCTCGATACGCCTTCCACGAACACCGAAAGTGTAGTCACCCGGTTTGGTATGGGAAGGGCTGATCACAAAGACTTCAAAACCGTATTTGCTAAATCGGCTTGGGATGAATTTCCTGGCGTCTGAATTACTACACCAAGCATGAAGTTCATAAGCTTTTTGGGGAGAGATGACAGACCCCAAACAAATACGGATCGACTTTCGATTGGATCGAAAACCAAAATAATGGAAAAAGGCGACGATGATACAAGTCACCGTCAGCGCAATCAGATATCCCGTATTACTCATGCTGGTTGGTCCTATGTCTTATTAATAATCGAATCAAACTTGCGACACACTCACATTTGTAAACTGTGAGATTCAAAAACACAAGGCTGGCTTTCATTACCTAAGAGAACAGAGGATTTTGTACTACCACGAAAAACACGAAATGACACGAACGAAAAAAGAGAGCTTGGTTCGTTTCTTGATCGCCTGATCTCGACGTTCTACAATTTGGATCAACGACGATTGGGGCTTATGACTGGTTCTGCGGAACTCTGATGGGAAATGTTGATGTACGGCACTCTGGAAACGGTTTTACTCATCACGGCGACACTGGGTTCGGCCCTAATTGCCGGTGTCTTTTATGCATTTTCCACGTTCGTGATGGGGGCGTTGAAGCGGCTGCCGTCAGAGCAGGGGATCGCGGCGATGCAATCGATTAACATTGTTGTGATCAACGTCTGGTTTCTCGGTGCGTTCTTCGGTACGGGAATTGTCAGCGTGGGCGTGTTGGCACTCCTCCTAAAGGGGCCGATCAGTGTCTTTGCGATGGGAGGAACCGGCGTCTATCTCATTGGCTGTCTTCTCGTGACGATGTTCTTTAATGTGCCGCTGAATGACAGGCTGGCTGATGTCGCTCCTGATAGTGCAGAGGGACACAAAGTCTGGAACCAGTATCTGACGAAATGGGTATTTTGGAACCATGTTCGCACGCTGGCTTCACTGGTCGCAAGCGGTCTCTTTCTCGCAGCACTCGTTTGATGCTCTACTCCGCGATTGTGTTCGCATCAGCCTCATCAGCAGATTTTGTACTACCACGAAAAACACGAAATCACACGAAAATGAAACTGATTGTGTGCCACTGGTCGGCTTGTCCGACAGTACTGGTTCGATCTCATAACAAACGAGCCAAGTCCAGCGTAGGGGTCGTCCCATGTGACGACCCGCAGGGTTGGCGTTGAGGACAGCGCCCGCATTCGCAAGGTGAGGTTGGTTCCATTTGAACGGTTTATCAATTTCGACCATCGACAGGCGGGGCGACACGTGGATCGCCCCCTACCTCTGGATGCTTCATAGCCGCCTGTTGCCGGTATGGGTTTGGGTCGCTGTATCAAAAACGGCGCCTGGCGCCGTGCCGCTCACACTAATACATCTCGTGTCTTTCGTGGTAGCAAATGAAATGACGTGCCACCTGTTTCGGTGCTGATTGTTTATCTGAGGCCGTCCGGGGGATATCTGGTAGGATTCTCGAATGGCGGGCGGACACGAGGGTACCGCCCCTGCTTTTAACAGTCAGGTATTCGGATTCATTGTTTCTATTAATAAGATTGACGCCAGATTCTAACAGTATTGGTTGTCATTGCTCTGCTGTTAAATGGATTATCATCAGAGATACGAGGGAGTCAAGCTAAAATGGAATTTTGCGACACACGAACCGGTGCTGAGATGCTGCGAAGTGGAGACGAGACATGCCTGATGTTGTGCGATGGTGTGTCGAAGTGGGTTGATACACACTGTGTGAAACGCACGATATTTTCAAATGTGGCTGAAACCAGTGGGTTTTGTAGTGCTCATATTGTGAGCAATCACGGTCTTCACCTGAAACGATGGTGCTCTTTCGCGCGCGACCCACAGCGGAGCAGTTTCGGGAAGTGCGCGATCAGGTCAAGAGGGATTTTCTGCAGTGAGAGGTTGTTTACGCACTGGTGTCAAACGGGAGCGAAAAGAGAATTTGATACGACCACGAAAAACACGAAATCACTCGCAATATGAATTAATCTGGGACTTTTCTGGCGGGTTGTCAGTTACTACTGGCGATTCTGAGGGCCATGTAATTGATCAGGAATTTTTGATTGCGAGTTTCTCAAACCGGATTCATTTCAGTAGAATACATGCTCGATGTAGCAACAAAGCAGGAGACATATCATGCAAGACATCCAATTTAGTTTTGAACGAGTCTGGAGTATCGACGTGCGGGGCAAACATCTGCTGGAAGGCCCCGTGCTTTCCCCCGATGGCACGCGGGTTTATTTCACCGACTGCTTTCAGGGGACAATCTACGAATTCGACCCCAGTCAGCCCACGGTCGCACCGGTTGAAGTATTCTCTTACGCACCCTACTGTTGTAACGGGCTGCAGTTTCTTCCGAACGGCAAACTGATCGCCTGCCTCTGGAAGGGGCTGATCTGGCCGAAAGGCATGCTTCATGAACTCGACCTGCACCATAAGCCGACCCCCAAAACAGAGGAACGGATCTCACATTCCACGGCCGGCAAACAGTTCCGACACCCCAACGATCTTGCAGTGGATGAAGAGGGGGGCATCTACTTCACCGACCTCCGCGGCGGTCACGTCTATTACTATAGCTGTGGGGACACTCAGGCGACGTCCTGTCTGGAACTGGATAAGCCTAACGGGATCGAATTGCAGATAAAAAAAGGGAAAGCGGTCTCGCTGTATGTCGCCGAATCCGGAACGTCGTCTGTGTTGCAGTATGAGATCAAAAGCCCGGGGGTCATCGGCGAACAAATCGCCAATCAGCGTTTCAAGATCAAACATGCCGTCGATGGTCTGGCGCTGAGTCCCACTGGCCTGCTGTTTGTCGCAGAAAAAGGAGCCGTCTATGCACTGGACGCCCACCTGGACCCGATTGGACGTGCGCCGCTGATGAAACAAGATCCGCCGACTCCTTCCAATATCTGTTTTATTGACGAAAAACGATTTGTCGTAACCAGCTACCGTTCCTTATTATGTCCCAACAAAGCAGAACTCTTCATTGGCACAATCGATGATTAGGAAAAACAGAACTTATCCCGCATTCCAGAAAATCGGTTGCCCGCCGTCAGAATCATCTGGAAAGCCAACTCGCACTCTGATACGCTCAAACTCATACTAAGCTTTTGAATACGCCACTCACAAACCCAGAGAAGAAACGAGGCAAATCGTTTCGAGTGCGAGTTCTTCAGAAAAGGGGCATCTCATGATTCGTTACTGTACCATTCTATTCAGTTTTACATTCGTATTAGCCACTTGGGAAATGAACGACGTGGCGTGGGCACAAGGGATACAGGTCCGTTTCTCGTCACTTGCAAAAACATCCCGCATCAAACCGGCTGACTTCGTGTACCACATTCGTACCGACTCCATCACCCCCGAAGCGAGAAGCAAGCAACTTGTCGAGGAAGAGCGTGTTTACGGTCTTCTCCTCAAGTCAGACAAATGCGTTCGCAAACAGGGGCCGTCTACCGAACAGGACTTCAATCAAAACAACTCCTTTAGTGCCATCGCCAAACCACACCAGAAATGAGATGCTAAACCAAAGCACCTTCATCAGAGATCAGGAGAAAGTATGAATTGGTTTTATACAATCAGAGTTTTACTAGTCGTCGGCTGTCTATTTTACTCTGCCGACGTGCCAGCGGCTTTCGCCCAGAAACCAACCGGGGACGAAATACCTGAGCAGGTGGAATTACTGCATACTCTACTACAAGGAATGCAGGAGCAGCGGGAATTGCTGAAATCGGGGGAGTTCAAAGCCGACGCCGTCGTGACATCTCCCCTCGCGGAGCTACGTATTGAACTGAAAGCAGACTGTTTCTTTTCCCAGCAGTTCAAACAGTTTCGCTTCGACCAGGATGTCAAACAGATCACCCCACATCTGAAAAACAAAGGCGAAACACGAACGCTGCGTTCTCGTTCCATCTACATCAGAACGCCAGAATACAGCATTCACACCGAAGGCAATAACACCGGCGTCCGGATCAACGAACCGGAATATAAACCGTATGGCTATTATTCGCCGTTTGATGTCCGCGTAGTCGGACTCATCAACGACTTCGAACTTATGCGCGGCATGTCGCACTCAGGCAGTCGCTGGTTCCTGCCAAGAGTGATGCAGATGTATCAAACCTATAAGCTGGAACGAATTATCCCACAACGCAAAGGCGTGTACGAGGTAACCTGGCTGTTCGGAAAATCAAACGAGTTCAAGCTCGTACTTTGGATTGACGAGCGGCACGGATTTACTCCCACGAAGTACTCTGCTTATCGAAAAACGGGTACGCCAAAAATGTTCGGCCCTATGCCCGTTACCAACAGTGAAATCACCTGGAAAGAAATCGAAAATGTCTGGGTCCCGGTCGTTTTAAAAACAGAAAGTCAGTTCAATCATCAACGACTCGAAATGAAATTCGAGTGGCTTAAGATTAATCAACCCGTTCCCGTAGCTATTTTCACCGTTGAGGGAATGAAACTTCCGAAAGGCAGACGGATAGAAAATAATCTCGGAGAACCTGGGATCATCGAAACATCGGTCATCGACCACCGCTTCGGAACGAAAAGATTGATCCGCGGCGGCGCATTTATTCCAGACAATAACTCTGACGATAAATAGTCGCACAGCATAAATACTTCTTGGGCGGAAAGCCGCTTATTCCACAATCGTGCCCAGATCCCGTAGCAATTCGAATGTGAACAGGCCCGTGTTGTGCCCATCACTGAAGGTGATGCGATAGGCGTAACTGCCCGTTAGGCTCATACGGTCAACTTTGATCGGCTGTAGTTCGACGGGGGAAAGCACAGTCAGTTCCATGGGGTCCGCGGCTTCTGCTGTTTTTTCATGACGGCACGCCGCACATGGACAGGCATTTCGTAATTCCAAATAGGTATAGCGACGCCGTTGACCATCATTCCAACCAATCAACAGGGCTGCTTCGTCAATCAGTTTCAATTCAGTGGGAGTGAGGTCCATGCAGTCTTTATTTCTTTTTTGCATCGAGGAGTACAATATAATACTCGATGCCGTTGATTTGTTTTCGTTTCCAGCCGTGCGGAATGGCAGATTGTCTGGGAACAACAGTGACCTTTTTCCTCGGCAACTGAAGTAGCATCGGAGGAGCCTGTGAAGGAGCCTGCGGGAGAACCATCCTGAGGGGGGGCTTTTCGAGCTGTGCCACCCGTTTCTCAAGTTGTTTGATCCGCTTCAGCAACTCCTGTACGTTCGCTTCTGATGAATCCAGTTCAGGAGCACTGTGTAAAATCCCCGTCAGAAGACTAATCATAACAAACATTACCATCAGTGGAATAGTCCAACGTCGCATGAGGAAAAACTCCTTATCCTGTTGTTGAGTGAAAATAAATCCGTTCACAAACCCGAATCAGAGAAACCAGTCCCGATCACCGTTTGGCGTTACGACCAGTCGAAAAGTTCCCTGAATTTCTCAACAAACGTTTATTTCAATGCCGGCATTGTAACGGATGATAAGTCCAAAAGGCTTCTACTGGCAACAGTGGTATCACCATGACCAACGGATTAAGGAAAATGCTCGGAAACAAGACTGAACCAACGCTCTTAGTGGCATTTAATGGATAACAAGATCTCTTTTAAGTTCTCCATTGAATCAGGTTTATCCCTCCACGCACACTTTAAAACAGCGACCTATGATTCAGTAATCAGGCTTTATACAGCCCCATCATCGAGCAGTAGAGCTGCATGGAAAATCGTAAAAGCCAACTTGGTACAAGGCTGAAAAAAGAGAGAAAGCCCTAAGTGGATAAAACTGACATGCCGACTAATGAAATCTCACAAGAGCTTGCTGACGAGACGAATTTTCGCATACCTCGATGGCAGATGCTGTCCTACACATTTCTTGCCGTCATCCTCATTGCCGTCTTCATTCCACTGGAACAATCAACGTGGCAGGGGAATACTGATCTGCACACGATGATTGAAGTGGCAGCGACATTGATGTCTTTAATCATCGGTGTCCTCGCGCTCGTTCGATTCTATACCCGAAAAGATAATTATCTGCTTTACATCGGAACCGGCTTTATCGGAACCGCATTTCTGGACGGCTACCATTGTTTAGTCACAAGTTCATATTTTCATAACCTGTTTCCGTCACCTCCTCCTTCATTAATTCCCTGGAGTTGGAACGCCTCTCGTCTGTTTCTATCAGTTTTAATGTGTCTGAGTTGGTGGGCCTGGTGGTGGGAACGCAAAAATCCAAAAGCGCAACACAAAGAAACCGTGGTCTATGGCTTCGTGTCTGTTCTTACAGTACTCAGTTTTTTATTCTTTGCGTTCGTTCCACTTCCCAAAGCATACTACCCTGATCTGATTTTCGGTCGACCGGAAGAATTGATTGCAGCACTATTTTTTGGTATTGCGCTGGTCGGTTTCTTAAGGAAAGGCAAGTGGAAATCAGATTCGTTCGAGTACTGGTGTGTCATGTCTCTGATGATAGGCTTGTTTTCACAAGCCCTCGTCATGTCCCGCTCCTTCACTCTATTTGACAGCATGTTTATCTATGCACATCTCCTGAAAATAGTCAGCTACCTCTGTATCTTCATCGGACTGCTGACCAGCATGTTCATCCTGTTTCGCAAGGCCGAAACGAGCTCACAGGAACTGGAGTCTTCATGGCTGGAACTGCAGGAGGCCAAGTGCGCCGCGGAATCTGCAAACAAGTCCAAAAGTGAGTTTCTTGCCAACATGAGCCACGAACTCCGCACACCACTCAATGGTGTCATCGGAATGACGGAACTGCTTTCAGGCACAAATCTGAGTCACAAACAGCATGAATTTGTTAAAACCTGTCGCAACAGTGGTGAGTCGCTGCTTAATTTAATCAACGACATTCTTGATTTCTCAAAAATCGAAGCGGGAAAGCAGGAAATAGACTGTCATGATTTTGATTTAGAACTGCTTGTCATGGATACCGTCAGTACCATGTCCTGGCGCGCAGCAGAAAAAAAACTGGAGCTGCCGTGTTATGTTGATCCTGCCTCACGATTTGTGTTGAAAGGAGACAGCTATCGACTGCGACAGATTCTCGTGAATCTGGTTGGTAACGCGATCAAGTTCACAAATATCGGTGAAGTGGTTGTCCGCACAAAGACAGTAGCACGACAGGATAATCAGATCACAGTTCGCTTCTCGGTCACCGACACTGGAATTGGTATCTCTGAAGACAAAATCCATCAACTGTTCCAGTCTTTTTCACAAGTGGATGCATCGATCACACGCAACTACGGCGGGACAGGATTAGGCCTGTCGATCTCTCAAAGTCTTGTGGAATTGATGGGGGGAAAGATTGGAATCGAAAGCGAACTGGGAGCTGGCTCGACATTCTGGTTTGAAATCCCTTTTACGATCATGGCTGAATCAGAGACAACGCTTACTAACATCAAGCCGCTTGCAGGAAAACGCTGTCTGATTGTCGATGACAATCTTGCTAATCAGAAAATCCTGCAGAAATATGTAACTGAATGGGACCTTGAATCTGTCACAGCGGCTTCGGTCGATGAGGCATTGGCTGCTGTCGAATTTGCGAATACCAACAACACACCATTTGACCTGGTCTTAACAGACTTCATCATGCCACAACAAAATGGTTTGGATTTGGCCCGGGAACTGAAAGATCAATCCCTTATAATTGTTCTCGTATCTGGCTCGACATGTATTGATCTCAGTCCCCGTGAATTGCACGATTACAATATCGATGCCACTCTCAGCAAGCCAATCCAGAGGTACTCCCTGTATGATCTTCTCTGCGGACTGTTCAACGAGAACCAGAACAAACAAATCCCATATATTGCTGGTGACAATACGTTTGTCGCAGCTAAGGCCAATCTGACATCCAGCCATATTTTGGTCGCAGAAGACAACAACATCAATCAGATTTACGTTACAGAATTGATAAAACAACTGGGCCATACATGCGATATCGCTAACAACGGTCACGAAGCGCTCCAACGCGTTCGGCAGAAAAAATATGATCTGGTATTGATGGACTGCCAGATGCCCGAACTGGATGGTTTGGAGGCCACTCAGCGAATCAGACAATTAGAATCTGAGGGGACACTCAAAGGACATCTCCCTATCGTGGCACTGACGGCCAACGCCATCAAAGGCGACCGCGAACAATGCCTGAAGGCAGGCATGGACGACTATCTCAGCAAACCGGTACAAAAAGAGCAGATTATCAACGTATTCAAACAGCAACTGACTAACCCACAAGAGAACTCGGAGAAAACAAAAATGACAGAGGCAGAAAGTAAGAGCGACCCTGATTCAACAGATTTAGCGTCAATTGATGCCAAGACACTGTTGGATCGTTGTTTTGGCAGCCTGGAACTTGTCAGTTCACTTTTGCATGAATTCGAATCGACGGGCCGGTCGCGAATCGAGGAAATTCGGCAAAAAGCCGCAGAGCAAGATGCCAGTGCGATCACTCATGCAGCACATTCACTCAAAGGAGCAAGTGGCGTACTTTGCGCGACGTCTCTGCAACAACTCTCTGCAGAGATCGAACAGGCAAGCCATGTAGAAGACCTGGGAGGAATCGAATCGCTGATACATACTCTTTCAGCAGAAATGGAACGCTGCCTGAATGGCTTGCCAATGCTTCGAGATGAAATCCAGCTAATCAAAGCCAACAATATTTGAAATACTGATGGCTCAAATGCAGTGGGACTCCGGAAACTTAATCCGCCCCGAGCCTGCAGCCTGATTACTTTTAGGCTGGAACCTTAGCACCACATCACTTCAGAAAAGTGGAGTCACTCGCCAAGATTCGCTCGATACCAGCGATAGAGTTGTCGAAACGGCGGAGTAAACTGCTGTTCGTTTTCGTGTAACATCTGGTCTATGACAGACAGTTCGAAAAACTCGCCTCGTTCAATCTCTTCAGGATCAAACGTGAAAGGCCCATCGGAGAACGTGCGAAACAGAACGGTATGCTCATTCGCGTTGTGAGGGGTCCCGGGAAATTTCTCCAGCCATTCCAACGGGGTCCCAATTCCGATCTCTTCCAGCATCTCCCGTTCAGCTGACTCCAGATAATCCTCGCCGGCACTCAGATGACCGGACGCGGAAGAAGTATAACAGTGGGGGTACTCATCTTTGGTGACTGAGCGAAACTGCAGTAATAATGCCCCCGCAGAATTGAAGACAAATACATTTGCGGCCCGATGCAGCAATTTTCGCGCATGCACGACAGAGCGGGGCAGTTGTTCTAAAACCTGGTCGTGTTCATCGACCACATCAAACAGTTCTTCTGATTTCATCGCCATCAACTTACTTCGCGCAGAGTAAATAGAAGACCGACAGAAAAACGGCTACTCTGGCACAGTGTTACTTTTGTTCAAACAGCAGGAAGCCTGATTATTTCAATCTAAATCACTGCACAACAAAAGCAGGATAGCAGAAAACTAAATCGAATTCTCGGAGAAATAACTTTCTTCGAAATTTTCCTGCCCTTCGTCGTCGTAATAGCTGACAACGTAATTGGCCATGCCGATCGTGATGACATCACCAGGATACAGGGGCGCTTCATTCACACTCGCGGAATTCACAATCGTTCCATTGGTCGATTCCAGATCACGCACGCGGACGGCATTATTATGGAACGTCAATTCACATTGTTGACGACTCAACATTGGATCCAGGATCCGCAGTTCACAGCAGTTACTTCTCCCAAGCACTACAGGTAACTCATCAACACAAACTTCAATATCTGGTAGATCAGGATGATCACTGATAAGATGAATTTTCATGGAAGGAACCTTTTCACTCTCGAGCAGAAGTTAAATCAGTGTGGTGATTTGTCAACATCTGCGGCTGGGGTAGGCCAAATGGGGGTAGGACCAAGTGAGGGTAAATAACTGCAGGACATAAATTCACATACGTGAATGCTTATGTGTAATTCTACTAATACTGTTTGCACCATGCAATGGGAAACCTGAAAAAGATCGCAAAATCTGAATTTCCCTCAGAATACGGGAAATCATTGATTTCCTAATGAACGTGGAATCTGGGAATTCAGCCGGATTTCTCTGGCGATGTTTCGTAATTCCCAGAAAATAGTACCGGTAGTAACTTCCTTAGTGGTAAAATTTTATCAGGCCATTTTGTTTCCTTTAGAGTCAGAGAATCTCGTGATCGAGAAAGGTAATCTTCTACGATGGGCAACTTTGTTGGTTCGTTTATTCTGTTTCAAACCACCCTCGATCAAAAAGTCCACTGGCTGGCACACTGGAACTATGAACGCCAGGAATTCATGCTGCCCGGGGCCAAAAAAAAACCTTATGAAACCTTCCAGCATTGCCTAATTTCTGAAATCGAAAAGACATTCGAATTAGTCCCTTTTGAGGACTTTATCATCTCACAAGATCCACAGGCACATCTGGCATTCAGCGACAAACCATCAACTGAGCACCCCTCTGAACATTATATTATTGAACTGTTCGACTTCCAGGCTCTCAAAAGTTCGGCTCGTAAAATATTGGACGCCGACCTCCGTAATCGCTGGGTCAACGAACAGGATATTGAAGAGGGCACAACCGCAGACGACTTTCCCATTGCCGGCCTGTTTCGCGCACTGTTCCACAAAGCCAACCTCGATGGTCGTCTCTCCTGACATCGAATTGATTCTCTCAAAATACTCAGGCTGCCTGCTCATCAGGTTTCCGTTTCAGCATCGTTTCAGTAGAATTTACTCTGAAGACGCCTTGATTGTAGTATTTTTGATTCCTTTGGATCTATAATGGAAACAATCTGAGACGAGGGACCGTTCTGCTCTTGCAAGATGCGATCTAATAAACCACTTTTTTCATTTATGCTGAACCGAGCACATTGCCCGGATCCTAAGCTTTGGAGAGATCGATGAAACGCTTCAAAACAATGACCATGCTGGCAGCCGTGCTCGCAATCGCCTGTTCGAATTCTTTTGCTGGCGAAACCAGCAAGAAATCAGTGTCCCCCGTCTTGAAACACAAATTAAAATCCCTGGATGGCAAAGAAGTCGATCTCAGTAAATACCAAGATAAAGTCTTACTGATTGTCAACACCGCCAGCAAATGTGGCGCAACTCCCCAATACAAAGATCTGCAGGCACTACACGATAAATACAAAGACCAGGGTCTGGTCGTCCTTGGATTTCCCTGCAACCAGTTCGGCGCCCAGGAGCCCGGAACCGCGCTGCAGATTTCTGAGTTCTGTACCAAAAACTACGGCGTGACGTTTGACATGTTCAGCAAAGTAGACGTCAACGGCGCAGAAGCCAGTGACCTCTTTAAATACCTGACATCTCAAAAATCAAAACCTCTATCCGCTGGCCCGGTGAACTGGAATTTTGAGAAATTCCTGATCAACCGTGATGGTAAACTCGCCGCCCGCTTCCCGACACGTCAAAATCCGCAATCAGAAGAGGTCACAAAGGCCATCGAAACCGAATTGAAAAAGAAATAATCATTTTCTGATTTACCCCAAAGGGATACATCTGCATGAGATGTGTCCCTTTTTTTATAGATTGTCTGACATGCACTACAACTTTTTCTCTCCACAACAAATCTGTTTCGGTTGGAATCGATTTCAGGAAGTCGGACAACGGGCCGCTCCACTCGGCACACGCGCTTTGATCATCAACGGCTCCCGTTCGCTGGAATCAGATGGAGTGCTTGATGAATTAAAACGTTTGCTGCTTCGGTCTAATATTGAAAGCGAATTCGTCCGCACCATTTCTAATGAACCGGAGGTTGCTGACGTTGACCAGGTCACAAACATCCTGCAACATCTGGGAGCTGGGGAAGGGGATTTTCTGATTGGCATTGGAGGCGGCTCAGCCATTGATCTGGCCAAAGCCTGCGCCGCCATGGTCACCAACCGAGAAAGCGATACCGTTCTCGATTACCTGGAAGGCGTCGGTCAAGACTTACAACTGAAACAGGCACCTCTGCCGCTGCTCGCGATTCCCACCACCGCCGGAACGGGTAGCGAAGCGACTAAGAACGCCGTTATTTCCAGTTATTCGCCCGCCTTTAAAAAGAGCTTACGTGCCGACCAGATGATTCCGAATCTCGTGCTCTGCGATCCGAAACTGGCCTGCTCAGTTCCCTCTGAAGTGACAGCCAGAACCGGCATGGATGCAATTACCCAATTGCTGGAAAGTTATATCTCCTGCCGCGCACAACCCATTCCGCAGGCACTCTGTCTGCAAGGTCTCAAACTGGCTTTGCCCGCACTGGCAGAGGCAGTCGAAGAGGGAACATCCCGCAACGCCCGCGAATGCATGGCGCATGCAGCACTGCTCTCGGGAATCGCGTTGGCCAACTCCGGCTTAGGCATGGCCCACGGCGTCGCTCCCGCGCTGGGCATTCACTGCCGCATTCCCCATGGTTTGGCCTGCGCTGTGATGTTGCCTGCCACACTGAAAACCAACTTGTCGGTGCGACAAAAAGAATACGCCGAAATCACCCGATTTATCGCCCCGGAACTTTCACTCTCGGAATCAGAGGCGGCTCAACACCTGATTGACAAGATCGAAGCCCTCAATCATCGCATCCAAATCCCCCACAATCTCGCAAGTCTGGGCGTCACCCGCACACAAATCCCAGATCTAGTCGCCAGTTCCCGAGGCAACAGCATGAGCGGCAATCCGCGCGAACTTTCAGACGCCGAGCTCACCCAAATCCTGGAAGACCTGCTGTAAACGATTTCCTCCTACAAGTTACTGGACTTGTGAAGAGCGCTCATTTCATTCTGAGATTGTATTCGTTAAAATGCTTGTTTGACATTCGCACTCATGGAGAAAAGATTAGATGCCCAGATCCTTTTTTAAGCTGCTCCCCCTTGTACTCTTTATCATTAGCGTACTCTTTATCTTTAGCACATCCGGTTTCGCGCAGGCAGACACTCCTGTTTACCATTCAGTCAAAGCCAAACTGGTCAAACCTCGCCAGGGAATCGGCAATACGCTTCACAAGCTCAAACAGAACGAAGAAGTCCGCGTGGCGTATCTGGGTGGTTCCATCACAGCGGCTGCCGGCTGGAGAGTCAAAACAACCAAATGGCTAAAAGAAGCTTTTCCGCAAGCGAAAATCCACGAAATTCACGCCGCCATCGGCGGAACCGGCAGTAATCTCGGAGCGTTTCGTGTGGACCATGATGTTCTGCAACATCGCCCTGATCTGGTCTTCGTGGAGTTTGCCGTGAATGATGGAGGCCGACAACCGGAGGCCATCTGGGAATCGATGGACGGGATCGTCCGTCAGATCTGGAAATCAAATCCAGAAGCCGATATCTGTTTCGTCTATACCTTTCGTGTGAAATATGAACACGACCTGAGAAAAGGTAAGTGCCCCCGAGCCGCTTCCGCGATGGAACTACTCGCCGATCATTATGGCATTCCGTCAATCAACGTTGCATTGAAAATCGCGGAGCTAGAACAGCAGGGAAAACTCAAATTCACTTCCGACACTCCCGTAGCCGATGAAATTGTGCTCTTTTCCAAAGACGGCGTACATCCCCTCAGTGAGGGTCACGAGATCTACACTGAAGTCATCGCCGATGCCATCAAACAGATGCAGTCCACTTCAAAACCCATCAATCATGCATCAAAACTCAAACAACCGTTTGTCACTGGACACTGGTCTGATGCCAAGATGGTCCCCTTGAATCGCTCAATGCTCTCCGGCAACTGGCAAGAACTTTCAGCCGACAACACTCTGCAAAAACGATTCGGCGGTCGCATGGGGCAAATCTGGGAAGCCGACAAGCCAGGCAGCCGCATCACGTTTCGCTTTCGCGGCACGCAGGCAGCCCTCTATGATTTGTTAGGTCCCGACGGCGGACAAGTACAGATCACCGTCGATGGAAAACCGCATTCGAAACTAACCCCACGTTTCGACAGCTATTGCACATACCATCGCATCGCCACTTTGGAACTCGGACAGAATCTGGACCCGGACATTGTCCATACGGTGACTATTGAAATTCATCCGGAACAGCCGGACCGTAGCTCTGTCTCGTTTCGTCTGAAAAACCCCGAACAGGAACTCAAATCCCCCAAATTTCAGGGAACCAAAATCCGCGTCGGCAAAATCATGTTACGTGGTGAATTAGTTCCTTGATACGGTTGAGAGAATAATTCCTTTACCCCTTGTACCAGATAAGGCATTCAAATAATGATCATTGCAGCCGGCCTGAGTCCGGCCTGGCAACAGATACTGGAAGTGAATTCTCTGCAAGTCGGAGAAGTCAATCGCTGCCAGACTGCGCATTGGTGTGCTTCAGGCAAAGTAATCAATGTGGGAATTGCACTTCAGCACCTCGGCAGTCCTTGTGAAACAATTTTTCCTGCGGGCGGTTATGCCAGGAGCCTGATCGAAGCGGAGCTGAACGAACTCGATGTTTCATTTCGTGACCTCGACCAACACAATCCAACTCGTATCTGTACTACAATTCTGGATCGCGCATCAGGCCAGACAACAGAGCTTGTTGAAAACGCAACGCCGCTCTCGGAACAGGAAGTCAAAGCGTTTGCCGCCGAGTACCGTCGCTGCGCCGAAACAGCCACAGTTGCCGTCCTCACTGGATCGCTGCCAGAAGGAGCCCCCACCACGTTTTACCGAGACCTCATCGCCAAAACAAACTGTCCGGTGATTCTCGACGCACGAGGTGCCGAATTGGAAGAAGCATTATCAGCGACTCCCTTTCTGGTCAAACCCAATCACGAAGAACTCGAACGCACACTCGACCGCTGTCTCTCCAGTACCGAAGATTTAATCAAAGGCATGCAGGAAATCAATCGCCGCGGTGCGACCTGGGTCGTGATCTCACAGGGAAAATCAGCCTTGTGGGCCACATCCGCCGATGAGGTTTACCGATTTACTCCGGCTTCAGTCGAGGCAGTGAACCCCATTGGGTGTGGTGATAGTCTCGCTGCAGGCATTGCCTGTGCTATCTATCGAGGCTGGACGGTTCCCGAATCGATTCGCTGGGGTATGGGCGCCGCAGCCGATAACCTGACACAATTACTGCCCGCCCGACTTTCCGAATCCAGCGTGCAGGAATTCTATGAGCAGGTCGAAATGGAACAGGTCGTCTGATGAATGAGGCTCCCAGTGACCCCGACTGCCTGCTGGAAGCCCGGCAGATCGGCAGGCAGACATCAGCCGGACAATGGTTAATCCGAGATGTGTCGCTCTCTGTCCATCCCGGCGACCGGATCGCCATCGTCGGTCCTACTGGTTCAGGTAAAACGCTTTTCCTGCGTTCGCTGGCCATGCTCGATGAATTCCAGGAAGGGGATCTACAGTTTCGGGGCGCGCGTCTCAAAGATAAACAGCTCCCCGAATTTCGCAGTCAGGTCGTTTATCTGCAGCAACGACCGGTTTTGATTGAAGGGACCGTAGAAGACAATTTGAAATTCGCACTCCAATTCCAGGTAAACCAGAACAAATCGCACAACATTACATCGATCATCAATTTATTAAACATCTTTGACAGGCCGGAATCATTCCTGCAACGCCAGTCCAGCGCCCTCTCAGGAGGAGAAGGGCAGATTGTGGCCTTACTGCGCGCCCTGATTCTCTCGCCGCAAATTCTGTTACTGGATGAACCCACGTCTGGCCTCGACCCCAGCGCCACGGAACAGTTTGAATCAATCATTCTCAAATGGCTCACGACCTCAGACAAAACACCCGCCTTGGTCTGGATTACCCACGACCACAGCCAGGCACAGCGCATTGCCAGGCAGATCATGACTTTTCCCACAGGGACACTCTCTCCCGTTCAGGGAAGCAATTGATTCTATCCCAAACCGTCTGATGAAGTTATTTTAAATTATTCAGAATCAGATTGGAAAGAAATTGCAAATCAATTATGCTTAGCATTGTTGGACTATCTCTCACCCATTCTAAGGAGACAACCGATGCCTATTGAGATTCAAGACCACGCAGATCAGAACTACGTCGAAATTAAACTCTCCGGCAAACTGGTCAAAGAAGACTATCACGATTTCTCGCCCATCATCGAAACGTTGATTGAACAACGCGGCCCGCTGCATATGCTGGTCGAGCTGGATGATTTTCATGGCTGGACCGCAGGCGCCCTTTGGGAAGACGTCAAATTTGACATGAAACACTTCAAAGACATTGCGCGACTGGCAATGGTTGGTGAAAGTCAGTGGGAAAAAGGCATGGCCAATTTCTGCAAACCGTTCACGAAAGCCAAAATCAAATACTTTGACGTCGCAGACACAGAAGCAGCCAAGACCTGGATCGCGGAAGAGAGTTAAACCAATAGACTCAGCAGATCATTCAGCTGCTTGCGCTTCGCAAAAGCGGTTCACAAGCTGTACCAGAATTTCAGTCGTCCATTCCTGATCGGCGGGAATGGCGACTGCCTCTGCCTGTTCGGTTGATGTTAGTGGTTCCAATCCTGTCAACTGACGTGCTAAAACTTCAGTCGTCGCATCAGAAGGATCGCCGCCTGCAGCCTCGCGCGCCGCAATCCGCGATTCCAGAACACTTTGGTCCGCCGTAAAGTACAACAGCAGAAAAGGTACTTTCAGCTTCTCAGCCAGTTCCCGAAACAGGCTGCGTTGCCAGATTTTGAGCGTAGTAGCATCGACAATTACATTCCAGCCCGACTGCAGAATTGTTTGCGCGAGGTCAGACAATCGCTGATAGGTCTTTTCGGTTGTCTCTCGAGAATATAGGTCTGTATCTGCGATCTGTAATTCCGTCTGCAGCCGTTTGCGTTCCGCATCAGAACGAATGCGAATCGCATTCATTCCTTCCAGAAGTAAGCCACTCCCGTACGATTTCCCGCTCCCCGATACGCCGTGCGTCAACATCAGCAGCGGTTCTGTCGGCGTGACGTATTTCTTTGCCAGTTCCAGATAGGACCAGAACTCCTCACGAATTGCTGCACCTTCCGCTTCCAAATAATGATGCTGGCTCAACCGTAATGCAGCCACTTTCGCACGCACCATCGCTCTGTAGGATAAGTAAAACCGCAATAACGGGACGCCCGCATAATCGCCGGTCCGTTCCAGATAGCCATTCAGGAACTGCATGGCAAAATCGGCGTGTCCACGATCTTCCAGATCCATTACCAAAAATGCCACTTCGCTCATCACATCCCCCCAGCGCAACGCAGCATTAAATTCCAGACAGTCAAATAAAGTGACTCCCTTTTCACTCAGAATCATATTATTCAAATGCATATCGCCATGGCATTCGCGAATAAACCCACAAGACTTGCGTTGCGCCAATAATGATTGATGAGATTCATACCAGTGTTCATTCTCCGTACGAATCAACGCGACCATTTCCAGAATCGAATCATCGGACGAAAACAACTCGCCCAGGTGGCGAAAGTTTTCTTCCACCGGCGCCATAATTTTGTCCGGTCTGCCATACTCCATGTCGTCGCCGGCAATGTCGATTTTTTCGTGAAACGTGGCGACTTCCTGAGCCAGTGAATCAATCTGAGTCACTGTCAGAGTGCCTTGCTCAATCGCATGACTCAGTAGATGCTCCTGAGAAAATTGAACCATTTGCACCGCGTAATCAATGACTTCGCCGGCCCCATCCCATTCCGGTTCCGCCTCGGTTCCGGTAATGGGAATGACCTTCAGATACAGATCCGGCGCCAGTCTGCGATTCAGACGGACTTCTTCCTCGCAGTATTTCTTACGCAATTCTAACGTCGAAAAATTGACGAACCCCAGATCCACATGTTTTTTCAGTTTATACGCAAAAGGTCCTGTCAGCAATACCAGGGAAATATGCGTCTCCAGCACCTGAAATTTATCAACGGGATGATCATAAAGGGATTTATTCTGTAGTGATTCAATCAACATGCTGCTTCTTCCATGCTCCTGCTGCGTTGAATGTAATTCTGGATGAGGTCATATTATAACAGAATCGAAGCAGTGCGCAGAGCGTAGAAACAGACTCAAGTCGGTTTTTGCGCGATCAGAATGTAGTAGGGGACTTTGCAGGACGGCACAAAGGGCAGGCTCCCCTGATTTTCCGTCAGCGAGATCATTTCAAACCGATCCAGCAGGTAAGGCAAATGATCGGAATTGAGAAACACATTATCGCCGGCAAACCAAGTCGGCCAGAAATGGCGTTGAAACCAGGAGTGCGAATGAAGATGCGCGCGCGGATATTTTCTTGAAACGTAAAAATCAACAATTCCCAGGGTTCCTCCCGGGCGCAACAGATCCCAGGCATGATTCAGAGCCTGAAACCAGTCCGGAATCATCGTTAATGAGTAAGAAAACGTAACCAGATCGACTTCTGATTCCGGAGGCGTAAACAGAGTCGCATCGTCGCAGACCGCTTTCACATTTCTCCAGCCTCGATCAGAAATTCGTTGCGCACAGACATCGAGCAGGGGTTGACACAAATCGACAAGGTACGCACGTTGAAACTGCGCAAGCCGCTGCCCCCACAATTCGGCGTTCTCACCCGTTCCTGCTCCCAGATCGACCCAGACACCATCTTCGGCGACTGGCAGACTCTCAAACAGTTCACAACGCCCGTGCAATAATCGTTTGCGGAACTGATCATAACCGGCAGCCTGACCTCCATAAAATGAATTGAGGCGTTCGGCGTGCGTTTGGCCATCAACGCGGGAAATCAACAGGTGCCACAACGTTTTAAAATCATTTAACCGCGCACTCAGATTGCTCATTTCATCCTGCTTTCAAAAAAACGTCCTGGCCCCTCGCTTCATTCACCGCGTTACACCAACAGATCCGCAATATAGAAACTGCCGTAGGTATTCACGCGGTCCCGCCCATGCAATTCCGAAGCCAGTTGGCTCTGGTAGTTCAGCAGTTCGCCGACTTCACGACTACGTCCTTGACACTGCACCTTCAAAGGATCAATGAAATCGACTTTCATACCGGCACTCCGCCAGAGAATCCGAGTCTGTTCGGCGGCGCGATCCAGAATCGCCTGCCATTCGCTCTGCAGCATCTGAGGCTGCGCGCCGGCCATCCAGTCCATATGGTCCAACAACACATAACGGGATATCGTGCCCGAATGCTGTTTCAGAAATCCTTCCACGGTATTCGTATTCACGGTGATCCGATCGATCAGCCCCGCTTTGAGTCGCTCAAAGTTTTCCGGCTTAAGATATTCGGGACAACAATCCGGTTCATAACTTCCCGTCAGATAGACGCGCCAGAAATAATTATCCTGCAGAGACCGACTGGTAAAAACGGTCTCGATTCGATCGATTACAAACTGCACAATACCGCCAGCATAACATTGATCGATCTGCGCCCGTTGCGCGCGGGGTACACCCAGCATCGACAGCGTCAAATCTCGCCCCATGCTCCATTTAATCATTCGCGTCCATAACAGTTCGCTCAACTGACGAGATTGATAAATGTCGTTTTGCTCCGTCACATCTCGGGCTGCCAGTAAAGAATTAATGTCGTCGCGAATCTTAGCCACCCGGTCGATGTAACAGTTTACAAACCAGGCAAATAGACCCGATGAACCGCGGAAATAAAAACTGGATCGTTTGCCGTCACATGAAAAGAATTTCCCGTGACGGTCCCAGTATTTCCGAGACAGTAATGAGAGATCGGAACGCAGGTGCTGTGAATAGAGACTCTCCCAGTTCCGGGATTGTCCTCGGCCAAACAAATCAAAAAACGACTCATAATCCAGATTGCGAATCGCCGACAATTTTAACTCCAGAAGAGCATTTTGTTTGGGATTCATATCGACGGCATGTACCCGTCGCGGCTCATCCAGCAGATAGTCCAGTGCGTTGCAACCCGCGGAGGTAATCACCATAACTTCGTCATCCGGGCCGAGACTCAGAGCCCGTCGATCGAGTCGGGGATCTTCCCAACAAGTGTTATAAACCAGATTTCCCTGATGAACCCACTGAAAACTCTTACGGCTGATCTGTTCAGAAATCATAACATTAGCTCCCACTAATTGGATCAAGACAAGGTTGGTTAACGACGAATCAACCGCAAAGGGTGACATCTTTTTAGAAAACGGTTTATCAAACTCGGCATCTCTGTTTTCTCATAATTCTGCTGTGCATTGTTCTTGACGGCAGTCTGTGCTGGTAGAGTCGTCTTTTGAGTTGGCGCAAGATCCTGATCGAAAAACACAATCTCCATTTCTCCGTCGCTGTATTCAATCAGAGCACTGCAATGCTCCACCCAGTCACCGGTGTTGCAGTAATCGATCCCGTCAATCTCCAGAATATTCGGAGCATGAATATGGCCGCAGATAATGCCTTCACAAAGCCGTTTGCGAGCGTGAGTTGCCAGTTTCTGTTCAAAATCACTGATAAACCGCATCAGGTGTTTAACCTGAGATTTGACAGCTGAAGAAAGCGCAAACTTTGCCTGCCCTTCGCGTTTCCACAGTCGATTGAACAGACTGTTGGCCGTCAGCAAGAGGTCATAAGCAAAAGAGCCCAGGACTGATAGCCACTGCGCACCGGTTTCAAAATTGTCAAACTGGTCGCCGTGGATAATCAGAAAACGCCGCCCGTCGGCCGTAATATGCACGAATTCATCAGAGAGTGTGACAAAACCAAAACGTTTGCCAAAGTCACGCAAAAATTGATCGTGGTTGCCGGGGGTATAAAAGACTTCTGTCCCTTGTGCACTTAATGCTTCCACTCGTTCGAGAATCGCGTTATAGCTTTCCGGCCAGCGCCACTTCTTACGTAACTTCCAGCCATCAATCAGATCCCCCACCAGATACAGGGACTCCGGCTCATGCGAGTTTAGAAACTCCAGAAACTCATCCGCTCGTGAGTGCATACATCCCAAATGCACATCGCTGACAAAAATTGAACGAATGGGTCGACACGCCGCTCTGGCGATCGGTTCCTCGGACACGATCATATCATTCTCCTTAATGACATTGTTCCGCGAAAACGCTTGTCCGCTACTCTGATGACACAGCACTGACTGTGGGTTCTTTTTATTTGTTCTGTTTGCATTCTGGCGGGGATGATACCAGCCAATAATTTACTGATGATGAATGCAAAGTTAAGGTCTTGAGAATTCACAAAAACAGAAAAACCCCGCACTTTAAAGATCTTGTTAAGGTTATAAAACCAATTTATGAAGAGTGCTCTGGACTCGACCTGACTTCTCATCTCACACAGAACCATTTATGATTTCATTCTTACTGTTTCCATTCTTACTGAAAAACGAAGACAGGCGATCTTCATGTACGACTTAACTCCTTTGAACATTGCACTGGCGACACTGCTCGTTTTAGTCAACGGCATCATCTCCGTCTGGCTCAAGCTAAACATGGAAAAGCGACTGCTGATCGCATCCCTGCGAACGATAGTCCAATTGTTGTTAATTGGCCTGATCCTGGAATGGATCTTCGAGCTGTCGTGGTGGTCGGTGATCCTGCTCTTGATGTTTTCCATGACACTCATCGCCAGTCTGACCGCCGTGCAACGTTCGCAACGTCGTTTTCCCGGCATCTGGTTAAACAGCATCGTGGCGGTCTTCGTCAGTTCCTGGCTGGTCACCGGCTTTGCATTAACCGTGATTATTCCACCTCAAAACTGGTCGGAGACTCCGGCCCAGTATCTGATCCCACTGCTCGGCATGATTCTGGGAAATACATTGAATGGAATTTCGCTCGGCATGGATCGACTCAGCGAAGAGTTGGTGTCGCGCAGAGCAGAAGTGGAACTCAAACTCACATTGGGTGCCACCCGAAATGAAGCGGCCCGGGAAGCATTGCAAAATGCAGTGCGTTCGGGCATGACACCGATCATCAATTCAATGATGGTCGTTGGTCTGGTTTCACTGCCCGGTTTAATGACTGGACAGATTCTGGCCGGAGCCAGTCCTCTCGATTCAGTCAAGTATCAGATCGTGATCATGTTCCTGATCGCCTCAGGGACGGCACTGGGCACCGTGATTTCCGTACTATTGGGATATCGGCGGCTGTTCAATTCGAAACACCAGTTCCTGTTCGAGCAGATCAAACGAGTCGGGTAGGGCAGACCGATACCAAAGAGTTTTACTCAAAAGTCAGTTTCTCAAACAGCGCTTTCAAGACTGGTTCGGGGTAGAGTACAAACGACATCTCCCGGCTTTGAATCACCGCGTTCGCGTCCATCTGCTGTCGCACACTCACCAGATCATCGTTAATCTGTTCCCGCAGTTTTGTCGTCAACCCTGTCAATTCGGCATCAATCTGCCGCAGCTCGCGAAATCGGTGCCTGTTAATACGCCTGCGTTCCGCCCGGTCTCCTGACCTTTCCTGGTCAGCAGTTGCAGCCTGTTGCTCACGAATTAACGACTGCTTGCGCTCTAACAAGGGAGCGGCCTCAGACATTTGATTGCTCGTCAGATGACGATCTGAATTGAAATCCAGATCGCGTAAGATGCGTTTCAGGCAGGTTTCATCGCATTGTTGCACATCGTACGGTTCGCAGAAGGGCAGAAACTTGGTCGCAGACAATGTCAGATAACGCGGAGGCGTCAGACGAAAGAACCGGGTAAAGATCCGGTCTGTCATTTCATCGTACTTGGCACCGCCAATTCCATGCACGAACAGATCGCCCAGGAACAAACGGGCAAACAACGTTGTCGTCAGAGCCCGCGTTCGCAAACGAATCCCCTGAGCCGGCAGTTGTTTCAGAACTTCGATTGCCGCAGATAAATCGCAGTTTTCCTGCATGGGCAGTGCAGCGATCTCATTCGTCCCATCAGAAAGCAAAATCTTTTCCTGATCACGTTTCACAAACAACTGGTGCCGACGACTCTCTCCCGCGCGCCAGATCCAAAAGGGAGATTCGATCCAGCCATCCTGCTCTGACAGTTCTGGAACCGGGTGCGTTTTGCTTCGCACACGATTCACCTTACGATACTCGGCCAGCAGTTCGTTGTGTGTCGCGCGAAACGAGTCCGCAAACTTAAACAGATAGCAGGCGAACCACAGGAACGGACTCGTCGTACACAATCGACTGATCGGTAGTTCCAGATTTTCGACACCCCAGCGTTGTTCCTGGGCATGACGGGCTGCCGCCAAACAGTCTGCCAGACGGTCGGACGCATTCATCTGAGAAATTGCTGCAGGCCAGATATCGTGTAACAGGGGAGCAGGCAGATCAGGCCACTGTTTGAGAGCTGCTTCAACCCGTTCCGAAAATGTACGAAACAACTCCGGGTTTTGAATGGTTGTCTCTTCCCACGGCTTTTGCTTGATTGATTCATCAAAAGCGATATCAGTCAACGACGGGGCAGAACGAGATCCCTGTGGAACTCGAATCGAAGTCGAACTCACCAGATCATTATCAACAATCAGATTCAAACTCAGTCCAGAAGTTTGACGCGCCACTTTTCCAATCAGCAGATTTTTCATCCACACACCGGGATGGTATAGCGCCGGCTGATGACCAGTAATCAGCAACAGACGCTCATTCAGATCATTGGGGAGTTCAACAGCGTTTCCCGTTAGTTCGGACGTATACCGGGCTGCTTCTTCCAGCACACTGCGTCGTGCCCACTCTCTGAGGCTGGAAATAATCTTCCCGCTTCTGTCTCGGGAACAGGCGGCAAACATGCGTCGATTTTCTTCCGCGTCGCTGATAATCTGACTCAGCTCTGGACGGGAAAAAACCGCATCATCGTATCGTGGTACCCGTAAATCCTGCTGGACCCACAATGGTTCCGGAACAGATTCCGTACCGGAATCAAATCGGGAATCAGGATTCTGACAGGGAAAAGGAGTCACTGAAGACATTTCAATGCTTTAATGGTGTGCTGAATTTGATCAATTTCATTTGCGTCTGACGATGCAATCCACCAGACAAAAATACGACGTGGTGAGTACTCTAGTTTGACTAGTCTCCTACGAAATGTCGAGCCTTTTTGATTTGAATTCAAATGGAAATGCACTGATGCATACGATTCTGACCATCAGTGAGAAGCAGCTTACAATTCACTCACAGTAAGAATCGGTACGATCGTTACAACACTCCGTTGCACAGTAGGCTAAACCCGCTGCCTGCATTTCGCGATCGAGTACTTCATCGTAGTAGACTTTTCGTTTGATCGCATCATCCAGTGAGCCACCGAAACTGCGTTCTTCTTCAAGATACACCAGGGGAACCGGAAACTCGACAATCTTCATTCCATGTGCAGCTGCCTGAACCCAAAGCTGGAGCGGCATCGCATATCCCAGATCGGTCACGTTAAATTTCGACAATGACTCGGTCCGATAAGCTTTCAAACCACAAAAGGCATCTGTAATTTGAAATCCCAGTTGCTCATTAATTCGGCGTGTGACCGCCACGTTAATCTGCCGACGATCTTCCGGGGGAATACTGGCACCGTCATAGCTTTTTAGATAACGGCTTCCCGAAAGGAGATCAATCGGAGCAGACTCTGTCTGATCACGCATCTGCTGGACCAGATCTGGGAGTAATGTGGGCTCGTGTTGGCCGTCGCAATCGATGGTAATCAGCACGTCATATTCATCCTGGTGTGCTACAGCAAAATCAAAGGCGCTTTTCAGAGCAGCTCCGTACCCCTGATTCTCCGGATGTGAAATCACTTTGATTCCCGCCAGCTCGTTCAGCAATTCCGGTGTCCGATCGGAAGAACCATCGTCGATGACCAGAATTTCTTCGGCATACTTCTGGACTTCGGTTAATACCTCGATGACATGTCGTTCTTCATTGAAAACCGGCAAAGCGATTAATGCTTTCCTGCTCATATACAGATCCTTTGAAAATCTGGAGTCTTCTATCGGATTTTTTCAGCACGGTTCCATTTTAGAACACACCACCTCTGGGTCAACTATATCGCACCTTTCAAAGTCCTACGGAGCAGGAACAATGTGAAAACTTCCCGCTCGGTTGGTTGTGAGAATACATAAATCTTCTACAATAACCACAGTGGATGTATTTGCACAGAAATTGGTTTCGTCCCCATAATAATGAGTTCGACACACCAGGCAATATACGAAAAGTCACCAACCCTCAGACTATTTAGACGGAAACAAAGGAGTTAATCGAATGGCTTATACGCTTCCCGAGCTACCCTACGCTTATGATGCGCTGGAACCTCACATTGATGCCCGCACCATGGAAATCCACCATACCAAACACCATCAGGCCTATATTTCCAAGGCCAACGCCGCTTTGGAAGGCCACGATGCTCTGGCAGCCAAGTCGATTGAAGACCTGGTCAGCGATCTGAGTGCCGTTCCAGAATCGATTCGGGGCGCAATTAGAAATAATGGTGGCGGACATGCCAACCATAGCCTGTTCTGGACTGTCATGTCACCTGACGGAGGCGGAAACCCAACTGGCGCACTTGGTGACGACATAAACTCTACCTTTGGGAGCTATGACGCATTCAAAGAGCAGTTTTCCAATGCTGCTGCCACCCGTTTTGGAAGCGGCTGGTCCTGGTTGTCTGTTGACGGTGGTAAACTCGTCGTTGAAAGTACACCTAACCAGGACACTCCACTTTCAGAAGGCCGTACTCCCATCTTGGGACTCGACGTCTGGGAACACGCATACTACCTAAACTACCAAAACAAACGTCCTGACTACATTTCAGCATTCTTTAATGTGATCAACTGGGACGAAGTAACCAAACGTTACACCGCAGCCAAAGGGTAATTGACGTATTTTAATCGACAATCAACCCCTAAATTGCCGATAATATGAAAGCGGTCTTCATGTTTTTGAAGGCCGCTTTTGGTATTTTAGGGGAAAATCAATGTCAAATCGCAGCTGTTACTTCGTAGCTATTTTGCTCTGCTTCGCTTGCACGCAAGCAGGCTGTCGAATGATTCCCGATTACCACCAGCCGGCTGGCTTTAGCAGTACCTATCACCAGGCGATTTACCCCGAAACCAGGATCGCATCACTTTCGGATGGGAAAACAAAGGGAGGTGCCGAAGACCAGGGAGTTTTCTATCCGACCGATGTTAAGGTCAAGCAGCCAAAGTACCATGCCCCACTGGCTGAAATCAAAGGTCTCACTACGGATGCGGAACTGCAAAACGAACAACGTAAACTGCAATACGATAGTTTGAGACGGGCCGACGACTATATCAACCAGGAACAGATCTACAACGACAACTTCCCGTCACCATCTGCCTGGTAGCAGAAGAGGGGTACTGCTCACTTGCTGTCTTCAGTTGTAAAGATTACATAATCCCAAAAACTGAATTTCAGTTGCCGGTTCTGCTTTTGACAGGAATTTTGTTACGAGTTATCTTCCCGATCTGCCTTAATGAAGATTTGACTGTGATGGAATCTTCATAGAATACCGTGGTTATGGGAAGGACCCCAAAAGTGGTGAATGGTCAGCATGTTGTCGTCTTTGATGGTTTGAATGAAACAGAAGCAGTTCTCAAAGCGGTCCTGGAACCCCAGGGATGCCGAGTCAACCGAATTCGACAACATCATTCAGATAGCCTCATCTCCCGGAATGAAGTCCCCAGTATTGTGGTCGTTTACGATGATGATGCCGAAAATTTCACGACCAGCCAACCCGATTGGAACGAAGTCCCGAGAGTTATCATTGGTTCAGTAAGCAAAACAAGCACAGCGCAGCACAATCAATCGACTCGCTTTCTCGTTCAGCCTTTTCAATATGCCGAATTGATTGATTCGATTGAAAGTCTTTTAAATCAGTCAGAGACAACATAGCCATATTCTACGAATTCTCCCCTCATATCATACTCCAAACTGAAGCTGGGATTTGAACAGGGCTCCCCATTGGGATATGATTCTCAACTGGGGATAAGAAATACTGACTGAATAACATCGAAATTGAGCATTGGACCGGGTAGGCTGTATCTCTCGTTTAACATCAGGCCGACAGCGACTGGCTTTTTCCGAGCAGGCAAACGCAAATCAGAATTGAGCCAGTCCCAAACTGCTGTATTCAATGCAATATGTGATTCAGAATGAGTATTCGGCTGACAACACCATCATGCGCGGCAGGCCCAGTCATCGACTGGGAATAAGAAACAATGAAAAGGTTGATACGGAATGACGGGACCAAAGCGACACTGCTGGTAATCCAGGGCGTTGATTTGGGAACTCGATTTAAGCTCGGCACAGAGCCTGCAGGAATAGGGCGGGGTGTTCGAAATGAAATCCGGATCCTGGATACGGAAGCCTCGCGTCAGCACGCGCTGATCTCAATTAAAAACGGTTCCTATATCATCACCGACCAGAACAGTTCCAATGGTACGCTGGTTAATGGCACACAAACACAGTCGGTCAAACTGAGTAACGGTGATCAGATTCAAATCGGCCGCAGTCTGCTGCTGTTTTCAAGTCAGGCCATTGATGAAGATTCCCGCTACATGGCGGAAAAAGTTGATCTCATCAGCAATGAGGACTCCAATCACTCCAGCATTACGCACGAAGTCAATCATCATTTTGATTCCGTCATTTTGGATACAACCGAAGACACAGGGATTGTCCAGCAACAGGCAATTCAAAATGATCTTCAGGCTCTCTATCGCATCGCCGAAGCGTCGGTCAGTCCCACCATCTCGCAGGAAGAATTACTCAAACGGATTCTCGACCTCACGATAAACACGGTTGGCGCAGACCGGGGATGTATGTTGATCACAGACCCGCATTCGGGCGAAGTTCTACCACAAATCTACAGCAGTCGAGATAAACAGAAAACCGGGCCGCGCATGCCCGTTTCACACAGTATCGTGGACTATGTGCTCAATAAAAAACAGGGCGTTCGCACGTCGGATGCCCGGCGTGACCAGCGTTTTGAAGGAGGCGGCAGCATTCTTCAGGCCGGTATCCGCGAAGCCATGTGTGTTCCCATGCAGGGCCGCCACGAACTGATGGGAGTAATCTACGTCGACACCACAACGGCCCATCCGGAAATCCTGCTTAAAAATGGTGCTGTCGAAAAATTCAGCGAAGAACATCTCAGACTGCTGGTCGCAATCGGACGTCAGTCCGCTTTGGCGATCGAAAACTATCGTTTTCAAAACGCAATGCTCAAAGCTGAACGCTTCGCCGCGATGGGGCAAACCATTGCGACTTTGAGCCATCACATTAAAAATATTCTGCAGGGAGTTCGGGGCGGCAGTTACCTCATTGATATGGGGTTAAAGAAATCAGAAGAAGATCTGGTTCGCAAAGGCTGGACGATTGTTGAAAAGAATCAGAACAAAATCTATCACCTGGTGATGGACATGCTCACTTTCAGCACCGAGAGAAAACCGGCATTGGAACCGGGCTCAATCAATACGCCGGTAAAAGATATCGTGGAACTGATGCAGGCACGGGCAGAAGAGTGTGGCGTTCAACTGAAATGCGAACCTGCAGAAGACCTGCCGGAATCGGTCTTTGACCATGAAGGAATGCACAGAGCGATTCTGAATATCGTGATAAACGCCATTGATGCTGTCGAAGGCTCGGAAGAGGGGATCGTACTCCTCGAAACCAAGTATTTAGCCAAACCAGATCAAATTTTGATTCTGGTCTCAGACAACGGTCCCGGGATTCCTGAGGATCAAATCAACAAGATCTTCAATCTGTTCGAGTCAACCAAGGGCGCCCGTGGAACGGGAATTGGACTGGCTGTCAGCCAGAAAATCATCCGAGAACATGGCGGCGAAATCAATATCGAAAGTGAAGCCGGAAACGGTTCGCGGTTTACGCTTTCGATTCCCCGATTGGACGAAGATAACCCGCCTGCCCCAGCCCCATGAACCGATGCTTCAGTCCCCACTTAGAAAGCACGCTTGATTCGCTCCCGTTGCCCCGAATTTTGACTCCCCCCCTGAACCATCGCCTGTAATAGAGCGGGGTCAGCGCCAAGCTGTTGTTTTAAATCGGACCAGCTGGCAGCTTTGCAAGTCGGCAATAATTGAAAGTGGGCCGGATCAATTTTGACCAAAGGTGGCAGTTTCTGTTCCTGAAAGATAATGCCCCCTCGGATTGACAAAGCACGATGATCGGCTTCGTCACCAAACAGACGCTTCATTTCATTGGAAAACTCAACTCCCGAATTTTGAGAACCGGCAGAGGTTCCGCCCAGAACCTGCAGACGTTCTACCATAAAACCGTTCGAATTCCCCCACCACTGAATTTGCTGCCCCTTCTGGAACGCTTGTGGAATTGAAAATAAACTAGCAGTCTTCGAAAAATCTGAACGAGTTGCTGAAGTCGCAGGAGCGGGTAGAAACAGAGATTCATCCGCAAATATCTGAGCAGCATTTCCGACTGTGGCCCTTCCAGGGGATTGTTGAAAGGCAAATACCGTCCCGCCGGCAGCAAAGCTGCTTTGACTCAAAGAAACCTGGAGAGCAGCAGCTTGCGCATTGAATGCAAAAATATCTTTCTGACTGAGAAGCAGGCTGTTTCGAATTTCAAGGCTGAGCCGAGGCGTACGCGATTCAACAACCGTTCCGGACGCTGCCAGAAAGGAATCGTTCATAAAAACCTGACTCGATTTCCCGGCACCTGAAGGTTCAACATACACAACAGACTGAAAACGTCTGTCGTTGATCAGCATCGCGCGCAGAGCACACCGATCCAACGCAAGCTGACTGTCCTGGCAAATCAGGAAATGCTTCGGAATCACGCCTTTTCGCTCCATGGAAATCCGAAAGTTGCCCCCACTCATGCTTAAGGTCGAGTTCTTCAGCGTAATAAACGAGGAAATACCGGCTGTCTTTGGATTGCGAGAACGTGCTTTTGCAGCGGAGGGGAGAAGTTTCAACTCAATAACCAGAGGAGTTCTCCCCGTTCCCTCAAATTGGAGACGAACCTGTTTATTCTCAAGTATGATTGGCGAAGTATAACACACACCCTGACCACGGACAGTCACCTTCGTCGGCCCGGAAACGGCAGAACTGCTCAGGAAATCACTCAGATTCCCCTTTGTCATGTCAAAGGAAATGGTCTTCGCTTTCGCAAACACTTTCTGAATTTTTTGTTCAACATGCGGTTTATTTAAACTCGCGTTAAGACGTTTCAACTGCCCCTGAGACAGAGACCACAATCCAGCAGGATCACAGCCGGCAATAACGCCTCCTTCCGAGACGGCGTGAACGGCCTGCTGTTTTGAAAAATTCAATAGCGGTTTTACAAAAGCAGGGTCGCTAAGTTTGCTTAATCCCTCTGGCAGATCGGGATTGAATACAGCTGCCGGGATAAGCTTGCCCCAGCTTTGCTGCCAGGTTCGATGAGAGTCGACTTGAAATACATTTTTCGAGTTTCCAGGTTCGGTCGAACGCAGATAAAAAGGCCAGCCCCAGAACAAGGAACTCTCCAGATGTAATTGTAAACCATCAAACCGGCTCTTGCTTTGTTCACGCAATTTGTCCTGAGACCAGTCTTTCAGAGAGATTACCGCAGCCTGCTTTTCAGCCGGATTGCCAATAAACACCGAATTCACAACGATAATCTCAGTTTGACGAGCCGCTGGTTCAGGCTGATCTGGTTGTTTTGGCTCTTTAGATTTTGTTGACCCATTCAGTTCTAAGATTGATTGATCAGAGAGCAGGGTACTGGAAAAGATCCGGGCTGTGCGAGGCAGCTTACGCTCCTGCAAGATTGAACGGGACTTAGAGTGGGCGTCCAGACTTTCCAGTTCCAGGCAAGGTGCCCCCTTCGTCGAAATAAAACAATTGGAAATCAGGACATCTGCATAAGGCTGATCGATGCGAATCGTTTGCAGTTGATTACCGGTCACAACGAAATTCTCTAACAGTATCCGTGACTCACCTTCCGGTCGTTGTGTCGTTGTGCGAGGTTCTCCAGTCGAATTGATTAAGCGAAAGATTCTTTTGCCTGTTCCAGTGAGTGAGAAAGAACAGTCTTGAAAGCTCAGATCACTGCTATTGGACCCCAAGACATTACATACTCCCTTACCGGGAATCTGCGAAGCATCGCACAGAAAATGAATTCCCTGAAAACGAAGCACGCCTGATGAAAACGAAAGCAAATCCATTTCCGATTGATTCGCAGACAACTCATTTGCCTGAATCAACACAACGGGGGACTGTTCAGAATCTGCCATAATAATGAGCTGAGAAATATTCTGTAACCGGTGAGGTTTGAGCCGAAAAGGTCCCTGACCATACAATCGGATCATAGCCCCTTTACCAGTGACCGCTTCGATCGCTTCGTTGAGACTACCATAAACACCGGAATCAGTTTTACCGGAAGCAACCTTGAGTACCGGCAATTGGGAATCAACTTTAGCTGCTTTCGCCCCCACCAAATCAGAGAAACTGGAACCCCACTCAGGAAGAAACTTCTTTTCCATCCCGCGGACTGCCGTATTTTGCCATGCTCCATTGGACTGCTTGCTCTGCTTAGAATCCGGACTTGCTCCCTCGTTCTTAGCAACTTCGACCGTCGTCTGAGTGAGGTCGTTCTCCTTGGCTGCTGCCTGAGGATCTCCTTCCGCCGGGTTTTGGTTGGGGGCAACCTGCTCGCTATTCTGCTGATTCTGTTTGGCTGTCGCGAACGGATTACTTCCGGGTCCCTGCTGAACAGGATCTGAAGAACTAAAGGCCTTGATGGCCCACCAGACCAGCAGGATCAACAGAATCGCGCCACCAGCAAACATGGCAATTTGCCGATAATCGATTGCGATCTGACTATCTGAGCCTGCGTTTTCTACAGGTGGCAGAGGCGTCGCTTTATGGGACTTTCGAGGCGGTCGACTGCGCGTGGGCGATTCTTGCGGGGAGGCTTTCGGACCGGCCCCCGTTTTCTGAGCACGTTTTCTCTGTTCAACAGGTGTATCCGACTTCCGCGAACGGGCAGCTTTTCTGGTTTTCATGGCCGAGTCAGAAATGACTGAGCCTTCCTCTTCCGATTCCGGAGCAGGGCGGCGCGAACGGGACGGCTTTTTCGCTTCATCAGACAGTGGTTCTTTTTCTCTCGAGCGCTTACTTTCAGAAGGCGTTTTAGATCGGTCCCCCTCAGGCAATGTGGCCCCAGATTCAACATCGACATCCGCCAGTTGCTGCAGGTCGAAACTTGTACTCAGGCGACTACTCGATTCCTGCTCTTCTTCTTCATCAGTCTGACTGCTGAAATCTGGAATGAATTGATTGATTTGAAAATCGCTACTGTCTGCTGGCAGATTGGCGCTGGGGTCGAGTGTCGCGTGTTCGCTATCAGACTCACTCGCTAAGGCTTCCAATACATTGTTATCGACATTCGAACGCTTCAGGTTGGAATTCTTTAAGTCTTCCAGCAACTCTGTGGGATTCTGATAACGCGCCTTTTGGGACTTGGCCATCATGCGCTGAATGATCGCCACGATTCCCTCCGGAACATGCTCATTCAGTGCACGAGGATCGGGAGGAGCTGTGGTAGCATGTGCCGCCAGCTTATTCGTCAAGCTGCCTTCAGAAAAAGGAGCGCGCCCCGTCAGCATGTGATACCAGGTACATCCCAGCGAATAGATATCGCTCCGAATGTCTGCGGCCTTGCTGTCCCGGGCCTGCTCGGGAGCCATATAATCAACGGTGCCCACTGTCGTTCCTGCTCGGGTAATACTCGTCTCGGTATTATCGTCTATCGAACGTGCCAGCCCCAGGTCGGTCAGTTTCACGACCCCATCTAGTCGAATGAGAATGTTCGCCGGCTTGATGTCCCGGTGCACAATTCCCTGCTGGTAGGCGTGTGCTAAAGCCTCGGTAACCTGTGTGATGATCTCCAGAGAACGACGTACGGGAATCCGGTCACGTTTATTGATCAGATTGTGTAAGTCGGTCCCTTCGACATACTCCAACGCGATATAAAGATAACCATCCTCTTCGCCGGCATCATAAACGGAAACAATGTTTTCATGTCGCAGATGTGCCGCAGCCTGACCTTCTGCTTTGAAGCGTTTGACGAGTACCGGATTCTCGGCTTTGTCACGGGGTAATATTTTTAACGCTGCCAGGCGATTCAGCGTTGTATCGCGAGCCAGGAAGACGGCCCCCATCCCTCCCGCGCCAATTTCTTTCTCAATCTGATATTTGCCCAGAGTTTCCATTTTGGGCACGCGCGCAGACTGGCGTTTTTTCTTCGGAGAAGAATCTTTTTTCTGCTTGGCCATCGCCTACCCCAGAACTGTCTGAATCGACAAATTCAAAAAACGCCTTACTGCCTGTGACCGCTTGTTGGAATTTTTTTAGATCTGATTTTAAGTCACAAGTAAACTGAAGCTGGAAGACCTTATATCATAGGCGGTTGGAAGGGTAGAGTCAAAATAGAGCCTTGGCCTTTTCTGCAATTCTGAGACAACAGAATCTGAACACTTTGGCCCCGCATCACTTCAGATACGATTAGGCCTTGAAATTAGTTCAAATCGCGTCGGACCAATCCAGGCACTGAACCAAGCCGGATTTCAATCCGCAGACACACCACTGGCCGAACGGGTCACAGGCCACTTCAATGGCTTCATCGGGAATCGCGCCCCCCCAAAGGAGTTTTCCCTCTTGATTTAACCAATACAATTCCTGCTCAATGGTCGCTGTCACAATCCGGTTGCCGATAAAATCACAGGCGAGAACTTTGGGAGTCCCTTCAAAAACGAGCGTTCCCGCTGAATCCCCTTCATAATCAAAAATTAAAATCCCGTAATTGAAGCCCGCCAGAAAAATCCGTCGCCCATCGCCGGACAGCGCGATTCCCCCACAATTCGACCAGTGCTTCTCGGTCCAGATACAGTTTCCTTCCAGATCGTAGCAGCAGAGCAGGCCGTTTTCAGCAGCACCAATCAAACGCGGCTCGCTGACCTGAAACTCTAAATAACTCAGAGGACGCATGGTCTCAAAGCTGGCAACTTTCCGTTTCTGCGAATCAATAATAATGGTCTTACCGCTGGCTAGACTGACGGCGATATAATCGCCATAAGAATCCATCGTGATCGCCAAAGCTTCCACCGAAAAAGAAATGGCCCACAACACATTCAAATCGCGATCAAAGCAGCAGATATTATTATCAGAATAAATCGCGGCTCCCAGTTTCCCTCGATCACTCCAGTGAACCAGTTGCACGTCCTTGATGCCGCGATTCAGATGCAGAAACTGTCCCTGCCGATCCAATAAATAAAGGCCGCCCGAAATATCGGCGGCCAGTATTTCTCCGGTTTCACGAGCCAGATCCAGCGCAATCAAAGGAGCTTCTGTCGAAAACGACCACCGTAAACTGGGCGTCGTTCCTTTTCCTTGTGTGAGCCAGGCGGCACGTTCATCCATCATGGTGCTACAGCATATTGACTTTGCAGAATTTGTAAGCCACGTTTGATATCAGAATCTGCTGCCAGTTTTTGCTCTTGTGACGCACCATACATGGCAGTCTGCAGCTCATCTTTCTCAACCGTGATACTGGGTTTGATCCCAATCTTACCATAAGTGTTCCCCTGAGGCGAATAGAATTTCGCCGTTGTCAATCGTAATCCAGTTGAACCACGAATCGGGAAGATACTCTGGACTGACCACTTGCCGTAAGTTTTGCGACCAATCACAGTCGCCCGGCGGTGATCCGTTAATGCTCCTGCCACAATTTCACTGGCACTGGCACTGTTGCCGTCCACTAACAAGACGAGTGGAATTTTCCAGGTACCAGGGCGGTGAGCCGTATAGCTCCAGTTCTGATCAGCAACACGTCCCTTGGTCGAAACCAGCTTTCCTTCTTCCAGAAAACGGTCAAGAACTTCGACAGACGCAGATAACAATCCCCCCGGATTACCACGGACATCCCAGATCAAAGACCGCATGCCTTCGCCGTTCAGTTTTCTTAACGCGGCATCCAGTTCCGAAGCCGATGTTTTCTGGAATCCCGTCATTTTGATGTAGCCAATCCCATTTTCCTTATCGATCATTTTCACAATCGGAAAACTTTTGACCTGCACCGCTTTGCGGGTGACGCGTGCCACTCGGGTCTTGCCGCTGTCCGGACTTTCCAGCTCCAGAGCAACCTGACTTCCTGAGGTTCCACGCAACAGGTTCGCTGCCTGGTCAGTCGTCATATTACGACAGTCTTTTTGATCAATACTCACAATGTGATCACCCGCCAGGACGCCCCCTTGTTCGGCAGGACTTTCCGGCAGCACATTGATCAACAACATGCCTTCCCCGATTTCCGCCTTCATCTCGATCCCGATTCCGACAAATTCCCCTTCGATGTTGTCGTAAAGATCACCCAGACGATCAGGCGTCAGAAAGCTACTGTAATCATCCAGTGCATTACAGCCACCAAACATGTATTCTGAAATCACGGCTGTGTCTCGTAAGCCGATATTTCGATAAGAAAGATCACAAACTTCGTTAATCAGCTGATGTGCTCCATGATGACTGGAAATCGATTTATTCCAGTAAGTCTCTCGCAAGATCCGGCGTACTTCGCGAATCTTTTCAGGAGGCACGCCGCGCAAATGCGCTTTGATGAACCGATCATTCGCCAACGCCAGATACAAACTTTCCGTACCATGGGCGACATAAGACGTCGTGCTCAGCGGATCGACGAAATGCGATTGAATTTTTGATAGAATCTGGTCGAACAGAATAAACGCTTCGCGTCGAGACTGTGACAACAGAACTTTGGAAAAGCTGTCGTCCATATAACGGCGGTCGATTCCAAAATGAATCTTCGCCCGTCTGAGACCGTATTTGATGTTATCGTTCTCAGGCCATTCTTTCAAAGAATCTTCGTAATGCTCAATGGCCTTAATCCATTGCCGAGTCCGTTCATACTCTTCCCCTTTGGCTATCGCCTGGGTTTGTGTAACCGGAATGACAATGGGCAATGCGCCGGGATCTGCATAGGCAACAGTCGAACCGAGTGCCAGAGAACAGGCCAGAGAACAGCCCAATAAACAAACCCAAAAATGTTTCGATTGCAAGCTCTTTAGAAGTCGCGTCTTGGTTGATAAATACATAGTTCCCCCTCTATACCAGTGCGTTTCCCGTTTACTGATGGCCGCCACAAGCAGGGCTCATCAAAAGCAAACTGGAAAACAACCGCTGGTTCGCGCTGCACAAAATCTGTACAACGTTTATTTAAACAAGTATCTTGCCGATATGATTAACATAAGTCATAAAAAAACGATGGTCAAACAATCGTTTTTATTAAGATACGGCACGACCTGCGTAATCGATTCATTTTTAAACCGGCAATCAAAACCAGATCCAGACGCATTGATTCTGGTCAGAGGGTGTTTCTCTTAACTCGTTACTACGACATGCGCATTCAGAGCCGAATCGCCTCGCCATTCTCGCTAAACCGACCAACCGGAACAACCAGAACCGAAACAGCTCGCTTCAGGAAATATTAAAAGGGAATTCGAATTTCACTCAACTCGCCAGTTGGGTACTCAACGTTCCTGCCCCCACTGAATGGCCAGTTGCACTAAGACGTCAACGGCCTGCTGCATCTCTTCGACAGATGTCCATTCCAGCGGCGAATGCGGATTATGCTGCCCGCTGGAGAGGTTCGGTGTCGGCAACCCCTTTTCTGTCAACAGGCTACCATCGGTCCCGCCCCGAATCACATTCAGGTTCGGCTCCAGACCAGCCGCCCGTGTGGCTGCAATCGCTTTTTCCAATGCCCGTGGCTCTTTCGGCAATCCATCCCGCATATTGCGATACTGTTTGTGAATCGTAATCGTAATTTCCGCTTTCGGATGTTTCTCCCGCAAGGGTTCCGCCAGCGATTCCAGCAGTTGGGCGTATTCAGTTAATTTCTCCGTCTCGAAATCCCTTAAGATCAATCGAGCCGACGCTTCCGCCACACCACCTTCAATATGGTAGGGATGCATAAATCCCTCGCGCCCGTCCGTCGTTTCCGGACTGAGTGTCTCGGTCGGCATCCGGGAAATCAGATCGCTGAGAATCCGAATCGCATTCACCATCACCCCTTTTCCCACAGAAGGATGCGTATTCACGCCACGCACGTCAATCACGGCCTGATCGGCGGAAAACGTTTCCGAATCGATCCGGCCGCTGCCATCACTGTCCAGCGTATAAGCACAGCAAACGCCGAACACGTCTAAATCCAGCTTTTCAATTCCGCGACCAATTTCTTCATCACAGGTAAAACAAAGACGAATCGGACCGTGCTGGATTGATCGATCATTCATTAAATGGGCGGCAGCCGTCATCATCACCGCCACACCCGACTTGTCGTCGGCTCCCAGCAATGTTGTCCCGTCGGTGGTAATTACCGTTTTCCCCACCATCTGCTTCAATCGCGGCTCCTCGCTGACGCGTAACACGCGCGAAGGATCGCCGGGCAGTACCAGATCCTGCCCATCATAGTTCTCATGGACAATCGGTTTCACATGCGTGCCGGAAAACTCAGGCGACGTATCGACGTGCGCCACCCAGCCAATCGCAGGGGCATCTCCTTCAACCGTGCGCGGAATCGTGGCCATCACAATCCCGTACTCGTTAATCGTCACATCTTCGAGTCCCAGTTGCTCACACTCTTCAAACAACATTCGGCTCAAATCCAGCTGTTTTTTCGTGCTGGGAAACGACGGACTTGTCTCATCGGATTGAGTATCAATTTTGACATAACGCAAAAAACGATCAATTAATGTATCCATCAGATGTCACTTTATAATGCAGGGAGAATGTGAAAGAGAAGCGCGACGCCTACGGGCGGCTCGCTAAAAATTGTGCTAAATCAAAGGCAACAAATTCGATTTTCTGGTAACCGTCCCGCTCATAGAGCAGACCAACATGACCATCAGAGAGCGCCGCCAGACAGGAATAAGCAGCAGAGCCCGGCATCACCAGTCGCGAAGCCGTCCACGTTTTGCCGTCATCTTCACTCAGCCGCACGGTCATTTTTTGCCGTTTTTTGCTGGCTGGGTTACTGAAGAGAATCTGCCCCGGCTTTCCTGACTCCGGAAACCGTACCCGGATCAAACTCGCCTGACAAACCGGCTCAATGAGCGCTGCATCCAGAGATTCATTAGACCACGTTGCCCCGCCATCGTCAGAAAAGGCAATCGCCCGCCGGTTCTTGCCGTGATAACTCCGCATATTCATCAACAGCCGGCTATCTGCCAGTTCCACGACGGCACATTCATTCGTCTTCACACCGATCGGCTGGCTGAGCTGCCACGTTTTGCCATGATCGTCCGAGTAAATCGCGTGTGAGCGCCGTATGACTTTGCCGTCCAGCGTCACATTATGATCGCAGGGAATCACCAGCCGCCCTTTGTGGGCTCCTCGCGTCAGTTGAATGCCATTGCCGGGCCCAGTGGCATACCAGGTCCACTCCGGCTTCTTGGTCGTCTCTGTCACTTCATAAGGCGGCTTCCAGGTCACGCCGTCATCATCGGAATAACTCATATAAACGCGTCGCGTGTCCCGCGCGGATTTGTCTTTGATCTGCTTCTCGCGATCCTTGCCATGATTCCAGGTCAAAGGCAGCCAGATCCGCCCCGTCGATTGATCCACGACCGGGCAGGGATTGCCGCAGGTATTCTCACCATCATTCCAGAGTACCGACAAATCGGACCAGGTTTTTCCCTGATCTGAACTTCTTTTGAGAACCAGATCGATGTTACCACTGTCTCCTAAGTTGTTCTTGCGACCTTCGGCAAACGCCAGCAGCGTGTCTTGGGGAGAAACAATCAAAGCCGGAATACGGAACGAGTGGTAACCACCATCGCCCCGTTGAAAGACGACTGTTTTCGTGACGGTTTTCAGAGCAGGGGACTCAGCTTCTTGCGCGTGGACTTCCGTCAAGCCACTCATTAAGCCGCCGGTCAGAAACAGGACACAGGAAACCAGTAGAAGAGGAAAACATATTGTCATGCATTTAGTCATCGTTGAAGCGCTCCGCAGGAGAGACAAATAGTATGAATCCACGGGAATCGAGTATACCGCCGCGCGAAACCGGTCACAATCAACCAAATTCGGTCACATTTCGCGTTGAAAGTGGCGGTTGACTTGCGATCAAGCAAGAATTTGTTAAGCTTTCGACTTCTCACGGCTATTTTTGCCGATAAAGTGAGATATCGAAGGAAGTTAGCGTCGGAAAACCACTTTTTTCTCCAACTTAACTTTCAGTAGAACGGGGCATATTATATAGTGTGTCCCAACCTGAATTTGGCGGTGTAGCTCAGTCGGTTAGAGCAGCGGAATCATAATCCGCGTGTCGGGGGTTCGAATCCCTCCACCGCTACTCGTGTTACTTGATGACACACCCAGACCAACAAAAACGCCTGAATCCCAATGTTGTGCATTCAGGCGTTTTGAAGGAAACCGGCCTTCATGATGAAGTTATGAGGACTTCAGATCAACAGCTAGTTTAGAATACCTTCTCAGTCGATTCCAATTTTGGTTGATCGATTGAAAGCTTTCTTTTCTTGATCAGAGAGTTCCTCATACACTGGTGCGAGTTGTGTCCCGTTTGTAATATCTGGAACTTTATCTCCCCCCATATAGCGGAGACGAATTCCTCCGGATGAAATGATTTGGCCGATAGTAGTAATTCCATTACCACTGAAATCATTTGGTACAATGCAAGAGTAAACTCTGAATCCATCCCCATAAGATATATTCCCCATACTATTGGGACATTTTATAGCGACAGACCTAGTTCCTTCCTCTGGAATATCCCTTACTTCCAAATCCAATCTGGTTTCTACTGTTGGGTCATCTCCTTCGTCATGAGGAATTACTGCATAAGCCACTTTATGACTATCGCGGTATTTTTCATATACTTCTGGAACAGTCTTAACAATTAATTTATTGTCTACACTATCATATTCAATCGAAGAGAACGGGTGCTTATTTGACTCGCCTTTAATAAATGAATAAATGAATATTGTGAGTACCATAACAAATAATATTCCTACGACGACACTATCAACGTACTTAGGGATTGTGAGGCCGTAGTTCATTCGTACTAGAATTAACAGTCCTAGTGATAACATAGCGAAGCCAATAACCGCCATGAGATTCTTTGCAAGCGGTAACATGTAATCTCCAATGATGAGAGAAAACTGACCAATTCTGATAGTAATTCCAGAGTATACTCCTAATAGGAATACAAGACCGAGAAATAACAGAGATGCTGGGTGTCTCTCGAATAACTTTAAGATTGTGGGAAGGCTAACGTTGCCTATTGCCAAATTTTCTTGTTTTTTTTCGGAAGGAGATTTATCCATTATTTCACCTTTTGTCGTTGGATTATTTTGGTGAACTCCTGAGATAATTGTTCTCTATGTATAAAGGGGAGAATATCCGATGACATATACCGATTTTGCTCACCTGGTTCCCAAAGTGATGGGTCTTTATACGCTTCATATCGAGTAGCTATTACTATATCATCATGACTTAATTCTTTAACAATCGTGAGAATTTCGTCTTGATTGTTTTCCCAAATATCTACATACAATTTATCTACAGGGAATGATTTGAGTTTGATTTTTTTTTTTGCCTCAATCGCTATAGGATCATAAATATTTCTCTCTTTATAAACTTCGCAATGTCCTACTTCCCACCGAATATGGTCCTGAGAAAATTGGAACCTTTTCATCATTTTTTTTGTAAATGGCGTAGCTAGATTATTTCTGTTGATTTGTTCAAGTTCTTTATTTGTCAATCCAATTCCACGAAGCCCTTGATCTAATCCAGTTTGTTGATACCAGTCAAGTTGAACAGTGTCTTTTACTTCTCTCAGCTGCTTAATTGGCTTTATATTTTGTGAGTAATATGTTTCCTTAAAATAGCTTGGTATTAATGCATTGTTCCGCATTAATTCGAGTCTGTGATGAAGGAAAAAGTCATTAGAGTTAAAACTGTTTACTACAGGATTCTTATTTGAATTTTTATTAGAATATTTACTTTTGTTTTTTGTATTTGAATATTCTGCTATTGCAGGTTCCACTATACATTCTCGAAGATAAAGTTCTTTTTGTCCGGCTTCCCATGAACTCTTATCAAGAAATAAATCCAGCCTTCTCAGATAAGGCATTAATTCACCTTGATCCTCAAGGTTTTTTATTACAGTTTTCCCTTCAATTTTTTTGACAGATTTATCTTTGATATAGCCATCAATGTGATTTTGTAGAAGCGTTTCATATTGTCGTTGGACTGAACTTGTAGATTTGTCTTTAACATCTTGAGCAACTAAGAAGTTTGGAGCAAAGAAACAAAGGCATATAAAATTGAGATACTTGAGCTTTCTGTTCATTTTCCACTTCCTTTACGCATGACCGAAATGTTCCCTTACGACCAGTACATACTAGTGAACATTACAGGCAGGTCAATTAAAATCTGAGTACACCCTCAAAAGCACACGTATTTTTTTGTTGAGTGCGACTGAGTTTGACCGGCCCCCCAAGATTCAACAATAAAGAAATACTCAGGATCATTCGTGAAAACGTCCTTTTCTTGTTACTGCTTCTCATTATTGTTTACCGCGTTAGAGCAGCGGAATCATAATCCGCGTGTCGGGGGTTCGAATCCCTCCACCGCTACTCGTGTTACTTGATGACACACCCAGACCAACAAAAACGCCTGAATCCCAATGTTGTGGACTCAGGCGTTTTTTTGTTGACTTGCTATGACTGAAAGTTTCGGCTCGGAGCAAGTACCATGCTAAATTGGTCAGAGGCTTGATACCACATCTCCCAAACACGCCGAAGTATCTATCCATCATGCATGCGGTCTGAGCGACCGACGTGCGCAGCTGAAGCTGGAAAAAGCGTGTAGGTCGATGAATCCGAGGGGAGCCAGGTCAATCAGACACTGTAATGTATGATTGGAATCTGTTCAGAAGGCGAGCTCATACGTAAGCGTTTTCAGTCCTGTAGATCAAAAAAATCGGCAACGAAAATCGGCCGACGTCCTGTTGAACGCCGGCCGATCAAATTGCTTTGGTTTATTGCCTTAAACCTGAATCAGATGTGATGGCCCTGTTATATCATCCAGGTAGCCACCAATACATCCCATGTTTGTCTTGGGGCAAATAGCATCAGAACTCTCCAATTGTTTGACCGTCCTGACGGTCCCCCAAATTGCAATACGTAACGTAATCGACATTCTCGCTAATGAAATGGACAGAACCGTCCACCAAAAGGAAGTGGGCTCCTCCGGTATGGAAGCTGGCGTGTCCGGTTGCGTCTGGCCAGGAAACAGTCGGTGAACCTCCTGATTGGAAGTTGTCTTCAAGAACTTTAAGGAACGAACTGTTGATTTTAAGGTGGTACAAAGATTCGGGAACGTTGTGAGCCCAAGCGCTGCCGAATACATCGAAGTGCGCTTTGCATTCTCCCATCAGAATCGTGTTGCTGGCTCCATCAGTGACATCCGCAATCTTGATGTTGGAAACACCTCGCGCAAACATTCCACGGATTCCTCCTTTATTGCGATGTGGATATCGCCACCCCCCCTGAACGCCACCCGTATCTTTACGGCAGAAGGCTTGGGAATTGCAATCCTTGGCTCCACCATCATTTAACGCAGGACCTCCCGAAGGGCGATACATGGCAGCTTGAGCGGCAACGGAAAGTCCGTTGAAATTATTTCCATCTACGCTTTTTCCCGACCCTGCAAAGGGATTACTGGGGCAGGTCATAACCGGAAAGAATTGATTCGTGATCGACGTTCTGTTGGTGGGAGCGGTCCCGGAATTATCATTGATAGGTCGATTGAGATTGAGCTGATTGTACAGAGGAGCCTGATCAAGGAACGGTAAAATCAATGCAAACCATCCTGGAGTCGAACTTGCTCTCAAGTAAGCTTCCGGTGCACCTGAGGCGTCGGAAAATGTGCTGGCATAAGGGAAAACCTTGTGCGTTTCGTGATAATTATGCATCGCCAGTCCGATTTGCTTGAGGTTATTCTTACAAGACGAACGACGAGCAGCTTCCCGTGCCTGTTGAACTGCCGGCAGTAATAAGGCGATGAGGATGGCGATGATCGCGATGACGACCAGTAACTCAATCAAAGTAAATCCTCGGGGTTTCATTGTCCTTTTCATTAGACGGTCTCCTTGCGGTTCATGAGTTTAGAAAATAGTTATAAATCATAAAATAGTTCGTTATCAGTTATAAAATAGCGGATGAGATTACTCGTTCTTGAGATTGAATTCGAATGTCCCACCGCCGGAACCAACGTCAGCAGTGAACCCCGATGACGCTGCTTTTGTGTATTTCTCAGGGATGGCCAATTCACCTTTGGCGAAACTTCCATCATCCTGAACAGCGCCCGGTTGGACTTTCCATGATTCGACTTTGACCTTATAGCTGCCGGCTGGGATCCCCGATGCATTCGCGGATTGAGAAAGTGAGAATTGCCCACTTTTGATTTGTCCGACTGCAGCGGCAGATCCGTTCTCGCCAATAAACGAGACTGTCCCATTTTCCAGGGGAGCTCCATCAAGGTTTACGGTTCCGCTAACGGCGACTCCTTGCCCCACATCCCCCCCGCACCCAACGAGAATGATCGATGAAATGAGCACAATTGCAAACGGACGAAGTAGAAAATTGGTGATTAATCTGGGCATTGTGGATGTGGGCTCCTTAGCGCAAGTAGGCCGTTATTGAATAAAGAATTAGATAATGATTCAAGACTTTATCCAGGATTTCCCATTTGGGTTAATCCTGGAACCGCTTCCGGTAGATGTCGCTACTCATCTTAGTAGATGTGACTCCTCATCTTAACATCGTCCCACCCCAGTGTCTAACGCCTGGTGAATTTTCTGGAATTTTTACGCTCCGAAAGCTTCTGCAGGCTACGCAGCATCCGCAAGCTCGGCTGGCGTCTCACCAGAGCGGCCTGAAAACCGACAGCGGCGCGTAGCTCTCCCGCGTCACTTTGGCTCCGATCTTCACGAGCTTTTCCCGCAGCGTTGTCAGCGACCAGTGTTCGACTTCCTTGGGCGAGATGGACCTCGGCTTCATGGAGTTTCGAAATGATCTGTTCGGATGAATAACGTTTGGTAGGTATGATTGCCTCCCCTCAATTGGCCCAGAATCCTGATTTCTTCGGACAAATTTCCCCAAGATTCAATAAGATAATTCGGAATCATAATCCGCGTGTCGGGAGGTCGAATCCCTCCACCGCTACTGATGTCACTTGATGACACATCCAGATAAACAAAAACGCCTGAATCCCAATCTTGTGGATGCAGACGTTTTTTTGCTGGGTGTAGTTGAACGATTCAAAACAGAAGCGTGTTTCATTCCCTGGGCCAGTCACTTCATCCTGCTGCCACTTCTGCCCGGCAAGAGTCAAGACTGACGCGACGGTAGGACGAAGGGGAACTCGAAAGCGATTGCAAAACGAGTCCTCTTAGTTTAAGCGTGTCCTAAAAGCAAAGCCTGTTCAGACCCCCTGTGCAGATTCAGACTCAGAACGCGGGGTAGAGCAGCCCGGTTACTCGACGAGACTGTCGGCCCGCTTACGAATCAGCGAGTGAATAAAGCCCGCCGCCATCGTGCTTCAGTTTTCCCTGATTCACCAGTTCCTGCCAAACGGCCCGGGAATACTGGTGCGGTGGTTCAATGGCAACGACGCTTGACCGCTGACCAGAGGACGTGGCACCGTAGCCCATTCGGGATTCATCATCCAGGCAAGTTAGCTTGAGACGTTTGCGAAACGCCTTCATGGCCAATTTCAGTTCCTTACTCGAGGGCGGTTCGGGCGTGGGTGTGGCTTCGGAGTCGACCAAAATAGTTTCCTTTGCAAATCTTGATTGAACGATTAACGACCGTGATGATAGACCATTTCTCTGGTCGTCCAACTGTAACATTTTAACCGCCGCTGCACATCGGATGTACTGCGTGGCCGGAATCATCTGTCGGATACGAGGACCTGTAACGATCACTCGAAGGCGGTTTCCGGGACTGGCCCTGGGACCGACTCCGAGCCTTTAAGTGTCGGCCCAGTAGGGTGCATCGAATATGTAGCCCTATCCAGAATGACAACATCCGATGATACACCAATGCGCAAGATTTTGCACCCACTGCGCGCAATAATTGCCTCAGCCACGGGCAAGAAACAGAGCATCTTGGCCACATAGACCATGAACGGCGACCTCTGCCTGGAGGCATACCATCAAATCATGCGATGCGTTTTCGCTAGAGCGCGTCCCATTTAACCATAGCGTCTCTCGTTCGATTATACTCGGCCCGAATGGCCCTGGAGACGGTACAGTAAACCGGGACACAGGCTAAATAGGAAAAGACCAGCCTGGTCTCATGTGGCAACCCTTCCCAAGAATGAACGATGTCCTCTAAATCAGCAGTAAACGAACTGCTAACGAAAGGAATCACTCATCCCACTGAAAAATCAGCTTTGGTAAAATCAGCTTTGGTTTTGGTGTGAAGGACGATACAATAGAGGGTGCCTTTGTACGACGACGCTTTCTGAAATATCCCTTCAATACAAACAAAAGGGTGAGTAAAATGACGAAGACGGCCTCAAACGACACACTCATGACACTGACGACCGTTCCCACCGAACTCGAAGGGCAGTTGCTTGTCCAACTTTTGGAGGAGCATGGTATCCCCGCGACCGCATCAGGGGGAATGACTTCCGAATTCCGGGCCGAAGCCCCTGGAGTGGTCCAAGTCATGGTGCTGCAGGATCGATTTTCAGATGCCAGATCCATCATTGAGAAACAGGAAGCATCAAACTCTCAGTCCAGAGCCGTTGATCAGGATCAGGACGCATCGGATTATGTGCCCGGCTTGACGAAGTTTGGCTTTTGGACACTGATCATCGGGAATATAGTAGCCCTCATTGCAATACTGGCATGGTTGTGAAATCAAGGTTCGCCGCGTACTCGCTGTTTCTTCTTGACAGGAAAACCTTCGATGCAATTTTCGATTGATATTGGTGACGAACAAAAATCTGCTATCGAATTTAAACGGAACTGGTTTAGCGGCAGGACTACAGTCATCATTGAGGGAAAGGAACAAACCTTAAAAGATCCTTATGCGATTTCCACGCATGTCGATCTTGAATTCACCAAACGCTGGGAATTTTTGGTTCAAAATCCCATGCTGCCCAAGGTGGTCATCGAACAAATTCGCCCCTTCTGGTTTGGAGGACTGCGACCGCATCAATATAACGTCTATGTTGACGATTCGCTGGTCCTGGAAAAATGTGGCTATTAGTGCCGGTGTCGCGTTGCATTACTCAGAAATCGTAGATCTGCAACGCAAGGAGCCGTCGTGGTAATCGTCCAAGACTTTCACGCCCCAAAGGGCTGGCTGATGAGCGAAACGTCGCCGTTTTTCCAATGTCCTATCTACAGAGAGATCTGGTTAAACGAACAACATTTTAGGCAATTTATAGCAATTGCACGATTTACTTCACTCCTTCTCCTTGGTACATTGATTTCAGTTCACTGATGCCTGTAATCAGCCTGAATCCGGCTCCTGCCAAAAAATAATCCCGTACTTATCGTTATCTACCCGGAGTTCATCATATCATGGGCCTCATGTGTCGTCTGTCAGTGCTTTTTGTAGTTGTGTCCTCTATCGGAATACTTACTGGTTGCGGAAATGCTCCGCAGGCCGAACCAACGTCCGATACCACAACAGCTTCAACCGGACCACGCGAACTGGAATCCCCTGAAGAACTGCTCAAAAAAGTCGAACAGGCGATTGAGATTGCCCGCAAGCAATTTCATCTGGAGTCAGACAAACACTCGCCTTGGGAAATCTATCATGGCATCCTGGCGTTTCGGAAAGATTACACGATCAGAAAAGAGGGCAAAGACGTTAACGCACTCGAATGGCTTTCGTCGGGCGTTTTCTATGACAAAGAACCCTGGTTTCAAAAAACCGAGTTCGGCGGCCGCGCGCATCCTTACACCAAAGAAAACGCCTTTGAAGGACATAAAAATCAATCGCTGGCCGTTCTGGCGATGGCTGATGTCCCACTGGATCATACGTTCCAGACCCCCGATGGTCCGATTACGGTCGCCGACGTCGTCAACAACGCAAAAAAGGAAATCCAGGAGAACGAAGAAGTCACTTGGTCTCTCTGGGCTCTCGTACATTATCTCGGCCCCGATGCCACCTGGCTGGATAACAAAGGGGAAGAGTGGCGGATCGATGATCTGATCTATATGCAAAACGCTACCATCTCTAATGACTCTGCCTGTGGTGGAACCCACGCGTTGTTTGCACTCGCCTATGCCAGAAATACGTATCAGAATTCAGGAGAGCGGCTGCGTGGTTACTGGCTGGAAGCCGATCAGAAAATCCAGCGCTACATTGAAGAAGCCCGCGCGATGCAGAACTTCGACGGCTCGTTTTCTTACGATTACTTTTTCCAGAAAAGTGCCAGCAATAATTTTCAGGAACGCCTGGAAACCACTGGGCATACCCTGGAATTCCTGATGATGGCGTTACCCGATGATCGTCTCAATGAAGAATGGGTGCGAAAAGCAGTCTCGCTACTAGCCAATGATATTATTGAGAACAAAGACGAAACCGTCGATTACTCGGCACTCTATCACGCCATTGATGGACTGGTGATTTATCGCAATCGCATGTCACCCGACCACACCGCGCAACTGGGCAGCAAGAGCTATCCCAAAACCCCAACAGCGTCGAAGACCGACGTCAAAGTGCTGAAACCGGTTCAGCCTCCCGCGATCAAGGCACCGGCTCCACCGCCGGCACCATAAATCGAACGCGTTATGTTGGCTTTGATTTGACGCGCAATCAGACAGTCTGATCGATGTGTTCTTTGTCGGTGCTCTCACCAGAAGAGACTGCGCTGCTCATATTCAGCAGGAAAAACCCGGTCAGCAGAAAGTCGACCCCGACCAGGGTTCCGACAGCCCAAAGCCCTGATAACGGCCACTGACTCCAGATCAAGCCGCCCAAAAGCAATGAAATCGCCCCACTAAACAGAACGCTCATGCGCCCCTGGTTCGACGGGACATTCATTGCCATCATGATTTTCCAGACGCCCTCGAAGATAAAAAACATCGCCATTAGCATTGTCAGGAATGTTAAACCGAAGATCGGATGGCTGATCACACCAATTCCCCCGAGAAACATCAGTGCGCCCAGCAGTAAGTGCTGAGTTTTGCCAGGCACCCCATCTACGCGTGCTCCTTGAAGTACATACAGAAAACCGCCCAGCAACAGGAGAAAACCAATCACCAAAACAACAGCAGTCCCAGCAACAAAGGGAGTAATCAGTGAAACCACACCAATCACGCAAAGCAAAATGCCTGTTAATTTGAAGTCTTTTACAACAGGCAGGGTCGAGTCGGTCATGGGGGTCTCTCATATTAGAAATAGAAAAGGCTGCAGTATACAGAACCTACTAGAGGCACAGTTGTTAACACCACACGTGAGAACACTTTAGACACCCACTTTTCTGCTCAAAAACAAAGCAGGGGTGTTTGATCTCATATCAAGTATAGCTCACTCTTCATTCTCGGTAGCCAGAATTACTCGCCTGCAGAAAATTCAAAAAGTTATTTTTTGAACTGATTATGCACAAAACGCAGGCTTGCAGGACAAACCGCCTTACGCAATTGGCACACACTTTGCTTATTTAACTTTACTATTAATTTTCGTTGCCTCTTCAGGCTGGGATCTTCGGCTCCTCTTCAAACCAGATCCTGTACAAACTTTGCTTTTCTTGAGGCAACTCCCATGTCATCATTTTTTATTAAGGAGATCTCCTGTGTCCTTTCCCAAACGTCCCAGAAAAGGATTTACGCTGATCGAGCTGTTAGTGGTGATCGCGATCATTGCGATTCTGATTGCCTTGTTACTACCAGCCGTACAACAGGCACGTGAAGCTGCGCGACGCAGTACCTGTAAAAATCAGTTAAAACAACTCGGCTTAGCACTCCATAACTACCTCGACACGCACAGCGTATTCCCTCCGGGGCAGGTTGCCAGTGGTGATTGTGCATCGACTCCCGCCCCCGCCAACCTACCAGCAACAGTCATGAATATGAATGGTTTGGTGCTACTGCTTCCTTTTCTGGACCAGGCACCTTTGTATTCCAGTTTGAATTTTGACCTCGCCTTTGATGACTACACCTCAAGCAGCATTCCACTATCAGGAGGAAATGCCACAACAAACGCGGACAAGGTAAATCGCGTGATGACCATTTTCTCCTGCCCAACAGATCCCGGCCCCTCAGGTGCATCAACGAGTACAACCTATAATTTACCTGGTGGAACTTTTGAACATCGAACGAATTATGATTTCATTGCCAATCAGGATTATAATCACTGTAATTACTGGACCAGACGGAATCATCTCACAAGATGTATGTTTGAAGATGGTAGTAAGTGTCGTCCGCGAGATATTACCGATGGAACCAGTAATACAGCAATGATGACAGAAACCAGAAAATCGTGTTGTCGAAATGGAAATAATGCCAGTTGGGGTGGACGCGGTTGGGTACAAATCGGACTCTCGCTAGGTAAAACACCACCGAATAATACTCTGTATAGTGGAGTCGATTACAAACCACTTCTGGGTAGTTGGGGCTATACCGGAAGTTGGCACGTCGGAGGACTGCATGTCTTAATGGCCGATGGCGCTGTCATTTTCCTCAGTGAAAACTCAGATGCATCCATTCGAAAAAACCTGGATTACATTGCTGACGGAAATGTCATAGGAGAGTTTCGCTAAATCAGGATTAAGCGGCAATGAGCTGATTGTAACAGTGCATGGTATCTGTTTTATCAATACTCCCATCCGCATCCACCGTTTGCACTATCAGATTATTGCAAGCAAGTCCCTATGGTCTTCCGTTCGGAAACGACCAAATCACAATAAGTTTGCTGAACTATCCGAGGAACCTATTGTTCTTCGGGTAGTTTTGAATACTTCGCAGGAAAGCTCACATGAACCTCAACAGACCGCGTTTTATCATTCACATTCAGAATCATTCAAGAATGTGCCTGGCTTTATTGTCCCTCTGTTTTCTTTCGGCATGTGGTGCGAACTCGGAAAGTTCAAAAATCACTGCTGATCTCGTCCCCGTTACCGGAACCGCATCCTTTAAAGGAGAGCCGCTAGCGGGAGCCAGTATTACTCTGATTCCTCAACAAGGAGAGTCTGGTACACAGATGGCATCGGCAGTCACGAATGATTCCGGTGCTTTTGAATTGATCACCCCCATGCCCAATATGAATATTGAAGACTTGAAGGGCGCTGTACCCGGTAAATACAAAGTGGTCATCAGCAAATTCCTGATGCCTGACGGATCGGCACTCCCCCCCGGAACCACAGAAGCAGATGCGATGACAGAAGGAGCAAAAGAATCATTACCGCGCATCTACAGCAACTTCGAAATGTCAAAATTGACAGCAGAAGTTAAAAAAGACACCGCTGAGGGCACAAAAATCGAATTTGTATTGAAATAAGAAGCAATCATCGAGAAGGACTTATTAGTTCTTCTACCACAAAAAATAAACAAACGCCATCATCTCAATGAAATCAGATTACAGAGTTTTATTTGTCCTCAATTACAAGAATAAAACTACGGCTTCGTTTTCAAATCGAACGCGAAGGAATTGTCTTCTCCCGATTTCACTTCAGCCGTCAGCTTGCTCGTCTTCGGGTCGGTATAGCGTTTTGGAATCAGAGACTTCGGCGTCTGATTAACCGGCTGATTCGGATCAAAGGCTGCCGACTCATAACATTCAATCGCTACCAGATGATAACCAACCTGGGCGCCATCGCCGGCTCTGATCGTCATTAACTCAAACGTTCCGTCTTCGTTAATATTTCCCAAAGCCATCCGGCCTGTAGTGCCGCGGTTTTTATCAGGAGTAAACTGGACACTGCCACTGGTGAGTGGTTTACCATCCAGCGTCACCGTTCCTTTCACTCGGGCCAGTGGCGGTGTGTCTGCTGGTCCTCCGCCACAGCCTGTCGAAAGAAGACCTGCCACGAACAACAGGGATAGATAGAACATAAACTCAAAACGTTTACTGTTCCTGGAACCACTGTAGGCTGAATTTCGTTGGTTTTCGATGTGTATCATATGCCTACTCTCCAATCACTTGACCATCGGCCATGCTGCCACGATAACGCCAGTTATTGATATCGACGTTTTCACTGACAAAGACCACGGCTCCATCCGTATTCAGCATATGCACACCACCAACGTGCTGTGAACTAAAGGGGAGCACGGTCCAATCGCTGGCATAAGCGGTCTTGGGGAAGACCTGATTCGGTCCATACCGCATTACCTTGACCGCGCCACTTCCTTCAAGTGTAATACCACGCACCCAGGGACTGCAGCGATTATCATAACAGGAACCATTTGAGCCCCAACCGACATCAGACATAATTGACGGACGATACTCACCATAAATAAACGTGTTCGAGGTACCATCCGTAATATCTCGCATCCGGGTATTGCTGTTAGGCCAGAATATTCCCCGTTGTGCTGCAGGTAAGCTGCTACCGTTTCTGATCCCGACCTGGGCTCCCGTTGACGCATATCCGGCGACGCCAAGATAATTCGTAATCGCTTTTTTGGTACTGCTGTTCCAACCTCGATAACCATGCTCGGAATGCACGGTTTCACCAGAATACGAGGGACAAAGATAAACAGGGATGATGTTCGCGGCTAAATCCACATTCGCCGGATTCGTATAACTCAAGCTGAAATCGAACTTGTTATAAATATTTGCCATATCGATGAATGGCAGAATCATGACCAAAGGCCCCATGCTGTTCAACTGGGGATCGTCGCCTTGGCTGGCCGTGAATGTCCAGCCAATCCCGCCTGGAGGAAAACAGGTATACGTTTCATGATAGTTATGCAACGCAAGACCGATTTGCTTCATATTATTCTTGCATGTCGATCGCCGCGCTGCTTCACGGGCCTGTTGAACAGCCGGTAACAGTAATGCAATCAAAATTGCAATGATGGCAATCACCACTAACAGCTCGATGAGAGTAAAACCACGTTTACCTCTGCGCTGAGGTTTGTTTAACATCGAAGGATTCTCCAATAAGGAATGAATAAGAATTTAAGTGTATTTTCTGGCCAGAAATTCGGTGCAGAACATGAAACTTCTGGAGACCAGATATCGGGGGAGGAACTTTATCAGGGGGAACTCAAGGAAGGAATTCTTCTCAGTTATATTATGCGTCAGTAAAGGGAGGAAATGCAATTCTGATTTTTTGATTGTTAACTTAACAAGACTGCAGCACTATACGCTCATTTCTTCAAAGTACTCATCTCAATCGATAATGACACGCACTATTACCTCTGAACGGTATTAAATGTGTGTCACAATATTTAAGTTTCGTTTCCTGCTTCCAATTATTACGCTGTTCTATGCTTTTATGAACCATTTAACAGGAATTTTTGTTTGTTCAAATTCACATTTCAGAGACAACCGACTCCAAAACCAGGAATCACCACGAGAAACACTGGTACTTCTACCTAGCATCCCATAACACAAACGTTTGTCATAAAATTGAAGAACAGTGAAATCAGTTCGGTTTCGCCAGATACTATTTCAGCCAGTATTCAAAGAAATGATACATCTGCTCGTTTGACTCAGGATTGGGAGCGTGTTTTTCCCGGTTGGTCATCGCCACCCGATTTTCATAACCCAGAAATCGATTGACGGCGATACTGTGATTGAGTGCCCACCATTGCTTAGGGCGATCTTCTGCGCCGCCAGAAACCAGAAACGGGCGGGGGGCCATCAAGGCGTGTAGTTCGTGTAGATCGTAGCCATCTTTGACGAGTTGCTTATACAGCCCGGTGCGCGGATTCTCTTTTGTTGGCAGCCCCCGCTTGCGGAAGTCTGGCCCTTCATACCCCAGGTACCAGGGTTCCCAGTAATTCACACTCGGTCTGCTTTCATCAAACACAATCCCGCCATCTGACCAGGCCGCACACGCGAACTTGTCATACAGGCAGGAAGCAAACATTGCCCATTTGCCACCATACGAATGCCCGACAATGCCGATGCGTTCCGGATCAACCTCTTTGCGATTTGCCAGAACATGAAACGCATTCGCAGCCCCGTAAGCCAAAGCAGACAAAGGCTGAATTTCCGCCTTCTCCCGATTTGGGTAGTAGAGCGAATAATCGTGACCGACCGAAAAAGTCACGAAACCACGCTTCGCCAACTGATACGCAAAGTCCCGGTCTTTGCCTTTCAACCCCACGCCAGTCTCGGGCTCATAATACACCACAAGCACAGCTGGCGTCTTATGGTCCGGCTTCGCGCCATCGGGGATCAGCAGATAACCCGTATTCGGATGCCCGGGCGCAATCTCAAAGCGAACCGTATACTGCGTGAAATTATCCCGATGTTCCTGCTTCAGATAATCCACCTGGGGACGTTCATTTACGGGAGGCCAGTCTCCCATCATTGTATGCCACGTCTTCAATATTTCCTGCCGCCGTGCCTGCCAGTCGGCTGGTGTCTTGACGGGGCGACCATCATAAAATTTCAACGGCGTTTTATAGTTTCCCAGATCACCTTTAAACTCACTCGGCGGTTCAAAAAACGGAGCAATCTGCTTCCACATTTCTTTTTGTGCGTCTGAAGGAGCACTCGCTGCTTGTTCACCAGACCAGACAATGGATACAGATATGGTGAGAAACAAACTTACTATTCCGCAGGAAATCAGACTTTTCATGCTCATTCACTCCACTCAACGCTGTTGTGATCAATGACGATTCTTCATCAAACCAGAAGTTCATATCATAACCTGTTGATACATGCAAAGAAACTCCTCACAATAGATTCTTGATTTCGACCACATAACAACTCATGATAAGCGATAATCGTGAGTCACCGATTTTACTTGCCCTCAACAAGGAAACGCCCCCATGCAGCGCCCGATACTCGCCTTACTATTGACGTTCACTTTTCTCTCTTCCGCAACCTTCGCGGCAGACAAACCGAAAACTCCAAAACCAACATACGCAAATGTCACCTATGGTCCACACGAAAAGACCAAACTGGATTTCTGGGAAGCAAAAGGAGATGGCCCGCGTCCACTGTTGGTTTACATTCACGGTGGTGGCTGGATTGGCGGCGATAAAGGTCGTGTTGGCAATATTCAACCATATCTCGATAAAGGGATTTCGTACGCATCAATCAACTACCGTTTAACAGGTGAAGCATCACTGCCAGTCCCCGTACATGATGCAGCCCGTGCGATTCAGTTCATCCGCTCCAAAGCCGCTGATTGGAATATCGATAAAAAGAAAATTGCCTTGACCGGCGGCAGTGCAGGGGCCTGTACTTCGATGTGGCTCTTATACCACGATGATCTGGCTGACCCCAAAGCCAAAGATCCCGTTGCCCGAGAATCCACCCGCGTCATCGCCGCTGCCGTCGGGGGAGGTCAGACGTCGATCGATCCCAAAGTCATCGAACCCTGGCTCGGCCCGAACGTGCTCAAGCATGCTATGATCCACAAAGCAGTTGGCGGCAAAAGCATGCAGGACGTGATGGACAACTATGAAAAACACGAAGCACTCTACAAAGAGTTCTCTCCCTACAACCATCTGACCGCCGACGATCCACCACTCTTAATGACGTACGGCGGCAACATGAAACTTCCTTCTGAAAACGCCGGCCATGGAATTCATCACCCTGTCTACGGCGTCAAAATGAAGGAAAAAGCCGACAAAACCGGCACGGAATGCCATCTCTTGATTCCTGGCGTTTCCAAATCAAAACAATACTCTAACTCCAACGAATTCTTGATGGACAAGCTGTTGAGCAAAGGTTCCTGATTCGAATCCCAGGTGTTGAAAACTCCAAGCAGACAGAGCGCAAACCGTTTTGCGATCTGTCTGCTTTTTTATTTCCCGTTCATTGCGGAAACAGTTCCGGTGCCAGACGCGGGTCAGACAAATCCAGTTGATACATCATCTGGTTATAATCGTAGCGGGGCGTTTTGACTTCATTTCCCGAGAACAACGTCGTATAGGTCCCTTCGAAATAAATCAATCGCCCGTTTTCTTCAGCAAACATCGGATGCTGTTTCGGATTATAAAAACTGTATTTGTGATGCGTCACGATCTTGCGCGCCCACTTCCAGGGCCCCAAGGGACTGTCTGCCTCCGAATACCAGATCTCCCCCAGCACGGACGTACCAAACTTTTGTGACGCGATCATCGTCCACTTCTTGCGATACGCGTTCCAGGCCACAGAACTGTTATGAATCTGAATCGCTTGCTTCGTTTTAATATCACGTAGATAAAAATAGCCTTCCTCAGCGGCAAGCGTCCCCTGTTGAATCAGTTTCTGTTCCAGATCATAACTCAACGGCGGAAGATGCTTGCGCCACTGATAGCGCAGTTGACCTTGCACGTCTCGATCCACGGCCCATTCTTCCGTGCCTGTCCCCGCTTTTAAATAAGTATAGGTTTCATATTCGGGCAAATCAGCCAACGCGTCAGGAGTCGCAGGTACCCGGATCAGCGGAGCCGCCAAACCAAACAATACATAATCGATCCCGTCCATTTTATATTTCACAGGATGACCTACCGGATAGAGCGGGGCATCAAAATCAAACACCTGTTGTTTCTCAAATTGTTTCAATGCATCATTAAATTCAACCAGCCCTCGTTCATACGCCGTCAGCATCCCTCTGACTTTGACATACTTCGCAAACATGTGCTCTATACCTGACTCATCTTTCAAAGTCACGAGTGCATCAATCCAGGTCGGTCCCTCGCCCGGCATGGCACAAGTCTTCTTGGCAAAGCCGGATTGATCCAGAAAATAATTCAAATTGACGCCTTTTTGAATCGCCAGCCCTCCCTGCGAAGGTAATTCGGAGACCGCACCAGGAACATCATAATTGCCGAGGGGATAACGGGGCTGATTCGTATCTCCCCAGAACCAGTACACCTTATTCTTAAAAATGACATTCTCAACACTGTCAGAACCCAGCACACGACCATCTAATACTGGATGTTTCAGAGGAACCGACACTCCTGTCAATACACTGTCCCGATAAATTCCCCCACCAGTGATGCGATACAGCCGCTGCGCCACATTAATCCGTTTCAACTTGAACACCGCTTTGCCGCCCGGCGTTACGTTTAGTTTTTTGCCGGTGAATCCAAAATTGTCTTTGGGGTAGGTATAACCGTGACTCCGTATCGAAAAATAGACTTCCTGATTCATCAAACCCGGCTCATGAAAGGCAACAATTCCGTTGCTATCGGTCACATACAGAATCTGATTCACCGTCTCCAATTCTACCAGTGGAATGCCGCGTTCGGTCTCCGCATCGATCACCTGAATCTGGTAATAGTCCGCCGCTACTGAGAAATGAGGCGTACAGACCAGCATGGTGAGCAACAGGGCATAATATCTTGCCATCGAATTTCCTTTAATTTTTCCCTAATGGACAACGGTTTGAGTTTTAAGAATCAGTATCAACTGGGCTGGTAATTCATTCGAGATACTGAAAGAATAAGTTTTCCGACATCATAGTCTTCTACGCGCCATTAATCTCTTTCATTCCTGAAATTCAAGATCATGCAACGACGACGATTTTTACAGCAGTGTGGTATCTTTGGCTCCGGAATTTATAGTCTTCCCTTCCTGCAGGCCCTGCAATCACGAACGTGCTATGCATCAAACCCCGGGGAACTCAAAGCCGATGTTGTGATCATCGGTGCCGGTCTCGGAGGTTGTGCTGCCGCGTTAGCCGCCTGCCGCAATGGAGCCCGCGTGATTCTGACGGAACCGACCGACTGGATCGGCGGCCAGATCTCTCAACAAGCCGTTCCACCAGATGAGCACAAGTGGATCGAGTCGTTCGGACGCACACAGTCCTACGCGCAATTGCGGACTCTGATTCGCGAATATTATAAACAGCATTATCCCTTAACAAAAAAAGCCCGACAAGTCACGAACCTGAATCCCGGGAATGGTTCTGTCTCGCGAATCTGCCACGAACCCAAAGTCGGCATTGCAGCGCTGCAATCAATGCTGGCGCCTGCAGTCAGCAGTGGTCAACTGACCTTACTTTTAAATACGCACCCCGTCAGTGCCTCTCAGTCAGGTGACCGGATTGAAACTGTAACCTGCCAGACGCTGGGATCAGATAAACCAGTCACACTGCACGCCAGATATTTCATCGATGCCAGCGAAGAAGGGGACCTGCTGCCGTTAACCGGAACCGAATATGTGCTGGGTGCGGAATCACAGGCTGAAACCAGCGAACCACACGCTCCGGAACAGGCCAATCCTGCGAACATCCAGGCATTGACGCACTGCTTTGCCATCGATCATCTGGAAGGGGAAGACCACACCATCGAACGCCCCGCCATGTATGACTTCTGGAAAAATCACGTTCCCCCGTTAACGCCTGCCTGGTCGGGTAAAATTCTTTCACTCGATTATTCATCCCCACGCACGTTGAAACCCAAAGAACTTTCCTTTGTGCCGTGTGGCAAGGAAACAGCGCCGCCCAAAACCAAATCGCTGAATCTCTGGCTCTACCGCCGCATGATCGACCGCAACAACTTCCCCCCGGGCGCTTACGCCAGCGATATCACTGTCATCAACTGGCCGCAGAATGACTACATGCTGGGTAATATCACCGACGTGACGCCCGCCGAACGTGCGCAGCATCTTAACGCCGCCAAACAACTCAGCCTGTCGCTCCTGTACTGGTTACAAACCGAAGCCCCCCGTCCGGACGGCAAGCAGGGCTGGAAAGGGCTGCGTCTGCGAAAGGATATCGTCGGCACCGAAGACGGTCTGGCAAAATATCCTTATATTCGTGAGTCCCGCCGCATCAAGGCCGAATTAACGATCAAAGAACAGGACCTGACCTATTCCGAGCGACTCAAAGTAATGGGCAAGGATCATAAGCCGCTGCTCGCTAAACCATTTGATGATTCCGTCGGCATCGGTTATTACCATCTGGACCTGCATCCCAGCACGGGAGGCGATAACTATATCGACATGGGCAGTGTCCCGTTTCAGATTCCCCTGGGAGCGATGATTCCTGAGCGTGTCGAAAATCTGATTCCCGGCTGTAAAAACATCGGCACCACGCACATTTCCAACGGCTGCTACCGTCTGCATCCTGTCGAATGGTCGATTGGTGAAGCGGCCGGTGCCTTATGTGCCCAGGCGATTTCCAGAAAAACGACACCACGCAGAATTCGTAACGATCAACGCCAGCTCCAGGATTTCCAAACCACGCTCACACAGCAGGGGATCGAACTCGCGTGGTCAAAGCTGAGTTAACGGCTCGATTCAACCGCTCAGTTCAACCGCGAACCAGCGGCGGTACATGCTGTTGTAAGAACCAGCGATCAAGTAGAACCTTGCGCGTGAACCACTGGGTCGACATAAATTGTCGTCCCAGAAACTGACGGAGTGCTGCCGGAATGAGGCTTGCTTCCGGATGCTCCGACCATTCGCCAAACCGTTGAAATAGCTTCTCCTGATAAACGGCCAATCGATCCTTTGCATAATCCTGCTGGCAACTACGGATCACGTCAGCGGCGATCAACCCCGTTTCAATGGAAGGGCGAATGCCTTCTCCACTTTGCGACGACGCCATCCCGATCGCATCTCCCACCAACAATAACTTCTCGTCAATAATCGTCCGTTTTTGCAAACCATACAGGCGATAAGCGTGACCTTTAAATTTGCCGAGGATCTCCTTAGGCACGCGCCCCTCTTGATCCAGATAGTCGGTAAATTCTTCGCGTACCGCCGACAGTTGTTTTTCTCCCTCGCGTCCCATACCGACATTCAAATAGCCATCTTTATAAAAACACCAGCCATACCCTTTTAAGTCGCGACAGAAATATAATTCCGGTCTGTCCGGTTTCACACGGCAGAGACTCTGCTGCTCGGGAGTTAGTTCAAATTCCGTTTCCTGAGCCAGCACGACCGATTTTTCCGACGGGTTATCCCGATTCAACCAGCGGGCTACCGGACAGAAATGACCGCCTGCCCCCACCACCAGCTTTGCCTGCAGAGAACCATTGATCAGCCAGCCATTCTCATTTTGTTCCATCGTTTTAAAAGGCACACCCAACTGAGTCCGGGCGCCGCAGCGTTTGAGCAGGTAGTCATCAAACTCACAACGCCGGATGCCATAACTGACCGTCTTTGCGTATTCGGTCTCAATCGCGGTACCACCAATAATTCCAGTTCGAAAACGCGTGATCGGTTGCAGAGCATGTTCTCGTTTATAATCATCCAGATCCAGATCAAGCAGATCTACAACAGGCGGGGTAATCCAGCCTGCACAGACTTTATCTCGTGGAAACATCGCCTTATCTATGATCAATACATCAAGGCCTGAATCACGCAACCCTCTGGCACAGGAGGAACCCGATGGCCCTCCTCCCACAATCAGCACATCACACGCCTTATTCTCCATCTCAGTCATGATCGTTTCACCGCCTGCGAAGGCTCAGTCTGATACAAACCAGCGCGCGTCCAGGGAATCTCGTTATTCCCCCCATTCGTGAAGACCACTTGAAATAACTGCAGGGAACCAGACCGAAATGCAGCTACCGAAGCGGACAGATAGAGCCGCCAGGTACGGATGAATTTTTCGTCAAACATTTCCTGGACCTGATCGATGTTCTGTTCATAGCGCTGCAGCCAGTGTTCCAGAGTCAGTGCATAATGCAGGCGAATATTTTCGACATCCAGAACCGAAAGTTTCTGAGGCTCGAAAATTTGCATCATCTGGCTCAAACTGGGCACATGCGCGCCGGGAAAAATGCGTTTGGTGGTCCAGCTATCCAAAACCCGCGGCGCGTTACAGCCTATGGAATGAACCAGGCCACGACCACCGGGATTTTGACAACCGGCGATCACTTCACCCAACGTTTCATAATTTTTCAGGCCGACATGTTCCAGCATCCCGACCGACACGAAGGAATCGTAATTGCCGGTGATATTCCGCCAGTCATCTTCCACGAACTCAACCTGATCACTCAATCCTTCCTGCCTGGCACGTTCGCGGGCATAGACAATTTGTTCGTGGGAAATGTTAAACGCTTTCACCTTCGCACCATAATATTTAGCCATATGCAACGCCAGCGCACCCCAGCCACAACCGGCTTCAACAACCGTATCTCCCGGCTTCAAACCGACTTTTCGACAAACGTGATCCATTTTGGCAATCTGAGCGGCTTCCAGTGACATCTCCGGATCGGAAAAATAGGCACACGTATAAGCAAGTTGCTGATCCAGCCAGAGTTCATAGAAGTCATTTCCAATATCGTAATGATGATGGATATGACTGCGGGCCGCGTCGATCGTATTCCGCTGTAACCAGCCCAGGCAACTCCGAATTCCATCCCGATAAAAGTGTTTGGTATCGGCCGTAAGAGTACATCGATCGATGGCTTCATTGAAGGCAATCAAACCACCTTCGACTTCAACGATTCCTTGTGTATAACCATCTCCAAAAGCCAGGCTAGGATCAATCAACAGCTTATACAATGTGCTGCGCTGATGAATGAAGAGTCGCACAGCAGGGGAAGTCGGGGACGTTGTAATGATGGTGTTATCCCATAAGACAACTTCAATTTCCGGATTACCAGCTTTCTGCAGCATAGTACGCATCAGCCATCGGTCCAAAGCGGTTGCTTTGCCAGAGGTTCTCTGCGGGTCTGGTAAACGAGCATGAATATCAGAAAGGGCAACATGACGTTCTGAACCAGATATTCCTCCCAGTTGAGCATGTTGGGGTGTGGAGTCTGACTTTGTTGGATTCACTAGAGTTCTCCCGAACTGCGACGACCCGATTCTTACTCGATTGAAAACGCTTTAAAAAAACCTCGAACTAATAATTTTTCGAATAGTAAAGCACCGCTTCTTATTTTCACTGAAGGAATTGAAATTTCAATTCCTTTTTGAATTTCTGATCACTAATCTTATAATTTAAAAATGGACCGAAGAGCAATTTACTTATTTTCCCAGCTAGCATACTTCATAGTACCGGAACACACGCACAGACTCCATAGCCATTAAAAACAAGCCTGAGATCTCGTTGACCAAGTTGACTGCTTTTGCCTGAGCATACAAAATTTCGCAAAGAACGGATAATCGATCCAGATTTTCCGTTCCAGCCCCTTTTCCCAGAATAAAACATACCCCCGTTTTTTTCCTGATTCAGGGGCAGACTTGGACAATTTGGACTTGGAATTCCGCTCTGGAAGCTGCTACAATTAGTCATATCAATGATTTTTTATCATTGCATTCACACCCATAAAGCTCACCAACCGATACCTACACTAAACTCCTGCCATTCCTTGAGAAGGGAACACCTATGCTGTCAATCTGGGGACCAGAAACGAAGCTCTGTGATCGTATTTCACGTCGGGAAATCCTGAAAGTTGGCGCATTGGGTCTGGGAGGACTCAGCCTGCCCCAACTGCTGCAAGCAGAATCCGCATCTGGGAACCGCAAACGCCATAAAGCCGTCATCATGATTTACATGTGCGGTGCTCCTTCGCATCAGGACATGTATGACCTCAAAATGGATGCACCTTCGGAAATTCGTGGTGAGTTTCGGCCGATCAATACCAAAGTCCCCGGCTTTCAAATTTGCGAGCACATGCCTCGTCTGGGCAACATCGCCGACAAAATTGTTCCACTCCGCTCAGTACATGGTTCACCCAACGGTGCTCATGACTCGTTCATCTGTTACACCGGACGCACTACCCGCAATCAGCCCGCCGGTGGCTGGCCTTCGATTGGTTCGGTCGTCTCCAAACTGACAGGCCCCGCTGATCCTGCCGTGCCTCCCTTTGTTGGTCTGGCTCCCAATACCGGGCATCCTCCTTATGGTTCTCCCGGTCTTCCCGGATTTCTCGGAGTCAGCCATTCCGCATTTCGCCCTTCCGGACCATCCAGCAAGAACATGGTTCTGAATGGCATCGACGAATCCCGGCTCAATAATCGGAAACAACTGCTGGCCACCTTCGATCAATTTAAACGCGAGGCAGATGCCAGCGGATCGATGCAGGGCATGGATGACATGAACCAACAGGTCTTCAACATTTTGACATCCAATAAACTGGTCAATGCCTTAGATCTTTCGCAGGAAGATCCCGCGATCCGAGAGCGCTATGGAAAAGGGGACCCGAAAAACTACGGCGATGGTGCCCCCCGGAACCTCGAACATTTCCTGATGGCCCGTCGCCTCGTAGAAGCCGGCGCGCGAATCGTCACCTTGAATTTCGGACGCTGGGATTTCCACAGTAATAATTTCGGCGGCTTGAAAACAACACACCTCCCCCAATTCGATCAAGGCTTAGCCACACTGATCGAAGACCTGCACGAACGCGGCATGGCCGACGACGTCGCCGTTGTTGCCTGGGGAGAATTTGGTCGTACACCAAAAATCAATAAAGATGGCGGCCGCGATCACTGGCCCGCCGTGGGTGGCGGCTTACTGGCCGGCGGCGGTTTCAAGACCGGTCAGGTCATTGGTGCGACAGACCGCCTGGGAGCCCAAATCGCCGATCGCCCGATTCACTTCGGAGAAGTCTTCGCGACCCTCTATCGTCACCTGGGAATCGACCACAACACCGCCCCCATCCGTGACCTCTCCGGCCGCCCGCATTACCTCGTCGATGATCACGAACCGCTGCACGAAGTGATTTAATCGCTTTCTTTAAGACTGAAAAGCTCATCCTTTAGCTTTTCTGCCTGAACCGCTACGATATGTGTCTGCCTTGAGAGAGTTTTTATCAGACGACGCACACATAATTATCGGAATGAATGATGGCGAAAGCAGGGATGGATGACGCTTTACTGGATGTATTGCACGAATACTGGGGCTACGCCGAATTTCGTCCGCTCCAGCAGGAAGCGATGACGGCTGTCCTCGAAGGTCGTGATTCCCTGGTCGTCCTTCCCACGGGTGGGGGAAAATCGCTCTGTTACCAGGCGCCCGCACTCTGTGTGGACGGTATGGCGGTCGTCGTCAGCCCCTTAATTTCCCTGATGAAAGATCAGGTCGATGCCCTCCGCGTCTGTGGAATTTCCGCCGCCTACCTGAATAGTTCGCTGGATCAGAAAGAATCACGAAAAGTCCTGAGTGACGTCCGCAAAGGGGAAATCAAACTACTATACGTGGCTCCCGAACGCTTGATGTTGGAAGGCATGCTCAGCATGTTGACGGAAATCAAGCTGGCATTCATCGTGATTGATGAAGCGCACTGCGTCAGTATGTGGGGACACGATTTTCGCCCGCATTATCACGCACTGCAGGAACTCAAAAATATTTATCCGCAGTGTGGCATTCACGCCTATACCGCGACCGCCACCGAACCAGTACGCAACGATATCGCCGTCCAACTGGCTCTCAATGAACCTGATGTCCTGATCGGTTCGTTTGACCGCCCTAATCTAACTTACTCTGTCGCACGACGGGCAGACCGGTTTGCGCAGGTCTCGGAAGTTCTGGAACGTCACCCGAATGAACCGGGAGTCATCTATTGTATTTCGCGTGCGGATGTTGAATCGTTGAGTAAGTCGTTGAACAATGCCGGCTATGAAACGCGTCCCTATCATGCCGGGCTGCCCGACGAGGAACGCGCCGCCAACCAGGAAGCCTTCATTCAGGACCGTGTCGACGTGATCGTCGCCACCATCGCGTTCGGCATGGGCATTGACAAACCCAATGTACGTTATGTGATTCATGCCGGCTTGCCGAAGTCCCTTGAAAATTATCAGCAGGAAAGCGGCAGAGCAGGGCGGGACGGCCTCGAAGCTGAGTGCGTCTTACTTTATTCCGAGCAGGACGCGATGATCTGGAAACGCATTCTAGATGATCAACCCGATGAATCGAAAGCGAATTCGCTTAAGTCACTGCAATCCATGCAAAACTACTGCCACAGCTTTGACTGTCGACACCGCTTTCTGATGCGACACTTCGGACAGGATCTGGAACAGGATTGCGAGACCGGCTGCGATCTGTGTCGCGGCGATTTTGAACAAGTAGAAGAGGCCCAGGAAATCGGTCAGAAAATTCTGTCTTCCATTTTCAGACAGGATCAAAACTATGGTTCTACCTACACAGCCTCTGTGCTGAAAGGCTCGAAAGACAAGAAAGTACTCGCGAATCGGCACGATAAGTTGAGCACATACGGCCTGCTCAAGCGGGAAAGCCTGACGACCATTCGCCACTGGCTCAATCAACTGATGGCGCAAGGCTTCTTAACCAAAACCGCCGAGTATCAACAACTGCGAATCACCGATTCGGGCTGGCAGTTACTACGTGGAGAAGTCATACCACAGCTCATGCGTACAACCCAGGAAGTAAAGGCTGACAAAACACGTCGCACCAAAAATGATTTAGCCGACCTGAACTGGAAGGGCGTGGACCAGGGGTTGTTCGAAGAGTTACGCAGCCTGCGAAAACAAATCGCCGGCGAAAAAGGCCTGCAACCTTACATGGTCTTTGGCGATGCCACACTCCGCGAACTGGCCCGTCACAAACCCCAGACATTGCCACAATTCCTCGAAATCTGGGGAGTCGGGCAGAAAAAATGCGATGATTTTGGACAGCAGTTTCTCGACTGCATTACTGGCTATCAGGACGAATAACAGACTAAAACCCTGGATTCATTAAATCAGGGATCATCAAATCTCGTGCTACCACGAGTTGAACGTGCCTCAGACCATCGTGTTTGTCCCGGCACACATTAACGCCGTAAGCCCCTACGTTTCAGTCAGTTACCAAGCATCCTTTTTGTATTTTCCTATTTTTCGCAAAATCTGTTGCGAGAAACATTGCAGGGCAGTCGATGGAAGTATAACATCCCTTCATTGAGATTGAGTTTCAATTTCAATCAGCCAGCCAGCAAATATGGTTTTCACCATCGGTAGCCAGCCAGCCAGAACAATCGGTCATTGAACTGGGTTAGAGCCCATTCAATTTTATTCATTCTGGTATCCCGCTACATTTCAGGAGAAACCATGTTACCCCGCCATCGCACGAAACGTGCCTTCACGCTGATTGAACTTCTGGTAGTCATCGCCATCATCGCGATTCTAATCGCCTTACTACTCCCCGCCGTCCAACAAGCCCGTGAAGCCGCCCGCCGAACTCAGTGTAAGAATAACCTGAAGCAAATCGGTCTGGCCGTGCATAACTATGCGGACGTCTATACCTGCTTGCCCAATGCCAATGCGAACAGCGAATTGAGTGGAGGCAGCCTGTTTGTTTCGATCCTTCCCTTTATCGATCAAGCCAATGCCTACAATCTCTACGATTTCAATTTGAAAAATACCAACTCCTATAATGCAGATGTAGTGTCACAAATACTTCCTTTCTATCTTTGTCCCTCTTCACCCATGCCACGCGCTGTGCCAAGCTGCTCAGATGATTATGGCCGTGCTCCTGGAAACTATGCTGTTTGTGGAGGAACAGAAGACTACAATATTTACTGGGCACATTATGGCGATCCACAGCCAGAACAAAATGGCGCGATTGTTTATACAGGCAGCACCGCTGGAAAAATTCGATTTAGAGACATCACCGATGGCACCACGAGCACCCTGTTAGTCGGAGAAACCGCTTATAACCTGCCAGATTATACATTTGGTAGCAGTTCAAGCTGTAGCGGTGAGAAACGCTATGGATACACATACTGGGCGAGTCCCTACCCAGGTTCGACTGTCTGTTTTACTTCTAGCGATTTCAACCCCCATGATATCGCCGATGATTCCGTGTTCGACAGCGATTGGAGAAAATCGTTTCGCAGTGACCATGTGGGTGGCGTGCAGTTTGTCTTTGTTGATGGCTCGGTCCACTTTATCTCTGAAAATATTGATGCCTCTCTGCTGGATGCTCTGGCAACCCGCAACGGCGGGGAGGTGATTGGTGAATTTTAATCGACTCGCCTCAGCCTTCTCTGTTTGCCTGGCATTGGTTGCTCTTGCTGGTTGTGGTTCCTCGAACGAACTTCCCCGTGCTTCGGTGCGGGGAATGGTTCTCCTGGATGGAGAACCCCTTCCAGAAGGAATTATCCGATTCGTTCCCACGGGAGCAACGAAAGGACCAAAGTCCTTTGCGGAAATCCGCGTCGGGATGTTTAAAGTTGACAAGCAATATGGCCCCATCGTCGGGACCCATCGTATTGAAATCATATCGACAGATGATGGTGGATTTCCCGAAGATGACGAAGAAGCGTTCAAACGGATGCAAGAGCAGGGAATTACAAAAATCGATAAGATCACGGTTCCTGCCGCCTATAATAAACGCAGCCAGTTGACGGAGTCTGTGACCCCCGAAGGCCCAAACGATTTCAATTTTGAGCTCTCCTCGAATTCAAAACAAAAGAAAAACTGATCTTGAAATCAGATTTGAATTCCTACCAACTGCAGCCACCGCTCAGCAGATAATAAAACTCATTCGATTTCAAAATCGAATCCAAATAACTAAAGACCATTTTTTCTTGACTGCAAACGGAGAAATCTCATGAAGTTCTATCAAACGGTTCAACGGGAACTGAAACAATGGGGACTGGCCGGGCTGATTGTGCTGCTGACACTCTCGGCGACAATGCAATGGACGCCCGCGAAAGGTCAGCCTGAAACTGAGACAGACCAGGAAAAAGCAGCTGCGACCAAACTCTATCAGGCAGCACGAGAAGCCCGCGCTGTCTGGCGTGATTTCCCCGGGTTCAAAGCCGATGTTACCGTACGCTATAACGACAAGCAGACCACAGGCAAACTGACCGCAGACAAAGACTTCAAAGTCAAACTCATACTCGACGATGAATCGCTTTCCGAATGGAGTCTGCCAAAACTGCGATCGGTCATCGGCCATCGTAAGTATCGTCAGCAGAAACCGATTCCCGCGACATTCGCTGATCAACAGATCAACCACCCGCTGGGACGTCTGGTGAATATCGATGGCAAAAAGGTCTCCTTTCGTCTGCAAGACGATGTCATGACCGAAGTCCAGCGTCGTTCCGATAAAATGTGGTTCACCATTTCCACACTGGATGTCTGGCGTACCAAAGAGGGTGCTGTTCTACCCCGTGATACTTCCGTCACCTACCGAAATCCTAATACGGGAGCGATCACTTCCAATCGCAGCAACACCTTCGGCTTTGCCCGTGTTGGAAATTTTGACCTGCCAGCAACCATGCTGACTGTGGAATGCAGCGAGAACTTCGAGAGAAACATCGGTTCAATCAAACTTTCCAACCATCGTTTGCTCACTGCCGAATCACTCTCACAAACAGAAACAAAATAAGTACGGGCGCAATCGTTAACCCTTTAAAAACAAGAGTACGCACATGAAAACGTTTCAATGGACCGCCGCCATCATCTGCCTGCTGGCTGCTTCGATGACAAACCAGGCTTTTGCCCACTTCCTCTGGCTCCTGCCTCAGGCTGAAGGCAAGAACAACGCCGCGAAAGTTCAACTCTACTTTGGAGAAGCCGCCGAACCAGATGACCCGGATCTGCTCAAGAAACTCACAGACATCAAAGTTTGGGAAAAGACCTCAAAAGGTCAACTGGAAACTTACAAATTGACCGCCGGCGATGATTCACTGTTCATCACCCCCAAACCCAAAGGTGCAGGCAGAGCTGCCTACGGTCTCGATCATACCTACGGCGTGATCACCCGCGGCGAAAGCCAGTTCCTGCTGAAGTATTACGCCAAAGCGTTTCCTCAAAAGAGCCAGCGTGTCTGGAGCAAAATCAACACCTCAGAACAACTGCCACTGGAAATCGTCCCCGTTCTGAAAGGCGAAGAAGTCACCCTGCAGGTCAACTGGAACGGCAAACCACTGGCAGACGCCGAACTCAAAATCATCGGCCCTGAAACCAGCAGTGAAACCGTCACCGCGGCGACAAACGCCAAAGGACAGTTCCAGACGAAATTAACCGACGGCGTCTACTCGATTCGTACAAAACATACCGAAGAGAAAAAAGGCGAACACAAAGGCGACAAATACGATAGCATCAGACACTATTCCACTCTGACTCTGCCATTTGTCGCTCTGTCTGAAAGTAAAAAGACAACAGCAACAGAATCAACTCCTGAAGTTGACAGTAAGTTTCCTCAGCTTCCCGAAGGCATCTCCAGCTTTGGAGCCGCTGTGAGTGGAGATTACCTCTATGTCTATAGCGGTCACATTGGACGCGCTCACGCACACAGTGCTGAAAACCTCTCGCAATCGTTTCAGCGTCTGAACCTGAAGCAGCCCAAGGCCTGGGAAACATTGACACTCAAAACACCTCTGCAAGGCTTAGCAATGGCGCCCCACGGCGACAGTGTTTATCGCGTCGGTGGGCTCTCGGTCCACAATAAGAAAAAAGAAGATTCTCTGATGGAATCTCTACCTACAGTCGAACGCTATTCTCCCAAAAAGAAAGCCTGGGAAGCTGTTACTTCCATGCCCACTGGTCGCTCTTCACACGACTCGGTATTTCTGGGAGACCAGCTATATGTTGTCGGTGGCTGGACGATGCAAAAAGAAGATGAATCGATCTGGCAGGAAGACATGCTCGTTCTCGATGCATCTCAGGCAGACCCCAAATGGAAAGCAATTAAGCAACCATTCCAACGTCGTGCCCTCTCGGCTGCTGCTCACAAGGGACAGATTTTTGCCTTGGGTGGCATCGACTCCGATGGTGATATCAGCCATGAAGTCGACATCTATTCCCCCGAAACCGGCAAATGGACCAAAGGCCCTGAGTTGCCTGGCAGTACGATGAATGGCTTCGGTACAAGCGCCTGGAGTCTTGATGGAAACCTGTATGTCAGCGGCATGGACGGTGGTGTATACCAACTGGATCAGAAAAAGAATGAGTGGAAAAAAGCAGGAGCGCTCAAGACGCCTCGATTTTTCCATCGCCTGTTGCCCGACGGTAACGGTGGTCTGCTCGCCATTGGTGGTGCCTCTCGTAAAGGACACCTGAAATCCATTGAGCAGGTCAAATTGAATTAAAAGCGAGTTTCCGCTTGTAGAGACAAGAGCTCTGTTCTGGATACGCCCCATTCCGGGAGTTCTTGTCTCTCTTTTTTTGTGGCTCATCAATATTCTTCCCCCCCTCAGTGAGAATACCATGGACACCCAAAACGCACTGAACAAAGCGATCGGCCTGTTCCGGCAAGGCTTGCACTATCAAGCACTGGAGCGAATCTCGCAGCTCTTGAAAACGCATCCCGATGAAGGCAAAGCGTGGGAACTCAAAGGGCTGGTAGAAGACTCGCTCAGTTGGCAGAATACTTCAATCAGCTCGCTGGAAACGGCTACGACTTTGATCCCCATTTCTGCATCCGGACAATATATTCTGGCTAAAAATTATCTGGAAATCGGCAAACATTCACTGGCGAAATCGGTGTTTTCAATTCTGCTCCAACGACAGGACCTTCCAGACAAACTCTTGCCGGCGATCTCGTCTTATCTGGGACAATACCCCGAACTGACTCATCTGGCACTCGAAGCCTGCAGAAAAGCAGTGAAGCGAGATCCTGAGTGTGCCGAGTCCTGGTTGGGCATGGCCTGCTTTATGGGAAAGCTGCATTACCCGAAAGAACAGATTGCCAATGTGCTCCGTAAATCTGTAATGCTGGATCCGGAGAATCGACACTTTCGAATGGCATTGAGTAATGTATTGGAACAGTCAGGACAGATTGATCAGGCCTACCGCGTTGTCAAAGAAATAAAAATATCCGAACTGAATCAGATCCCGTGTGCTGCATGCCTGAAAAAACTGATCAACATTTTTTCGCAGGCGAATGATGACAACCGACGCGAAATTTGTCTTAATCAACTGAAACAACTTCAATCAACGGAGATCCGAAAATCGACGAAAGTGTTTCCAAGCCGATTTTCCGACCCCCTGAATAATTAACACGCTGAACCAAGCTCGCAGCGTGCCTAAAAGAGAAACTGTCATGATCTCGCAAACCGAAGAATATGCATTACGGGCTATGACCTGCCTGGCATTTCGTCATCCCAGCTTTATCACACGCGATCAACTTTTTGAAGCGACGCAGGTTCCACACGCCTATCTGCCCAAAATCATGTTGGAATTAAATCGCACCGGTCTGATACGATCACAACGCGGACAGAACGGCGGCTATGCTTTGATTCAATCCCCACATAATATTTCTCTGTTGAACATTATCAAATCGGTCAGATCGGGAACCGCTAAGAATTCACTCTTATCTACCGCTTCAATTTCAACAGAAATCAATCAGTTAAACGAGCACTTGAACCAGACACTTTCCATGCTGGAAACGGCTTTAGATCAAACATCATTGGCAGACATCATTACGATTCCTGTGAAACAGAAATTAAAGGAACAATACTGTGTTCAAAAATAAAATCACAATCCTTTTTTCCTTAGCACTCCTACTTTGCTCCACAAATGTGGAAGGTGCGGATATCTGGTCTGGTTTTCGTGGCAATGGTTCCAACATTTCACCCGCTGCGAATCTGCCTGTAAAATGGTCTCACGAACAGGGAATTCGCTGGAAGCAAACCGTTCCCGGGTACGGACAATCTTCTCCCGTCATCTGGAAAAACCAGGTCTTCGTGACATCCATTGAAGGGCCACAGCAGGAAACATGTCTGCTCCACGTGTACGAGCTTTCCAGCGGACAGTTAGTCTGGGCTAAAGAGATCAAAGCCAGCCAGACGAAGAAAACCTCATCCATGGTCTCGCGCGCCGCCCCCACGCCGATTGTTGATGAAGACGGCGTCTATGCGTTTTACGAAAGTGGTGATGTCGTCGCTTATACGCATTCCGGATCACCACTCTGGCACCGTTCTTTAGTGAAAGATTACGGTGCTTTTGTCAGCAACCATGGCATCGGAAATTCTCTCGCACAAACGGCAGATCAGATCATTGTTTTAACAGCCCACGATGGTCCTTCTTACCTATTGGCTCTAGATAAAAAAACAGGAAAAACAAACTGGAAAACCGATCGTGAAGAAGGTGTCGCCTGGACCTCTCCCACGATTGCTGATCGAGCTGGAACACCGGAAATCATTGTCAGTTCGCGTGGCACTGTGAAAGGTTACCAGGGACTCACCGGCGAACTGCTCTGGACTCATTCCGGCATTAGCGGCAACACCATTCCTTCGGCCTCGGTCCATGGAGACATGATTCTGATCGGTGCGTCCACAGATCGAAGAAATCCCAACGCGGAAAAAGCCAGTGCTTCCAACTGCTGCCTGAAACTCGTCACCAAAGCAGGCAAGCCAGACTACGAAGTCCTCTGGAAAGCAAAAAAAGCCGTTTCCTATTACTGCACTCCACTCGCATACAAAGGCTGTGCCTATTTCGTCAATAAAGTCGGCGTGGTCTACTGTCTCGATCTGCAGACAGGAGAACAACATTACGCTCAACGTCTCACTGGTCCCTGCTGGAGTTCACCATTAGCAGCAGGGGACCAAATCTATTTTTTCACGAAGAAAGGGACGACTGACGTCATCCGTTCGGGATCGGAATTTGAATTGCTCGCATCCAATCCACTCTTCGCTGAAAAGGAAGACAAACCTGAGACTAAGAAAACCGCAAAGCAGGACGAGAAACCAAAGTCAGAAGGTCGTGGCTCCGGTAGAGGCGGCTATCCTCAATTCGGCCCCACCATCTATGGCACCGCGGCCGTTGATCAGGCTCTCTTGATTCGAACAGGAACCGAACTCTACTGCATCGGTTCATCCGAAAAGTAAACCACGCAATCAAGTTTTCTCAAAAGTCAGTAATGCTGAAATTCAAAGCCTCTGGATTCATTCCGGAGGCTTTGTTTTTAGAACACATCCATTTTCTACTGTCTATTTAGAACTTGACAGCATCCCGCCCACGACGATACTCCCTGCTGTGTGTCGCGCGCGAGCTAACCAGTTTCTTCACTGCTTATCTCCGCGTACTGAACCGATCCCCTCAATCATCGACTGGACATCCAACACATTTTCCAGCGACCATTCAACTCGGTTCCGAATTTTCACCTCGTATCGACTCGCTTCGACGCTGTCTCGACGTCTTTCGTCCTGGCATAGTAACGTTTCACACCAGTACCAAAGCCTTTCGACTGTCGCATTCTCTTGACTTGCTGACGCCCTTCGACAAAAAAGTTTCGACATCTCCATAAACCCCTAAAACAACTGCGATCAATTAATAAAAGGACCGCACAACATATCGCTGCACGACCCTATAGAATACCCGATCTGCTGCTGTTGATGTGAGATGAAATAAAAGGTTCGCTGCTCATTCAGTCACGTCGGTCCTGCTGCCCCACAACAATTACCTTTGTCGGCACGCCAGACACCAAAAATGATCCAACAGGCTCCAAACTCTTTAGAGACAATGCTTGAATCATCCCCGTCCCCGGTTCTGTCCAGAAAGCATAGCGGCCCGCTTGATCAAAGGTGATCGCATGATGCCCGTAGTGTCCCTCCACTTTACTCGGTCCTACCTTGACCTGTTTCAGCAGCTTGGCATCCTGAAAATCGAGATCCGCATTAGGGTCCAGGTCAATCAGACTCAAATACTCCGTTTGATCCAATTCCTGGGGATGATTATGAAACACAAATGCCAGTCGCTTGCCCCATGCCGTTTTGATCACTTCCAGACCTGCGGGAGAGTTCCCTTCGTCCATTTTCAACGGAACAGAAGTCAGAGCAGGCTCATCCAGCTTGGCGTTCAATAGACACAGCCGGGCCGAGGCACCTTTTCCGGAGACAAAACAGACAAAGTGTCGCTGAGTCACAAACGCCCCCGTTCTCTCCGGCTTCTTTGTCTCGGCATCCTCGCCGAGTGAAAGATATTGAACCTTTACTTTGGACTGCGAACCGGGCAGGGGATTCAGGTCAGCTTCACACCAGCAGATCCCGTCTGCTGGTGCAAAAAACACTTTCCCCTCACAGACAGTCGCCCCGTGAATGGCACCGGTAGGCAATGCGAACGAATACGCAACCTGCTCATTCCCTTCAGGGAGAATCCGTGTCACGTCGACCATCCCTTTCTGAGGTCCGCCACCATCAATCCACGTTGAGTATCCGGTTATCCCTGCAGCCACCGCCAGCGTAATATGATTTCCCCCGCCTCGATGAAAACCGGTCCTGACTTTTGCCTGCGGATCATTCCGATACAGCTGAGGATCCAGACGCGTATAACCCGAATTGCGATCATTGGCCAGATAGAATACCCCTTGATAACAATACAGATGAGCGGGGTTCCCCTGTGCCGTATCCAGTCGCGACTCGATCACTTTCGGCTGTTTTTTGTAGTACCAGTGCGAATGATTGCCATGCGACTCTGCTTTCACACCGGAATCGAAAAAGACCCAGCCACTCTGGTTCTGTCCTCCTTCCTGATCACGCACTCCTACCATTAATGTCTCCAGACTCTGCTCCATCTGCACCAGATTCTGCGATTCCGCATCCAGTTTCGGAAACGCATCAAGCACCGCCGGCGACTCGAGAGTAAGCGTCTTCCCCTTACGTACATCGGCCCATTTCACCGTTTGCGTGGCACGGTCCTGATAAAACAGACGGCAGACGGTCCGTTTTTTGGATGTCGGTTTAGAAACTCCCGACTGCTTGTGCTGCTGCGATTTTGCAGGCACCTTTGCCTCAGCTCGCACGATCAACGGCATCGGTCCCATCAATCCCAGAGCCAGCAGAAAACACAATCTCGCGTTATAGAGGCGCAATAATCCCATCTCGTCATCTCCTCAATTGAAAAAAATGAATGAATACAGCGGCTTCTACAACGAATGCAGAACCCTTACTTCAATTTGTCTCGCCAGGGTGTGCCTGTTCCTTCCAGAAATTGGAAGCGTCTACGGTCGTATTGCACACAGACCCAGACACACTGCGCGACAGTTCCCTGGATCCAATAAAACCGGCGGCGGTTTTGCGTTCCGTGATAAACGGCAGGGCGTCCCTGGAACGCAGGGCTGTCCGCCAAACTCGGATTGCCCCTGAAATAACGGGTCAATAATCGGCTGTCTGAGGGCCCCAGCTTCTGCTCTCGTCTCCAGTTGATGCCCGTGGCGGTAAATGTCTCTGGGTAGCTCAATTCGACAAGCTCCGGTTGTTCCCCACTCTCGGGAGCACAACCGAAGATACTTGCCAGGCACCAGAACATCGAGAACGAGATTCCCCCGCGTAACCAGACTTTGAGACTCCAAACCGACATTTAAAAACACGCTCCCGTCTTACTTCGGATTCTCCCATACGTTCGGGAGAATCCCGTTTTACAATCAAACAGAACTTAAAATTCGCCAATCACAGCGCCATCCGCCCGATTGAACAGATTCCGTAATGTCGACAAATCGATATTCTCTCCGACAAACCGTACGCTGCCATCACACAGCAGCGCGTTAACACCGCCAGCGTGCAGGCTCCGTGCCCCGGAAATCACCTCGCCATGATGGGAAACATCCGGTTCCGAAGAATTAGGAGGAAAGTAACCGTGTACCAGAGTGCTGTAGCCCAACGTTCGAATCCAGGCCCCTGCACGGCGTCCTTCATATCTTGTTGCCGATCGAGCGACCAGATCATCCGCAGAGACAGAGCAGGGCCCGCCGCCACTCACACGTTTCATCTGCCGATCGGCATTCAGTAACAGCGTCGTGTCCGGCCCTCGATCACCAAATAGGGTTTCCGCCATAAATATCGTATTCGTCGTACCATCGGTAATATCACGAAATTGGGTCGATGAACCCCGCCAGAACAAACCATCATTTTCAGAGGAACAATAATTCGTATCCAGACCGGAACCACCGTTGACCATATAATTCGAACCAGCCCAGACCGTTCCGTTGTCGTCTGTGTAAAACACGTTTCCTGCATCACTGGGGCAGAGAAAAACCGGCAATGACTGGCGGGCCACCACTTCCAGAGACGGATTAATCGTCGCTGCCCAGGCAGGTCCCGACAGCAACGGTTCCCGAAAATCAATCAGATTCTGCAAATTAGCCTGATCCAAGTAGGGAAGCAGCTGTGCGGAAGGCGAATAACCATATAGTGAATCAGAAGCCATCAAAGGGAGTTGGGAATGGGTTTCGTGATAATTGTGCAAAGCCAGGCCCAACTGCTTCAGATGATTTTTACATTGCACCCGTCTTGCCGCTTCACGTGCCATCTGCACCGCCGGTAATAATAGTGCGAGTAAAATCGCAATAATGGCGATCACCACCAATAGTTCAATTAAAGTAAATCCGCGTTTTCGATTCATCACTCCTCCATCTCCCAGATAAATAACCAACAGATAAATAAATCAAAAACAGTGGCAATCGCGATGGCACATCACCCTGAACAAGACCGTAACTCACTTCGCTCTGATGATCCGATCCTAGCACATGCACTATTTATGTAAATACAATTTCATTGCATTAGCACAATTATTTCGATAATTAATTTCCGATGAATTTGAACAACTGGTGGCAATCGTCGATCAAATGAAACTGGGAAATACTTTCGCTCAGGTCGTGGACAAGCATCAAACCAAACACTACTTTACGCTTTCGTTTTCAAAATCATTCCCCCTACATAATTTCTGTCTAAACTATGAACCAGATCACCGTCAAACAAGCCGTTCTCGCCGACATGGACGTTCTCGTACCTCTGTTTGACAGTTACCGCCAGTTTTACGGACGCACCAGTGATCTTGATGCAGCCCGAGAATTTCTCATCGCACGCTTTACTCATGGGGAATCGGTCATGTTCCTCGCCTCGGAATCCAATACGCCCATTGGATTCGCGCAACTATACCCCAGCTTTTCCTCAGTTTCGCTCGCTAGAACATTCATCTTGAATGATCTGTTCGTCAGACCCGAGGGGCGTCGAAAAGGCATTGGGACTCAACTACTCACGGCAGCCATCGAATATGCCAGAACCACGAATGCGGTTTGGCTCTCACTTGCAACAGAAATCACTAACGAGACGGCACAAGCCTTGTATCAGTCGGCTGGCTGGAAGCGAGACGAACAGTTTTACGTCTACCACTTTACTAAGTAGACCTTAAATGGGTCTGAATCAGAGATTTTGCGGGCGAGACTTCGCCACTGAAAGCGACCCAAAGCGCACAACGTCCCATTCAAGAATCAGGAAAGACAACATAACCGATGAAAGATAATGATCCCAAACTGATTGTTGGCAGTGAAGAATGGTGTGCCTTTCCCGACTTGGGAATTCCTGCGATGAAAGCACGCGTAGACTCTGGTGCCAAAACATCCTCCATCCATGCCTTCAACGTTCAGAAGTTCAGACGACAGGGGGAAACCTGGGTTAGTTTTGAAGTCCACCCGCTTCAAAATAACCGGCGCGTTGTGGTGCGCTGCGAACGTCCTATCGTCGATAAGCGGGTTGTCAAAAGCTCAAGCGGGATCTCGGAAACGCGTTACGTCGTTCTGGCTACTCTGAAGATGGGCACTGTCGCCTGGGAAATTGAACTCACGCTGGCCAATCGGGATTCAATGGGCTTCCGCATGCTTTTAGGCCGCGAAGCCATGAGTGGTCGCATGTTGGTCGATCCCTCTATCAGCTTCTGCATGGGGCAGGTCTCCAGCGACACGCTCGACAAGCATTATGGCAAACGAGAACAAACCCGGAGCGGACTCAAAATTGCGTTGCTCGCCAGTAACCAGGAGCTTTACAGCAATCAACGCATTCTAGAAGCCGGTGAAGAGCGTGGCCATGAGATGGCGTTTCTCGATATCAAACAATGTTATATGAAACTCGATGCCGTCGAACCGGAAGCACATTACCGGGGAGGCAAGACACTCGACGACCTGGACGCGGTCATCACCCGCATCCGTCCCAGCATCACTTACTACGGCTGTGCTCTGGCGCGTCAATTTGAAAGTATGAATGTGCTGACAGTCAATAGCTCAACGGCGATCACACAATCCCGAGACAAATTGTATTCGCTGCAATTAATGCTAAAAAGTGGCATTAACATTCCGACCACGGGATTTGCTAACTCGCCGATGGATACGAATGACCTGATCGAAATGGTCGGCGGCGCGCCCCTCATCGTCAAACTGCTGGAAGGCTCACAGGGTCGCGGGGTCGTTTTGGCAGAAACCAGAAAAGCGGCCGAGAGTGTGATCAACGCCTTCAAAGCACTCCGCGCGAATCTGCTGGTTCAGGAGTTTGTCAAAGAAGCAGACGGAAAAGACCTGCGCTGTTTTGTGATTGACGGCAAAGTCGTTGCCTCGATCCAACGTGAAGCCGCCCCCGGCGAATTCCGCGCGAACATTCATCAGGGTGGCACGGCATCTATCGTCAAAATCACCCCTACGGAACGCAAACTCGCCGTTAAAGCCACCAGAGCCCTCGGGTTGATGATCGCCGGCGTTGACATTATTCGCTCCAAAAACGGACCGCTTCTGCTCGAAGTCAACTCGTCCCCCGGTCTGGAAGGCATCGAAGGCGCCACAGGGAAAGACATTGCCGGCATGATGATTGCGGCCATCGAGAAAAAACTCAAATGGAAACGAGAACTCAGCGGCAAACGAACGAAATAAAAGATAATTCGTTCTCACTCAGATACTTTTGTTGTGTCTGGTTTACCGATACAGACTAGCTCTTCCTGGCGTTGTCCGCCTGACTGCGTCCCCACTCTCAAAAAGAGTTGTCCATCGACGGCTGCCGGACTCGCATAGCAGTCAGCCCCCAGTTGATTGACTGAGACTTCCTCATAACCATCCGGTTTCGCCTTAAACACGAATGTCTCTCCCGACAGATTCGAGATATAAATCAGCTCGTTACAGAGAATCGGCGAACCGCTGAACGAACCACGCAGGCGCTGTTTCCAAAGCACGTCGCCCGTCTCGGTTGACCAGCAGTAAGCAATGCCGTCGTCCGTGATCCCGTAAAGCTGTTCTCCCTCAACTAGCATTGAAGGCTCATAGATTTTGGTTTTGTCTGACCAGAGCAGTTTGCCGTCGGCTGACAGACCCACCGTTTGCCGTTTGGGATAGCCGCCGCTGGCAAAGATTTTGTCATCCGTTGTGACAATCGTGCCACACGTCGCTTCTGCCAGACAGGGAGTGCTCCAGTTTTTTTTCCCCGTCGCGGGATCGTAACTGGCAACCTGATCACAACCGCTGATCAGCAATTGATCACGGCCCCCGACTTCCGCCACTAACGGACTGGAATACGTGCTAACCGCAGGCCGTGAGATCCGCCAGGCAATCTTACCTGAGTCTCGGTCCAAAGCAGCAATATAACCGCCGCCTCGATTATCGGCGGCGATAATCACAAACGACTTATAGAGCAGGGGAGAAGGGGCGTAACCGAATTTCGAATTAAAGGCTCCCAGCTCCTGCTGCCACAACTGCTTGCCGTCTAAATCGAAGGCGGTCGCAATGATCTTTCCCGAATTCAGAAAGGCAGCATAAATGTGTTCTCCATCACATAGCAGGGTCCCGTTTGCATTCGTCCCTTTTTTGTGCAATTCCCCAGACGACGGAAATCCACCTTCATGCACCACTGTTTCCCAGCGTTGACTACCGTCTTTGCGGTCAAAGGCCATCACGGTCTGCTTCTGGTTCTGGTCGTCGGCCGTCGCCAATAAGACCAGATCATTCACCACCACAGGCGAGCTATGACCGCGACCGGGAACTTTGGTCCGCCAGAGCACATTCTCTGTTTCACTCCACTCCGTCGGCAGTTCCTGGCCGACGGCATGGCCATTTTGTTGAGGACCACGCCAGCCAGGCCAGCCATCAGAAAGATCGGGTGCTACAGCATCATTCAGCGAGACGCCGCTGGCTTGTACCGAAATCTCATCTACCGGAGTTGTCTTCGTGCAACCAGCCAGTAACAGTATTCCCAGCAGGAACCATCGGTGATGAAATGCAACCATGCGTAAGCTCCTCCTTGACAGTGCAATGTTCATTCTCAATTCTGACGGACGCTCATTCTGCCTGATTCGCAGAATGAACGCGGTCATCAGAACTCAGTTGTTTATAACTTTTTCAGAAAGACATTCTTAAAGCGAATTTCGCCGCCGTGTGTCTGTAACTGAATCGGGCCGGACTCGTAGATGGGTTGATCTTTCTCATAATAGTTATCCATCTTTTTGTTGTCCACTACCAATTTGCCATTCATATAAACAGTAACCTTTTCCCCTTTCATGATAATCCGGAAATTGTTCCATTCACCAAACGGTTTGTCGGCATGGACCAGTGGGTATTTGCCTTCACCCTTGTTGTTAAATAACCCGCCGGAACCAAGATTCGCTTTGCGATCCCACTTGCCGCCTTCTTTCGTTGTGTCCCAGATCTGTACCTGAGGCACACCACGCAGATAAATGCCGCTATCGGCTTTCGCAACGGTTTTGTAATCGAGTACTAATTCAAAATCGCCAAAGTCTTCTGCCGTCGTCAGGTAAACGCCTTTACCATCGTTGACCAACTCACCTTTATCAACAGACCAATGCGCCAAAACATCTTCCCAGTTCTTTTTCAGAAGTGCTTCGCGTTCCGCAGCAGGCATCTTCTTGACGGCCATTGGACTTTTGCCTTTGACTTGATGGTAATTCATCCCGATCCAGCCAGACAGATCTTTTCCATTAAACAAAGCAATAAAACCTTCCGGTGGCTGATTCAGTTTGGAGTCCGCTTTCTTCTCGCCTGCGGACAACAGGGAAGTCCCCGCAAATACAAGAACCAGAAACGAACAGAGACACTTTTTTAAACTGACTGTCGTATCCATAAACCATTCCTCTTACTGTCAAAGGTGTGAATTAGTACCAACGAGAAGATTCAGTAACCTTCCTTACTAATTACTCTAATTTCACACCCCACGAAATACAATGTGCCTGTTGGAAAGTCAGGCAGAAAACGGGAAAACGGGATTTTTGCTCTGCGGCAGGCTACTCTTCCATTCATACTGGAATCTCCTCACGGTGTAGAAATAAACACGTAAACCCCACTGTTTTTGTTCGGCACGATGTTTGCTCCTTATAAAAGTATCATGAATCAGGTACGATTAAAGCAGGATGAGACAGTTTTACACGCCAGTAAACAACATCGCGCGGAGAAGCGATACAGTCAGTGGTCTCTCATTGATCACGGTGATCGCTCAGCGGCCGGACTACATCCGCGTCACGCCATCCAATGCTTTTCGCAGATTCATGCGCATCAAAGCGAGCCAAGCTTTACCGAATTTTGCACCGCCCTCCGTGCAGAACGGAGTCTCACAGCAATTTCATTTTCCCCGGATGCCGGAAAGTGCCTCTTTCAAAGAGCTTAAAGGAACAGGATGAAGAAAATGCCCCGTAATGCTTTAAATCAGTCAACCAAACGGAAGTCACCCTCAGCGACCAAAACAAAATCCGCAGCGTTTCCGGCCAAAAAACCGGATGACCTGAAAATCACGTTAATCAGTCTGCATGGTTTGATTCGTGCGCACGACTCCGAATTAGGCCGCGATGCCGATACGGGAGGCCAGGTCAAATACGTGCTGGAACTCGCACGCGAACTGGCCGCTCATGCGCACGTTCGTGAAGTCGAATTGCTCACCAGACAGATTATCGATCCCAAAATCGACGATGATTATGCGCAAGTCGAAGAACAAATATCCGAAAACGCCAAGATTGTCAGAATTCCCTTCGGCCCGAAACGTTATCTGCGGAAAGAATCATTGTGGCCTTATATCGAATTATTCGTCGACCAGACCCTGCAGCACTTCAAGCGAACCGGTTTACCCGACATCATTCACGGCCACTATGCTGACGCGGGAGCTGCCGGTGCACAACTGGCGCGTTTGCTCCACATCCCCTACGTCTTTACCGGCCACTCGCTTGGACGTGTCAAACGGCAACGCCTCTCGCTTGGTAAAACTGATATCGAAGCGCTCGAGAACAAATACAAATTTACGCCCCGCATCGAAGCCGAAGAGCTCGCTCTGGAAACCGCATCGATGGTCGTCACCAGCACATTTCAGGAAGTAGAACAGCAATACGAATTGTACGACCATTACGAACCCTCGCGGATGGAAGTCATTCCTCCCGGCGTCGATTTAAACTTATTTTCGCCAGCAGATAAAAACTGGAAACTGCCCAAAATTGCCGACGACCTGGGACATTTCTTACGTGAACCCGATAAACCCATGATCCTTACGGTGGCACGCCCCGACGAACGTAAAAATCTGGAAATGCTGGTCCGCGTTTATGGCGAAAGCGAGCAATTGCAAGAAATCGCCAATCTGGTCATAGTCATGGGTGCCCGTGATGATCTGCGCGAATTACCGAAGGCACAACGTTCGATCATCGAAAATGTTCTGTACCAGATCGATAAGTACAATCTTTATGGGAAAATCGCCTACCCGAAAACTCACCAACCAGATGACGTCCCCGAACTGTATCGGCTCGCGACATCAACAAAGGGGGTTTTCATCAACCCTGCACTCACGGAACCTTTCGGCCTAACCCTGTTGGAAGCTGGCGCCACCGGACTACCCATTGTCGCCACTAATGATGGAGGACCGCGGGATATCATCTCTAACTGTCAAAACGGACTGCTCGTTGACCCGTTAGACCAATCAGTCATCGAACATGCGCTGCTCCGCGTTCTCACAGAACCGGAGCAATGGACCGACTGGTCAGCAAACGGCATCAAAGGCACACGCGAATACTATTCCTGGAATAATCATGCCAATCGTTATCTGCGTGATCTGGATGACATCCTCAAACATTCCCCGGCCCCCGTTCTTGCTGATAAATCGACCTTGCGGCGACTCCCCGATTTCGATCGGTTGATTATCACAGATCTGGACAATACACTGACCGGGGATGATGAAGCACTACAGGAATTCATCGAACAAATTCGTGAAAATGAACATATCGGTTTTGGTATCGCAACAGGACGACGTCTGGACAGCGCTATGGCCTTGATTAAGGAACTGGGGCTTCCGCAGCCGGACCTGATTGACACTGACGCTGGAACACAATTACACTACGGCGAGCACCTTACCCCCGACTTCAGTTGGCGCAAGTCAATCGGCTATGCCTGGAAGCCGGAAGAGATCAGAGAAGTACTCGATCCGCTTCCCGGATTATTCATCCAGGAAGAGGATCATCAGTCAGAATTCAAAATCAGTTACGAAGTCGATACCAACCTCAGTCCCAGCATCACCGCCATCAAAAAAACACTCCGGGAAGCCGGTTTACGTGCTAAGGTTATTATGTCGCTTGGCATGTATCTTGATATCATTCCAGTGCGGGGCGGAAGTGACCTTTCCATGCGACATGTTCTCTGGAAATGGGGCTTCGCTCCGGAACATGTCCTCGTCTCAGGCGACTCCGGAAACGATGCCGGCATGCTGCTGGGACGGACTCTGGGCGTTGTTGTTGGCAATCATAGTGAAGAGCTGGAACGGCTCCGAAATCGTCCCCGCGTCTATTTCGCGAAGGCCTCTCATGCAGCAGGCATTCTCGAAGGCATCAAATACTACAATTTTTTAGACAAGATAACTATTCCCAATGATCGGATCGAATGAGCACGGCGCAGGATGAGATTGACTCCAAAGCAGATCTGACACTGCAACGCTTGCAACCGCAGCTCGAAGCAGTCTGGCAAGCCAGCCAAATCAGCGATGGCAAACGACACGAATTCGAATTAAGACTGCAGGAACATTGGCGTCCTCTGTTTGCGCTACTCTTTCGTCTGTATCACACCCGGTACGACTTCTTCTATCACATCGAACAAATTCTGCTCACAGCTGCGCGGGCCTGGGCCGAACGTCCCAAAGACCTCTGTAAACTCGATCATCACCGCATCAACGAACCCAACTGGTTTCAGTCGGAAAAGATCTCCGGAGGCGCTTTGTATGTCGATCTGTTCGGGGATAATTTAAACAAACTCCGCGAGAATGTCGGTTACTTCAAAGACCTCGGCCTCACCTATCTGCACTTTATGCCGCTGTTCGCCGTCCGTCCCGGGAATAATGACGGGGGATATGCCATCAGCACCTACCGCTCGGTAGACCCCAGGCTTGGCACAATCGACGACCTGCGTCTGCTGGCCGCCGACCTCCGCGAAGCCGGCATTTCACTGGTCCTCGACTTTGTCTTCAACCATACCTCCGATGACCATGAATGGGCCCAACGCGCGCAAGCCGGAAATCGTGAGTACCAGGATTTCTATTATATTTATCCCGATCGGACAGAGCCCGAAAAATACGAACGCACGCTCCGCGAAATTTTTCCCACTATCCGCCGCGGCAACTTCACCTGGCACGACGGCATGCAGCAATGGGTCTGGACCACTTTCAACAGCTTCCAATGGGATCTGAATTACACCAACCCCGCCGTCTTCCGTGCCATGCTCGAGGAAATGTTTTTCATCGCGAATACCGGCATTGATATCCTGCGTCTCGATGCCGTCGCCTTTATCTGGAAACAGATGGGCACAACCTGCGAAAATTTACCGGAAGCACACATACTCATCCAGGCCTTCAACCGGCTGGCACGCATCGCCGCGCCAGGTCTCTTGTTCAAGTCCGAAGCCATCGTCCACCCCGACGAGGTCGTCAAATATATCAGCGAAGATGAATGCCAGATCTCGTACAACCCCACACTCATGGCGCTGCTCTGGGAATCGCTGGCCACCCGCAAAGTAAACCTGCTGACACAAACACTCAAACACCGCTATAAACTGCCCTCGAATACATCCTGGGTTAACTATCTGCGTTGCCACGACGACATCGGCTGGACTTTCGACAATGCCGACGCTGAAGCCATCGGCATCAATGCCTATGATCATCGAAACTTTCTCAATGATTTCTATACTGGACAATTCCCCGACTCGTTCGCGCGCGGCGTTCCCTTTCAGGAAAACCACGAAACAGGCGACATGCGCATCTCTGGAACGATGGCATCCCTCGCCGGCCTGGAACAGGCCATCGAAGAAGACGATGACGAAAAGAAAAAAATCGCCATCCGCCGTATGCTCCTGCTGCATGGCGTTTCACTTAGCATCGGCGGCATTCCGCTCCTGTATCTCGGGGAAGAATGGGGCATGCTCAATGACTACGATTTTGTCAAAGACCCCGCCAAAGCCGGCGATTCGCGCTGGATTCATCGCCCCAAAATGCAATGGGAATTCCTCGAAGAACTCGACGACCATATCGGCACCGAAAACGGCTCGATCCGCAAACAGATTTATCGATCGACCCAAAAATTGATCGCCTTAAGAAAATCCTTACCCGCACTCGCCGGCCAGGACATGGAGCTTATCGCGACGGCAAACGAACATATTCTCGGCTATGTCCGCTTACATGACGGACATCGTTTAATCGTGCTCGCCAACTTTTCCGAAGAACAGCAGGAAATTGAAGGCAATAAACTTCGCACCGCCGGACTCGGAAGATTTTTCCAGGATATGATCGACGATAAAACCTACGCGACTTCAGAGAAGCTGGTGCTCGCGCCCTACCAGATCCTCTGGCTGAATCGCGTCTAACCGACGGAACGATCTGATGCCAACTAAGAAACCGAACATACCAGCTGTCACCTCTCGCGGGCATGTCCTGGCCACGGACCTCGACGGCACCTTTATTCCTCTTGAAGGCAACTCACAAAACCGGTCCGCTCTGCAAACACTCACCAGCCAGTTCGCCGCCCACGACATCTCCCTGATCTTCGTCACCGGCCGCCACTTCGAATCGGTTATTCAAGCGATCACCGAATTCCAACTACCCGAACCAGAGTGGATCATCTGTGATGTCGGCACCTCGATCTTCAAACGCCAGTACTCAGGAACATTCACCCCCGTCACAGCCTATCAGGACTATCAAAATCAGATCATTGCCCCCATGCCCATCGCGTCCCTCCGCGAACGGCTGCAATCCACTCCAGGCTTGCGTCTGCAGGAAGAAGCAAAGCAGGGCCCCTTCAAACTCAGTTTCTACGCCGACGCAACACAACTCGACAAGCTGGTCGACCACATCCAAGCCGATCTCGACCAGACAGACGCACCTTATTCCATCATTCACAGCATCGATCCGTTTAACGGCGACGGCCTGATTGATCTCTTACCTGCCACCGTCTCTAAGGCACACGCGCTGGAGTGGTGGATTGCCGCATATACCCTGAACGCAGAAGACATCGTCTTTTCCGGTGATTCCGGCAACGATCTCGCCGCACTCACCGCCGGTTACCGCACCATCTTAGTCGGTAATGCCGATCGTACGCTCGCCCAGCGCGTGTATCAGCTGCATCACGAATCCGGCTGGAAAAACAGACTCTACCTCGCACACGATTCCGCGACCAGCGGTGTCCTCGAAGGCTGTCGCTGGTTCGGTCTCGCGGAATCATCTGAAACCACCATCGAACGCCTTGGCGCCACTTCCGTCACAGCCAACGAAACCCATTTTCGCGTCTGGGCTCCCCAACGTAAAACCGTCACAGTCGAAATCCAAGACGGCGACACCACAACCGAACACAACTTGAACCGCGACGAAAACGGCTACTTTTCCGGCACAGCCCGGAACGCCCGACCTGGCGTCTACTATCAATATCGCCTGGATAACAGCGTCTCCCGTCCTGATCCGGCCTCGCACTATCAACCACAGGGCGTTCACGGCCCTTCGCAGATCCTCGACCACCGCGACTTTGCCTGGACCGATCAAAGTTGGCAAGGCATCCCAAAACGCGACTTGATAATCTACGAACTCCATCTCGGCACTTTCACTGAAGACGGCACCTTCCGCGCCGCCATTGAACGCATCCCCGATCTGCTCGACCTCGGCGTCACCGCCGTCGAACTCATGCCCGTCGCCCAGTCACCGGGACACTGGAACTGGGGTTATGACGGCGTTAACCTGTTCGCCGTCCGCAATACGTATGGCACCGTGGATGACTTCAAAGCCTTCGTCGACGCCTGTCATGCCGCCGGCCTCGCCGTGTTGCTCGATGTCGTTTACAACCATCTGGGACCGGAAGGGAACTACCTCTCTGAATTCGGTGCCTATTTTTCTGATAACCACCACACCCCCTGGGGCGAAGCCATCAACTACGATGGGCCCGATGCCGCACACGTCCGTCAGTTCATCACCGACAACGCAATCTACTGGCTCGAGGAATTCCATCTCGATGGCTTACGACTCGACGCCGTCCACTGCATGTATGACGACAGCCCGCTCACGATTCTCGATCAAATCCGCCAAGCCGTCACAAAGCACGACGCGACCACAAACTGGCCCCTCCACCTGATCGCCGAATCCAACGTCTATAATCACGACATGCTGACCGCAGACCAGAGCAGGGGCGCTTACGACGCCATCTGGTGTGACTGCCTGATGTATTCGATCTACTCACACGCACTTCCCGACGTCCATCTCACACATCGTAAATACGAAGGTATCCAGGATCTCGCCGACAGTCTGCAGCATGGCTATGTCTACGCCGGACATGAATCAGTCCGCGTCACACCGCAACAACGCGCCGCGTATCAGACAGAAGATCAATCCAACAGCCACCTTGCCTCACTGGTCATTGCGCTGCAGACCCACGACAGCGTCGGCAATCATCCCCACGGCAAACGGATTCATCATCTGACCTCCAAAGAGTTCCAGAAAGCGGCCGCCGCACTCGTCCTGCTCTATCCCGGCATCCCGCTGATTTTTATGGGCGAAGAATGCGCGACCGACGCCCCGTTCCCATTCTTTGTTGATTTCGAAGACCATCAACTCCGCGAAGCCGTCGACATCGGCCGCAAAGGAAACTACCCACCGCACATCTGGCAGGACGCATATCTCCCCTCAAATGCCGATGCCTTCTACCACGCCAAATGGAACAACGCCACCCACCGCGACCACGACATGCATGAGTGGTACCGTCAGCTACTCCAATTGCGCAAGCAAGGTCTCCAGACCGGCTGGCTCTCTCCAGCCAACCTGAAAACCGATTTCAGCCGGGATCAAAATCTCTTCACCTTACACTACCAACACAAAACCAGCACCACGACCATCACTGCCCGCCTGACGCCCCCGGCAAACACCGATGCAAACACCGACCCAAAGCTCATCGCCGTCCCGCTGACAGGCACACTTCTTTTGTCCTCCGAACCAAATCCCGTCATCAAAGCAAACCAACTCCACCTCGCCCCCAACCACGCCATCATTACTCAACACTAATCCCCGCGTAGGGGTCGACTCATGTATCGACCCGCCTTGCGACGATCTACTGGTTCACACTCGCAATGACACTACAAAAACATTCGCACCGCACAACGAAAATACGGCAACCCTGCGGGCTGACACATGGGTCAGCCCCTACCTTTATCATGACATCCTTGCCATAATACCACGTAGGGGGCGACCCATGTGTCGCCCCGCCTTGCGAGATGCCATGTTGTATCACCATAGCAATGGTTCCAGTTACAGCCTGCCCACGCTTGCGCCCCAGGAAAAACCGAGGACAAATTCACAACAAGCGATTTTGTTTCTGCGCCCGATCCCAGGCAAACCGGGCTCCCAGCCGAATCAGAAACCACCCCAACCAAGCCTGTAACCAATTCGCGCGGCTCGAACCCGACCGGGCCACTAACCGCCAGATCGTATCTGTTTCACAGCGGGTAAATTGACCGGTCGCATATAATCGATCATGAATCACTCCCGCCAGATCAACCCGGGAACAGTCAGTCATAAACTGACTCAAGCGAGGCAGAGAATGGGAGTCCGCAATGAAATGGGCCGGAATCACAATCTCTTTACCGCGAACATTCACGACCAAAGCCCGTAGTAACCGGCGGCTTCCCTCCGCAAGTCGTTCCGTCTGGAGTGGTCCACTCACGATCATAACTGTCTGGTCAGTCTCAGCTTTCGGCATCGGCCTCTCCCTTCTTATAGAAAATCATTCAGAAAACAGCATTCATTCGGAAATACACTTTTCAATCAACATTTCGCGACTACAGTCTCTATAGTCAGCATGAGGGTCTTCTTGTAGTCAATAAACCGCTTCTTATTTATTTTCAGACTCAGAAAGTAAGCTGTAGCATGAATTTTCAGGACAGCGGCTCAGAACAGACAGTGAACAATGCAGCGCCACAAGTGCTTAAAAACAGGCCCAACAGGAAGAAGAAACGCATGATCTATTTTGGTCTGACAGCAATCCTCCTGGTATTGTTATTCTTTGGCTGGAAGCTGACCGCCAGAAGTGCTTACGAATCAGCCGCGTATACTGTTGTTGAATCTGCGAGCCCTTTTGAAATCCGTGACTACCCCGATCTGATGCTGGTGATGACAGACAGCAAAGCACAGCCCGCGAACAAAGACAAACGCTTTATGAAACTGTTCCGTTATATTCAAGGTGCAAATCAGCAGGAACAAAAAGTCTCCATGACAACGCCGGTATTCATGGATCCCGAAACAGAGAATGCCAGTGGTAAAATGGCGTTTGTGATCCCTCAAAAAAACACAGCAGAAGGCATACCGGAACCGACGGGCGACAATGTCCGTATTCAAAAACGCAAAGGGGGACGTTTTGCCGTCTATCGCTTTAACGGACGTTTAAATAAAAAAACCACAGCGAAATCTGAGCAGAAATTACGCGCATGGATCAAAGAAAAAGGTCTGAATCATAAAGGCACTATGGAAGCAGCCGGCTACGATCCCCCCTGGACTCCAGGCCCTTTCAGACGCAATGAAATTCTGATTCGTTTAGCACAACCCGAAGATCTGAATTCACAAAAAAAGGAATCCAAATAGCACGCGATTTCCGAGCCATGTACCGGGAGCATCTGACATCTTGAAAACCCTGTTCCTGCTCCAGCTGATTTCCACTTTCTACATGGTGGGATTGATCTGGTTCGTCCAAATCGTACATTACCCTCTGTTCGCCTTCGTCGGCCAACCGCAGTTCACACGCTAACGCTATCAGCAAGCGCATCAACTCAGAACCACGTTTGCCGTAGGCCCCATGATGTTGACGGAAGCAGCCACAACCGTTGCCATCGACTACTGGCCTCCCCCCGGCATGGGGCCCGCTTTTACCTGGTCCGGTGTGGGCTTGCTGTTTGTCGTCTGGATTTCAACAGCCCTGCTTCAGGTCCCCCGGCACCACGTCCTCGCCTCACGTTTTTCTGCCCGACACATCCGTGGGCTGGTCATCTCTAACTGGTTCCGCACCATCGCCTGGACCAGTCGCGGCATCCTCCTGCTGATCTACCTCTTCCAGGTTTTCCCCGATATATAACAGCTCGCGAGTCCTCTCAACTCTCTAACCAAACAAGTAGGGCAGGCGCCCCTACAATGTTACCTACGGTAGGGGTCGACCCATGTATCGACCCGCCTCGCGACCTTCTATCGGGACACACCCACAACGGAACCACGCAAAACCATCCGTACGTCACAAATCAAACACATCAACCCAACCGGCTGACACATGGGTCAGCCCCTACTTTTCCTCTAAAGAAACTGTCATTCCCTTCGACACAATATTACAATAAACCACAAATGAATACGTTTCCCCAACACCGAAAGAAACACCGATGAACTATCACTGGTGGTTGCCGTTAATCATGCTTATTCCCACAAACCTCATCGCCGCCGATTCTATTCAGCGGATCAACGATATTGAATACGCCACCACCGATCAGCAGCGTCTGCTCCTCGATCTTTATCTGCCACAAGGCGTCAAAAACCCGCCGCTGCTCGTCTGGATTCACGGCGGTGCCTGGCGCGCTGGATCCAAAGACAACATGCCGCTCATCGAACTTGTACAAAACGGCTTCGCTGTTGCCAGTGTCGAATATCGGCTCTCACCGGTCGCCAAATTTCCGGCACAGATCCACGACATCAAAGCCGCTATTCGCTTCCTGCGCGGCTCGGCGAAGAAGTACGGCTACCACGCCGACAAAATCGGCATCCTCGGTTCCTCCGCCGGCGGGCATCTCGTCGCACTCATGGGAGTAACCAACGGCAACGCACAACTCGAAGGAACGCTCGGCGACTTCGATCAGGAATCCTCGCGGATCGATGCCATCGTCGATTATTTTGGGCCCACCAATTTCATGACCATTCTCCCCCAATCGACGCCGCACGGCTTGAGCGTCCGCGTTCCCGCGTTGCAACTACTGCTCGGCGATCGACCAGAGCGTGAACCGGCTCTCGCAAAACTGGCCAGCCCGGTCTTTCACGTCGATGATCAAGCTCCACCGCTGTTACTCATCCACGGCGATCAGGACCCGCAGGTCCCCATTAACCAGTCGCACGAACTCCACGGCAAATACAAACAGCACAAGCGAGACGTCACCTTCGAAGTCATCCACGGCGCCGCACACGGCGGCCCTGAGTTCTTCGATGCCGAACACATGCAACTCGTCGAAACCTTCCTACGAAAACACCTCACCAAATAGGGTCCGCGCCGACAAACATCATCCTCGTAGGGGTCGACCCATGTGTCGACCCGCCGCGCGACGATCCACAACGTCACCCTCACAATGGAACCACACAAACCAGCAGAACATGGCAGTCAAGCCAACACAAATTGGGTGGGCCCGAATGCAATTCGGGCCGAGCGCAGCGAGCAAGAAATTGACAGAGAAATAATTCAATTCATAACCAGCAATCAAACGCGCTTGCGCAAACAGTGATCCAAAATCATACCCCAACCCCACAGGCTGACACATGGGTCAGCCCCTACATTTATGATCACAACCTTGCCATAATACCTCGTAGGGGTCGACCCATGTGTCGACCCGCCGCGCGACGTCCCACTCATTCCCCCCCTCAACGGTCACTCAAAAACACCGCCGTCAATCTCCCCTCAGTCTACCTATTCATCCAGACTGGATACGCCGCGTCAAATCTGCCGAAGATATATAAGTGGCATCGGTATTTTAATTTCAGCATCGGAAGTTTAGCGCAAATGGGGAGCGTGATTGTGCGGCTTAAGGATATGCTCCCCATCCTGTTCCTACTCACAGCGTTCCCGGTGCATCAGGCGACCGGTCAGGAGTTCGTGGGAGAGAAAGCAGGGGACCCATCGACGAATAATACGTCTCAGGATTTGCCGCCATACGAATTCACACCAGATGACTTCACCCCAGACCAACTCCCGCTCGTCGAACCGATGGCAGACGAATCAGACACGCGGCTGCTAAGTCCCTGGCTGAAGACCGACAATGGATTCACCGCGACCCCCGTCTACTACGGCGAAGTCTTCACAAACGCACACGGCGGCATCGGCACCAGAAATTCGACACAGTACGAAGGACTGCTCGATCTTTCGCTCGACTTTGATTTCGAAAAAATGCAGCTCCCTATCCCGGGCCGTATCAATCTACTCTTTCAAAATACCCATGGTCGGGGCCTGGAACAGAACGTCGGTGCAACACAGATCATCAGCAGCATCGATTCTCTCAACAACATCACTCAGATCAGCGAACTCTGGTGGGAATTTGGTCTGTTCGAAAACAGAATCACCATGCGCCTTGGTAAACAGGACCTGAGCTCGGAATTCGTCACCATGGATTCCGCCAGTGATTTCATCAACTCCGCGTTCGGCTTGTCACCCTCAGCCGGTCTCCCTTCCTTCCCGTCTCCCAGTCCGGCGGCAATCCTGCTGACCGACCTCTCCCCATCTCTCAGTTTCAAGGTCGGCGTCTGGGACGCCTACCACAGTGAAGAAGATGACGTTTTCTCCCGAAACGATTCGGCCCTCTTCATCGGTGAACTCGAATACCGTTACTCAACCCGCGGCAGTCAGTTACCCGGCATCATCACACTCGGAATGGCCTACGAATCTCCAGGCGTGGTCCCCACAGGAACCATTCCCCGCGCGTTTGGATACTACTTCCAATTCGAGCAACTTCTGTTTCGTGAAGCCAATAGTACCGAAAACGCTCCACAGGGACTCTCCGTCTTCGCACAACACTTCCCCATCGATAGTACCGGCAACTCCCCCTTTCCCGTGATCGTGAAAGACATTTTAGCCGGTTTCACCTACAAGGGTCTGATCCGCGGCCGCGACGAAGACATCACCGGCGCAGGCATCGGCTGGGTCGAACTCAACGATGGGGGCACCGGCGAGGAGTTCATGGTCGAACTGTTTTATAAAGCAAAAATCAATTCCACCCTGACCATCCAACCCGACCTCCAATACATCAACAGCCCCTCAGGAATCTTCCCCGACGCCCTCGTCGCCGGCATCAGATTTCAACTCGATCTGTAAACCAACGCATCCACCGCGATCGCGGGCTGACACATGGGTCAGCCCCTACATTTGTATAACGACCTTGCCATATAAATTCGTAGGGGTCGACCCATGTGTCGACCCGCCTTGCGACATTCCCACCGGTTCACACGCACAACGGAACCACGCACTCCATCCGCACGCCACATCACAAACACCCCAACCCCACGGGCTGACACATAGGTCAGCCCCTACGTTTCACCACGTATGACGAATATAAACGTAGGAGGCGACCCGCCGGTATCCGCGTCCAACTCGACCTGAATACAGAAACCGCTGACCATCTCTAATGGTGATGATGGAATGCAGCGTCTTTTGCATTTCCACCTGAGAGCACATACGCGAGCAGATCAAGAATCTGTTCTTTGTCCAACGTATTCAGCAAGTTGGCCGGCATGATGGAGACGGGAGAGGAACGTTGAAATTCGATAGAACTCTTCAGAACCTTCTGCTCTTTCACTTGTGGCGGCCCCGTTACAAGTACTAATGATGTCTTATCTTCAGAGACAATATTCCCGTTAAGACTCCGTCCATCTTCCAACAGGAGCAGTACCGTTCTGTACTTTTCCTCTATCTTGCGGGAGGGCTCAAGAATCTCTGCCAAGATTGCTTTGGCGTCGTGCTTATGCTTCTTCAGAACTTCGTCAAGATTCGGACCGATGGAGAGATTCTTGCCGAGGGTCACACTGTTCTTATCCATTTTGTGGCACTGGGCACAGGCAAGTTTCGTGAAGAGTTCTTTCCCTCTCGAAAAATTCCGATGTTGTCCCACACGTTTCACGTCTTTTTCCAGATCAGCCAGTTTCCACTGTGTAACCTTAGTTACCTGTTCCGGGTTTTTAATGAGAAACTCCTCGAGATCGTGGGTCACGTACATCGTTCCCCGCATCAGCATGTGGTGGCCGGGAAAAGAGCAGATGTATGGGTACGCACCCTCTTTTGTCGGAGCGACGAACTCGATGACCTGTTCCTGACCATGATCGACGAGCTTGCTGGCCCAGAGAATTTCTTTGCTCTCGGGAACAAAACCGACCGAAAAACCGCTGGCTCCCAAAGCAATCGCCGCCAGACCAACTTCATCGGCTTTCCCGGGATTAACCAGCATCATGTTGTGAGGCATATAATCCGGATTGGCAAACGTGAGCTTCACCTTCTTACCAGGCTTCACGGTGAGTTTCGTCACGTCGTATCTCATGCGTTCGCGGACAGTTCCGATGCGAATCGTGGTAAGTTCAGGCGTATCACTGAGAATGCCGGACTTTTGTGTCGCAGCTTCTTCCGATTCCGCGATCACGCCGCCACGCATGGTACTTTCGACGTTGAACCACAAATGCTTCACCGTGTTCGCGGCAATGCGAGCGTGTGGCTCGGGAGACTTCAACAGTAGACCCAGTAATTCAAGATTCCGATCATCGTGTTGCTGATGCAACCAGAGCGCTTCGAGTAAGTGGTGTGCATCTTCTTTTTTATTCGGATCAAATTGCTTGACCCACTCCTTCGTGGCCGCGATCACTGCTTCTGAATCGCGTTCACTCAATTCGATGCGAGTGCGGTGGCGAATACCATCGATGGGCGATTTCAGATTGTCGAGCAATGCAGCAATCGGCTGGCCGTCAATGGCAACCGGTTTTTGTAGTGGACGTCCCTTGGCAGTCATTCTGTAAACGCGGCCATGCTTATGGTCGCGGTTAGGATCGCGAACATTATGCTGCATATGGCCGATGATCACGTTGTGCCAGTCGCAGAAATACAGCGAGCCATCGGGAGCAAATATCGCATCCGCAGGGCGGAAATTCTTGTCTCCACTCATCATCAGACCTGTCGATTTGTCATCCGATTTGGAGCCGTCAGCGTTGAGCCGCGTAACCGTTAGATCGTCACCCGCAGGCTCACCCCACACGGTACCCTTTTCACCGTCACGCACCAGGTCATAATGTTTGATGCCCAGAAAGCCAATCACGTTACAAATCAGGAAGTCGCCTTGCATTGATTCAGGGAAGTGAGCACTGCTGATCACTTCGCTGGCCGTCACAGGCCGCACTTCTTTCTTCAATAGCTCGTGCATTTTGAACCCGGACTTTTCCGGACGAACCTGATACGCGCGGCCGCCAGTACCATCGGTCGCGTATTGATAACCCCAAGAGTCAAACGCGATACCGTGTGGGTTCGGAGAATTGACCGCATGCATCGAAATGGTGAACCGCCGCGGATCAAAGCGATACATGGCCGATTCAGCGGCCTGCAGAGAAGGCCCCCATGGGTGCTCGTGGTTATGCATCATAAAGACGCCGCTCTGCCAGTAAATTGCACCATCAGGACCATAGATCAAATTGTTCGCTGCGTGGTGAGTGTCAGAAGAATCGAGGCCTTGCAACAGAACGGTGCGGACATCGGCCACGTCATCGCCATCGGTATCTTTCAAGAACACGATTTCCGGCGCGGAAGCGACCAGGACGCCGCCATTCCAAAACTCAAAACCCAGTGGATTCTGGATTCGAGCAAACTCGGTCACGCGATCCGCTTTGCCATCATTGTTATCATCATGCAAAATGATCAACGCATCGTCCATCTCTTTCAGCGGTTCCCACTTGGGATAAGTCGGCCAAACAGCGGCCCACAGGCGGCCTTTGGTATCGAACTGCATTTGCACTGGGTTGACCAGTTCGGGAAACTGTTTTTCATCAGCAAACAGGCTGATCTCAAATCCATCAGCGACAGCCATATGCTTGATGCCATCCTCACCACTGATATATTTGAGGTTCCCTTCTTTTACTGCGTTGGAACTCTTGCTGCCTCCACCAACATTCGAGATCACCTTCACCGGCTGTGGCACATTGCTGTCGTCGACTTTGATGTCCTGACCTTTGGCGACTGCCCAGACACGGGAATCGCGATTCATCGTCATCACATCCAACATCGACAGCTCGTGCTGCAAAACAACGGCGTTGGTCTGATCGTTCGTGAACTTGAGAATAGACCGGCCGCCCCAGACATCATTGCCATCACGAGCGCGATAGCGGTTATTCCACTTATAAGCCTTATCCAATACAGCCGACCGCAGGGGCTCCATCGTGTGCGACGCGGTCACCTGATGACCAAACAGAGCTGATGAGATCACTTCGGCCAGCTGTTTGTTACCTTCCTCGTTCAGATGCACCCCGTTGATTGTCAAAGGCGTGCTCGACTCCTTGAACATCTGCAGAGAAGGGTGGAACAGGTCAACAAACGCCACTCCCGCCTCTCTTGCAGCGGCTGCCGTTGCCTTGGTGTAGGCCGCGAGCTGAATGTTGTGTGCCTTGCCATCAGGCACGTTTTTACTTCCGGTGTCTTCATGCGCGATGGGACTGAACAATACAATCCGCGGGAACGATTTTCCGTTCGCCTTGGAACCACGGGTCTTTTTGACGAAGTCCACGAGCTTTCTTTGATGCTCGCCTGCCTTCTTCACGCCTTGAAATGATTCGTTATAGCCGAAGAACGCAAAGACGACGTCCGCCTTCACATGCCGCAGAACCTCGGTCACCGTAGCGGCGCCCTTGCTGCGCGGGAACGAATCGGGACGATCGCCGCTCGCACTCAAATTACGAATACGTACCTGCTTATCTTGCAGCTCACTCTGCAGCAGCGTTTCCAGCCATCCATCATGCTGCATCCGATCCGGCAGTCCATTACCAAGAATGGCAACGACATCGCCCTTATGAAAGGCAAACGGCATCGGATCACGATAGTTGGCGGGCACGTCGACAAGTGTCGGGTCCGCGGCCTGACTGGATGACTTCGAACCGACTGACTTTGAAGTCGACTTATAAGGGACGCCGGGTTTTCCGTTGAAAGTCAGGTATTCCTGCTTTCCACCGTTCTTGACATCAATCTCCATAGCAAAGGGAGCGGCCACTTTCGTGAGCCGAAACACCTCTTTACGATTCGCATCCAACAGCGTCAGCGTGAAATTTTCCAGACGGCCCTCGAATCCGTTACGATTCCAGACACCAATCTTTTCCACATCAACGGCCCGACCGAGATCGACTTCCCACCACGGATTTTTTGATCCCGCATTGGCAGTATGGGTCTGCCCACCTTTACCCCAGTCAGAGCTTTTATTGCCATCCAATGCCTTGGCGGCGACTCCGGAACCCATTGTGCTTGACTGTGTGGCCTTGCCGTTCTTCGCGATATTTTTCCCACCGCTGATCACTTCGACTTCCGCCAGCGTGAGGATACGTTTATTGCCTGGAAGTTCGATCCGCACAAACTGTGCAGGCTTACCTGTCACGAGTGAAGCGGTCGCCGGTTTCTTTGTCTGTTTTCCTTTAGGCTTATTCTTTTTCTTGGGGGAATGATGATGCCCCTTGTGTTTTGCTTCCGGAATTTTCGTATTGTTATTGGCGGGAATCTGACTTTTGTACCCGGCATACATTTCCGGTTTGATACCGCGTGCGTAAGTCGCATTGCCAAATGTATTGGGTTTGAAAGGCCCTACGAAGGCCACGTTGGCGTCCGCTTTGATTGCATCTTCCATTCCCAGCGCCCAGAAACACGCGTTGACCAGCATCCGACGGTAGCCTTCATTCAAGATATCTTCAGGCGTTCCGTAGAGCGTCGTAAATACGCGGCCCGTCTTACCCGATTTCGATTGATACGTCCGCGTCCATTCCGAAGGCATCGGCGGCTTCGTATCATCGGCGGGAGAATCCTGCTTCATACCGTTCAAAGGCTGCGCCATCGTCAATACTTCACCATCGGTAGGCTTGCCAACATAACCGCCTGCCTGTACCCAGATATCTTTTACCCCACGCAAAATCGGGTGCGCCTTTTTGTCATCGATCACTTTAATGCGTGTACTCTGCTGATGATTTCTTCCGTAGTGACCCACCCATGTTTGCCCCAGCACCTGATGACCAAAGCCGAGCTCGTAGTCCTTGTCTTTACTGTTGTACGAATATTCGGAGAAGGGGGCCGTCGCAGGCATATTGAATGCATGTGTCGAAGTCCGCATTCCGACCACCGGCCCCCCCCGTTTGAGGTAGTCATCGAAATGCTGCATCTGTTCTTTGGGGAAATTCTGGAACCGCAGAAAGACCACCGCCAGGTCCGCCGTTTTGAGCGCTTCGATGCCCGGCATGTTTGAGTTGCCCGCCACAATTTCGCCCGTTTTCGGATCAATATTAAACAGCACGGTGCACTTGAAGCCGTGATGCTTTGCCAGAATCCGTGCCAGTGCCGGCAACGATTCTTCAGAACGGTATTCATGATCGCCTGCCAGAAAAACAATATGTTTTCCCTTACCAACTCCCTCAGTACCTTCATAAACCAGCGGCGCTGCGCTGGCAAAGTTGGTGACGAAGAATGACAGGCACAGAAAAGCAATCCAGCAAGCGGATTTCAGGGGGGAGTCTGCAACGAGGTGGGAAAGATGTTTCATTGTTCGAGCGTAATCCGTAAAAAAGGGCGAAGAGCATCCGGGTGTAAATTTTACTGATCATCCCAGTTTAGTTACGAACCAGGGCAGAAGCTAGTCTTTCGCCTGCGATCCGCCAGAAAAAGCAGACCATTCAGAAAAGCAAACGAGAAGGAAAACCATTGCGCGGAAATGATTATCGCCTCAGAAATCGGACCGACGTGAATGACACCACGTTTCAGATCAATTCGGTAATCAATTCCCGGCGTTCGAGAATATAACGCGGCCTGCCGCTATGATCCAGGAACGTTGTGGCAGGATCGATGCCCAGATGACGATACAGCATCGCCAGCACATTTTCGGGACGATAAGGGGCGTCTGTCGGCGTGCCCCCTTGATCATCGGAAGCGCCGATCACCTGACCGGTTTTGATTCCGCCGCCCGCTAAAGCAACACTCATCACACGCCCCCAATGGTCGCGACCGGCTGTCTTATTGAATTTCGGCGTCCGACCAAATTCGCCCATGGCAACCACCATCACTTTTTTGTCGAGTCCCCGCTCATGCAGGTCTTCCACGAGTGCCGCAAACGCACGGTCGTAAGGAATGCCCTTTTCCCGCATGCGCTTCACCAGATCGCGATGATCGTCCCAGCTGGGGCCGGTCACGCGCACGGAAGCCACGGTTACACCATGTTCCACCAACCGGCGTGCGAGCAAAATGTTCTGGCCAAAAGAGGTCCTTCCATAACGGTCGCGTGTTTTCTCATCTTCCTGTGAGAGATCAAACGCATTGCGTGCAGCGTCACCAGACACCATCTCGAAGGCTTCTTTGGTGTATTGATCAATGGCCTCGCCGACACCGTTGTTGTCAATAATTTTGCGAGAGGCATCGAAGCCCTTCAGCAAAGCCTTACGGTCCTGCATCCGCTCTGCCGTCAGACCGCGTAATAGTGTGAGGTTGGGAACCGTAAAGTTTTTGGCATCCGCATCGCGCGCGGTGATGAAAGAATTGTACCCTTTACCCAACCAGGCGGCACGACCAAAACGCATATCGCGTGGCAAAGAGACATACGCCGGAATTCCCTCTGCGTTGCTGCCGCGTACTTTGGACGTAATACATCCAATACTCGGCATCTCGTTTTCCCTGTTCTGGCGATCACGCAGGTAATAACCGGTTTGGGTCAAATGGCTGCTCGTACCATGGCTGCCGGAATCGTGATGAATCGAACGGATGATGGCCATTTTATCCAGCACCCGCGCCTGCTCTTGCATGAACTCGCTGAACTGCACTCCCGGGACAGCGGTGCGAATAGGACTGAGCGGCCCCCGATACTCAGAAGGGGCATTCGGCTTGGGGTCATAAGTTTCATGCTGTGACGGCCCCCCCGCTAGTTCCAGAAAGATGACAGCCGTATCCTGCTTCGAACGTCCCCGTTCCGCAGCGTCTGCCTTCAAGCGAAGAATGTCGGGGAGAGAGAGCCCCATCAAGCCGGTCAAACCCGCTTTCACAACGGACCGTCGTGAGATGCCATCGCAAAATTCTGCAGTGCGTTGAGACATTCCTGCTCCTTTCCCAGGTGAGTGCGGCGGGATAGATGCGAAGCCAGCAATCATCGCCGGTAGCAATCATTGCCAATAGGGGAGACAACCACACATCTACGTTCGTCAATATATCAAAACCGGCACCACGCATCAACACATGTTAATGTATCTAGCCAAAATTCGCAAGATTTCCCACCTGGATGCACTGTGAAACATCCGGAACAATCACAGACCACGTAGGGGTCGACCCACGTGTCGACCCGCCTCGCGACATCCCACCGGTTCACATCTACAATGGCCCCACAATAACCACCCGCACGGC